>NZ_FXYY01000024.1 GCF_900169165.1 Brevibacterium linens ATCC 9172
GCCTTCGAACCCCGGTGACTACACCCCCCGGATCATGATGACTGGGGGCATCAATCATGCCGGGGTCCTCAGGCCAGCGACCCCTTCAATCCTGACGGATGGTGGGGCTAATTAAAAGGTAACGGGGGAGAGAGCCGGAGCAGATCAATGCGGCACGAACACAACTGATCCCGACGACCTCAACCAACAGCATTATCGTCTCGATGCGCTGAAGACATTCGCCGACCACGGCTCAGGGCACCTTGATTCACCGCTCAGTTCAACGAATCATTTGCCGGGACCATTCATCGACATGACCGTCAACTGCTTTGTACCTGGCAATTGTCTGTGACGTTTCATCACTGCCGTTCTGCCGCATCGCCGGACCACTGAATTCGATAATGCCGAGGCCGAGCACAAAAAGACCCGAGGGGCCAGCGATTCAATTCGCTGGCCCCTCGGGACTAATCGGAGGTTATCGGCTTTCGAATGAGCCTCTTACTTCTCCGCTGCTTCGTATGCTTCGTATGCTTCGACGATCTCCAGCGGGATCCGCCCGCGATCACCGAGCTGGTATCCGTTGCTCTGAGCCCATTCGCGGATCTTCGCCGTGTCCCGCTTGGGCCCCGACGAACCCGCACGGCGGCCACGGCCACCGGTGTTGGCTACACGACGTGCTTTGGCGATGAATGGGGCGAACGTCTCACGGAGCTTTTCGGCATTCTCGGTTGAGAGCTCGAGTTCGTACGTTGCCTGGTCGAGGCTGAAGCGAACGGTTTCCGCCGCTTCGCTTCCGTCGAAATCATCCGTGAGAACGAGGCGCATTTCCCTTGCCATGTTCACTCTTTTCGTAATCAGAGGATTTTGTCGCTGTCATCTTAACATCCGTTTCGGGATTATCCTCGATTCCGCTAACTTCAATCTCTGAATAGTACTTATCAACCTGTGCGCGTTCATTGCGATCTGCGCGGACGATATTCCGGAATACATACCAGAACAGCAATCCCACACAGATCGACGGGAGCAGCGCTTTGAGGATATCCAACATATTCACATCAGCCCTCCTGAGCCGAGTCCTCCTGCGAAGAAGCCAATGGCTTGGTGAATGGGAACAGAATTGTTTCGCGGATTCCCAAACCTGTCAGTGCCATGAGCAGACGGTCGAGCCCCATTCCCATTCCGCCGGTCGGCGGCATTCCGTGCTCCATGGCCATGAGGAAGTCTTCGTCGAGACCCATCGCCTCGTCGTCGCCGCGAGCGGCGTCCGCAGCCTGAGCTTCGAAGCGCTGCCGCTGGATGATCGGGTCGACGAGCTCGGAATAGCCGGTCGCCAGCTCGAAGCCGCGCACGTACAGGTCCCACTTCTCCACGACGCCCTTCTTCGTCCGGTGCTCACGCACCAGCGGTGAGGTGTCGACCGGGAAGTCGGTGACGAAGGTCGGAGCCCACAGCTTGTCCTGATAGAAGTGCTCCCACAGCTCTTCGACGTACTTGCCGTGTGAGCGGAAGACGCCGTCTAAGTCGACGTTGTTGTCGGCGGCGATCTTGTCGAGGACGTCCAAACCGGTCTCCGGGGTCACCTCGACGCCGGATTCCTCGGACAGGGAGTCGTACATGCTCACGACCGGCCAGTCTCCGCCGAAGTCGTATTCGGTGCCGTCATCGAGAGTCACGATGAGAGATCCGGTGGCTTCCTGGGCCGCGTTCTGGATCAGGGTCTTCGTCAGATCGGCGATCGAGTGGTAGTCGCCGAAGGACTGGTAGGCCTCGAGCATCGCGAATTCCGGGGAATGCGTGGAGTCAGCGCCCTCATTGCGGAAGTTCCGATTGATCTCGAAGACGTTCTCGATTCCGCCGACGACCGCCCGCTTGAGGAACAGCTCAGGGGCGATGCGCAGATACATATCGATGTCGTAGGCGTTCATATGCGTCTTGAATGGGCGTGCCGAGGCACCGCCGTGCATGGTCTGCAGCATCGGGGTCTCGATCTCGACGAAGTCCTGGTCCGCGAAGGTCTTCCGCAGCGATGACATCACCTTGGCGCGGGTGAGCATCGTCTCCCGAGCCTGCTCGCGGGTGATGAGGTCGAGGTAGCGCTGGCGGACACGGGTGTCCTCGGCGAGTTCGGTGTGCAGGCCGGGCAGCGGGCGGATGGCCTTCGACGCCAGGGTCCAGGAGTCCGCGAGGACGGAGAGCTCACCGCGCTTGGACTTGATGACCTTCCCGTGCAGGAACAGGAAATCGCCGAGGTCGACGTCGGTCTTGAAGTCATCCAGACGCTCCTGACCGACTTCGCGCAGCGAGAGCATGCCCTGCAGTCGGGTGCCGTCGCCGGCCTGCAGGGTGACGAAGCAGAGTTTTCCGGTGGTGCGGACGAAGACGACGCGGCCGATGACGCCGACGACGTCGTCGGTCTCCTCACCGGCTTCGAGTCCGTCGTGGGCGGCGTGGACCTCGGCGAGGCTGTGCGTGCGGGGCACCGTGACCGGGTAGGCGTCGGTTCCGTCGTCGAGGAGACGCTGGCGCTTGTCCTTTCGGATCCGGATCTGTTCCGGGTCGAGGTGTTCGGGTGAAAGGTCTGCGTTCTCAGGTGTCTTCGAGTCGGTGTTCGCCATGCTTCAAGGCTACCGTGGACGGGCCATACGGGGGAATTCGGCGGTCAGTCCAGAGCAGTCAGGATCTGCTGTGCCTGGGCTTCTGTGATCCGCCCCATCGCCAGGGCTTTCGCGGCCGTCGATCGCGCAAGTGCGATGTAGCTGTTGCGCACGGACGGGTTCGACCGGCTGAGGCTGAATTCGCTCAGTGCGGCCAGGTGCGCTTCGATGGTTCCGACGTCGCCGCGGCTGATCGGTCCGGTCAGTGCCTTGGGCCCATTCTGCATGGTGTTGGCGACGCTGGCGTCGACGAGGGCGTGGAGGACGGCCGAGGGATCGGCGACTCCGGCCTCTGAGAGCAGTTCCATGGCTTCGGCGAGGACCGTGATCGAATGATTCGAGGCGTGGGTGATGGCCGCGTGGTAGAGGGGACGGTCCGCCTCGGCGATGTCGATCGGCTCGGCACCGAGTTCGACGACGAGGGCCTCCCCCACCGGACGGATCGGAGCCGGCGCGGTGACCGCGATCGTCGCCTGCCGCAGGCGACTCAGGTCGACCTCGGTTCCGGTGAACGTCAGGGACGGATGCAGGGCGATGGGCAGGGCGCCGAGGCGGGTCCCGGCGTCGAGGACGTCCGTTCCGTACCGGCCGGAGCAGTGCACGAGGATCTGCCCGGCGTGGATGCGTCCGAGGTCGGCCAGACCCGTGACCAACGGCGCGATCTCGTCATCGGGAACGGCGACGAGGACGAGTTCGGCGCGTTCGGTGATCTCGTCCGGGTCGAGGACGGGCACTGCCGGCAGCATCTCCTCGGCGCGTTCGAGGCTCGCCGCCGAGGTGGCGCTGACGCCGATGATGGCGTGCCCCGCCTGCCTCCAGGCGGCTCCGATGCTGGCCCCGACGCGGCCGCAGCCGATGATTCCGATGCCCAGCCGCGGTGCGTCGTCCTGGCTCATCCTTCGTCCTCCTCGAGGATCTGTGTCCGGTCGGTGTGGGGGCTCTTCGCCGCCGCGTCGTAGGTCTGGCGGGCGATCCGAGTGCGTTCGGCATGCTCGGTGAAGAAGCGTTTGGCGGCGTCGGCATCCTGATGCTTCACGAGTGGGGTGATGGGACCGGCGGTCGAATGCACGGCCACAGTGCCCAGGTTCAGCGCTCGCATCAGCGGGCCCTGATAGTAGCGCAGGGACTGGACCCTGACATGGGGCACGAAGTCGACACGTCGGTCGAGGATGCCCAGGCGCAGCACGAGCAGGGAATCGGTGAGCGCATAGGCGCGTCGCTTCCAGACGAGGGGGTCGATGACCCGTGAGGAGCGCGGCTGCGCGTGGAACAGCCCCTCGGCCGCCGCTGCGTCGGGATGTGTGGACTTCCGGTCGTACATGGCCGACCGGACGAGGCCGTCGGCGGAGATGCCTGCGGGCAGCTGCGGGTCGGGCAGGGCGAGACCCACCATGAGCAGTGCCTGGTCGATATCGCCGACGGGCAGGAGCAGATTCTCGTCGTTCTTGCCTCCGTCGCTGGCGATGTTGTATTCGGCCCTCCACCAGCCGGCCCAGCGCCACAGCAGCGGCTGATGCAGGCAGACGGCCTGCAGTCGGTCGAGGGGGATGACCTTGCGGGAGGTGGAGAAGAGTCCATGCCTGACGGCCAGCCCGTCTTCGCTGATGCGGACGACGAAATTGGCATTGTCGAGGTTCTTCTTGAATGCGGTGAATGCGGCGAAGATGCCGGGCAGTCCGCCGAGGAGGATCGGGAGGAAGGCCTCTTCGATCCCGACGACGAGGAAGACGACGGCAATGGCGATGAGGACGACGATCACGCCGACGGAGATCAGCGTTCCGGTGTTGAGCAGGGAGGACACGATGACACGGTGGGCGGGCACACGGATGATCTCGCCCTCCTCACCGACATCGGCCGAGAGGTGGTACGGAGCCAGCAGATCATTGAGGCTGCCTTCCGCTTCCTGGGAGACGTCGTCGGCCAGGGCGCCCAGACGTTTGCTCAGTCGCACTCCGATGCTGTCGGCGCTGCGTTCGGGCACGGAGAGATCGATACCCAGCTGTTCTCCGCTGGAGTCGAGGCCTGGGCCGCCGTGGTCACCGGCCCTGACACGTGGCTGACCTGCCGCATCCGCACCGGCTTCAGCCTCTCCGGCTGCTCCTGTTTCGGGCTCGGGCCCACCGTGCTCGGCTGCGGTTCCGGTCGGTGCCGTGGCGGCCGCAGTGGACGCAGCGGATGCGTTCTTCTTCGCTTTCACCGCGGCGAGAAGCTCATCGCGAAGCTCTTCGGCACGCTTCTTCGACAGGTATTTCAGGGAGATGTTCGAGTCGGTGCCGCCGGCGACGTCGAAGACGAGTTCGCCCATTCCGAGCATCCGCGGCAGCAGCTTCTGCTGCAGGTCGATCGACTGGACGCGGTCCAGGCGGGCCTTGCGCAGCTTCTTCGACAGCAGTCCGCGCCGATAGTAGATCGCTTCGGCGTCGACCCGATATCCCATGACTCGCCATGCCAACCAGCTGAAGAAGGCTGTGAGAACGAGGATCAGGATGATCCCGCCGACGACGGCGAGGATCACCAGCGGGTGGGCGCCCAGCCATTCGGCGAAGGTGAGGTTGACGGAGCGGCCGGAGGCCAGGTCTTCGACGGCGCTCTGGAAGAAGTTCTGCAGACCGTAGACCGCGGCGATGAAGATGCCGACGAGGACGCCGAGGCTCTCGAGAATCGGCGTCAGCGGATGGACGCGGTGCCAGACCTCCGGTGCGGCCGCCTCGGCGGGAGAGTTCGGGGTGTCGGGCGAGGATTCGTCGCGCATGGTCACAGTCCGGCGAGATTGGCCTGGCCGAGTCCGGCGAGGCTGTCGCGCAGGCGATCGGCTTCGGCGCGGGGCAGTCCGGGGATCGTCGCGTCGGTGGCGGCCGACGCGGTGTGGAGTTTGACGGTCGCAAGGCCGAACATGCGGTCGATGGGGCCGGCGTCGACGTCGACGAACTGAAGTCGGCCGTAGGGCACGACGGTGGCGCGGTGGAACATGATGCCGCGACGGACGAGCAGATCGTCTTCGCGTTCGGCATAGCCGATGGCACGCGCCTGTCGAAGGATGATGATCGTCGAGATGATGCCGTAGACGGCGACGGCGATCCAGGCCAGGTGCAGCCACGGCATCTCGGAGGTGAAGATGATCGCGACGACGAGGGCGGCGATGAGCAGCGGAACGACGAGAATCATTGAGGCGAGGACCTCTTTCCGCCCGTACTTCGAGCTCACCCGGTTGAAGGGCACATCGGCTCCGATGGAGAAGAAGGGGTCGCGGTTCATGCTGTTTCGGCTCCCGGCGGGTCTTGGGGTGGGATCTCGCAGAATCCCTCGACGATCATGCCGACGATCATGAGCACGGCGGCAGAGATCATTGCGACAAGCATACCTGCGGCCAGATCGTTGCGGATCCCCGGGGCCGACAGGAAATAGTACCCGGCGTTGCCGAGGTACCAGCCGGAGAGTCCGGCGCCGGTCAGAGCGCTGGCCTTGGCCATGATCGCCACTCTCGCCGCTTGGATCGGGTCGATCTCCTTCGTCCGGTCCCCGTCGTTCCACTTCTTGATGGGCCAGCCGAGCATGAACAGGATGACGGAGAGGACGAGCATGCCGATGACGGCGAACCAGGGCAGGCCCGGCAGTGAGAACCCTTGGCTTTCGAGCACCACGTCGACCACGATCGCGAGCACCGTGCCGATGACGGCCCACACGGCGAGGGTGGACGAGGAGGTTCTCTGCATGCTTCCCAGTCTCTCAGATCGCGGGCGGTTATCCAGAGGTGATCCGGGAGATGTCCTGGTCGTCGAGTTCGGCCAGAACCGCGCTGAGGGGGCGCCGCCCCCGAGGGGTGTCGATGAGTGTGTCTCCGACGAGCTCGGCCCAGGGGGCGAGCACGAAGGCGCGTTCATGGGCGCGTGGGTGCGGCAGGGTCAGCCGCGGGGTCCGGCGGTGCTGCTCGGCGTCCTCGCCGCCGACGCGGATGAGGTCGATGTCGAGGGTGCGCGGTCCCCACCTGAGTTCGCGCGTGCGCCCGCAGGCGACTTCGATTCCCTGTGCCACCGACAGCAGCTCGAGTGCCGGCAGCGTCGTGGTCACGAGCACTCCGAGGTTGAGGAAGTCGTCCTGGTCGACTCCGCCCCAGGGCGCGGTGCGGAAGAGTGAGGACCGGCGGGTGACGGTGATGTCGGGATGCCGGTCGAGGGCGGCCACCGCCTGGTCGAGGGTGTCCGCGGCATCGCCGCGGTTCGCCCCGAGGCTGAGATACGCTTCGGTCTCCCCCGCGTCTGCGCCGGCAGCACGGTGGCGCTCGACGCGGATGCGCACATCGTCGAAGGTCCGCTGGATCGGGGCGGAGGGTTTGTGGACGACGACTTCGACGTGCTCGCACAGGCTCAGGCAGTGGTCGGCGATGCGGTCGGCCAGCGTCTCGATGAGGTCGAAGGTGTTGTTCTCGACGATTCCGGCGACGTCTTCGGCGAGTTCGCCGTAGTGGATCGTCTCGGCGAGGTCGTCGGTGGCCGCGGCACGTGCGACGGAGGTGTGCAGGGTGACGTCGATGACGAAATCCTGGCCTTCGCGTTTCTCGAAGTCGAACACGCCGTGGTTGCCGCGCACCGTCAGCCCGCGCAGTTCGATGCGGTCGGGGGTCGCCTCGGCGCCGGTCATCGCCCGTTGTCCTCCGTGTCGAGGTTCGCGGCAGGGTTCGCTGCTGCGGAGTGTTCCCGGACCGCGGCGATGACCTTGCACGCGACCGCCGAGGTGGCCGGATCGTGGACGCGGACCGCCCAGGCGCCGGCCTGTGCGGAGATCGCGGAGATCGTGGCCGTGGCCTGATCCTTCGCCGCCTGTTCGGCCTGCTTCGGGTCATCGGGGCTGAGCAGGGAGGCGATGAAGCGCTTCCGGCTGGCGGCGACGAGGAGCCGATGGTCGAGGGCGGCGAATTCGTCGAGCGCGGCCAACAGCTGCCAATTGTGTTCGGCGTTCTTCGAGAATCCGAGGCCGGGGTCGACGATGATGTTCGCAGGTTTCACGCCGACGGCGATGGCTTCGTCGATGCGGGTGCGCAGTTCGGCCATCACCTCGGCGACGACATCGTCGTAGTGGAAGGTCGCCGAGGCCTGATCGAGGTAGCCGCGCCAGTGCATGAGCACGATGGGGGCTCCGGACTCGGCGGCAACGCTGAGCATGGTCGGATCCGACTGTCCGGCAGAGACGTCGTTGATGATATGAGCCCCGGCTGCCAGGGATTCTGCGGCGACGCGGGCGCGCATCGTGTCGACGCTGATGACTGCTCCGGCGGCGGCGAGCTCACGCACGACCGGCACGACTCGGCGCAGCTCTTCGGCTTCGTCGACGCGGGCCGATCCCGGACGCGTCGATTCGCCTCCGACGTCGATGATGTCGGCACCGGTGGCCATGAGTTCGAGGCCGTGGGCGACGGCCATGTCGTGGTCGAACCACAGTCCGCCGTCGGAGAAGGAGTCGGGGGTGACATTGAGGACGCCCATGATCTGCGTCGTCTTCGCTGCTGAGAGATCCATCGCTGGGTGATCCGTGTTCTGGCCTCAGCGGCCGAGGATGAGACTCATCGCTTCTGCCCGGGAGGCGCTTTCGCGCAGCTGCCCGCGCACGGCCGAGGTGATCGTCGAAGCTCCGGGCTTGCGGACTCCGCGCATGGTCATGCACAGGTGTTCGGCCTCGACGACGACGATGACGCCCTGCGGTTCCAGGTGATCGACTAGCGCATCGGCGATCTGCGAGGTCAGGCGTTCCTGCACCTGGGGGCGACGAGCATAGATCTCGACGAGGCGGGCCAGCTTCGACAGCCCCGTGACTTTGCCGTTCCTGCTCGGGATGTAGCCGATGTGGGCGACTCCGTGGAAGGGCACGAGGTGGTGTTCGCAGGTGGAGTACAGGTCGATGTCGCGGACGAGGACGAGCTCCTCGTGGCTGATGTCGAAGGTGACGCCGAGGACTTCGGCCGGGTCGCGGTGGAGCCCGGCGAAGATCTCCTCATAGGCGCGAGCCACTCGGCCGGGAGTCTCGAGCAGACCTTCCCGGTCGGGGTCCTCGCCGACGGCGATGAGGATCTCACGCACGGCAGCGGCGATGCGCTCCTGGTCGACCTTGTTCTCCTGCCCCGAGGGGGCAGGGCCGAGGCCGGCGAAGACCTCTTCGATATCGGCCATCAGTCGTTGTTCCCTCTGTCCTCGTCCGTCTCATTCTTCGCCGGTCCCCCGGTTCCGGGACCGCCTGCGCCGGATCCTCCGGTCGGGCCGGTGGGGCCGTTCGGGTTCTCGGGTCCCGGCGGGTTGTGCGGGACATGGGGTCCGCTGACACCGGTGGGTCCGGCTCCGGGGATGTCGGTGGTGTCGACCTCGGCGCCGGTCGAGCCGTCACCGTCGCTGCGTTCGCTCAGCGGTGCGGGCGGTGCGATGGGACCGCGTTCGGACACGGGGCGATCGTCGTGGGCCAGCCACACGTCGCGGGTGGCGCGCTTGACGACGGGGGCGAAGATCTCTTCCAGGGCGGCCTGGTCCAGCGTTTCGCGTTCGAGCAGCTGGTAGGCGAGGTTGTCGAGCACATCGCGGTTGTGCGTCAGCGCCCAGTAGGCGTCGGCGTGTGCGGAGTCGATAAGACCGCGGACCTCGCGATCGATCGAGGACAGGGTCGAATCCCCGTATTCGTCGCCGCCGCCGTAGCCGCGTCCGGCGAAGGGTTCGGATTGGTCGTCGCCGATCTTGACCATGCCCAGCTTGTCGCTCATGCCGTACTGGGTGACCATCTTGCGGGCGATATTCGTCGCCTTCTCAATGTCGTTGCTGGCGCCGGTGGTCGGATCGTGGAAGACGATCTCCTCGGCCACGCGCCCGCCCATGGCATAGGCGAGCTGGTCGAGCAGCTCGTTGCGAGTCGTCGAGTACTTGTCTTCGCTCGGCAGCACCATCGTGTAGCCCAGTGCGCGTCCGCGCGGGAGGATCGTGACCTTGGTGACGGGGTCGGTCTGATTCATGGCCGCGGCGACGAGGGCGTGTCCGCCCTCGTGGTAGGCGGTGACGAGGCGTTCCTTGTCGTTCATCAGTCGGGTCCGCTTCTGCGGGCCGGCGATGACGCGGTCGATGGCCTCATCGAGGATCCGGTTGTCGATGACCTTCGCGTTCTCTCGTGCGGTGAGCAGGGCCGCCTCGTTGAGGACATTGGCCAGGTCCGCGCCGGAGAATCCGGGGGTCCGCTTCGCGACCTGGCCGAGGTCGACCTCGTCGGCCAGCGGCTTGTCGGCGGCATGGACCTCGAGGATGTGCTTGCGGCCCTTCATATCCGGGGCCTCGACGGGGATCTGCCGGTCGAAGCGGCCGGGACGCAGCAGCGCCGGGTCGAGGACGTCGGGGCGGTTGGTCGCGGCGATGAGGATGACGTTGGTCTTGACGTCGAATCCGTCCATCTCGACGAGCAGCTGGTTTAGAGTCTGTTCGCGCTCATCATGCCCGCCGCCCATTCCGGCGCCGCGCTGGCGGCCGACGGCGTCGATCTCGTCGATGAAGATGATGCACGGGGCGTTCGACTTCGCCTGTTCGAAGAGGTCACGGACTCGGGAGGCACCGACGCCGACGTACATCTCGACGAAGTCGGAACCGGAGATCGAGTAGAACGGGACTCCGGCCTCACCGGCGACGGCCTTGGCCAGCAGGGTCTTGCCCGTTCCGGGCTGACCGTAGAGGAGCACGCCCTTGGGGATCTTCGCTCCCACGGCCTTGAACTTCTCCGGTTCGGCGAGGAACTCCTTGATCTCCTCGAGCTCCTCGAGGGCTTCGTCGACTCCGGCGACGTCGGTGAAGGTGACGTCCGGGTTCTCCTTGTTGACCAGCTTCGCCTTCGACTTGCCGAAGTTCATCATCTTCCCGCCCGACATCTGCGAGATGAGGAACCAGAAGACGACGAAGATGATGACGAACGGGATGAGCGTGCCCAGCAGCGACATCAGCCAGCTCTGCTTGGGAACCTCGTCGGTGAAGCCCTTGTCCGGGGCGGCGGAGTCGACGGCTTTGACGACCTGCTCGCCGCGCTGTTCGACGTAGAAGAACTGGACTTTCTTGCCGAAGTCCTTGTCGTCGACTGTGTAGTCGTCCTTGAGAGTGAGGTCGACGCGCTGGTCCTTGTCGACGATCTTGGCCTGTTCGACCTTGTCGTCTTTGAGCAGCTGCAGACCCTGTTCGGTGTCGATCTGGCTGAACCCGGACTGGCTGAACAGCAGAGCACCGATCGATACGACGAGCAGTGCCAGGACGATCCAGACCAATGGGCCCTTCGTCGCCTTGTTCAGCAGGGGGCGACGTTTGTTCGACTCGGCCATAAGTCCTCTCAGGAAAAAGATGTGGGCAACCGTTTCAGGCTACCGAGGCTGCCTGGGAACATCCCCCACAGCCTAGTACTTCGCACCCCGATAGCCCGAATGCGGACCGGATCTGTTCCGTCACAGTCCCCGGAGGCGGCCCGGGTTCGCCGCGGGCGTAAAAAGCGGTGCAGTCGGTTCAGCTGTAGACGTGCTGAGCCAGCGTCGCGACGAACGGCACGTTGCGGTACTTCTCCGCATAGTCCAGGCCATAGCCGATGACGAACTCGTTGGGCACGTCGAAGCCGACGTACCTGACGTCGATGTCGACCTTAGCGGCTTCGGGCTTGCGCAGCATGGTGCAGATCTCGACAGTGGCAGCTCCGCGGGTGCGCAGGTTCTGGATCAGCCAGGACAGGGTGAGGCCGGAATCGATGATGTCTTCGACGATGAGGACGTGACGATCGGTGAGGTCGGTGTCGAGGTCCTTGAGGATCCGCACGACGCCGGAGGACTTGGTACCCGATCCGTAGGAGGACACAGCCATCCAGTCCATGGTCACCGGTGAGTGCAGGGCTCGGGCGAGGTCGGCCATGACCATGACCGCGCCCTTGAGGACGCCGACGAGGAGGATGTCCTTGTCTTTGTAGTCTTCATCGATGGCTGCGGCCAATTCAACGAGTCGTGCGGCTATCTGCTCTTCCGAAACGAGTATTTTTTCGATGTCATTGCCGAGATCGTTGATGTCCACGAGTGTCGATTCTCCTCAGATGCGGGTCCTGGAGGTTCCATTATGGGTCACTTTGCCTCACCGGTGCCAATGGGATCGGATGACGGCGCCAGTTCGTCGTCGACGGCCCCAGGACCGGCCGACAGCCAACCGGTGATCGCCATGAGCACGGAGATGATGACCATGAACCACAGCGGCACCTGCCAGCCGCCGCTGATGCCGAGCAGTCCGCCCACGGCCAGCGGGCACAGTGCGGCGAGCACATAGCCCGACGACTGGACGAAAGCCGAAGTCGAGGCCGTGACCGAGACCTCGCGGGTGCGTGAGGTGATGAGCGCCAGTGCGGCGGGGAAGGCGAATCCGCCGTAGCCGAGCAGAGCCGCCCACAGCCACGGGACGCTGACCGGGCTGAGCAGCAGTCCGGTATAGCCGGCGACGGCACTGACGCCGAAGGAGACGAGGAAGGCCCGTGGGGCGATGGACCGGACGATGATCTGCGGGGCGAGGAATCCGCCGGGCAGACCGCCGAAGGTGACGATCGTGAGCATGATCCCGGCGAGGAAGGGGTCGAGTCCGGCATCGCGGTAGATCTGCGGCAGCCACCCGAACTGGAGGTAGGCGTTGGCCGATTGGAGACCGAAGAACATCGCCATGTACCACGCCTTGGGTGAGGTGACGACCGGTCGCCGAGGCGGTGCTTCGGTCCGTTCTCCTCCGGGCTCGGCCGCCTGGCCGGAGAGGACGGGCACGGATTTCAGGCTCCGCAGCACCGACCACGTGATGAGCGCGGAGAAGGGCAGGATCATCCAGAAGCCGAGGCCGAAGCGCCAACTGCCGAACTGTTCGGCCAGGGGTGCGGTGAGCAGCGAGGGCAGCATCGACCCGAGTCCCAGCGAGACGGTGAATGTCGTCGCGCCCAGGGTGGGCCGGTGTGGGAAGCGGGACTTGACGTAGACGGGCAGGATGACGTTGCCGATCGACATTCCGGCCAGGGCGAGGACCGTGAGCAGAGCGAAGGCGACCCATTCGGTGACGATGGCGCGCAGACCGATGCCTGCGACGATGAGGGCCGCACTCATGGCCAGAGTCGCGAACAGACCGAGTCGCTTGAGCAGGGGCACGGCGATGATGCCGCAGACGGCGAACACGAGTCCCGGCAGAGCGGTGAGCAGACCGGTCTGCCATTCGGCCAGGGAGAATCCGTCGCTGACCTCGGAGAGCACGGGGCCCAGCGAGGAGGCTGCCGGCCGCAGTGAGGCGGCGATGAGGACGAGGCAGGCCAGGGCCAGACCGTCGAGGCCGCGGGAGCGTCGGAAGCCCTGCTCGGGCGCAGTCGTCATGGCGTCATCCTTTCAGACAGCTGTTGTCGCCGAGCACGCGGGTCGCGGCCCCACGGAGGCGCGCTGCCCGGCACGATCTCCGATGGTATACCGCCTGGCGGTCGTAGGCTGGGCACATGATCCTTGTGAAGAATGTGCGCCTCTTCCCACGCACCCCCGATGCTCCCGCCGTCGATGTCGAGATCACCGAGGGACGAATCTCTCGCCTCTCCCCCGCTGAGGATGCCGCCACCGAGTCCGCGTCACCGACGACCGGGCCGACGCCGACCGGGGCCGAGGTCATCGACGGTGCCGGGCGGATCCTGCTGCCGAGCCTCGGCGATGTCCATGCCCATCTGGATTCGAATCGGATGGGCCAGACGTTCCGTCCGCACACCGCCGACGGCACTCTGCACGGGTACATCATGAACGATCGGGAGAACTGGCGAGCCGGCGAGCGCAGCGTCGCCGATCAGGCCGCTTTTGCAATCGCGAGATTCGTCGCCTCCGGCGGCACGCGCATCCGTTCGCACGCACAGGTCGACGCCGACTGCGGTCTCGAGCGCTTCCACGGGGTCAAGGCCGCACTCGAGGCGCATGCCGATGTCCTCGACTTCCAGATCGTCGCGTTCCCGCAGGCGGGTATCGTGCGGGAACAGGGCGTCGAAGAGCTCCTCGATGCGGCGCTGGCCGACGGCGCGGACCTCGTCGGCGGACTCGATCCGCTGCTCTACGACCGGGATCCGGTCTCCCATCTCGATGTCGTCTTCGGCCTGGCGGACAAGCACGGCAAGGGCATCGACATCCACCTCCACGAGGCGGGCACCGCGGGGCTGTTCTCGCTCGAGGAGATCGCCGCGCGGACCCGAGCCGCGGGCATGGCCGGGCAGGTCACGGTCTCGCATGCGTTCGCACTGAATACGAACCCGGAACCCGAGGTCGCCCGGATCCTCGATGTCCTCGCCGAGGCGGGAGTGGCCCTGACCACGGTTGCCCCGGCCAAGGGTGCGCTGCCGCAGGCGCTCATCCGCGCCCGCCGCGTGGCCCTGGGACTCGGTGAGGACGGTCAGCGGGACTATTGGAGCCCCTATGGTGACGGCGACCTGCTGCGCCGGACCTGGCAGCTGGCGTTCACGAACGGGTTCCGTGCAGACGCAGATATCGAAGGCTGTCTCGATATCGCCTCCCGCGGAGGAGCTCAGGTCATGGCCGGTGATCGCCCCGACGGTTCGGCGCTGGTCGACGATTCCCGGTTCGGTCTGGCCGTGGGTGCTCCCGCCGACTTCGTGCTCATCGACGCCGACACGGTCACCTCGGCGATCATGGACTGCCCACGGGACAGGGATGTGTTCAAGGCAGGTCGGCTCATCGCCTCCGGCGGCGAATTGGCAGGCGGGCCGCGGCTGAGCTGAGCCTCAGCGGGCCCTCGCGGCCGGCTGGAACACGGCCTGCCCGCCTCCGACGACGACTTCCATGTCCCCGGGCAGGGACAGTCGACCGCGCCTGCGGTCGCGGATGAGGGCGCAGAGTTCGGCGACGCGCACCGCTCCGAGGTTCTGCCCGGGCACGCCGAGTGAGATCACCCAGTCGCGCACGACTCGGCCGAGCACGGCGTCGTCGAGTGCGGTGAAGACCTCCACCGGCACCGAGGCGGCTGCGCGGACCTGCTGCCCTGCCGCCTCGGCGTGGGCATCGATGAAATCGGCATCGGCGCGGCACAGGTCGGCGGTGCGGGCGAGGTTCGCGGTGATCGGCTGACCGAGTTCGGCTTCGAGTCCGGCCAGCAGCTGCCGGGCCCGGACTCGGGTGAACGCGGTGTCGGCGTTCATCGGATCGTTCCAGAACTCGATGCCCTGCGCCCGGCAGGACGCTTCGGTCTGGTCTCGGTCGAGGCCGAGCAGGGGCCGCATGAGGCGACCGGCCAGCGGGCTCATCCCGGCCAGGGACCGGGTGCCCGATCCGCGCATGAGGCCGAGCAGAACGGTCTCGGCCTGGTCGCTGCGGGTGTGGGCGGTGAGGATCCAGTCGGCTTCGGCCGCCGCCCGAGCGGTTTCGAGGGCGGCATAGCGGGCGGAGCGCGCCGCGGCCTCGAGGCCTTCGTCTCCGGCGTCGATGCTCACCCTCATCACCTCGGCAGGCACGCCCCAGGATTCGGCGGTGGCGGCGACCCGGTCGGCCACCTCGGCGGTGACGGTCTGCAGACCGTGATCGACGGTCAGCGCACGGGCACGGATCTCACCGCGCCGGTGAAGGAACGCGGCCGCGTGCAGCAGCGCCATCGAATCCGCTCCCCCGGACACCGCGACGATGAGGCCCGGTGCGGACGCTCCTGCGTCCGCGAGTGCGGCACGCACGGCAGTGCGGATGGCGGCACTCGCCGGGTCGAGGGTCGGCCGCCTCGGCGAGGCTGCGTCGCGCGGCCCCTCAGCCGTGGACACGGTCGAGCCAGAGCTGCGGATCGTGGATCTCCGCCGTGCGGGGAAGGTTCGCGGGTTCGGCATAGATGCGGGAGAAACCCTTCTGTCCGACCTCGCGGCGGACGGCCCGGACGAACTTCGCCCCGTCCCGATATTGGGCGAGTTTGAGGTCCATTCCGAGCAGATTGGTGAGGAAGCCGCCCTGACTCGCGTCACGCCGGGCCTCGAACTTCCGGCGCAGCCGGCGCACGCTCGGGATGACTCCCGCGCCCACTTCGTCCATGACGACATCGGCGTGGCCTTCGAGCAGGGACAGGATCGCGGTGGCCTCGTCGAGTGCGCCGCGCATGTTCTCGTCGCGGATGAGGTCGATGATGCTGGCCTCGCCTTTGACGATGCGCCCGAGGGTGGCGAAGAGGTCGACGATCCCGCCGACTCCGGGCATCGTCAGTCGGGTGGACACGGCCCCGGAGAGCAGGGTGCGCATATGGTCGCGCAGCCAGGGCGCCGTCGCGAACTGCACTTGGTGGGTGGCTTCGTGGAGGGCCACCCACATGCGGAAGTCACGCGGATCGACGTCCATGGCCTTCTCGGCGATGAGCACGGCGGGGGCGACGAACATCAGCCGTCCCGTCTCCACCGCGAAGGGGTCGAACTGGCCGAGCACGCGGGTCGACAGGAGCGAGAGCACCCCGGCGACCTCGACGGCACCGGCCATTGCGGTGGCGGGGCTGACCGGGGCGGGCAGGGCCGCCTCGTCGAGCATTCCGTTGACGGACTGCGCATTGGCTTTGACCCAGCTGACCTGGTCGAGGACGAGCACGGAACCGGCGGCGAGCCGCCCGCGCACAGCATCGGCGTGCTCCGGCGGCAGCAGGAACGAATCGAGGACGAGGTCCTGAGCCGTCAGCGCATTGTCCTTCATGCCCTCGACGAGTGTCTCGAGCACACCCGGTTCGGGGACCTTCGCCGCGGAGACGAGCTCACGGGCGGTGCGGGCGGCGAATCCCTCGTCGATGATCATCGGCAGCCGCAGTTCGCGAGGGCTGTGACGATATCGTCCACAGTCTTTCTGGCTTCCAAGATCTTATCCTTATCCACATCGTCGATCTGGATGGAGAATACGAGGTAACGTCCCTCCCCGTCGAGCACTCCCCCGGCCAGAGAAGTCACGGTCGACAGCGTTCCGGTCTTCGCATGCACCACCCCGGAGGCATTCTTCTCGTCGAGGAAGCGGTCATGCAGGGTGCCGGTGAGTCCGCCGACGGGAAAGTAGCTGACGAGCCCGGCCAGAGAGTCATTGGCGACGACCGAGGCCTGCAGGACGGTCGTGAGATCGTGTGGGGCGATCCGGTTGTCATAGGACAGCCCCGATGTGTCGACGAGGTGGGTGCGCCCGAGATCGACGGAGTCGCCGAGAGCCTCCAGGACCGCCTTCGGACCGTTCTCCAGGCTGCCGTCCCTGCCTTGGGCGATGGCAACCTCATTGCCGAGCACCTCAGCGACGACGTTGTCGCTGTGCACGAGCGCGTATTCGACGATCTCGGAGATCGTCGCCGACTCCACCCGGGCGAGTTCCATCGGGTTCTCGGACGGCGTCTCGGTTTCGGACTCGTCGGCCTCCGCGGTGACGGTGATCCCGGTCTTCTTCAGCTCTTCTTCGAAGATCGAGAACGCGTCCTTGGCGGGGTGCTCGCTGCGGCCGCGCCATTCGGCGTTCGTCGATCCGATGTAGGCGGTGTCGACCATGATCGGCTGGATCGGGGTGATCACGCCCTTGGCGATATCGGACCGGGACCACCCGGAGTCGAAGTCCTCGCCGACGTAGCGGCTCGTGTCCAGGTTGAGGGCCACCTCGGTGATGTTCTGATCTTTGAGGGCGGCCGCGGTGTCTTCGGCCAGGGTCCGCAGCCCCGCGTGCCCATTGACCGAACCGGGATCGGAATCTCCGGCCGACAGGAGCACATCGCCTCCGGCGGTCAGCGTCAGGGTGTGCGTGTCCGCATCGAAGTCCGTCGTCGTCGCCAGGCGCGTCTGCCCGCCGATCGCGGACAGGGCGGCGGCCGCGGTGAGCACCTTCGTCACGGAGGCGGGAGTGCGCGGCTTCGTCTCGTCCTTCGCGTAGAGGACGTCGTCGCTGATCCCGTCGCGGACCTCGAGGCCGAAGCCTGTGACCTTCGACTCCTTGAGGACGGCGTCGATCGTCTTCGGGATCCGTGTGGGCACAGGAGCCGAATCGTCGACCGCCGAGGCGGGAGCGGGCACCTGCCGTGCGTGGGCCTGCGGGGTGGGCACGGTCTGGACCTCGACTTGGGGGGCGGTGGTGAGCACACCGGGCAGACCGGGCACGAGGTCATAGGCATCGACGGCGACATAGGCGCCGAGGGCGAGGACGACGGCACCGGCGGTGATCGCACCGCCCCTCTTCCGCCGCGATCTTCTGCGTTCGCGGCGGGGGGAGCCGGAGTCCGACGGATTCGGCGGCGCATCGGTGTCGTTCAAACGCAGGCTCTCATTCCTCGACGACCGTGGGGTGGTCGCCGTCGGTGGGCGGTGACGGGGACTTGTACCATCTATTCTAGTGATGCACCCCTAACGTGAAGGAGCACTATGGAACTGCTGGCCACAATCGAGATCCCTCAGGGGTCCCGCAACAAGTACGAAGTCGATCATGAGACCGGTCGGGTCAAGCTCGATCGCTACCTCTACACCTCGATGCAGTACCCCGCCGACTACGGCTATATCGAGGACACCCTCGGCAACGACGGCGACCCTCTCGATGTGCTCGTGCTGCTGCCGGAGCCGCTGTTCCCCGGTGTGCTCGTCGACATCCGCCCGATCGGCATGTTCCAGATGGAAGACGAGGCTGGCGGCGACGACAAGGTTCTCGCCGTTCCCGCCGGAGATCCCCGGTGGGACTCCTACACCGACGTCTCGGATGTGGACCAGTTCATGCTCGACTCGATCGAGCACTTCTTCAGCCGGTACAAGGACCTCGAGCCCGGCAAGTTCGTCAAGGGGTCGAGCTGGACCGGTCGCGAAGCCGCCGAGGCCGAGATCAACGCCTCCATCGAACGGTTCAAGGCCGAGGGCCACTGAGCTCTCCCCTCCCATCACGCTGAGAACTCAGCGCTGGATCACGACCGCCCGGATGATGACATCCGGGCGGTTTCGTTTGCCCTCGGCCGTTGCCCGAGCCGCTGCCGGCCGGGCGTGATGATCATCACGATTTCTTAGGTGACCCTAAGGGGCAGTGTGAGCCAGGTTATGCGATTGTCGAGTCATGAAACTCGATCATGTGTCATACGCCAGTGAACCTGACGGCTATCGTGCGACCGCCGAGCGGATCTCGGAGAAGCTCGGTGTGGTTCCCTACGACGGCGGTGTGCATCCTCGATTCGGCACCAGAAACCTCATCTTCCCCTTAGCGAACGGCCATTACCTCGAAGTCGTGGAAGCCTTGGAGCATCCGGCCGCTCTCTCGACGCCCTTCGGTCAGGCGGTCCGGGCTCGTTCCGAGCTCGGCGGCGGCTGGATGGGCTGGTGCGTCTCGGTCGACGATCTCACCGCAGTCGAATCCCGTCTCGAACGCAAGGCCGTCGACGGCAATCGCACGCCGGAGTCCGGTTTGGAACTCAAGTGGCTGCAGATCGGCGTCAAGGGGCTCATCGCCGATCCCCAGCTGCCGTTCTTCATCAAGTGGTCCGCCGACTCCTCGCAGCACCCGTCGACGTACAAGACGAATGCGGGAGTCGACATCGACACCCTGCAGATCGCCGGGGACCGCGACCGTCTGCGCGACTGGCTGGGCACTCAGGATGCCAAGCCGATCTCGGAGATCAACATCGACTGGTCCGCACCCCACGGGATGCCGGGCATCATGTCGGTGAGCTTCAACACGGAGAACGGCGCCGTCACCATCTGAGACCCTGCCGGGCGGCTATTCAGGGCCGTCTTGTTCAGGGCACTCTGCCGGTTCGCTGGTGAACCGGTGGGGCCCTGTGCCGCAGCACGACTCTGCGCCGCAGCACAACGGAGTTCAGGACGATCTGTGCGGAGTTTCCCTTGAGAAACCCGCACAGATCGTCCTGAACTCTTTTCGAGCGCAGCCGCTGACTATCGGCTGCGGGACTCACTTGTCGCGGCCGTGCCCCTTGCCGTTTCCGTGCCCCTTGCCTTTGCCTCCGCCGTTGCCCTGGCCCTTGATGACCTGGACGACTGTCGGGCGCGGCATCGCGGCCACTCCCTTATCGACATCGGTCGCGTCGACATAGTCGGGGAACTGCGAGTGCTGATCGGCATAGGAGCCGTCTTCGCCGGGGTGCTGGACCGCAACGAAAGCTGACTCATACTCGTCGTGGATGAGCGGTCCGCAGACCTCGGCCTCACGCGGCACCGACAGGAACTGTTCGACTCGGCCGCGCTGCTTGCCCTCAATTGTCACCTTGAAGAGGCCGTCACAGTAGCCGATGCCGTCGGGAGCCCCGTCGGTGGAGATCCACAGATTGCCCGCCGAGTCGAAGGCGACGTTGTCCGGGCAGGAGATCGGTGAGACCTGATCGGCGGGGAATCCCGAGAAGTATGTGGCATCGCCCTGTTTCGGGTCTCCGCAGACGAGCAGCAGGGTCCAGTCGAAGTCCGTCCCGGTGTGGTCGCCGGAGCGTTCGGTGATCTCGACGATATGGCCGTCGCGGTTCTCCGTGCGCGGATTGGCCTCGTCGACTCCGGCCTTGCCGGAGGTTCCGCGGTCGGAGTTGTTCGTGCAGGCGACGTAGATCCGCCCGCTGACCGGGTTGGGTTCGACGTCCTCGCAGCGGTCCATCTTCGTCGGTCCGACCTTGTCCGCGGCCAGACGGGTGTTGACGAGGACTTCGTCGACGGAGAAGCCGGACACCTGCGACTTGCCGTCCTTGACCAGCGGAAGCCACTGTCCGCTGCCATCGAACTCGCCGTCGGAGGGCACGTCACCGCTGCCGTCGATCTCGGACTTCGGGGAGTTGCCGGTGAACTTCGCGACATAGAGGTCGCCGTCGGTCAGCAGCGTCTTGTTGTGTTCGCGATCGCCTTCGATGAAGGTGTCCTTCGAGACGAACTTGTAGAGGTAGTCGAACCTCTCGTCGTCACCCATATAGGCGACGGCATGACCGGAGTCGGAGATCGTGACGTTGGCGCCCTCGTGCTTGAACCGCCCCATGTTCGTGTGCTTGACGGGAGTCGATTCCGGATCCCACGGGTCGACCTCGACGATCCAGCCGAAGCGGTTCGCCTCATTGGCATACCCGGGGTTGTTCGTGTCGAAGCGGTCGACATCGTTCTCCCAGCCGTTGGCCGAGTCTTCGCTGTCGAGCCCGTAGCGCTTGTCGGCGGCCGAGGTGCCCTGGGCCTTGAAGTAGGAGTTGAAGTTCTCTTCGCCGGAGACGACTGTTCCCCATGGGGTGAGTCCGCCCGAGCAGTTGCCCAGAGTGCCCTGAGCCTTGTCGCCCTGCGGGTAGTCCTTCGTCCGCAGCAGGTCGGAGCCCGCGGCGGGACCGGTGAACTCGTATTCGGTGTCGATGAGGAAGCGACGGTTCTTCGTCCCGTTGACGTCGACCGACCACGGGGAGTTCTTGTGGCGGCGTTCGAGCTCGACGACGGTCAGACCGTGCGCCTGCCGGCTGATGGCGCGCTTGTCGGCTGCGGCCATCGACTCCGGGTACATGATCTCGTCGTTCGTGTACTCCTGGTTGGCGAAGAGCAGTGCCCGGTTCTCGTCGGACTCGTCGACCTGGATGGACAGGAAGTCGTTGTTGTAGCCGAACTGGCGACGCTGCGCTTCGGGGCTCTGGTTCTCCGGATCGAATTTGGGAGAGTCGGGGAACAGCGGGTCGCCCCACCGGACGATCGGATGCCAGGAGTAGCCCTGCGGAACGATGAACTCATCGACTTCGTGGTGAACGGGGTCGATGGCGGAGAACTTCAGCGTGCCGTGTCCGGCCGCAGCGGCGCTGCCGGCGGTCGGGCTGGGGGCGGTGGTCACGGCGAGCGCCAGGGCTCCCGCGGCAGAGGCGCCGAGGACGGCGCGACGGCTGAGCTTGGCGTCGACGATGTCACGGAAGTAGCCGTTCGACGAGGTGTTGCAGGTGGCCTTGAGACACGCGTTGTCGCATTTGAGGGCGCAGGTGACGGCGCTGCGCTTACCGCGTACGTGATCGGCCATCGGTAGGAATGTTCTCATTGCTTCTCTCCTCGCATCATGATTCCGGCTCCCTCCGACAGCCCGACGATACGGTCCGATACCGGAGGGCTCACCCGGTCGAGACTGTCACCGACACCTGACCCGAGTTCAACCCATGTGTGAACACAGGGTGAACCCTGGCACACTCAGCCGATGTCGACGAGGGCGAGCACTCCCGGGGCGAGGAATCCGACGGCGTCGATGATGACGTGCGCCCACACCAGCGGCATGAGTCTGCCCTTGCGCAGGAAGTACCAGCCGAAGATGATGCCCATGGCGACGTTGCCGATGAATGGGCCGATGCCCTGGTAGAGGTGGTAGCTGGCCCGGAAGAGCGCCAGCGAGATGATGATCGGCCACGGTCCGTACCCCAGCTGCCGCAGTCGAAGTGCCCCGAAGCCGAAGATGAGCACCTCTTCGAGGATTCCGTTCTTCGCGGCCGAGAGCAGCAGCACCGGGATCGTCCACCAATGATCGCCGAGGTTGGACGGCTGGATCTCGGCCGTGATCCCCAATGCCCTGCCGCCCGCGTACACCCCGAGGGTGCCGATGCCGATCACGAGGAAGATGAGGGCACCGTGGCCGAGGTCGCGCAGTCGGTGCCCGTCGACTCCGAGCCGGATGGGCAGCGGCCGGGCCGGTCGGTCTCGACTGAGCAGGTAGAGCCCGAGGGCGACCGGCACCAGGGCGAAGCCGATGTCCAGAAGCTGGTAGATCAGGTCGAATCCGGGTCGGGGCGAGATCGAGGTGTTGAGTTTCGCCTGGGCGTCGCTGATCGGTCCGCGCGTGGCGATGTCTGCCAGGCGCACGATCGCGTAGACGGACGCCTGGCCCAGGGACAGCGCCGCGATGAGGCCGAGCTCGAACCACAGGCGCTTTCTCTCCTGCGGTTCGAGCTCGGTCGTCATGGACTCAACTCTAGCGGGGACGGCTCAGTGTTTGGGTTCACCGTGCCCGTCGTCGACGTGGTCGGACCCCGTCGTCTCATCCGGCGCCGAGGCGGCCCCGGCCGAATCCGCGGACGTCGGGTCCACAGTCGGTGCGGGCGCCTCGGTGGGAGCCTCCCCTTCTGTCCGTGTCCGGGTGTCACCGGAACCGGCGGCAGTACCTGCACCGGCAAGCGCCGTGGCGGTCTCGCGCTGCCGCGCCCGGGCTTCGGCGGCGTCGAGGACCTCTCCGCGGGCCATGTTCTTCACGTACTTCTTCTCGGCCCGGCGTTCCTTCACTCCTTCGAGCAGCAGGTAGAGCACCGGCACGAGGATGAGCGTGAGCAGCGTCGAGCTGATCAGGCCGCCGATGACGACGATCGCCAACGGCTTCGAGATGAACACTCCCCCGCCGGTGAGCCCGAGGGCCATCGGCAGCAGCGCGAAGATCGTGGCGGCAGCGGTCATGAGGATCGGACGATAACGCAGCCGGGCGCCGTGGACGATGGCTGTGCGCAGGTCGACCCCGCGGATGCGGAAGTGGTTGATGAGGTCGATGAGCACGATCGCGTTCGTGACCACGATGCCGATGAGCATGAGCAGACCGATCATCGACGTCAGCCCCAGCGGGGTGTCGGTGATGAGCGAGAGCGCTACCGAACCGGTGGCCGCGAACGGGATCGAGACCAGCAGGATCAGCGGCTGCAGCAGTGACTTGAACGTGGCGACCATGATGATGAAGACGATGAGGATCGCCGCGAGCATCGCCAGTCCCAGCTGCGAGAACGCTTCGTTCTGCTCCTGGGTGGCACCGCCGGTGTCGACGGCGACCGTATCGGGCAGGTCCACCTCGTCGAGGGCGGACTGCACTTCGGTCGACACGGCTCCGAGGTCATCGCCCTCCGGGGTCACGGACACGGTGGTCGAGCGCTGCGAATCCGTGTGGCGGATCGTCGGAGCGGTCTTGACCTCCTTGACCTCGGCGACCTCATCGAGTTCGATGAAGCGCGGCTCCGAGGTCACGGGAGCGCCCGCGTTCGGGTCGCCGCCTGCCGTACCGGTGCCGCCGGCCGCTCCGGCACCGCCAGTCGCACCACCAGCGCCACCCGTGCCACCGGCGCCTCCGGCCGCGCCGGCATCACCTGAACCGCCGGCTCCTCCGGCTGCTCCTCCGGCACCTCCTGCCGCGCCTGCTCCGCCGGCAGGCGTCGCTTCTTCCGGCTTGCCCGGGATCTTGAGTTCACGCAGCTTCTCCACAGTGTCGGCATTGCGGTCGAAGAGCAGCACCGAATGCGAGACATCGTCGATGACGACCTCACCGATCTGCTGACCATGCATGGCACGCTGCACATACTGGCCGATGGACGCCTCGGTGAGGTTCTCCTCTGCGGCCTTCTCATGGTCGACCTTGACCTCGATCACGGGCTGGACCGCAGCGATATCGCTGGTCACCGACTGTGCCGAGGACACGCCTTCGAGCTTGTCGCTGACCTTCTTCGTCGCGTCTTCGAGTTCCTGCGCGTCGGTGGCCGTGAGCGTGACGTCGATCGTCTGCGCACCCGGGGTCGAGCTCTGGCTCGCCACCTCGACGTCGCCGGCGCCCTTGAGATCGTCGAACTGCTTCTGCAGGTCCGCGGAGATCGACTGCGCCGAGACTCCGGACTTCGTGTTGACGATATAGGTACCTGTCAGGGACGAATCGTCGGTGAAGCCGAATGACGTGCCGCCCAGCGACAGCTGGTAGTTGTCGACGTCGGATTCGTCGGCGAGGATGTCCTCGACCTTCTTCGCCTGCTCCGATGCCTCGTCGAGGTCCGTGCCCGGGTCGAAGGTCTGAGAGATCTGCAGGGAGTCCTGCCCGGTGTCGCCGAAGAGTTCGGTCTTCAGCTGCGGGATCATCGCTCCGGTGCCGGCGAGGATGAGCACGGCGATGAGGATCATGACGATCGGGTGCTTCGTCGAGAACCCGATGACCGGCATATAGGTCTTCTGCAGACGGGTCACCGGCGAGTGCATTCCGGCGAGTTCGTCGACTGCTTCCGTGCCGTCTGCGGATTCGCCGTAGCGCGGACCGCCCGCGGCCACTCCGGTCGGTTCGGACCGGGTGGAGGCTTCGCCTCGCGCAGAGGCAGCAGCCGGAAGGGAGGAATCGGCATCGTCGCGCGGGCCGGTGTCCTCGGCTGCGGCACCGGCGGCGACGAGGTCGCGCTTCTTGTCGGCCTTCTTCGCCGCCTTCTTCTCTGTCCGCCACTGCGACAGCATCGACTTGCGGCTGCGGCGGATCTCGGTCTTCTCAGCGCGGGTGAGTTTGACCTTCGCTTCACGCTGACGGAGGAACCAGTACGCGAGGACGGGCACGATCGTCAGCGCCACGAACAGGGAGGAGAGCAGGGCGATGGTCGCGGTCAGGGCGAAGGGCCGGAACATCTCGCCGGTCTGCCCGGTCACGAACGCCAGCGGCAGGAACACAGCCACCGTGGTCAGCGTCGATGCGGTGATGGCCCCGGCCACCTCGGAGACGGCGGCGAGGATGTTCGAGAATTTGTCACCACCGGAGGCGTGGCGCCTGCGGATCGCTTCGATGACGACGATGGAGTCGTCGACGACGCGGCCGACGGAGATCGTCAGCGCACCGAGGGTGAGCATGTTGAGGGTCTCCCCGCCCATCCACAGGCCGATCATGGCGATGAGGAGGGAGAGCGGAATGGAGATGGCGGTGATGATCGTCGCCCGCACCGACAGCAGGAAGACGAGGATGACGAGGACCGCGAAGATCAGGCCCAGCCCACCCTCGTTGAGGAGGTCGTGGATGGACTGCTCGATGAACGGTGCCTGGTCGAACGCGGAGACGAACTCAGTGTTGTCGCCCATCATCTTCTCGAGTTCAGGCAGCTTGTCGGCCACCGCGTGTGAGACGTCGACGGTGTTCGCGTCGGATTCCTTCATCACCGACACGGACAGCGACGGCTGTCCGTTGGTGCGCGAGATCGATTCGACGGGCTCGTCGACGAGCTTGACGTCGGCGACGTCGGAGACCTGGATCGGTCCGTCCTTGCCGGAGATGACGAGGTCCTTGATCGCATCGATCGAGCGGATGCGCGTGCCGACCTCGACCGGGGCCGTGCCGTCGGCGCCCTTGAGCTCACCCGCCGAGGTGGGGACGCCGTTGGATTGGAGGATTCCGGCCACCTCGTCGAGGTTGGCTCCTTCGTCCTCGAGATCGTCACGACGGATGCTGATCTCGACCTGTTTGGTCGTCGCACCGGCAATCTGCACCTGGGAGACTCCGTCGACCTTCTTCAGCTCCGGTTCGACCATGTCCTCGAGATTCGCGGTCAGCTGGTCTTCATCGGCGTCGGAGGTCACGGAGAGGGCGAGCACCGGAATATCGTCGGTGCCCATCATCATGACGTTCGGTTCGACCCCGTCGGGCAGGGTCGGCTGCACTTGGGAGACCGCGCGCTGCAGAGCACGGACGACGTCATCGGAGTCGTCGCCGTACTTCGTGCCCACGGTGATCTGCGAACTGCCCGCCGAGGATGTCGAGGTCATGTCCTCGACTTCGGGCAGTGCGGTCAGCGCCCCTTCGAGGGGGTCGGTGACTTCGGATTCGACGGCCTCGGGGGTCGCCCCCTCGTAGGAGGCGGTGACCGTGGCCTGTGGGTTGTCGAGGGATGGGAAGAGCTCTTGCTTGAGGGCACCGGCTCCGATGACGCCGAAGATGACGGCAACGACGGAGATGAGCGCGATGAGCGCCCGGTTCTTCAAGCTCAGCCGGGTCAGGAATCTCACGGAGGGGGACTTTCTTTGTCGTAGACAGGGCGACGACGCAGAACGCCGACAGAGCCATCCTAGTGAGTGTCCGCTGAGCCGCCCATGAGGAAAACCTGACTTCTCGGAATCAGAACCGGGGCGCGCCCAGCCGCACCTGCGTCACTGAGTCGAAGCCGGCTGCCTCGGTCGGGTCTCGCGGCCGAAGAACCACAGACCGGCGGCGATGATGCCGAGGACACCGGTGAGCAGGAACGCCCACGAGTAGTCGAAGTGGTCGACGACGGCTCCGGCGATGATCGGGCCGAGGATCGCTCCGCCGTCGAGGGCCATCTGGTAGCGGGCGAGCACTCGGCCGCCCTTGCGTTCGCGGCCGATGACATCGGCGACGGTGGCCTGTTGCGCGGGATTGGCCAGGCCGGATCCGACTCCGGCGATGACCGAGAAGGCGAAGAACAGCCAGATCGAGTCGATGAAGGCCAACGCCGCGGTCGTCACGCCGAGGACGAACAGACCCCATTGGATGAAGGGCTTGCGCCCGACGGTGTCCGCGAAGCGCCCCACGACCGTGACCGCCGAGGCATTGCCGATGGCGAACATGGTCAGAGCCAGTCCGGCCACGGCGGTATCGGCTTTGAGGGCCTGGATGGCGAAGAGCGGGTAGATGGCCACACGGATGCCCATCGCCGACCAGCCTTGGACGAAAGCGGAGATGAGCGCGGAGCGGTAGGCCGAATCTTTCCAGGCTTCCCGGAAGGACATGACTTCCTGCTGCTCCTTGTCCTTCTCCGCCTCCAGGCGGGCACGCCCGGACTTCGTGGAGGAGCCGAATGAGGCGGTGGAGCCGAGGAAGACGCGGACGACGATGGCGGCGATGAGCAGACCGACGGCGTAGATGACGAACGGGATGCGCATCCCCCATCCGGCCATCGCACCGCCGAGGACGGGCCCGGCGATATTGCCGACGAGGAACGCTGTCGCATACGTCGAAGAGGCTTTCGCACGGGCGTCGATCGGGGCGAGCCGGACGATGAGGGCCATCGCGGAGACGCTGAACATGGTCGAGCCGATGCCGCCGAGCCCGCGGAAGATCAGCAGCTGCCAGTAGTTCTGGGCGAAGGCGACGGCCGCGGTGGAGGCGGCGACGATGAGGAGGCCGGTGATGTAGATTCGGCGTTCACCGAAGGCATCGACGAGGCGGCCAGACGAGGGTGAGAACACGAACCGGAAGAATGCGAACGAGGAGACGACGATGGTTGCGGCCGTGACCCCGAAGTCGAAGCTCGCTGCGAACTGCGGCAGGACGGGAGCGATGATTCCGTAGCCGAGGGCGACGATGAAGGCCGCTGCCACGAGGACGTAGATCTCCTTGGGCAGGCGGCGCGTTTCCGGAGCCTCGGTGTCGGGTGTGCTCACAGGGTATCGAGGAACTGTTCGGGCTTCGGCAGGGGGCGGGTGCTCGTGGTCAGCCGCTGTCGGTAGCGTTCGGAAACGGCTCCGATGTAGAACCAGCCCATGAGCAGCTCGTGATCGGCAAGACGGTGGAGGCGGCGGACCGGTTCGGTGTTCGTCAGTGTGCCTGAGCGCCACATGACTCCCCAGCCGGCTTGCCACAGGGCGAGTTCGAGCAGGTGGCCGGCACCGGCGGCGGTGGCGTGCTGCTCCCATTCGGGAACCTTGTCATGTGTGACCGGTGAGGAGACGAGGGCGAGGAGGAGCTCTGCCCGCAGCGGCTTCGTGTTGGTCTCGCCGGGTTTGCGGACCACTCCGGCGGCTTCGTCGAGGGCGTCGCCGAGGCGGTGCCGGTCGTGGCCGCGGATGATGAGGAAGCGCCAGGGGCGCAGTGACTTGTGGTCGGCGACCGAGGAGATCGATCGGATGATCTCGAGCAGGTCGGAATCGTTCGGGGTCTCCGGGTCGACCTTCGAGATCGACCGTCGGGTGCTCAGAGCGTGGAGGACGGGATCGGCGACGATGTCGATCGATGACGGCACCGAGTAGTCGGGTCCGCGGCGGCTGGGCGTCACGGCTGCCGTTCGGTCACTCGCCGAGGCGGCGGCATCCTCGGCGAGGTCAGCGTAGTTCTCGCTCTGCGCTGAGCGGGCGGTCTGCGCGTCCTGCGCGGCGAGGTTCTTCGCCCACGGGCCGGTGTTGCCGTCGAGGAAGTGGGCACGGACCCGATCTTTGGTCACTTCGCAGGCGTCGCCCGCGTCTGTGGTTCGTTTGTGCTTCTTGTGTGCGGACTTCTTGCCCTTGTCCTTCTTGTGGCCGCCCATCAGCTCACCCACTCGGCGAAGGCGGTGCGGGCCTTGCGCAGTTTCGGGTCGATGATGACACGGCAGTAGCCGTTGTCCGGGTTCGCGGTGTAGAAGTCCTGGTAGACCGCCTCGGCGGGATAGAAGGTGCCCAGCGGTTCGAGGGTGGTCACGATCGGATCGTCGAAGAGGGTCTGCGCGGATTCGATGGCTTCGGCGAAGTGCTGCTTCTCGGTCTCGTCGCGGTAGAACATGGCCGACCGGTATTGGGTGCCGACGTCGTAGCCCTGGCGGTTGAGGCTCGTGGGGTCATGGCCGGTGAAGAACAGTCCGAGGATGACGTCTTCGGGGACGATGTCGGCGTCGAAGGTCACCTGCAGGGCCTCGGCGTGGCCGGTCATCCCGGAGCAGACCTCACGGTAGCCGGGATCGTCGGTGTGTCCGCCGGTGTAGCCGGAGATCACTTCTCTCACGCCGGTGGTCCGCTGATAGACGGCATCGAGGCACCAGAAGCAGCCGGCGCCGAGGGTGAGGGTACGAAGATCGCTCATGCACCGTATAACGATGACGCGCGCAGGTTATTCCCAGCAGGTCTCGCCTCACATCACCAGGCCGGACGGCAGGGAGAAGCCGAGTTCGGCGGCGGCCTTCTGCGTCGAGGGCTGATGCCAGAATGTCGCGACCGATTCGTTCGTCGACAAGGACCGCATCTCGGCCTTGTCGAGGAAGAGGATCCCGGACAGGTGGTCGGTCTCGTGGGCGACGATGCGCGCCGACCAGCCGGAGACCTCCTCGGCGATGGGGTTGCCCTGCAGGTCGACGCCCGTCAACGCGATCGTGCGGGGGCGGGCGACGACGGCCTGGTAGCCGGGGATCGACAGGCATCCTTCATAGAAGGCGACGTCGTCTGCGCCGGCGCGTTCGTATCCCGCGTTGAGGACGACTCGCAGCGGCATCGGCTCCCGTTGCCGGACCCTCGCGACTTCGGGATCGCGGGCACCGGGGTCTTCTGCCACGAACATCGACAGGCCGATGCCCACCTGCGGCCCGGCGAGGCCCACTCCGGGGGCTGCGAGCATGGTTGCTCGCATCACCTCGGCGAGCTTCTCAAGCTCGGCGTCATCGACCTGCCCGTCGAAGGGGCGGGTGTCGGTGCGCAGGACGGGGTCCCCGGCCTCGACGATGGGCGCGGTCCCGTCTCCCGCCTCGGCGGCGGTGAGGACGGCGCGGATCTGGTCGGCGATCAGTGCATCGGCGGCGTTCACGAGGTGATGTCTCTTCAGTTCGCGCGGGCGACGATGAGTTCGGCGTGCTTGAGCAGCGGGGCGTCGATCATCTTGCCTTCGAAGGAGAACGCGCCCTTCTCCGTCTTCGCCAAGTCGAGCACCGATCGCGCCCAGGTCAGCTGTTCGTCGCTGGGGCGGAAGGCGTCGCGGACGACGGGCACGTGGTTGGGGTGGATGGAGACCTTACCGGAGAAGCCCGACTGCACGGCGTCCTCGGCTTCGGCGGCGAGGCCCTCGAGGTTCGGAATGTCCGCCCAGATCGAGTCGAGAGCGAACTTGCTGTGGGCCCGGGCGGCGAGCAGGGTCTGGCTGCGCACATGCTTGGCTACGTCCCGGTAGCCGCCGTCATCCTTGCGTGAAGAGCCTCCGCCGAGGTCGGCGATGAGATCCTCGGATCCCCACATCAGCGCGTAGACGTTCGGGGCGGCGGCGATCTCGGCGACGTTGACGGCGCCGAGCGCGGTTTCGATGAGCGCGATGACCTGGAAGCCCGACAGGATCGACAGATCCGCTGCGAGTTCTGCCTTCGGCAGCATCACGGCCGTGTAGTCGGTGCGTGCGAGCATCTTGAGGTCCTCGCCGAGGTGGCCCGAATCGTGGGAGTTCACCCGCACGACCGTGCGGCTGGGGTCGAGGGGGAAGTCGACGATGGACTCCCGAGCGGCGGCTTTGTCGGCCTCGTTGACGGCGTCCTCGAGGTCGAGGATGACGATATCCGAGCGTTCGGCAGCTTTCGTGTACCGGTCGGGGCGATCGCCGGGGACGAAGAGCCAGGCGGGTTTGAACTCGAGAGACATATGGGCGCTCACTTTCCGGTGTCGGTCTGGTCGGCGGACTCGGCCGCGGACGTCGTGGTTGCCGAGTCGTGGCTGGAGTCGAACATCATCGCCTGCCGCACAGCCTTCGCGACGAGCTTGCCGTCCTGGTTGTAGCCGCGATGTTCGAAGGTGACGACGCCTTGGCCCGGACGGGACTTCGAATTGCGTTTGTCGAGGATCGTCGTCTCTGCGTAGAGGGTGTCGCCGTGGAACATCGGGGAGGGGAAGCTGACCTCGGAGAAGCCGAGGTTTCCCACGGTCGTGCCCTGTGTCAGCTGGGACACGGACAGGCCGATGAGGGTGGCCAGGGTGAACATCGAGTTGACGAGGCGCTCACCGAAGGGTTCGGTGGCCGACCAGGCGGCGTCGAGGTGCAGGGCCTGGGTATTCATGGTCACGGCTGTGAACCACGTGTTGTCCGCCTCGGTGATGGTGCGGCCCGGTGCGTGCTTGTAGGTGGCGCCGACTTCCATCTCGTCCAGCCACAGACCACGTTGGGCAATGACCTTGTCACTCATGTAACGCTCCTCACTCGTCGTGATTTGAGTTTATCGCCATTCACCGGACCCCTGCGACCCGGGGTCGGTACGAAGAAGCGGACTCCCGAGGCGGCTCATCCGGCATGGAGTCCGGATGGGCCGCGTCGGCGCGCTCAGGATCAGCTGCTGACCTCGGTATCGAGTTCGCTGAAGGCCGAAGACCAGCCGTCGTACGCGCTCGCATCCGTCCCCGAGTCACCCGGCAGGCCGGTCAGGGTGAATGTCATGCGGGTGCGGTCGGCGTCGATCTCCTCGAGTTCGACGCTCACGCGCGGGGCATCGTCGACCTCGCCGGGACTCCCCCAGGTGAAGTCGAGGCGGACGGGCTCGTCGATGTGGAGGTACTTCCCGGCCGTCGGGAACTCCTGTCCCGTGTTGGGAATGCGCATCGTATAGGTGTATTCGCCGCCGACCCGCAGGTCGACGGAGACGGATTCGCGTGGGGTGACCAACGTTTCGGGGTGGAACCAGCGGGCCATGACGTCCGGATTCGTCCAGGCCTCCCAGACGCGGGCGCGCGGTGCGGCGAATTCGCGGACGATGGTGAAGCCGGGTTCTCCCGCCTGTGCGCTGTTCGGATCGGTCGCTGTGTTGGCTGCGTTAGCTGTGTTGGCTGCGTTAGCTCTGTTGGCTGCGTTCTCGGCGTTCATCGCTGCTCTCCTCCTTGAGTCGTGCATGAAGTCTGCGTCGTGCGTGATGTCTGCGTCGCGCGGTACGTCGTTGCGGTCGATGGTCAGCCCGCAGTTCGATCTGCGGTTGACGGGTCGGTCCTTGAAAGGTCGGTGGGCACCTCCTCGGCGAGGACGCGGTCGAGGTTGTCGAAGCGCTGCTGCCAGTCGTCGTGGGCCGCCTGCAGCCAGCCGGCCGCCTCGGTGAGGGCATCAGGGTTGAGGGCGACGATGCGCTGCTGCGCGGATTTCGATCTCGTGATGAGTCCTGCCGCCTCGAGCACTTTGAGGTGCTGGGAGACAGCCGAACGGCTGATCGGCAGCGGCTCTGCGAGCTCACCTGCTGTCTTGTCTCCTGAGCGCAGACGATCGATGATCGCCCGACGCGTCGGATCGGCAAGCGCCGCGAAGACGTGATCCACACTCATTTAAGCATCCCCTTAATTAAGTTCTTACTACAATACACTCCTCGCCCGCCCCGTCAAGGGGCGCGCATCATCGGATCGGACTCCTCAGCACACTTGCGCCCAACCCGACTAGGCTGGAAGCAGCCGCTTCGGCCCACCCCGAGTTCGAGGAGAGACATGGATCGCGATTCGATCGACTGCTGGCTGACCGATATGGACGGTGTCCTGGTCAAGGAGAACAATCCCCTGCCGGGAGCCGCCGAGCTGCTCGCCCAGTGGCGTCAGGCGGACATCCCCTATCTGGTGCTGACGAACAATTCCATCTACACCGCCCGTGACCTCTCCGCCCGGCTGCGCTCGAACGGACTCGACGTCCCCGAGTCGAACATCTGGACCTCGGCGATGGCCACCGCGGATTTCCTGTCCAACCAGGTCGAGCACGGCACGGCCTATGTCGTCGGCGAGGCGGGGCTGACCACGGCGATCCACGAGGCCGGGTTCGTCATGACAGAGCACGACCCCGAGTTCGTCGTCGTCGGTGAGACCCACTCCTATTCGTTCGAGGCGATCACGAAGGCGATCCGCCTCATCGATGCCGGATCCCGCTTCATCGTCACGAACCCGGACGCCACCGGCCCCAGCCCCGAGGGCGTCCTGCCGGCCACCGGCGCCATCGCCGCACTCATCACGAAGGCGACGAACCGCGAGCCCTACGTCGTGGGCAAGCCGAACCCGATGATGTTCCGCTCGGCGCTGAACAGGATCGGCGCCCATTCGATGAGCACCGCGATGATCGGCGACCGTATGGACACCGACATCATCGCGGGCATGGAAGCGGGCATGCACACGGTCCTTGTGCTCTCGGGAATCTCCACCGCCGAGGATGTCCGCCGCTTCCCGTTCCGACCCAACGAGATCGTCGACGGCGTCCACGAGCTGCTCGACGTGCCGCTGGAGAGCCGCGGCGAGCTCGGCCCCGACACCACCGGCTCCGCCTGAGGCACATACTCCTTCGCCTTTGCCGACACACCCCAGGCGCCGAGAAACGGGCTGGGTGTCGAAACACGGGTGTGCGCGCCCGTTTCTCGACACACAGCCCGTTTTTCGATGGAACCAGTCCCCACACAACCTAACGTTTAATAGCATTTGCTTGCATTTGCGAATCTTTGGAGTCATCCTTGATAGATGCTCCAAGTGCTGACGACGAAGCAGCTCCGTGGACTCGGCATGTCCCGCAGACAGTTGGCCGAAGCAAAGCGGTGCTGCCTGCGCCTCGTCAGGAAGGGTCACTACGTGATCCGCAAGTCGTGTGATGATGACCATCACGGACCCATCCGCGGTCTATCCGCGGATCGCGACACTTCGTTCCCGAAAACCTTCGGAGATCTGCGGGACGAAGCCGAGGAGCTGCGGGTCCAGATCGCATGCCGCCTCGATGAGCTTCTGCCTGGGGATGTGTTCTCCCATGTTTCGGCTGCGCTCATCCACCGTCTTGACCCAGCCGTTCTCGAATCGTCGAAAGTCGAGATCTCCAGGGACTCCCCTACCCGCAATTACGATGGTGTGTTCATCTACTCGCGCAGACTTCCACCGGAACAAGTCTCATCCGCGTTCGCCTATCCCGTCACTGCTCTGCCCAGGACTCTGGCTGACGTTGCTCTGGACCGTTCGCTCGAGGTTTCCGTCCCGCTCATCTCTCAAGCACTCCGCTCGGGAGAGGTGGGCCGGGCAGACATCACCGATCTGCTGGCGAAAGGGCAACGCGGACGCCGAAGAGCCCTCTTGGCCGTTGATCTTTCGAGCGCCGAATATGAATCTCCGGCCGAGGCGGTCTGTGCGGTCAAGTTCCATCGCTTCGGAATCACCGGAATGGTCCCGCAGGTCGACACCTTCACTGAGTCGGGAAGGTTCATCGGACGCAATGACTTTCGGCACAGGTTCGCTGCTGTCGCAGTGGAAGTCCACGGTCTCGGCAAGTTCTATCTCAACCCTCACGGCCCCGATGAGGCGGCCAAATTGAGTCATCAGCGCAATATGGATCTTCTCAATGCCGGCTTCACCGTCTTCAACCTGAGCTTCGGCGACCTCTTCAGGCCTCGCATCTTCGCTGCGATCAAGCGGGCCATCGAGACAACTGATCAGCGAGAAACGGGCTGAGTGTCGAGAAACGCACGTGCGCGCCCGTTTCTCGACACTCAGCCCGTTTCTCGGCGAAGCAGCCGTGCCGCAGCCCGTTTCTCGGCGAAGCAGCCTGTCCCCCGCCCGGCTACTGCAGCGATGAGGTCAGGCGCATGACGGACTCCATATAGCGGCGGGGCCACGGCCGCTTCTCCCATTCCTCGAGGGTGAGTTCGCGGCTGACGTCCTGGTAGCCGGCGACGACGTCGACGATGTCATCGACCAGGTCCCCGCCGGTGGTCAGCAGGCTGATCTCGTAGTTGAGGCCGAAGGAGCGCATGTCCATGTTCGACGAGCCCATCACGGCATAGAGGTCGTCGACGATGAAGCATTTCGTGTGCAGCACGGCGGGTTTCGGGTACAGGAAGATCCGCACCCCCGCTTCGAGCAGCGACCGGTAGTAGGACGACTGTGCCCGATCGACCATGTACTGGTCGGCCTGTTCGCTGACGTAGAGTTCGACGTCGACCCCACGCCTGGCCGCGGTCTCCACGGCGGCCAGCAGTGATTCGTCGGGCACGAAGTAGGGGCTGACGATGGCCAGACGCTTCTGCGCCAGGTACATCATCGAAGTGAAGACCTTGAGGTTCGGAGCGGTCGTGAACCCGGGCCCCGAAGGAACCAGCTGCATCGCACTCGTCGCCCCGCCGACTTCAGGCTCGTTGCCGTCGCGCTCGTACGGGCGGATGCCCAGTGCCTGTCCCGATTCGGAGTACCAGTCGGTGGAGAACACCGCCTCGATTCCGGCGACGATGGGCCCGGAGAGCTCGACCATGATGTCGTGCCAGTTCCGGCCGATCTGAGAGTTCTTCCTGTTGAGGTAGCTCGAATCGATCATGTTCTGCGAACCCATCATCGCCCGCTTGCCGTCGATGACGAGCAGCTTGCGGTGATTGCGCAGGTCGATGCGGCGAGCTTTGCCGCGCCACGGAATGAACGGCAGCATCAGGTGCCATTCGATGCCGGCTGCATTCAGTCGCTTGCCGAGCCGGTGGAATCCCGGATACTTCCGCGACCCGATGTGGTCGAAGAGGACACGGACTTCGACCCCGCGCGCCGACGCTCGCTCGAGCGCCCGGAAGAAGACATCGGTCGTCGAGTCCCACGCTATGATGTAGATCTCGACGTGGACGTATTCGTGTGCCCCGTCGACGAGTTCGGCCATCCGCTTGATCGACGCCTCGTAGTCCGAGATCACCCCGTGGCTGTCGCCGGTGACCATCGGCAGCGCGGTCAGTGCCCGTCCCAGCTGGGCAACGGAGACGAATTCGGGCTTTGCGACCAGCGACGGCGGCACATCGGGCAGGTCGTCGGCACCTTCGTGCATGAGTTCGTTCGCTTCGGCCTGGATCCGGGCGCGGCGCTGATCGATATACGGGCTGCCGAGCAGCAGGAATGCGGGAATGCCGACGATCGGCACGAACAGGATGAGCAGCAGCCACGCCGATGACGATGACGGGCGACGGTTCTCCGGCACCACACCGACCGCGATGATCTTCACGATGTATTCGATGACGATCCACGTCGTCGTCGCCACCGATGCCACCATGCTGAGATCCATGTGCTCCCACTCCCCTTCGGTCGCCGTCTCACCTCACGGTGATGTCGGATAAGAATATCGCCCGCCGAGGCGGACCTGCACGTCCGTACGGATGTGCGGCGCCGCCTCGGCGGGCGATGATGGTGCTCAAGCTCGGTCGAGTGACCGACGGGAGGTCGGCACCCACACCTGAGACAGGCGATGAACTGAGCTCAGAGTCCGAGTTCGCGGGCGATGAGCATGAGCTGGACCTCGGTGGTGCCTTCGCCGACTTCGAGGATCTTCGAGTCGCGGTAGTGGCGGGCGACGAGGTATTCGTTCATGAAGCCGTAGCCGCCGTGGATCTGGGTGGCGTCGCGAGCATTGTCCATGGCTGCTTCGCCGGCGATCATCTTCGCAATGGCGGCTTCCTTCTTGAACGGCAGTCCGGCGAGCATCCGCGAAGCCGCGAGGTAGTACGCCGACCGGGCGGCGACGACGCGGGCTTCCATGCGGGCGATCTTGAAGGAGATGCCCTGGAAGTCGGCGATCGGCTTGCCGAAGGCCTGGCGTTCCTTCGCGTACTTCACGGATTCGTCGACGCAGCCCTGGGCGGCGCCGACGGACAGGGCACCCACGGCGATGCGGCCCTCGTCGAGGATGCGCAGGAAGTTCGCGTAGCCGCGTCCGCGCTCGCCGAGCAGGTTCTCTTCGGGCACCTGCACATTGTCGAAGGTCAGCGGGTGCGTGTCCGAGGAGTTCCAGCCGACCTTGTCATAGGCCGGTTCGGCGGTGAAGCCAGGGGTGCCGGTCGGGATCATGATCGTCGAGATCTCCGGGACTTCGCGGCCCGAACCAGAGGATCGGGTTCCGGTCACGGCGGTGGCGGTGACCAGGCGGGTGATGTCGGTGCCGGAGTTCGTGATGAAGCACTTGCTGCCGTTGATCGTCCAAGTCCCGCTCTCCAGCGTGGCCTTGGTCCGGGTGCCGCCGGCATCCGATCCGGCCTCGGGTTCGGTCAGGCCGAAGGCGGCCAGGCCAGAGGCGTCGGTGAGCTTCGGCAGCCATTCCTTCTTCTGCTCTTCGGTGCCGAAGCGGTAGATCGGCATCGCTCCGAGCGAGACCCCGGCCTCGAGGGTGATGGCCAGGGACTGGTTGACCCGGCCGAGTTCTTCGATGGCCAGGCACAGGGCGAAGTAGTCGCCGCCCATGCCGCCGTACTCTTCGTCGAAGGGCAGGCCGAAGAGTCCCATCTCGCCCATCTTCGCAACGAGGTCGTAGGGGAACTCGTGCTTGGCGTCGAGTTCGGCTGAGACGGGTGCGACCTCTTCGTCGGCGAATTTCGCGACACCTTGACGCAGGTCGTCGTATTCTTCGGGCAGCATTCCCGGAACAAAGGTTTCCATTGTTTCCTCCCCGCTTGTGGCGTGGTTGTGGTGTGAGTGGCTGGTGACTATTCGGCGGCGTCTGCGACGGCCTCGGCTGCGGCTTCGTCGACGACCGTGGCGAGCACCTCGTCGAGGGCGACCTGGGCGCCTTCGACGGCGGTGACGGTGACGATTCCGGCTGCGGGTGCGGTGAGCACGTGCTCCATCTTCATCGCCTCGACGACGACGATCGGGTCTCCCTGTTCCACTGCGTCCCCGGTCTCGACCTTGATGTCGACGACGGAGCCGGGCATCGGTGCGAGCACCTCGGCGCCTTCGAGTCCCGGTGTCAGGGACGAATCGGCCAATGGCCGGTTGAAGACGTGGATCCCGGTGTCGGTGCTCACCCAGATGCTGCGGTCGCGGGCATCGGAGAAGATCCGGGCGGTGTGCTGGATCCCGTCGAGGGTGACGTGCCACAGTCCGTCGTCATCGACGTCGACGGCTCCCGCGCGAGCCTCGACTTCGGCTGTCCGTCCTCCGGCGGCCAGGGTGACCGTGGGGCGGAAGTCCGGGCGTGAGGTGCGCCAGGCGCTGGGTCCTGCCCACGCCGAGGCGGTCGACCGATTCGCCGACAGGTCGGCGGCTGTGACCGGTCCCGTCAGGGTCGTGCCTGCCGCTCCCCCGGTGACCGTGACGGCGGCGGCTGCCAGCTGCGCGTGGGTCTCACCGGAGGTGTGCGCCAGCTGATCCTCGCCGAGGTTGTCGATGAGTGAGGTGTCGAGCTCGCCGGCGACCACCTCGGGCAGGCTCATGAGGGTGCGCAGGAAGTCGATGTTCGTCACGATTCCCGGAACCGCCGAGGCGGCGAGCGCGGAATCGAGGCGGGCGATGGCTTGGGCGCGGTCATCGGCGCGGACGATGAGCTTGGCGATCATCGGGTCGTAGTCCGAGGCGATGGTCTGCCCGGCTTCGAGCCCGGCGTCGACGCGGATGCCCTCCCCGTCCGGGAAGACGACGTCGAGGGCGCGACCGCCGGTGGGCAGGAATCCGCGCGAGGGGTCCTCGGCGTAGATTCTCGCTTCGATCGAGTGCCCGGTCAGCGTGATGGCGTCCTGGGTCAGCGGCAGCTCTTCGCCCGCGCCGACGCGCAGCTGGAGTTCGACGAGGTCGACTCCGGTGACCTCCTCGGTGACGGGGTGTTCGACCTGCAGTCGAGTGTTCATCTCCATGAAGAAGAACTCGTCGGGGCGGTCGGCCCCGACGATGAATTCGACGGTGCCGGCTCCGACGTAGCCGACGGATTTCGCGGTCTCGCAGGCGGCCTGGCCGATTCGGGCGCGGGTCTCTTCGTCCAGCAGCGCCGAGGGAGCTTCTTCGATGACCTTCTGATGGCGGCGCTGCAGGGAGCATTCGCGTTCGCCGAGGTGGACGACGTTGCCGTGCGCGTCCGCCATGATCTGGACTTCGATATGGCGCGGGGTGGCGACGAGGCGTTCGAGGAACAGCGTGTCGTCGCCGAAGGAGCTCGCGGCTTCACGGCGGGCGGTGACCAGCGCCTCGGCGAGCTTGCCGGCCTCGAAGACCGCGTGCATGCCCTTGCCGCCGCCACCGGCGGAGGGCTTGATGAGCACGGGGAAGCCGATGTCCGACGAGGCGGCGATGAGGGACTCGTCGCTCATCGCGGCGTCCTTCGTGCCGGGAACGAGCGGCACGCCGCGGGAGGACACGGCCTGCTTCGCGGTAATCTTGTCGCCCATCGTCCGAATCGCCTCGGCTCCGGGGCCGAGGAAGACGATTCCCGCCTCGGCGCAGGCGGCGGAGAACTCGGCGTTCTCCGACAGGAATCCGTAGCCGGGGTGGATGGCTTCGGCTCCCGTGGCCTGTGCGGCGGCGATGACCTTGTCGATGCGCAGGTAGGACTCGGACGCGGCCGCCGGGCCCAGGTGGACCGCGGTGTCGGCGGCCCTGACATGGGCCGCTTGGGCGTCGGCGTCGGAGTAGACGGCGACAGTGCGGATGCCGAGGCGGCGGCAGGTGCGGATGACGCGCAGGGCGATCTCGCCGCGGTTGGCGATGAGGACTGTTGTGAACATTTTCGTCATGGTGGGGCTCACATTCTGAAGACGCCGTAGCCGCTGGCATTCAGCGGGCGTTCCATCGGTCCGAAGCGGGCAAGGTCGAGGGCCAGGGAGAGCACCTGGCGGGTGTCACCGGGTTCGATGATTCCGTCATCCCACAGACGTGCCGTCGAGTAGTACGGGTTGCCCTGGGCTTCGTACTGGTCACGGATGGGCTGCTTGAAGGTGTCTTCGGCCTCTGCGCTCCACTCTTCGCCGCGAGCTTCGAGCTGGTCGCGTCTGACGGTGGAGAGCACGCTGGCGGCCTGTTCGCCGCCCATCACGGAGATGCGGGCATTGGGCCACATCCACAGGAAGCGCGGGGAGTACGCACGGCCGCACATCGAGTAGTTGCCGGCGCCGAAGGAGCCGCCGATGACGACGGTGAACTTCGGGACGCGGGCGGTGGCGACGGCGTTGACCATCTTCGCGCCGTGTTTGGCGATGCCGCCGGCTTCGTAGTCGCGGCCGACCATGAATCCGGAGATGTTCTGCAGGAACACCAAGGGCATGCTGCGCTGGTCGCAGAGTTCGATGAAGTGGGCACCCTTCTGCGCGGATTCGCCGAAGAGGATGCCGTTGTTGGCGACGATCCCGACCGGATGTCCGTCGAGGTGAGCGAATCCGGTGACGAGGCTCGTGCCGTATTCGGCTTTGAACTCGTGGAACTCGGATCCGTCGACGAGGCGCGCGATGACTTCGCGGACGTCGTACGGGGTGCGTGAGTCCACGGGTACGACGGAGGTCAGCTCCTCAGGCGAGTGTGCCGGCATGCGAGGCTCGATGACGTCCCAGTTCGGGGTGCTCTTCGGTCCGAGAGTGGAGACGATGTCGCGCATGATCTCCAGCGCATGGGGGTCATTGGCTGCGAGGTGGTCGGTGACGCCGGAGACGCGGGAGTGCAGTGCGCCGCCGCCGAGTTCTTCGGCGGTGACCTCTTCACCTGTGGCGGCCTTGACCAGGGGTGGGCCGCCGAGGAAGATCGTGCCCTGTTCGGAGACGATGATCGATTCGTCGGCCATGGCCGGGACGTAGGCGCCGCCGGCGGTGCAGGAGCCCATGACGGCGGCCAGCTGCGGGATGCCGGCAGCTGAGAGCGTCGCCTGGTTGAAGAAGATGCGGCCGAAGTGCTCACGGTCGGGGAAGACGTCGTCCTGGTTCGGCAGGTTCGCGCCACCGGAGTCGACGAGGTAGATGCACGGAAGGCTGTTCTCCTTGGCGACCTCCTGAGCCCGAAGGTGCTTCTTCACGGTCACCGGGTAGTAGGTGCCGCCCTTGACGGTGGCGTCATTGGCCACGATCACGCATTCGCGTCCGGCGACCCGGCCGATGCCGGTGATGATTCCGGCTCCCGGGCTGGCGTCGTCGTACATGCCGCCCGCGGCCAGCGGGGAGAGTTCGAGAAAGGGAGTACCGGGGTCGAGGAGATGCTCGACGCGCTCACGCGGCAGCAGCTTGCCACGATCGATATGACGCTGCCTGGACTTCTCGGAACCGCCGCGGGCCGTTGCCGCAATGCGCTCCCGGAGTTCAGCGATGAGTTCGGCGTGGGCCTCGGAGTTGACCTGCCCCGTCGCCGGACTGACCGCAGTTCCCACTGCTCTCATTCCATCCTCATTTCAGTTAATGATTCTTAACTGACTGCTATGATACTGCTCACAGGCAGAACTGACAACGCATGAGTTCGACCGCACCGACGTCTTCAGCGACGGCGGGCATCAGGCTCAGGGAAGGAGGCCGGATGTCGATCTCGAACGAGGCCAAACCGACGGCGCGGGCAGCGGCGAAGGCGGCCAGACGCGAGCAGCTGCTCGAGGTCGCGAAGACGCTCTATGCCCGGCACGGCTTCCACGGTGTGCGCCTCGACGACCTGGGCAAAGGTGCGGGGATCTCGGCGCCGGCGGTCTACCGGCATTTCTCGTCGAAGGAGGCCGTGCTCGAGGAGCTGCTCGTCGGCATCTCCGCCTATCTGCAGTCCGGAGGTGAGGAGATCGTCTCCGCGGCCTGGGATACCGCCTCGGGGATCACCCCCACCGAGGCGGCTCAGACCCTGCGACGTCTCATCGACTTCCATGTCGACTTCGCCATGGGCGAGCCCGAGCTCATCCGCATTCAGGACCGCGACCTCGAAGCGCTGCCGGACGAATCGCGACGGACCGTGCGCCGCCTGCAGCGTGCCTATGTCAGCCGGTGGGCAGAAGTCGTCGAGGCCGCCCACCCGGCGTGGACTCTGGAATCGGCCACTGTGCGCGTGCATGCGGCGTTCGGGATGATGAATTCGACCCCGCACCAGGCTCGTCGCTCCAGCGCCGAGGTGGTCGGGGTCGAATTGCGCGCCGCAGCGGCCGCGGCGCTGGGACTCAGCTGATCACCGGATCAGCCGAGTCCCGCCTCGGCGATATTTCGATCACCGAGGACGGTATAGCCGATATTCAGGGCACGATGACGAGCTTGCCGCGGACGTGTCCGGTGGCGCTGTCCTTGAAGGCCTGGGGGACATCGTCGAGGCCGTAGGTGCCGGCGACGGCGACCGTGAGTTTCCCTTCGTCGGCGAGGCGGCCCAGGCGTGCGGTCTCGGAGCCGTCGGGACGCACCCAGATGTAGCGTCCGCCGTGCTCGGCCACGCTGGGATCGGCCACCGAGGCGTGCGCCCCGCCCTCGGCGAGCACGGCCAGGGTGTCGTCGAGGACTCCCCCGACGAAGTCCGCGACCCCGTCGACCTTACCGCCGGCGGCCTCGAGGACACGCTCGACCAGACCGTCGCCGTAGGTCACGGGTTCAGCGCCGAGCCCACGCAGGTACTCGTGGTTAGCTTCAGAGGCGGTGCCGATGACGCGTGCTCCGGCCGCCCGGGCGATCTGCACGGCGAAACTGCCCACTCCCCCGGATGCTCCGTGGATGAGCACGGTCTTGCCCTCCAGGTCGCCGAGGGAATCGAGGATCCGCAGAGCGGTGCCGCCGGCCAACGGCAGTCCGCCTGCCTGTTCCCAGCTCAGGCTCTTCGGCTTCGCGGCTACGGCATGAACCGGCACCGCGACCTTCTCGGCGAAGGTTCCGCCGCCGAGCACGTCCTTGCGCGCATAGGCGACGACTTCATCGCCGATGGAGAATTCCGGGGTGTCGAAGCCGAGTCCGATGACGACACCGGCGACGTCCCAGCCCGGGATGACAGGGAACTGCGTGGGCATGAACGGGTCGAGGTGCCCGCCGACGAGCTTCCAATCCACCGGGTTGACTCCGGCGGCCCTGACTTCGATGAGCACCGAGGCGGGCGGCAGCTTCGGATCGGGCAGCTCGCGGACGGTGATGTCGTCGAAGTTCTCGGTGTAGGCGTCATAGACGGCGGCACGCATAGCAATGGCCTTCCGGTAGATGTCAGTGACACTGAAGTCTCAGTGCCACTGAACAACACCGGAAGGCCAACAGGCTATTCCGGGGGCCGGCCCCGCCTCGGCGATCATGGGGTCAGGCAGGGCCTAGCTGACCTGCGACTTATTCGTAGGTCTCCCCGGTCTTCGCGCGCTCGACCAGCGAGGCCGGCGGTGTGAAGTGCTCGCCGTACTTCGCAGCCAGATCATTCGCCCGGTCGACGAAGCCGGCCAGTCCGCCTTCGTACTGGTTGACGTACTGGAGCACGCCGCCGGTCCACGCGGGGAATCCGATGCCGAAGATCGAACCGATGTTCGCGTCCGGCACCGAGGTGAGCACACCCTCGTCGAGGCATTTGATCGTCTCGATCGCCTCGGCGAAGAGCATCCGCTCCTGCAGATCGGCGAAGGGCTGATCATTCGATCCCGATTCGTACTTCTCGCGCACACCGGCCCACAGCGTGGTGCGCTTGCCGTTCTCGTCGTAGTCGTAGAAGCCGGCGCCGTCCTTGCGTCCGGTCCGTCCCTGCTCGACCATCCAGTCGAAGACGGCTTCGGAGGGGTGGGCTATCCAGGTGCCGCCAGCGGCCTCGACCGCGTCGCGGGTCTCCTTGTTGATCTTCTGCGACAGGGTCAGCGTCAGCTCGTCGAGCAGCTGCAGGGCACCGGTGGGGTACCCGGCCTGCAGGGCCGCCTGTTCCACGCTGGCCGGTTCCACTCCCTCGCCCACGGCGGCGACCGCCTCGGCGATGAAGGTGCCGATGACACGGGAGGTGAAGAATCCGCGGGAGTCGTTGACGACGATCGGAGTCTTCCGGATCTGCTGCACGAGGTCGAAGGTGCGGGCGAGGACCTCGTCGGAGGTGTTCTCACCGCAGATGATCTCGACCAGCGGCATCTTGTCGGCCGGCGAGAAGAAGTGGACGCCGATGAAGTCCTTGTCCCGGGTGACGCCCTTGGCCAGGTCGGTGATCGGCAGGGTCGAGGTGTTCGAACCGAGGACCGCATCAGGCTCGACGATGTCCTGGATCTCGCCGAACACCTTCTGCTTGAGATCGACGGATTCGAAGACCGCTTCGATGACGAAGTCGACACCGGCGAAATCCTCGGCCGAGGCGCTCGGGGTGATCCGGTCGAGGACGGCCTGCGACTTCGCCTCGGTGGTCTTGCCCTTGGCCAGAGCCGATTCCTCTCGCTTGGCGGCGTAGGCCTTGCCCTTCTCCGCATTGGCGAGCTCGACGTCCTTGAGGACGACCTCGATACCGGACTTCGCAGCGCTGTAGGCGATCGCGGCACCCATCATTCCGGCGCCGATCACGCCGAGCTTCTTCACCTGGCGGGGTGTGACACCGTCAGGGCGCGAGCCGCCGGAGTTGATGTGGCCGAGGTCGAAGAAGAACGCCTTGATCATGTTCTTCGCCACCGGTGTGTGGGTGACGTTGACGAAGTAGCGGGACTCGACCGTCAGCGCGGTGTCGATGTCGACCAGTGCGCCTTCGACCGCAGCGGCGACCACGGCTCGCGGAGCCGGCATCGGTGCACCCTTGCCCTGCTTGCGCAGCAGGGACGGCAGAGCGGGAAGCATCGCGCCGATCTTCGGCGAGGACGGCGAGCCACCCGGGATCTTGAAGCCCTTGACATCCCACGGCTGCACAGCCTCGGGGTTGGCCTTGATCCAGGCCTTGGCCTTGGATTCGAGTTCGGCCGCAGGAGCGAGTTCGTCGATGAGGCCGAGCGCCTGGGCGTCGGCGGCCTTGAACTTCGTCGACGGCAGGATGGTCTTCTGCAGCGCGGTCTGGATGCCGAGCATGCGCACCGACCGGGCGACTCCGCCCCCTCCTGGCAGCAGGCCGAGTGAGACCTCGGGGAAGCCGAAGCGGGCGCTCGGGTTGTCGTCGGCCGCGATCCGGTGGTGGGCGGCCAGAGCGAGTTCGAGTCCGCCGCCCAGGGCCGCGCCGCCGAGGGCGGCGACAACGGGTTTGCCGAAGGTCTCGAGTCGGCGCAGCACCTTCTTGAGGTGTTCGACAGCCTCGAATTCCTCTGCGGCATTGGCCGGGTCGGCTTCACGCAGCTTGTTGAGGTTGCCACCGGCGAAGAAGGTCTTCTTCGGCGAGGTGAGGACGACACCGCTGATGTCGTCGACATTGGCTTCGAGCCATTCCACGGTCGCCTCGAGGGCGGCCGCGAAGTAGTCGTTCATGGTGTTGACCTTGGCGCCGGGCTCGTCGATGACGACGGTGACGATGCCATCGGCATCGGTGTTGCGCTGGTAGTCGGCAGCTGTGGTTTCAGTGTTCGTCATGTCAGACCCTTTCGATGATCGTCGCGATGCCCATGCCTGCGCCGATGCACAGGGTGACGAGTCCACGCTTGAGGTCGCGGCGCTCGAGTTCGTCGAGGACAGTGCCCAGAATCATGGCGCCGGTGGCGCCCAGCGGGTGGCCCATGGCGATGGCTCCGCCGTTGACGTTGACCTTCTCATGAGGGATGTCGAGATCCTTCATCCACTTGAGCACGACTGCGGCGAATGCCTCGTTGAGTTCGAACAGATCGATGTCGTCGACGGTCAGTCCCGCTTTGTCGAGGGCCTTTTTCGTCGCCGGGGTCGGACCGGTGAGCATGATGGTGGGTTCGGACCCGGTGACTGCGGTGGAGACGATGCGGGCGCGGGGCTTCATTCCCATCTTCTGACCGACCTCCTCATCGCCGAGGATGGCAAGCGCTGCGCCGTCGACGATTCCGGAGGAGTTTGCGGCGGTGTGGACGTGGTCGATGGCTTCGACCCAGTGGTACTTCTGCAGAGCCACCTCGTCGAATCCGGTCTGTGCGGCGAGCTTAGCGAAGGCCGGTGGCAGCTGCGACAGCGATTCGACGGTCGATCCAGGACGCATGTGCTCATCGCGGTCGAGCACGGTGATGCCGTTGATGTCCTTGACCGGGATGATCGAATTTTCGAAGAGGCTGTTCTCCCAGGCCGCGGCGGCTCGCTTCTGCGATTCGGCGGCGAAGGCGTCCACGTCTGCACGGCTGAAGCCCTCGGTGGTGGCGATGAGGTCGGCACCGATTCCCTGGGGCACGAAGTACGTGTCATAGTTCGTCGTCGGATCCTGCGCCCAGGCTCCGCCGTCGGATCCCAGCGGCACACGGGACATCGATTCGACGCCACCGGCGAGGACGAGGTTCTCGAATCCGGAGCCGACCTTCTGGGCGGCGATGTTGACGGCTTCGAGCCCGGAGGCGCAGAAGCGGTTGACCTGAACGCCGGCGACGGACTCGTCGAGGCCGGCGGCGATCGCGGCGACACGGGCGATGTCGCTGCCCTGTTCGCCGACTGGAGAGACGACGCCGAGGACGATGTCGTCGATCTGGGAGTCGTCGAGGTCCGGATTGCGCTCGCGTACGGCGTCGATGAGGCCGGTGACGAGATCGATGGGCTTGACGCTGTGCAGCGCCCCGCCGCGGTTCTTACCGCGTGGGGTGCGCACTGCGTCATAGATGAACGCTTCGCTCATATGTTCCTCACAGTCTGAGGGCCGTGCATGAGGTCTCGGCAGAGACCCCGGCGAACGGCCCGATGTTGGGTTCCTGTGTCAGCTTCACGATTGCCGCCGGTCCGATTCCGTGCTCGAACGCGCGTGGAGCGCGGGCGAGGTCGGACGGGAATCGAGCTGACTGATCAATCGTTCAGTAGTGTGCCCTTCTATTGTCTACCAGTTTCCAGTGATGATCAACACATGGCATTCGAGCTGCTCGACGGGCCATCCCATCCGCACTCAGCCCCTCTTCCAGGCCCTCACCGGACCGCTGTCGAGGAGCGCCCGGAATGCCGATTAGCTTTGACAACAGAAGTGGTTATGATGAATCGACTTATCAGTTCTGATCCCCCTGGAGAATCATGTCCTTGACCACCCCTGCCCGCACGAAGACGGGCTCGAAGCTCATGGCACTGACCCTTGCAGTCGGTCTGCTCGCCGGACCCATCGCCGTCGACGCGGCACCCGCCGAAGCTGCGACGAAGAAATGCGCAGTGAAGATGTCGAATTCCAAGCCCCGCCAGTACTCGAACACCTGGGCCAACGTCTCGAAGGTCGGTTCGAAGGCCAAGGTCGAGACCCGCGCGCACTACAAAACGACGAAAACGAAGAAGAAGGCCACCGCATCGAAGAAGGGCAAGGCCTCTCTGAAGTACTACATCTCCGGCGCTACCCCCGGTAAGGCCGTCAAGGTGACCGTGACGGCAAAGAAGGGCAAGACGACGTGGAAGTGCTCGACGTCGTTCAAACCGGTGAAGAAGCGCTGAGCGTCTGTATAATTTCGTGCCCTTCACGATGTCGTCACCGAAGTATCCGTCACTCTTGAACCTGTACCCCTGCGAGATGAGGAAGTCCTGCCAATCGCAGACTGGATCGCCCTTATCCCACTTGCCGAGCGTGGTGCCATACTTGACGCCGCTCACTCCGGTGGTGACGTACACGGTCGCGTCGTTGGGTACCAAGTGGAGGTGGTTGCCAATGCGGAGGTTGCTGGTGTCGATGGTGGTTTCGAGGGTAATGGAGTGGAGTGTGCCACTACGGCATCGGTACGGCATCGGCCTAGAGCTGCGAGGGTCGGTAGAGTCACGGTCCTACCGAGATCACTTGCGTTCAGGTGCCTGACGATCATGCACGAAGCTAAACGCCAGGCACGCGAGAGTTACCAGGGGTGACACGCGGGATATGGGCAACGGGTGGATCCGTGCAAACAACCCCTGGCGATGAGGCTCAGGGGTTGTTTGCATTAGGGGTTCGCTGTATTCAGGTCCGCACTGTATGTGCACCAAGGGTGACAAATAACATCGTTATTCAACGACGAAATTGCTCAGTCCAGCGAGCCTGAGGAGGAACGGTGCGATCGACATCAAAACCAGGAGCGACGCAACGACCCAGAGCCATACCATTTTCGTTCTGTGTGTCCGGACGCTCGTGCTCATGGCGAACAATGGGCTAAGTAGCGGAAGGCCATAAAAGATCGGAGTCAGCATGAAGGCAAGGGCGAGGAAGCCAATGAACTTCCATTCTGTCGCCGACATGAGTCGCTCACGCTGTTCGGTCGCCATGTCTTTCACCTGCATCTGTCTAGTCCGGACTGCCTCCAGAAGTGATTCAATCTTAGCCGCCAACCTGCCAAGTTTTTACGGCCCCTGATTTGGACGTGCGGTAGTGCAGGCCCACTCCGAGAGTGATTGGGCTGCCCTTCACGAAGAGCGAAGCGTCAAATCGGTAGTAGGAATCAGCATAGGTGCCAGCTTTGGGTTTGGTGCATCTGGTTGGCTTCACCGACCATCCAACCTGCCATGACCCTTCGGAGTGGCAGGTGTGGTAGCCGGTCTTACCCTTGTACTTCTTAACCTTGATCCACCGATTCGCTTGATGGCAAGGGGCTCACTCGGATTCGAGTGCGAACGCGGTGCGAGGGCAGGAAGTAGTGTCCCGGTCTCTCACCGGTCTCTTCCACAAATGTTTCCCAAGGTCTCCTCCAGACCCTGCGGCGTCGTGCTCGAGCAGGAGCGAATCGGTCAGGACAATGATCGTGTAGGTGGGCTCAGAGCCGCGTGCCAGAGTCGTGCGAATTCCGTCGCCCACGGCCACCGTCTC
>NZ_FXYY01000038.1 GCF_900169165.1 Brevibacterium linens ATCC 9172
AGCTTCGAGGGCGTCGAGGACCATGCGGACTGCTCGTTCGCGTAGCTCGAGGGGGTACTTCTTTTGGGGCATGACAGGGAAGTCCTTTCCGTGGCTTCACTGTCTCCATTATTCCCGGGGCGAATCAGATAGAAGCGTTCACCACGACGTCCTTATTGATATGCCTGAACCAGTGAATCCACCAAGGAACGAGCGCGGCTCCGATCGATCCTGTGATGTGCAGATGCACCTCAGAACCGTCGTAGACGCCATATTCTCCGACATCGGTGGTCATCCTGTCACCCCCTCAGCATTGACGGCCAGCCACTGCGAGACGAGGATCGGCTGCATACGTTCGCTTTCGGGCGCCGATGGGACATAATTCATCAGTAGATATTGAAATCGTGGTCCAACAGCGTCCTGTAATAGGCCCCGGCAGGTATCTGCGACCAGTTCATAGGGGAGACTTTTGAAGATCCAGTCGAGTCCCGCGTAATTATCGCGCATCACGGTCAACTGTTGCATCGCATCGAAGAGCGCTTTCGGGCCGCGACTTCGTGGATTGATGAGGACATTAAAAGTACTGTGATGGACGGGTGGGGTGACATCTTTCCAATTGCTGACCAGTGTTCCTTCAGTGTCGCGAGTACGCACTAAAACGTGTACGTTCTGGTTGCCGGGTTGGGTGCGAAAAACCTCCAGCCCGGCACCGTCCATCCTCCCACGTATGGACGCATATCCAGGTTGTAAGAATCTGGTGTATTTTGCAGTGTTGTAGCTGCGACATGGGCCCCAATGGCCCCAATCGCAGCGATGCCAAGGGCAGTGCTGACAATGTTAGATTCCACTGACGACTTCCCTCACGATAGTCGCGACAATCTTCGAATGAGACTGATAGCCGATGATCGACCGATGAGACGACTCTTCGACGAGTTCATAAGGTGCAGAGAGTTTATCCGCAAGACCTCGCTGCTGGTCGGCGTTTTCAGCCGAGACAACGACAACACGCGGTGGCCCACTCACACGACTCCACTGTCGATGTCTCGTGCTTCCAGCAGGCGGCCGACCGCCTTCTGCCAGGGTTGCCGTGGGGAAGGACGTTCTGACCTTTCTGTGAGCGGCGTCACCTCGCAAGCATCAGCAGTTGGGAGTTGTGCAATTCCTGCAGCGCGTCATGGCCCTTTAACTCCGGGGTGTTCTGAGCCGGTAAGCGAGGATCACTGCGTGAACACGGTCGCGCAGGTGCAACTTGGCGAAGACCCGGTTCACATGCGTTTTGACCGTAGCCGGCGAGAGGTGGAACGCCTCACAGATCTCCGAGTTCGACAGGCCGGCTGCCATCGAGTGGAACACTTCCCGTTCGCGCGGGCTGAGCTGGTCCAACGGATTGGATGAGCTGGGCTGGTCATTAGCGGCCCGAGCACGTGGAGGGGCCGGGGTGCGCGAAGTGAAGTGATCGACGAGGTACTTGGTAATCCGTGGCTCGACCACCGCCTCGCCCGCGTTGGCCGTCCGCACCGCTGCTCTGACCTGTTCGGGAGCGCTGCTCTTGAGTAGGAAGGCGCTGGCTCCGGCCTGGAGGCCGTCGAAGGCGTACTCGTCGACATCGAATGTGGTGAAGACGATGATCTTCGTGTTCGGGTGAGCGGCGGTAATGATCCGGGTTGCTTCAATCCCGCCGATGCCAGGCATCCTCACGTCCATGAGGACCACATCAGGTCGAAGCTCCCGGACTCGTCGCACAGCTTCCTCTCCCGAAGCAGCCTCACCGACGACCTTCAGGTCGTCGTCCGCTTCCAGCATGAGTGCGTTTCCCATTCGCGTGAGCTCCTGGTCGTCGACTACGAGAATCGAGATCGCGGTGGCTGAATCCGAGGATGCCGAGCTATATGGTTGTGGAGCGCTCATCGTCTGCTTTTCTCCTCGGTAATGTCGCCGATCTTCAGTGTTGCTGTGGTGGTCCAGCCGCCTCCGGGACGAGGACCAGCCGTGCTGGTGCCCCCGTGTGCGGCGGCCCGTTCGGCGATACCGACGAGGCCGCGGTGGGCTCCCTGGCTCGGAGTACCGGGATCCGCGTGGCCGTTGTCGTTGACGCGGATCGTGAGCTCGTCACCGACAGCTTCGAGGTCCACCTCGACCCGTGTGGCTCCCTTGGCGTAGCGCAGTGCATTAGTCAGCGCTTCGCTCACTATCCGGTAGATCGTCGTGGCCAGGATAGGGTCATCGGAGACGCTCCGTCCTTTCCGGGACAGGCGTACCGGAAGACCTGCGATGCGGTAGACATCAACGAGCTCCTCAAGGTCGGGGACGTTGTGGCCCGATCGATGCAGTTCGTCGTCAAGCACCGGATCGTCTTCGCGTAGGACCTGGAGGATGCGCTGCATCTCCGTCAGCGCGGTCCTTCCGACGTCTCCGAGCTTGACCAGTGCCTGAGCCGAACGCTCAGGATGCTTCTCCCAGCCGCTGCTGGCCCCGTCTGCCAGCGCCACCATGGTCGAGAGCGAGTGGGCGACCACATCGTGCATCTCCGCGGTGATGCGTTGCCGTTCGACGACCCGCGCGGTCGCGAGGCGCTCGTTCATCAGTTCTGCCAGCGCTTCCCTTCGCTGCGTCGCACCGCGCACGGCGATGCCCAGAGCCAGCACCGCGAGTACGAGTGGCTCGAGCAGGGTTGCTGAGTGCGCGGGGTCGTCCCGTACCAAAGCGGCAACGAATGTTCCTAGGGCGGGGAGGACGACGGCGACGGCATAGCCGGCCAGAGCCCACCCGATGGTGCGTGAGGCGGCCACAGTGTAGACCATGACCGCGGCCGGGATCGTTATCACCGCGGGGGAGGGCACGGGCAGCATCGCGCCGACCGTGCTGATCACCGCGATCACGGCCAGGACCCCTACCGGGAACCTGCGTCTCCACAGCAGCAGCGCGCTCGAGACGCCTGCGTACGCCAGCAACGGCCACAGGGGCCGCTGCGGAGCGATGACGAGCACGAGGATCTGCACGGCGAGGCAGGCAGTCGCGACGAGCAGGTCGATCGCACCTGGATGGCGCTGGGCGAGACCGAGCAGTCTGCCGCCGAGGGCACGGTCGACGTCGGCGGCGTCCATCGCCAGCTGCTCGGTGCGCGTGCTCATCGTTCTCCCCGGGCCGTCATTGTCGGTCCTTCCATTGTCCTCCGCGTGCCGGATTCCGCCATAACATCACCGATGAGGTCAAGCGTCGCGCCGTTTGAAGGTGATCGCTGCGATCGCGAAGAGGACGACCGACCACACGAGCAGCACCAGGTAGCCCGTCCACGGGCCCAGTCCGCCGGAGACCGGCCTCGCGAGCAGCTGCGACCCCGCCTGGATAGGGAAGAACCCAGTGATCTCGACACCATACTCGGTGAACATCTGCGGGATCACGGGCACGATGAGCAGGAGGACGATGACGCCCAGGACGCTGGCGACCACGTTGCGGATGAGCGCACCGACAGCGATGCCGATGATGCTCAGCGTCGCCAGATACAGCCCGGATCCAAGGATCAGGCGCAGGGCGTCCGCTGGGCTCAGGTCATAGCTGTACCCGCCAATGCCGAGGATCGCGGGGGCCAGTGCGAAGCCGATGGCCGAGCTGACGATGCCGATCACAAAGGAGACCCCGGCGATGATGGCAGACTTGGCCACCAGCACCGGCGTGCGCCGTGGCACCGAGAGCAGCGTCGTGCCGATCTGGCCGGAGCGGTACTCGTTCGTGATCATCAGCACGGCGAGCACGGCGAGGATGATGCCCACGTAACCGGTCTTGTCGACGATCATCTCGGGGTAGGCGTCGTAGTCGGCCTTGGGGGAGCTGCGGTCGCGGTAGACGTATGCCCAGGGCATCGCCAGGCCGTTGGCGATGAGCAACAGGAGGGTGAAGGCGGTCAGGACGTGGTTGGACGTGAGGCCGCGGAACTTGATCCATTCGGAGGCGGTCGCTCCGCCGAGCCCGACCGGGCTCGGCGCGTCACGTCGTACAGATGCCGTGGTGGTCATCGCAGGGAATCCTTTCGTGATGGGTAGGCCCGGGACGGTCAGGCCGAGACGAACTCGACGGCGTCGCGAGTGAGCTGGTTGTAGGCCTCTTCGAGGGTCTGGCGCTGCGGGGTGAGCTCGGTGACCAGCGCTCCGTCCTCCTGGCCGGCGCGGGCGATCTGCTCGGTGCTCAGCCCCTCGACCTCGATCACGTCCTGTTCGCACGAGGTGATCGTGACGCCCGGAGCCGCGAGGCGGGCGCTGAGCTTGCGAACATCCTTCGTGCGCACCCGCACGCGGTCGTCGTCGGGGACGGTGAGCGCGCTGATGAGGGAGTCGGCGATGATCTCCCCGCGGCCGATGATCACGACGTGGTCGGCGATCAGGGACAGCTCGGTGAGCAGGTGCGAGGAGAGGAACACGGTGCGTCCCTCGGCGGCGAGGGAGCCCAGCAGTTCGCGCGCCCAGGTCACGCCTTCGGGATCGAGGCCGTTGACCGGCTCGTCGATGAGGCTCAAGGGATAGAGGGAAGGCAGACGCACCTCATGTTCATGAACACCACCACGATGAACACCACGACGAACAGGCTCCTGGAGCTGCCCCTGCTCACGCCGGACCTGCGGGCCGCGGTCGAGCGACTCAGGGAGATGGCCGAGGACGACTGGATCGGCTCGATCCTCTATGGGCGGGCCTCGCAGGACCGGCACAAGCTGATGCGCTCGATCGATGACCAGCTCACCGACATGGTCGGCTGGTGCCTGCCGATCCGCTGGTACCCGGAAGCGATCGTCCGCGACGCCGACCGGTCCGCCTCCCAATGGCGCAAGAAAGAACGGGAGGGCTTCGATGAGGCGATGGCGCTGATCGAGTCCGGCAAGTACGGCGGCTTCGCCTCCTGGGAGCCGTCTCGTGCCGGACGCGACATGGAGGTCTACGTGCAGCTGCGCAAGGCCTGCCAGCGTGCCGGAGTCCTCTACCTCACCCACGGACGGGTCTACGACTTCGCCCGCTCCGATGACTCGTTCATGATGGGGTTTGAATTCCTCCGCGCCGAGGCAGATGCGAACACGATGCGCGAACGGCAATTACGCACGGTCAAGCTCAACGCCGACAAGGGCCGCCCCCACGGTCGCCTCCCGTACGGGTACCGGCGGGTCTACGACCAGCACACTGGTGTCCTGCTGCGCCAGGAACCCGACCCTCACACGGGGCAGATCGTTCGTGACGCTGCTCGGGACGTACTGGCGGGTAAGAGCATGTACTCGGTCGCGATGCGGTTGCAGGATGCCGGGGAGCCGACGCCGAAGAAGCCGTGGGCCGAGAGCCCTCGCGGCTGGGACACCTACACGGTCCGTCAGGTGCTCCAGAACCCCACGATCGCGGGCAAGCGCGTCTACCGGGGCGAGGTCGTCGGTGACGCCCAGTGGGAACCGCTGATCGACTGGGAGGACTTCCAGAAGCTCCAGCGCCTGTTCGCTGACCCGGGCCGGCGGGTCAAGGGCGGGGGCGGGATGGCTGCGAAGACCCTCATGGTCCACATCGCCCGCTGCCACTACTGCGGCAGGCCGCTGAAGCGGGCCACGCTGCGGAAGAAGGAGAGGACTCCCGCGGTGAAGTATCAGTGCCAGTTCCGGGGGTGTTATAAGACGATGATCTCCCAGCCGGGCCTGGACGCCTACGTCGAGCAGGTCGTGTTGGAGTGGTTCCAGAACCCCGCGAACCTGTCCCGCCTCACCGGCCACGATGACAACAGCTGGCTCCAGGTCGCCGGGGCTGCTGAGCAGAAGCGGGCGGCGTTGCAGGCCCGCCTGGACGAGGTGATCGAGCAGTACGCGGCCGGGAGCCTGAACCTCGACACGCTGACCAAGCTGGAAGCAGCGCTGCGCCCCCAGATTGCTGAGGCGGAGCAGGCGCTCATCCCGCCGGTGACCGATGACCGCGTCCGCGCCCTGGTCACCGCTGAGGACGTGCCCGCCGCGTGGGCGGGCCTGCCGTTGGCGGAACGGCGGAAGATCATCAAGGCCACGTTCAACGTCCGCATCCGCCAAACGCAGAATCGGGGGCAGAACAGGTTTGAGCCCGAGCGGGTCCTTATCGAGCCCCGCGCGCTCTAAAGGACGCGGGGCTCGAAGCCAGAGAGGGCAGAGTGCCAGTTCAGTAGGTGGTGTCGCCGCGGAGTTGGTGGCGGATCATCTCAGCCTGCTCAGCGCTCATGGGTGGGAAGCGGGCGGCGGTGGTCTTCGCGGCCTGCCGGATCGCCTCCCGGTCGGGCTCGGTCAGGGCCTCGTCGTCGATCGCCAGACGCGGCCTCGTCGTCGTAGTGGTGCCGGTTGGGGGTGTTGGGATGCTGTTCATAACTGACAGGTACGCTCTTACACCCGTGGCCAGAAAAAAGCAACCACAATATGTAGACATCCGAGTATCCGGGAGCTACTATATGTGGATGGTCAGTGCTGTCGTCCCTGTCAAGGCCCCACGGTCGGGGTCGGGGTCGGGCACGGGGGTGCCGATTCGGCACCTCCGTAGCAGTCACCCGTCAGGCCTGCCGGTGGTGAAAATTTTGCACCACCGCCAGCCCTCGGACCGGCGAGCCTTCAGGGTGCCTGCACGTTGCAGTCACCGTGGCGTCACCTGGGATCTCCACGGTGGTGCCAGCGTGGCACCACCGTTGACCGTTGACGGCGGTGAAAATTTTCCACCCCCGTGGCCGGAGGCACGGTCCTGCAAATTTTGCGGGACCGCGGCGGTCGCGCAACGGTCCCGGAAATTTTCCGGCCCCGTTGACCCGCCTTGGCTGATGGCACGGTGGTGCCGATTCGACACCACCGTACTCGGCGGCACCGTCGCGGGGCGTCATCAACTGTGTGCGAAACTTTCCCGCACCGTACGACCAGGTCTTCTGCCTCCGACTGCCCGTCGCGCGGGTGGTCAACGGGTCCGCACATTTTGCGGATCCGTTCTCCTGACGGGCTCCTCGACTTCGTGCTGGTTCATAGCCCAAGCCCTCGATCCTGAGGGCCGGGCCCGCGCCGGGGCGGAGGCCCGAAGGGTGGATCGGGGTCGAGCTGGTTTGCCCGCCGCTGTAGCGCCGCCCGCAACTCCCGATCCAGCGCCTCAACGTCCCGTCGCGGTCGGGGGCAAGTGAACTCCGCTGCTGCTTGCTCCATCCGCTCCGGGAGATCATCGGCCCTGATGGAAGCGACCGGGATGAGCGCCGGGTGCAGCAGCGCCTCAAGCCCGTCCGGGGCACGGTAGATCGCGACGGTCCGCGCGTGGGCGAACACATTCGGATCGATCTGGTTCCAGTCGATCACCCAACCAGCCTCGACGGCGAGCTGATTGAACAGCGTGAACTGGCTGCGAGTATTGACGTCGCGGAACGGGTGGATCGCCGTGGTCTCACCCCAGGTCCAGGCCAGGCCCGCGGAGAACCCGGCACGATCACGACCCTTGAGATAGTCCATCCCCGCCAGAGCCCCGAAGACACGATCGGCCTCGTCGGAGATGAACTCGGGCAGGCAGTGCGCGATCCCGGTCCCACCCGGACCGGTGTTCGTATCCCGCAACTGACCACCCCAGGTGTAGAAGCCCTCGACCAGCCGGGCATGGATCGCCTGCAAGTGCGCCAGGTACAAAACTGCCGGAGATCGGTGTCCGAGCCAGCTCGCGGACACGCAGACCGATGACCGCGGTCTCGGCTTCCTTCCACGCCGCCGGGTCGGTGTAGCCGGGGATGTTGACGAGCACTTCGGTGCCAGGATACGTGTAATGATCCGGCATCAGTGCCCACCCCTGGCCGCGAGGTCGTGCGCCCGGTTACCGGGTGATGCCGTACTTGGCGTCGATCTGCGCCAGCCGCTGGGCGATGGCCTCGTCGGCGGACAGTTCCCCGGCGAGCACCTTTCGGCCCAGGGCACGGTCGGCGTCGGTCTCCTCTTCGCCGGCCATCCGCTGGCCTGCGGTAACCTGTGCTTCGAGCCGGTCGATCTCGGCCTGCGACAGCGTCTTCGTGGTCGCCATGCTGGTTCCTCCTCCATGCTCACCTGCCACCCCCTAGTCTACCGTTCCGGACCCTCATCCTGCCGGTGCATACACGGTGATTGATCCGAGTAGCGCAGTGCGAGCAGTCCGTCGCGAGATAGGTACGGGCCGCTTCCCGGACATCGCTTTCTCGTCTCTGTGGGGTGCTCAGCTCAGGTCGTGTGCCTGTCGCATCCACGCTTGCTGCTGCGCGATCAGCCCGGTCCGATTGGTCGGGTCGAGCGCTCTGGTCTGCTGCTTGACCAGCCGGCGGCGGGAGGCCCACTGCGCCCGCTCGTCTTCGTCGGTGGCGTCGGACATCCGCGCTAGCAGCAGCGCCGAAAGCAGGGTTCACGCTTCACGAGTGATGCCATGGACGACCACGTCCTCGACCAGCATCCGGTCATACCATCCGTGGATTGATTCTGCGGAAATCGTGGCTCGCGCGCTCGGTCTCATCTTCCGCGCCTGATCATGTGAGGTCCACTTTGAGGCATCTTGTTCTCATGTCGGCGAGTCCGAGAGGCCCGCATCGTGTCCGAGGACAGCCAATCGGACACGATTGGTGATCTGCAACTGGGTGAAGATGCTGGCGAGATGTGCTTTCACTGTCGCGGGCGAACAGTGCAGGCGTTTACCGATCTCAGCGTTCGTGAGTCCTTGGGCCACGTACTGGACGACTTCTCGTTCGCGTTCGGTCAGTTGGGAAAGGGCTTCAATCGCCTGATCTTTTCTGGCATTGTTGCCGTTCTCCGAGTATTTGTCGAGGAGTACTCTCGCGTGGCGCGATGAGAGAATTGTGCGGCCCTCGGCCGTTTCACGGACCGCGTCGATGATCTCGGCGGGAGGCGTGTCCTTGAGGAGGTAACCGCTGGCTCCTGCGTCGAGCACTGAGAGGACGTGCGCGTCAGTGTCGAAAGTCGTCAGGGCCAGGACCTTCGGGGGTTCCGGGAGCTTCATCAGTTCGGCGGTGGCCTCACGCCCGTCCATGCCCGGCATCCGCAGATCCATGAGAACAACATCAGGGTGAACCCGTTCGACCTCGACGATGGACTCCTTCCCATCAGTAGCCTCTCCGACGCACTCAACGTCGTCAGCAGAGTCGAAGATGAACCGAAGACCGGCCCGGACCAGCGGGTCGTCGTCAACGATGAGGACGTGAATCATCCGCTCGCCTCCGTCTGGTCGGTATCAGCTGCCGGCCACGGCAGGTCGGCTCGGACGATGAACACGGAGTCGGACTCGGTGACTGTCAGTTCGCCGCCGACCGTACGCGCGCGTTCCTGGAGGCCGGGTAGCCCTCGCCCTCCGTGGCCGGGGCGTTCTGTCTCGGAGACAGGGTCTGTCACAGCGTTTCTGACCTCGATGACCAGGTGCTGTCCCGGAGATCCCGCAAGCGACACGATCACTGGCGCGCTCGGCGCATGCCTATGCGCATTGGTCAGGCCCTCCTGGACGATCCGGTACGCCGCTCGCGTGGTCTTCTCCGGAAGCATCTCGGGTGTGGTCAGATCGGAGGACACGAGGTCGACGATCGCCCCGCTGGAACGGCTTTCGGTGATGAGCTTCTCGATCCCGAGGATGTCCTGGGGAACGAGTGATCGTTCCGTTGCCTCTGAATCCAGCCAGTCGGGAGTCTCGATCGAGCCGATGATGGACCGGAGATCGTCGAGGGCCGCACGGGCGCTTCGTCTAATGAGCTGTGCTTGTTTCTCCACGACCTCCCCTCCGGCGTGGGCATTGAGTTCGAGTCCTCCGGCTTGCATGGTTAGCAGAGACAGCTTGTGCCCAAGCACATCATGGGCTTCGCGGGCGATGCGGGCACGTTCCAACAGGACAGCCTCAGCCGCTCGCGCTGATCGTTCGGCCTCGGCATGCTCGGCACGAATCCGGTAGCTGTCGGTGAGGTCTCGGCGCGCCGCGACGGCGGTGCCGATGAGGTAGGGGACGAGTACGACGACGATGCTGTTGAGCAACCAACTGCCGACGCTGGTCCAGGCTTCGAGGTCAACGCCATCGACCGATACGAGACGTTCCCCTCGCGCCGCGACAACACCCAAGAGCACGAAGGTCAAGGCGATGGCGAGGAGCCCGCGCCGACCTTTGCGTCGCACTCCGAGATTGAATAGTGCTGGGATGAGCAGTACTTGGGTGGCAAACGCCGTCGTCGCCCACGCCACCACGAGCAGTGCATACGGGTATTCCTCGCGGACGAGGGCGGCAGCGGCCCCCAGGGCGGCCAGCCCGATGAGGATCACCTGAGGCCAGCCGTTCATCCCACTGGCCGCGAGAACAGTTAGTGAGGCGATCACGAGCACGTACGCGGCCGACCGTGCCCAGTCTGTCGAGCGATGCACGGGCTCGGGTCGAGGTGTCGTTGGCATCCGTTCACCGCCTCCCGGGAACTGTCCATCCCCTCGTGTCCGCGTGGCTCGTCCTGCTCCTGATTCTACCTCCCCACCGTCCTTCGCCATTCGGCTAGAGAACCGTCACGAAGCCACCCTGCCCGGCACCGCCGGTCACACCCGCCCACAGAGCGCGCCGACACGCTCATGCCGCGACGCGGTCACAGCGCATTCGCGTCCGAACGGCCTATACAACAGCCTGTTCTCTAGGCCGATCGGGCGAGGAATTGTCTATCCGCTCCGCCGATGCGGGCGACACCATGATCTTGGGAGCGTAGATGGCAACAGGAAATCCTGTTCACGCCAGATTTTCAACGCGGAGGATCGCCATGAATGACCGCACACACAAATACGAGAACCTGACCAGAATCGACTATCCAAAAGTCGAGGAAGACTCGCAGCTCCCGCCGCTGACCCGTGAAGCGGTGCAAAAGGAAGCGCGTGAAGGACTCGAAGAAATCCGTGACTTCATCACCACGGACGAATTCGTCTCCCTGTTGGGCGAACTCTACGACCTCCCTCCGGAGGACCGCGACAGCTACGTCCGCACAGTCCTGCTCGATGCTGACGAGCTCGGCAAGCGGGGAATCCACACACCGGACGGGATCAAGATCCAGCGGTCTCAGTTCGGCGACCACCGGCCGACGATCTTCTGCGTCACCAAGCTCATGTCCGATGGGGTGCGCAAGGTGACGTACACCTTCGACAACGAGTCGATTCCGGCGAGGGCGTGAGGCTGATGCTTTCCACCGACGTGAGAGGCAACGGAACAGCGCTACACGACACCTACCATGCCGCCACCGTCGACGAGTTGCGCAAGAACTCCTCCCTCCGACGGTTGCTAGCCATCGTCAATCAGCAGATGCTCTTCCCTCATCGCGGCCGGATCGACCTGTCAGACGACCGCCTGAGTCTCGGGTCCTGGCGCACGCTGATGCCGAACGAGATCGCCCATGTCTCGATGAGCTTCCTCCCCGAGTACAGCAGAGTCGCTGCCGGCGGCGCACGAGGAGGATTCCCCTCCTTCGGCGCCCTGAAGCGACTCGGCGCGCCTTTGGTCCTGGACCTCAGGACCGGAGAACGCATCGCTTTGCTGATCGGATACACCTGGTGGTCCGGTACGACAAAGGATGCACATTGGTTCCCCGCGCTGAAAGCTTTCGCAGCCCGAGGCGAGTAGAACCAGCAGTAACACCCCCATCTGAATACTCAACCCCACGAGTATTCACCCCACGAAAGGAAATGCCATGTCTGTCATGGAAACCACCGACCACACCGAAGTGGATCGGACGCTCGACGAGATCCGTCATCAGGTCAACAAGGAGACGGTGACGAAGCAGATCAACGAGTTCATCGACATCATCTCCACCGACGGGTTCCTCGACTACGTCAACGGAATCGCCGCGCTGCCGACGTATTCCGAGCGGCGTGAGTACACCGCGAAGACGGCGAACGTGCCCACCCTCAGGGAGCATGGCGTGCCCACGCCCGACGGGCTGCGGCTGACCACCCGCGAGTTCGAGATGCCCGAGGACGGACGCGCGGCCAACACACCCTTGGTCCAGGTCCGGCCGGGCACCGATCCGCGGATGGGCTTCTGCGTCAGTGTCGGCGTCGTCGTCTGCGCCAGCTACGGCGGCTGAACCACACAACCGAAACGGGGTGTTCTTCCGCACGGTCGATATGCGGAGGAGCACCCCGCTTCCTGCACACGAAAGACAGGCGCCCATCATGGACAGCAGCGACACCACCATCTGCATTGCCGAGCAGATTAGCCACAGCTACGGGCCCCGCAGTGCGCTGACAGACATTTCCTTCTCCCTGCCCCAAGGAACGGTCATCGGTCTCGTCGGTGCCAATGGCAGCGGGAAATCGACGCTCTTGCGCATTCTCTCGGGCGTCCAGCGACCCAGCTCCGGAACAACCTTCCTCTTCGGAGAGAACCTTGCCGACTCAGAAGCGGCGGGCAGAGGGCTGGGGGCGGCCGTCGACGGTACGGCCCTCTGGCCTGGCTGGAGCGTACGGCAGAACCTGCGCTACATCGCCGGCCTCTGCGGAGCCACTAACGAACAGATCGATGACGCCGCCGTACTCGTCGACATCGCCGCAGAGATGAAGACCCGGCTCCGGCGTCTCTCCCTTGGCAACCGGCAACGCGTGCTCCTGGCCGCGGCGATCCTCGCTGGCACCAGGATCGTCCTCATGGACGAACCGATGAATGGACTCGACCCCGATACGCGCCAGCGGATCAGGGAAGTCATCATCATGCTTGCTGGCCAGGGCAGGACCGTCCTGCTGTCCAGCCATGACCTGCACGACGTGGAATCCCTATGCAGCCAGCTCATCGTCCTCGACGACGGGCATCTGATGTTCGCAGGCCAGACCGCGGACTTCGTCGGTGCCAGCACGATGACGATCCTCCGAATGGATTCCGACGCCACCAGTCGAGCACAGATGCTGCTCACCGACGCAGGAATCCATTGCCGCCGAGACAGTACCGGAGCACCCGTGGTCTTCACCCACGAGGCAACTGCCGCTACTCGGATTCTCACCACCGCCGGCATCAGCGTCCTCGCCGCCGACGAACGTCACGCCACACTTGAGGAGAAGTTCCATGACCGCCTCTAACGCCCCCCGCATCACGCGGACAGAAACAAGCCGATGGGTGCGAGATCCCGTCGTCCTCATCACGATCGGCGCTCTCATCACCGTCTCCGCGGCACTGACCTATCTCGCCATCTCCGTAGCGACCGGCTCCACGTCATCGGGCGGCAACGGCGTTCAACTCCAAACGGACACCACCCTCACCGCCGAATCCACCAACGACGACCTAGCGTCGATGGCGCGAAGCAGCCTGACAATGCTCGTACCCATCGCCGCGATCATCGTCGGGGTCCGATTCGCCGGAGGCGAGCTCACATCAGGGGCGCTGCTCCAGATGGGCGTGGCTGCCCGCCGCCTCCGGTTCCTCTTCGCGGTACGCCTGGTGCTGCTGGCGGTCATCGCCGGAATCGCCGGTGCCGCCACCGCAGCGGTGACCCTCGCCGCAACCGAAGCTGCACGGGCTCAGTCCGCTGATCTGGCTCACCTCACCGTGTGGGAAGCAGGCGGCTCCCCGGTCTTTGGAGCTGCGATGCAAGCCGTGGTGATCGCTGTGCTCGCGTTCGGCCTCTCCGCCCTGACCCGGAGGTGGATCGTCATCACCATCTGCATGCTCGTCTACATCGTCGGGCTGGAACCAGCACTCTCGGGCCTATTCGCCGACGCCAGCGCCTGGCTGCCGAGAACGGCGACATCCGAGCTGATGCTCCCGCAACCGGAACTCGCACACGTCCTGCCCACCGCGATCTGTGCCCTGCTGCTGGCCATCATTGCCGTCGCCAGCCTCCGCCGCGACCGGGTAGCACGATGAGTGCGCCGACAACCGCTCAGCAGGATCATTTGCTGGTCGTACAAGCGCGCTCACGACGCAGCGTCCGCTGGGCTGGTCAAACAGTCGCTGTCATCGCGGCCATCGTCGAACTCATCGTCCCTGTTGCTATCGCCTCTGGAGTCGCACGAGTCTTAGACGGCGCACCGGTTGGCATGGGGGTGCTCGTGCCAATGCTCGCCGCCATCATCGGCGCCGGAGCATTTGCTGCCGCTCAGGTGGTGCTCCTCACCCGCATCGCCGCCTCAGAGATGCATCGACTGCGCCTGACCGTCGCGGCCAGGCTGGTCGGCCTCAGGCCCCGAACCGTCGAGAAGCTCGGGGTCGGCGAGGCGACCGCGCTCTACAGCCACTACGCCAACGAGCTCGAGCCCCTGCTCACGGCCGACGCGATTCGTCGGCGTACCGCCGTGATCACAGTTGTCGGTTGCCTGGTGCTCATGGTCGGATTCGAATGGAGGCTTACGCTCGCTCTGCTTGTTGCCCTCATCGTCGCAGGCCTCATCATCGGCATCGTCATCAAGCCCGTCAAAGAACGCGCTGCCTTCGGGCTCAATGCGCTGGCCGAGACGGCAGCAGACATCGGCGAGTACCTTCGCTCGATCCGCTCAGCAACCGTGTACGGCCTGGGCGCGAGCTACCGACGTGAGTTCGAGACCCGGCTTGCCGAGGTCGCCGTCACAGAGCGTCGCGTCGGACATGCTCAAGCGCTTGTCGACCTCATTGTCAAGACGACATCAATGCTTCTGCTTGTCGCCCTCGGCGCGCTCGGAATGCTCCTGGTATCGATCGATGCCATGTCCGTGGCCAACCTCTCCGGGTTCCTCGGGGCTCTAGCCATCCTTCTCGCTCCTGCCGCCAAGTACGCCGAACTGATCCAACAGGTACGCACTGCCCAAGCAGCCCAATCCCGGATCGAGCAACTCCCATCCGAAGCGGAACCGTCTTCATCTGCTCCAGTGCCCGCGCCGACTATCAACCGGCTCGAAGTCACCGACGCGATCCTCGAACCCGCCGATGGCGCCGTCGTCGGACCGGTGTCATTCTCCGCACGCGCCGGAGACCTCGTATGCCTCGTCGGACCCAGCGGCGCCGGGAAAACCACACTCCTATCCGCGATTGCAGGATTCGCTCCCGTCACCGCCGGCCAGATGCACATCGGCGGAAAGGATCTTCCGCACTGGTCCCCGCCGGAGCTGTGGCGTTCCATCGCCTATGTCGAACAAGGCACGCCCACTCTCGGAGCAACGGTCCGAACCTTCCTCACCCCAGACGAGGCCAACCCGCCTGACGAAACGACACTGCGGACTCTCCTCACAGCATTCAACCTCGATGACAGGCTCGGCGCTGATGGCATCGAGTCGCCCCTGGAACGGGCAGGAACCAGCCTCTCCGGCGGCGAACGACAGCGTCTTTCCATCGTTCGCGCCCTCGCCAGCGACCGACCGCTGCTTCTCCTCGACGAACCCACAGCCCATCTCGACTCTCACACCGAGACAGCAGTCCTCGAAGCCATTGACCAACTGCGCAAAGACCGCCTCGTCATCGCCGCGACCCACTCCGAACGGCTCATCCAAAGAGCAGATCAAGTGGTGCAACTGGACCCAGGGGTGACTGCCAACCGACCAACATCGGACCTGGACACGAACGTCGCCGAATTGCTTGCTGCCACCCGCCCGGTCACGCCCTGAACAGCGACCGGGCCGTGAGGAAGATCCCGCGCTGGCGGAACGCCCGCGGGCTCTCCCGGTCCGCGTCTGCGCGGAAGATCGCGGGCACCGAGGGATACCAGGCCGTGGTGCGCCGTGCCGGGTCGAGAGCCCACACCGGTGGCGACCAGCCGTCGCGCTCAGCCAGATGATCGGCCAACGCCGCGAACGCGGCATCCGCCTCGCCGGCCCCGGTCAGCTCCGGCTCATCGACGAACACCCCGGCGGCGAGGCCCGGGCCACCGCGGCGCAGCGTGGACGTGTAGTCATCCAGGGTCTGGAGGACACCGAACCGCCAGCACGCGTCCAGGCCCTCGCCCTCAGCCAGGAGATTCCGGCAGGCCTTCGCGTTCCCGGCCGCGGTGTGCCGCACCCCGACATCGGTCGCGAGCACAGGCCCGGGCTCGACCAGGGAGGCTGCGAGCAGCTCACCGACCGAACGGACCTCACCCCGGAACACCATCAACCCATCTCCTGTCCTTCAGTCTCCATCTTCCCAGATGCACCACCAGCAGACCATGGACAACGCCCCGCAGCCACACGGACCTCCGTACCGCCGCTGAACAAGCACCCCAGCCGAGTCCGACCGCACCGGCTCCGCCGCCCCCTACTCCGGTCTCTCTCATGAGCCCCGCACCGGAAGAGACGAATGGACGCATGTTACCTGCGGTAGTGCCCGCGCACCTTCCTCACGAAGCGACTCGTGAGGAAGGCGGTGACCGGCATGAAAGGCGGCGTGACCCTCTTCCGCGGACCCGGAACCGCCGCGCGCCGGTACCTCGAATCCGACCGGTCCACCGCGGATGACTACTACCTCGAAGGCGGCACCGCCCTCGCGGACTTCACCATCACCAACGCCGCCGGTGAGGTCGTCGCGAACACCGGCCTGGACCCGGAGCAGTACGCCGGCTGGGTGGACTGGACCCACCCGCTGACCGGGGAGCGGATGGGCACCCCGCGTGAAGCTGGCGAGGTCCGGAAGGGCTCCCCGCGGTTCGCGGAGATGGTCGTCAACACCCCCAAGAACTTGTCGATCGCTGCCGCCCTGCACCCGGAGGTCTCCGATGCCCTCGACGCCGCGCAACAGGACGCGGTGGCCGAGATTCGCCGATGGCTGGCACAGCACGCCTACACGCGTGTCGGCCCGCGCGGGCAGCAGGAAATCATCCCGGCGGAGTCGGTGCAGACTGTCGCCGTCGTGCACCGCACGTCGCGTGCGGGTGATCCGCACCGGCACGTGCACTTCCAGATCGGCACTCGCGTGCCCGCCGCGGGCAAGTGGCGTGCCCTCGATACTGCGGTCCTGTTCAAGCAACAGGGTGCGATCCGTGCACTCGGTGCTGCGGTGATCGCGGCGAACCCGCAATTGGCTGCAACCCTGGACCGGCACGGGCTCACGCTGGATCCCGTCACCGGGGAGGTGACGGAGTTGGAGGCGTTCAACCCGGTGATGAGCAAGCGTGCCCATCAGGTCGAACGCAACCTGAAGCGGTTGGAGGCCGAGTGGGAGGCCGCGCACCCCGGCGAGGAGCCCGGCCCCGTCGTCCGCGCGCGGCTGCTGCACAAGGCGTGGGCGCATGAGCGGCCGAACAAGAAACCGTCCGACCTCGGCGACGAAGAAGCGTGGCGGCAGGAGCTGGTCGAGGCCGGTTACGATCCCGAGACCCTCACCCGTGCACCCGCACCCGAGCGGGTCTCCGTCGATGACCTGCGCGTGCAGGAGGTCGCGAGCCGTGCCTTGGACCGGGCTGCGGCGGGTGGGTCGACGTGGACGGTGTCTACGCTGCGCGAGCACGTCACCCGCATCACCACCGACCACGGCGTGCAAGCAACCGGCGAGGAGTTGCGCGAGTTCGTACAACTCGCGACTGACCTTGCAATAGGAGATTGCTTCTCCGTGTTGCCGCCCGGTGCGGTACAGCCTGAGCATGTTGCACATCTGACCTCGCTGCGGGTTGTGGAGGCCGAGACGCAGTTGCGTGACCGGCTCGAAGTGCAGGCCCCGAACCGCGAGCCTCGCCGCCCCGACCTCAGTACGCTTGCCGCCGAGCACGGCCTCGACGCTGGACAGTCGGAGGCTGCTGCCGCGGTCGCCTCCCGTGACCCGCTCGTCGTGGTCGAGGGGGCGGCGGGGTCGGGGAAGACCACCATGCTCGCCACTGCCATCGAAGCCCTCGACCACGACGGCCGGGCAGCAAGAGTAGTGACCCCGACGAAGAAGGCCGCCCAGGTCGCAGGCGAGACCCTAAAGGTGCCAGCCGACAGTGTGGCTGCGCTCGTGTACGCGCACGGGTTCAGGTGGAACGACGACGGCGTCTGGACCCGCCTCAAGCCCGGCGACACCGACCCCACCACGGGCCAGACCTATATGGGTCCACCGCAGGGTGCTCGGTTGGTGCGGGGTGAGCGGGTGATCGTGGACGAAGCCGGGATGCTCGACCAGGACACCGCGCTGGCCCTCCTCACCATCGTCCGCGAGTCTCGGGCGTCGGTGGCGCTGGTCGGCGACCGCGCCCAGCTCCCCGCGGTCGGTCGCGGCGGCGTGCTCGATATGGCCGCGCACATCCGCGGGGCAACTGTGGATATGAGCGAGCTGCACCGCTTCGACGACGAACACTATGCGGCCTTGACGTTGCGGATGCGCGACGGGAAGAACCCTGCGGCGATCTTCGACCAGTTGCACTCGCTCGGCTTGGTCCGGCTGCATGCCGACGATGACGCGCTGCGCGAGCACATCGCCGAGCACACGCCCCCCGAGGATGCTGTGACCGTGGCGACCAACGACGAAGCCACCGCCCTGAACGAGCGCATCCGCACCGTCCGCGTCGAAGCCGGCGAGGTCGACGACACCCGTACCGTGACCGGTTCTGATGGTCTGGCGATCGGTGTGGGTGATCTGGTGCAGGCGCGGCAGAATGATGCCGAGCTGCGGGTCGCGAACCGGCAGACCTTCACCATCCAAAGCGTCGACGAGGACGGTGCGGTGCACGCGATCGAGACCGGCACCGACCGCAAACACAGCGTCACGGTTGCCCTTCCGGCCGAGTACGTGGCCGAGCACGTGCACCTGGCCTACGCCGCCACCGCCTACGGCGTTCAAGGCGCGACCGTCGACAGTGCGCACACGGTGCTCTCCGACGCCCACGACGCGGCGGCGGTATACGTCGGCCTTACCCGTGGCAGTGCCCGTAACGAGCTCCATGTTGTCGCTGCGGACCTCGCGGACGCGAAGGCGCAGTTTATCGAGGCGATGGGCCGCGACCACGCCGACCGCGGACTCGACGACGCCACCACCCGAGCACACGAGGCCATCGCCGGTCTGGTCAAGGACGGACCCGTCTCGATGGTCTCGGAGGAGCTGGCCCGCCTTGACGGGCTGGCGCAGAAGGCTGAGCAGCGAGCGGCCTGGTGGGAACAGGTCGGTGACCAGTTCGCCGTGCTGTCGGCTCGGCATCGGGAGGAGACGGACGAGAGCACCGGCGCCCTGGCCACGGCTGAGGAGCACGCCGCGACCGTGCGGGCCGAGACCCTCGCGCCCCTGGAGGCACGCGCCGAGGCCGAAGGGCGGGAGTACCTCGACGCTGTCGGCGAGGAGGCTCAGGCCGCCGGGCGACTGGCGACGGCCGGTTGGTTCGGTAAGCGGCGTGCCCAACGCGAGCACGACACCGCCCGCGAGCACGCCCAGGCCCGGCGCGGTCGCCTGTCCGCAGAGTGGGGCACTCTCCCACGGCACCCGGGCGAGCTTCACGCGTGGGCGGGCCGTGTCGCTTCCCAGCAGACCGAGGAGGCTCCCGAGGTAGTGGAGGCTGACGCGACCGTGGTCGAGGCGCGGCAGGCACGTACCGGGTTGCAGGAGCGGCAACGCCGCGACCGGCTCACACTCTTGGCGAGCCTCCACGGGGCGGACAACGTCCGCCGCGACCCCGACCGCTACCTGCGCACCAGCCCCCGGAGGCAGGCGGCAATGTGGACGGCGTCGGCGGAAGAAGCGCGGACCGACGCCGCCGAGCTCCGCGGACTGCCGCCGGATCAGGCCGTGTATCTCATCGAGGTCAAACGCGGCGCCGCCGAAACCCGCGAGACAGCGCTCCGGGAACGGCAGCGGCAGCTCTCCGACGACCGGGACCCCGCCCGGAGCACGCCCCGTCGAGACGGACCGGCACGCGGCCTCTAGGACGCCGGGGGCTTGCCCCAGCTGCGCCGTTTGGTCAGGTGCCACGCCCCGCACGACGGGCACTCATAGATCCGCAACGGACCGGCATAACGCGAGCGGCGCAACGCGACCCGCGCGGCGTCACCATAGTCTCCGTACTGACGTTTGCCGGTATCGAGACACAGTGCGCGGCTCTGAACGGCATGGTGCTTCTTCCGTCTGCGATGTCGGGCCATGTGGATCTCATTTTACAATTGAAGTACTCGTTTCCAGTCGCGCAGGGCTCCATGGAGATCTGAGAGAAGTGCGGCCTTGCGAACATTCTGGCGTCTGAGGACCGTGTACGCTCCTCACTCCCACGCTGCTAGCTTTTCCGGATTCCGCACGGCCCAGATATGATCCACCATTCCAGAACTCACATTCACAGAAATGACTGCAACGATCTTCCCCTCGGAGGTCGCCACAAGGCCAGCCTCCCCGTTGACAACCTGTTCCTCGATATGGAGGCCCGGTTGGCGGCCAAACGCGCCAATGAAGAAACGAGCCACTTCCTCCGGGCCATACAACGGCTCCAAAGCAGCAGAAACGAGCCCGCCACCATCGGTGACCGCCGTGACATTGGGGTCCAGCAACTTAATAAGCCCACCAATGTCGCCTTCGCTCCAAGCGTTCTTGAATGAACGGACGACGGCAGCATGCTCTTCACTCGGCACGGCAATCTGGCGCGAATCTCGAATCCGCTTTCGTGCGGAAGACGCCAACTGACGGCAAGCGACCGGTGATCTTCCGACAATCTCAGCGACCTCTGCAAAAGTGAATCGAAAGACGTCATGCAGAACGAAAGCCACGCGTTCAGCTGGCGTCATCGACTCCAGCACGACTAAGAGGGCCATCGAGACGGACTCGTCCATACTTACTCGATCTGCTGGGTCGATCGAAGCTTGAGATGAGCTGCTTGTCCAGGCACTTGGATCGGGGATAGGTTCAGGGAGCCACTCGCCGACGTAAAGCTCTCGACGAACGCGCGCACTGCCGAGAAGATCGAAACAGATTCGGCTCGCGGTCGTAATTAGCCAAGCGCGTGGCGATCGCACGTCCTCGCGAGCAGAATCCTCAAGCCGATACCAGCGAATGTACGTATCTTGAACAGCGTCTTCAGCATCGCTGAGCGACCCGAGGAGTCGATAGCATAGGCCGAGTAGGATACTGCGCTCTTCGACGGCGTCCCCAAGGCTCGGCGGCTCAGTCACAGCCGACTCAGTGGCGTCCGGCATGATCCCTCCTCCTCGCCACCGGCCAGCTCGAGCAGGCAAGGCGGCTCTTGATTGAGACTATACAGCGGGGGCAGACCACCCCCTACAGGTAAGACGAAGCACACGATCAGAGTGTGAGGTCTGCTCCACCAGAACGTCGAGCGGTGTCGTCGCGCACAGGAGAACCGTCAGTCCGGGGGTTCTCAGAGGATTCCGTCGCTTGTGGCTCAGCAGATGAGTGACCGCGAAGCTCCCGAACCTCGTCTGGCGAAGGCGGAACGACACGATCCTCAAAGAACCTGCGAGAGAAGAACGCTCGCACCCTCTCCCTGATTCGAATCCGCCCAGACTCATCTGGCCGCGGATGCAGTGGAGAGGGAGACTCATAGTTGACAAGCTCCCATCGTTGGAACTCATCAACCGGTGCGTGTATCTCCTGGTATTCGCCGCTCGGTAGACGCACGATCCTCCCCGTTTCGAAACCGTGCAGTGCGATCTCCTTGTCCTTTCTCTGCAGGCCGAGGCAGATCCGTCGAGCGATACTGAAGCCAACGATGGGTCCGAGGAACAGTGACACCTGGAGCGCAAGAATGACGTCCTCGTTGCTGAGAGAAAAGTGCAAAGCGATGACGTCAGAACCGGCAGCTATCCATAGAACCGCGTAGAAGACGATTGCGGCAATGCCTATACCGGTACGTGCGGGTGCATTCCTGGGGCGGACCAGCAGATGATGATCGCGTTTATCGGCGGAAATCCACGATTCGATAAATGGGTACAGGATTGCAGCGACGAAGAACAACCCACATACGGCGACGGGAACCAGGATCGCAAGAGTGAGCGTATAGCCACTCAAGACGATCTCCCATCCTGGCGGTACGAGTCGCTGCGCCCCGTCCAGGAACGCGACAAACCAGAGAGCGCCGCCCCCGGCCGAAGCATTACCTGGGTCAGCGGGGCCATAGGTCCAGATCGGATTGATCGTCACAGTGGCGGCGATGAGGAACAGGATGCCAGACACCATGAGCATCAGACCGAATCGCTTGACTGTGGCGGGGGCGAGCGATTTCCCGACCACGTTGTTCTCGGACCTCCCTGGCAAAGGGAACTGAGTGGGCTTGTGACGGAATGTTTGAAAAGCGATGACAAGACCGAATAGGGCGATCAGTGCCGGAAGGATGAGGACATGCATCGGGTACACCGTTGCTATCGCTCCGGATGGAAAGCTGCCTTGAAAGAAGAGTGATGAAAGAGTCGTACCAATCACTGGTATGGCCTTTAGGACGCCGTCGAGGACTGCAAGACTGCTGCCTGAGAGCATGTCATCCGGAAGGAAGTGCCCTGTCAGTCCCGCCATCATCGCCGTCATGAGGCAGCCGAACAGAGCTATCCAAGCTATTTCCCGCGGCTTGCGAAACTCGGCGGTAAAGAAGACTCGCAAGATCTGAAGAATCAGAGCCGCGATCATGAGCGATGCGCTCCAGGAATGCAGTTGGCGCATGAGCAACCCACCGCGGACCTCAAAGGACAGCTCCATGGTCGATGTGAATGCTCGCGAGGTTTCTACACCTCGTAACGGCTCATATGGGCCTTGGTACGTGACTGTTTCGACTGACGGGTCATAGAAGAACATCAGGAAGACGCCCGACAACATGCAGACGATGAATGACGCCAGGGCGATATGGATAAAGAAGAACGACCAATGATCGGGAAACACCCTGGTCCTAAGCTTTGCCAGCCAAGTGCTTGCTCCGACGCGCTTGTCTATCCAACTGCCGACCCGGTCGACGGCTCTCGTTCTCGGCGAATGTTCGCGTGGCACAAGTATCCCTTTCGTTGGCCCGTGGCACTTCAGCTGACCAACTAAGAGACGACGCGGCGCTGCGATCTGTGAGGCGGGACTCCCGCACTTCAGCGACTAAGGCGAGTCGCAACGCAGCCGGAGCGGGCGGTCCCGGGCCTCGGACTGCGACCGGCGGGACTGGCCCTTAGCACCGTCCTTGACCTGGTCCGTAGGGAGGCTTCGAAGCGACCGTCCCCCACCCAATGCCGCCGCGGGGAGCCGCGATGACCAGCGCACCTGACGTTTTGAACCGCTGCTCCGTCGAAGTGTTACCAGAGTCACACCAGACGGACCACACCGCCGAAGGAGCCCGCACATGCAGACAGTAGTCCCGCATACCGCCAAGGATCAGACCACACCCGACTTCGGGTACGACGGAAGCACGAGTGATCGCCATGGTTCCCCGTGACAGCCACACCGAATCCGCCAGGTCTTTCCTCGAAGTCGTACAAGGCGAGCGGCTTCGCCTACTGTCCGTCGCCTACAACCTGCTCGGATCAGCATCTGACGCAGAAGACGCAGTACAAGAGGCCTATCTCCGCTGGTACCGCCAACCGCCGTCAGAGCGGAATGCGATCAAGACGCCGGGAGCTTGGCTCACCAAAGTCGTTACCCGAATTTGCCTCGACCAACTACGGTCGGCCCGCAAACGACGCGAAGTATACGTTGGCGAGTGGCTTCCCGAGCCGATCCCTGCCTTCGACGTCAGAGTTGCCGAACCTTCGGGGACCACATCCGCCGACCCTGCCGACCGCATATCACTTGATGAGTCGGTTTCCATGGCGCTCCTGATCGTCCTCGACAAGATGTCACCCGCCGAACGCGTCAGCTTCGTCCTGCATGACGTGTTCCAATACTCCTTCGCCGAGATCGCGGAAATCGTCGGGCGTACCCCTCATGCGTGCCGCCAACTCGCTTCGTCAGCGAGGAAACGAGCAAAGAGCGCCACCTCTGGACGCGTCGAACAGGACGGTTAACCAAGCTTTCAAAGAGGCATGGCAGCAAGGCAGTCTCACGAAGCTTCTTAACGTACTCGATCCGAGCGTTACCGCCGTCACAGATGGGGGGGTGCCCCTATGTTTTAAGTCAAGGGGCAACGACTAGTTTCTTCAAGAATATTCGGTAGGAGTCGAAAGGCAGGGATGATCGGTCTGGGAACCAGCTCCCGGACTGATCTGGTACTCCGCTA
>NZ_FXYY01000008.1 GCF_900169165.1 Brevibacterium linens ATCC 9172
ATGGGCAGACCGAGGTCGACCCGGTCGGGGTGGTGATGCCGCTGACCGCGTGATTCGTAGCCCGACCCCGCTGCTTAATACCAAGTTAAAGGAACTACCGAAGAACACCACGAAAAGGGACTTGACCCAAACTCCTTGGGTCGACGCGAACTTCTGTTTCGTCCACCCTAGAACACATTGACTGTGAGAACTTCGCCTATGTCACATCGTTATCCGAATCCCGTCAGCATTCGGACAGCACCGTCCCCTATCTGGGACGATGCCGGATTGTCAGGCGGCGCTGGAGTATTCGAGGAACGGGCGCCACTTCTCGACGGGTTTGTCGATCCCGCGCATCCACAGCTGCCCCAGACGGGGCTCCTGCGGGAGGAAGCTGAGCTCCCACCCGATCTCGCCGAGAGTGCGATTGCCCTTGCGGTTGTTGCATTCGCGGCAGCAGGCGACGAGGTTCTCCCAGGTGTTCGCTCCCCCGCGGGAGCGTGGGACGACGTGGTCGACTGTGTATGCCGGTTTGGAGCAGTAGGCGCAGCGGTGGCCGTCCCGGCGCAGGACTCCCCGGCGGGAGAGTGAGACGCGACGGTTGCTCGGCGGGCGCACATAGCGGGTGAGCAGGATGACGGAGGGCTGATCGAGACTCATGTGCTCGGATCTCACCGGAATGTCCTCTGCGGCCAGGACTGTCGCCTTTCCGGTCAGCACGAGCACCACGGCCCGTGTGAACGGAACGATCGACAGCGGTTCGTAACCGGCGTTCAGCACGAGAGTCTTCATAGCTCGCCCCTCATCTTCTTCTCTACTGGGCCGAAACCGGCTGCCCCGACCCCAGGGAACACAAAAGGCGCCGTGCTCATGGGCACGACGCCTGGGAAAGAGGGCACGGAGACAGATATGTGCTCCGCACCAGAGACTGGAGCGGCTATTCGAATTATTCGACTATGCCCCATCTGCTTTCCTTCGCATCAGCGGTCGACACCATTCGGCGCCCACCTATCATGGAACTCAATCTTTTCAAGAGTAACGCCGCGCGCGCCCGTGACCCAATTCATACTGCTCGCGTCACGGAATCTTCGGCTTGCGTTCACCGAACCGGGAGTTCAGCGCACTCCCCGAACCGGCCGCAAGCAGGCGGGTGCACGGGTGGGCGCAGGCGGGCCGGCGCAAGCAGGCGGCCGCCTCGGCGACGTTGTCGGCCGAATTGAGCACATGAACTGCTTCGAAATTCATATGTGGTGATCTTGATCAGTGCGTATGAATTTCGGACTAGCGAATGCAGGCACACCGCCGGTGCGCGCCCGACGTTTCCGGGCATACGAAAAGCTCCCCGTGCGACTCGAGGACCGTCGAGTCGTACGGGGAGCTTTTCGGTGATGAAGATCAGAGAACGCGGATGAAGGTGACGTTGCCCATCCAGCTGTAGCTGCGCTTCGAGGTTCCCGAGCTCGGCGAACCGGCATCGTACATCTGTCCGCCACCGGCGTAGATGCCGACGTGGCCGGGGTGCCAGATGAGGTCACCGGGCTTAGCTTCGGACTGCGAGACGATCTGGCCTGCACCCTTCTGGGCACCGGAGGTGCGGGGCAGGTTCACGCCGACGTGGCTGTAGACCCAGGAGGTGTATCCGGAGCAGTCCCAGCCGCTCGGGCTGGTTCCACCCATGACGTAGGGGGTTCCGACGCCCTTGGCCGCCCAGGCGAGGACCTGCTCAGCCTTGGATCCGTCGATGGATCCGGCGCCCTTGGAGTCGGATTCGCCCGAATCGGACGATCCGCTGTTGGCGGTGTCATCGGAGGTTCCGGCCGACTCGTCGGAGTCAGCGGAGGTGGTTTCGACCGGCTCGGGCTTGGGCTCGGGCTTCGGGGCCGCCTCGGCGGTGATGGCCTTGCTCTCGACGCCGAAGGAGTCGGACTTCTTGTCGTCCTTCTTGCTGTTCGAGTCGTCGCCGATGGTGACGGTCTGGTTCTCGAAGTCGACCTTCTGGGTGGTCTCGGCTTCTGCGGAGACCTTGTTCTGGTCGTCGGCACCCTGGCCGGCGGCCGGCATCACTGCGGCGGTCAGCAGACCACCGCTGGCAGCGACAACAGCTGCACGACGGCCGAAGACGCCTGAATTGGCGTTCAGAAGTTCAGTGAGTTCGGTCAGCGGAGTCTTGACCTTGGCATCGGCGGCGCGGCGGCCATGCTGCTTAGTTGCCACGTTTTCCCTCTCGTTCCTATTGGCAATCTCAGCCAACCGCCGCTATCGGTCCTTGGTATCTCACAGCGAGCGCGGCGCTCGGATCTCGCTGTGAAGTCGTCAGTGCGTGAACGACCTCAACAACTGTAACCAATCGGTGACTGATTGTCACGTTTTTGTCACAACCGCCGGAGGGAAACCGTGATGTTTCCCATAAACGTGCAGGTCAGAGGCCTAAAACAGCTTGAAACATTCGTAACATTTTCTCGTTATACGACGCGACCCAGGGGGCGGAGATCCGCTCCCCGGGTCAGAGATCACAGTGATTTGTAACGAATCGCGACTCAGGCACCCGCTCCTTCGTTACCGCGGCTCGTCCTCGCCGTTATCGAGCCACCGCTTCGTCGTTACGGAACTCCAGCCTCGAGTGTGGGGAACTGAGACTTCTGTACGCCTCAGCTCCGGTAGGCGAAGACGTGCGAGGCAGTCTCGACCGGCAGATCGAGCACGTCCTGCGCACCGGGCACCTGCACGGTGATGTATTCGCCGTTGCGCGAGATCTCGACGTCGCTGCCCGGCAGGACGCCGGCGACCTGGAACTGCTGAAGCAGGTGAATATCGACCTGCAGGGGTTCGGCCAGCCAGGCGATCGTCAGCTTCTTCGCGCCGTCCCGACCGACCGCCGTGGCGAGGTCAATGACCTCGGTGGCCGTCGAGGCTTCGCCGCCGATGACGTCGAGGCCGGGGATCGGGTTGCCGTAGGGTCCGGTGGACGTTTCCGAAAGCAGCTTCACGAGCTTGCGCTCGACCTGCTCGCTCATCACGTGTTCCCAGCGGCAGGCCTCGTCGTGGACGAGTTCCCACTCGAGTCTGACGACATCGGAGAGAAGGCGCTCGGCCAGACGGTGCTTGCGCATGACGTCGGTGGCGATCCGACGCCCCTCCGGGGTGAGCTCGAGATGACGGTCGTTGCCGACGTGGAGCAGACCGTCGCGCTCCATCCGCGCCACGGTCTGTGACACGGTGGGACCGGAATGATCCAGGCGCTCGGCGATGCGGGCACGCAAAGGCACGATCGACTGTTCCTCGAGCTCGATGATCGATTTGAGGTACATCTCGGTTGTATCAATGAGGTCGTTCACTTCTGACCAGCCACTCCACTCTTCGTCTTCAGGTCGTTTCGACCGTTTCAGGCGCTGTCACCAATTCGGGTCGCTGCGACCCTGTCCCGCCCCGCGCAGGCGAACCCGTTCGCGGCCGTTGCGATCTGGACCAATCCTATCGTGCGTTCAGCGAATCCCGTGAGTCGAGGAATCGCCTGGGTCCGCGCCCGACATCGGCCGCCGCCGGACGGCTCGGCCCGCATGGGTTTCGGCCCGTCCGCGCAGGATTGCGCACCGGCCCACTCAGCCCGCGTTCGTGTAGGTCGTCTTGTGCACCGTGAAGAACTCGCGTGCCGCCCGAGCCTGCTCGCGAGGACCATAGCTCGACCCTTTCCGTCCGCCGAAGGACACGTGATAGTCCACGCCTGCCGTCGGGGCGTTGACCATGACCATCCCGGCCTGGGCGTAACGCTTGAAGTGGGTCGAATATTTCAGGGAGGTCGTGAAGATGCCGGCCGAGAGCCCGAACTCGGTGTCGTTGGCGACCGCGAGCGCTTCGTCGTAGTCGGCGACCTCGATCACCGAGGCGACCGGGCCGAAGACCTCGTCGACGTTGATCGTGTCGCCCGGTTTCGTGCCCGTGACCAGAGCCGGTGCGAGGAAGTACCCACCCGTGCCCGATTCGATGAGCTCACCGCCGGTGACTTCCCCACCCTCGGCTCGGGCCGTGGCGATGTAGCCGAGATCCTGGTCGAGCTGAGTCCGGGAGACCACGGGCCCGATGGCGATCCCTTCGGCGCGGGCATCGCCGACGGTCAGTGCCGCCATCTTCTCCTTGAGCAGTGCGACGAATTCGTCGTGCACATCGGAGGTGACGATGAGGCGGGAGGACGCGGTGCAGCGCTGCCCGGTGGAGAAGAAGGCACCATTGATCGCGGCGTCGGCGGCCGCTTCGAGATCGGCGTCGCCGAGCACCACGAGCGGGTTCTTCCCGCCCATTTCGCACTGCACCCTGATCTGGTGGGCCGCAGCCGAGGCGATGACGGATCGTCCGACGGCGACGGACCCGGTGAAGGTTACGGCGTCGATCTTCGCCGAGGTGGTCAGGGCGTCGCCGACCACGGAACCGGGCCCCGTGACGAGGTTGAGGACTCCGTCGGGCAGTCCCGCCTCGGCGAGGATATCGGTGAGCGCGTAGGCGCTGGCGGGGACGAGTTCGGCGGGTTTGAACACGACCGTGTTGCCGAAGGCCAGAGCCGGGGCGATCTTCCAGGCCGGGATGGCGATCGGGAAGTTCCACGGGGTGATGACGCCGATGACGCCGATGGGTTCGTGCGTCATCTCGGCGATGAGTCCGGGGCGGACGGAGTCGACGATCTCGCCGGTATTGCGGATGGTCTCGCCGGCGAAGAACTTGAAGATCTGCGAGGCGCGCAGCACCTCGCCCTTGGCTTCGGCGAACTGTTTGCCCTCTTCCCGGGCGAGGAGGTCGCCGAGTTCGTCGGCGCGGTCGGCGATGAGGCTTCCGGCCTTGTCGAGGATCGAAAAGCGCTGCTGTGAGCCGAGGTCCGCCCAGGCGGGAGCGGCCGCACGGGCGGCATCGATCGCCGAGGCGACCGTGGCGGCATCCGCGCGAGCAAAGAGACCGATCACATCGGAGGGGTCGGACGGATTCGTGTTCGTCGATCGGTCCTCACTGGGCACCCGCCTGCCGCCGATGAGGTTGTCGAAGACCGCGTCGGGTCCGTACTGAGCAGAGGTATGGGTCGAGGTCATCGATACTCCTTCGTATTCGCGTATTCGTCGGTGAGCGCCGGTGATCGTCTGGCCTAGGGGTAGAGATCGTCTGGCCTAGGGGTAGAGGCGGACGACCTCCCAGACCGAGGCGTCGTCGAGGCCGGCCGTTTCGTGGCTGCCGTCGGCGCGGCGGAAGACCCACCGGTCATGGAACCGGTTCTGCTGGCCCTGCCAGAATTCGATCTCGAAGACGCGCACGCGGAACCCGCCCCAGTGATCGGGCCGCGGCACGTCACGGCCCTCGAGCTCGGCCGCCGCGGCATCGTATTCGGCCTGCATCTGCTCGCGGCTGGTCACCGGCTGGGACTGCTTGGACACGGTCGCCCCGATCTGCGATCCACGGGGGCGCACGGCGAAGTACGCGTCCGAGTCCTCGGGGGCGGCCACCTCGGCGAGGCCGCGGATGCGGACCTGTCGTTCCATGTCCTGCCAGGGAAAGTTCACGGCGATGCGGGGGTCGGCCCGCAGCGCCCGGCCTTTCGCCGAGTAGTAGTCGGTGAAGAACAGGAGTCCGCGTTCGTCGAGGCCTTTGAGCAGGACGATGCGCGAGCTCGGGCCCCATTCGTCGAGGGTCGAGACGGTCATCGCATTCGGCTCGCGGACGTGGTCGGCCGCTTCGTCGTACCACTGGCGCAGCAGGTCCAGGGGTACGGTATCCGGGTGTTCGAAGACGGCTGAGTCATAGGACTTCCGGGTCTGCGGGAGGCGATCGACGGGCTCACTCATGTCTTCACTCTACGACGCGGCACGGACACGAGTCAGCCGGGTCCCGCCTCGGCGGGTGCGGTCGAGACGGACGACGTCGTGCAGTCGTCACAGGGAGTGACAGTCGACGTCCGCCGTCCGTCACATGACGGACCGGTCCCGAGCGGCGGACGGGCCCGCCGTAGAATATCGAGCGTGACTGCGACGAATATTGAGATCCCGAACGACCTTCTGCCCGCCGACGGACGCTTCGGGTCCGGCCCGGCCCGCATCCGCCCTGCCCAGATCGAGGCGCTGACCTCGGCCGCGACCGAGGTGCTCGGCACCAGCCACCGCCAGGCGCCGGTGAAGAACCTCGTCGGCCGCATCCGTTCCGGACTGGCCGAGCTGTTCAGCCTGCCCGAGGGCTACGAAGTGGTGCTCGGCAACGGCGGGTCCACCGTGTTCTGGGACGTCGCGGCCTTCGGCCTCGTCCGCGAGCGGGCCGCGCACGCGACCTTCGGCGAGTTCGGTCAGAAGTTCGCGAAGGCCACCGACACTGCCCCGCATCTGGCTTCCTCCCTTATCCTCAATGCCGAACCGGGCACGGCTGCGATCCCCACTCCGGAGGCCCTGGCTGCCGCTGGTCTCGTCTCCTCCCCCGCCGGGGCGACCACCGGCGCTTCCGCCGCCGACGTCTTCGCATGGCCCCACAATGAGACCTCGACCGGTGTGGCCACTCGGATCGCCCGTCCGGCCGGGATCGCCGAGGATGCCCTCGTCGTCATCGATGCGACCTCCGGCGCCGGCGGCCTGGCCGTCGACATCGCCGAGACCGACGTCTACTACTTCGCCCCGCAGAAGAACATGGGCTCCGACGGCGGCCTGTGGGTGGCGATTATGTCGCCGCGGGCGATCGCGCGGGCACAGGAGATCAAGGACTCCGGTCGCTGGATCCCGACCTCGCTCGATCTGGTCACCGCGATCGAGAACTCGGCCAAGGACCAGACCTACAACACCCCGGCCGTGGCGACCCTGCTGCTGCTCGCCGAACAGATCGAGTGGATCAACGGCAACGGCGGCCTGTCGTGGGCGGCCGAGCGGACCGCGGAGTCCTCCGGGCTCGTCTACGAGTGGGCTGAATCCGCCGAGGCGGCCCACCCCTATGTCGCCGAGCCGGCCGACCGCTCATCGGTCGTCGCCACCGTCGACTTCGATGAGTCGGTCGACGCAGCGGCTGTGGCCAAGGTGCTGCGAGCCAATGGCGTCGTCGACGTCGAGCCCTACCGCAAGCTCGGCCGCAATCAGCTGCGCATCGCGACCTTCGTCTCCGTCGACCCCGACGATGTGCGGGCCCTGCTGGCCTGCATCGACTTCGTCATCGACGCACTCAAGTAACGCGACCGACATGCCTGCACACACCGTCGACAGCTCCGCCCGCGTCGGCGTCATCGGCAGCGGAATCGCCGGGGCCAGTGTTGCCTTCGGCCTCGCCTCCCGCGGGGTCGACGTCACCATCGTCGACGATGCCATGGCCGGGCAGGCGACAGCTGCCAGCGCGGGGATCATCGCACCATGGGTGTCGACGAGCACCGGTGCCTACTACGAGACGTACGCGGCGGGAGGGAACTTCTATCCGGCGTTCCTCGAGGCGCTGCGTACGCTCGGCATCCCCGACCTCGGCTATCGCAGGTCCGGTGCCCTCGTCGTCAACAACGACCCGGGGACCCTCGCCGAGGCGGCTGCGACCATCCGTTCTCGTGTCGCGCCCGCGGGGACCGTCGCGGGCGAGGTCCATGACCTCGATGCTGCGGAGCTTCGCGAGATCTTTCCGCCGATCGCTCCGGACATGACCGGACTCCTCATCACCGGAGGCGGCCGTGTCGACGGGCGGGTTCTGCGCGATGCGATCCTCACCGGAGCGCGCCTGCATGGCGCCAGAACGGTCGCAGATTCTGCACAGGATGTCACCGCATCGAGCGCGGGCACATGGTCGGTACGCACCACCTCGGCGACGGAGGACTTCGACGCCCTCGTCATCGCAGGTGGGGCGCGGAGTGCCGAGCTCCTCGGACGACTCGGCCACGCTGTGGGGATCGTCCCTCAACGTGGTCAGCTGCTCCATCTGGAGCTGCGCGGAGTCAACACATCGCCGTGGCCGACGATTCACCCTCTCGACCATCACTACATCACACCCTTCGACGGAGGCCGCATCGTCGCAGGCGCCACCAGGGAGGACGGGGTCGGCTTCGACGTCCGCGCCACTGCCGCCGGAACGCAGCAGGTCCTCGACGACGCGCTGCGGATCGCCCCGGGCCTCGCACAGGCTACCGTTCTCGAGACCCGCGTCGGAGTGCGCCCCATGTCGACGCGCGAGGGGGCACTGCCGTACGCGGGTGCGGTGCAGGGCGCGGACGGACTGTGGCTGGCTTCGGGATTCGGCGCCGGCGGACTCACGATGGGCCCACTCATCGGCGATGGTGTGGCCAGACTGATCCTCGGCGAAGAAGCACCGGAGATCGCCCACCTGGCTCCGTGAGCGGTGCTCTGCCGGTGATAGCGAAGGGTCCCAGCTGCCCTCAGCCGAAGAAGTGGATGAGCACGCCGATGCCGAAGGTGATGGCGGCGAGCATGGCGAGGATGAACTCGATGGCAGCGCCGAGGCCGATCGCCTTGATCGATTCCCAGCTGGAGTTCCACGCCGTCTTCCCGTCCTTGAGGCGGGCATACTCGGCGAGGTAGAGGCCGCCGACGAAGCCGATGGGCAGGCCGAGCACGGGGATGACGAAGAAGCCGATGATGGCGAGCACCCCGCCCAACAGCACCGAGGAGTTCGGCACCTGCATGGATTTCAGCTTGCGACCGGTGAGCACGAGTGAGGCGCTCATTCCGGCCGCGACGAACACGGCGACGATGGCGAAGATGATCCACGCGGCCGGTCCGCCGATGATGATCGCCCAGATGAGCACCGCGATGGCGATGAGAATCGACCCGGGCAGCACCGGCACGATGATGCCCAGGCAGCCGACGAGGATCGCCAGGCCCACGAGCGCCGAGGTGATGATGTCAGTTGTCACAGTCCGTCCGTTTCCTTTGGGCGACCCTCGAATCCCTCGCCGAGGCGGTCGACCGAAATTCTATGACACGAACCTCCGGGCCCGCCGAGTGCGGACCCGTTCCGAGCACCGCCGTCCACACAGACCTGACCCTGCCGAACGCCTCCCAGCGGACAAGCTGCCCGCCAGGCCTCGTCAGTGCCCGGTGCCGCCCGGTGGTCGGCCCTGATAGCTCAGGTGCAGCCGAATCCGCGATTTGGGATCCCGGTGGAGTCGCAGCTCCTTGGCCGTGATCATCCACAGCAGGCCCACGGCGAAGGCGATGATCCCCGAGGCGGCTCCGACGACGAGCGCCATCCGCGGTCCGAAGGCATCGGCGACCCAGCCGGCCAAGGGGGCGCCGAGCGGGGTGCCGCCCATGACGACGGCCGCGTAGATCGCCATGACTCGACCGCGGTAGTTTGCGGCAGTCGTCGTCTGCACATAGGCGTTCGCCGAGGTCATCATCGTCAGTGACGAGAAGCCGACGAAGACGAGAGAGGCGGCGAAGAGGTAGTAGTCGGGCATCAGCGAGGCCACACCCACCGCCACTCCGAAGCCGCCTGCGGCACCGAAGACGAAGCGCAGCCGGGGTTTCTCCCGCCTGGCCGAGACCAGAGCTCCGGTCACGGACCCGATGGCCATGACGGAGTTGAGCAGACCGAAGCCGCTGGCATCCTTGCCGAACTCGATCTTCGCCATCGTCGCCGTGTAGATGTTGAAGTTGAATCCGAAGGTCGCGATGACGAACAGCACGACGAGCACGACCGTGATGTCCGGGCGCCGGCGCAGGTATTTCAATCCGCCGAGCACCCCGCCCGCACCGCGCCGACCAGAGGGATGCAGCTGCGATCGGTCCAACCGCAGCAGCACGGTCAGCGTCGCCGCGAAGCCGAGCCCGCTGATGAGGAAGACGGGACCGGGGCCGATGACAGCGGTGAGCACACCGGCCACGGCCGGACCGATCATCCGAGCGCCGTTGAAGGACGCCGAATTGAGGCTGACGGCGTTCGGCAGCAGCTTCTCTCCGACGAGTTCGGAGACGAAGGCCTGCCTGGCCGGGTTGTCCAGGGTCGTGAGCATCCCGAGCGTGAACGCGAGCACGTAGACGTGCCAGAGGACGATGACGTCGGTGATGGTGAGGACGAAGAGGACGAGTCCGATGAATCCCAGTAGCGCCTGGGTGACCATGAGCAGACGCCGTTTGTCGAACTTGTCGACGAGGTTGCCCGCGAACGGGAACATGATCAGCTGCGGGCCCAGCTGCAGAGCCATGGTGATGCCCAATGCTGATGCGTTGTTGTCCGTGAGCATGGTCAGGACGATCCAGTCCTGCGCCGTGCGCTGCATCCATGTCCCGGTGTTGGAGATCAGGGCACCGGCGAACCAGTGCCGGTAGTTCGGCTCCGACAGCGACCGGAACATCTGGGACATCGAGTGGTTCAGCCCTCCTGGAACTCGAGCTCGCCGGAGTAGTCGTCGACGACGGCTTCGGCAGGCTCGTTATTCGGCCGCCTCACATCGGTCTCCGAATGCGCCCCGCACCCGGATTCGAGTCCGACCACGCGCCCGTCGAACGGCGACCACGCATTGGCGCAGACCCCGAACTTCTGGCGCAGCGATCCGGCGATCGGCATGAGGTAGCCGCAGCTGCCGCAGTGTCCGGCCGCGCGTGAGGCGAACTCGCTGTCGGGGCCCGCGTCGGATTCCGCCCACCGGCTCGCCGCCGCACTCAGCCCGTCGGAGGAGAGCACGCGTTCACGGCCGAGACCGAATTCGAAGTTCGCGATCTGGTCGACGTTGTCTGCGGAATTGTCCTCGGTCTGCTGGAAGCCCGGCTGCAGGTTCGGATCCTGGTCGAGCTTCGGCAGGGTGTCGCGCGGACCCATATCGCCGGGTTCGAGCCGTTCTTCCCACGGCACCCATTCGGGGGCGACGAGGGCGTCGGGGCCGGGCAGCAGCGCGGTTTCGCAGACCGTGACCTTCTTCGCCCGCGGTGCGCGGGCGAGTACGGCCACCCACCGCCACCCGCGATAGGTCGGGTCGGTGCACACGAAGTAGTGGGTGACCAGACGGGTCGCCTCGGCCACCGTGCCCAGGTGTTCGCCGACGACGGCAGTGCCGGCCACCTCGGTGATGGCGGTGCGGGCGATGTCGATCGCCGCGGCCAGCTGGGTGTCGAGGACGACCTTGTCCGTGCCCGACCGTGCGCGCCCGGTCTTCGTCCCCTTCGCCGAGGCGGTCGTGGCGGAATCCGCGGCGACCGCGCTTGCCGCGGCGGTCGGCTCAACCGCTGCGGCGGACGCATCAGCGCCCGGTGTCGCCTCGGTGGTAGGTTCGGCGTCGTTCTCGACGGGCGCGGCGGTCTGCCGCGCCAGCCAATCACTGAACAGTGATGACATCAGGACTCCAAATCGTCGGCAATCGCCCGCAGCAGGCTGGCGACCTTGTCCCCATGGGTAGGGTCGGGGTAACGACCGTGCTGCAGTCCGTTGTTGAGGTCATCCAGTACTTTGATGACATCTTCAACCATAACTGCCATGTCCTCGGCCGGGCGTCGGCGGGCCTTGGCAACTTTGGCCGGAGTGGTCAGGGGGCGGGCCTTGAGCACCTGCGCTCCGCGGCGGGAATCGACGACATCGTATTCGAGTCGGGTGCCCTTGGTGACGTCGACCCCTTCGGGCAGCACGGAGGAATGGAGGAAGGCCTGCGAGCCGTCCTCGGCGATGACGAAGCCGAAGCCCTTCTCGGCATCGAACCATTTCACGCGTCCGGTGGGCATGATGTCCTTTCTGTCTGGTCGTACCCGCGGTAGCGGGCTGATCATACGGTGCCCGCTGGTGCGGGCGGTGTGTCGGTCGGCTGTCGAATCGGATTCCGCAACCGGGAAGCTGGTCGGATGGTGTGTCAATGTGCGGGTCGGTGTGATCGAGTGCCCTGATGGCCGTCGGCCGACGGTGCCGACCGTGGGGCTGAGGGCATCGTATCGGCGATGAGATCTCCGGCTCGCTCACCCCCTGGGGCCGTGAGCACTGTGCTGGTGAGCGCCTGATCGGCGGCGGGAGATCACGGGCACATGCGCGACCCGGTGGTCGGCCGCCTCGGCGAGGTGGGGGTTCGCACCGCCTCGATCACACTGTGCAGACGGGGTTCATGCCCGTCCCCGACCCTGCGAGGTGAGCGGCATGAACGGTGATATCAGCGGTGGCCCACCCCGGTCTGTCTGCGTCGGATGGCGGCTCGGATCATGGCCACGCAGGCGAGGATGACGGCGATGGGCACGAGGATCATGGGCAGATAGGTCAGCAGCGAACTGGGGGTCAGTCCCATCCAGGCCTGACCGAGGACGCCGATGAGACCGAGCGCCCCGATGGCTGCGGCGGCAACCGCGGCGACGACGATGGCTGTGTCGACTCGAGTGGCTGACAATGCGCGTCCTTCCGTCCGATCTCTGATCCGTAATCTGCCCCTCCATTGTACCCCTCGCGATAGACTGATCTGCGATGTCCATGACCTTCAGCCAGTGGCTGTCCCACAGTGCAGATGCCGAGTTCGAGTCCTTCGTCCGGACGCGACGCGACCTCCTCCAACCCGAGTCCCCGACGATGGCGGCCCTGGCCGCGGCCGCGTCCTCACGCATAGGGGTCTCCCGTGGCATCGAAGCCCTCGACGCGGGCACGCTCGAGGTCTTCATCGCCTTGGCCAAGGCGGCCCGGACGACGCCGGAGATCGAGGTCGCGGGCATTGCGCATATCGATCCTGCCCTCGCCGAGGCGGCCGTGCCCCGACTGCGCGACCTCGGCCTGGCATGGCCGGCCGGTGGGGACGGGGACGGTGCTGGGTCGGCGGGATCTGCTGAGTCTGCTGGGTCTGCTGGGTCTGCGGTTGCGGGCGTGTGGAAGATCCAGTCCGAGGCCATCACCCTGCTGCCGACCTCGGCAGCCGAATCCTCCCGGGCCCATCCGTGGCAGATCGATGAGTCGTCGATCGATTCGAGCACGGCCACGATCGGCCAACCGCTCATCCACAACAGCGAACAGGCCGCCGTGGCTGAAGTCATCTCATCTCTGCGCGGGCTCGTCGATGAGCTCGCTGCCTCCCCGATCTCCCGGCTGACCAGCGGCGGCATCTCGAAACGCGATGTCTCCCGACTCGCCCGCACCCTCGAACTGGGTCTCGAGCAGACGATCACCCTGCTGCAGGCGGCGAAATCGCTCCACCTCATCGGAGTCCTCGACGATGCGCTCGACCCGCAGTGGACGGCGGCCGATGATGCCGATTCCGCCCTCGCCGGTGATCGTGCCGACCTGTGGGCGGGCCTGGTCGGGGCCTGGCTGCGCGACCTGCTCGATGTCACTCAGCTGGCGGCCGGCGCAAGCGAGAACGAACGGCTGACCGTGCTCGCCGCCCCGAAGAAGTCCCTGTTCAAGGGGTACGGGCTGTCGGTGCCGGCGATGCCGCTGCTGCGTTTCGCCGTGCTCTCGGTCCTGCACGACATCGGCCTGGGTACGGCACGGTCGGCAGGGTGGATCCATGCCGAGGTGCTGCGTCGTCATCCGCTGCTGCCGGCTCACGAGTTCGCGATGACCGAAGCCGTTCTCCACACGTGCGTCACCGTGGGGCTGGCGACGACACCGCTGCAGCAGCCGGATCATTTCGGACCGAGCCGGTTCGGTCTCCGCCTGGCCGCCGGATTGGATCGGGCGATGGCCGAGCACGCCGTACAGGACCCCTCGATCCTGCCCCTGGGCGTGTCCGTCGAGGCCCTGACCGTACCCGGCGACGTCATCGCCGCGGTCACCGAGGGGCTCGGCGCCGAGGTCGATACGGTGCTCATCCAGTCCGATCTCACCGCCGTGGCCACCGGCCCGATCGAACCGCGGGTCCACAATATTCTGCGCAAGTACGCCGTCGTCGAGGCGCGCGGCCAGGGCACCGTCTATCGCATCGACGCCGAGACCATCGAGGACACGATGCAGGCCGGGCTCACCCCGGAGGAGGCGTTGGCCGAACTCGCCGAGATCAGTGCCGAAGAGCTGCCGTCGACGCTGGAGTTCCTCGTGCAGAACACGGCTTCGAAGCTGCGGAGGGTGCGGGTGGCCGGTGCCCGGTCGGTGCTCATCGTCGACGATCCGGTCGACCTCGATGTCATCCTCTCCGATCAGGCGATGATGCCCGCCGGACTCGAACGTCTGGCCCCGACCGTGGCGATCGCCCAACTGGGCCCGGAGCGGACGATGCATCTGCTCGAGGCCTCCGATCATCACGCTCTGCTGCATTCGGCGGCCGGCCCCGTGCGCAAACGCCGGGTGATCACCGAATCGGAACCCGAGGTCAGCGTCAGGCGACGTCCCCGGGTCAGTGACGGCCACCTCGGCGAATATATTCGGATCCTGCGGTCCGCACCCGCAACGGCCGCACCGGTGAGCACGGATGAGCCTCTGGGTCATATGGACCGACTGCGGGAAGCGGCGGAGACGAAGCAGCGCGTGCTCATTCGGATCGCGGATTCCCACGGCAAGGAGCGGACGATCGAGATGCTGCCGGCCACCCTCAACGCCGGCCGCGTCCGCGGAGTGGTGACGACCACCGGCGCCGAGGCGTCCCTGTCCGTCGCCCGCATCGTCTCCGTCACCCCCTCCCCCTAATTGCTACCTGACGGGGGCCCAGCAACCTGGCGCCAGGTTGCTGGGCCCCCGTCAGGTAGCTCGGAGCGGGAACAATCGGGGTGATGGACGTGTTGTGTCCTCTGGTGTCATCACACTTCGGGAAAGGAATTATTGAATGAATGGTCCGTTGATCGTGCAGTCCGATCGGACTGTGCTGCTCGAATCGGGACATCCGCAGGCCGTCGAGGCGGCCGTGGCGATCGCCCCGTTCGCGCAGCTGTCGCGGACCCCGGAGTACATCCACACCTATGAGATCACTCCGCTGGGACTGTGGAACGCGCGCGCCAGCGGCCATGATGCCGAATCCGTCGTCGATGTGCTCCTCGAATTCGCGAAGTATCCGGTCCCGCATGAGCTCCTCGTCGACATCGTCGACATCATGGACCGGTTCGGTGTGCTCACCCTCATCGACCACCCGATCCACGGACTGACCCTGACCTCGACGGAGACGGGACTGCTAGATGAGCTCGTCGGTCAGCCCGACCTCGCCGGCAAGTTCGGCAAACGCATCGATGCCGAATCCGTCCTCGTCCACCCCTCCGAGCGCGGCGAACTCAAGCACGCACTGCTGCAGCTGGGGCACCCGGTGTCCGACCACGCCGGCTATGTCGACGGCGAAGCCCACGAGATTCCACTGTCCGACGATGCTCACGGCGGTCAATGGCATCTGCGCGACTATCAGAGGCAGGCGATCGACCAGTCGCTGTCCGGTGAGTCCGGGGTCGTCGTTCTGCCGTGCGGGGCCGGGAAGACGGTCGTCGGCGTCGCCACCATGTCGCGGGTGCAGACGACGACGCTCATCCTCGTGACGAACTCGGTCTCGGCGAAGCAGTGGAAGGACGAGATCCTGCGCCGCACCACCCTGACCGAAGACGAGGTCGGCGAATATTCGGGATCGACGAAGGAGATCCGCCCGATCACCATCGCCACCTATCAGGTGCTCACCACCCGGAGGAAGGGCTCGTACCTCCACCTCGAACTCCTCGACGCCAAGGACTGGGGCCTGGTCATCTACGACGAGGTGCACCTCCTGCCGGCGCCGATCTTCCGGCTGACCGCAAGCCTGCAGGCGCGTCGTCGCCTCGGCCTGACCGCAACTCTGGTGCGCGAGGACGGACGCGAGGACGAGGTGTTCTCCCTCATCGGACCCAAGCAGTACGAAGTGCCGTGGAAGGAGCTCGAACGGCTCGGGTATATCGCCTCGGCGGCCTGTCATGAAGTCCGCGTCCGCCTCGACGGCGGAACCCGAACTGCGTATGCCCGCGCCGACGGCGAGGACCGATACCGGCTGGCGGCGACGTCGGATGCGAAGCTGCCGATCGTGTCCGAACTCGTCGCCGATCATCCGGATGCGCAGATCCTCGTCATCGGTCAGTATCTCGATCAGCTCGAGGAGATCGGAGCCGAACTCGGTGCGCCCGTGCTCACCGGGCAGACCCCTGAATCGGTGCGCCAGGAGCTCTTCCGCGAGTTCCGGTCCGGGGAGATCCCCGTGCTCGTGGTCTCGAAGGTCGCGAACTTCTCCGTGGATCTGCCGGCCGCCTCGGTGGCGATCCAGGTCTCCGGAGCCTTCGGATCCCGGCAGGAGGAGGCCCAGCGCCTCGGGCGGATTCTGCGCCCGAAGGAAGACCAGGGGTCGGCCACGTTCTACACGGTCGTCGCCGCCGACACCGTCGATGAGCACTTCGCCGCCCAGCGCCGCCGCTTCCTCACCGAACAGGGCTACAGCTACAGCATCGAAGTCCGCTGACTCCCCTCAATTGCTACCTGACGGGGGCCCAGCAACCTGGCGCGAGGTTGCTGGGCCCCCGTCAGGTAGTAATGAGGGTGTCTGCGTCGGAGGTGACGACGACCTCGCGGCGGGCGACGCGGTGGGCGAGGCGGGATTCGCCCCACTTGATGAAGCCGACGCCGCCGAGGATGAAGACTCCGCCAAAGAGCTGGATCGGGGCAGGCATCTCGAAGAGGACCAGCCAGGCGACGATGACGGAGAACGGGACCTCAACGAGGTTGACGAACGATCCGACCGTCGCCCCGACATAGCGCAGACCGAGGATCCCGGTGATGTACGCGCCGACGGTGAAGACGACGATCATCGCCATCGGCACGACCCACGACATCGGCACCCCACCGAAGTCGACGTCCGCAGTCACAGCGTTCCACGGCATGACCCCGACGAGCACGATGACCGACATCGCCAGCGCCCCGATGCCCATGCCCAGACCGGTCAGCGCGACCGGAGGGATCGTGATCGTGTCCTTCGCCGAGACGAGGAAGTAGCTGGCCAGGCAGACCGCTGCGGCCATGGCCATGACCACGCCGAGAATGCTGATCGACGATCCGCGCAGGTTGAGCACGAGCAGGAGCCCGATCATCGAGACGACGACCCCGATGAACGTCACCGTCGCCGGCCGCGTCCGTGTCCGCGCCCAGATCCAGAAGACGATGAGCATCGGCGCAGTCATCTCCAGCAGCAGCGCCACGGCCACGGTGAGGTGTTCGACGGCGACGAAGTAGAACCCCTGAACGCCGGCCATCGAGACCAGGCCGTAGGTGACAACGGTGCGCCAGTGCGTGAGCACTTCGCCCCAGCGTCCGCGCAGGGCAATGAGGGTGGGGATGAGCAGCAGGACCGCGGATCCGGCCAGGCGGATGAGCACCACCGCGCCCGGCGTCCACCCGACCTGGTACATCGTCTTCGCGATCGGCCCCGACACCGCGAAGAAGAATGCGGAGGCAAGAGTGAGCAGGAACCCTGCGACGATGGTGCGATTCATTCTTGACCTCCTGATGTGGTGAAACGGTGAGTGGCGCACGAGGACAGACGTCCCCGAGGTGGTGGTGCGGTGTTGAGTCGATGGTGCGGTGACGGATCATTCCCTCGCCGAGGCGACCCGACGATGGTCAGATCCCCTCACCGAGGTGGCCCGACGTCGACATCGGCGTGACCGATTCGTCGTTCTGCCGGGTCTGCACATCGTCGGGTCGAGCAGCGCCTCGGCATGCCCTGCGAGATGTCCGATTTCAGTATCGACCTGGGAACTGAAATGGGTCAAGTGCATTTTGGTCCTTACATGCTGTGGCAGAATGGTATTCACCATGGCCTTCATCTACGACATTCGCGCGAACCTCACGATGCTCGTCGACCTCCTCAACACCTCCGGCGACATCACCGATGGCGGCGACGAGCTGACGACGACCGCGAAACTCCGCGAGTTCGCGGCCCGGCACGACTTCTCCGGCCCCTTGACCGCCACCAAAAGCGATGTCGATGAGACCCTCGAACTGCGCCGCAGATTCGCCGCAGCCCTGGATGCGAGCATCGATGCCGAGACCGCCGACGAGTTCGAAGCGGGCACGATCGCCGTCGTCGATGAGATCAATCTCACACTGAGTGACTCGGGGTCTGTGCCGCAACTGGTCAAACACGACCACTGGGACTGGCACCTGCACGCCACCGGCGCTCACGCCAGCCTGGCCGACCGAGTTGCCGCCGATGTCGCCCTGGTCCTCATCGACCTCATCCGCTCCGGAGACCTCGACCGACTGGGTCGCTGCGCCGCCGAGGACTGCCGCGCCTACCTCGCTGACTTCAGCCGCAATCGCTCGAAGCGCTTCTGCGATACCGGCAGCTGCGCCACCCGCACTCACGTCGCGGCCTTCCGCGCCCGCCACTCCGACGCCGACTCCCACAACTGACCCGAGGAGCCGCCCATGTCACTTCAACCCTTGCGCATCACCGCCGGACGCAAGCTCGCCGCCGGCCTTGCCGGCATCATCACCATGTCGGCCACACTCACGTCGGGCTTCGCCGCTTCGGTGCTCACCTTCCGCCCCGGCCCCGCGGATCCGCTCAGCCAGAAACTTCTCTTCGGCACCCTCGCCATCGTCGTAGCCATAATCTCTGTCGCCGTCAGCTTTCTGCTCGTGCGTGCAGCACTCGGCCGCATCCGCACCGGCGGCAGCCTGTCTCGATTCTTCCGATATCAATTGGCGGCATTCGGAGTCGGCGGAGGACTCGGCCTCGGCTTCCTCCCTGCTATGACCGGTGCAGCGCCGATCTGGTGGGTGATTTCGATAGCCGCCGGCGTCGGACTCATCGCCGTTTCCCTGCTCGCCTTCCGCAAGGCCCGCTATCCAATTCTCAGCCGTCCCCCGTATCCACACATCGGTTTGGCCGAAGGCCGCGTCATCGGCGACTGGTCCGCAGCACATACGAGAGGCCCGAGCCTGACCGTTGTCCATTTCGTCGACGACAAGGGGCGGGAGCGGTGGGTCCGTCACCTCGTTCAGCAGAGCCCGTCGCTGCGGGGAACCGTCGGCCAGGTGGTCTATGACCGGCATCGCCCCGAAAGAGTCCAACGTTTCGCCGTCACCCAACAGCTCTTCGATATCCGTCCGCCCCGCGAGATCCGGGAGAATCCGGCACCTCAACCACGCACCATCTACCCGATGCCTCCCGGCTCTCGCCCGCCGCGACCGCGCTGAGCTGATCCCACCGCCCGAACAGAACTCGCCAACACCCACACCCGCCTCGGCGAGTATTTCTGAACACAAACTGATCGCAGCCGCATATTTCACTGAAATCAGGTTTTCGTTCCTGAGAACGACAGCCCGACCCGGAGTCCAAAACGACTTTCCTGATAGTTTTTCAGTGACGCAAATCACATTCGCATTCAGCTAATCTTCAGCTGACTCCCAGAAAAGGGTCTCAGACTGGATTCATGACTACAGCACAGAACGACATCGACATCGAAGCCACCCTGCTCGTTGTCGATGATGAGCCCAATATCCGCGAACTCCTGTCCACCAGTCTCCGCTTCGCCGGCTTCGACGTCGTCTCCGCTGCCAACGGGGCCGAGGCGCTGCGCCTGGCCGAGCAGACCGACATCGACCTCCTCGTCCTCGACGTCATGCTCCCGGACATGGACGGCTTCACCGTCACCCGCCGTCTGCGCCAGATCGGCATGAACGCCCCCGTCGTATTCCTCACCGCCCGTGATGACACCTCGGACAAGATCACGGGACTGACCGTCGGCGGCGACGACTACGTGACGAAGCCCTTCAGCCTCGAAGAGGTCGTCGCCCGCATCCGCGCCGTCCTCCGCCGCACCCGCAATCTCGAGGACGAAGAGAACGCCGTCATCGTGGCGGGCGACCTCGAACTCGACGACGACACCCATGAGGTCCGCCGCTCCGGCATCCTCATCGACCTCTCCCCCACCGAATTCAAGCTGCTGCGCTACCTCATGCTCAACACGAACCGCGTCCTGTCGAAGTCGCAGATCCTCGACCATGTGTGGGAGTACGACTTCGGCGGTGACACCGGAATCGTCGAGTCCTATATCTCCTACCTGCGCCGCAAGATCGACGTCACCCCGGAGACGGATGCCGCCGGCCACCCCGTCGAGATGGAGTGGACGCCGATGATCCAGACCAAGCGCGGGGTCGGCTACATGCTGCGCACACCGGAATCCAAGTAGTCGTCCGTGCAAGGGCGATAGATTACATACGTGCCGATAGAATCCCGTCCCTCCCGTCCCTCCCGTCCCGGCTTCTGGGAAGAATGGTCTCTGACCACCAAGCTGCTGGCCATCATGATGCTGCTCATGCTGCTCGTGCTCACGGGGACGAGCGCGTGGGTATTGGAGAACCTGCGCGACAGCCTCGTCCAGCGCACCGATGAGCGACTCATCAGCGCCTCGGAGACCCTGGCGAAGCAGGCCTACCAAGACGTGTTCCAACCGGCCGAACTCCAGTCCGGGGACGATGACGCCGAGGAGGCGCCGTCGTCGACGACGATCGATTCGAATTCCTGGGATCAGCTCAAGAGCCTGCTGCCGGGAGGGTTCTATGTGCAGTTCTACGACACGAACGGGGACCCGATCCGCGACCCCGTCGCTCCGGAGCCGCAGAACCATCCGATCCTGCCGAAGATCGATGAGAAGGAAGTCTATTCCCGCGGCGGCGAGCCCTTCACCGTCGCCGGAACGAGTTCGCAGTGGCGGGCGCGGGCGATGAAAGTGAAGAACACCGACGTGCTCGTGTCCATCGCGGTGCCCTTCGACCGCGAGGTCGACAACATCAACGAACGGGCACGGAACACGATGATCGGCATCGGCCTGCTGGCCCTGGCGATGGTCGCCGGAGTCGGCTATTGGGCGATCAACAACACGTTCCGACCGCTGCGCGATATCGAGAAGACCGCATCCCGCATCGCCGCCGGCGACCTGTCCCAACGTGTGCCAAGCTATCCGCGCAACACGGAGCTCGGGCGTCTGTCGGCGGCGCTGAATACGATGCTCGGACGCATCGAGGACTCCTTCGACGGGCAGACCCGGTCGGAAAAGCGCATCCGCCAGTTCGTCTCCGATGCCTCCCACGAGCTGCGTACTCCCCTGGTCACGATCCGCGGATATGCGGAGCTGTACCGGCAGGGTGCGATCACGAAGTCCGATGACATCGCCAACGCGATGGAGCGGATGGAGTCCGAGGCCAAGCGCATGGGCGTCCTCGTCGACGATCTCGTCGTCCTCGCCCGCCTCGACGAGCAGCGTGCCGCCGAGATCGGTCCGATCGACCTCCACAAGGTCGTCCGCGATGCCGCCGCCGATGCCGCGGCACAGGCCCCGGACCGCGATATCAGCTTCATCGGACTCGATGGTGAGGATGCTCAGCCGGTGCCGATGATCCGCGGTTCCGAGTCGAAGATCCGCCAGGTCATCGTCAACCTCGCCGGCAATGCCGTTCGCCATACGCCCGAGCACACCGCAATCGAATTCGCCGTCGGCGTCGTCGGCCTCCCCGAACAGGTCGACCCGGACTCTGCGGACACCGGCGAGATCCGTGAGGGCGGCACTCGCGGTCACAACGGTCGAAACGGTGGGAAGAACGGCGCGAAGGACAAACTGCGTGAGCGCGGGTTCGTCACCGGTGGAGTCCGGATATTCCGCCGAGGCGACTCTGCCGGAAACGATCAAGCCGACACCCAGCCCACCCCGCCGACCGGACCTCAGCCCGGGGAACAGACAGACCCACAGGGCACTGCGCAGACGGACCTGCCGACCGGTCCGGAACCCGACCAGCAGTCGAAGGATCGGGCCGAGGGCTCCGAGGCGGCCAACATCGTCCCCGACGTCACCGCCGCCGGATCGATCACGGTCGATGAGTCGCTGCGCGGATTCCCCAACGGCCGGGTCCGCTTCGAGGTCAGGGATCATGGCGACGGCATCGACCCCGAGGTGGTTCCGCGCATCTTCGAGCGCTTCTACCGTCTCGATGTGTCCCGGACCAGGGACACCGGCGGTTCGGGGCTCGGGCTGTCGATCGTCAAGGCGATCGTGGAGAACCACCATGGTGCGATCTCCGTCCACGAAACTCCGGGCGGCGGTGCGACGTTCCGCATCGACCTGCCCATCTCCGACAACGGCGACACCACTGCGGACACGCGAAAGGATGAGCGATGAACGAGAACAACGACTCCCAGGATCCGAATGAGGTGTCCCGCAGCGCCCGATCGGACGATCAGACTCCGCGCCCGTCGGCGAATCAGCACAGCGGTTCCGCCGCCGAGGGGCGTCGCAGCCCATCGGCCGGGGGCTACCGCGGGTCCGGTGCCGAGGTTCCGCGCACCTTCCCCTCCCAGTCCAACGGCCCTGCCCGGGTCAGTCCACCGGTCGCACCCCCGCAAAGGCGCCCGGATGTGCCGCCGACTCAGGCACAGAACCCTGTGGACGGTTCCCCTCACCGAGGAGGCTCCCCCTCCCAGCCGTCCTCCCCCTACCAGCCCGGTAGGCAGCAGGCCGGGCAGGCCGGCGGGCAACAGCCCGGCCAGCCAACCGGTCAGCCGGGGCAGACGGGCCAGATGGGTCAGCAGGGACGGCCCCAGCAGGCGTCGCCGTATCCACCGAACGGACAGCAGTTCTCTCCGTATCAGCCGGGCAGCCAACAGCAGACAGGTCAGCCGGGTTACCAAGGGCCTCAGAGCGCGCAGGGCAATTCCGGCGACCAGTCGCAGCCGGGTCGGCAGAATGTCCAGCCGATTCAGCCTCAGCACCACCCCGCGTACGGTCAGCCTCAGCAGGACGAGTCCCAGTCGTATCTGGGGCAGCAGAACGGTCCAGGCCAGCAGAACACTCCGGGCCAGCCGACCGGTTCCAACTCCTCTACCGCGGTGCCCGTGCCGGGACCCTATTCTTCGGAATTCGCGGCCGTCGGTTCACCGCCCGGACCGGGAGGACCGGCAGGACCCGGTGGGCCGATCGGACCCGGTGGGCCGGTCGGACCTGGCAGGCAGGGCGGACCGGACGGGTTCGGTCCGTACGGAGCTCAGCAGCCGCCACGGCGAGAGAAGAAGGGACCCGGTTGGGGTGCGACGATCGCGATCGGCCTGGTGGCCGCCCTCCTCGGTGGGGCTCTCGCGTTCGGCGGGAACTATGCGCTCTCGTCGCTGCAGGAAGATGAGCCGCGCAAGGTCGCCGAGGAGACGATCGAGACCCCGGACTGGACGCAGGTCGCCGAGAAGACCTCGGAGAGCGTGATGTCGATCCAGGTCGGCACTCGGGGTCAGGTCCAGGGGCTCGGCTCGGGTGCACTGTACGACGATCAGGGCCACGTCATCACGAACAACCACGTCGTCGCACCGGCGGACACCCCCGACGGCGAGATCGCCGTGACCATGAAGAACGGTGAGACGACGGAGGCGAAGATCGTCGGCCGTGATCCGTCGACCGATATCGCCATCATCAAGCTCGAGCAGGTCCCGGACGGTGTGAAACCGCTGGTCATCGGTGATTCGAAGAAGCTGACCGTAGGCGACCCGGTGATGGCCCTGGGCAATCCCCTGGGTCTGGCCAACACCGTCACCACCGGCATCGTCTCCGCGCTCGACCGTCCGGTGTCGACGGAGAACATCGGTGAGGATGCGTCCTCGCAGGAGAAGGAGCTGACGATCACGAATGCTATCCAGACGGATGCGGCGATCAACCCCGGCAACTCGGGTGGACCGCTGGTCAACGGCGATGGCGAGTTCATCGGCGTGAACTCGGCGGCGGCTTCGCTGAGTCAGGGCGAGGGAGGACAGTCCGGATCGATCGGCATCGGGTTCGCGATCCCCGCGAACCAGGCCGTGATGATCGCCGATCAGCTCATCTCCTCCGGCAAGGCCCAGCATCCGTTCCTCGGCATCACCCTCACCGACGGGCACATCAACAGCGGCGGGATCAGCCGCGGCAGCGCCAAGGTGCAGTCCGTGGCCAGCGGATCCCCCGCTGCCAAGGCCGGAATCAAAGACGGAGACGACATCATCGAGGTGGCCGGAACCAAGGTCAACAACGCCATCGCCCTGCGCGCCCTCGTCCGCGCGCAGCCGGTGAACACTCCGGTCGAGGTCACCGTTGTCCGCGGAGGGAAGGAACAGAAGCTCGACGTCACGCTCGTGCTGCAGTAGCTCCGCGACTCACGCGTCAGAACCTGGGGACACTGCCGCGACTGAGCCGCCTGGAGGGTGTGGACAGCCGAACGCTGTCCACACCCTCTTTCCGTGCCCTTCCGCTCTTCGGCCACGGGCGTCGACGCTGAAGTGGTCTCGCCCGACCGTGGCGGGTCGATCCTGACCAAGAGGAGTGATGATGAGTTTCGAAGTCGACGCCGAACGCGTCCAGTCCGCCGCCACCGCCGCTGCGAACACCTCCCGCAATCTCGTGTCCGAATCCGACACGATGATGCGCAATCTGCTCGCCCTCCAGGAATGCTGGCGCGGCAGCGCGGCACAGAACTTCCAAGCCGTGGTCAACCAGTGGGAGCGCGCGCAGAAGCAGCTCATGGAATCGCTCAACTCCGTCCATGGTGCACTCCACACGGCCGCCCGGCAGTACTCCGAAGTCGAGGCGGCGAACTCGCGGCTCTTCGCCCCCTGATCCGATCGAGTCCCATCCGCCAAGGGTCACAGGCCCCGGTCGCGTATCCCCCGAGATGCCGCGGCCGGGATCTGTCTGTTCTCGTAGTCGGCGTCTGGCAAACTATCAGCCTTTCTCAGTAGACTTGAGAACGATAGTTCGCGGCGGTGTTGGCCAAGAATCTCCGGACCGGGGTGAATCGGGTTGGCAGCGTCGGGTCAAACCAATGCAGGAGTCGACTACGGATGAGTATCTTCCAACGGATCGCGACGATCTTCGGTGCCAAGGCCAACAAAGCTCTGGACAAGGCCGAGAACCCCAACGAAACCCTTGACTATTCGTACCAGAAGCAGTTGGAGCTGCTGCAGAAGGTCCGTCGTGGTGTTGCCGATGTCGCCACCAGCCGCAAGCGCCTCGAGCTGCAGATGAACCAGCTCGAACAGCAGCAGAACAAGCTCTCCGGTCAGGCCGAGAAGGCCATGCAGATCGGTCGTGAGGATCTCGCCCGTGAGGCTCTGACCCGCAAGTCCGGGCTGACCCAGCAGATCACCGACCTGCAGACCCAGCACGAAGGACTGCAGGGTGAGGAGCAGAAGCTCACCCTCGCCTCGCAGCGCCTGCAGGCCAAGGTCGACGCCTTCCGGACGAAGAAGGAGACGCTGAAGGCCACGTACAACGCCGCCGATGCACAGTCCAAGATCGGCGAGGCGTTCTCGGGCATCTCGGAAGAGCTCGGCGACGTCGGACTCGCCGTCCAGCGCGCTGAGGACAAGACTGCGAATCTGCAGGCGCGCGCCGGGGCCGTCGACGAGCTTCTCGCCTCAGGAGCCCTCGACGATGTGACGGGAACCCAGAAGGACGACATCACCGCCCAGCTCGACTCCCTCTCCAGCGAAAATGATGTCGAGATGGAACTCCAGCGGATGCGCGAGTCGCTGCCTGCCGGCTCCGAGGCGAAGGACCAGAAGTCGCTCGAAGGTGAGGATCAGCAGTGATCATCCGCATCATGGGCGAAGGTCAGTTCGACGTCGCCGACGTCGACCAGGACCTGCTGCAGAAATATGACAACCAGGTCGAAGACGCCGTCAATGCCGGAGACGAGGAAGCAGTGCGGACCGCGCTGACGTCCCTGCACGACTACGTCACGGCCAACGGCCAGCCGGTCGCCGATGACTACCTCGGGTCCTCCGATGTCGTCATTCCGTTCGCCGACGCCACCCTGGCCGAGATCGCCGAACTGCTCACCGGCGAGGGTTTCATCCCCGACCCGGCCTGAAACCACAGAGTACCGAAATGCACCCGGCCCATTGTCTTCGACAGTGGGCCGGTTCTGCCACTGCCAGAGAGGAACCACGATGAAGAATCGCTTCGTCAAAGACAACGGACTGACCATGCGGATGGGATGGACGATCTTCCTCAACGGCCTCATCTATGTCGTGCTCATCCTCGCGATCTGGTGGACCATCGGGCAGAGCGTCGGCGGAGTCATCGTCGCCGTCCTCATCAGCGCCGGCGCGTTCTTCTTCCAGTGGTACTTCTCCGACAAGATCGCCATGCGTGCGATGGGCGGCCGGGAGGTCTCCCCCGAGGAGGCTCCGGAGCTGCATACGATCGTCGACCGGCTCTGCCAGCTGGCCGATGCGCCGAAACCCCGCGTGGCCGTCTCGAATTCTCCGATCCCCAATGCCTTCGCCACCGGTCGTTCCCCCGAGCGCTCGGTGGTGTGCGTGACCCGTGGTCTGCTCGAGAAGCTCGACCGCGATGAGGTCGAGGTCGTCCTCGCCCACGAGCTCTCCCACGTTGCCCACCGGGACGTGACCGTGATGACCGTCGCCGGCGTCACTGGAGTCGTCGCCGCGCTGATGATGCGCGCCGGGTACTACATGAGCTTCGGACGGTCGAACAACAATAACAACGGCATTCCGATCCAGCTGCTGTTCATCCTCGTCGGAGCCGTCGTCTACGGGCTCTCGTTCGTCCTCATCCGCGCGCTGTCGCGATATCGTGAACTGGCCGCCGACCGTGCCGCAGCCATCCTCACCGGCGCACCGTCGACCCTGGCCTCGGCGCTGACGAAGCTGAGCGGGGACATGGCCAAGATCCCGGAGAAGGACCTGCGGTCGTCCGCCTCGGCGAATCACCTGGCTCTCATCCCCGCCATCAGCGGAAAGGCCGCATTCGGCCAGCTCTTCTCCACCCACCCCTCGCTCGAGAAGCGCCTGGATCAGCTGGCGAAGATCTCCGCTCAGCTCTCCCGGCCAGAGTGAGCACCCACCGCACCCTTTGAACTGCGCACCACCGAATTAGGAGCTCCATGGGATTCTTCGACGCACTGCTCGGCCGGTCCAAGCCGAAACGGGCCAACCTCGACGACCTCTTCGCCCTGGCGCCGGCGGCGCTGACGCTGCAGGCGGCGACCGGCTTCACTCCCACGGGCGTCGGAGCCGTCGCGTTCCGCCAGGTCGAGGGTGCCGCGTTCCAGTCCGCCGAGTCCGAAAGCGTCGCCCTCATCGGTTCCGACCCGGCTGCCTCGGTGCGGCAGGAGAACGACGGCTTCGGGTTCACCTGGCAGGTCGTGGCCGATGGGAATGCCGAGGTGGTCAACCTCGTCACGAACATCCACGCCGTGAACTCTGCGCTGGTCAATCAGGGTTTCGACACGATGCTGCTGTGCACGACCGTGTACTTCGTCCATCCCGATGGGCGTCGGATGGCGTTGGTCTATCAGTACAAGCGCGGCACCTTCTACCCGTTCGTGCAGTCAGGACCGAAGCAGCGGGACAACCCCCTGGAGATCCAGGTCAAGGGCGTTCTCTCCGGCGAGCTGCCGTTCGAGGAGGACACGTCGAACTGGTCGGCGCTGTGGGACGCCCCGGGCATGACCGACACCCCGGGTGCTCCCGCGCTGCAGTAGGCATGTCAGTCGTGGCGGCAGAAATGTCAGCCCAGACAGACGAGTGGAGGGCGTCCCCGCGGGGACGCCCTCCACTCGTATCTGAGACTGTCAGCCTTCTTCGGCGGCCACCTCGATGACTTCGCCGAGGGCTTCGATGCGGTCGCCGGGACGGATCGTGGCACCACGGCGGGTCTCGACCTCGCCGTTGACGCTGACCTCGCCGTCGGCGATCATGTCCTTGGCCATGGCGCCGTGTTCGGCGATTCCGTGGAGTTTGAGCAGCTGGCCGAGTCTGATCGACTCGCCGCGGATCTCGATCGTGTCCATCAGAAGATGTCTCCGAATCCGTCGAACAAGCCGCCGTCACCGCCGTCGCCTCCGAAGAAGCCGCCGCCATCACCGCCGCCGATGTCTCCACCGGCGTCGCCCATGTCGCCTCCGTAGGCACCGTCCCAGCCGCCGCCCATTCCGCCGAACATCATGGCACCCATGAGGACGCCGGGCAGCAGGCCCGAACCGGCATAGGAGTTGAAGTAGCCGCGGTTGTATTCGGCGTAGGCCGGTCCGGCCTCCCAGTAGGCGCGACGGGTGTGTCCGTCTCCGGTCACGACCTTGCGCACCAGCGGATCGGCGCCGACAGCGACGCGTTCGGCGTCGGCGGCGCATACGGGCACGGGGCGCAGCTGACCGCCGGCCGGAGCCCAGTCGATGTCTTCGACCGAGGGTCCGTGCTGGGGGTTGAAGAAGCAGGGCGGACGACGCACCGGCAGGGGTTTGCCTTCGACCCGGGCGCGAACGCACTTGGCGGCGTAACGGCCGTCTTCGAGCGCCTCGGTGACGTGGCGGATGTCAGCGGGTTCGGAGACCTTCTCGATCGTCTCCTTGGCGACGTCGTACGAGTCGAGCGCCTGCTTGTAGTCCTGCGCTCCGCCCGTATCGAGGTCGACTCCCGCGGTGATGACGTCGAGTTCGGCGACTTCTTCGCCGTATGAGGTGACGTCCTCTTCAGCGGTCTTCTTCACCTGCTGAAGTTCGGCGGCGTGCAATTCCTGCTGCCGCTTCTTCTCCTTGCGGTGGCCGATAAAGAAGACGGCCCCGAGAACTACGAGCAGCAACAGAAATACTTCAGTCACGATCCATGCCTCCCAGGCTAGCTTTGTCCTCGAACAGTATGCCCGATGAAACTGACAGGCGTCTGAACCTGTGCCCCACATCTGCTCAGTTCCAGGCGATCGGCGACGCAGTCGCAGGCCATCGATGACAGCTCAATCCCAGGCCATCGACGACGGCGCAGTCGCAGGCGCTCAGCATCCGGTGAGCGCCTGTCATGCGGCACCGTCGCTCGCCCCCGTGCGCGATCGCCTCAGACGAGCGCCAGGAGGCCCTTGACCAAGGCCGCGATTCCGCCGCCGAAGGCGAGGACGAGCATCCCGATCCGCGCGATGCCCACGTCGATGTGACGGGCCAGCCGATCACCGCCGACAAGGCCTGCCACGAGGACGAGACCGAGCCCGATCCAGACTCCGAACTCCAGATGCGGCCAGGCCCCTCCGTGGACGATCACCTTCGTCACCACCGCCGAGGCGGTCCCGACGACGAGGAAGGGCTGCAGAGTGGCCGCGAACGACCGCTGTTCCCAATTCGTCAGCACAGCGTAGGCGCTCACCGCCGGTCCCCCGGCGCCGGCTGCCGCCGACATCGCCCCGGAGAAGAGCCCCGCCGTCATCCGTGTGCCGAGGTTCGCGGGGATTGATCGGCCCAGCTTTCCCAAGGTCAGCGAGCTGATGAGGGAGACGATGATGAGTGCGCCGATGAGGATCTGCAGCGGTGGGGTGGGCATCGACGACGAGAGAAGCGCGCCGGGGACGGTGCCGATCACCGCGCCCAAGGCAAGATGTCGGAACGGCGGCCATTCCACCTCGGCGAAGGTGCGGACGAAGACGGAGAATGAGGCGACGATTCCGCAGATGTTGACGAGGATGACGCCGCTGAACGGATCGAGGAGGAGCACGAGGAAGGGACCGCTGACGAGGCCGAATCCCATCCCGGTGACGCGTTGGGACAATGCGCCGAGGAACACGGCGAAGAAGATGAGCACGACGACGGGTTCCACGCGGTCGAGTCTAGTCCAGCCCGATTCCCGGCTGATCCTCAGTCTCACCGCTGACCGCGGGGTTAGAGTATTCACCATGAACGCCAGTGACCTCTGGTCGAGGTTCAGCGCAGATCCGCGATCGTATGGGCAGGTCCGGGCATCGGATGCCGATCGCGCGGTCGTCAGTGATGTCCTCTCCGAAGCCTATGCCCGCGGCCAGCTCGACGCCGACGAGTTCGACGAACGCACCGAGGCTGCCGCGAAGATCAAAACGCTCGGTGAAGTCCCAGTACTGATCGAGGACCTCGTCCTCACTGATCCTGCAGAGACCGAACCCAGCCAGCTCGATGATGCGGGGCGCGCACAGGCGTTGGCCCGCCTCGCGGAAGATCGGGTGCCGATCACGCCGGAGCAGATCGATGCTGCGGCGCAGAAGTACTACCGGGATCGGGTGCGCCAGTCACTGCTCGGTGCCGTCGCGGGTCCGGTCGGGATCGTGCTGGCGATCTGGGCGATCACGTCGATCGCACGAGGCGAGTTCATCTTCTTCTGGCCGATCTTCGTCATCGTGCCCATGCTGTTCGGCGGGTTGGGGCGCATCGCGCACAAGGACGAGATCATCCGCAATCGGAAGAAGGAGCTCACGCGTCGGGCCCGGGCGCACCTCGGCGATGCCGAGGCCCAACGACAGCTCGACGACGGCGAGCCTCCCGAACGAGATTATGAAGCCGACTTCGGTACGGGCTTGCAGCCGCCGCATCCGTCCCACCCGCCGTACTCTCCCGGGCAGAATTCCCGCCGCGATGAGAGGGACCAGGGCCGGGGGCAGCGCCGTCATCACCGCGACAACCCCTGGGACTGAGCGCTGACGTCCACGGTCGGTTCCGTTCTGAATTGGCTCAGGTTGGTTCGGTTATAGCTCATTCCCGACCTGTCCAGTTCCGGCTCAGGCCTGGAAGATCCTCATCTGGCCGAACGCCTGCGCCTTGTGCGTGGTGAACCACATGGTGTGGGAGAAGTGCTTCAGGTCGTCGCCGTCCGCCTCGGCCTGCCAGTATCCCCACGCCGCAGCGGCCTTGCCGTGAGTGATCGCCGCTTCGAGGTGACCGACCTCGGGCGAATGCGCGCACAGCTGCAGCAGTGCCTCGACGACGGCTTCCCGGCCCGTGTGGGTCTCGACGTCGGAGGGGTGGACGATCTGGAGGACGCAGTCGTCGGCTATCGCCTCGGTCAGCGCGTCTCGGTCGCCGTTGAAGAGATCGTCTTCGAACGTTGCGACGAAGACATTCTTCGGACTGTTTCCGCAGGCATCGGTGCCGGTGAAGGTCATAGGCCCAGCCTATGCGGGTGGAGGATCCAGAACAACGGGTCGGCGGGCCGCCTCGGCGAAGATGGTCGCCGACTCACGACGGGCGGACACGTCCGCCTGAACGATCTGACCGTGGGGCCGGGACCCGGGAGCCCGGGCGCGAAAACGGCCGTGCCGGCGCCCTTGCGGGCACCGGCACGGCCGATCGAACGAGCGGTGGCTATCAGAAGCCCATGCCGCCCATTCCACCCATGCCGTCCATGCCGGCAGCTGCGTCTGCACCTGCGGGGGCCTTTTCGGGCTTGTCGGCGACGACCGACTCGGTGGTGAGGAACAGACCGGCGATCGAGGCGGCGTTCTGCAGGGCAGAGCGGGTCACCTTGACCGGGTCGTTGATGCCGGCGGCCAGCAGATCCTCGTAGTCACCAGTTGCGGCGTTGAGACCGAATCCGGCTTCGAGGTTCGCGACCTTGTCGGCAACCACACCGGCTTCGAGGCCGGCGTTCGTGGCGATCTGCTTCAGCGGGGCTTCGATGGCAACCTTGACGATGTTGGCACCGGTGGCCTCGTCTCCGGAGAGTGCGAGGTCCGCGAATGCGGCCTTGCCCGCCTGGATGAGCGAGACGCCGCCACCGGCGACGATTCCCTCTTCCACAGCAGCCTTGGCGTTGCGCACGGCATCTTCGATGCGGTGCTTGGTTTCCTTGAGCTCAACCTCGGTGGCGGCTCCGGCCTTGATCACTGCAACACCGCCGGCCAGCTTGGCCAGACGTTCCTGCAGTTTCTCACGGTCGTAGTCGGAGTCCGAGTTCTCGATCTCGGCGCGGATCTGAGCGACCCGTCCGGCGATCTCCTCGGCGTCTCCTGCGCCCTCGACGATGGTGGTCTCGTCCTTGGTGATGACGACCTTGCGGGCGGTGCCCAGCAGGTCGGTGGTCACGCTGTCGAGCTTGAGCCCGACTTCCTCGGACACGACCTGGCCACCGGTGAGGATGGCGATGTCGGCGAGCTGAGCCTTGCGACGGTCACCGAAGCCCGGAGCCTTGACGGCCACGGACTTGAAGGTGCCCTTGAGCTTGTTCAGCACCAGGACGGCCAGGGCTTCGCCCTCGACGTCTTCGGCGATGATGAACAGCGGCTTGTTGGACTGCTGAACCTTCTCGAGGACGGGCAGCAGGTCCTTCACGTTCGAGATCTTGGAGTTGACGATGAGGATGTAGGGATCCTCAAGGACAGCTTCCTGGCGATCGGTGTCGGTGACGAAGTAACCGGAGATGTAGCCCTTGTCGAAGCGCATACCCTCGGTCAGTTCGAGTTCGAGTCCGAAGGTGTTGGACTCCTCGACGGTGACGACGCCTTCCTTGCCGACCTTGTCGATGGCCTCGGCGATCAGTTCACCGATGGCGGGATCTCCGGCGGAGATGCCTGCGGTGGCGGCGATCTGTTCCTTGGTCTCGATGTCGATGGCGTTGTTCAGCAGGACATTCGTGACGGCCTCAACGGCCTTCTCGATGCCGCGCTTGAGGCTGAGCGGATCAGCACCGGCTGCCACGTTGCGCAGGCCTTCGCGGACGAGAGCCTGTGCGAGCACGGTAGCGGTGGTGGTTCCGTCGCCTGCGACGTCGTCGGTCTTCTTGGCAACTTCCTTGACGAGCTCGGCGCCGATCTTCTCGTAGGGGTCCTCGAGTTCGATCTCCTTGGCAATGGAGACACCATCGTTGGTGATGGTCGGTGCGCCCCACTGCTTTTCGAGCACGACATTGCGACCGCGGGGTCCAAGGGTCACCTTGACCGCGTCCGCAAGCTGGTTGAGGCCAGCTTCGAGTCCTCGACGAGCTTCTTCGTCGAATGCAATCATCTTTGCCATAGTGGCTTAGATCCTCCCTGATGGAGTGGAGTGGGAATCCAGAGCAGTCATCAACGCCCGCGACGGCAGAGAGTGTGTCCGCATGTTCCATTCCACATATGGACCACGCTCTCGAGACGACTGGTGGGAACCCATCGGTTTTCACCAGTACTAGATTTAGCACTCTCCCCATGCGAGTGCAAATATTCATTGCCTGCCATGACGGGCACGCGGGGGGTGCGAGCCACGAGTTCTGGGCGCCGGAGGAAGGCGCAGAGGTCATTTCGGCCCAGCGCGAAACGCCCTGCAGCCCCGAGCAGTTCGCATGAACGGCTTCAAGATTCATACGAGGTGACCTTGAGCGGCGCATATGAATTTCGAAGCCGCGGGCACTGAAAAGCGCCGAACAGTTGCCTGCTCGGCGCTTCCCCCGTGCAGTTGGTGCCGGTTGGCCCGAAGGCCGTTCCGACCACCCGCCGCAGCGGATCAGAAAACTGTGCTGACAGCAGCCAGTCTCAGAGGAGGGTGACGGACTCCGCCTGAGGACCCTTTTGTCCTTCTCCCACTTCGAACTGAACCTGCTGGCCCTCTTCGAGAGAGCGGTAGCCGTCCATCTGGATTGCGCTCCAGTGAACGAACACGTCCTGGTTGTCGCCTTCGAGGGTGATGAATCCGTAGCCCTTTTCAGCGTTGAACCACTTGACGGTACCTTGTGCCATTACTTCTCCATACAGTGCAGTGCCATTGAAATCCCGCATCGCAGCCGCTATCAGATGACCACACCTGAGATACGGAAGCTAGTAAAACTCAACTGACCCCGCGACTTCTCTCATTGACCTCTAGAGAATTATCTCGGTGAAGCACGAATAGAACACAAGGTGCTGTGCTTGCCTAGCTGTTGCAACTCTACCGCAGGCGCGCATCCCACCTCGAGCGGTTCAGCACTGTTATAGATTCGTTATCTAAGGGTTTCTGTCCTGTTCACTGCGGGGATCGCTAAGAATGGAATCAGACCGTTCGGTCAGAAATTCGCCGAGGTGGCCGACCGTCCCATCCCCGACCGCAACCGAGGCGGCCGACCGCCCCGCCCCGACCGCAACCGAGGCGTCCTGCCGACTCATGACGGGCTCGCAGCCACATCGGTCGAGGCCGAACCGATCCGGCCGACGCAGTCACATTGCCGCGCGGCCGAATCGCTTCGGATCACTCCGAGTCCCCGCCTGCGCTGGGCTCGGGTCCGCGATCGGCGATGTCCGAGCAGATGACGACGGTGATATCGGCTTCGAAGTCGGACGAGGCCTCCGTGGCCGAGACTCCCAACGATTCGGCGACGAGCTTGGCCTGCGAGGCGTTCTCCTCGCCGTTGTAGTACACGGTCGAAACGGTGAGTGCGGTCGAGTAGTTTCCGACCTCGCCGAGCGTCCAGCCTTTCTCTTCGACCGCCTCGGAGAACTTCTTCGCGGCGCCGGAGACGCCGGAGCCGTTGAGGACGTCGACGGTGATCGAGTCGTCTGCGACGCTGACCTCGCTCTCACTCGGTGAGGGTTCGGCCGATGCCGATTCGGACGCCGGAGGATCGGCGATCTTCGATTCGGGGTTGCCCATCGAGGAGAAGATGATGTTGATGGCGGCCACGACCAGCAGGACCGCGACCAGGGCGAGGATGATGACCAGCGAGATGGCACCGACGTTCGACGACGCCGCGGATTCCTGTCGATGGGCACCGCTGCGCCGGCCGGGCTCGATCTCGTCGAATTCGTCGGTCATGTCTACCTCGAGACGCGGGCTTGGGCGCGTTCGCTCTGCCGCGTGCTGCGGATTCGGCGAAGGCGCTTGACCAGCATGGGGTCGCTGGCCAGTGCTGCAGGGTTGTCGAGAAGCGAGTTCAGTATCTGGAAGTAGCTGGTGGCGGACATGTCGAAGCGCTCACGGATCGCGTGATCCTTGGCTCCACCGTATTTCCACCACCGCCGCTCGAATTCCAAAACGGCCACCTCGAGCTCGCTCAGTTCTGAGGTGTCGTCATTCGGCGGCATAGATGTTGTGCTCCTTCGAGAGGTGTCTGTGCTTCTATATTATCGCCCGAACGACGGTACCGAAATTTCCGGCGCGCCGCCGCGGATGTGAGGTCGGTCCCCGAACGGCCCACGTCAGCCCCGCACCAACCGCATCACCCCGCCGCATGACACCGGATCGGTGACCGTGACGACGGGGTGAAGGGAACGACCTCCGCCGAGGCGGGGCCGCCTCGGCGGATCGAGTGACCCGATCTCGAGGATCGGACCGACCCCACATCCGACCGAGAGTGCGGGGCCGCCTCGGCGGAATCGGATCAGCGGATGCGGATGTTGACCTGCTTGATCTGGGTGAAGCCCTCGAGCATGCCTTCCAGCGAAGCCTCGCGTCCGAAACCGGAGGTCTTCATGCCGCCGTAGGACTGTCCGGCCAGCTGACCGCCGCCCTGGTTGACCTGGACCCAGCCGGATTCGATCCGGTTGGCCATGGTCAGGGCCGCGTCGACGTCCTTGGTGAAGACGAAGGCCGCGAGACCGAAGTCGGAGTCGTTGGCCATGTCGATGACCTCGTCGATGTCCTTCCACGGGATGACCGAGAGGACGGGGCCGAAGATCTCTTCGCGGCTGGTCTGCCAGTCGTTCTTCGCCTTCGAGAAGATCACCGGTGCGTGGTAGAAGCCGGGCTCGCCGACTTCCAGCGAATCGGAGCCGTCATAGGCGATCTCGACGCCGTCCATCGACTTGCCCATCTCGATGTAGCCGGCGACCTGGTCGTACTGCTTCTCATTGATGATGCAGCCGATGTCGGTGTACTCATCGCGGGGGTCACCGACCTTCATCTTCGACACCGCGTCGACGAGCTTGGCCAGGAAGTCATCGTAGATGTCCTCGTGGAGGAACAGGCGCGAACCCATCGTGCACGACTGCCCCTGGCGGGCGAAGCGGGTCGAGAGCAGCACCTGCTCGAGGGTGTCGTCGTCGTTCGAGTCCGGGAAGATGATGTTCGGGGACTTGCCGCCGAGCTCCATCGACGAATGCGCGAGACGGCCGCCGGCCACCTCGGCGACGTGTCGGCCGACGCTCGTCGATCCGGTGAATGAGACCTTGTCGACGTCCGGGTGGACGTTGAGAGCCTCACCGATGACCGACCCCTTGCCGGTGACGACGTTGAGCACGCCAGCAGGCAGGATGTCGGCGATGATCTCGGCCATCTTGAGGATGGTCAGCGGCGCATCCTCGGCGCATTTGAGGACGATCGTGTTGCCCGCGGCGATCGCGGCCGGTGTCTTGAAGGCGGCGATCATCAGCGGCGAGTTCCACGGCAGAATGCCGGCGACGACGCCCAGCGGCACGCGCTTGGTGTACTGGAGCTGCTTGTCTCCGGCGGGCAGGGTGTTGCCCTTGACCTCACCGGCGACGCCGCCCATGTAGCGGAACAGGTCGGCCAGGATGATCGTCTCCGGGCGAGCCTGGGTGCGGATCGCGTTGCCGGTGTCGAGAGCGGTCAGCTGGGCGAGCTCCTCCGAGGCGGCGTCGAGAGCATCGGCGCAGGCGAGAAGCTTCTTCTGGCGTTCCTTGAACGGCAGGGCCGCCCACTCGGGGAACGCCTTCCGTGCGGCCTGGACGGCGCGGTCGGCGTCGGCCTCTTTGCCGTTGGGCACCGTGGCGATGACGACGTTGCGGTCGATCGGGGTGATGAGATCGGTGGTGTCGCCGTCAGCGGCGTCGACCCACTGACCGCCGATGAGCATCTTCCAGTTCTTGGCCTCTGGGAATTCCGACATTTCGGTCCTTTCGTTCAACGATGAACTCCTTAGGCCGAGCATAACGCGTGGCACTGGGCGGCAATACACCCGTTCGATAGGCGATCGCGCACACCCGATCTGCGCTCGGTGCACATGCGCGCAGTGCCTGGGCCGAGGCAGCGCTGACGTTGTCGTCGGCCTCGCGGAGGCGGCGCTGACGGTTGCCATCGGCCTCCCCGAGGCGGCGCTGCCGATGTCGTCGACCTCCCCGAGGCGGCTCCGTCGTCCCAGCGCGACTCCTGCGGCCGGGCATCGCTACACTCGTGCCCATGACGTCGACGCCTCTGCTGACCGAGATCATGTCCCCCGATTGGGCGAGTGCCCTGGCCGGAGTGGAGGAGCGGATCCACTCGATGGGCGACTTCCTTCGCGGCGAGATCGCTGCCGGCCGCTCCTACCTGCCCTCCGGGGATTTCGTCTTCCGCTCCTTCGCCGAGCCGCTGTCCGAGGTCAAGGTCCTCATCGTCGGTCAGGATCCTTACCCGACGCCCGGCCACGCCATCGGACTGTCGTTCGCCGTCGACCCCGATGTGCGACCCCTGCCGCGGTCGCTGGGCAACATCTATCAGGAGCTCGAGTCCGACCTCGGCATTTCGCCGGCTCCGCACGGAGATCTGCGTGCCTGGTCACGCCAGGGAGTCATGCTGCTCAACCGCGCCCTCACCGTCTCCCCCGGCGAACCCGCATCCCACCGCGGCAAGGGGTGGGAGGAGATCACGGAACGGGCGATCACAGCGCTGATCGAACGCGATCAGCCGCTCGTCGCCATCCTCTGGGGCCGCGATGCCAGGAACCTCGCTCCCCTGCTGACCTCAGGAACCGCCGAGGTGGCCATCATCGAATCCGCACATCCCTCGCCCCTGTCGGCCCGCCGAGGATTCTTCGGCTCCCATCCATTCTCGCGCACGAACGAGCTGCTCGCTCAGAAGGGCATCGACCCGATCGATTGGGCGCTGCCGGATCAGGGGTGAGTCCGGATCAGGGCTGAGTCCGCGTCAGGCCCGAGTCCGAATCAGATCTGAATCGGGCCGGTCTCGGGCGCCTCCGATGTTCCCGAACCTCCGGGCTCACCCGTTTGGGTCTTCGTTCCTCCGGGTCCGCTCGACTGGGTCTTCGTTCCTCCGGGCTGCACCGAGTCGATGACTGCGGTCGTGGGTTCGCCGCTGCGCACCTCCTCGACCTTCTCCTCGGCCGAACTCCGGCTCTTGAGGTTCTTCAGGGGCAGCGCCAGATAGCTGCCGAGCACAGCCCCGACTGCGAGAGCCGCATTCGCCAGGATCGCGGTGAACAGCGAGGACAGCCCCACAGCGAAGGAGACGTTCTCCGACTCCGACGCGATCTGATAGACGGCGGTGAAGATCGACAGCCCCTGCAGCAGGGTATAGATGCCCGGAAGCATGAGCACGATTGCCGGTGCTCCCAGCCGCAGGGCCAAGGGCCGGGAGAGGAACCCGGTGACGGTCGCGGCGAGAAGACTGGCGAGCACATTGTCGATGTGCAGCAGGGTCAGCGACATCATCGTGATGTGCGAAGCGAGTCCGACCAGCGCGGCAGGAAGGATGAACCGGCGCCTGGCCGACATCGCCACGGCACCGGACATCGCCACCACGGCCGCCGCAACCATCGACAGGATCGCCGTGACCACGTGCGGACTCGCCTTGGGCACGAGCACCTCGATATGGCTGAGCCCGATGGCCTGACCGCACACGATGCCCAACGCGATTCCGGAGACGATGCCGGCCAGGGTCATGAACACTCCGACCACTCGACCGGCCGCGGTCAGCGGGAAGTTCGTCAGCGCATCCTGGACCGCCGAATACAGCGATTGGGTCGGCAGGAGCAGGACGATGCCGGCGGCCACGAGGTACTGCGGGGAGTTGATGATCCCCAGATCTCCGGCGATGGTGGCGATGAGCGTCGCCGAGGCGGCCTGCAGCGCCGTGATGAAGAACGACGGCAGGTGGGTGCGCCCGATCAGCTTGCCGAACTGGAACACGACGATGGCCATCGTGATGCCCAGGGGCACCGCGACCGCCCCTCCCCCGAGCAGCAGGACGAGGGCACCGACCATCAAGCCCCAGGCACCGGTGGTGAACCATTCGGGAAACGGCCGCCGCTGCGTGCGTATCGCGTCGAGGCGACTGCGTGCCTCATGGAATTCCAGACGCCCGTCGACGAGGTCGGTGACGAGCTTGTGCACTGAGGCGAGCTTCGCGAAATGCGTGGACTCACCGCGGTTGACCCGCATCACCGTCAGCAGACGTCCGTCCGAGGTCGAATAGTGCACGACGAGAGTGTTCGAGGTCAGATCGATCTCGACGGTGGCCAGACCGCACGCGGTGCAGGCGGCGATGACGGAGACCTCGACATCGCTGGTGCCGGCACCGGCACGCATCATCATCGCCGCGATATCGGCGGCGAGGTCGAGGATCATCCGGGCTTCGTCTTCGCTCGGCTCCTGCGCCTGCACGGGCGCCTGGTAGGGGGTGCCTTTGAGCGCGGTGACGATGGGCACCGGCTGCGTGTTCTCCGTCGTGCCCGAGACGAGTTTGCCGACGGTGCGCCGGGCGACTCTCTGGGCGATGCGCTGAGACGCCCCGCGGTGGTCGGTGCGGCCCTTCGACCGTCCGCCGCTGCGTTCGGGCTTCGCCGCCTTCGCTGCCGCGGCCTTCGCGACGTCGTCGGGCTGGGGTTCCGGTGAGGACTCCCGCAGCTCGGCCAGACGCTGCAGACGGGTGCGCTCGAGCAGCTCCCGCAGGGCCTGGGATCCGGCCTCCGGGTTGCCGCCGGAGACCGGCGCCGGGGATGAGCCGCGGACAGGACCGGGTTCGGTCGGCGGATCGACCCGAACCTCGGCGGTGGTGGCGTCTTCGAGTTCTCTGTCGCTCACGGCTCGCTGATGAGTGTCGGGCCGAGCGGGTCGGCGACGTGCGCGGTTCCCGAGGCGGCGTCATAGTCGAAGACGCGACGACCGGAGACGAAGACGGTCTCGGCGCGGGAGTTCAGATCGAGCGGATCGCCCGACCAGATGACGATATCGGCGTCGCGGCCCACGGCCAGGGAGCCGAGGCGGTCGTCGAGGCCGAAGATCGCGGCGGGGTTGATCGTCAGCGCTTCGATCGCGACGACCGGGTCGAGGCCCTCCTTCACGGCCAGGGAGGCTTCGTGGATGAGGAAGTTGATCGGGATGACCGGATGGTCGGTGGTCAGCGCGATGCGCACTCCCGCCTCGGCGAGGGAAGCGGCGGTGGCCAGGGTGCGGTCGCGCAGTTCGACCTTCGACCGGGAGGTCATCAGAGGTCCGAGGATGACGTCGATGCCCTTGGCGGCGATGAAGTCGGCGATCTTGTGGCCTTCGGTCCCGTGGTTGATGACCAGGCGGTACCCGAATTCCTCGGACAGGCGGATGGCGGTGGCGATGTCGTCGGCCCGGTGGCAGTGCTGGTCGAACGCGAGCTTGCCGTCGAGGACGTCGGCGAGGGTCTCCTTGACCAGGTCACGGTCGAACGGGGTGCCCTCGGCTTCCGCCTGGGCGCGTTTGGACTGGTAGTTCCGCGCCTCGACGAAGGCGTCGCGGATGATCTTGACGGTGCCCATCCTCGTCGACGGGGTGACCTTCTTCTCCCCGTACACGCGTTTCGGGTTCTCGCCGAGCGCGGATTTCACGGACAGGTCCTGCGTCACGAGCATTTCGTCGACGATGCGACCCCAGGTCTTGAGGAAGGCGGTGCGACCGCCGATGGGATTGCCGGAACCGGGTTTGATGAGCGCCGAGGTGACGCCGCCGCGCAGCGCATCCTTGAATCCGAGGTCGGTGGGATCGATGCTGTCGAGCGCGCGCAGGCCCGCCCCGTTGGGATCGGTCATCTCGTTCGTATCGTCACCGGACCAGCCCTCACCGTCCTCATGCACGCCGAGGTGGCCGTGAGCTTCGATGAAACCGGGCAGGACCCAGCGTCCGCCGGCATCGATGACCTCGGTGTCCGCTGGGAGGGAAGAGGTGTCGACGGGGCCGGCAGCCACCTCGGTGATGCGGCCGTCCCTGACCGTGAGCGTGCCCGATCCGATCGCCTCGGCGCGGTTGCCGGACGCATCGGCCACGGGCACGATCCGCGCGTTCGTGATGACGAAATCTGTGGCTGCGGGGACCGGGACTGAGCGATACATTCTGCTCCTAGCGAGGGGGTCGGCGACGACGTCTGTGCGGTCTCGAGTCTACGCCACTCGACGTTCGGACACGGTGACCTGGGGGCCGTTCGCCGCGTTGGCGGGACGCTTCCGGCAGGGCGAGTTCTCACCCTCTTCCCTCCCCATTTGCTACCTGACGGCGGCCCAGCAACCTCGCGCGAGGTTGCTGGGCCGCCGTCAGGTAGTTCTGAGGGCTACCGTGGGGTAGGACGTGTCCGGCGCGGCGTATAGTCTGGATGCATCGTCCGAAGAGAGAAGGATCCCTGATGCTTGAGCCGATCACCTCATACGTCGCAATCGGAGACTCGTTCAGTGAGGGTCTGATGGATCCCGACCCACGGGCCGAGGACCGGTACCGCGGGTGGACCGACCGCCTCGCGCTCATGCTCACCGAGTCCGCAGTGGGCAGCCCGGACCTGTCCTACGCCAATCTGGCCATCCGAGGTCGGCTGCTCGACCGCATCGTCGATGACCAGGTGCCGCAGGTTCTCGAGATGAAGCCGGACCTCGTGAGCCTGTGCGCCGGCGGCAACGACTGCCTGCGCCCGAAGGCCGATATCGATGCCCTGGCCGCGAAGTTCGAACGTGCTGTGATCGCCATGCGTGAGGCCGGCATCGAAGTGCTCATGTGCAATGGCTTCGACACCGAGTTCAGCACCCCGCTCATCCGTGCCGTGCGACCTCGAGTGGGAATCTACAATGCTCATCTGTGGTCGATCGCGCAGCGGCACGGCTGCCATATGGTCGATCTGTGGGGGCTGCGGTCGCTCTATGCCGCGCAGATGTGGGCCGATGACCGCATCCACCTGTCGACGAAGGGCCACCACCTCGTCGCCGAGCAGGCTCTGGCCACCCTGGAGAGCGGCCGCTCCCTGCCGGTCAAGGGCTTCGGCGTTCCCGCTCGTCCGACGCGGGCGATCCGCGAGGTGATGAGCGAGGAGTCGCGGTGGGCCCGTGAGTACCTGGCCCCATGGGTCGGTCGCCGACTGCGTGGACAATCCTCCGGTGACACCCTCGATCCGAAGCTGCCCGAACTCACCCGCGTCCGTGACCTCGTCGAACGCTCGCGCGAGGTCGACCGTGCCCAGAAGAACGACGCGGCCGGCCGGTCGGGCGGGGCCGATCTGACCGACTCAGGCGGAACTCGCCCCGACGAGAGCGGCACCGGTGGGGTGAACGCACCTCGGGATTCCGACCGATGAGCGTCGAGTCCGTGCGCATTCCCGAACTCTCAGCCGTCGGGACCGCCCAGGTGCCGTCCTTCCGCCACGTCTACGGGGACTTCCCCGAGCAGTTCGTCGAGGTCTTCGGTGACCCGGCGGCCGCCTCGGCGACGGTGATCTTCGTCCACGGAGGCTACTTCCGGCCCCGCACCGACCTGGCCCACGCCCGGCCGTTTGCTCGGGCGTTGGCCGAGTCCGGGGTGCTCGTCGCCTCCGTCGAGTATCGACGGCTCGGCGGTCAGCCGCTCCTGCTCGACGATGTCACCGCGGGCATCGATTCGGTGTGTGCCGAACTGCCGCGCTGGGGCGTCAGCGAACAGGCACGGCAGAATCTGATCGTCTCGGGGCATTCGGCCGGTGGCTGCCTCGTCCTCGCCTGGGCCTCGCATCTGCCCGCGGAGGGACCGCGGATCCGTCTGCGCCCTCTGGCGCCGGTGACCGATCTGCTGCGGGAAGTCGAGGCAGGCCTCGGGGATGGTGCGGTGCTGGACTATATGGGGGCGCGCCCCGAGGATGATCGGCAGGCGTATCTGCGCCACGATCCGCGATCACGGGCGGCTCTCATCCCGGCGCGCGTCGATGTGCATTCGCTCCACGGAGATGCCGATGCCACCGTCGACGTCGAATTCTCCCGAGTCTTCCCCGCCGCCCTGACCGAGCTGGCCGGGGCGAACCATGCCGATGTCATCGACCCCGATTCTCCGTTCTTCCCACAGGTGAGGAACCTGCTGCTCGGCTGAAGGGCGGCGTCTCAGACCCCTTCGGGGCTGATGCCCGGCCCGTTCTCGATGCCGGTACGGATATCGAAGAGTTCGGGGAAGAACGTCAGATCGAGCGCCTTCTGCAGGAATCCGACTCCGCTCGAACCGCCCGTTCCGCGTTTCATGCCGATGATCCGCAGCACCGTGCGCATGTGCCGGTAGCGCCAGATCTGGAAGTTCTCCTCGAGGTCGACGAGCTCTTCGCAGCTTTCGTATTCCTGCCAGTACTTCTGCGGGTTCTCGTAGATGATGCGGAAGACATCGCACAGTTCCTCGTCGAAGGTGTGGGCGACCGACTTATCCCGGTCGAGCAGCCGCTGCGGCACCGGAAGTCCGCGCCGGGCCAGGCACGCGAGGAACTCGTCGTAGATGCTCGGTTCCTCCAAGTACTGTTCGAGAGCCGCACGCGCCTCGGGTTCTCCGTCGAAGACCGGGAGCATGGCGCGGTTCTTGTTGCCGAGCAGGAACTCCACGACCCGGTACTGCCAGGACTGGAAGCCGGAGGCACGGCCGAGCTGGTCGCGGAACCCGACGTATTCGCTCGGCGTCAGCGTGGCGAGCACGGACCACTGCTCGGTCAGAGTCTTCTGGATGTGTTTGACGCGGGCGATGCGCTTGAGCGCGGTCTGCAGCTCATCGTCGGCGATGAGTCGCCGGGCATCGAGGAGTTCGTGGATGACGAGCCGGAACCACAGCTCCGTGGTCTGGTGCTGGATGATGAAGAGCAGCTCGTCGTGGTGTTCGGGACTGCTGACGGGGTGCTGGGCGCCGAGGAGCCGGTCGAGGTCGAGATACGACCCGTAGGTCATCGACTCCTTGAGGTCGGTGTGGACCCCGGCTTCGAGGTCTCGTTCGTTCTTCTCGGCCGTCGTCCGAGCGTCGCTGCCCGGGTCATGGTTGGTGTCGGTCATGACCTCCAGCATAGGGGTCAGCCGGGCTGCCGCCTCTGCGGTTCGGCGACGTCCCGCACCTCGTCGACCAGTTGCTTCCATTCCGGCGGCATCTGAGATTCGCCGAAGCGCACTCGCCCGAACCGGCTCTCGATGAGATAAGCGAAACGGTCGGCACCCGTGGACTGCGGCGCATCGTCTCTCTGCCCGTCGTCGGACCAGGGAAGATCGGCGATGCGCGGGCCGAGGTCATCGCGCCGACTGCTCGCGTCGATGTCGACTTCCCAGACGAGCAGCATCCCGCCGATCCCGCCCGAGCGTTCGACGAGCAGACGCCCGAAGCCCCCGGCCGGCTTCTCGCTCACCAGCTGCTCCCCTGATTTCCGCGCGCCGATCCGGAGTGGGAGATGCCCACGGCTTCCCACCCGGAGACGATCGCATCGTGGGTGTCGGAACCGGCGCCGAATTGGTCGGCCACCTCGGCGATGGTGAGTTCTGCGAACTCCGCGAAATCGGTGCGCTGCGTGATCTCGGACCCGGTGAGGACGGAGTACCAGACCTGTCCGACGCTCTCCCAGGCCGGACCGCCGACGGCGGTGGCTGCGAGCGCGAAGGCACGGTTCGGGATCCCGGAGTTGAGGTGGACCCCGCCGTTGTCGGAGTCGGTGGTGACGAAGTCGTTCATATGCGCCGGCTGCGGATCCGTGCCGAGGACGTCGTCGTCATAGGCCGTGCCGGGTTCGACCATGGAGCGTAGGGCACGGCCGGTCATCTCGGGGGTGAAGATTCCGGCGCCGATGAGCCAGTCCGCGTCCTCGGCATTCTGTCCGGCATCGTGCTGCTGGGTGAGTGCCCCGAAGACATCGGCGCAGTGCTCGTTGAGTGCTCCCGGCTGGCCGAAGTACTCGAGGTCGGCGGTGTGGCTGATGACGCCGTGGGAGAGTTCGTGGCCGATGATCGACAGCGAACCGGTGAACCCGGTGAACACTTCGTCGTCGCCGTCGCCGAAGACCATGAGTCGGCCGTCGAAGAACGCGTTGTCGTAGTCCGTGCCGTAGTGGACGCTGGCCATGAGCGGCATTCCCGCCCCATCGAGCGAATCGCGCCCGAACACCTCGGAGAACAGCGCATATGAAGCGCCGAGCCCGTCATAGGCGTCGTTGACCGGTTCGTCGCTGACGGGCTCTTCGGCCTCGGAACGGACGAGTTCGCCGGGCAGCACCTCGGTGTTCTGCGCATCGTGGACGAGACGCTGCAGCCCTGCCGATCCGGGGGCGGCGAGCGCGGTTTCGTCCTTGCCGAGATCGGCCGGCGGCGTGTACCGCAGACCCGCCAGGCGCAGATTCCGGCAGCTCTCATCGGACATCCGACAGCTGGCCGCGGCGGCCGCGGCCCTCGGGAACCGCTCGGTGCCGCGCTCGGCGATCGCATCGAGGAGATAGGGCGGGACGACAGTGTGAAATGGGACGACGTTGTGAGAGACCATGGCTCCAGCGTGCCACGTCCGGCGACGAACCGATAGAGAACCCGGCACATCCGAGGCGGGCGGCCCGCCGCGACCTCAACTAAACTTGTCACGTGCTCAAACCCATCCTGTGGCCGGTGCTCGTGCCGTTCGCCCTCTTCGCCGTCGGCCTGGGTGCGATCATGCCGATCCTCGTGCTCGGCGCGCTCTCGCTGGGGTCGACGCAGGCCTTCGCCGCCGCCATCGTCGGCATCATGGGGGCCGTATCGCTGATGGCCACGGCGCCGGCCGGGATCCTCATCGACCGCCTCGGCGATTTCCGGGCGATGACCGTGGCCACCTGCGCGGCCATCGTTGTGCTCGGCTCCATCGTCGCCGCCTTCATCTGGGATTCGCCGTACTCACTGCTCGTCTACACGATCGCGCTCATGGTCTTCGGCCCGGTCTCCGATGTGTGGAGCCTGGCCCGGCAGGCCGTCGTCGCCGAGGTGATGCCGCCGGCCGATCTCGCCAAGGCGATGACCGCGCTCGGCGGCACGCAGCGGGTCGGCAACCTCGTCGGGCCGATGATCGGCGCCGGTCTCATGCTCGCCTTCCCGATCTGGTCCGTGTTCGTCTTCTCCGGGCTCAGCGCCGTCGCAGCGATCGCAATCATGGCCCTGCCGATCGCGCAGATCCCCGGTTTCGACGACCATCCCCACCGCACCGAGGCGGCCCCGACCTCCCGTGCCGACGATGACGGCCCCTCCCCCGCCGATGGTCCTCACCCCGCCGAGGCGGCCGACCCCGCCCCAGCGAACGATCCCGCACACGGAGACGACCCCTATCCTCGGCGCAGGAAGACGGATCGTCGGCCGCCGTTGGATGTGCGGTGGAAATCGGTCGTCCTCACCGGCGTCACGATCATCACACTGGCGGCGGCCCGAGCCGCCCAGCCGGTCGTCGTTCAGCTGTGGGGCGTCGAGATCGGCCTGCACAAGTCCTCGATCTCGCTCATCATCGCCTTCGGCGCCGGACTCGAACTCATCGTCATGTTCCTCGGCGCGTACATCAAGGATCACCTCGGTCGGGTCGCGACCCTCGTCGCATGCCTGTCCGTCTTCGGCACCGGGTTCATCATCATGGTCGCCAAGCCGGATCTGGCCGGGATGGTCATCGCCGCCGCGGTCATGGCCTTCGGCAACGGCCTCGGAGCGGGCGTGAATATGACGATCGGGGCGGACCTCTCCCCCGCCGTCGGCCGGCCGCGGTTCCTCGGCATCTGGGCGATCTTCAACAACGGCGGCAAACTCGGCGGGCCGACGCTGCTGTCCCTCATCATCACCGTGACTACCCTGCGATTCGGCGTGCTCTTCCCAGGACTGCTCGCCCTCCTCGGCGCGGTGTGGATCCTCATCTGGGCCCGTCAGGTGGGGCTGCCCGGCCGCAGGAGGCGCCTCGACCCGCCGCGCACGGACTGACTCCGGGCGGCTCCTCACGTCTCCGCGCATACGGCCCACACTCACGCACGGACCGACCCGACGGACTAGGCTGGACACGACCGATTCGACGAGGTTCGGCTGACAGCTCAATGCCGAAGGCCCGCAGGGGCCGGCGGCCCGATGCTGAAGGCCCGTAGGGGCCGGCGTGCCGGAGCCGAAGGCCCGCAGGGGTCGGCCCACGGCTGAGAGTCCGACCAGGATCAGGAGAGTCATCGATGGAAGCACTGGACGTCGGCGGATATGCGCTGGTGAGCCTGGCCGCACTCGTCTTCCTCTTCCTCCAGTCATGGTTCGCCGCCACCGTGGTCCGTCGCGTCGTCGGTGTGCCCACCGGCTGGCCGCGCACATTGGCCGTCGGCCTCGTCATGAGCGCCGTCGTCGCCGTGACCGTCCAGTACCTCTACCGGGCCGGCACCGGGCAGAACGTCGACGGCCTCGACGTCTCCCCCGGAGTGGCGGTGCTATTCATGGTGCTCGCCCTCGGGTGGATCTTCGCCCTGGGCGTCGGCGCCCTCGTCATGCTCGAAGCCGCCTTTCCGACCGGATCCCTGCCGAGCCCGCAGTCGCTGTTCTTCGGGTGGAGGTCCCGCCGTCGCCGCGCCCGCCGCTATGCCCAGGTCGTATCCATTGCGGTGCGGCACGGGCTCGGCTCCCAGTTGCGCGGCTTCGGCGGGGATTCGCCGGGCCGAGAGGTCAAGACCGCGCGGGCGCTCAAGGAATCCCTCGCCGAGGCGGGGGTGACCTTCGTCAAGCTCGGACAGATGCTCTCGACCCGCCGAGACATCCTCCCGCCGGTGTTCGTCCGTGAACTCGAGACCCTGCAGACGCAGGTGACCCCCGAACCGTGGTCGGTCATCGAGCCCGCCATCGCCGAGCGACTCGGTCGGCCGATCGGAGAGGTCTTCGCCCGCATCGACTCCACGCCGCTGGCGGCCGCCTCGGTGGCGCAGGTCCATGAGGCGACTCTGCTCGACGGCACGGAGGTCATCGTCAAGGTGCAGCGACCGAAGGCGCTCAATCAGGTCGCACAGGATCTCGATATCATCCTGCGGTTGGCGGGCTGGCTGAACAAGACCACGACATGGGGGCGGGACCTGGGTGTGCAGTCGCTGGCCGCAGGATTCGCGAACACGCTCGAGGAGGAGCTCGACTATCGGATCGAACTGGACAACATGGCCAGCATCGAGGCCTCACTGACACGATCGGGCAAGTTCGACGTCACCGTTCCGCACGGCTATCCGGGCCTCAGCGGCGAACGCCTGCTGGTGATGGACCGGCTGCCCGGACAGCCGGTCTCGCGTGCGGGGGCACTGCTGACCGGGCTCAGCGATGCCGAACGGTCCCGGTTGGCGACCACTCTGCTGGGCGCCACGCTCGAGCAGATCATCGGTGATGGGATCTTCCACGCCGATCTGCATGCCGGCAATATCTTCATCACTCCCGAGAGGAAGCTGGGGCTGCTCGACTTCGGTGCCGTCGGACGACTCGACCCGGCCACGCAGACGTCGCTGGGCCTGATGCTCTATTCCATCGACCAGAACGACAGCGCAGGGGCCACCGACGCCCTCATCGAACTCCTCGGACGTCCCGACGGGCTCGATGATCGGGAGGTCGAGCGCGCCGTCGGCGAACTCCTGCTGCGCTACGGCGGCGGCACCCGCGCGACGCAGGGCCAGAAGCTCTTCGACGATCTGTTCAACCTCGTGCTCGCTCATCGCTTCTCCGTGCCGGCGCCGATCAGCGCAGCCTTCCGAGCCATGGCCTCTGTGGAAGGTGCGCTGCTGACGATCGATCCGAACTTCGACGTCGTCGCCGTGTCCCGGAAGGAGGGCAATAGGCTCGTGAGGTCGAAGCTCAAGGGCACGAAGATCACCGATGAGCTGCAGCGCCGGGCTCTGCAGCTGATGCCGATGATCGACCGCATGCCGCGCCGGATCAATAAGATCACCGAGGATCTCGAGCAGGGCCGGTTCTCGATGAACATGCGTGTACTCGAGAATCCGTCCGACCGCAGCTTCCTCACCAGCCTGTTCCAACAGCTCATCGTCGCCGTCCTCGCCGGGGCCGCCGTGGTGGGAGCGATCATGCTCATCACCAGTGATGAGGGTCCGCTGCTGACGAAGGACATCCACCTGTACTCGTTCTTCGGCTTCGTGCTGCTCTTCGGCGGCTTCGTGCTGAGCATGCGCTCCCTCATGCTCGTGTTCAGACGCGACGGCCAGACCTAGCCTGCCATTCGACCGTCGCTGCGCCCGTCCACCAACCTCCACCGTTGCCACTCGGCCATCGCCACTCCGCTGTCGCGCCCCTCATCCATGTGCCGCCGGCGGGACTTACGGGCGTCCGGCGCAATCGTGGTTGCACAGCCCGTCTTCCGACGTGGGCTGGCCGGCCGAGACTGCGCCGTTGTGGGCCCACAGTGAGCGCTCCGGCCAGCCCGGCTAGTCCGTCTGCTGGGAGTCACACCTCAGTCGGAGCGAGTCGCTGGTGAAGTTCCGGACGATCCGTGCGGGATTTCGTGGCCGAAGTCCGCACGGATCGTCCGGAACTCGGGAGCCGGGCGGACGAAGCTGGAGCCGGGCAGCGAAAAGGGCGATGCCCCGTGGGAATACGAGCGCAGCGTTGATTCCGCCCTCGCCCGGGCAAGAAGACGCCCCGCGTACCGCTGGTTCCAACGGACCACGAGTCATAACAATGTCATCACGCAAAGAACCAGGGCAGACAATCGAGTGTCTGCCCTGGTCAGGTGAGCCCCCTGTCAGACTCGAACTGACGACCTTCGCTTTACAAGAGCGGTGCTCTACCAACTGAGCTAAGGAGGCGTGGTGCGCACCGAGCGTGCGCGCCTACACGATAGTAGTCCATGGCCGGGCCCGGCCACAAAACCGGTGGGAGACGAAGAGGGCCGGACCCCACCTCGGCGGGGCCCAGCCTTCAATCGCTCAGGACCGTGACTCACACGGCTCCGGCCGGGTGTCTCGGGCGATCAGCCCTTGAACTCTCCGGTGGCCTTGAGGATCTCGGTGGCCAGGGCCTGCGAGTCGCTGGTCTTGTCGGTGTGCTCGCCGTTGATGAGCACCCACGGGGTGGCTTCGACTCCGTCGTCCAGAGCGGTCTGGCTCGACTGCTCGATGAACTTGTCGAAGGTCCGGTCGGTGACGCAGGACTTCACGGTCTGCTCGGGGTCGGCCTGGAGCTTCTTCGAGGTGTCGACACCGGCGTCCTCGGCGACCTTGAGCAGCTCCTCATCGGTGCGGCCTTCGGTGCCCTCCTCCGGCTGCTGAGCGTAGAGCGCGTCGAACAGGTCGATGGCGACCTCGGGCTGGCTGTCGACGACGCAGGCGGCGAGGTTGGCAGCGCGGGTCGAGTACTCGTTTCCGCTGGACATGCGGTCGAGGAACGACACCGGCTTGTAGTTGACGACGATCGATCCCTCGTCGGCGAGCTTGCGCAGCATGCTCGCATTGCCTTCCTCGAACGCCTTGCAGCCGGGGCACTGGAAATCGAGGTAGACGGTGACCGTGGCGGCCCCCTCCTTCGTGCCCTCCTCGGTCGGAGCCGGTAGATCCGACTCCTCACCCTCGGGCATCTTCAGCGGCTGCACGAGCGTGTTGTCCTTGCCCACGGTGATTCCGTCGGAGACGTAGTTCGTGGGGCTGACAGCTGGTTTGCTCTGCTGGAAAACCAGCACGGCGACCACGGCCAGCACAGCGACGACGACCACGGCGATCCCGGTGTACAGGATCGTCTTCGCGGTCTTCTCCTTCTTCGCCTGATTCGCCGCGATCTGCCGGGCGTTCTCGCGTGCGCGGTTCCGCTTGTCGTCCGCGGAGTTGTTCTTCGCCATTGTTCCTCACGTTGGATCGTCTGACATCGGTGCGGCCTGAGGCCCGATCAGTGCGGGACGGCTTCCGCGACCCGACGGCACCACTGTACCGAAACAGGTGCTTCGCCGACTCCCAGAAACATTCAAGGTTCAACTACGACGTTCAACTACCTCAACACTGCGCCGGTAGCTTCCGGCGCGCACCGGACCAGGCAGCCACACCGCGCGGCTCACACCGGTCCGGGCAGGTAGTCGAAGGGGTTCATCGTCAGCGGCCACCAGGACATGGCGGCTCCCGACTGGATGACCATGACCGCGAGGATGACGAGCAGCGCGATCACGGCCACGGCGATGAGGCGGCCGAGCTGGTTGCGAGTGGCTCCCGAGACGAGCAGCCGCGAGCCGAAGCGCAGGCTCGAGGCTCCCGGACCGACCCACAGCACCAGCGAACCTGCGGCGCCGGCGGCCCACACCGACCATTGTTCGGACGACCCGCTGGGCACGATCCCGCCGATGTCGAGCCGGGTGAGCACGAGCGCGGCGGCGGCCGCGATCGCCGGCAGGATGAGCGAGGCCACCGAGGTCAGGGTCGAGGCCAGCACGGCCCCCGGCGCCGAGGCGAGCGCCCGGAAGAACCCGCCCGAATCGGTCCCGCGGTCGAATCGATACCGCTGGACCTTCCGATCCAGACGCGTGCCGGTGCGGGCGAGAACCGACCAGAGCAGAGCGACGAGGCAGATGACCAGCGGCCCGAGGGGCATGACGGCCACGGCCAGAGCCACGAGTCCGAAGACGACCCAGCCGCCCGACTGCACCCGTCGGTATCCCATCGGCTGCATCGGCTGCCCGCCTGGCTGCATCGGCTGCCCGCCTGGTTGCATCGGCTGTCCACCGGGCTGCATCGGCTGCCCGCCTGGCTGCATCGGCTGCCCGCCGGCCCCCAAGAGCTGACCGCCGGGACCGGGCCGGTCGCCCCACTGCCCCTGACGAGCCAGACCATGCGGACCACCGGGACCGCTCGGCCCGACGAGGTTCTGCCCCTGACCGGGCTGGACGAAGCCGGAACGGCCGAGGTCGGCGCCTGCCATCGGCGATCCCGGACCTGCCTGAATGCCGCCGTTGGGGTTGCTGATCGGCGGCGCGGTCGCCTGCTGCGGGGGCTGGCCATGCATCTGCCCGGGACCATAGCCCGTCCCCTGGCCGGGCCCCGCACTGTAGCCGGGCCCCGCACTGTGGCCGGGCCCCGCACTGTGGCCGGACCCGGCATGACTGGTGGGCCGGCTGGATCCGGGGTACTGCGGCTGCCCGCCTCCAGACGGTCCGGCTCCCGGGTAGCCGGTGCCTGCACCGATAGCCGCACCCCCGAGCGCTGCCCCAGCGGCCCCGGCACCACCGTGCCCAGAAACTTTACGACCGCCGTCGTCATCGACGGCCGGCATCACCGCGGTTCCGCTCGGTGACCGCTGCGGACCACCCGGGCCGGCTCCGCCGCTGGGCCCCGACCCGAGCTGCGGCATCCGCCCGGACTCGATGTCAACGAGAGCGTCGAGGATCATCTGCCCCGACGGTCGGCGTTCGGGCTTCGGGTCGAGGCAGGCGGAGATGAGCGGAGCGAAGTTCTTCGGCGCCCCGTCGAGGTCGAATTTGCCCATGGCCACACGACCGAGCACGGCCTCCAAGGGTCCGGAACCATAGGGGTTGCGGCCCGTGGCGGCGAACGCCATCGTCGCGGCCCACCCCCACCAGTCGGTCTTCTCACTCGAGGCCTTGCCGTCGGCGATCTCCGGGGACAGATAGCCGGGGGTGCCCATGACCAACCCCGTGGCGGTCACGCGCACTTCGTCGGCGACCTGGGCGATGCCGAAGTCGATGACCATCGGCTCTCCGTCCATGATCATCACGTTCGCGGGTTTGAGGTCACGGTGGATGACGCCGGCATCATGGACGGCGTTGAGGGCGTCGAGGAGGGCATGGCCGAAGTGGACGAGCTCATCCTCGGCGAAGGGGCCGTTGTCACGGACATCATCGGACAGGGTCTGCCCGTCGACGAATTCGGTGATGATGAACGGCTGCGCGGAATCGAGCTCCGCGTCGAGGACCTCGGCGATGCGGGGGTGGCGGATCCGGCGCAGGGTGCGGGTCTCGCGAGCCAGACGCTTGCGCGCGGTCTCATCATTGGCGATGTGCGGATGGAGGACCTTGACGGCGACCGGGTGGTTTCCGCCGTCGACACCGAGGTAGACGACACCCATGCCGCCCGAGCCGAGCTCCTCGATGAGGCGGTAGCCTCCCAGTTCCTGATCCATCACCTGGCCAAGCCTAGTCGAGCGAGTAGAGTTCATTCCAAGGACCGACAAAGGAGGAGGCGCAGATGAGCACCGTCGACTCTGCCGAGCCCAGCACCGACACCGCCTTCGGCGACAGCGATTTCGTCGTCGTGGCCAACCGCCTGCCCGTCGACCGTGATCCTCATGATGCGAACCACGGATGGCGTACCTCACCAGGAGGTTTGGTCACCGCGGTGGCTCCCGTGATGAAGGCCCAGGAGGGGGCGTGGATCGGCTGGACGGGCGTCGCCGACGAGGACTTCGAACCCTTCACGATCGACGGCATGCACCTGACCCCGGTGACCCTGACAAGTGAGGATGTCCTCAGGTACTACGAAGGGTTTTCCAACGCCACGCTGTGGCCGCTCTACCACGACGTCATCGTCCCGCCCGAGTACCACCGCACCTGGTGGGATGCGTATGTGCGGGTCAATGAGCGCTTCGCGCACAAGGTCACCGAGGTGGCCGCGGAGTCCGCGACCGTGTGGATCCACGATTATCAGCTCCAGCTGGTCCCGCAGATGGTCCGACGCCTGCGCCCGGACCTCGCGATCGGGTTCTTCAACCACATTCCCTTCCCGCCCTACGAGCTCTTCGCTCAGCTGCCGTGGCGCGACGAGATCCTGCGCGGGCTCCTCGGCGCCGACCTCATCGGGTTCCAGAGGCCGGCGGACGCAGCGAACTTCCGTCGCGCCGTCCGCGGACGTCTGGGATATGCGACGAAGGGGTCGACGGTATCGGTTCCGCCGGGTGACTTCCTCCCGGCCCACCTCGTCCGCGCCGAGTCGTTCCCGATCTCGATCGACACTCCCTATCTCGAGGAGCTCGCCCGCGATCCGAAGATCGTCGAGAGGGCGAAGCAGATCCGCGAGGAGGTCGGCAATCCGCGGGTGGTCATGCTCGGCGTCGACCGGATGGACTACACGAAGGGCATCCGCCACCGACTCAAGGCGTTCGGGGAGCTGCTCGCCGAAGGCCGACTCGATGTCGAAGATGTTGTCCTCATCCAGATCGCGACCCCGTCGCGGGAGCGGCTCGAGCAGTACAAGATCATCCGCCACGACGTCGAACTGGCCGTCGGGCGGATCAACGGAGAGCAGGTCGACGTGGGGTCGATCCCCGTGCGCTACCTCCACCATTCCTATCCGCGCGATGAGATGACGGCGTTCTTCCTCGCCGCCGATGTCATGCTGGTGACCGCTCTGCGCGACGGAATGAACCTTGTTGCCAAGGAGTATGTGGCGTGCCGGAGGCGCGACGACGGCGCCCTCGTGCTCTCCGAATTCACCGGGGCGGCCGAACAGCTCAAGGGCGCGGTGATGGTCAATCCCCACGACATCGCCGACCTCAAGGCGGGCATCCTCGAAGCCGTGCAGATGGACGAGAGGACTCGCACTCGCCGGATGAAGCAGATGCGCAAGAGGGTCGCCACCGACACCGTGAGCCGATGGTCGAAGAACTTCCTCGCCGAGCTCGAGCACATCAAGGACAATCCCGAGGCCATCGTCCCCGAACAGCCCGTGGTGCAGAAGAAGCGGACCGCACCGCCGCCGGACGTGCCGGCGGCCCCTTCCGATCGCGCCGAGCGACCCGATGATGCCGAGTGGACAGACGATATCTCCACCGCCCGCTAGGAGAAGCACAGTGACATCGAAGCCGACCGCGCTCGGTCCTGCCCGCTCCACCCCCGCCGAGGTGGTCCTGCGTGATCTCGCCACCGCCGAATCGCTGCTGCTGGCCTTGGATTTCGATGGGGTGCTCGCACCCCTGCAAGACGATCCGTCGACCTCCCGGATGGTCCCCGAATCGGCTGCGGCCATCGCGGCGCTCGCCGGCCTGCCGCGCACGCGGGTGGCGCTGGTGTCCGGTCGCGATATCGCGACCCTGCGCCGGCTGTCCGCAGCCCCGGACTCGGCGTGGCTGATCGGTTCGCACGGCGCGGAGGCCGAACTCGGAATCGACGCTGACGGTGACGGCGACACTGCTGAGTTCCGGCCTCCCGAACTCACCGCGGCCGAGGCGGACAGACTCGCCGCCATCGATGCTCATCTCGACGCATTCGAACACACGCTGCCCGCCGACGGCTCAGGCGATGCCGACGGTGCCTCGGATTTCCTCATCGAGTCCAAACCCTATTCGCGGACGGTCCATACTCGCGGAATCGCACCCGAGGCGGCCGCGGCCCTGCACGAGCACGCCACCGAGGTGGTCGAGGAGTTCCCGGACATCCGTGTCATCGAGGGCCACGACATCACCGAACTCGCCGTCAAGCAGGCGACGAAAGGCGATGGCATCCGGCTGCTCGCCCGCGCCGGCGAACCGACCGCAATGGGCTACCTCGGCGACGATGTCACCGATGAAGACGCCTTCGCGGCACTCGACGAACTCACGGACTCCCACGTCCTCGACTCCGGTCTGACCGTCAAGGTCGGGTCCGCGCAGACTCGCGCTGCGTGGCGGATCGCCGACCCTGCAGCTGTGGCCGTACTGCTCGGTCGCCTCGTTGCCGAACGCACGGAATTCCTCCGCACCGTCCACAATTGAGGGCCGTCCACTGCCACGGTCGGGCCGCCTCGGCGGACTCCGCTCGACCCGACTCACCGGTCGGATCCACGTCACGTCAGGGCCGCCTCGGCGAGGATGATTGTCATCGAACCCCGAGTTCAGCGGCGCTGCGGGGGCACGGCACTGGCGCGGAGGACGAGGTCCGGGTCGACCGTGTAGTCGACGTGCACGCGCGCGTGCCCGGCGGCGATCATCGCGCGGATCTCGTCGATCGCCGACTGCGCCACGGTCGCCCAGTCGTAGACCACCTGCGACAGCGGCGGTTGGACGACATCGGCGTCGGGGACATCGCCGACCGTGAGCAGGGACAGGTCGCGGGGCACGTCGAGCCGCAGCCGCTGGGCGGCTTCGAGCAGGCCGAAGGACAGGGACGGGGCGCAGGCGATGACGGCGGTGCAGCGCAGGTCGAGCAGCTCCTCGGCGGCGGCGACTCCGGCCATGGCTCCGCCGGCGGCCTCGACGACGGGGGCCTGATCACGGGTGGCGGGGATGTGGAGGATTCCCGCCATCGATCTGCGGAAGCCGGCGATGCGAGCCGGGGCCGCCGAATCGCGCAGCACTGCGAGTCCGATGCGTCTGTGGCCGAGGTGGACGAGGTGGGCCACGGCGGTCTCGATTCCGCCGGTCGCATCGAGGTAGATGCGCGAGATCCCGTCGTCGTGGCGGGCATTCGAGATGCGGATGAGCGGCAGCCCGCGTTCGGCGAGCATCCCCGCGAGCACACCGGCGGCACCACCGCCGACGACGATGGCTCCTGAGATCGCAGGTCCGCCGTGTTCGCTGCCGAGGATGGTCTCAAGGAGCGCCTCGTTGCGTTCGGCGATGGCCTCGATGTGGACGACGGCGATGCCGAGTCCGAACATCCGGTTCGTCAGGATCTCCGCCAGCCGCGAATACGGGTCGACGTTGCCCGCGGACACCGCGGGTTTGATGAGCGCGATGAGCGACGAACCGGCACCGTCCCCGGCACCTGTCGTCGGGGTCTGCCCGGTGGCGCCGAGGATCGCCAGCGCCTGCCGCACCTTCGCGAGAGAGGCGGCCGAGACCGATTCGGGATCGCGCAGGGCCCGTGAGGCGGTGGCCCTCGAGACCCCGGCGGTGCCGGCGATCTCGGCGAGGCGGACGTGCCGGTGCTCGGGCGGCTGATCGTTCATCGGCGGGCCGCCGTCGTCGAGGTTCGGGCGACGAGTCGGGGACGGAACACCGGCGGCACCGAGGGCAGACTCGTCGTCGAGATCCGCAGGGTCTGCAGGGTCGCCGCGATGAGGGCGTTCGACAGTCCCTCAACGTCGAGGCCGAGGACCGTGGCCGGAGGGCCCGTGAACTTCATCGTCGGGGAATCGCCGAACCCGACGACCGACATGTCCCGCGGCACCTGCAGATGCCGATTCCGCAGACCGTGGAGAGCGCCGTGCAGCTGCAGAGCCGATTGGACGATCACTGCTGTGCACGTGGCATCCTTGAGCTCGAGCACCGCACGCGACCCGCCGGAGAACGACTTCGGCACCCGTGAGATCCAGTCCTCCAGGTGGAGCCCGAGATTCCTGGCGGGATGTTCGGCCAAGAAGCGGCGGATGAGCTGGACGGCCAGCTCACCGCTGTCATTGCAGATCAGCCCGATCCTCCGGTGTCCGATCGCCCGCAGATGTTCGAACGCTGTGGTCATCCCCCCGCCGAGGTCGAGCCGCGCTGCGATGACATCGGCACTTCCCGGCCCGGTTCCGGGCGTACCCGCCACGGAAACTTCAGTCCCGGACGTGACGGCCTCCTCGGCGGCGGACTGTTCGGCGACGCGGATGCAGGGGATCTCCGTGTTCAGGCTCGTCATCGTCGTGGTCACCAGAGCTACGGCGCCGGCGTCGATCGCGGTCTGCAGCGGTTCCGGATCGGTCTCGACCAGCGGACGGGTGACGAGGAGATCGTGATCCTGCAGGGCCTTGGTCACACGGGTGCAGACCTGGACCTGCCAATGTTCGGGATTGCCGGGGGCGCTGACGGCCACGAGCCGCCTCGGCGCATCATGGAGCAGGGTCGACCGCGAATAGCCGAGCTCGTTCATCGCCTCCAGCACCCTCGCCCGGGTCGACTCGGCGACGGCACCGCGGCGGCCGAGCACGCGGGAGACCGTGGCCAGAGAGACCCCGGCCCGGGCGGCGACCTCGTCCAACGTGACCTTCATAGACGTCAGTCTACTTTCGCCCCACGGTATGCGTCGGCGCAGCCGACGGGGTGGACGCTGCGGTATGCGTCGGCGCACAGCCAGCGTGCTGAGAATCACTCTACGCATTGTCGAATTCACAGAGCACCCCAACCTTCCACCCCTTAGGATGAGAGTGACTGAGCATCCCTGCCAGGTCACCGACGACCAGCTGCTCACGGAGTTATTCAGAAGTTTTAGGAGGACTTATGTCAACGGTGTCGTTGAATGGCCTCAGTCATGTCTACGAGAACACGACGTCCGAATCCGTACACCCGTTCAACCTCTTCGTCGATGACGGCGAGTTCCTCGTCCTCTACGGCCCCGCCGCGTCGGGCAAGTCGACGATCCTGCGGATGCTCCACGGCCTGGAGACCCCGAAGACCGGCACCATCCTCATCGACGGTGCCGATATCACCCACACCGCCGTCAACGACCGCGATGTCACCCTGGCGCTGGAGAGCTACGCGCTCTACCCGCATCTGAGCGTGCGCGACAATCTCGGCTTCGCGCTGCGCGTCGACGGTCTGCCCGCCGATGAGATCCGAGAGCGCGTCGAATCCGTGATGGACAAGATCGGGTTCAGCGACATCCTCGACTCGGTTCCCGGCGACCTCACTCAGCTGCAGCGCCAGACCGTGGCCCTGGCCCGCGCCGTGGTCCGCCGCCCCAAGGTGCTCATCATGGACGAGCCCGTGGTCAACCTCGTCCCCGAGCAGCAGACGGAGACCCTGTCGCTGATCAAGGGCCTGCAGCAGGAGTTCGGGCTGACGACGATCTATGCCACCTCCGATCTCGAGGACGCGAAGGTCCTCGGCGACCGGATCGCATTCCTCGACCACGGACGGCTGATCGGGGTGGAGACACCCGACCTCGCCGAGGCGCTCGCGGCCTCGGTCTCCGACTCGGACTCCTGAGCCGTGCCGGGAACCCTGCCCCCGCCGGACCCGTCCTCACACCCTGCACCGTCGACGTCGGTCGGCGCGGCCGCATCGGTCGGCGCCGGCGCATCGGTCGGCGCGAGCGCACCGGAGATCCACACGGTCCGGAACGCCGATCATGCGGCCCTGGCCGAACTCCCCTGGCATCTGCCGCTGGCTCAGTGGCCGGAGACGCTGCTGGGCGGTCTGCCCCGCGGAATCTCCCGCCACGTCGTGCGCTATGTCGAGATCGGAGACGAAGTGCTTGCGATCAAGGAGACCGACGACGCGCAGGCCACGCGTGAGTTCGACATCCTCGGTGCGCTCGGCAACCTCGACGTCCCCCTCGTCGAGGCCCGCGCCGTCGTCGGCGGCCGCCGGACCGCATCGGGCGAGGCGCTCAAGGGCGCCCTCATCACCGCCTATCTCGAGTTCTCCCTGCCCTACCGCGCACTGTTCTCCCGGGACCTGGCCGAGGACACCGGCGGTCGCCTCGTCGACGCTCTGGCAGTGCTGCTCGTCCGCCTCCACCTCGTCGGCTTCTACTGGGGAGACGTGTCGCTGTCGAACACGCTCTTCCGCCGCGACGCCGACGCCTACGCCGCCTATGTCGTCGACGCCGAGACCGGCGAGCTGCACGACCAGCTCTCCGACGGGCAGCGGAACATGGACCTGCGGATCGCGCGGATGAACATCGCCGGGGACTTCCTCGATCTGCAGGCCGCGGGACTCGTCGCTCCCGAGACCGATCCGCTCGCGGCCGGTGAGCGACTGTGCGAGTCCTACAACGCCCTGTGGGCGGAGCTGACCCGGGTCGAGGAATTCAGCGTCAGCGAACGCTGGCGCATCGACGAACGCATCCGCCGCCTCAACGACCTGGGCTTCGACCTCGGCGAACTGACCGTGACGACCGATATCGACGGCATCAGCCTGCTCGTGTCCCCGAAGGTCGTCGAACCCAACCACCATTCGAGGCGTCTGCTGCGACTGACCGGGATCGGTGCCAACGAGAACCAGGCGCGGGCGATGCTCAACGACCTCGACTCGTTCCGCTCGGCCCCCGAGATCGCCGAAGTCGACGAACTCGACGAATCCCAGGCCGCCCGCCGCTGGCTCGACGAAGTGTACAAACCCCTCATCCAGGCGATCCCGGAGAACCTCACCCGCAAACTCGAACCCGGGCAGATCTTCTACGAGTTCGCCGAGCACCGCCGCACCATGGCTCGCGCCCGCCAACGCGACATCCCCACGATGGAGGCCATCGCCTACTTCATCGTCGACTACCTGGCGAACCTCCCCGACGAGATCCGCTACGTCGACAGCGAGAAGTTCTAACGCTCCCACCTCAGCCGATGTTCCACAAGGTGAAACGGGAACGGCGGGGCCGCCTCGGCGGGCATACCTTGGAAGTCCACGCAGCGACACCGGTGTCGCTCCGGAACCGAACCCCGCCCGGAAGGATTCCCGATGACGACGAACGAGCCGATGCCTACGAACGAGAACAACCCGTCGATCCCGTCCCTGTTCGACTTGAGCGGCCGCACGGCCGTCGTCGTCGGGGCCGGCTCCGGACTGGGGCAGGCCAGCGCGATCGGGCTGGCCGATGCGGGGGCACACGTCGTCGTCGCCGATCTCAACCTCGCCGGCGCCGAGGAGACAGCCGAACTCATCGCCGCCCGTCGCACGGGATCGGCTGCGCACGGTGCCGCGGATGGCGGATCCGGGGCCGGGTCCGCCTCGGCGGTGGCCGTGGACATCACGGACACGGCGTCCGTCGACGCGCTCGTGGACGCATGGGCCGATGCCGAGGTTCTCGTCATCACCCCCGGGGCGAATGTGCGCAAACGACTGACGGACACCTCCGATGACGAGTTCGACCGGGTCATCGACATCAATCTCAAGGGCACCTACCGGCTGATGCGCGGGTTCGGCCGTGAGATGGGCGAGCGCGGTCGCGGCTCGATCGTCACCTACGCCTCGTTCCGGGCACTGGCCATCGAACCCGGGCAGGGACTGTACGCGGCGGCCAAGGCCGGGGTGGTGCAGCTGACGAAGACGATGGCCAGTGAGCTCGGAGGCAAGGGCGTGCGCGTCAATGCGATCCTGCCCGGGCCCTTCGACACGCCCCTGACCCAGCAGATCAAGGCCGACGGGAAGTGGTGGGACGCGTACGCGGACAAGACCGCTCTGGGCCGGTGGGGTCGCCTGCACGAGATCGCCGGGCCCGTCCTCTTCCTCGCCTCGGACGCATCGAGCTATGTCACCGGCCACTCGCAGCTCGTCGACGGCGGCTGGATGGCCCAGGACGGACGATTCACCCCCGACGTGTGAGACCTCTGCCGTGTGAGATCGACGACGCCGCGGGACGGTTTCGCCCGTGATCACGGGGAGCCCGGCGAGACAATATTCATGGCCATGCAAGAATATTCATATGACCGTTTCGCACACACCGCCCACCCCGCCGACGCACACTCCCACCGGAGTGCTGCGGCAGCTGGGGCGACGCAAGTCGATCAGCGCCATGACCGCCGAGGCCCACACCGATGCGCAGTCCGCACAGCAGGGTGGGCTGCGGCGGACCTTCGGCGTCTTTCAGCTGACGATGATCAGCGTCGGGGCCACCTTGGGCACGGGAATCCTCGTCATCCTCGGCGAGGCAGTGCCTGTGGCCGGCCCGGCCGTCTGGCTCGCCTTCGTCCTCGCCGGAATCACGGCGCTGCTGTCGGCGGTCAGCTACGCCGAGATGGCGGGAATGGTGCCGGTGTCCGGGTCGAGCTACTCGTATTCCTATGCCACTCTGGGTGAGGGCGTCGCCTGGGTCTGCGGCTGGTGCCTCGTCCTCGAATACGCGGTCTCGGTCGCCGCGGTCGCCGTCGGCGCCGCCGACTACGTCAACGAGACCCTGCGCGTCTTCGGCCTCGAGCTGCCGGCGTCCCTGACCACGGGACCGGGCCTGGCCGAGAATCCGGATGGGATCATCAACGTCTCGGCGCTTGTCGTCGTGGCCCTGGCGACCGTGCTGCTCATGCGCGGCGCCCGCGAATCCGGTGTCGCCAACACCATTCTCGTGTTCGTCAAGATCGGCATCCTCGTCTTCTTCGCCGTCGTGGCGTTCACCGCGTTCAAGGCCGGCAACTTCGCGCCGATGCTGCCGATGGGCGCCGCCGGTGTCACCGCAGCCGCTTCCAGCGTGTTCTTCTCCTATATCGGCTTCGATGCCGCGTCCACGGCCGGTGAGGAAGCGAAGAATCCGCGCCGGGACCTGCCGCGGGCGATCATCTTCTCCATGCTCATCGTCACCTCGATGTACGTCCTCGTCGCCGTCACAGCGATCGGGGCGCGGCAGTGGCAGTGGTTCGACGGCGCTCATGCGCCGCTGGTGCAGATCGTCGAGGAGATCACCGGGTCGAATATCGCGGTGCTGGCCTTCGCCGTGGCCGCGGTGCTCGCGATCTTCTCCGTCGTCATCACCGTGCTCTACGGTCAGTCGCGGATCCTGCTGACGATGGCACGGGACGGCATGGTGCCGAAGATCTTCGGTGTCGTCTCCCAGCGCACCGGCACTCCCCTGATCGGCACTCTCATCGTCGGCGGCCTCGTGGCCGTCACGGCGGCGCTCATTCCGCTCGGCGAACTCGCCGATGCCACGAGCATCGGCACCCTGTTCGCGTTCTGCCTGGTCAATATCGCCGTCATCTACCTGCGTTTCAAGCGCCCTGACCTCGACCGTTCGTTCAAGGTTCCGTTCGGGCCGGTCGTCCCCGCGCTGGGAGCCGTGGCGTGTGCGTTCCTCATGGTCAACCTCGGCGGGCGGACGTGGATCGTCTTCGGTGTGTGGATGGCCGTCGGCGCCATCGTCTATCTCACCTACAGCCGCCGCCACTCGACGGTCGGGGCCATGGACGAGGCAACGTACCGCGCCACCCTCTGATTGCTACCTGACGGCGGCCCAGCTACCTCGCGCGAGGTTGCTGGGCCGCCGTCAGGTAGCAATTGGGGGTTTTCAGGGGCGGCGGGCTCGTGCCACCTCGTAGAGGGAGACCGCTGCGGCGATGCCGGCGTTGAGCGACTCGGTGGTCGCAGCGATCGGGATCGACACGATCTGGTCGCACTTCTCCGAGATGAGCCGCGACAGACCCTTGCCTTCGGAGCCGACGACGATGCACAGCGGGTCGCGGGTGAAGGTCAGTTCGGGCAGCTCGACGTCACCGTCCATGTCGAGGCCGACGACGAAGACATTCTGCTTTTTCAGCTCATCGATCGCCCTGGCCAGGTTGACCACCTGTGCCACGCGGATGCGCGAGGCGGCACCGGCGGAGGTCTTCCACGCCGCGGCCGTCATCGAGGCGGCGCGACGCTCCGGGATGATCACACCGTGACCGCCGAAGGCCGCCGTCGACCGGACGATGGCACCGAGGTTGCGCGGATCCGTGATCCCGTCGAGGGCCACGAGCAGCGGAGTCTCGGCTCGTTCGGCCGCGAATTCGAGCAGGTCGGCGGGGTCGGCATAGTCGTACGGCGGAACCTGCAGGGCGATGCCCTGGTGGATCGCGTCGTCGGTGAGCCGGTCGAGGTCGGGCTTGCTCGCCTCGAGCATCGAGATTCCGCGCTGCGTCGCCAGAGTGATGGATTCGCGCACCCGATCGTCGGAGTCGATGCGACCGGAGACGTACATCGCGGTGGCCGGAACACCTTCGCGCAGAGCCTCGAGGACCGAATTGCGTCCGGCGACCATATTCGGTCCGAGCTCCTTCTTCTTCCGCTTCGCCTGCGCCGAGGCGTTCGAACTCTTGCGCTGCTGCGCGGCCTTGTGCGCCTTGTGATAGACGCGGTCCTCGGCCTTGGGCGTCGGCCCCTTGCCGCGCAGGCCGCGCCTGTTCTTGCCGCCCGACCCCCTGGTCGGGCCCTTCTTCGATCCGCCGGAGCGGGGATTGGAAGTCATGTATTTCCTATCGGATGCGTTGGGGTCGCGAGCTCATGCCCGTGACCGAAATTCGTCGACCTCAGCCCTCGCCGAGGTGGTAGCGGTACCCGTCGGCCGTGTCCTCGATGATGACGCCGGCCGCGGCCAGCTCGTCACGCAGCGCGTCCGCGGTGGCGAAGTCCTTCTCCGCTTTCGCCTCGGCCCGCCGTGCGGCCATGGTGGCCACGAGGGAGTCGAGCGCGGACTCCGCCTTGGCATCGCTCGCCGATCCGGCCCAGACAGCGGCGCTGGGATTGACTCCGAGGATGTCGAGCATGAGCTCCACCTCGGCGACGATTCGCGTCAGCTCCGCTCGGTCGCTGCCGGAGTCGAGGAGCTTCGCTCCCTCGCTCACGGAGGCGAAGACGACCGACAGCGCCCGCGGCACACCGAGGTCGTCGTCGAGGGCGGCGGCGAATTCGGCAGGTACGTCGACGCTGCGTGAAGCGTAGGAGTCGCTGACGTCCGGCAGCGCCGGCGCGTCCGCCCCGAGTGCCTGGCGGGCGCGCTGGAGGAAGTTCTGAAGCCGCTCGAGCGAGGCCGCCGAGCGTTCCATCGCCTCGTTCGAGAAGTCGAGGATCGACCGGTAGCTGGCGCCGGTGAGGAAGTAGCGCACGGCCAGCGGGCTGAACGTGTCGAACAGGTCGGAGGCGAAGACAGAGTTGCCCAGAGACTTCGACATCTTGTCCCCGCCCACATTGAGCAGGCCGGAGTGCATCCAGATGTTCGCGAACTGGTCGCCGGCCGCTCGGGACTGGGCGAGCTCGTTCTCGTGGTGCGGGAACCGCAGGTCGAGTCCGCCGCCGTGGATGTCGAAGTTCGACCCCAGGTACTTCGTCGACATGGCCGAGCACTCGATGTGCCAGCCCGGGCGGCCCCGTCCCCACGGCGACGGCCACGAGGCGGTGATCGGCTCGGAGTCCTTGTGCGACTTCCACAGCGCGAAGTCCCTGGCGTCCTTCTTCCCGCGCAGCTCGGCCCCCTCGGACAGTTCCATGTCCTCGAGCTTCTGGTTCGTCAGTGCCCCGTATTCGCTCCACGAGGCGGCGTCGAAGTAGACATCGGCGCTGCCGTCGAGCGCGGGGTAGGCATGACCGGCCTCGATGAGGCGGGAGATGAGTTCGATCATCTCGGTGATGTGCCCCGTCGCGCGCGGTTCGCTGCTCGGCGGCAGCACATCGAGCGCATCGTAGGCGGCGGTGAAGGCGCGTTCGTACTTATACGCGTGAGCGAACCATTCCCGACCCTCCTCGACGGACTTCGACAGGATCTTGTCGTCGATGTCGGTGACGTTGCGGATCATGGTCACCCGGTAACCGCTGTAGAGCAGCCAGCGGCGCAGAGTGTCGAACACCGAGGCCGAGCGCAGGTGGCCGATATGCGGTTCGCCCTGCACCGTGGCGCCACAGACGTAGATACCGACCTGACCGTCGTTGACGGGGCGCAGTTCTTCGGTCGTGCGGCTGGCGGTGTTGTAGAGCGAGATAGTCACGCCCCCAAGTCTACCGGGCGTGGAAGATTTCCCGGTTTCCCATTATTCGATACACGACTGTTATGCGCATCACGTGACGACGGGCACATTGCCCAGCGTTTTCACAGTAAACTGGAGCCAAGCATTGAAGCCGCAGCAAGAGACCCTTCTCACATCACGGACTTCACATCGGACCACCGGTCTCACAGACGAAACTTCGGTGGCCACACTCGGTCGCGATGATCCGCGGCCAGTCAAGAAAGGACATCATGTCACCCACGTCATCACCCCGGAGGGAGGTCTTCGTCTCCCGCGGCGCGTTCATCTTCGCGGCCATCGGTTCGGCGGTCGGCCTCGGCAACATCTGGCGCTTCCCGTATGTCACCTACGAGAACGGCGGCGGCGCCTTCCTCATCCCCTACCTCGTCGCTCTGCTGACTGCAGGCATCCCGCTGCTGTTCTTCTACTACGCCATGGGCCACCGGTCTCGCGGATCGGCTCCGCTGGCCTACCGGATGACCCACCGAGCCGCCGAGCCCATCGGCTGGTTCGCCACCGGAATCGCGATCATCATCGGCATCTACTACGCCGCCATCATCGGCTGGGCCGGCTCCTATATGTTCTTCTCGCTGAGCGAGGCCTGGGGCGATGACGCGGAGGGCTTCCTCTTCGGCGAGTACCTCAAGCTCGCAGACCCCGGCATCTCCTTCGAATTCGTCCCCGGCGTGCTCATCCCGCTCATCATCGTGTGGGCCATCGTCCTCGGCATCCTCCTGCTCGGTGTGCAGAACGGCATCGCACGGTTCTCGAAGATCTTCATCCCGCTGCTCATCGTCCTCTTCCTCGCCCTCGTCGTCCGGTCGCTGTTCCTTCCCGGCGCTGCGGAGGGACTGAATGCACTGTTCACTCCCGACTTCTCGGCACTGACAGATCACAAGGTGTGGATCGCGGCGTACGGTCAGATCTTCTTCTCTCTGTCCATCGCCTTCGGCATCATGATCACCTATGCCTCCTACCTGAAGAAGAAGACGAACCTCACCGGCTCCGGTCTCGTCGTCGGCTTCTCGAACTCGGCGTTCGAGATCCTCGCCGGCATCGGAATCTTCGCGGCCCTCGGGTTCATGGCCTCTGCTCAGGGCGTCGAGGTCTCCGAGGTGGCATCGTCGGGCATCGGCCTGGCCTTCGTCGGCTTCCCGACGCTGATCTCCCAGATGCCCGGCGGAGCGATCTTCGGATTCGTCTTCTTCGCCTGCCTCGTCTTCGCCGGTCTGACCTCGCTGATCTCGATCGTGCAGGTCCCGATCCAGGCTCTGCGGGACAAGTTCCGTCTCAGCAACAAGACCTCGACGGCGACCGTCGGCGGAGCGATGGCGATCGTCTCGCTGGTGCTCATGCCCACGGTGACCGGACTCTACGCACTCGACACCATGGATGCCTGGGCGAACAACATCGGCATCGTCGGCTCGGCCGTCCTCGCGATCGTCGTCGTCGCATGGCTGCTGGGCAAGCTGCCGGTGTTCAAGCGTCACCTCAACGCAGTCTCGAGCTTCAAGCTCGGGTGGACCTGGATGATCCTCATCTCGATCACCGGTGTGGTGCTCGCCTACATGCTCGTCACACAGATCATCACCTACGCCACCGACGGCTACGAGGACTACCCGGCCGTCATCACCGGCACCTACGGCTGGGGCATGATCGCCCTGCTCGTCGTCGCCTCCATCGTCCTCACCCTGGTCAGATGGCCGAAGAAGACGATCGACGACATGAATGAGGCGATCGCCGACTCCGTAGCCGAAGAGAACCTCCGCAACGAGACCAAGGGAGTCTGACATGGGCACTTCAGCAATCGTCATGATGGTCATCGCCATCGTCACCGTCTGGGGCGGCCTGGGAGCCGCAATGCTGCACCTGCGCACGCACCCCGACGAGGACGTCGCCGACTGACCACAGGGTGACTCCGCCCCTGATCACGGGCTGAACCCGACCCCGTTCACGACCGGCTGAGTCGGATCCGCAGCGCCGCCTCGGCGACGTGGATCGGCTCACCCCCGCCGAGGCGGTCCGATGCAATCCAAGCATCGGGCCGCCTTCGCCTATCCACCCTCACCCCACCCAGGTCGAACGCATCGTCTCACTCCTGAATCACCCACTGGTCGCGGACGTCCGGCCTGGTTAGGGTGGGGGGGTGTGTGAGCACCCCTGCCGGGGTGCAACAGTTCCACTTCGGGTTCCGTATCCGCGGACACCCGCTGCCGAAGACACAAAGGAGACGCAATGCCACAGACTGTCAAGGGCGTCATCTCCCGCAGCAAGGGAGCCCCAGTCGAACTCACCGACATCGTCATCCCGGATCCGGGCCCGGGCGAGGTCGTCGTCGATGTGAAGTCGTGCGGCGTCTGCCACACGGACTTCCACTACCGTGAAGGCGGAATCAGCGACGACTACCCGTTCCTGCTCGGCCACGAGTCCGCCGGGGTCGTCTCCGAAGTCGGCGATGGGGTCACCGAGGTCGAGGTCGGCGATTTCGTCATCCTCAACTGGCGCGCCGTCTGCGGCGACTGCCGTGCCTGCAAGCGCGGAGAGCCCTGGTACTGCTTCGACACCCACAATGCTTCGCAGAAGATGACCCTGCCCGACGGCACCGAGCTCGAGGCCGCACTGGGCATCGGCTCGTTCGCCGAGAAGACGCTCGTCGCCGCCGGACAGTGCACGAAGGTCCCCGAGGCGGACCCGGCTGTCGTGGGTCTGCTCGGCTGCGGAATGATGGCCGGAATCGGCGCCGCCATCAACACCGGTGAGGTCACCCGCGGCAAGTCCGTGGCCATCATCGGCGCCGGCGGTGTCGGCTGCGCGGCGATCGCCGGTTCGGCTCTGGCCGGGGCGAACACGATCATCGCCCTCGACATCGATGAGAAGAAGCTCGAGTGGGCGAAGGAACTCGGCGCCACCGACACCGTGGATACGAAGGGCATGAGCGAGGACGAGGTCGTCGCCGCGATCCAGGAGCGCACCGGAGGCTTCGGCGCCGATGTCGTCATCGACGCCGTCGGGCTCCCCGCCACCTGGCGGCAGGCCTTCTACGGCCGCGACCTCGCCGGCACCGTCGTGCTCGTCGGCGTGCCGACCCCGGAGATGGAGCTCACCGTTCCGCTGCTCGATGTGTTCGGCCGCGGCGGCAAGCTCAAGTCCTCGTGGTACGGCGACTGCCTGCCCGACCGCGACTTCCCGATGCTCGTCGACCTCTACCAGCAGGGACGTTTCCCGCTCGAGAAGTTCGTGTCCGAACGCATCGGCATCGGCGATGTCGAATCCGCATTCGAGAAGATGGGCAAGGGAGAAGTCCTGCGATCGGTGGTGGAACTGTAATGACAGCTATTGAGCATCTCGTCACGTCGGGTACGTTCTCCCTGGATGGGGAGACGCACAACGTCGACAACAATGTGTGGATCATCGGTGATGATTCCGAGGTCATCGTCATCGACCCGGCCCATGATGTCGATGCGATCGCCGAGGCGGTCGGATCCAGAGAGGTCAAGGCCGTTCTGCTCACGCACGGTCACGACGATCACGTGCGCGTCGTCCGCGACTTCGCCCAGCGGGTGGGCAACCCCACCGTGTACCTCAATCCCGATGACTATGTGCTGTGGGACATGACCTTCGAGAACTACCGTCCCGACGGACAGATCGCCCACGGCGACACCTGGACCGTCGGCGAAATCAAACTCAAGGCTCTGCACACCCCAGGCCACTCCCCCGGTTCGACGTGCTTCTTCGTCGAGACCGGCCTGCCGGCTCCGGCATCGGCGGGCGCCGGTCGGGCGGTCGGTCCGGTGCTGTTCTCCGGAGACACTCTGTTCAAAGGCGGCCCCGGGGCCACGGGGCGGTCGCATTCGAGCTTCGAGACGATCATCGAATCGATCCGGGACGTGCTCTTCCGCCTGCCCGAGGCGACCGTCGTGCTCACCGGGCACGGTGACTCGACGTCGATCGGCGCCGAGAGCCCGGCCCTCGAGGATTGGATCAAGCGCGGCCACTGATCTGGCGCGCCACAGCCCAAGCGCTGAGTCGCAGCTGTGCGCGCAATACACCTCGCAGACGCGGGTCGCGACCCCTACGGGTCCGCGACCCGCGTCTGCGCTCTCCGGCCCCGACGGATAGACTTCTCGGGTGCCAGAATCACAGTCTTCGCAGCCCGCCGAGTCCGCGTCCGCCTCGGTGCCGTCCACCAGCGACATCGCCGCCACGTCCAACGGCCTCAAGGTGGGGATGAAACCCCGCCACCTGGTGATGATGAGCCTCGGCTCGGCGATCGGCGCAGGTCTCTTCGTCGGCTCCGGCGCCGGCGTGCGGGCTGCCGGCCCTGCCGTACTCATCTCCTACATCGTTGCGGGCCTCATCGTCATCTTCGTCATGCGGGCGCTGGGCGAACTCGTCGCCGCCGACCCGAATCCGGGTGCGTTCTCGCACTATGCGGGCAAGGCCATGGGCCCGGCCGCGGCCTTCGCCGTCGGTGCACTGTGGTGGGTGCAGCTGTGCCTGGTCGTCGCCGCCGAGGCCACCGCCGCCGCGCAGATCGCGGCCTCCTATATTCCGGCCGTCCCCCAGTGGCTCATCGCCTTGGCGATCATGCTCGTCTTCACGGCGATCAACCTCACCACGTCCGGCAGCTTCGGTGAGTTCGAGTTCTGGTTCTCGCTCATCAAGGTCACCTTCGTCGTCCTCTTCGTCGTCCTCGGCGCCGCATACCTGTTCGGGTGGACCCCGGCCGAGCCGCCCGCGCAGATCTTCGCCGACGGGTTCATGCCCACCGGCATCTCCGGCATCGCCGCCGGTCTGCTCGTCGTCGCCTTCGCCTTCGGCGGCATCGAGATCGTCGCTGTCGCCGCGGCCGAGACCGCGAACCCCGAACGCAGCGTCTCGCAGGCGATCAAGACGATCGTGTGGCGCATCCTGTTCCTCTACATCGGTTCCGTGGCGATCATCGTCCTCGTCCTGCCGTGGACGGACGACCGTTTGGCCGAGTCCCCGTTCGTGGCCGTCCTCGAGTCTGCAGGACTGCCGTTCATCGCCTCGCTGCTGGCCGCGGTCATCGTCATCGCGCTGCTGTCGTCGATGAACGCGAACATCTACGGAGCGTCCCGGATGTCGTTCTCGATGTCACAGCGGTCCATGCTTCCCCGCGGGCTCGGCCGCACCAATCGCCGCGGCGTGCCCGTGCATGCGGTGCTGGCCACCTCGGCGTTCGGTTTCGTCGCCGTCGCACTCAACTACTTCTGGGCGGCCGAGGTCCTCGGGGTCCTGCTCAACATCGTCGGCTCGACGCTCATCGTCACCTGGGTCGTGACGCTCGTCTCGCAGATCGTCCTGCGTCGTCGCGCCGAGGCGGCCGGCCGGTCCCTGCCCCTGCGCATGTGGGGCTTCCCGTGGCTGTCGTATGTCACCTTGGCCGGCATCGCCGTGATCATCGGGCTCGGCCTGACCGTCGAATCCGTGCGCTTCCAGATCGTCGGCACGCTCATCTTCGTCGTCGCGCTCTACCTCGTCGGCCTCGTCGTTACGAAGCGCCACCCGGACGCGAAGGTCTGAGACCGCCCATCACCTCCGCCGAGGCGGCTGTCGGCTTCCGTACCCGGACCGCGGCAGTCCCCCGCGGCCGGTGTTCAGTCGCAGCCTTCGTCCGATCCAGGCATCTGAACTCGTCGAGCCTCAATCGTCGAGTGGGTCCAATGCGGCGATGAGCTCCCCCAGGGCGTGAGCCGAATCTGCCGCTCCCGCCCAGCCGGCGAGCATGTCCCTCGTCTGGCCCACGTGCCGGTTGAAGTGTCGGCCCGCATAGCTCGTCACGTCGATCGGCACGATCCTCTCCAAGGCTTCGAGCACGAGGTGTGCGGCGGTGCCGAAGACGGGAACCGGCACCCCGAGGCGGCTTCGCACGGCCTCGGCCGCGGCATCAGAGGGTCGGTCGAGATGTGATTTCAGTGCGGCCCAGTCGCCGTCGCGGACGCTGAGTTCGGCGACGAAGGGAATGAACACCGTCGGCGGCAGCAGCACGGCCTCCATCGGCACCGGCAGAACGAGTCGGCCCAGCCCGCGAACAAGCGAACGCACCGCGCCCCTCGGCCCCGCGACGAGGAAACGCGGTGCGCCGGCCGGTGCCCAGAACCTCACTTCGTGCCCGGGTTCGGCTCTTCTGCCGAGCTCTCCGTCGCGCCCGTTGGCTGTGCGCACGCCCCTGTCGATCTCCCCGGCCCGACTGCCGGCTGTGCACACACCGCTGTCGGCCTCCCCGACCCGGTTGCCGGCTGTGCGCACACCGTCAGCCGGCGCACCCGGGTCCAGTCGTTCGGACAGGAACGCGGGTCCGACAATGACGGCTTGGGCACCGGGGAAAACGGCCTGTGCTCGTTCGAGGTCTCCTTCGCCCTGGCTCGTCGTCGCAATGAACGCGGGTGAGATCTCCCGAATCGCCGAGACCACCTCAGCGTCGAGATCACCCGGGCGAGTCGTGAGGACGATGAGGTCCCAGATTCCATCAGCGGCAGCAGCAGTCCAGTCTGTGATCGTCACCCGCCGAGTCGCGGCCACACGGGTCACCGACCAGCCATCGCTCGAACTCGCTCGTCTGCCATCGGCTCGCCCGCGTCCTCCCGCACAGCTGCTGTGTCGGGAGCCCGCCTGGCCGGAATCGGTCGGATCGGCGATGCTCACACGTCGCGGAAAGGCCGCCCGTCCGTCGGCGCCGGGCGAGCGGGAGACAACGGCGACCTCGTGAGCGTCGGTGAAGAGCGCGGCTCCGGCGAGGCCGATGGCGCCGGCTCCCTGGAAGAGGACTCTCACTGCTGGCTCTCCTCATTCAGCTCTCGTGGCTCGGGTCGAATGAGTCGGTTCTCGTGGCCCGGTTCGAATGGATCGGGTCGAATGGTTCGGGTCGGGCAGATCAGCGAGGGTGGATCAGCGCGGTGGCGATGGCGGCGACTCCTTCACCGCGGCCGGTCAGCCCGAGACCGTCAGAAGTGGTGCCCGATACCGATACCGGTGCGCCTGCTGCCGCCGACAGTGCCTGCTGGGCTTCTGCACGACGCGTGCCGATCTTCGGCCGGTTGCCGATCACTTGAACGGAAATGTTTCCGATCTCGAAGCCTGCCTCGCGGACGATGCGGGCCGCCTCGGCGAGCAGCGCCGAACCCGAGGCACCGGCGAATTCCGGGCGGTCGACGCCGAAGTGCTCACCGAGGTCGCCGAGCCCCGCGGCGGAGAACAAGGCGTCGCAGCACGCGTGGGCGGCCACGTCGGAGTCCGAGTGTCCTTCGAGTCCGGTCTCGCCCGGCCACAGCAGTCCCGCAATCCACAGCCCGCGTGCGGGATCGGCCGAGAAGGCGTGCACGTCGACACCGGTGCCGATACGGGGAATGATCTGATTCATCGTGGCTCCTTCGCCGAATCCAACGTATCTGCTCCAGGGACTGCAGCTCCGTCACGCATTCGGGCGAGCTGTTCCGCAAGGACGAGGTCGAGCGGATAGGTGACCTTCAGCGCCTCGTCGTCACCGTCGACGGCGACGATGTCGCCACCGAGGCGTTCCACCAGCCCCGCATCGTCCGTCGGAAGCGCTCGACCCGACGGGCCGGCCCAGTCGGCTGCAATCGTGGCATAGGCCCGCCGGAGCACCTCGGCGCGAAATCCTTGAGGCGTCTGGACTCGTCGCAGCTCGGCCCGATCGAGGTCTCCTCGCACCACTTCACGCGCGCCATCGCTCACAGCCCTCGCAATCCCTTCGGGTACGCCATTCGCGTCCGAGCCTGTACCTCCGCTCGGATCCGCGCCGTCGGTCTCGTGCGAAACGACTCGCCGCACGGTATCGATCATCGGCAGGACCGGGACGACCGCCTCGGCGCCGGAGTGCAGTGCGGCAACCACTCGAGTGAACACATCGGGTGGGGTCAGGCACCTCGCAGCATCATGGACGAGAACGTATTCCGCGACACGCTCACGTTTCAAGGCCGTTTGCACCGAGGAAATGCGATCCTCTCCTCCTGCTACGGCTGTAATTGAAATTTCGCATTTCTGCCCTGCAGCCACTTCGGCGATTTCTTCACGTGCGCGCATAAGAAAATCCTCGGGAGCGACCACCACGATTGTGGAGGCGACTCCCGAGGAGATGACCGTCTCAAGGCTGCGAGCCAGAACTGTCCGTCCATTCACATGGACGAAGGCCTTCGGCTCACTGCGGCCCAGACGCGATCCCGACCCTGCGGCCGGGATGATGACACAGGTGCTCAGGATGCGAGCACTTCGTCCAGCAGAGCTTCCGCCTCGGACTCTTCCTTCTTCTCGGCCAGTGCGAGTTCAGAGACGAGGATCTGACGGGCCTTCGAGAGCATGCGCTTCTCACCGGTCGACAGGCCGCGGTCCTGCTCGCGACGCCACAGATCGCGGACGACCTCGGCAACCTTGATGACGTCACCGGACTGCAGCTTCTCAACATTGGCCTTGTACCGGCGGGACCAGTTAGCGGGTTCTTCGACGAATTCGGCACGCAGGACGTTGAAGACCTTCTCAACGCCTTCTTCACCGACGACGTCTCGCACACCGACCAGATCGCAGTTCTCTGCGGGGACCTCGATCACGAGATCGCCATGGGCGACCTGGAGCTTGAGATACAGCTTCTCCTCACCTTTGATGGCACGTTTCTTGATTTCTTGGATTGTCGCTGCACCGTGATGTGGATAGACAACAGTGTCGCCGACCTGGAAACTCATATTCTCTTCAAACCCCTTTCGCGGAATCCCAGTTTACCATGAGGCTCGCCACAGAAATCGTTCAGGGCAGCGATTCTTCATGCTAGGCTCCGCCCCTGACTCGCACTGCGATCGAGCCCATTGCCGCCTCTGTCAGCGAGAACATCGGGAGAGGACGCAGTGCCTTCATGCTCGAATGAGGACCTCGACCGACTGCGATGCGGGAGAGACTTCGCTCGCTCTTCACCGAATCTTCAGCCGCGACGCGCCCGGGCGCTTCAGAACCTCTGCGACTCCGACCGCCCGGTTCTACAGCGGGTCAAAAACCGGGTAGTATACAGACTGATCTTGTATTGCCACTTCAAGGAGCATAATGAAACGGCACAACCGCGCGGCTCTCGCCGTTGCCGCACTCGCTCTCGTTATCCCCGTCAGCGGATGTGCAAGCCTGCTGTCTCCCCATCAGACCGCCGAATACCACTACAACGGCGGCGACGGAGCCTCGGGTTCCGTCGGCGACGTCGACGTCCGTGGGCTCCTGCTCATCACGGACCAGGAAGCCTCCGGCCCGGCTCAGCTGTTCTTCACCCTCATCAACAAAGGCGACTCCACCGCCAAGGTGTCCATCGAGGTCGGCGACACCACGGTGAGCGAGTCGGTCAAGGCAGGCGACACCTTCGTCCAGGATCCGAAGAGCCCTGAGACCTCCTCCAAGGAAGTCGTCACCGTCGACAGCCTCAAGGCTGAGCCCGGCGACCTCGTCGACGTCACCGTCAAGAACGGCAGCGACGAGAAGGTCATCGAGACTCAGCTCCTCACCGACGCCCTGCCGTACTACGAAGAGTACGTTCCGTCGGAGTCGCCATCCGAGTCCCCGTCGGACATGCCAAGCGAGGATGCCGGTGCGGCAGAGGGAGCCGCGACGGCCAACGGCTGATCAGCCCTTCTCTCGCACCGGACCCAGTCCCTCGCGAGAACACACACGGAGCCGCTCACATTCGTGAGCGGCTCCTTCTGTACTCATGTCCGACCGGCTGCACCCGGCCGGCTGCTCCCGGCCTCGCCTGCACAGAAACTCAGGCTTCGCCGGTCGGTTTCCTCAGGCCTCGAACTTGTACCCGAGTCCGCGCACCGTGGTGAGCAGGCGCGGTTCCGAGGGGTTCTCCTCGATCTTCGCGCGCAGTCGTTTGACGTGGACGTCGAGCGTCTTCGTATCGCCCACGTAGTCCTCGCCCCAGATCCGGTCGATGAGCTGACCGCGGGTCATCACGCGGCCGGAGTTGCGCACGAGGATCTCAAGGAGCTCGAACTCCTTGAGCGGCATGGACTGCTCTTCACCGCGCACTGACACGACGTGGCGTTCGACGTCGATGCGCACTCCCCCGGCCTCGAGCACGGACTCGTCGTCGAACTCCTCGGTCTCGACATTGCGTCGCAGCACCGCCCGCACACGAGCCAGCAGCTCACGTGAGGAGTACGGCTTCGTCACATAGTCATCGGCGCCGAGCTCGAGCCCTACGACCTTGTCGATCTCCGAATCCTTGGCCGTGAGCATGATGATCGGCACATTGGATTTCGCCCGCAGTTCGCGGCACACCTCGGTGCCGGAAGCACCGGGCAGCATGAGGTCGAGCAGGACCAGATCGGCGCCGGTGCGGTCGAACTCCGCCAGAGCCTTGAGCCCGTCATCGGCGACCGTCACCTCGTACCCTTCCTTACCGAGCAGGTACGACAGCGGGTCCGAGAACGAATCTTCGTCCTCGACAAGCAGAATACGAGTCACGTTGTGAGCTTCCTTTGTTCGCTTTCTTCGGTCAGATCCTTGGATGGGTCGGCGGTCGCCCCGCCGTCTCCATTATCACCGGCGGGCTTGCCGTTGTCGTCGGCCGAGTCGTCCGCATCGGAGGCGGCGGTGCCGTGCCCAACGTCTTCCGCCGAGGCGGCACCGTTCCCGTCGTCGTCCGCCGAGGCGGTCCTGTCCTCCCCTGCCGACGTGACTCCGGTCGAATCTGCGGAGTGTTCGATGAGCACCCCTGCCGGTGCCGAATCGGTGGCGGCGGCATCGGCTGCGGTTCCGGCCAACGGGAGGACGATCGTGAACGTCGATCCCTTGTTCAGTCGGCTCCACACGCGCACTTCACCGCCATGGGTGGCGACGATGTGCTTGACGATGCTCAGGCCCAGCCCCGTGCCTCCGGTGATCCGGGAGCGAGCCGGGTCGACCCGGTAGAAGCGTTCGAAGACGCGCTCGGTGTCCTGAGCGGTCATGCCGATGCCCTGGTCGGTCACGGCGATCTCGATGCGCTCGTCGACGAGGTCGACTCCGACGCCGACTCGAGTGCCCTCCGGCGAGTAGTTCACGGCATTGTCGATGAGGTTGCGCACCGCATTGACGAGCAGTTCGTAGTTGCCTTCGATGAGCAGGTCGCTCGGCGGGGAGACCTCGATGTGGATGTTCTTGCCCTCCGCCCCGGTCCGGGCACGGTCAGCGGCATCGTCGACCACCTCGGCGACGGAGATCTTGTCGGTCGTCGCGGGAGCGGCGTGGTCCTGGACGCGGGAGAGGTCGATGATCTCCTGCACCAGCTGGGTCAACCTCTTCGACTCCCGCTGCATTCTCCCGCCGAAGCGCTCGACTGCGGCGGGGTCGTCGGCGAAGTCGGTGACAGCCTCGGCGAGCAGAGCCATCGCACCGATCGGCGTCTTGAGTTCATGGGACACATTGGCGACGAAGTCGCGGCGGACGGCGTCGACGCGTTTGGATTCGGTCTGATCGTCGCAGAGGACGAGGACGAAGGAGGTGCCCAAGGGGGCGACGCGGGCGTGGAGGTAGCGGAGCACGGAATCGGAGTTCTCCCGTGTCTGCTCGAGGTCGATCTCTTCGATGAGACCGCGGGCACGGACGCGGCCGACGACCCGCAGCATCTCGGGCGAGGCGAGCGAATGACCTCTGACCAGACCGAACGTGTACGCCGCCGGGGAGGCTTTGACGACATCGTCACCGGCGTCGATGACGATGGCGGCCGAGGGCAGGACGGCCAGCACTTCGGCGATGCCCTCGGGCAGGTCGTCCTCCGAATGCAGATCGGCAGCATCGCGGGAGCGTTCGCTGAATCGGAACGCAAGAATTCCGGCTATACCCAGGCCCAGGCCGACGACGCCGGTCAGGACCGCCACGACTAACAGATCCACAGTCTCAAGCTTAGGCGCTGTCCACCGCCCCGGCGCACCGAATTCACTTCTGCTGGCAGTATTTGCCGAGGAATTCACCTTCTCGTCTGGAGTCGTTCACTCGATCATGCGATGCTGACGTCTGTGTGCCTGCGTTCCCCGTCGTTCCTGCCCTCTGCTTTCCCCCGCTGAGGGTGCGGACCGGAATCGCGGGCACCCCTCAGGACGCCAAGCACCGCCGACAGTCACTCCCGATTGTCACGATCAAGAGTTAGGGAACCGCAGTTCATGCGCGAAGTCTTCAGAAACGAATTGGATGATCTGGCCACCCAGCTGGTCGGCATGTCCACCAAGGTCCTCGACGCCATCCGCCTGGCCAATCAGGCGCTGCATTCGAATGATCTCGAGCTGGCCGAGCAGGTCATTGAGGCCGACTCCGTCATCGACAACATGCAGTTCACCCTCGATCAGCAGGCCGCCGAGATGCTTGCCCTGCAGGCTCCGGTGGCTGCGGATCTGCGCGCCGTCATCGGCTCGCTGCGGATGTCGGCATCGCTCGAGCGCATGGGCGACCTCGCCCGTCACATCGCCCAGCAGGTGCGCATCCGCTATCCGGAGTCCGCGATCCCCGAAGGCTTCGAATCCGTGTTCTCGCGGATGGGCGAATCCGGTGACAAGATCGCCGAGGCGACGCAGAGCCTGCTCTCGAACCCCGGCCTGTCCGATGTGCCCACGATCAACGCCATCGACGAGGAGCTCGACGAACTCCACCTGAGCGTGTTCGGGAAGCTCGGCGAGGCTCCGGCCGGTTCGCTGGCTCCCCGCCATATCGCCGATGTCACCCTGCTCTCGCGCTACTACGAGCGCTTCGGTGATCACGCGGTGTCCGTGTCGCAGAAGGTCGAGTACCTGCTCACCGGCAATTGGGAGCCCTACCTGTCGAAGAAGTGAGGCCCGCGTCGTACGGACTCACGCACGCGCGCACAGACGGCGATCGCCGAGGTGGTTCTTCCACCTCGGCGATCGTCGTCTGTGTCCGGCTCAGCGACTGTGTCCGGCTCAGCGTCCCTGGTTGGCGACTTGGCCGATCGCCGCCGCGGCCGCCTCGGCGTCGAGGTACGTGCCGCCGGGGGTGACCGGAGTGAAATCCTCGGTGAGTTCGTAGTGCAGCGGGATGCCGGTGGGGATATTCAACCCCGTGATGTCGGCATCGGAGATCCCGTCGAGGTGCTTGACCAGTGCGCGCAGCGAGTTGCCGTGGGCGGCCACGAGCACGGTCTTGCCGACGGTGAGTTCGGGCACGAGGGTGTCGTACCAGTACGGCAGGAGGCGGTCGATGACGTCGGCGAGGCATTCGGTGCGGGGCAGCGCATCGCCGAGGTTGGCGTAGCGGGCTTCACCGGCCTGCGAGAATTCCGAGCTGTCGGCCAGTGCCGGCGGCGGGGTGTCGAAGGAGCGGCGCCAGGTCATGAACTGCTCTTCGCCGAACTCGTCGCGGATCTCTTTCTTGTTCTTGCCCTGCAGTGCGCCGTAGTGGCGCTCGTTCAGCCGCCAGCTGCGGTGGACGTCGAGCCATGACAGGTCGGCGGCTTCGAGCGCGATGTTCGCAGTCAGGATCGCGCGCTTGAGCCGCGAGGTATAGACGACATCGGGGATGAGGTTCTTCTCGCGCAGCAGCTCGCCGGCGCGTTTGCCTTCGGCACGGCCTTTGTCGGTCAGGGTCACGTCGACCCATCCGGTGAACAGATTCTTCTGGTTCCATTCGCTTTCGCCGTGGCGCAGCAGGATGAGGTTATACGTCATGGCTCCATTTTGACACGACCGCTCCGATGGGGGCGCCGGCGACCGTCGTCGCCGGCGGCCCTCTCCCCGCAGACACAGTCTTCGCTGTCCGGCCGCACACAAGGTCATGTCTCCCCGCTGACAGGGTCCGTCAGGCCGCAGACAGGGTCTCAATGTCTGGGCATGTGTCTCGCATGACAATATGAGCGGAATAGTCTGTAACCATGTCACACACGCCAGCACACCAGGCTTCCGGGGGCACTGCCGCTCCCGCCGCCGACCGCAGTTCGATCATCGCTGTCACGGCTCTGCCGGTCCTCGTCGTCATTGCGGGGGTGCTCGGGTTCCTGCTGCCCGATGCCTTCACGCCTCTGGCCCCGTCGATCACGTGGGCGCTCGGCGTGGTCATGTTCCTCATGGGGCTGACCCTGACGCTGCCCGACTTCGCCCGCATCGCGAAGCGTCCGTGGATTGCGGCGCTCGGCGTCGCCACACAGTTCGTGGTGATGCCGCTGCTCGGTCTCCTCGTCGTGACCGTGTATTCGCTTCCTCCCGAGATCGCCGTCGGTGTCATCCTCGTCGGCTGCGCGCCCGGCGGCACCGCCTCGAATGTCGTGACCTATCTGGCGAAGGGCGACACGGCACTGTCGGTGTCGATCACGACCCTGTCGACGCTGTGCGCTCCCGTGCTCACCCCGCTGCTGACCCTGTGGCTGGCAGGTTCGTATATGGATGTGCCCTTCTGGTCGATGTTCGTCTCGATCTGCCAGACCGTGCTCGTGCCGGTCATCGTCGGCGTCCTCGTCCGAGTGCTCGCGTCGAAGTTCGTCGACACGATCTCGCCCGTGCTGCCATGGCTCGCCTCGATCGCCATCGCCTACATCGTCGCGATCGTCGTGGCCGGCTCGGCGGGTTCGATCGCCACAGCCGGTGTGCTCGTTCTGCTGGCCGTCGTCACACACAATCTGCTCGGACTGGGCATCGGCTACGGTGTGGCCACGGCCTGCCGTCTCGACACCCCGACGCGACGTGCGCTGTCCTTCGAAGTCGGACTCCAGAACTCCGGTCTCGCCTCGACGTTGGCCACCACGTACTTCTCGCCGCTCGCCGCACTGCCCGGGGCGGTCTTCAGCGTGTGGCACAACGTCTCCGGCGCCGTGGTCGCCTCCCTCTTCGCTCGTCGCCCCTACGGCAAGCCACCGGTCGATGCGCCCGACCATGATCCTGCAGCCGCGAGTGCGTCATCGGCTGAGACCACGGGCCGATGACCGCCGAGGCGACCGCGCACGAGGGCCGATCGGGCCGAGGCTTCGACGGCTTCTCCCCGGAGACCCTGGTGTCGGCCGGCCGGACGTTCATCATCCGCCGCGCCAACGAGGCCGATGTGCCGGCGCTTGTCGCACTGCTGCGCGATGACGTCCTCGGGGCTGCCCGCGAGACCGGAGCTGCCCGCGAGACCGCCGCCGCTGCGGTCGGCCGTGCGGCAGCCGCGTCCGGTTCCGCATCTGCCTCCCCCGGCGCCGAGGAGGCAGACCCCTATGCTCGTGCCTTCGCACTCATCGATGCCGATCCCAACCAACTCCTCGTCGCCGTCACCGAAGCCGCGGTTCAGGACCACGTCGGCTCGACCGTCGTCGGCACCCTGCAGCTGAGTCTGCTGCCCAGCCTGTCACGCCAAGGCACTCTCCGTCTTCAGATCGAAGCGGTGCGCATCGGTGCCGCGGCTCAAGGAGTGGGGCTCGGGACAGCGGTGTTCGAGTGGGCTCACGAATGCGGACGTCGCGTCGGTGCCGGACTCGCTCAACTCACAACCGACAAGTCACGCACCGACGCGCAGCGCTTCTATGACCGGCTCGGCTATGTCGCCAGCCATGAGGGACTGAAGCGCCCGCTCGGCTGAGTTCGCCGCACTCATGAGCTCGGGCCCTTACTCTCCCTTACTCTCCCGATCGGCCGACACCGCCGGAGGTTCGGGGCTTTCCCGATCGGCCGACACCGCCGGAGGCTCGGGATCGGCGTCGCCGAAGGTGCCGATGAATTCGTTGTCCTCCCCGCTGAGCACCTTCTCGAACGCCGCAAGGTTGCGCGTCGACTCACCCCGACCGACCCTCCAGGCCCATTCCTTCTTCATCCCTGTGAGGAAACCGATGAGGAGGAGCTCGTTGAACGAGGAATCCGCCGTGGCGAGCATGGCGCCGAGCAGCCCGTCGAGCTCATCGAGCAGATGCTCGCGTGGCACGCTCGCCCGCAGATAGACATCGCCGAGGCTGTCGATCGCAAACGACACCGGCCCGGGCCGGAGGTTCTTCTGCAGCAGCCACCGGTTGAATTCGGCCGAGTTCTCATCGGGATGACGGATGACGAAGGCCTGCAGATGGGCGGTGCGAGCGAAGACGCTGATCGCCACGTTCGTCTTGAGCTTCTTCTCCCCCGGCAGGGTGACGACGATCTCCGTGTTCTCGATCGAGTCCACGGGGACCTCGTTGTTCTCGGCCCAGGTGCGCACTCCGGTCAAGATCGCCTCGGTGTCGGTGCTCATGCTCTCACGCCCTTCGCTCGGCTCTCGTGCTCACCGCCGACTCTAGTCCCTCAAGCTCCCAGCGCGTCCGACTTCCGAGATGATGCGCCGGAGATATCCGGCACGGCGTCGAGGACGGCGGCGACGGTCCGAGCCCAATCGAAACGTTCGGCACGGTCGACGGCGTGGCCGGCGAGTTCCGTCCGCAGCTGCGTGTCCTCGAGCAGGGTTTCGATCGCCGTCGCCCAGTGGTGGGGGTTGTGATCGGCGATGAGCAGTCCCGAATGCCCGTGTTCGACGATCTCCGGGAGTCCGCCCACCGCCGAGGCGATCGCCGGCAGCCCTGAAGCGGCTGCCTCGGCGGCCACGAGTCCGAAGGATTCGCTGCGGGAGGGGACGATGAGCACGTCCGCGGCCCGGTAGTAGTCGACGAGGATGCGGGAGGGAACGGGCGGGCGGACCTCGACGCTGGGTTCGTTCCCGATCGCCGCGGTCAGCTCCCGCAGATACGCCGAGGAGGGGCGGACCGCTCCTCCGCCTGCTTCGACGCCTGCCCCCGAGGCGGCGCCGAGGAGGATTCCGCGGGTTCGAGAGGCCAGGTGGGGATTGCGTTCCCGCAGTTCGGCCAGGGCGTCGACGGCGACGTCCGTGCCCTTGATGAACTGCATCCGCCCGACGTAGAGGATGATCGCCTCGTTCGCGGCGAATCCCAGACGCTCGCGCGCGTCCGCCTGAGCGTCCGGCGCGTAGAGGGCATGGTCGACCCCTGGTCGGGCGACGACGACCGAGTCGGGATCGGCGTGGAGTTCGGTGACGAGGTCGCGGCGTTCGGCAGGGGTGGCCGCGACGAGCAGGTCGGCCTGCGCGGCGATGCGTCCTTCGGCGTCGAGCCGCTGGGGCCGTTCGTGGCTGGTCTCCGAATCGCGGTTCTTCACGGCACCGATCGTGTGCATGCTCACCGCGATCGGCGCCCGCACTGCTCTGCCCGGCCCCAGCGCGTCGGCGGGCCCGGACCCGGAGTCGGTGTCGAAGTCGGCGGCGATGTCACGGGCGCGCAGGGCCGCCTCGGCGGAGATCCAATAGTGGGTCCAGATGAGATCGGCGGCGCGGAAGTCGGGATGGACCGTGAGCAGTTCGGCGAGTTCGTCGATCGCGTCGGCGAGTTCGTCTTTCGTCGCAGCGCCGACCGGCAGGTGGTGGAGGGTGATGGATTCGGTGATCTCCAGCGTCGTGCCCGCGCCGGCTCCCGTGCCGTCGAGCCCGCCGGGGTCGGCGGTGAATACGTCGACTCGGTGTCCGGCCGCGGCGAGCGCGCGCACGGATTGGTCGACATAGACGTTCATCCCTCCGGCATCGCCCTGGCCGGGTTGGGCGACGGGCGAGGTGTGGAGGGAGAGGACGGAGATGCGCACGGAGACAGTCTAGCCAACGACCTCAGTCGGGTGACCAGTCGAAGCCGGCTCTTCATCGAAGCCGGTCCCTCACCGAAGCCGGCCCCTCACCGAAGTCAACGTCTAATCGAAGAAGGTGCCGAGGATGCGGCGCACGTCGTGTCGTCCGCGCCACAGGATCGATCCTGCGGGGAGCACCTCGAGACGGGAGGTCGGAATCGCACGGTGGATGTCCTCGGCGACGGCGACCGGGTGCGCCGGGTCGTCTACGTGGGTGAGCACGAGGACGTCGCCGGAGAAGGTACGCAGATTCTCGGCGGCGGACTCGGTGTCCGCGACGGCGTTCTCGAGGGCGAGTCCGAGCCCGTCGGACATGTCGGTGCGGACGAGGTTCTCGGCCTTCGCCTTCGTCCAGGCCCGCACGGGGATCATCTGGGCCACCTCGGCGGGCTCGCGGGAGAGCATGAGTTCGACGATGCCGTCGATGTCCTCATCGGCGACGAGGCGACGCAGTCTCTCCAGGTAGCAGCGGTTGGCGGCGGCCACCTCGGCGGGGAATCCGGTGAAGGAGGCGGGGAGGACGAGGGCGACCTTGTCGAGGCCGCGGGTCACGGGGTGGGCGATGCTGAGCAGGTGGAGGAGTCCGCCGGCGGACATCGACACACCCAGTGCTCGGCTCGCCGAGGTGGTGCTCACGGCGTCGGCGAGCACTTCGGCGATCTGCGGGTAGGTCCACCCGGGGCCGGGTGAGGGTCGGCCGCCGTGGCCGGGCAGGTGGAGGAAGTGGCGAGTGCCGGTGATGCCGGTGCCGAAGGGGCGGGTGTCGCGGATCGCGCCGGCGAATCCGTGGCCGAAGAGGGTGTGCGGGTCGCCGGTTCCGAACGTGGCGATATAGCCGGATTCGGGGCCCGGCAGGTTGAGGTCGGTGCTCATAGGGCGAGTCTAGTCAGCGTGTGCTGGGCGCGTGCCGATCGGGTTCGCGAATGCTGTTGCGGCGTCACGCCGGTCAGCGGTTGCGGTAGCGCGGGTCGACGGCGCGGACCTTCGGTCGGACGTCGGTGAGGTAGACGATGCCGGCGACGAGGGCGATGATGTTGAGGAAGATCATGCTCATACCCATCGGCGGCAGGGCGATGAGGGCGAGCGCGAGTCCGACGCCGAGGAGGATGACCCAGAACTTCTTGCTCTGTTTGTCCACGGCGCGGTAGTTCTCGTCCTTGAAGCGGAGGCAGTCGATGAACGCCCAGAGTTGGACGATGAATGCGGCCACCGTCAGTGCCAGAAAGACGAGACGCTGAAAGCCCGCGATGTATTCCATGGTCCCAGCCTAGCAATCTCGCGCTTTCGGGGCAGTTCCGGCCCGGAGATCCTCGGCAATTGCTCACCCGCGTCCCACGGCTTTCACAGTGGGTGCTGGGTGCCCCGAGGCGGCAGTCCGTGGACCGTGCCCAGGCTCACGCCGGCAGTTCGTCGTCCTGCACTCAGTTCAGGCCGCCGCTGCCCCAGCTCAGAGGATCCCGGTCGTGCGGATGAGGGCACACACGCCCATGCCGATGACCACGGCGACCAGCATGGGCACGCGCAGGATCGCGGCGAGCACTCCGGCACCGACGCCGATGAGGCGGGCGGGATCCGCGATGTCCTTGCCGTCGAAGACCGCGGTCGTCGCGAAGACGGCACCGATGAGCACGACCGTGGCTCGGTCCATCCATATCGTCACGCGTTCGGTCGAGTCGGCTGAGTCCGAGGACTCGCCAGACGGGACGGACTGGCCGGACGCCGAGGATTCGCCAGACGGGACGGACTGGCCGGACGCCGAGGATTCTCCATGCTCGGAAGATCCGGCCCCCACCGAGGCGGTCGACGGAGTACGTCGACGACCCCTCACAGCGATCGCCGCTCCCACCTTCACTCCGGCGAAGCGCATGAGATAGGTTCCGAGACTCAGCCCGGCCAGGGCGATGAGAAAGCTGACTGCGCTCATCGGTGCCCCTCCCCTCGAGTCGCGGATTGCGTTCGGTCGTCACTGCGCTGTTCGGCACCGGGCAGTTCAGCATCGCCCTGATCGGCACTGCGCTGATCGACACCGTGCAGTTCGGCACCGTTGTCTCCGGAGCGGCGGCGGATGAATGAGCGCACGGCCCAGCCAGCGGCGACGAAGACGAACACGGACAGCGAGGTCACTGCCCCCAGCCCGAGCGGCAGCAGCGGGGTCAGCCCCACGGCGATGAGGATTCCGATGGCGGTCAGCGAGAGCGTGACCGTGTTCTTCAGATCCCCGCGGATGAGGCAGAAGAGGATGATGGGGAAGGCCGCGTCGAGTCCGAGCAGGTCCGCGTTGATGACATTGCCCAGCCACTGTCCGACCATGGCGCCGCCGGGCCACATGATGGCGATTGCGGCTCCCATGAGCAGGAACGCATGCCATTTCGCGCGATCGTTGTGCCCGGTGCGCGAGATCGCGGTGGATTCGTCGTTGATCCAGTGGGAGGCGATGAGAGCTCGCCAGTCCTGTGGGAAGAAGGGGCCGACGGCAACGCCGAAGGCGAAGTTCCGGGAATTGACGAGGAGCCCCGCGAGCACCGCGAGAATCGGGGCACCGCCGGCTGCGATGACGCCGACGAAGGTGAACTCGGCGGCACCGCCGAGAGCGAACATCGCCAGCAGCAGCGTCTGCCACCAGGCGAAACCGGAGACCGCGGAGATCGCCCCGTACGACAGCGCGACTGCGATGATCGTGATGGTGACGATGGCGACCGCACGATAGGTCGAGCCGGCAAGAACTCGCTCGACGCGAGGCTTCCGCTCAATCGTGCGAAATAATGAACCCATGTTCTATACAGTGCACCCTCGGCAATCGTTCGTCAACCCGAACGACCGACGCGCTATAGTGAACCCATGACTTCTCGAAGCAACGATGATTCGCTGAACGACTCGCACGGCAGTGCCGACCCCGCTTCCGCCTCAGATTCCGACCCCGCTTCCGCCCCTGTTGCCGGCACCGGGCTCTCGCCGAGTCAGCAGATCGCTGCGGCCTTGAAACGCGAACGGCTGCGTGCCGGACTCTCTTTGTCCGAAGTCGCCAGAAGGGCAAGAATCGGGAAGTCGACGTTGTCCGGACTCGAGACGGGAAGCGGCAATCCGAGCCTGGAGACGATGTGGGCACTGGCCGCTGCGCTCGATATCCCTCTCGCTCGCCTGCTCGACCCTCCCCCGCATGAGGTGGCGCTGCAGCACGTCGGCGATATGCCCAGCCTGCCGTCGACGACCGCGAACTATGTGGCCACCCTGCTCTCACCGTCGCCGACGAATGCCCGTCGCGATGTCTACTTCATCCAGGCCGAACCGGGCGAGCCGCGCGAATCTCAGCCGCATCCCCAGGGCACGATCGAACATGTCATCCTCGGCCGCGGGTCCGCACGCATCGAGGTCCTCGGGAAGTCCTATGACTTAGGGGTCGGCGACTACCTCACTCACCCGGGCGATCAGCCCCATCGATTCACGGCTCTGGCGCCGGGCACGAACGCCGTCTTCGTCGTCGAAAGCAGCTGACCGCACCTCAAAGCCCATTCGTGGCACGGCCTGTCAGTCGCGGACCCCATTCGAGCTCCGCCCCGTTCGGCGCACGGCCGGCAGAGTGGGCCCACACAACGCGCGACGCCCAGCGCTTTAAGCGCACTATCCGCAGATCGACAGCGGTATCACAGACTATTCAACGACCGGACCGTCATCGTCTTCGGCGTTCTCCGCCAGCGGCGGAAGCCGCGACTGTGCCTCCTCGCGTGTCAGCCCTGCGGCCTGCAGCAGGTCGACGGCGACTGTGCGCAGGAGCAGGACCATCGACTCGTCGTGGATGTCCCAATCGGGTTTCGCCCGCGGATCCAGAGCCCCCGCCGCTTCGGACAGGGCCGCCTCGGCGAGGGAACGGTCGGTGCCGCGGCGCAGAGCGATCTCGAGCTTCTTCGCACCATCGGCCAAGGATCCGACATAGTCGGCGATGACGGGTTTGGCGACGCCGAGCTCGGTGATGCCGACGACGCGGCGGGCGATGACTCGCATGGTCCGCATCGCGCGGTCGGAGAAGGTGTGGGCACGTGACAGGCGGGTGACTTCGGCCGCATGCCGGCGGGCACGTGCGTTGATCTTCGCGGCTTCACGGGAGATCCGCAGGGATGAGCCCCAGGAGTCGATGATGTCCTGGGTTTCGCGAGCGCGCTCGAGGGCTCGGCCGGCCATCGTCACATCGGCTTCGCGCAGGGCTCGTTTCATCATCCTGAGGACGGCGTCGACCTCCTCGAGCATGTCTGCGGCCAGGCGCCGCGGGACCTTGCGAGCGTCGCGCGGGATGAGCAGGGCCAGCAGAATCGCGCAGACGGACCCGGTGAGAGCGTCGAGAGTGCGCGGGAACGGCATGGTGGTGGCGGTGGCCGGGACTACGACGACGTAGACGGATTGGACGGCGATCTGCGTGATGAAGATGCCGCCGGAGTTGAGGATCGTGCCGATGACCAGGCCGACGATCAGGGTCAGGGCGAGCTGCCAGATGCCGGAGCCGAAGAGGTTGACGAGTATCTCGCCCACGAGCACCCCGAAGGTCGCACCCATGCCGATTTCCATCGCCCGGCGCAGACGACGGTCAGCGACGGGGCCGATGCCGACGGCAGAGGCGACCGCAGCGAGGAACGGATACGGGTGGCCGAGCACGTAGACGCAGAAAGCGTAGGCGGCGGTCGCGGCGATGGGGATCTGGATCAGTTGACCGGAGTTCACCCACACCCGCTTGAGTCCTAAGCGCAGGCGGTGGGCGACGACGTTGAACCCTCGCCGAGGCAGTTCGCTGACCCGTTTGTCCGCCATCAGTCCCCTCTGCCGCTTGCTGGTGCTGTACTCAGAATACCGGAAATGTGGCATGCTAAAGTCTGTCCGCCGAGGAGGCTAACGAATGACAACGAATCTCACCCGAAGCGAAGCGCAGAGTCGAACACAGCTGCTCGAGGTCGATTCCTACTCAGTCCATATCGACGTCAGCAACGCCGAAACCGATGCCGACACGTACCTGTCTCGCACTGTCGTCGACTTCTCCGCTCGCTTCGTCGATTCGACATTCATCGACCTCATCGCCGACTCCGTGACCTCCGTTCTGATCAATGGTGAGAGCCTCTCCCCTGCCGAGGTGTTCGACGGCGCCCGGGTCACGTTCCCCGTCCGCGCCGGCCGCAATTCTCTGACGGTCGAAGCGCAGGCACGCTATTCCACCTCGGGCGAGGGACTGCACAGGTTCACCGATCCTGCCGACGGCAAGACCTACCTCTATACGCAGTACGAACCCACCGACGCCCGTCGCGTCTTCGCGAATTTCGACCAGCCCGACCTCAAGGCCGAGTTCATCTTCACGGTCACCGCTCCCGCTCATTTCCAGGTCCTGTCGAACCGGGCCGAGGCACGGACGGAACCGGCCGATGGCTCGGCGGGGGCCGCCTCGGCGGGATTCGAGCCTGCGAACGGATCCGCCTCGGCGGCCGTGGTCACCCATTACTTCGAACCGACACTCAAGCAGTCGAGCTACATCACCTGCATCACCGCGGGGCCCTACGAGGGGGCGACGGACGAATGGACGGATCCGCGCACCGGGCAGACCGTGCAGCTGGGCGCGTGGACGCGCGCGAGCCTCGTCGACCACCTCGATGCGGAGGATATCTTCGGCGTCACGAAGGCGGGCCTCGACTTCTTCACCTCCGAATTCGACTACCCCTACCCGTGGGGCAAGTACGATCAGATCTTCGTTCCCGAGTACAACCTCGGCGCGATGGAGAACCCCGGCCTGGTCACGTTCACGGACAATCTGATCTTCCGGGACAAGGTCACGGACGCGAACTACGAGTCACGCGCCAATGTCATCCTGCACGAGATGGCGCACATGTGGTTCGGCGATCTCGTCACGATGAAGTGGTGGGATGACCTGTGGCTCAAGGAGTCCTTCGCCGACTTCATGGGCGGGCTCGCGCTGGCCGAGGCGACGCGGTTCACCGATGGGTGGGTGACCTTCGCGCTGCGCCGCAAGGCGTGGGCGTACACGCAGGATCTGTATCCGACGACGCATCCGATCGTCGCTGACATCCCCGATGTCGAGGCCGCGAAGCTCAATTTCGACGGCATCACCTATGCCAAGGGCGCGTCCGTGCTCAAGCAGCTCGTCGCGTTCGTCGGCCGGGAGGCGTTCTTCGCCGGGTCGCGGCTGTACTTCAAGCGGTTCGAGTACGGCAACACCGAGCTCGCGGATTTCCTCGAATGCCTCGCCGAGGCGGCGCCGGAGCGGGACATCGCGAACTGGGCGGCCGCGTGGTTGGGGACGTCCGGAGTCTCGGAGCTGTCCCTGCAGCTGACCACCTCGGATGGTGCGGCTGGGCCTTCGGATGGTGCGTCTGCGGGTTCGGCCGGGTCGGCTGGAGCGGTCGGGTCGGCTGGAGCGGTCGGGTCGGCTGGAACGGCCGGGGCGGCTGGAACGGCCGGGTCGGCTGGATTCGCCAGCTGCGGAGCACCGACGGATTCCGTTGCCGCTTCGCGGGGCGCTGGAGGCGGGAGACTCGTGGCTTCGAGTTCTGGAGCTCGGCTGCGCAGTCCCGATGCGGTCGACGACAGCGTCGACGGTGCGACCGGAGCCGCGTCCGCGGCCGGGTCCGGGGCAAGCGGAGCTGCGCACGCGGCCGGGTCCAGGGCAAGCGGCAGTGTTCAGCCGCCTCGGCGACGGTCCGGGTCGGAGAAGGTCACGGGCGCCACGATCACTCAGGCCGATTCGGCCGAGGGCGCGTCTCTGCTGCGGCCGCACACGATCGAGATCGCCACGCTCGGGCGGTCGGGGCGGGAGATCGTGCCCCTCGATTCCTTCCGTTTCGAGTTCTCAACCGAGTCTGCCGACGTCGAGCAGCTGATCGGCCGCAGGGCCGGCCTGATCACTCTGCTCAACTACAACGATCTGGACTATGCGCGGGTGCGCCTGGATCCGGAATCGACGGAGGCGGCGGTCACCTCGGCGTCGCGGATCACGGACCCGCTGTCGCGGGCCCTGGTGTGGTCGGCGTTGGACAATGCGGTCCGCGATGGGCTCATGCCGGTCCAGAAGTACCTCACTGCCTATGCCCGCAGCCTGGGCAAGGAGAGCCACGCAGGGATCATGGCGGGACTCAGCCAGACCGCTCTGACCTGCATCGATCAGTGGGTGGCGGACCGGAATTTCGATGCCGCGATCACGGGGCTGTTGGGAGCGGCACTGGATGCGTTGGCTGCGGCGAAGGCCGGGTCGGATGCGCAGCTGCATCTGGCCAATCTGGTGTTGGCGCTGACCTCGCGGACGGCGCGATGCGCGGCGGGCAGTTCCGCGGTGGCCATGGGGCGTGGATTCGCCAGTCAGATCCTGGCGGTGCCCGTCGGCGAGGAGGTCGACCGGATGTATGCCGGAGCTCCCGGGCAGTCCGGGCGAGTCGATGCTGCCGGTCAGGCTGGTACGACAGATCAGGCCGGCGCAGTGGATCAAGCCGGCGCGGCGGATCAGGCTGGCGCGGCGGGACAGTCGGTCGAAGCGTCCGGCGATGCCCGCTCGGGCCGAGGTGCCGAGCATTCGACTGCGACGCTGCCGTTCCGCGGCCTCATCAATGATCATGCGCTGCGGTGGAATGCGCTGACGGCGCTCGTGTGCCTCGGGTGGGCCGATCAGACCGATATCGCACGGGAGAATCATTCGGATCCCAGCTCTTCGGGTCGGCTCCACGCCGAGACGGCCAGTGCGGCTCTGCCTCTGCCGATCGTCAAGATCCGTGCGTGGGAGGCGATCCGCGAGGCGGGCGCGCTGAGCAACGATGTGCTGTCGGCGATCATCTCCGGGTTCATCGCGCCGAGTGCGATGCCGCTCATCGAGGAGTATGTCGATGAGTACTTCGATGGTCTGCTCGGGTTCTGGATGGACAATTCGATCGAGATCGCCCGTCGCCTGGTGCTCGGCCTCTATCCCCGCTGGTCAGTCGACGAGGAAGCTGTGGTGGAGAAGACCGACACGTGGTTGGCCGCCAACGTCGATGCGCCCGCGGCCCTGCGCCGCCTGGTCATCGAACGTCGGGATGATCTGGCCCGTGCCATCTTCCTGAAATCGACTCAGAGTTCGCGACACTGACCGGCAGGCGCCTCGGCGAGGGGGCTGGGGCGAATCAGCTCAACAGCCGCCTCGGCGAGGGGACCTTGGGCGAATCAGCTCCGCAGCCGCCTCGGCGGGCGAGTACCGGTGAAACCGAGCCGACGGTCGTCCCGGTCAGCTCTGTTCGATACCGGCCTCGGCTAGCGCCGCTCCCCTGGCGGGGCTCCCCAGCTAGGGCTCACTTGAAATCGCTGATGGCCGGCGCCCTTCCTTCCTGGGGCACCGGCCATCAGAGTGTCGGCTCGTCTCAGTTTCCGCCTGAACCGGCTGTTCGTCGCTCCGACTCGGTCCAGATCGCTCCGACTCGGTCCAGATCGCTCCGACTCGGTCCGGGTCGCTCCGACTCGGTCATGGTCAGAGGATCCGGCGGGCTCCAGAGAATTCGTTTCCGGAATCCCACTTCTTCCAGTCGGTGACGTAGACGTCCTTCGACGCGTTCGGCGAGTGGATCATCTTGCCGTCGCCGACGTACATGCCGACGTGGTGGACCGTTCCCGAGCTGGTTGAGAAGAACAGCAGGTCACCGGGTTTGAGGTTCGACGAGGAGACTGCCTTGCCGGCCTTCGCCTGTTCGCCGGAGTCGCGGGGCAGGTCGATGCCGTGGGCTTTGAAGATGGAGTAGGTGAATCCGGAGCAGTCGAATCCGTAGGCCGAGACTCCGGCCCACAGGTAGCGCAGGCCGTCGAACTGCTTCGCGGTCTTCACGAGGTCTTTGCCGCTGGGCTTCTCGGGTTTGCCGCCGACATCGTAGACATCGACATCGTCGATGTCGATCCAGGCGGCTCCGCCTCCGGGGAGTGCGACGCGGACGTCGTCGACGTCCTGTGCGATGAGGGGCAGATCGACGTTGAAGCTGATGTCGGCACCGGTGTCCTTGGTGAACTCGATGCCTTCGAGTTCGCTCTTGGGCTTCGTGACCACGGCTCGGGGCTGGTCCTCGCGGAGCTTCCCGAAGCGGTCGTTTTCAACCAGCTGCTTCTTGGGCAGCCAGCCCGGGTAGCCCTTCTTGTTCTTCGGGGTCTGCTGGTCGGTCACGGCGACCTTGGCCCAGCTGCCCTTGACATCGAGGACGGAGACCTCCGAACCGTACGTCGCTTGGGTCTCGGTTTTGCCAGTCAGTCCGCGGCGGGCATCGGTGGATTCGAGGTTCTTGTTCCACTTCTTGAGGGCGACGGGGTGCTGGAGCGCAGGCTTGTCCACCTTGCGCGGAGCCTTAGGGTCGGTCCACAGCGTCGCTACCGTGACATCGACGTAGGCGGTCTCGCCCTTCTCGATCGTGCCGTCGGTGATTCGTTCGAGTTCTTGGCCGGGCACGACTCCAGCGGAGATGCCGGACGTATTTGCGGCGTCGGTCGAGGACAGATTGCTCGACAGTGCGGGAGCACCAGCGCCGAAAACCAGTCCGACCCCAAGTGCTGCCGAAACAGCAATTTTGGTACGCATTATTTCTCTTTCGGTCTGCGGGCGGCAGGCCCGCGTGGGGGAAGTCTCCGAAGGTGCGCAAGCGCATTCGGCGTACTGTCTTCGCTTCTGATTCGGCCTCTCCGTCAGGAGCGGCCTCGCCGGAAACGAGGTTCTGCACGGTGTCGATTCTACCGGCTGTCACACGACCGGCGGTATTCATGACACCGTGACAGGATAACGCGGACTGGTCATGGTTTGAAGTCCACTTGCTCGAATCGATGCTCAGCTGAGACTTCGACCAGGCACCGCCGGCCGATATCGGGCCCGACCGGGGCCGGAGACAGTCCTCAGTCAGGTGTCACATATCGGTGCCTGCATCAGCTCTCACATATCGGTGCCTGCACCAGCAACGCCGGAGGCACCGGTGGAGCCGAGGACTTCTGCGGCGAGCAATTCGATCGTCTGGATCCGCCCCGGGTCTTCGCGTAGGTGTTCGCCTTCCATGGCGCCGGCGATCGGCTGGATCATGATTTCGTCGACGTCGAAGCGCTCCGCGAGTTCCTCGAGCTGCGCGGACACGGATTCCGTGTCGCCGATGATCCAGTTGCCGGAAAGCTCTTCGCCGACCATACGCTCCTGGTCGGTCATCACCGATCGCACGTCGTCGCCGACCAGGTGCAGTTTCTCCATCGGCCCGCCCGTGCGCAGTCGAGCCATCTGCAGCACGAAGGGTTCCGCACGCAGCTGCGCTTCTTCCTCGGTCGGTGCTGCGACGACGTTGGCCGTGACGAAAGTCTGGGGCGTGTCACCGTAGGCACCCGGAGTGAAATTGTCGCGGTAGATCTTCATTCCGGTGGTGGCACCGGATGCGAAGTGGTTGGCGAAGACATAGGGCATGCCGAGCTCAGCTGCCAGCCGCGCAGAGTATCCGGACGATCCGAGCAGCCAGGGCAGCGGCTGCGTTCCCGGCACTGCAGCGGGAGTCGCCTTGAGCACGTGTTCGCGCCCACCGTGGAGCGGAACTCGCATCCCCTCGGGCCGCATGAGGCTGAGCGTGTCGATCACGTGTTGGGGGAACTGTTCGACGGGATCGATTGCTCGCCCTTCGCGGTCGACCATCCGTCCCTCACCGAGGTGGCCTCGCATTGCCGCCGAGGTGATCGGGTCCGTACCCGGTGCGCGCCCGATTCCCAGATCGATACGGTCGCCGTAGACCGCCGACAGGAGGGCGAAGAGTTCGGCGACGGCCAGCGGAGCATGGTTGGGAAGCATGACCCCACCGGAACCGAGGCGAATCTGCTGTGTTCCTTGGCCGAGGTACATGAGCTCCGGACCAGGCATCGTCGATGCGATGGAGGGCATGTTGTGGTGCTCGGCGACCCAATATCGGGTGAATCCGAGCTTGTCAGCCGTGTCGATGATCTGCTTCGAGGCGGCGAAGGAGTCTGCTGTCGTCTGTCCTGCGCGGACCGGGACGAGATCGAGGATCGAAAGCTTCATACCGGGGCAACAGTACGTGCGAGCGGAACATTCCGATCCGCGCCGACCTGGGGATCGGCTGAAGAGGGTTCATCCGGCGGTCAGCCGAAGGTGGCCGGCCCGGTGGTCAGCCGCAGTGGGGCCATCCGTTCCCCACCGACCCGGCGGCCAGCCGAAGTCGGCCTGCCTGACGGTCAGCCGAAGAGAGTCTCTCCGATTTCCCGCGCGATGAACCGTGCATGCAGCACCGGCTCTTGTGCTGGGTCGATGGTCGCTGGTGGCACCCATGCGGGCCGACCGTCGATGAGCATTCTGCAGTCCCAATCGGTGTAATCAAGCAGGTGGTGGTGCGCGCCGCAGGCCAAGGTGAGGTTGTTGACGTCGGTCTTTCCGTTCTCCGCCCACGGGACGATATGGTGCGCTTCGCACCAGCCGGGAGGAGTGTCGCACCCGGGGAATGTGCATCCCTGGTCGCGACTGGCGAGGATCGCCAGCTGCTTCTCGGTGGCCAAGCGTCGTTCTGTCGCCAGTGCCATCGATTTCGCTTTCTCGCCCATGAGGTGGAAGAAGACCGAACCGTTCAGCCCTTCCAGAACCGCGGCGTCGATCGGGAACGGCGCTTCTACCCCGGTCACGGCTTTGCCGGTCTGGTTCGCCACGTCTTCAGCCTTGGCTGTGACGACCAGCGCGTAGGCCGCTCCGGCTTTGATGCGATTCATCTCGATGCTGCCGATCACGCTGGAGAAGCGCTCGTAGATGCGACGGCGCACACTCGGCTGTTCAGCGGCCATGGCCACCAGAGTGCCGTCCTGTTTCACACCGGCTCCCTGCGGGATCTCTCCATTCTCGCCGACCTGCGGAGGATCGAAGTCGAGGGAGGGGTCGAGACAGTCCGAGCGGTCGCCGCGTAGGACTTCCGAGAAGGTGTCCACGATTTCTCTGTCACGATCGGCCCCGCCGACTGCCGTATCGTCACAGCCTTCTTCATCTGACGGTGAGTCAGTCTTGATGCGTGAGGTCAGCAGTCCGTTGAGGATCCCTCCGGTCTCCTCGTCGAGGCGACCTTTGAGGGTCCACGTTCCGTCCTTCGCTTGGCGCAGGTTGACAGCGAAACTGTCCCGGTCCGCTGCTTCCTTCGGTTCCTGACCATCGGGATCGATCCAGCCCAGAATCTCTTCGAAGAGTGTATGGATATCGCAGACGCGAACAGTCTGAGCCTTTTCGACAAGCAGACTTTCAGCCTTGATCTTGTCGTCTTCGGACACGTTCACCGGCAGGTTCTTCAAGCATTTGGAGATGGTCGACGCCTGGTTTGCCGAGAGCACTCCTTCACGGAGGGCCGCCGCGAGAATCGGAAACTGCGCTTCGATCGATTCCCCGCTGATGCTGGTCCGCTTCCCCAGGCACTCAGCGAGCTGAGTGCGGCGGTGGGCCTCGTGTGCGGACAGGTTCAGGCGATGTTGGACCAGCGCCTTCGTCGTCTTCGCGCCGTAGTCGCGGGGCGTGCCGACACGATCGAACACGGAGAGCGTCACGATCGACAGGGATTCTGTCAGACGGTTCAAGGTCTCAAGACCGTCGAGAAGAGTCACCGCGTCATCCGGCCCCATGGGGCGGGTGAAGTCGTGCAGTCCATCGAGCAGGCTCTGCAGAGCGCAGATGCTTTCCGTGACTTCTGGGGCTGCGTGCTTCAGGTCTGACCAGCGAAATTCGTCGAGCAGGGGATGCGCGTCAGCTTCGGAGTCATAGCGTTCGGCGAGAGCCTTGTGTCGCTCAGTGCGTTCCGCCTCAGCGATACGTTCAGCTTCTTCTTGCGCTCGCTTCTTCGCCTCGTACCGTTCAACACGGGCGTTCCACTCCGCTCTTTCCCGTGCGAGCTCTTCGTCCTCTGCACGAGCCTGCGGGTTCTTCCGCAGGAATTCCTCACGCTCCGCAGCTTTCTGCGCCTCGCGTTCCTCGCGCTTCGCCTTCATCCACGCGCTTTGGCGTGCTTCGATCTCTTTGATACATTCCTGAACTTCTGCCTCGGTCTCCGGCATCGTCGTCCGACTCGTCCAGAGCCCCTGACCGGCGCGGATATCGCCGCCCGGGAGAGGAAGAACCTCTGCATCGGCCTCAACAGCGGCCGGTTCGCTGCCACCTTGGACAGCTGCGACTCCCTCGACGGCCGCGACGCCGTCGTCGGCCGTGCCCACTTCGGCACCGTCCTCGCAGTCGGCCAGGTTGTCGGCGATCCCGTCGAACCTGTCGGCAAGCGGATGACCGGTCAGATCGAATCCGGCCTCAGCGAGCAGCTCCCGATAGGTCGACCTGGAGGAGCCGCTGTCGGCAGACCGGACAGAAGAGCCAGCTGCAGTTGGAGGGAGGCCACTGGGCGGTGAACCTTGAGGGGGTGGTGGTGCCTGCGAAGCCTTTCCTGCATCGCGGTCGCTGTGCTCGTCGTACCTTCGGTCGGGGATGAGAGCCATTTTCTCTGTGTCCGTTCATCATCGTTGATGCCTTCGGCTTGCCCTTATTCTAATTCGTCAATCGAACAGAGTCCATAGTTTTGTGCGATTTTATTGAGTCAATTTTCTTTTCGTTCTATTGTGTACGATTTCTGCTGGTCAGATCGAGATTGCGCCCGGAGCGCGATGGTTGACCATGATCGCCGGCGACGGTCAGACGAGAAGCCTCTCGTAGTTCGTGCCGACGAAGTGGACCAAGACTACTTCTCGCCACTGACGTGAGCGCGCAGAGCCAGCACCCCGCCGTACGCAAGCGCGCAGAGCCAGCACCCCGCCGTACGCGAGCGCGCAGGACCAGCGCCCCACCACAGTCGCGCAGGAAGAATTCGCATCCCGCCGCACTCAAGCGCGCACAACCACTGCCCCACCGCAGCTGCGAACGCCCGCTCCGGCTCGCAGCCCCAGTCAGCTCTTCATGTGAACCCGTTGCCCCTCGGGGCCGAAGAGACTGAGATATTCGACGCCATCGTCGTCGGCTCCCCCGAACCAATGCGGAGTCCGAGTATCGAATTCGGCGGCCTCACCTGCGCTGAGGATCATCGTCCGATCACCGAGGATGAGAGTGAGCCGACCGCGGATCACATACACCCATTCGAATCCCGGGTGGGTTTTCAACGCACCGAGCTTCGGCGTCTGCCGCCCGTCGACGATGTGCTTGAAGGCCTGCACACCGATCGCTCCGCGACTGAGCGGCAGGATGGTCTGGTCATGGAACTTCCGCGGCGAGATATGTATGCGCGGATCCCCGATCGGCGGGGTTCCCACAAGTTCATCGAGCGGGAGGCCGTAGACCCCGGCCAGCGGCAGCAGCAGCTCCAAGCTCGGCTTGCGCTTCCCGGATTCCAGCCGCGACAGCGTACTCGTCGACATTCCGGCCAGCTCGGCCACCTCATCGAGGGTGCGGTTCTGCTCCTGTCGCAGACTCCGCAGCCGGGCGCCGACGCCGGCCAACGACTGCCTGATGGCTTCCTGCGCCTCGACCGGGGTGGCTCCGTCAGCAAGCATCCCCGACATTCGATCCGTCGAATGGGCAGCGCTCTGCGCCGACTCCCTTGAATCTTCCATGCCCTCAGCATGACAGAATTTGCTGTTTCTGCAAATGTATTTGCGGATTCGCACGCACAAGGAGCACACTCGAATCGACGCCGAGGATCCCACCGGTCCAGCACCGGCACCCCACAGAAGCACCGCCCACGTTCCGACCGCTCATCCGCACACAGGAGAATCATGACTGCCCCATCCATCCCGAGAGCTCACGGCCTTCCGCCTCAGCAGGGTCACAACCTTCCGCACCAGAGGGGTCACGCACTTCCTCATCCGAGACCTTCGCTTCATCCGCCGAATCCGCGCAGACCAGCGTCGATGTTGCCATCATCGGCGGTGGCGCAGGAGGCCTCGCCGCATCCATCGCCTTGGCTCGTTCGCTGCGATCCGTCGTCGTCATCGATGCCGGCCAACTGCGCAATTCGCCGAGCCCGCACGCACACAACGTCCTCGGCCACGAAGGCATCAGGCCCCAGGATCTCGTGGCGAAAGGCCGCGCCGAGGCCGCGGAATACGGCGTCGCTTTCATCGATGCGACTGTGCAGCAAGCGCGCACGATCGATTCGGACCCCAACCTCGCCGAGGAGGCTCCGCGGCATCGATTCGAACTGACCACCTCGGCGGGGGTCGATGTCAGGGCCCGCCGCATCATCATCGCGACCGGTCTCAGTGACGAACTTCCGGACATCCCGGGTCTGGCCGAGGGGTGGGGCGACACCGTCCTGCACTGCCCCTACTGCCACGGCTACGAAGTGCGCGGGCAGCGCATCGGAGTCATCGGCACGACGGCCATGTCGTACCACCAGGCGATGTTGTTCTCCCAGCTCAGCGACCATGTCAGCTTCATCCGACACGCCGCTCCCGCTCCCGATTCCGAGCAAGCGGCAATGCTCGAGACGCTCGGCATCGAGTACATCGATTCCACCGTCACCGAGGTGGCCCGCACCGACTCCGACACCGTCGTTTCGCTGACGGCCGACGAATCCGCGGACGGCGCAAGCGCTCGCACCTTCGACGCGCTGGCCGTCGGTGCCTATGCGCGGGCGAACGCCGAGCTGTTCTCCCAGCTCGGCGGCGACGTCGTTGCCCACCCGAGCGGGATGGGCACCTATATTCCCACGCAGATGGCCGGACAGACCGACGTGCCCGGCGTCTGGGCGGTCGGCAACAGCGCCGACGTGTCAGCGATGGTCGTGGCCAGCACCGCCAGCGGCGTGCTTGCCGGCGCCCATATCAACGCCGACCTGATCATGGAGCGGCTCGGCTGAGCCACGTACGCAAGAGCCGGAGCCGCTGCCGCTGCCGCTGCCGCTGAGGCACGTACGCAACAGCCGCTGCCGCTGAGTGAAGCACGCAGCGGCCGTTGCCGTCGAGCCCTCAGTGCGCGGCTTTGACGCACAGCACCGGAGCTGTTGCGTCGAGAATGACCTTCTGAATAGTCGACCCGAGCAGGAACTTTCCAACCGGGGTGCGCTTCCGGGTTCCGAGCACGATCAGCTCGGCCCCCACCTCGGTGGCGGTGTCGAGGATCTGCTCGGCGGGGTCGTATTCGCTGCCCGACGTCAGCACGCGAAACTCGACGTCCGCCCGGGTCAGGTAGTCATTGACAGACCTGAGTTCCCCTTCGCCGAGGCGGTAGGAGTCGTTGCGCTGAGCCGATCGTGACGCGTTGACGACGACGAGCTCCTTCCCGTCCTTCTTCGCCTGCGCGATGCCGGCATCGAGAGCAGCGTGTCCGGCGGGATTGTTGACATAACCGACGAGTACTGTCATTTTTCACCTTCATTGGATTGAGCTGTACAGATCCGAGTGCGCAGGTCGGGAACCCGCCGTTCAAGCATATCGAGCGGTACGGACATGGTTCGGTGGGTGATCCCGAGCGCACCGGAGCTGCGGTGCACGTCCACGCGAGACGGCGGGGCCGCCTCGGCGAGAGAACGCACCGCCTCGGCGAGAGAACGCACCGCCTCGGCGAAGAACGGCACCGCCGTTCCCAGGGAAGAACGGCACCGTTCCCGGGAGGGACGGCACCGCCTCGGCGAGAGGATGAGGTCACGTCAGCTCTTCGGGATTGCGGAATCGGGTGCTCGTGCCCTTCGTCGAACGGTTCCAGAACCAGGTCACAGCCCACAGGACGACACCGATGCCGACGAGCGCCGCTGCGATCTGATACTGGATGAGCTCATCGAGACGGACCCACGGACCGACGAGGAACACGCAGCTGATGACACCGATCCACGGCAGAACCGTCGGCGCTGTGAAGTGCTCGGCATTGCCGGACTTGTCCTTGCGCAGGATGAGCACCGCAACGTTGACGACGGCGAACACGGCCAACAGCAGCAGCGAGGTGGTTCCGCCCAGGGACGCGGTCACCGTCTCGGGCAGGATCGAGGTCACGAAGAAGATGAGCGCGAAGCCGATCAGCGTCGTGAAGATGATCAACACCCACGGTGACCGGCGTCCGGCCAGTACCTTCGCGAACACGGGAGGGAGCACGTTCTGCTTGGCCATACCGTAGAGCAGACGGCTGGCCATGAGCATATTGATCAGCGCCGAATTCGCGACGGCGAACATCGTCATGAACGGGAAGATCGTATCGATCGGCAGACCTGGAGCGCCTTCGCGGACGACCTCGAGAAGCGGTGTCTCGCTCTCGGCGAGCACGCCGATGGGCACGGCCGCGACGGTGACGAGGGAGACGAGAACGTAGATGATGCCGGTGATCGTCAGACCCGAGAGCATGATCTTCGGGAAGATCCGCGGGTCCTTCGTCTCCTCGACCATGTTCACCGAATCCTCGAAGCCGACCATGGAGAAGAAGGCGAGCGCAGTGGCGCCGGTGACCGCGAGGAAGACGCTCTTGTCGCCTTCGGTCTCGAAGATCATCACGCGTGAGAAATCGGCATCGCCCGCCCCGAGGGCGAAGAACCCGACGACGATGACCAGCAGCAGACCGCTCAGCTCGATGAGAGTGAGGACGACGTTGAACCAGACGCTCTCCCCGACTCCGCGGAGGTTGATCAGCGCGATGAGGGTGAGGAACGCCAGCGCGATCCACATCACCCCTGTGCCGGAGACGTCCCAACCGAAGCCGGCCACGAGGTTCGCGGCGAAGACGTTCGACGCCGTCGACGCCGAGGTGATTCCGGAGCTGAGCACGGCGAAGGCGACGAGGAACGTCACGAAGTGGACCCCGAACGCCTTGTGCGTGTACAGCGCGGCACCCGCGGCCTGCGGGTACTTCGTCACGAGCTCCATATAGGAGAACGCGGTGATCAGCGCGATGAAGAAGGCGAGGATCACCGGTGCCCAACCGGCACCGCCGACCTGCCCTGCCACCTTGCCGGTCAGAGCATAGACGCCGGTTCCGAGAATGTCACCGACGATGAACAGAAGCAGCAGCTTCGGCCCCATGACTCGCTTGAGAGTCTCGGGCTGGTGGCCGTCACCGGGGTCGATCGTCGTCGTGAGTTCGTTGTCGCTCACGATTCCTCCGTGTCCGATGCGGCGCCTGTCCCGTCCGATACGGCGGCTGTCCCGCATACCTGGCAGCCCTGACTGTGGTCAGAGCCTCGCCGATTATGCCTGAGACGAGGCCCTCAGGCACATCCTTCAGCCTCGGACCACTGCGAGAAACGCCGAGAACAGAGCCTGCGAGTCACGTTCGCTCTCGGGCCCGAGCTCCATCGCTTCTTCCAACAGGGTATCTTTATCGAACCCCAATGTCTGCAGTTTCTCCGCGTCCCAGCGCTCGATGTTCGCCCGCGTCGACTCCGGATGGAACTGTGTCCCCCACGCCCGGCCCACTCGGAACGCCTGGAATTCACACGCTGCGCTCGTCGCCAGCAGGGTCGCCTCCTCGGGGAGTGCCACGATCCGATCGACATGGCTTTCGACGAACGACGTCCGTGGCCGGATCGCAGAGAACACCGGGTCCGCGGCCGCGTCGGCGGTGGTGTCGATCCGCGTGTATCCCTTCTCCGGCGCCCCGGTCCGAGCACGCACATCACCCCCGATGACGTGCGCGATGAGCTGCCCGCCGAGGCAGATCCCGAACTGCGGCAGGTCTACCTCCAGCGCACGGCGGACGAGTGCGGCCTCATCGGCCAACCACGGCGCACGGTCCGTCTCGTCCGGCATGTACCCGCCGCCGAGCATGATGAGCCCGTCATAGGCGTCGAGAGCGGCGGGCCCGGGCAGGGTGGAGACCCCGCCGATGCGCAGATCGAACTCGACGTTCTCGCTGATCATCCACCGTGTCAGCAGCCCCGGTTGGGATTCGATGTCATTGACGATGACGAGCAGCCGCGTCATGATTCCGCACCCGCCGAGGCGGCCGGGCCGTTGCCTGCGGAAGCGGCGTGGTCTGCATGACCGCCGCTGCCGACGCCGCCGTCCCCCGCCGAGGCGGCCGGGTCGGCGGCCACGGACGGTGCGTCGTCTGCATAGCCGAGGAATGCCGTGTACGCGTCCTCGTGCGCGTCGAGGACGCGCATCGCATTGTCGAAGCCGATCTTGCGCAGGTCGGACTGCGACCATCCGCGCGAAGCGAGCTCAGCGAACAGGGTCGGGTACTGGCCAGCGTCCCCGAGTCCGGTCGGCAGCTCATCGACTCCGCAGATGTCACCGCCGAGTCCGATGTGGTCGATGCCGATCCGCTCGCGTACGTAATCGCAGTGGTCGGCGACCTGGGCCACGGTCACCTCGGGGGCGGTTCCCTGCTCTCCGGCGTCGCCCCATTCGCGGCGAGCGTTCGAGACGAACGACGGCACGAAGGTCATCATCGCCACTCCCCCGTTGCCGGGCACGCGGTCGAGGACGTCGTCGGGGATGTTGCGCGGGTGCGGGTTGAGCCCGAACGCGCAGGAGTGGGTGAAGAGCACCGGCAGGGTGCTCTGGTCCAGCGACTGGTGCATGACGGTGGGCGCGACGTGGGAGAGGTCGAGGATCATGCCGATCCGGTTCATCTCCGCGACGACCTCACGGCCGAAGGCGCTCAAGCCTCCATGGACCGGTTCGTCCGTGGCCGAGTCTGCCCAGGAATGAGTGGTCGACCAGGTCAGAGTCATATAGCGGGCCCCGGCGCGGGCGAAGGACCGCAGCACGGCCAGGGACTCGTCGATCTGCTGACCGCCCTCGACTCCCATGAGGGAGGCGACCTTGCCGGCGGTGCGGGCGGCACGGACATCGGCGGCAGTGCGGGCGAAGGCGAGTCGTTCGGGGTAGGCGGTGACGACGCGCTGGACCGCGTCGATCTGCTCCCATGTGGCCTTGACGGCATCAGGACCGGTGATCGAGGAATGGACGTAGACGGACCAGTACTGCGCAGCCACGTGTCCGGCCGCCAGCTGGTCCATCGTGGTGAACGGCGAGACGGCCGGGTCATTGAGCCCCTCGACGCTGTAGTCGCGTTCCTCGCGCAGGTACCAGGCGAGGTCGTTGTGGCCGTCGAAGACGTCGACGGCAGGGGCGGATGCTGCTGCTGCCGATTCGGCGTTGGGTGCGGATTCGGTGGCGAGCGCCGATTCAGTGCTAGGTGCAGTCATGGTCGGGTCCTTCCGATCGGGCGGATTGGGTCGGTGCGGGGGTGGACGGATGCAGGCCGCCGGAGCGGGCGGATGCGAGCTGCCGCGGCGGGCACGTGCAAACTGTCAGGGCCGTCGAGACGGTCGGACCGGACACGGCATACACGGTGCGTGTCTGGAGCGGCACGCCCACGGTGGGGAGGTCGGCCGCCTCGGCGAGGTGGGTTCGATCCGTTCATCATGCCAGCCCGGACAGGATCTGGGCCGACCACAGGCCGAGGAACGTGCCCAGGAACGTGCCCATGAGCGCGAACAGCACGCCGACGGGGACGAGCTGTCGGTTGAATGCGCCCGCGACGACTGGTGCCGAGGCGATTCCGCCGATGTTCGCGGTGCTGGCCACGGCGATGCTGAAGAGCTCGGTGCGGGTGAGCTTCGCGTAGACGAGCATGATGGCGATGTGAACGACAAGGACGATGATTCCCGCCACCAGGTAGAGCGGCGCTTCGGCCAGGGAAGTGAAGTCCGAACCGGAGGCGATGATGCCGATGATGAGGTAGAGCAGGATCGTCGCGAGCTCATTGGATCCGGCGGTCTTGCCGAACCGAGTCGATCCGATGGCCAGACCAAGGACGCTGACGATGAGGATCGTCCACGCGGTGCCGTCGATGACCGCTCCGACCTCGGGCAGCAGTTCGCCGAGGCGGATCGCCAGGGCCGAGGCCAGAAGTGCGAACCCGATGAGTCCGAAGATCGATGGCAGCGTCATCGGCTTCTCCTCCTCGGCGGCGATTCTGTCGGTGAAGTCGAGCTTCGACATATCAGCCCTCGTCCACGTGTCGAACTTGTCGGAGACCGTGACGGAGGAGAAGACGAGCAGCAGCCAGAAGGAGTAGAGCACCGTGTCGACGATGAGGACGTAGCCGAACACGTTCTCGGGCGCCTGGAGGACCTCCTGCACCGCGACCATGTTCGCCGAACCACCCGTCCAGGAGGCGTTGAGGGCGCCGAGGGCCTTCCACGCCTCCGGGTCGAGGCTGGAGTGCAGGATGAGGAAGCTGATGATGAAGCCTGAGATGATGCTCGCCGCGGTCACCGCGAAGGTGAGCAGCAGCTTGGGCCCGAGCTTGATGATCTGCCGGATATCGCACTTGAACAGCATGAGCAGGATCATCGCGGGCAGCATCACCTCGCGCAGGGTGTCACCGACCGCGGTGATGTCTCCGCCGTCGTGGTCGAATACGCCGAAGGTGTTGAGCAGCGCCGCCACGATGTAGAGGATGACGAAGCCGGGCACATACTTGAAGAGCTTGAAGCGCCCGCTCCGATCCGCGACGACGAGTACAGCGGAGATAGCCAGAAGCAGGCTGATGAATAGAAAACCGTCCGTGATCACTAACGACACTTCCTCATTGAAAACGTCCATCCCGGTGCGGGGCATGCCTCCGGGGTGGAGCAATGTGCAGTTGTCGATCGGATCCGGTCCGGTGAGGGGCCGGGCAATCGGGGTGGTCGAACGTGCTGCCTAAGCGGTGACCTCGCGGAACTTCTTCGCGGCGTTGTTCACTGCTGTGATCAGCGCCTTCTGCGAGGATCCGTGGTAGCGGCGCTGGATGCGCTCGATCAGTCGACCGGGGTCCGTGATGTCGGCATCGACGAACAGGCTCCGAATGAAGTTCCGGGTCAGAGCCAACGTCGCCGTGCAGTCCACATCGAGGATTCGGTGGGTGTCCGGCTGGATCTCGAACGCCACGTAGAACAGACCGAACTGGTTGGTGATCGGGTTGTTCGACGGAGCCTTCGCTTCGCCTGTGAGGTAGATCGTATCGGACATCGCCCACCAGACTACCCCACGGCCGTCCGTGCAGAGGGTGCTTGCGAATCGATCGACATTCAGAGGAACCGGTGGATCGCGTCTCCGGCCTGCCGCATGATCGGCATGACGTCGACGACGCGGTCGGTGCCCGGTTCCCAGTTCGCGAACACCGCATAGGCGACGCGACGCGTAGGCGTCATCACGATCCCGGCATCTGCTCGGATCGTCCCGTTCGTGCCGGTCTTGTTCCACACCCACACATCCCGCTGGTAGTTGTAGTGAGCGAGCGGGTCCAGATCGAACGCCGAGGCGACCATCGAGGTGTCCGCGCCGGCTCCCAACCAGCGCCGGAAGACCTCGTTCGTCGACTCGTCCCAGAACTCCTCCTTGGCGTGCCTGGCCATGAAATCGCTGAGCTCCGCGGCTGTTCCCGTCGACAGGGTCCGCGGTGCCTTGGCCGGACGCGGCCAGCGCAGGAAGTCGTGCAGACCCGAGTTCCGGTACCCGAGCCTGACCACCTGATCAGCGACATTCGCCAGCCCGACCCGACGGATGAGCACGTTCGTGGCGAAGTTGTCGCTGAACGCCCCGATGAGCAGAGCGACGTCGAAGATGCTCAGCTCGTCCTGCTCCATGAGGTACCAGATCCCGGATTCGTCGACCCTCTCCGACGGTCGTCGATGCAGTCGCTCCTCGAGGTCAAGGGTCCCGTCCACAGACATCTGCAAGGCGGTGTGGAGCAGGAAGACCTTGCCCATGCTGGCCGTGTCGAGTTCGTCGTTCTCATTGTGGGCGAACACCCGTTCCCCGCTGTCGACGTCGAAGGCCAGAGCGCTGAAGCGCACCCCGGGCAGTCCATCGAATTTAAAATCGCTCATCATCATGCTCCTATCCGTCTGGTTTCGTTCATGCCTGCCCAGCCGCGCGATCCACCCACAGCCGCGGCCGCTCCCCGGGCTCCGCCTCGAGCGTGACGTCGACGCCGAGTGGGGCACTCGGCGCATCGGGATCGTGGCCGAAGCCCATCTCCGACACAATGGGTATTCCCAGACCGCCGAGGTAGTCGATCATCAGCGCCTCCACCTCGTGGACGGGCGCGCAGTCCTGCCACGAGCCGAGCACGACCGCATCCGCCGAGGTGAACCACCCGCCGCGGACCAGCTGCACCATGAGATTGTCGAGCCGGTACAGCTCTTCGTCGACGTCTTCGAGCATGAGGATGCTCGGGCCCCGCCGCTCGCGTCGTTCCCGCACGTCGATGAGCTCGGGACTGCCCATTCCAGCGGCGATGAGACTGAGATTTCCCCCGCCGAGGCGGCCCTTCGTCGACCCCGGGACCAACGTCTGTGCCCGGCTGAGCGGGAGTGCTGCGTCTTCTGCGGGGAAGCCGAGTTCGCGGCCGCCCCAGGGATGAACCAGCCACGAGGCCACCTCGTCGGGGACGACCGTCGAGTTCTTGAACGGGTCGTTGCCGACCATCGGGCAGAACAGGGTCGCGACACCGAGGTGATGGTCCCAGGCCTGGTGGAGTGCGGTGATGTCCGAGGAGCCGGTGAGCAGCTTGGGCCGGCCGTCGCGGCGCAGCATATGCCTGCGCATGAGGTCGAAGTCGATGCCGTCGAGCAGGCGCATGGCCCCGAAGCCTCCGCGCAACGCGATGACCGCATCCGTGTCCGGATCGCACCAGGCGTCGACGAGGTCGGCCCGGCGCTCGGCGTCCGTGCCGGCCAGATACTTCACCCGCGGGTGGCGGGCGCGGATGTGCTCACCGGGCACAACGCGCAGCCCCCAGGATTCGAGCTGGGCGATGGCTCGCTGCAGCGACTCCTCGTCGGTGGGTCCCGACGGCGCGATGAGGCGAACGTTGTCACCGGGCGCCAGCGGTGCAGAATCGAGATAGGGGCTCGGCTCCCCCGCGCCGACAGACCCGAGTGCATCGGCACGACCGGCCTCAACGAACTCCGAATTACTCATTCCTCACCAGACTCTGACTCCCCAGTCGGGGAACCGCTGCGAGCAGTTCCTGCGTGTATTCGTGCTGCGGATCGGACAGCACCTTCTCGACCTCACCGTATTCGACGATCTCCCCTCGTTTCATCACGGCCACCGTGTCCGCAATGTTCCAGGCCAGGCCGAGATCATGGGTGATGATGAGCGCGCTCATGCCGAGGTTCTTCTTCAGCGCGAGGAACAACGACAGGATCTCCCCGCGCACGGACGCATCCAACGACGCCACGGGCTCATCGGCGATGAGCACCTGCGGGTCGAGAGCCAGGGCACCTGCGATGACGACGCGCTGCCGCTGTCCGCCGGAGAGCTCCTGCGGAATCGATTCGAGATAGTCCTCGGCCGGGGTGAGTTCGGCGGCTGCGAGGGCACCGACGACCCGCTCGTACTCACGGTCTTTGATTCCCTGCACCTTCAGGCCTTCGACCACGGCTTCATACACGCTGCGCTTGGGGTTGAGCGATCCGGCCGGGTCCTGCAGAATCATCTGCACCTGCCGCCGGAAGGCCCGCAGCTCCTTCGCCTTCCGCGGCAGCGGCTTGCCGGCGAAGAACAGCTGCGAACCTGCCTCCACCTCCTGCAGCCCGAGCAGCGACCGCGCCAGAGTCGTCTTCCCCGAACCGGACTGGCCGACGACGGCGAGGATCTCCGCCTTCTTCAGCTGCAGATCCACCCCGCGCACCGCTCGTTCGCGGCCCCGCCGGGTGTCGAAGGAGACGCTGAGGTCCTTTGCCTCGAGCACCACCTCATCCGTCTTGGTGAACGGTTCGGCCCGGGCCACCTCGGCGGGCCTCCGCGTCCGGGGATTCAACCGGGATTCGGGGTCCCCGATCTGCGGAAACGCACCGGCGAGCTGCTGCGTGTAATCCTCCTGCGGGGACAGGCAGACGTCGTCGCTGGGCCCGTATTCGACGAGGCGGCCGTGGCGCATGATCGCGAGATTCGCGCACACGGCGGAGAGCACGGCGAGGTCGTGGCTGATCATCAGCAGGGAGATTCCGCGCTCGGCGACGAGACGAGCCAGACCGGACAGGATCTGCTTCTGCACGATGACGTCGAGAGCAGTCGTCGGCTCGTCGGCGATGATGATATCGGGTTCACAGGCGAGCGCCATGGCGATCATGATGCGCTGTTTCTGCCCGCCGGAGAGCTCGTGCGGATACGCAGTCGACTTGGCCGCCTCGATATTGACCTCGGCGAGGAGTTCGAACATCCGGTCCCGGCGCTTCTGCGGGGTCGTCCATGTGCCCTTCGAGTGATGTTCGAGGGCTTCGATGATCTGGCTTCCCACCTCGCGGACGGGGTTGAGCGAGTGCAGAGCGCCCTGGAAGACGATCGAGGCCTGTGCCCACCGGACCGCGCGGATCTGACCGAAGCTCAGCTCCCGGATGTCCTGCCCGCCGAGAAGGACCCGCCCGTCGAGGCGCGCCGACTTCGGCAGCAGGCGCAGAGCCGACATGATCAGGGTCGACTTCCCCGACCCCGACTCCCCCGCGATGCCCAGAGTGGCACCGGCGGGCAGGTCGAGACTGACGTCTTTCACGGCGACGACATCGCCGCGGTCGGATGAGGAGCGGTAGGTGATCGAAACGTTCTCGAAATGAAGATCGGTCATCAGCGGCTCCTCAGGGCGGGGTTGATGATGGCCTCGAATGCGCGCCCGACCATCGTGAACGCGAGCACGACGAGCAGGATCGCCACACCCGGGGTGAGCACGTACCACCAGTAGCCGGAGGTCGCCGCGGACACGTCCATCGAGTTCTTCAGGATCGTGCCCCACGATTCTTTGGACGTATCGCCGAGGCCGAGGAATGACAGCGTCGACTCGGCGATGATCGCTCCTCCGACGGTCAGTGTCGTGTTCGCGAGCACGAGCGGCATCACCGCCGGCAGCAGGTGCCGGAACAGGATATGGGAATGACCGGCACCGAGGATGCGCGCGCGTTCGATGTAGAGCCGGGATTCGACGCTCAAGGTCTGCGACCGCACGATCCGTGCCGTCGACGCCCATGAGGTCAGTCCGATGGCGACGACGATCGTGAAGACTCCGCGTTCCAGCACGGAGGACAGGACGATCGCCAAGAGCAGGGACGGCAGGACGATGAAGAAGTCGACGATGCGCATGATGAAGCCGCCGAACAGTCCCGAGAAGTGACCGGCGGCCAGGCCCATGATGGTGCCGATGAGCATCGACATCACGGTCGCGGCGACACCGACGAGGATCGACACGCGCGCTCCCCAGAGGATGCGCACCCACATCTCCCGACCCAAGTCATCGGTGCCCAGGGGATGGTCGAGGCTCGGCGGGGCGTAGCGGGGCACGTCGAGCTGCTGCGTGACGTCGAGCATCGAGGCCGGTGCGATGAGCGGTGCGGCGATCGCGATGACGATGAAGAAGAGGAGAACGACGGCGCCGATGAGAGCCGGGGCGTCGGAGCGGAAGAGCGCCCAGTTCTTCTTCGCATTGTTCAGTCGGCGTTCGCGCACGAGCTTCGCGCCGTCGACGGCGGGGGTGTTCGCACTCATCAGGCCCTCCTGACGCGGGGATCGAGGAATCGGTAGACGATATCGGCGGCGAGGTTCATCACGATGATGATCGCCGAGAACACGACGAAGGTGCCCTGCAGCAGCGGCAGGTCGGGACCGCGGATGGCTTCGAAGGTGAGTTTGCCCAGCCCCGGCCATGAGAACACGGCTTCGACGGTGACCGCACCGGCGACGAGCCCGCCGATGTGGAGGAAGACGACGGTGACGGTCGGCAGCAGCGCATTGGGCACGGCGTGACGGCGACGGACCTCATCCTCGGTGAGGCCTTTTGCGCGGGCCGTCGTGAGGTAGTCCTCGCTCATCTCCTCGAGCAGGGAGGCGCGCATGATCATGAGGAACTGTGCATAGACGACGGCGACGAGCGAGACGACCGGAAGGATGAGGTGCGTGATGACGTCGATGATTCCGGCCGGCGACCAGGGGTCGAGCCCCGGGGTGATCATGCCGCCGGTGGGCAGCCACTGCAGGGTGCCGCCGAAGATCATGAGCAGGATGAGGCCGAGCCAGAACGTCGGCACGGACCAGAAGATCAGCGAGGTCGAGGAGGCGAGCTTGTCGAACAGGGAATTGCGCCGCCAGGCCGAGAGCTGCCCGAGCCACAGGCCCAGGGCGATGGCGATGACGGCCGCGGTGCCCGTGAGCAGCAGGGTCGGGCCGAGGTACTCGCCGATGAGGGAGGACACGGATTTCCGGTATACGTAGGACTCGCCGAGATCGCCGGTGACGATGCCGACGAGGTAGTCCCAGAACTGGACAATGACGGGTTTGTCGAGTCCGTACTGGCTGCGGAGCTCGGCGATCTGCGCCGGGGACATCGGCCGTTCCTTGGCGATCTTGAGCACGGGGTCGCCGGGCAGCATGCGGAAGGCGAAGAAGCCGAGCACGATGACCAGGATCATCGAGGTCGCGGCCCCGCCGAGCTTGCGCAGGAAGTAGCGGGCGAAGGATCCGCCGGCCGGAGGTTCGTCCATGTCGACGGCGGCAGGGTTCGTCTCGGCGGTGTCGGCAGTTCCCTTCGCCGAGGCGGGGCTGGGGTTCGTGGGGTCGGTGCCCGGGGTCGCCGTGTCCGTTCCTCGGTCAGGGCGATCCCCGGAATGGGGATCGTGGGTGGGTGTGCTCACTGTGGTGCTCCAGGTGATGAGGACAGAGGCCCGTGGGTCCGGGTGCCGCAGATGGCGCGGGTGGCGTGGCACCCGGACTGTGGGCGCGGGAACTATTCGCGGTCGTCGGACTTCTTGCGACGGCTGAGCAGCCAGCCGCCTCCGCCGAGAACGACAATGGCTGCGGCCGCGATGCCGATCCAACCGCCGGCGCCCATTCCGCCGCCGGTGGTTTCCTCTTCGCTGACGGGTTCGACCGAGGAGTAGCCCCAGTAGCCGACCTGGTTGGCGATGGCGCCGCCGTCGGACGGCTGTTTGGTGAAGTTCTCGAACCGGTCGGAGCGGTAGGCCTCGAGCTGGTTCGGGTACCACAGCGTCACTGAGGGGGCCTCTTCATAATGGATGGCCAGTGCCTTCTGCACGAGTTCCTGACGCTTGGCCTGGTCGAGCTCAACGTGCTGGGCCTGATAGAGCTTGTCGAATTCCTTGTTGCACCAGCCGTCCTGGCTGGTGCCGCCGTTGCCTTCGGCGTCAGGGCGCTGACCGCAGGTGTTGATGCTCAGCTGGTAGTCGGGATCGGGGTTGATCGACCAGCCCGAGAAGTACATGTCGTAGTCGCCCTTGGTGGTGCGTTCGGACTCGGTATCGGCATCGGTCGATTCGTTCTTCAGGTCGACGCCGATGTCCTTCATCCACGGCTTCAGGAACTTCGCGGTGCTCTGCTCCGTCGGAACGTCGGCATCGGTGAGGAAACGCAGCTGCAGCTTCTCGCCGTCCTTTTCGCGGATGCCGTCGGAGCCTTCCTTCCAACCGGCGTCGTCGAGGAGCGTCTTCGCGCGGTCGACGTCGAATCCGCTGACGACCCGGTTGTCGGGGCTCAGCGCCCAGTCCGGGTAGACGGCGGGAATGAAGCTCGTGGCCGGCTGCGCATAGTCCTGCATGACCTGTTTGCGCAGGGTCTCGGTGTCGATGCCGGCCCGGATGGCCTGGCGGACCTTCTTGTCCTTAAGCGCCTCATTGCCGGTTCCGAACTCCTTGCCGTCGGCGTCGGCGACACCCGGGTTGATGGAGATTCCGTTGAAGCGGCGGCCGTTGCCGTCGTTGAGTTCGACGTCGTCCGCGTTCTCCAGTGCCGTGAACTGATCCGGGCTGAGGCCGGTGATGAAGTCGACCTCGCCGGAGCGGATCGCCTGTACCTGCGCATCGGAGTTCGTGTAGTAGCGGTATTGGATCTCGTCGAGCTTCGGCTTGCCGCGCCAGAAGTTCGGGTTCGCCTTGAGCGTGATCGACTTGTTCGCCTCATAGCTGTCGAGCTGGAAGGGTCCCGAGCCCACGGACTTCTCGTCGTTCTTGAATTCGCCGGGTTTGTCGATCTTCGACCACACGTGTTCCGGCACGACGGGGATCTCCTGGCCGGGGTTGTTCGCCTGCGCCTTCTTCAGGGTGATCTTGACGGTGGAATCGTCGGGGGCCTCGACCTTCGCGAAATTCTCGACGAGGCTGCCGTTGGCCACCGCCATCTCGTCGTTGTCCATCATCTGGTTATAGGTCCATGCGACGTCTTTCGAGGTCAGCGGTTCCCCGTCGGACCATTTCATGTCCGGGCGGATCGTGTAGGTCCAGACCTTGCCCTCGGAGTCCGTGTTCCATTCGGTGGCGAGTCCCTCGGTGACCGAACCGTCCTTGGCGTCATTGGCCACGAGATTCTCATACATGTACCGGAAGGTGTTCGTCGGCACGAGGTAGAAGGAGGTGAACGGGTTGAAGGAGTCGACGAATCCGTCGGTGGCGATCCGCAGCACGTTCTCAGCGGCGGGAGTCTCCGAGGCGGCGGCCGGTGCCGGAGAGGCGGCCATCGATCCGGCGAGTGCCAGCGCCGCGATGCCGGCCAGGCATCGGCGCAGGCTCACGCGCACGGTGCGGCGCAGCGAGTGTTGAGTGATCATTGGACCCCTTCGGTTCCGGCCGCCGGAGGCGGCTCCTGCCTGCGGCGGCCGGACCGTGGTCATGAGTTCCCCGCCTGCGACCGCCGAGATGTGTTGTCTGTCACTCTATGCCGGAACGGGTGTGAAATCGCAGCACCAGCTCACAACTTCTGGCGTGTCGCCTTGTGCGATCCGCACAATCGGAACGCGCTCGCACTCGACTGCCGGGCCCACGCAGGCGACTCGGATCACATGACAACGGTCCGCGAGCCGTGCACTCGGCACGGCTCGCGGACCGACGAGGGAATCAGGCCGTGGCCGCGGCCCTCTGGGCGGCGATCTCGGTGGTGGTCGTGGCCTTCCGCAGCCGCTGAATGAGCGCGACCGCGACGAGCACGACGAGACCGACGAGAGAGACCCAGATGTTCGGGTAGATCAGGGTGATCCCGGCGGCCAACAGCAGCACCCGCTCGACGATGTTGGCGCGACCCATGAAGTACCCGGCCAGGCCCGAGGACACTCCGATCATGCCGAGGATCACGGTCACGAGCGCCAACAGGAGCTCCTGCCACGTGCCCTGGAGCAGCAGAGCCGGCTCGAGGATGAACACATAGGGGATGAGGAACCCGGCGATGGCGATCCGCACGGCGGTGACACCCGCACGCATCGGATTGGCCCTGGCGATGCCGGCGCCGGCATAGGCTGCGAGGCAGACCGGCGGGGTGATGTCGGCGAGGATCCCGAAGAAGAACACGAACATGTGCGCCGCAATGAGCGGCACATCGAAGTTGTTGTACAGGATCGGTGCGGCGACAGTGGCCGTGACGACGTAGTTCGCGGTCGTCGGCAGGCCCATGCCGAGGACGATGCAGGCGATCATGACCATGACCAGGACGATGAAGAAGTTGCCTCCGGCGAGATCGACCAGTCCCTTGCCGAGCTGTCCGCCCAGTCCGGTCGCCGTAACTGTGCCGGCCACGATGCCCGCCGTCGCGCAGGCCGCGATCACCGGCAGCGCCGTGCGGGCGCCCTCGACGAGCAGCGTGACGAATCCGCGCGGATCCATCCGCGTCGACTTTCGCAGGAAGCTGAGGAAGAACGCGGTGCCGATGCCGAACAGCGCGGCGCGGATCGGCGACATCCCCGACAGGAGGGTGAGGATGATGACGGCCAACGGCAGCAGGAGGTCGAGGCGTTTGAGCAGCTCCTTGCCGTCAGGCAGGCTCGCCTTGGACAGCCCGAGGATCCCGTCGGTCTTCGCCTCGAAGTGGATCGAGAGGAAGGCCCCGAGGAAGTAGAGGATCGCCGGGATGATCGCGATGACGATGAGTCCGTTGTATTCGAGGTCCGGGACGTTCTGCGCCATGATGAACGCGGCCGCGCCCATGATCGGAGGCATCAGCTGTCCACCCGTCGAGGCGGTCGCCTCGGTGGCGGCGGCGAAGTGGGGCTTGAAGCCCGACCTCTTCATCAGCGGGATCGTGAACGACCCCGAGGCGACGGTGTTGGCCACGGACGAACCCGACACCATGCCCTGGAGACCGGAGGCCACAACCGCGGCTTTAGCGGGACCGCCGGTGAATCGGCCGGTGAGACGGAAGGCCAGGTCATTGAAGAACTGTCCGATGTTCGTGTGCACGAGCATCACGGCGAAGAAGAGGAAGAGGAAGATGAAGTTCGCCGAGACCTGGATCGGAGTGCCGAAGATGCCCGATCCGTTCGACAGGAACATCGTCGTCGCGAAGTCCTCGAGACTCATCCCGGAATGCGTGAACACAGGGCTGTAGTTGCCGAAGAGTCCGTAGAGGATGGCGATGCCGCCGATGATGACGATGGGAAGGCCCACACACCGGCGGGTGGCTTCGAGGATGAGCAGGACGCCGAGGATCGCCACGAAGTAGTCGAGGTTCGAATAGCCGAGGATCTGGACGGAGTTGCTCACCAGCCGCGAGTACTCGACGAAGACGTAGAGGTTGCAGCCGAGTCCCGCGAAGCCGAGGAGCACGTCGTACCAGGGGATGCGGCTGCCGCGCCCGATCAGCGCGTCGGCGACGCGGTTGCCTGTCGCCGGCGCATCGAGGAGGCGGCGGCTCGGCGGGTAGAGGAAGAAGATGAGCGCGGTGGCGCCCGCGAGATGCAGCGATGTGTGCATCCACGTGTTGAAGGGCCGTTCGAGTGCGGCATAGAGGTGGTAGACGGTGAAGGCGATGGACAGTCCGCCGACCACCCAGACCCACCAGCCGAGATCCTTGCGATAGCGGCTGGAGGTGTCATGCTTTGCGAGTACGTCGGCCGATCCGCGTTCTCCGGCGGCCACCTGATCGGCGCCGGGCCCGGCCGTCGCGGAGGACGGCCGGGTCGGTGTCGAATCTTCGCTCACGGCAGCTCGATGCCCTCTTCTTCGAAGTACTTCTGAGCGCCCGGGTGCAGCGGCACGTCGCCGACGCCCAGCATGGCGGAGTCCTTCGTGATGAGCTTGCCGACGTCGAGGGTGATCTCGTCAGTGTGCTCGAACAGCGCCTTCGTGAGGTTGTAGGCGGTGTCCTCACTGACCTGATCGGTCGAGGCCACCAAGGAGGCGAACACCGAGACGGTCGGGACGTCCTCATCGAGGAAGTCATAGGCGTCGGCCGGGATGTCGTAGGACTCCGCGCCCGATCCCTCTTCGATCGTCTTCGTCGTATCGTCGTCGAGCCCGAGCAGCTTGACGTCGGTCGTCGCGGCCAGCTGGGTCAGTCCGGCCACGGGTGTGCCCACGACGAAGATCGTGGCATCGATCTGCTTGTCGGCGAGCATGTCGGTCGAAGCACCGAAGTCGGTGATCTCCGGGGTGTAGTCGGATTCGCCGATGCCCGCGGCGTCGAGGATGGCATCTGAGATGGCGCGCGTGCCCGAACCGGCGTCGCCGACCGCGATCTTCTTGCCCTTGAGGTCCTCGACCGATTCGATTCCCGAGTCTTCGCGGACGATGATGTGAGCGGCCTCAGGGTAGAGCGAGGCCAGCCAGCCGACGTTGTCGATCTTCGTCCCGTCGAGGTCTTCGAGCTCGCCGTTGACCGCGGTGTTGGCCGTATCGCTCTGCGTGAAGCCGAGCTGCCATTCGCCCTGGTAGATCTTGCCGAGGTTCTCGGCCGAGGCACCGGACTCGACGTAGTTGACTGTCACGCCGTCGACGTTGTCCTCGAAGATCGAAGCGAGCTCACCGCCGAGAGGGTAGTACGTGCCCGATGTGCCACCGGTGCCGAGCGTGAGGTCGTCGGTGGTCTCACCGCCTCCACCGCCTCCACCGCTGCCGCCGTCCGAGCCGCACCCGGTCAGCGCCAGCGCCACGGCGGCGACTGCCGCAACTGTCATCCGTCTGATGTTCATCTTCTGATCTCCTCTTCGGGGGGTCAAGATACTTTGGCGAGCTGCTCAGAGTTCAGCCGCCTGCTGTCGAGACTAAAGGCACCATACACTCTCGCACAGCTCAATCATGAAAGTTTGCTGAATTGTTAGCCGCCTGGCCTGAGCGTCGCCTGAAGTCCTCAGGTCCGCGCCGATCACCACCGCGGCCCCGCCTCGGCGAGGATCTCGTCGATCGTCTGGCCCCGTCGGATGACGACGAATCGCGGTTCGCCCCCGTCCCCGGTGCGGTACCCGTAGACGGGCACGCGCGGGAGCAGATTGTAGGAGAAGGGGTTGGAGAAGTAGTAGGCGCCGGTCTCGGGCACGGCGACGAGGTCGCCGACGTCGAGGCGCGGCAGCGAACGGTCCCGAGCGAGCAGATCCCCGGAGAAGCACGCGGGCCCGGCGACATCAGTGGGCACCGCCTCGGCGATCTTCGGTTCCCCGTCACCGGTGAACGGCATGATCCGCAGCGGCCAGTCGTGCGGAGCGTAGGCGGTGCGGGTGGCGACCTGGACGCCTGCGTGAGTCATGGCGATGCGGCGCCCGCCGCTGGTCTTCGCGTACTCGACGCGGGTGAGGACGGTGCCGGCCTTGGCCAACAGTGCACGCCCGAATTCGGTGACGATGTCGAAGTCGAACAGGTCGGGGACCTGCTGTTCGAGCACCGCACGGTAGTCGGCGAAGGTCGGGGTGATGTCCTCGCCGTCGAAGTTCACCGACAGGCCTCCCCCGATATCGATGCGGGTGATCTGCCGCGTCCCGGCACGCGCGTTGACCTCCTGCGCGAGGTCGACCGCGGTGCGGATTCCGACGGCGGCGCGCTCGAGACTGATGCCCTGAGAACCCGAGTGCACGTGGATCTGATTCAGCCGGGGCCGCGCCAGATAGGCCTCGATCACAGCTTCGCGGGCTCCGGGATCGGCGAGTCCGATGCCGAATTTCGACGTCTCTGTGGCGGTGCTCAGCGCCCCGATCGTGCCTGTGCCCGACTGCGGATTGATCCTGATTCCGATCCGTACTTCGTCGACGGTCGGTCGTCTGTCTTCCAGAAGCAGGTCGAGGCGGGCGAGTTCGTCGAAGTTGTCGACGTTGATCGACACGCCCAGGTCGACGGCCCGACGCAGTTCCGTCCAGGTCTTGGCCGGGGAGTCGAAGACGATCCGTTCGGGAGCGAACCCGGCGGCCAGGGCGAGTTCGAGTTCGCCGGGGCTGGCGACTTCGCATCCGGCGCCCTGCTGCGCATAGCGCTCGAGCAGCGAACGCAGCGGCACGGCTTTGCAGGCCACCGCGTGGAGCACCTCATGGTCCGAATCGAACGCCGAAGTGAGCCGCTCGAACGCGGTATCGATGGCATCGAGATCCATGAGCCCGAGCACGGGCTCCCGATCCGAGAGCGCCGGCACACCATCCGGCAGGGCCGGCACGCCCTCCGATAGGGCAGGCACGCCGTCCGACAGGGAGGGCACGCCCGCGGGAGCGGAACCGCTTGCGGTGGTGCGATCGACTCCGCGCGTCTCGGCAGGGGTGTCGTCGGTGCGGTTGGCTCGCCCCGCCACGGCAGGGGTGCGGTCGGTGAGGGGCTGGCTGTTCTCGGCGATCGCTCTGATCGCCTGTGCTCGACCGTCGGCGATCGAGTGGTGACTGTTGGGCATGACGTCCTCTGTTTGTGATCTGCTGTCACTCTAGGACGGTCGACCTCGACGAACGAACAATAATTCACCAAACTTCCCGGGGATCGATTGTCGGTTTCCCACGACACGACTCCTCAAGCCTTCAGCCGCCCGCGCGATCGTGGGCGAGCACCGAGAGCTCGAGCCACAGCCTCTCGGCCGGCTCGGCCGTCGACAGACCCGTGATCTCCTCGATCCGCCCCAGGCGGTGCCGCAGCGAATTCGTATGCACGTGCAGCCGACGGGACGCCTCGGCGGAGTTGCCGACCGTGGCGAAATAGACCCGCAGCGTCTCGAGCAGGCTGCCGTTGTGCTGCGCGTCATGCCCGGCCAGCGCCCGAGCCGGCCGTGCGATGCTGCCGATATCGCCGCTGCGACCAGCGGGTTCTCCGCCGTGCGCATCGCGCTCGACGGCCAGCAGCGTATCGGCCACGCGCAGTCCGATGACTTCGGCCGCCGCATCCTCGACGGTCGCTCCGACGATGGTCGGGGCTTCCTCGTCGCCGCCGCTCGCAGGGCCTCCGCTCATGGCACCCCGTCCTCGGCAGCCGAGGCCGCGCCTCCTGCCGTGCACGGCGTCGACGACGTATACGGCCTCGGACCACGAGCGATGCACTTCGTCGAGGCGGTCGACGGGAGAGCCGACACCGAAGCTGAGCGCCTCGTCGCTCGGCAGCGATCGCCGCAGGGCAGAGAGCACGTGGTCGCGGATCTGCGCCGCATCCGTCGGCTCGCTCATCTGCACGAGTGCCGCGAGATGTGCGCCTGTGCCCGACTCGATCCGGGAGAGCACGGCATCGGCGAAGGCGGCCCGGAGATGGAACCGCAGGACGGGCTCTCGGTCGGGGGCCGACTCGGTGAAGGCGAGGACGCAGAAGCTACCGGAGAACGGCAGTGACAGCAGGGTCGCCGACGGACCGAGGTCGGCCGAACCGGCGAGGATCGCACCGAGCGCCTCCCGACGGATGCGCTTCTCGAACGGCGACCGGCGCAGTGTCCGCAGCATCACGGGCAGGGCCGCGCGGGCGGCATCGCGCAGCACCTCGCGCAGCGGTTCGTGGTCGACCTCGGCCGGGTAGGCCGCCCAGATCGTGCCGATGAGCTCGCCTTCGCTGCGCAGCGCGATGACCGACCGGGCCGGTGATGTGCCTTCGGCGGGCCGTTCGACGACGTCGGTCGAACGGCGGATCGTGTCGAGGAACCCCGATGCCTCGAGCTCGGCGATCCGCCAGTCGGGAATGGCCCCGGACAGGATCGTCTCGCGTCGGATCTCGTCGAGTTCGCCGCCGAGGTTGGCATGCGCGAGCACACGCGAGGCCGGGTCCTCGATCGTGATCGATGCGCCCGTGGTCTCGGCGATGACGGCGGCCAGTGCGCTGAGGTCGTCGACATCGGGCCGGGCCAGGGCGCTCGTCGCGCCCTCCGTGAGCTGCCGCAGATGCACGAGGATCTCCGACCAGGTCACATGCGGCGAGCGTTCGAGGAGGACCGGAACCCGGCCCTCACTCCCCCTCAGTTCGATCCCGTCGCCGAGGTGGCCGTGCGTTCCGGGCGGAACGACGAGGGCGGCGGCGCCCGCATAGCCTGCCAGCACCGCGTCGAGTCCGGCAGGACTGCTCACCGGTTCGGTGACGAGGACGACGGTCCCGGTCAGGGAGGCGTGGCCGACCGCCTCGGTGGGCGAAGCGGTGGGCGGGCCGGCAGGCGAGCCGGCGTGCAGTGCAGCCGACGTCTGCGTGGGAGTCGTCGGCAGGTCGAAGCCGAATTCGACTCGAGCGACTACGGCGTCGCCGGCCATCTCGGTCAGCGGCAGGAGGAACCCCTCCGTGTCCCGGATCAGTCGGGACAGTCGCGGACTCGCGGTGTCGGTCATGCTCCCACTGTAGTCAACGGCCGACCATGGTCGGCTGCGGCCGGGAGGGTCTGCGTCGTCAGGACCGCGCGCCTCGGCGATGCGGAAGGAACCGGACGAGCCGCCTCGGCGGGATGGGTCATTCCGGGGAGAAGAACTTGAACTGGAGGGCACGGACGACGAGTTGGGCGAGGTTGCGTGCGCCCAGTTTGAGGCGGAGGTTGCGGGCGTGCGATTTCACGGTGGACATGGCCACCGATTGGGCGTCGGCGATCTCTTCGTAGCCGTGTCCCTGGCAGAGCAGGGTGAGCAGATCCATCTCGCGCGCGGTCAGCTGCGGGGCCGCGCCGGGGGCGTCGGGCAGCTGGTCACCGCTGATGACGATGTCCTCGGCCAAGCCTTTGAGCAGTTCGGGGCTCTCGCCTGCCGAGGCGGCCCCCACGATCGAGACGAGTTCCCTCTCCCCTGCCGTCTTGTTGACCACGGCGAGTGCGCCGGCCTCGAGTCCGCGGGCGATTCCGGGCCCGGGCGACACGGTCGTCAGGAGCACGACTCGGGCGTCGAGGTCGAGGTCGATGATCGCTGCCGTTGCATCGACGCCGCTCATTCCCGGCGGCATGTTGACGTCCATGAGGACGAGGTCGGGACGCTCGGCGGCGAAGGCGGCGATGGCCTCCTCGCCGGAGTGGACGGGGTCGAGCACACGGAAGGAACCCGCATCCTCCAGCGTCGCGGCCACCGCTCGTGTCGTCCACGAATCGTCATCGACGACGAGGACGGAGGTGCGTGCGGCGGGTTCAGGGCTCACGTCTTGGTCGGCCTGCGGCATGGTCGCCTCCGGTCTCACGTGAGGGGTCGCCTCCGAGATCCGGTGCGGGGCCGGGTAAGTGTGCGCCGTCATCAGGCGTCGACCTTGCCCCGGCCGCCCTTCGTACGGCGGGCATTGCCGCTGCTGTGGCTGCCGTGGCTGTGGCTGCCGTTACTGAGGCGGTAGGTCGCCTCGCCCGAGATGCCGGATCCAGCGGTGTCCGTGCCCGTGAGTCGATCGGGAGCCTCGGCACCGGTCGCCTCCAACGCGCCCACCCCGCCTGCGCCTGAGGCCGAATCGGCACTGTGATCGGCTCCCGGTGCCTCAGCCGAGGTGGCACCAGGATTCTCTGCACTTGACGACACAGCGCTGGTGTCGAAGTCGTCATCGACGACGTCGATCGTGTCCGCGTTCGAGGAAGACCGCGCGGTATCCGATTTCGAGGAAGCCGATGCGGAATGGGTGATGAAACGGATCGGCAGGGCCACCTCGACGACGGCTCTCCTCCGTTCATCCTCGTCCACCCGGCAGACGCCGCCCATGGCCGTGGCACGGCGGGACAGAGACCGCGGGGCCCGGGTCAGCGCGGTCGGGGATGCGTTCGTGCTGCGGCAGAGCAGTTCGGCTCGGCTGCCGCTGCCGTCTCGCATTTCGACGACGAGGGTAGCGGGGGTGCCGGGGACGGAGTGGCGGATGACGTTCGTGGCGAGCTCGAGCATGACGGCCCGGAAATGGTGCGACAGCGTTCCGGTCGCATGGGTCGGCAGCGGAGAGAGTTCGGTGGTCAGGGGAACGCGCCCGGCCGCGCACCCGTCTTCGATCGCGGTCGCCAGCTGCTCCGCCTCGGCGCGGAAGCGGATCCGGGAGGTCCCGCAGTCCCCGGTGCAGCTCTCGGTCTCCCACCTGCTCAGGCTCGTCACCAGCTGCCGGAGCCGTTTGGTGGCTTCGGCGTTGACCAGCGCCAGCTCGGCGACGAGGCGGTCAGCGGTCTCGGAGTCGCTTTCCTTCGCGAGGGTGCCGATGATCGCGGATTCGGTGGTCAGCGAGTGCGAGATGGTGTCGTGCATATCGCTGGTGAACCGGGCGCGCATGGCGTCGAGTGATTTCTGGTGGTCGACGGCGGCGCGTTCGCGGCGGTCGATCTCACTGCGGATTCGGGCCTCGACGAAGGACGCGCACAGGCCGAGGATCGAATAGGTCAGCCAGCCGTAGCCGAGGTCGGTGAGTCCTTCGAAGCCGGCGTCATAGGACCCGAGTCGGGTCGATGCGCCGAGGTAGACGGCCAGTCCGAGGGTTCCCAGCGCAAACCCGATCCAGCGACGGCGGCTGATCAGGACCGCGGTGGCGAGGATGAGCGCCTCGGGGAACATGTTCTCCAGGTCCGGGTAGAGCATGGAGAACCCGATGCCCAGACCGGTCGTCGCGATGACGATGCTCAGCGGCAGGAACGCGGCCAAGACGATGAGTCCGTAGGCGAGGACGAGCAGGCCTGCGTAGCGGGGTTCGGTGATCTCGAAGGAGCCGGGGACAAGGATCGTCAACCCCATGATGAGTGCCAGCAGGCGGATCGGCAGGTCGATGAAGCGCGGTCCCCGGAGGAAGTGCCACAGTCGGGCCGGGACGCTCGCTGACGTGCCGGTCGCGCCGTCGATCTCTGATGTCATGGCCCCTATTGTGCTACAACTGCACCCCCCGAACTACCTGACGGCGGCCCAGCAACCTTGCGCGAGGTTGCTGGGCCGCCGTCAGGTAGTAACTAGGGGGATTTCAGCTGAGGAGGTCGGCGAGGGCGGCCTCGATGACGTCGAAGGCGTCGTTCAGCAGCTCGTCGGAGATCGTCAGCGGCGGCAGGAAGCGCAGGATGTTGCCGAAGGTTCCCGTGACGAGCACGAGGACGCCGTTCTTCGCACAGTAGTCCGCGACCTTCTTGACCAGGTCCGCGTTCGGTTCGATCGAGTCGCGCTCGACGAACTCGGCGGCGATCATGGCGCCGCGGCCGCGGATGTCGCCGACCTCGGGGTACTTCGACTGCAGCTTCGTCAGACGGTCGACGAGGATCTCACCGATGTGCCCGGCCCGATCGGCCAGTCCGTCCTCTTCGTACGCGGCGATCGCACCGAGGGCAGCGGCACAGGCCGTGGGGTTGCCGCCGTAGGTTCCGCCGAGGCGACCCGGTCCGACCGAGTCCATGATGTCCGCGCGACCGGTCACGGCCGACAGCGGCAGACCGCCGGCGATGCCCTTGGCCGTGGTGATGAGGTCGGGCACGATGCCCTCCCACTCGGAGGCGAACATCTTGCCGGTGCGCGCGAATCCGGCCTGCACCTCATCGGCGACGAAGACGATGCCCTTTTCACGGGCGTAGTCGACGAGCGTGGGCAGGAAGCCCTCGGCCGGAACGATGAAGCCGCCCTCACCCTGGATGGGTTCGATGACGATCGCGGCGACGTACTCGGAGCCGATCTGCTTCTCGATCATCGTGATGACGCGCTTGGCCGCGTCCTCACCGCTGATCTTCGTGCCGGCCGCGTCGTTGTCGCGGTACGGGTAGGACATGGGTGCGCGGTAGACCTCACCGGCAAAGGGACCGAAGCCGGCCTTGTAGGGGGCGGCCTTCGCGGTCATCGCCATGGTCAGATTCGTCCGGCCGTGGTAGGCGTGGTCGAAGACGACGACGGCATCGCGGCCGGTGTGGGCGCGAGCGATCTTCACGGCGTTCTCGACAGCCTCGGCACCGGAGTTGAGCAGCACGGTGCGCTTCTCGTGATCACCGGGGGTCAGACGGTTGAGAGCTTCGGCGACCTCGACGTAGCTCTCGTACGGGTTGACCATGAAGCAGGTGTGGGTGAAGGCCTCGAGCTGGGCCTTCGCGGCCTCGACCACGCGGGGGTTCGAGTTGCCGGCCGTGGTCACGGCGATTCCCGATCCGAGGTCGATGAGCTGGTTGCCGTCGGCGTCCTTGAGGATGCCGCCGCCGGCCGCCACCACGTAGGCGGGCAGGCTCGAGCCGACACCGGTCGCCACTGCTGACTTGCGACGTTCCTCGATCTCACGGGACTTCGGTCCCGGAATCTCGGTGACGATCTTACGTTCCTGCGGCAGAGCTTCGCCGCCAATCTCCAAAGCTGTCATAAGGGGAAGAATAGGGGCAAACGACGGTTTTTGTCACCTGCCGTCCGAGGGCTGAGCACAACCGCTCTCCGCGGCGAGACGAACCCGTTGATTCGGCACCGATCGGGTACGGAATCCGTTGTCGTGTGCCGGCGGCCGAATCCTCATTGCGGATGGCCGACAGCGAAGGCGGAAACAGCGCCGGGTGGTCCCCGACGCTCCCGGGAATCAGCGGTTATGGCTGCGGGCGTCGACGTCCTTGTTACGTGCCGGAAGCACGCTCTCGTGTTCGCGCATCGGCACGACGATCGTCTCCTGAGCACCGATGACGCGTTCGCCGTCGCCGATTTCGAAGCTCAGCTGCGCCTCGGGGGCCAGGTTCCGCTTGACCACGGCCAGACCGATCGGTCCGAGCTCCCAATGCACGGTCACCGAGGTCAGAGCGCCCACGGAGCGTTCGGACCCGCGGACCTCGGCGAGCGCCTCGGTGCCGGGATCCGGGGCGATATGCCCGGACCCGTCAAGATGAACGAAGGTCAATCGCCGAGGCGGCTGACCGAGATTGTGAACGCGGGCCACCGCTTCCTGACCCCGGTAGCAGCCCTTGGCCAGGTGCACGGCCGTGCGCAGCAGGTCGAGTTCGCCGACGAGGGCTTTGTGGTCGATCTCGTTCCGGCCCGGCCGCCACGCGGCGATTCGCAGCGCCTCCCAAGCGTCGAAGCCGGCCATGTCGAAGCTGTTCGCAGACAACCCCTGCAGGTCGGAGCGCTTGACGATGCCGATGACGAACGGAGTCTCGAGCCCGGGGTGGTCGGTGCCGGCGACGTCCTTGCCGATGTCGATCTGCGCATAGGAGGCCGAACCGCTGCCGATATGCGGCCATGGGTCGGACCAGGTCCGGGTGACGGGCAGAGCTTCCGGCAGTGAGGTGATGGCGCCGAAGCACTGGTAGTCGTCGCTGAGGTCCTCGATCTCAACACGCATCATGAAGACCATCTTGCGCAGGAAGTCCAGGGTTGCGTCGGTGTCGAGATCGCTGATCGCCCACAGGGCCTCACCGTCGTCGACGAGCCTGAGCCAGCCCTCGATGCGACCGTTCGGGTCGAGCACGAGGGTTTCGGTGGACACACCGGGCGCCAGGTTGTCGATCTTCTGCGTGGTGATCGAGTTCAGCCAGGTCAGACGGTCGGGTCCGTTCAGACGCAGCACGCGGAGGTGGGCGAGGTCGACGAGACCGTCCTTCTCCGCGAGCACCCGCTGCTCACGCAGGGAGGCTCCGTAGTGGATGGGCGTCTCGGCGAGGTCGCCGGCCCCGAGCACCGCGGTCGAGCTCAGTCCGCGAGCCAGCGACGAGCGCCGCACCGGCTGAGTGGGGGTGTTCTCCGGCGACGGCGAATCGTTGACATCAGAATTCGGCGACACGGGATCAGTCATCTTACGACAGCTTCTTCAATCTGGCAGAGGAATGGGAGGCGAGTTCGTGGCCCATGGCTGCCATGTCCCAGGCCCACATGAGTTCGCCGCCGACGAGGCCGTACATCCGCGTCGAAGCGGTGTACTCCTTCGCGGTCTTCGTGCGCGCCACCACATCGGTGGCCAGGTCGATGCGCGGGCCCTTGACGGTGCCGGCATAGAGTTCCATGACACCGTGCGGATGGACGATCTCGGCTTCGATCTCGAAGGCGTCATCGTTCGTGCGCAGGGTCTCGACCGCGGCGGCCGAGGTGAAGCTCTGCGGTTCGGTCGGCACCATCATCCCCGGGCCGACGTCGCCGTCGTCGTGCTGGCGCACGAGCTGCCAGATTCCGGTCTCGAGAGTCAGAGTCGAGTCGAGTTCTCCGGATTCGCTGAGCAGCCACGCATGCGCGGTGTACTGCAGGAAGGGCGTGCCCTCATGGGCGACGAAGTCGATGCGCTGGCCGAACTGCTTCTCAGGAGTGTCCGCATAGCCGACGACACCGACGCCTTCCCACGACCCGATCAGCCAGGACAGCGGGACGAGCTCGGGATGGACCGAGGTATCGAGTTCGATCACCATAAGGGATCAGCGGTTGTCTTTGAACAGCGCCGTGACGACCTTGATCCCCACACCCAGGGCACCGAGAGCGGCAACGCCGACGAGGCTGGTGAAGACGATTTCGAGAGCAACAAGATTTTCCATGCTCCCAGTCTACAGTTCCTGACAAAGTGATGTGCATCCAGCCCAGGGCCGCGGAACAGCGCCGCCGCCCAGATCAGGAGGCGAGGCGTTCGAGAGCGTAGACGACGACTCCGCCGAGGGCGATCGGAGCGGCACCGAGGGCGAGCTGCACGGCGAAGCTGCGCGCCTTCTCGACGTTCTTCTTCACCTCGATGTTCTGCGAGGCCTCGAGGTTGGCGGCCTGGAACTTCGCATAGGCGACGAGCCCGAGCATCCGATCGACCGCCGCGACGAGCAGCCCCATGACGACACCGAGGCTGAGCGCCGAGGCCAGGGAGAGCGCCGGTGCGAACACGAGCACCGACAGGATTCCCGCTACGGCCGTGGACATGACGATGGCCAGCGGCGAGGTGTAGATCGCCGGCCACGGCAGCGCGGTCATGCACTGCGCCACGATGAGTGAGGCGAGGCCGATGACGATGGCCTCCTTGTCACCGGGGATCGTGATCGCAGCGACCCAGGTGCTCGCCGACAGGACGATGACGAGGCCGGAGACCTGCGCGGACACGTTCGCCACGGCATAGGAGGCGCCGATTCCGCGGGTGAGGTTCTGTACGAAGGTCCACAGCAGTCCCAGGCCCGCGAGCACGGGCAGCCAGTCGAGGTAGGGCGCCGTGGAGTCGTGCCAGGCGGCGTAGAGTCCGCCGATTCCGAAGAGGGCGAGCATGATCGACGTCGCCCGCGGCTGCGGGGAGTCCGTCAGGCGCGGCCAACCGTAGGCGACGCCGAAGACGATGAGCCCGGTCGCCAGCAGGAACAGCGTATAGCCCCAGTACACGGAGGCGCTCAGGGCCAGCACCAACACCAGGGCGACGGCTACTCGAATCCATCTGATCACAGCACTATCGTGCCTTATCGGATGGCACCCGCGGTAACCATCGGCGGTTGTGCGGCGGAGCGGCCCCGGCTGAGGCATCGCTATAATCTTCCTCAGACAACAGGCTGAGACGACGGGCGCCGAGGAGGTGGAGGCAGCACATGCGGATCCTGCACATCTGCCCCACGGCCAGGCTCGATGCACCCCTGGCTCCCGAATCCCTGCAGTACCTCGGCCACCGGATCGACCGCTGCGGCACCGAGGATCTGCCCGACCGCAAGGCCGACGCCGCTGCGGTCGATGTCGTCATCGCCGATGCCTGTCTCGATCTGTCCCTGGCCCCGCGCATCGCCGAGCTCCTCGCCGAGGCGCGGATCAGCGCACCCGTCATCGTCGTCCTCGGCGAGGGCGGACTGGCGACGGCCTCGGCGAAATGGCAGGTGGCCGACCTCATCCTCACCACGGCCGGCCCCGCCGAGGTGGAAGCGCGGCTGCGCGTGGCGCGTGACCGTCACACAGCGTCATCTGCCGCCCACGCCAGCGGCTTCCCCGGCGGGACGGCCGGATCCGGCCGTCCGGGAGCGAAGGGCGGGGCAGTGGGCTGGGGACCGGTCCGCACGGGCCGCGGGCCCGTCGGCACGACCAGGCAGAGCGGACTCGGACTGTCCGGCCGCCTCGGCGAAGCGGGTGAGGAGCTGTTGAACGCCGACGGCGAGCCGATGGTCGTCGTCACCGGAGACCTCCGCATCGACGAGACCGCCTTCACCGCCGAACTCGGCGGACGCAGCCTCGATCTGACCTACCGAGAATTCGCCCTGCTGAAGTTCTTCGCCATGCACCCCGAACGCGTCTTCACCCGCGACGACATCCTGCTCACGGTGTGGGGCGATGACTACTTCGGCGGCACCCGCACCGTTGACGTGCATGTTCGCCGCCTCCGTGCGAAACTCGGCAAAGACCTTGAGAACGCCATCCACACCGTACGCAACGTCGGCTACCGCTTCAGCGCCGACAGCGTCACGGACACAGATTCAGAGGACGTGACGGCATGAGAATCCAGGCCAGCGGGGCAATTACCTCCACACCGATCGACACCCTCACCGAGGATGAGCTCAAATTCCTCGACGATGTGGCGGCGACCGATGGCGCTCCCGAGATCTCCGGCGGACTCATGGCCATCGCCACCGGTGAGGACACCGCCCACGAAGCACAGACCGCCTCGAGCGTGTGGCGCTTCTATGCCGGCGACGACACTCGCGACAGCTCCGGTAACAGCGCCGGCGACCTCATCGGCTTCGGAATCCGCGCCCTGCAAGGCGATCGTCACGCCGCCGAATTCCTCATCGCCCCCGACCACCGCGGCCAGGGCCTCGGCGAGCGGCTGCTGGCGACGATCCTCGACGAAGAACCCGACGCCTGGTGCTGGTCGCACGGTGACCATCCAGCGGCCAAGCACCTCGCGCAGAAGCACGGGCTCGGCCGTGACCGGGTGCTCTATCAGATGCGCACCGACACCGGACTGAGCCTCGACGCCCTGCCCGAGACCCAGAGTCCAGAGGGAGTCGAGATCCGCTCCTTCGCTCCCGGCGACGAGGACGGCTGGTTGTCGGTGAACAACTCCGCATTCGACTGGCATCCCGAACAGGGCGGCCAGACCCGCGCCGATATCGACGCCGTCGTCACCGCCGCGGACTTCGAACCCGACACCTTCATCATCGCCGCCCGCGACGGTGAGGTGATCGGATTCCACCAGACGAAGATCACGGATACGGAGACCGAGGGCCGCCTCGGCGAGGTCTATGTGGTCGGTGTCGATCCGCGCATTCACGCCAAGGGCGTGGGCAAGGCGCTGACGGTCGAGGGGATGCGACGGATGGTGGCCGCCGGAGCTCAGACAATCGAACTCTACGTCGAATCGGACAACGCCCCGGCGCTAGGCTTGTACGAGCGGCTGGGATTCCATGTCGCGGTCGCGCACGTGGCCTATGCACCGGCCTCCGCGGAGTCCACCGGCACCGATTCCGGCACCGCGCCGAACGAGAAGGAGTAGAGCGTTGTACGACATCGCAGCCTCGGGCAGGGAACTGGGTCTGCCCGCACCGGCAGATCGTTTCCTCGATCGCGAACTCAGCTGGCTGGCCTTCAACGAACGCGTCCTCGACCTCGCCTCGGATCCGGAGATCCCGCTGCTCGAACGCGTCCGGTTCCTCTCGATCTTCGCGACCAACCTCGACGAGTTCTTCATGGTCCGCGTCGCCGGCCTCAAACGCCGCATCAACACCGGACTGGCCGTGCCCAGCGTCACCGGCCGCATGCCCGCGCAGGTCATGCACGATATCGGAGTGCGCGCATTCGAACTGATGAGCCGGCACGCCGCCCTGCTCAAAGACGATATCGGGCCCCGCCTCGACGCGGAATCGATCACGAAGGTCCAGGTCGAAGACCTCACCGAGGATGAGCGGCACCGCGTCGACGAATTCTTCTTCGGCCACGTCTATCCCGTCCTCACCCCGCTGGCCGTCGACCCGGCCCACCCGTTCCCCTATATCTCGGGCCTCTCGCTCAACCTCGGTGTGCTCCTGCGCGCGCCGGAGACGGGCAAGGAGTTCTTCGCCCGCGTCAAGGTTCCCCCGCGTCTGCCCCGGTTCTTCAACGTCGCCGAGGCGACCGACCGACCCGCCGGACGCGACGTCCCCGCCCGCTTCGTCGCCCTCGAGGACATCATCGCCGAGCACCTCGGCACCCTCTTCGACGGCATGGAGATCGTCCACCATTCGACGTTCCGCGTCACCCGCAACGAGGACCTCGAGGTCGAGGAGGACGATGCGGAGAACCTGCTCAAGGCACTGGAGAAGGAGCTCCTGCGCAGGCGCTTCGGTCCTGCCGTGCGGATGGAGATCACGGAGAACATCCACCCCCGGGTCCTCGAGATGCTCAAGGACGAACTGGGCATCCACGATTCGGAGATCTACCACCTGCCCAGCCCCTTGGACCTGTCGGGCATGTCCGATATCGCCGATGTGCCGCGCGATGACCTGCACTATCCGAAGATGGTCCCGCAGATGAACAAGGACCTGTCGCTGCGGGAGTCCAGCGACCAGGTCGACGTCTTCGACGCCGTCGCCAGCCGGGATATCCTGCTGCATCACCCCTACGATTCGTTCTCCACGAGCGTGCAGGCCTTCCTCGAGCAGGCCGCGTCGGACAAGAACGTGCTGGCGATCAAGCAGACGCTCTACCGCACCTCCGGAGATTCGCCGATCATCGACGCCCTCGTCGATGCCGCGCAGTCCGGAATCCAGGTGCTCGCCGTCGTCGAGATCAAGGCTCGGTTCGACGAGGAGGCCAACATCACGTGGGCCCGCAAACTGGAGCGCGCCGGCGTCCACGTCGTCTACGGAATAGTCGGGCTCAAGACGCATGCGAAGCTCTCCCTCGTTGTCCGCCAGGAGGCCGACGGGCTGGCCCGGTACTGCCACGTCGGCACCGGCAACTACCATCCGAAGACCGCCCGCGGCTATGAGGACTTCGGACTGCTGACGCGCGATCGGGCCGTCGCAGATGATCTGACGAAGCTGTTCAACCAGCTCTCCGGCTACGCACCCAAGTCCGAATACTCCCGGTTCCTCGTCGCTCCCAGCACTGTGCGCACCGGGCTCATCGACCTCATCGACTCCGAGATCGCGATCGCACAGTCCGGCGGACAGGGACAGGTGCGGATCAAGGTCAACTCGATCGTCGACGAGGCCGTCATCGATGCCCTCTACCGGGCGTCGCAGGCCGGGGTCACCGTCGAAGTCTTCGTCCGCGGGATCTGTGCCCTGCGCCCGGGCATCGCAGGTCTGAGCGAGAACATCACCGTGCGTTCCGTGCTCGGACGCTTCCTCGAACACTCCCGCGCCTTCGTCTTCGGCAACGGCGGCGACCCGATCGTCTACATCGGTTCGGCCGATATGATGCACCGCAACCTCGACCGACGGGTCGAAGCACTCGTGCAGATCGTCGACGACGGTCACCGGGCGGAGATCATCGCACTCTTCGATCTCGCCTTCGCCCCGACCACCTCGGCGTTCGACCTAGCCGGCGACGGCCGATGGGCACGGCGGACCCACGACGACGAGGGCAACCTCCTCGGCGACTATCAGACGGAGCTCATCCGTCGGCACCGGATACGCCGGCGAATCGGGGATGAGGCGTGAGTCAGTCCGAGGTCGCCTCGGCACAGGCGTCATCGCGCGTGAGCGCCGATGTCCTTGCGGCCGGGGCCGTGTGCTGGAGGCAGGGCCCGAAAGGACTCGAGGTGGCACTCATCCACCGCCCGAAGTACAACGACTGGTCGTGGCCCAAAGGCAAGGTCGACCCGGGCGAGACACTGCCGGAGGCCGCGATCCGCGAGGTCAAGGAGGAGACGGGCTTCGACATCCACCTCGGCATCCCGCTCCCCTCAGCCGAATACACGGTCGGCAGGAACACGCTGAAGAAGGTCTTCTACTGGTCGGCCGAAGTCAAGGACGAGGCTGACTTCGCCCCGCTGAACGCTCGGGAGGTCGACACTGCCGCGTGGTTCCCAGTCGACAAGGCGCGGGCGAAGCTGACGTCGTACTCGGATCGGGAGCAGCTCGACGCTTTGGAGAAGTTCGCTGAGACGGACGCGCTGCGGGCGTGGCCGCTCATCCTCGTCCGCCATGGGAAGGCGTTCCCGCGTGCGAAATGGTACGAGACCGAGCACGTGCGTCCGCTGCTCAAACTCGGCACCCGACAGGCCATGGCGCTGACCGGTCTGCTGGGTGCCTGGGGTGTCCGCAAGCTCGCCTCGAGTCCGTGGAAGCGGTGCATGGCGACGCTGACCCCGCTGTCCGCGGCGACGGGAAAATCGATCAAGAAGGTGTCGACGCTCAGCGAGAAGGCGACCGCTGCGAATCCGGACAAGACCGTCCGCTATATCGAGAAGCTGCTGGCAAAGGGCAAACCGATCATCTACTGCACGCACCGGCCGGTGCTGCCGACGATCTTCTCCGTCTACGCCGCCCATTCCCCGAAACGTGTCGAGGCGAAGCTGCCGAAGGACGATCCGTACCTCAAACCCGGCGAGGTCCTCATCGCCTATGTGCGCCCCGGACCGGTGCCGCGCATCGTCGAGATCGAACGCGTCCGCCCCATCGACAGTTGATCGGGGTTCGCAGCCACGGCGGGCCGCCTCGGTGAGGGACTGCCGGTCCCGACAATGATCCTTTCATGAAAACGGCGCGGGCTGTGATCGAGCACTCACGGCGGTTCCAACCCTTCGCCGCTCGTTCACCTGCCATTCACGTTCCAACTCCTTGCACTTCACGCGTGATCCTTAGCGTGGATGACGAGCAATCGAGAACTCTCGAGCTGTGTCCACAAACATGAAAGGCATCTACGTGAAGATGAAGCATCTCGCCCCCTCCGCTGCGATCCTCGCGGTCGGCGCCATCACCCTCTCGGCCTGCGGCGGTCAGTCCGCCACCGGTGAAGAGGCCTCCGGCGGCAACAGCGACCTGCAGGGCACCCTGACCGGCATCGGCGCCTCCTCGCAGAAGGCCGCCATGGATGCCTGGACCGCGGACTTCACCTCGCAGAACTCCGGTGTGACCGTCAACTACTCCCCCGACGGATCGGGTGCCGGCCGTGAACAGTTCCTCGCCGGCAACGCGCAGTTCGCCGGCTCCGATGCCCACCTCGACGATGACGAGGTCAAGGCCGGAGAGGAAGCCTGCGGCGCCGAGGGAGCCTACGAGTTCCCCGTCTACATCTCCCCCATCGCCGTGACCTTCAACGTCAAGGGCGTCGACGAGCTCAACCTCTCGCCCGAGACGATGGCGAAGATCTTCAAGGGCGACATCACCAACTGGAACGACAAGGCCATCAAGGCCGACAACCCGGACGCCGACCTGCCGGATCTCAAGATCACCGCCGTTCACCGTGCCGATGATTCGGGCACCACGGAGAACTTCGCCGAGTACCTCAAGGCCGCCGCCGAGAAGGACTGGGACGCCGAGGTCGACGGCAACTTCCCGAAGGAGTACGGCGGCGAGGCTGCGCAGGGCACCGACGGTGTCATCCAGACCGTCTCCGACACCGACGGAGCCATCGGCTACGCGGATGCCTCGGCCGTCGGCGAACTCTCCACCGCCAAGGTCAAGGTCGGCGACGAATTCGTCGAGCTCTCCCCGGAAGCCGCGACCAAGGTCGTCGACGCCTCCGAGAGGGTCGAAGGCCGCAGCGAAGGCGACCTCGCCTTCGATCTGGCCCGCGACACCACCGAGTCCGGTGCCTACCCGATCGTGCTCGTCTCCTACCACCTCGTCTGCTCGTCCTACAAGGACCAGGAGACCGTGGACATGGTCAAGGCCTGGGAGAAGTTCGTGGTCTCGGAAGAGGGACAGAAGTCCGCAGCCGATTCCGCCGGGTCCGCACCCCTGTCGGACGACCTGCGCAAGCAGATCGAAGAAGTCATCGACTCGATCAAGGTTGAAGGCTGATTTCAGCCTCTGACCTGGAGAAATAGCCAGTCGGGAGCGGCGCAGAACCCCTGCGCCGCTTTTCCGCGCCTGTGGAACCGCACCGGTTTCACCACAAGTCACACGAGGAGTACTTGTGCCGATCAGCACAGAGACAACTGAGCCAGGCCCCACAGGGCCGGGCTCCACGTCCGAGTCCGGGCAGAAGCCGCCGCAGAGCCCCGCCTCTCGGCAGCAGAAGGCAGTCGTCCGGCCCGGCGACCGCATCTTCTCCGCCGCCACACTCATCGCCGGCATTCTGATCCTGGTGATCCTCGCCGGAGTCGCCCTGTTCCTTCTGGCGCAGTCGAAGGACACCATCGCCGCCCAGATCAGCGATCCCTCACAGATCACGGGCGGCAAGGGATTCTTCTCCTACGTCTGGCCGCTGGTCATCGGCACGCTCATCTCCGCAGCCATCGCACTGCTCGTTGCCACTCCCTTCGCTCTCGGCATCGCGTTGTTCACCACGCACATGGCCCCGCGCAGGCTCGCCCCTATGCTCGGGTACGTCATCGACCTCCTCGCGGCCATCCCCTCGGTCGTCTACGGTCTGTGGGGCATCGCCCTGGCCGGCAACCTCACCGGCTTCTACCTGTGGCTGTCGACCTGGTTCGGCTGGATTCCGATCTTCGCTCCCGGGGCGGACGGGTCGGTGTCGCAGACCGGGCGCACAATGCTCACCGCCTCGCTCGTGCTCTCGATCATGATCCTGCCGATCATCACCTCCCTCACGCGCGAGATCTTCCTCCAGACCCCGCGGCTGCAGGAAGAGGCGGCCCTGGCACTCGGCGCCACCCGCTGGGAGATGATCCGCATGGCCGTGCTGCCCTTCGGTAAGTCCGGCATCGTCTCGGCCACCATGCTCGGGCTCGGACGCGCGCTCGGCGAGACCATGGCCGTGGCCATGATCCTCTCACCCGGCGTCCTCACCGCGTCGCTCGTCGTCAGCGGCAACCAGACCATCGCCTCCGAGATCGCGCAGAACTTCCCCGAGGCCGCGGGTCTGCGCCTGTCCGAACTCATCACGGTCGGCCTCGTGCTCTTCGTCATCACCCTGTTGGTGAACATGGGAGCCCGCGCGATTGTCGCCCGCACCTCGGTGAAGGGAAGTTGAGACCAATGACCACCATGAACACCACCACCGAGGCGGCTGCTTCGAAACCCGCGAAGCTGACCTCCAAACAGCTGCCGAAGGCGACCCCGTGGATCGTCGCCATCGCGTCGATCCTTGTGGCGATCGTCATCAGTTTCATCGCGTTCGGCGGCTTCAACATCCCCGTGGTGGCCGTCCTCGCCGGACTCATCAACGCGGTCGCCGTCTTTGCGGTCTCCGCGTCCTACGAAGGTCGCCGCAAGGCCGTCGACCGGATCGCGACCACCGTCGTGACCTCGACGTTCGTCCTCGCATGTGTTCCCCTCGCATCGCTGCTGTGGCTGACGGTGTCCAAGGGCGGGTCCGCCATCAGCGGCGATCTGCTCACCCGCACCATGCTCGGCATGAAGGGCGTCCTCGACCAGCAGTACGTCGCCGGTGAGGCCTCTCTGGCCGGTGGTTTCTATCACGCCATCGTCGGCACCGTGCTCATCACGCTCGCCGCCTGCATCATCTCGATCCCCATCGGCGTGCTCACCGCCATCTACCTCGTCGAATACGCCGGCAAGAACCGCCTGGGCAAGGCCATCACCTTCCTCGTCGATGTGATGACCGGCATCCCCTCAATCGTCGCCGGTCTCTTCGCCTTCGCTCTGTTCTCGACCATCGCCGGATTCTTCTCACCGGACTCCGTCGGCAGCGCGAAGACCGGCTTCACTGCGGCGGTGGCGTTGTCGGTGCTGATGATTCCGATCGTCGTGCGCAATACGGAGGAGATCCTCCGCCTGGTGCCGATGGACCTGCGCGAGGCCTCCTACGCTCTGGGCGTGCCGAAGTGGAAGACGATCGTGAAGATCGTTCTGCCCACCTCGGTGTCGGGAATCCTCTCCGGTGTCACCATCGCCATCGCCCGCGTCATCGGTGAGACCGCCCCCATCATGGTCACCGCCGGGTTCGCGAAGACACTCAACTGGAACCTCTTCTCCGGTTGGATGTCGACGCTGCCGACGTTCATCTACGACTCGCAGCTGCGCCCGGTCTCCCCGGGAGCCGCTGCCCTGGCCAGCTCGGAGCGCGCTTGGGCAGCAGCCCTCGTGCTCGTCGCCCTGGTCATGGTCCTCAACCTGCTCGCCCGCATCATCGCGAAGGTGCTCGCGCCGAAGGCCGGCCGCTGACCGGCGACTGCCCGCAGACTTCCAGACTCACCCATTTCCACGGATAGGAAACACAATGTCCAAGCAGATCGACATCAAGGATCTCGACATCTTCTACGGCGACTTCCGCGCCGTCGACGGAGTGGAGATGCAGATCAAGCCGCGCTCCGTCACTGCCTTCATCGGCCCGTCCGGCTGCGGCAAGTCCACGGTGCTGCGCACGCTCAACCGCATGCACGAAGTCATCCCCGGCGCCAGCGTCTCCGGTGAGGTCCTCATGGACGGCACTGACATCTACGGCGCCGGCGTCGACCCGGTCAACGTCCGCCGCGAGGTGGGTATGGTCTTCCAGCGGGCGAACCCGTTCCCGACGATGAGCATCAAAGAGAACGTGCTGGCAGGCGTGCGTCTGAACAACCGGCGCCTGTCGAAGACCGAAGCCGACGATCTCACCGAGCGCGCCCTGCGCGGCGCGAATCTGTGGAACGAGGTCAAGGACCGTCTCAACCTGCCCGGTTCGGGCCTCTCCGGCGGTCAGCAGCAGCGTCTGTGCATCGCTCGTGCCATCGCCGTCGAGCCCGAGGTCCTGCTCATGGACGAACCGTGCTCGGCTCTCGACCCGATTTCGACCCTGGCGATCGAGGATCTCATCAACGACCTCAAGGACAAGTACACGGTCGTCATCGTCACGCACAACATGCAGCAAGCTGCTCGTGTGTCCGACAAGACCGCGTTCTTCAACATCGCCGGCACCGGCAAGCCCGGAAAGCTCATCGAGTTCAGCGAGACCTCGACGATCTTCTCGAACCCGGACAAGGAAGAGACCGAGAACTACATCTCCGGTCGCTTCGGATGATCTGACCGCGCGGCGAACGCCCCGGCGAACCCTTGAGTGGGTACGCCGGGGCTGTGTCGTTGGCTGGACTCCCTGTCGACTGAAGGTCCGTGGTCAGGTCTCCCGCCGGAGGCGCCTGACTGGAAGCGTCCTGCCCTTCGCCATGTCATCGAAAGGCGAGGCAGGCCGCTCGGACTGTTCAGATCCCAGTCGGTGCACCGCCGACGCTGCCGTCGAAGGGCGCGCGGAAAGCGCGGACGAACTCCGGCACCAGGGACTCGTCGCCGTCGACCGTCACAGTTTCTGCCGCCACGGCCGCCTCCGCGTCGCCGTCGGCGAGGAGTCCACGCAGGCCCGGCCCACCGATGAAGAGCTGCGCGGTCGGATCGGCGCCTTCGCCCACGCTCACTCCCGACTCGTTCACCTCAGCGTGAGCGACTGCCGGGCCTGCCGTCACTTCGACACTGAACGGGCGCACTTCAACCTCGGTTCGAGAGGTGAGAAGCGCGGCCGCCAAGGAACTGTCTGTCGGGATCTCGCCTTCCCGCGGAGCGTCCATGCGGCGTGAGCCCCAGCGGCCGAGCTCGATGAGCACCGGACCGAGATCCGATCCGTAGTCGCTGAGGCGATAGACGACGCTGCGCCCATCGATGCTGCGTTCGACGATCTCGGCAGATTCGAGTTCGCGCAGTCGCGTGGTCAGGAGGTTCGAGGGGATGCCGGGGTTTCCCTGCCGAAGGTCGTTGAAGCGCTTCGGACCGACGAGGAGATCGCGGAGGAGGATGAGTGACCACCGCTCCCCCAACACCTCGGCTGCCCGAGCCAGCCCGCAGTACTGTCCGTACGATTTCATGGTTGACAGCTTAGCAATTGCAGTTCACTATTAAAACTACAGTTCACTTTTTGAACTCTTATGGACGACGAGGGCCAGGCCCGCACGAAACTCAACGGCCCACACTGCACTCAATGAGGAGATCACCATGCCCCGCACCGTCATCGCCGCACTGTTCCAGTCACTCGACGGGATCGCATCCGATCCATTCAACTTCCAATTCGACTCCTTCGACCAAGAGATGGGCGAGTGGATGACCACTGCCATCGAAGGCGTCGACGACTGCATTCTCGGCCGTGTCACCTATCAGGAGTGGGAGGGCTACTGGCCGAAACACACAGAAGGCGAGGACGCCCCGTTCGCCGACTTCATCAACTCGACTCCCAAGCACATCGCCTCGACAACGCTGTCGCAGGCCGACCTCCGGTGGGAGACCTCGATGCTCATTCAGGGCGACCTCGTTGACGTCGCTCGCGACCTCAAAGCGGGCGACGGCGGCAAGATCGCCGTCGAAGGGTCGATGTCGATCGTCCGGCAGCTCGTCGAAGCGAACCTCGTCGACGAACTGACCGTGGCCATCCACCCGGTCGTCGCCGGCAGCGGAAGGTCCCTCTTCGAGGGAGGAACGACGACGAGGTTGGTGCTCAAGGATATGCAGCGGATCAGCAAGGGCAACCTGCTGGCCACCTACGGTCCGTTCGCAGACTGACCTCACGGCGCCCCGGAACGGCACCAAGCGTGCCTGCCGCGAAGAATTTCTGCCCGCTCACCCATCCGGCGACGGCCCGGCTCCGAATCGACGAGTACAGAGAACATCTCGTCGAAAGGACTGTCATGACCACGCCAGACTCCGCCTCTCATTCCGAGCCGCTGCTCGCGAAGCCCCATGCCGGACGCACCCCGGTCCAACTCGTCGCCGGCGTCTTCGGCGCCGTGTTCCTCCTGGTCGGAATCTTGGGCTTCGTTCCGGGAATCACAGCGAACTTCGACACCATCATGTTCGCCGGGCATCATTCCGAAGCGGCACTGCTGGGGATCTTCCAGGTCTCCGTGCTCCACAATGTCGTCCACCTGCTCTTCGGAGTCGCCGGTCTGCTGGCTCTGCGATCGCGCGGACTGGCGAAGAGCTATCTCATCGTCGGCGGCATCATCTATGCGGTGCTGTGGATCTACGGTCTCATCGTGCCGATGGAATCGATGGGCAACTTCGTGCCGCTCAACACCGCTGACAACTGGCTGCACTTCGTGCTCGCGGTGGCAATGGTGACGACCGGCATCGTGTTCGGTCGCCGCTCGCGTCCGTGAACCCGCGCTGAATCGATCCGTCGTCGGCGGTCGCCGGGCTCTGGGCTCCAGCTGAGGGGCTCAGAGCCCGGCGGCCGCCTTGACGATCCACCCGAGCAGCACGGCCAACAGTGCGGCGGCCGGGATCGTCAGCAGCCAGACGCCGAACATCGGCAGGAAGTATCTCGCTCTGGCGTGGCCCTTGCGTCCGGCGTATTGGGTGCCGAGGATCGATGAGCCGAGCACGAAGGTCAACGACACAGGAACACGCATGATCAGGGCTGCGGTGTACATGAGGATCGCGGCCGCGCCATCGGCGATGGAGGATTTGAGTGGGTCGAGGCCGACCATGCGCACGGACAGCGTCTGGACCACTCGCCATCCGCTCAGTCCGGTACCCAGAGCCAGTGCCGCGGCGATGAGGAGGCGCACCGGCCAGGAGATCTCGACGACGGAGAGGACATCGTGCGGTTGAGTGTCGACCGCGAGAATGCCGACCATGACCAAAGCCGCGACCTTCTGCGCGTCCTGGACTCCGTGGACGAGCGACAGAGACGCGGTGAGCACCGAATCGACCATGCGTGCGCCCCGGAACAACGGCTTCGGTGGGGTGGACGCGAGTGACTTCGACAGGATGAGCGTGAGCACCCACGCGAGGATGAAACCGAGGATGGGTGAGAGCACCAGCGGCCACACGACGTTGTTCATCGCATGCTCGGCGTTGACGGAGAAGCCGAAGACGATTCCCGCACCGAGCAGGCCGCCGATGAGACAGTGAGTCGACGACACCGGCAGCGCAAGGTAGTAGGTGAACAGACTCCACGTCGTCGCCGCCACGAAGGCGATGATCAAGGTGGTGAGAATGAGGTCGGTCGAACCGGAGAACAGCACGATCTGGTTGGCCACCACGATGGCGATTCCCTCACCGAGGAGCGCACCGATGAAGTTGAAGACGACGGCCAGGCTGAGCGCCCACCCGGGTCGCATCGCCCGCCCGATGACCGCATTGCCGACGGTCAGGGCAGCGTCGTGGAATCCGTTCGAGCCGGCGAAGATCACCGCGGCGACGATGACTGCCGCCAAGAGCAGCTCCACGGACTACGACTCCTTGATCGCGATAGCCGCGACCACCTTGCCGAGCTCGGTGAACCCATGTGCGGCCCGGACGAAGGCTTGCCCGAGTTGAGACACCGCCGCCATATAGGTCAGTCCCCGTTTGGAGTTCGGAACCGCGTCCGACATCCGCCACTGCAGGCTCTCGACCTGGTAGGTCAGCCGGTTGATCGCGTCGACGTAGTCCCACTGGTCGAGCTTGCCCGGCAGTCGGGTGATCATCCGCGAGGTGTGGTCCGTCTGGTTCGACAGCACGGCCAGGGTCTCGGGGACGCCGGACGGCAACGGGTCGAAGGCTCCGGAGGCGAGAACGTATCCGACTCCGTGCAGCCGGTGGCAGATCTCGCGCATATGGTGGCTGAGCAGGTAGAGGTCGTTGCGGTCGAACGGGGTGATGTAGTTCTCGCGCAGCGCACGCAGCATCGCGCCCATGTCTTCATCGGCCCTGTCCCCGATCTCGCGGAGGCGGTCGGCGACGTCGCGTCGTTCGCTGATTTCGATTCCGGAGAGTTCGGCGAGAACCAGGTTGCACTGACGCATCTGAGAGACGAGATCGGACAACCGCTCATAGAACACCTTGTCCTGCGGTACCCGCTTGAGCCGCATGCGATCCTCCTGCCCGGGGCCCGGACAAGCCGGACGAATATGCATGATGTCTCAATGATATGTGCCGGACACTGGACCGAGAGCGCCTCTCGGCGGAAGGCCGCTCGAAGCGGCTGAATTTGGAGCCCGGGGCTTCAGCGATCCAGCGTCCGGTGGCCCGAAGGCCACCCCCTACGATACTCGTTCGTGCTCATGAGTCCACCGCCGAGGCGGCTCTTCGTCCGTTGAGAATCTCACAGTCGATGTCGTGGTCGGAAGGGAATATCCGGTCCCGACGGGGACCGCGCTCATTCGGTCGGGCGGGGCCGCCTCGGCGAGGGGATTGCCGGCGGGCTGAAGATCAGTCGAGACCGCCTCGGCGATGGGCGACGGCCGCGTCGGACAGGTCCTGGGACAGCTGGCGCAGGCGGACGGCGGTGTCGTGGTCATCGGTGCCCGCCGCGCAGATGCCGACGAAGGCGGCGGCGCGCAGCAGCGCGATGACGACGTCGCCGCGGAAGGCGCCGACGAGGATCTCGTCGATGGCGTGGGCCACCTCGTCGGGGCCGGCGGGCAGTTCGACGCCGGCGAGGATCTCGTCGTAGCCGATGCCCTCGGTGGTGCGACGTTGGCCGTCGGAGAACATCTCGGCGAGTTCGCGGGGTGCGGACTTGATCCATTGGCGCAGGGCGTAGAGGCGCCACAGTGCGCCGGGTGCGGAGACGGCGGGAGCGGCGGACCACATCTCGGCGATGACCTCGAAGCCGATGTCATCGGCGAGTTCGACGAAGCGCCTGGTGGCAGCCTCGTCGCGGTTGCCGTCTGAATCGCCGAGCAGCAATGCTGCGGTCGCGTGCGAGGTCTCCGACCGGGCGACGGGATCGTCGACGGCACCGACGGAGTCGAGGTCGGCCAGGGGAACGGGACGGTGAAAAGCACGCTGTGACATGGTCAAGGCAGTTTAGTCCCTGCCGGGGTGCGCGGACTAGGACGTGGAGCACATTCGGGTTTTCTCCGCACGGTCAGGTTCTGCTCTCTGGACTCACAACGGACGCCATTAAACTTGAGGATGATTCGTGACTGCGACCCGCAGTCGCGAGTGACCGAAACGAGGAGGAACTCTCGTGGCACAATCATCAGTGGCGAAGAAGGGCCTCGACAAGGCTGCGAAGTTGGCAGTCAATGACGACGGCACCCTCAATCCCCGCGCCCAGTCGATATTGTCGCGTCTGCTGTCCGTGCAGCGGCCCGTCGCGTTGGCCTATGTGCGCAGTCTGCGCCGCCGGCACCCTGACGCGACCCCGGAAGAGCTCATCACGATCATTCGTCGGCACTACCTGGCCCTGACAACCTCGGGAGGTGCGGCAGTCGGTGCGACTGCCGCCGTTCCGGGACTGGGCACGACGGCGGCACTCGGAGTGGCTGGGGCGGAGACCGCCGGATTCCTCGAGGGCACAGCGCTGTTCGCGCAGGCGATCTCGGAGATCCATGGTCTGCCCGTGGCCGACGCCAAGCGGGCGAACGCCCTGGTCCTCGGCCTCATGCTGGGCAAGGACGGGAAGAACCTCGTCCAGAAGTTCAGCAAGCAGAACGGCGGCGTCGAGTCGATGTTCGGCAGCTGGGGCGCCACCGTGACGAAGCAGCTGCCTACCCCTCTTGTCGATCTGCTCGTGCGCAAGCTGCGCAAGACCTTCATCCGCAAGTTCGCCGCCCGTGCCGGTGGGTCGTTCGTCGGTCGGCTGCTGCCCTTCGGCGTCGGGGCGGTCATCGGTGCCGTGGTGAATGCGCAGATGGCGCGGAAGGTCGCTGCGGAATCGAAAGAGGCCTTCGGTGCTGCGCCGACGATCTTCCCCATCGAGACAGATCCCGAATACGTGGCGCCGAAGAAGGACCGGAAGCTGCTCGCAGGGCTGCGCAATGTCCGTGCGCTGGCCGGGAAGCTGAAGAAGGACAGAGCCATCGAGTCCGAGGTCATCGAACCCATTGATCACGAAGAGCTCGAATCGCCGGACGGTCCGCCTCGCACGTACACCGCAGAGGATCGTCGCGGACTGGAGAAGTAGGGTCGGCCCGGAGCCGATCAGCCCGTTGCCGGTTCCGGCTTCCGGGTGCCGGTTCCGACTTCCGGTTGCCGGCCAAGGCCCGTCGAGAGCGGGCTGCGGGTTTGAGTAAATCGGGCGCAAACCTCTACTATTAGTTCGTCTCCATCATGTGTCAGCAGGCCGGTGTCCTGCAGTGGTGATGGGGCGGGGCCTCTAGCTCAGTTGGTAGAGCAGCGGACTTTTAATCCGCGGGTCGTGGGTTCGATCCCCACGGGGCCCACCACGAAACAGGAGCCGCGATCCGCTTGATCTAGGGGATCGCGGATCTTTCCATTTCTGGAATCGTACCTATTGGCGCATTATTGGCGCACTTTTAACGAGACTTGACGTGATCTCTGCTGATCCAACGCGACTGAAACGGCTTCGAGGTCGTCATCGAACAGATCCGCGTACGTGTCGAGAGTCATGGCTGCGGAAGCGTGCCCGAGCATCCGCTGAACCACCTTCACATTCGCACCTGCCGACACTGCCAACGATGCCGCGGTGTGCCGGAAGTCGTGCGGAGACAGATCACGCTTGATCCCCGCCTCAGCCATGGCCTTCGAGAACCATGACCGCTCATTCTTCGGCCTGACAATGAACTTCCCTGTCCTCGGCCCGGTGAACACCAGGTCATCGTGACCCTTGCCCTCGCACTGCCGTGCCAGGAGCTTCACGAGGAACTCTGGCACGGGCACGCTGCGCCGCTCGTGGGACTTCGGTGTGCCCTCGACGATCTTCGAGCCCACCTCGACAGCATTCGCCTCAACGTTGATCCGCTTGCGCAACAGGTCAAGGTGACGCACACGCAGGCCGGCCATTTCACCCCACCTGAGTCCCGTATAGCAGGCGAGATAGACAAGCACCGTCCACTGCCCCTCAGCGGCCTCGGCTAGCTTCTGAACCTCGGCATGCGACAGGTACACGCGGCTGCGCTTCTTCTTCCTCGGCAGGTTCCCCGGATCAGCTGCGGGGTTCGACGGGATCATGCGGTCTTTCACCGCGTCCTCGAGCATTCCCCGCAACACCAGGTGAGCGTGTTCGATCGTCGTGGCACCCTTGCCGGCTGCGGTCATCGTCGACACCCAATCGGCCACCTCGGACGGTCTGATCGTCCCGATCTGCCGCCCCGACCACACCGGGCCCGTGTGGATCCGCCACGCGATCTCATACCGGCGCCGCGTCGAGGCTTTGATCCCCGATTTCCGCGCATACCAGTCATCCCAAAGTTGCCCGACAGTCGTCTTCCCCGCCGAGGCTTTTATGTAGGTGCCCTTCGAAATCTCGCTGACAGTATCGCTCATCCACTGCTCGGCTGAGGCTTTCGTGGTGAAGCCGCGCTTCTGCGTCCGTCGCCCCGTCTCGTCGACGTAGAGGACGCGGTAACGCTTCCGCCCCTTGCTGGTGGTGTAGCGGTTAATCGTCGCCATTGCGCTCGTCTCGTTTCAATGCCTTCACGAACTTCGATATGAGATCGAGGTCCTGCTGAGCATCCACAAGTGCTTGCTGTGCGTGCGCGAGTCGAGACTCAATGTTCGACATGAGCACTTTGTCTCCCCACACCTTGACCCTAGATCCGAACGGTGTCCCTTTGTACAGATTCCCGCCGAGTATCCCCTCAAGGGCCTCGAGGTCTTCCAGGTCATCGACTGGCTGAGAGTTGTGTTCAACACGGCTCACCGTGGTCTGGTGCCAGTGCGTCCGGCCAGCTTCACGCATTTTCTCCGCTAACCCGGCCTGAGACAGTCGCGCCGTCTTGCGCAGCAGGCGGATGTTCTCGCCTATGAAGTAGTCACTCATGAACACAGAATAACTGACACTTGTGTTCGTTGTCATTATATGCTGTACTGTACTCAGATTGAACACAATCTATTCAGGAGGAACGATGACCACCACACCGATCGCAGACAAGGGAGTCTTCACCCCCGAAGACCTCGCCAAACGATATGACACCAGCACCGCCGCCCTCGCCACACTCCGGCACAAGGGCAAGGGGCCGCGATTCTTCAAGATGGGTCGCCGCGTCTACTACCGGCTGGACGACGTTCTCGCCTATGAGGAAGCGGCCATGCAGGAGCGCACGGCATGAAGTTGCCGGCCATATATGAGCAGTCGATCGACGACCTCGAGAACTTCGAGATGAGCGGCGACGACCTCGCCGTAATTTCGAACAGCTACCAACGAATCGAAGACAAAAAAGAAGCGGCCGCTGCACCCATGCCTAGGAAAACGACCGCTTCTCACCAGTGCCAAATCACCCAACAGGAGGATGAAATGCCTACCACCAATTCTACCAACGTTCCCGCCCAGAAGTCGCCTACTTGGGCCGTTCCCGCGAAACGCTGGCAGTCCGGAACAGACGTGATGCATCAAGGCGTGACCCGTCGACTCGAACGACTCAACAAGGACGGCAGTGAATACCACTTCGAGGTCGAACTCACACAGTTGGAGGAAGTCGGCAGTGGTTTCGTCACCGACCCGTACTTCTGTGTCAGGGCAGGCGGTGAAGGCACCTACGACGCAGTGTTCACCGTCGACATTGCCGAGCTCGAGAACGTCGCCGACTGGCTTTGCAGCATCGTCGAGAAGGCTCAGCAGTGTAGCGACGGGTCTGGACTCAAGCTGAACAAGGGTGACAAATGAGGACCGCGAAGCAAGTCTATGAGCGGTACTCCCGCGGTAGGTATTCCGACCTGGACAGACTCGCAAAGCACATCACCGAATCGTGGCTTGACGAGTCGTACTACCCGGAGGAGCTTCTGGGCGGGGCTCGCTGGACCGAGCTGTTTCGTGCGACCGGGCCGATCGTCAATGGTGTCCGCACGTCGCATATCAAGCTACCCCGCACCATTTATCGGACAGCTGTTCCGGCAACGGTTGACTGCCTGACATGGACGGTGAGCTATAGAACCGCCAAGCTGCTCGTCACCGAAACGCAGTGGCCGAGCTCCGATCGGTGCGTCTGGGCAGCGACATCGCGACCAGAAGCAACCCTCGCCAGCTTCTACGGCAACCCCTATCGGCCCGATCAGGTCGTCGTCGACCCGCTCTTGCTCGACGACATACGCCCGATCTGAATTGACCACCCGATCGCACTTACCCATGCCAGGAAGTGCGTGGGGGTGCGTGGCCGTAAGCGTCACGCACCCCCACCGAGAACACGATGACCAAGTACCTCAGCAAAGACGAGGAAACCTTGAAGATCTACCACGGCGGCACACAAGTCGCCTACGACCGAGGGCACCGAGAAGGTCACTTCGCCGGATGGAACCAAGGCGTGATCGTCGCCCAAGTCAACGACAACGAATTCCTGCGCGGCCTCCGCGACCATATCGCCGCCTACCCACGAGAGGACGGCGACACCGTCACCGTGAGCCGAGCGTTCCTCGAGAACCTCGTCAGCACCATCGACGCGAAACGCGCCAACAACAACGCCAACATCGAAAGGAGGAAGAAGGCATGAGCGCAAGCGTGTTCGAGTACACACCACAGGAACTGGCAGAGATGGACCCCCGAGACGCACTGCTTGCACAGGTCAAGAACGGACCATGGCTGGATGCTCAAGAGTTCCCGCCGCTGCAGTGGGCCGTCGATGGACTGATCCCGGAAGGGTTCGGCCTTATCACCGGACCCCCGAAGCTGGGAAAGTCGTGGTTCGTCCTCGGCGTGCTCCTGGCGATCGCGGCCGGCGGTCGAGCAGTGGGCCGGATCCACGTCGACCCGAAGCCCGTCCTGTACCTCGCTCTCGAGGACGGCGACCGTCGAATGCAGTCACGAGTGAAAGCACTCAACGGAGACCAGCCCACGCCGAACGGGTTCAACTTCCTCACCGCAGCCGAGCCAAGCACAGTCATACAGATGATCGACGCATGGCTCAGCTACAACCCCGAAGGCGTCGTCGCACTCGACACCCTCGGCAAGGTGATGCCCCAGGCGCTGCCCGGAGAAGGCGCATACCAGCGCGACTACAGGGTCGGTGGTGTGCTCAAGAAGCTCACCGACACCTACTCCGGATCCACGCTCATGGTCGTCCACCACGTCCGCAAGCAGGGATCAGGCGACTGGATGGACTCAACCTCAGGCACCAACGGGCTCAACGGCTCAGCCGACTGGACACTCAACCTCGACCGCGCACGCAGTGAAGGAGAGGCGATCGTCCGAGTCACAGGCCGCGACGTGATGGAAGGCGAGTATGCCGCCACTCTGCAAGATGGCTCGTGGTCCCTCGCCGGCACAGACCTCGACGAGTCAGCACAGATCGCTCGCATGACCACCAAACAGCAGGGACTCGGGGATGACTCAGCAACCATCATCGAGTACGTCAACGAGCACCCAGACGGCGTGAAGGCCAAGCAGGTAGCCGAGCGCATGGACTGGACACAGGACAAGGTGCGCCCATACCTCGCTCGCCTCGTCGACTCCGGTCGCATCAGCCGAGCAGGCCGTGGTCTCTACACCCCTGTTACGAGTGTTACGAGTGTTACGTCTGGGCAGGACGAACCACACGAGAACGTAACACTACTCACTCCCACTGTTACGGATGAACAGTCCGCTGACCAGGAACAACAGACAAACGTAACACCCGTAACAGATGTAACACAGAAGGGAGAGCAACCATGACACTGCAGCCCTGCATCGAGTGCGGAGAACTCAGTGAAGCCAACCGGTGCAACACACACAAGCTCAAGCACCGTGGAGGCAAGAAAGCACACGCCACCACCCGAGGCTACGACCACGCGTGGCGCAAACTCTCCGAACAAGCCCGAGCCATGCAACCCTTCTGCGAAGACTGCGGAGCCAAGACCGACTTGCAGGCCGACCATAGCCCCGAGGCCTGGGAACGACACGAGAAAGGACTCGCCGTGAGACTCGAAGATATCTCCGTCGTCTGCGGTGACTGCAACCGACGCCGCGGCGCTGCAAGAGGTGGGGGGATGACCCGAACACAAGTTACTCCCGACCCACGCCCGGTAAGGCATAGTTTGGATATGCATAGGGAGGTTATGTAAATGCGTCCGGGTAGGAAAGTCCTCGACGACCTCGAACCTCTCGATTTGAGTGGCCTGCCGGTGTCTCGTGCTGCTCGTCGGATCGCGTTTATCGAGGCTCACTGCATGGTGACGAAGGGTAAGGGTGCCGGCGAGGTTGTGAAGCTGCGCCCGTTCCAGAAGCAGATCATCAAGGGTGCCTATGCGAAGAAGGTCCGCACCGGACTAATCAGTATGCCGAGAGCAAATGGAAAAACTGCCCTCGCGGCCATGCTGGCGGTCGCTGAACTGTTCGCTGGTGGTGAGTCGCCCGAGGTGCTGGTCGTCGCTTCTGATGAACGTCAGGCACGGATCACGATGAACCTGGCGAAGCGGATGATCGAGATGAACCCTGACCTGCAGGCTCGCACGATGGTCTACCGCGACAAGCTGGTTGTGCCGGAGACGAACGGGCAGCTGATCCCGTTGCCGGCAGATCCGTCCGCACTGCATGGGTGGGATCCGTCTCTGCTGATCGTCGACGAGCTGCACACGGTGACTGAGCCGGTGTGGGAGGCGGTCACGTCGGTGACGGGTAAACGGCCCGAGTCGCTGACCCTGGCGATCTCAACACCTGCAGCCACTCAAGACTCGATCATGTGGAAACTCGTCGAGCACGGTCGGGAAGGCACTGATCCGGCGTTCTTCCTCAAAGAGTTCGCGGCCCCAGAAGGGTGCGCCACGGACGATGAGGCGGCATGGAAGATCGGGAACCCAGCTATGGCGTGTCAGCGCCCGTTCTTGGCTGCTGACGGGCTGGCAGCGGCCCGGAAAACTCTCCGTGAGCCCGTGTTTCGTCAGTTGCGTCTCGGCCAGTGGGTGACCTCGTTGGATGCGTGGTTGCCTCACGGTGCCTGGGATGCGATCGCGGACCCGTCGAGGGTTGTCCCGGACGGGGAGAAGATCGTCATGGCCTTCGACGGTTCAGCCTCAGGCGACTCGACAGTGTTGGTCGGTTGCACGATCGAGGATCCGCACCTGTTCATTGTGGACATGTGGGAGAACCCGGACGATCCGCGCTGGCGTGTTCCTCGCGCCGAGGTCGACCGGGCTGTCGATCGGGCGTTTGAACGCTGGGACGTGGTGGAACTGGCGTGTGACCCGTGGGGCTGGCGTTCGGAGATCGAGGCGTGGGCTGACCGCCACGGGGAGACTCACGTCATCCATTGGGACACGTCGTTCCGGAAGCGAATGGCCCCGGCCACCGATCAGGCGTACCAGGCGATCATGCAGGGCGAAGTCACTCACGACGGGGACTCTCGTCTCGCCGCTCACATTGCTCACACGGTGGCCGAGTCGACGAGCCTCGGAGATCTGGTGAAGAAGGACCGGCGCAACTCACCGCGCAAAATCGACGCGGCTGTTGCGTCAATCGCGGCCTTTGACCGCGCCACATTCCATGCCAAGAAGAAACAATCCGGAAGGGTGTACACGTTTTGAACACGACATTGCAGAAGCTCACACAGTTGATCGACGAGAAGGTCGCAGCCTACGACGAGCTCAACAGGTACTACTACGGCAAGCAACCCTTGGCGTTCCTCGCTCCCGAGGCGAAGACCGCATTGGGGAACAGGTTCGGGCGCATGTCGTCGAACATTCCCCGCCTGGCGATCACTGCGATCTCGGAACGGTTGCGCGTGACCGCGTTCCGCACGAACCATGATGATGCTCAGGTGTGGGCGGATTGGAAGCTCAATGACCTTGACCAAATGGCGGGGCTGGCGCACCGGGAAGCTCTCACCCTGGGCAAGTCGTTCGCGATCGTGTGGGTTGATACTCAGGGCCGACCGCAGGTGTCCATCGAGTCGGCCCGTCATGTGGCGGTGTTGCGCGATCCCGGCACTCGTGAAGTGGTGGCCGCGGTGAAACGGTGGGAGACGGCGACAACGACTGAGGCGGTGCTGTACCTGGCTGACTCGATCACTCGTTTCTCATCGAACACGATCGGTGCCTCATCCGGTTTCAAGACGGTTGAGGTCATCGAGAATCCGCTCGGTGTGGTCCCGGTGGTCCCGTTCGTCAACGGTGACCGGCTGCTCGATGATGGGGTGTCGGAGATCAACGATCTCATTCCCCTCGTTGATGGGCTGAATAAGACTCTCTCAGATCTCATGATCTCGTCGGAGTTCGCTGGCCGGCCTCGCCGTTGGGCGACGGGCATTGAGGTGGTTAAGGACGATGACGGCAAGCCGATCAACCCGATCCCTGAGGGGCCTCGGGCAATGATCTCGGAGAAGGAGAACTCGAAGTTCGGGCAGCTGCCGGGTGCGGATCTCAGTTCGTATGAGGCGAGCGTGAACGTGTTCCTCGGTCAGATCATGGCGGTGTCTGCTCTGCCTGCCCATTACATCGGGATCACCACGTCGAACCCGGCATCGGCGGACGCGCTGCGTGCGTCGGAGGCATCGTTGACGGCTCGTGCTGAGGCTCGTCAGGCTCAGTTCGGTCGCTCGTGGGAGTGGGTGGCTCGTCTGATGATCGCGGTGCGTACTGGCCTGCCGGTGGAGACGATCACGGCTGATGTTCGCTGGGCGGACGCTGCGACACGTTCAGTGGCTCAGGAAGCCGATGCGGTGGTGAAGCTGACGCAGGCCGGCATCCTCCCCGCCTCGATCGCTTTGGAGCGGCTCGGCTACGACAGTGACGAGATTGAGCGGATTGAGGCGGCGAAGGATCGTGAAGCGGCTCGTGCCTCGATCGCTGACGTACAGGCCCGTGCCGATCTCGCCCGGAACCTCGAAGGGCAGGGAATGAACCAACCCGCAAGTCTGGCCGCGGCAGGACTGTTCGCGGCCGCGAATGAAACCCGAGTAGGAGAATGAAATGACTGAACAGCAGATCACCGAGACCACCGAGGAAGTCGAGCCCGTCGTCGACGAGGAACTTCCCACCGAGGGCGGGGAGAAGTCCGACGGTGACCTCGACACCACCGAGGGCACCGACGAGGATTCGACGCCGTCCGATGAAGACCAGGTCGACGACGAGCAGGACACGTTTCCACGGGAATACGTTGAGAAGCTCCGCGACGAGAACGCACGGTATCGGCAACGTGCCGGCCGTGCCGACGAGCTGGCTCACAAGCTCCACAAGACCCTTGTGGACGCGACCGGGCGGCTCATGGATCCGTCCGACCTCGAGTTCGACGAAGCCCACCTTGAGGATCCTGAGAAGCTGACTGAGGCGATTGACGCTCTGCTCGAGGCGAAGCCGTACCTGGCGAAGCGCACCCCGAAGGGTGACATTGGGCAGGGTGAGTCAGGGGCGAGCGGTACAGTCGACTTGGCCGGCATGTTGCGTTCAAGAGCTTAAGATGCTCGCATGGCTGACAAGTGCGAGTGGTGCGGAGCAACGACCGATGATCTGTTTGCTCACAAGATGCACCATGCGAAAAACGAGAATCTGGATATGCCGAAGTCGAAATATGGGGTCTGGCTCAGCGACGGGACATATCTGAACCATTCGAGGAACTGGTCTGAGCCATGGGAAGAGCGCGGTGACAACTAGATAACCGAGTTATATACTGTTGGGGAGTCGTCCTGGTGACGGCTCCCCACAGTTGTCTGGCACAACGGGACTCACACACAAGACTCTCGTGAAAGGTGCCAATCATGGCCACGGAAAACACCACCGCAAACCCCGAACTACTGCAAGAGCAGGTTCAGTCCATTCTCATTCAGCCGCTCGAGGCGAAGTCCGTTGTCCTCAAGAGCGGAGTGAAGATCTACGACTCCGCTTCACCGCTGCGGATCCCGAAGCTCGTCAGCTCGTCCGATCCGTCGTGGGTCGGTGAAGGCGAAGAAATCCCCGAGGCGAACGTCGAGTTCGATGAGGTCAAGCTCATGCCCACCGATCGCAAGTCGATCAAGACGATCATCCGGTTCACGAACGAGCTCGCCCGTCAGTCCGTCGTCGGCCTCGACGCGACCCTCAAGGCTCGCCTGGTCAATGACGTGGCTCGGAAGCTCGACACTGCACTGCTCACCGGCGACGGCACCAACAACAGCGTGACCGGCTTCATCAACCAGGCAGGTGTCCAGAAGGGCGTCCTCGACGCCTCCGACCCCGACAGTCTGCTCGACGCTCTCGCCATGGCCTATGCTGCCGAAGTTGAGCCGTCTCAGTGGTTCATGTCCGGCACCGACTTCAACACTCTGCGGAAGCTCAAAGACGCTGACGGCAAGTACCTGGTCGTCAGTGACGTGACGGCCGGCGCGAAGTACAGCCTATTCGGAATCCCGGTCGAGGTGACGAACAAGCTGCCCGAGGGTAAGGCAGTGCTCGCGAACATGAGCGAGGTTGCCGTCGTCCGCGACGTGAACGCTGACGTGAAGATCCTCGACCAGACGTTCGCTAGCACCGACGAGCAGGCGATCCGAGTCGTCACCCGCTACGACCTCGGACTGCTGCACCCTGAGGGTGTCATCGTCCTCGATGCGGCCAGCGGAGCCTGACATGGTGACCGTGCCGCAGACCAAACCTCAGGGTGAGGAGATCGCGACACTGATGGGCCGAGCCGGGGACACTGAAGCGGTGTCCCTGGCGAACGCCTACATCGACGTCGTGTGGTCAATGGCTCACGAGTACACGCGGGGACGCGGGTTCAATGACGACGGGACCGAAGCGGCTCCGTCGATCTGTTCCGCGGTGAAACTGGCCGTGATCCGCCTGACGGTCAATCCGACTCAGACGAAGCGGTACGCGATCGGGGAATACCAGGAAACACCGACCGTGTTCGAGGGCTTCACCCTGGCCGAGCTCGCCGTCCTCAACTGTTACAGGGTGAGGGCACTATGATGATCGGGCTCACGCAGACTCTCGACATCATTACGGCGTCAGTCGTCATCGTTCGCGGTGTCGAGACGATCGACTGGTCGAATCCCACCGAGCAGACAGTGAAGTGTTTCGTCTACTACGAGTCCACGGGGATGGAGTCACGCAGTTCTGGCCCTGGTCTCGTGTTCGCGAAGCAGCTCACTGCTGTCATGGAGCCGATCGAGTTCGAGGCGAAGGCGACCCGGTTCCGGTGGCGTGGGGATCTGTACACTGTGCAGCCTCCGCAGATCCGCGACTACAACCGGAAGCCCCTGTTCCAGTCTGTCGCCATGTCAGCACTCTGACGTATACTGGAAGGGATCTCATCGGATCACCCTTCAAGAAGGGCCGACCCCCACCCGCTGCCAAGGCCAGGCGCAGCCGGTGGGGGTTCGCTTCGCCCGAAGGCGTGGCGCAAAATTGGCGCACTTTTGTCGAGAAACAGTGTGATTTAGCGTGATCCAAGGTTAGTGAAAACCCCGGGAATTCAACGATCTACCCCACCCAACAGCAGCCTTGCGGTAATTCGATCCCCACGGGGCCCACCCAGCCTGACCAGGCACAATACGCCGCAGCCCCGAAGCTCATCGCTTCGGGGCTGCGCTGTTTTCACGAGATTTCCAACGAGCACAGGATCAGGGACGGGCCCCTCGGCGTCGACCGAGCCGGGTTCAATACAGCAGTTGTCGCAGAACTGACACATCATGTGCCCTAACGAGCACCATCTGCGGGCTGGGACCCGCATAGAGTCGAGGTCGTCAGCTACCCACGGACGCCGACGACACTGTTCGCGGTCGGCTCCGCCACTCGAAAGCAGGGAAGAACCATGAACCGCATCCGACTCCGCCCGACCACACTGCTCACCCGTTCAGCCGCGGTCGCGGTCGCCTCGGTGCTCGCTCTCTCAGCCTGCGGAACGAACGAGCCGGACACCGCCGAAGAGGCAGACTCCAGCGAGCAGGAACAGACCGAGGAGACCGATTCGGCTCCGCTCGAGCAGGAGACCGAAGAAGCCGAGGAGGCGGCAGCCACCGAGGACGCAACAACGTCCGGTGAGGGCACCGAGGTCAAGGTCGGAACCGAGTTCACCGACGACGAGACAGGCGACGTCATCACCATCGTCTCGGCCGTGCGCAACAACCCCACCGAATACTATGAGGCGAGCGACAACCCCGATGGAGAGATGGTCTACCTCGAGGTGAAGGTCGTTCCCGGCAAGGAATACGGCGGAACGATCAGTGCCTCGGACTTCTACCTCGACGACGGCGGGGACGAGGTCAACTATGCGGCGAGCGCAGACGACGAGGTCGAAGAGGCCGGGTACGAGTACTTCGACTCGGCTCCGCGTCGCGAGGGAGAGCACACCGGATACGTGCCGATCTACATCAGCGAGACTGCCGATTCCCTCAAGGGCGCCTACGTCCGTCCCGAAGCGAAAGTCATCGGCGAGGACAAGAAGGTTCCTGAGTTCCGCTCCGAGTTCGACGTTCCCGCGTCCTGATCCGACGAGCCGATGGCCGAGCCCCGCGGCTCGCAGTCGGGAAGAATTGCTGGTCTAATCGAATCATGAGTGCAAACTACGGCTCCCACGTCCGTGCCAGGATGTACGACCACGCGAATGGGACACTGCGCAACGGCGTGCTCCTGCAGCCGGCGCCGACGGGTAGGCGCTGGTGGGCGAGGATCCTCGACGCCGTCTTCGTCCTCGTCTTCACCGGGCTCGTCATCGGCATCGCTCTGGCACTCTCGGCAGTAGGTGTGATCTCGCTCGATGCCGCGACCGGTGTCTGCCTCGCCAGCTACCCGCTCATGGCTCTCGTCTTCGGTGCCCTCTACGGCTGCACCGTCTCCCCCGGCCAGGCGCTGTGCGGGGTCGTGTCGCTGCAGGCCGACTTCGGTCGACGCGTCGGCTTCTGGAGAGGCATGGGCCGCTACCTCGCTGTCGCGTTCTTCCCGATCGTGATCATCCTCGTCATCTGGACGTTTCTCGACGCACCAACCTTCGACTCCGTTCCGATCAAGGTCTTCCGCAGAACACCGCAGGCCAGATAGATTCTGCGCGTCGACTGCAAACCGCGATCGGCCCACTCGTCGCGCGGCTCATTCCGAAGTCAGCTTCTGCGTCCCGACGACGCTGAGCAGCTCCAACCGACTCGCGGTCTCGGTGCCTTCGAGCGGCAAGAACACGAGCAGCGAGATGTCGTCGTCCGCGGTGAGCAGCACTTCGCACCGGAATTCGAGCCGACCGAGTTCCCTGCTGGTGAAGACCTTGATGTCGGAACGCCGCACCGCGACTTCGTGCTGTGCCCACAGCTCTGCGAATTCATCGCTGATGGCGATGAGGTCGGCAACGAATTCTCTCACTCGTCGGTCTCCGGACCTGCGGGCGTACGTCGCCCGCAGGTCACTCACATGTGATGCCGAGATCCGTGACCAGTCCTCTTCCGGCATCGGCCGTGACCGGGGGTCCTCGAACCATCTCCAGATGAGGTTCCGTCCTCGTCCAGGCTCCTCCGGCAGGTCAGCCAACAGAATTCGCCCCAGCGGATTCTGCCAGACGACCTCGCCGAGGTCGGTGACGATCACGGCCGGCACATCGACGAGCCGGTTGGCTACGGCGATGAGTCCGGGTCGGATGTGCCCGTCCGAACTGTGCGGCGGCACCGGATGCCCTGCGAGATGGAGCAGATGATCCCTCTGATCCCGGTCGCACTGAAGAGCCCGGGCGACAGCGTTGACGACACCGGCGGACGGTGTCGCTCCCCTGCCCTGTTCCAGGCGTGCGTAGTAGTCGACGGAGACGCCCGCGAGCATCGCCACCTCCTCACGCCTGAGCCCGGGCGTGCGCCGACGGACCGTGCCGCCCACACCGATCTCCTCGGGTCGCAGCTGCTCACGGCGTCGGCGGAGGAAATCGGCGAGCTCAGAACGATCGGTCATCCGCCCATTGTCCGCCCGCGGACGCTGAGTTTCCAGGCACAGGTTGTCCCTGGTTCGATCGGCCCTTCCCGATGGAGACCGTTGCGACCAGACTCTCAGTCATGACCACACACAGCGAAGCACAGACCATCGACCACCGCCGACTCGGAGCGTCCGGACCCCTTGTCACGTCACCGGGGCTCGGAGCCATGAGCATGTCCGGCGCCTATGGACCGACGACCGATGACGAAGGAGTCTCCGCGATCCTCGCGTACCTCGATGCCGGGGGAACCCTCATCGACACCGGGGACTTCTACGGAGCCGGACACAACGAGATGCTCATCGGCAGGGCTCTGCGGACTCGCAGCCGCGAGGATGTCGTCCTGTCGGTGAAGTTCGGTGCCGTGCTCTCCCCGGACGGCGCGTTCATCGGATTCGACGGACGCCCCGACGCAGTCCGCAACTCCCTGGCCTATTCCCTGCGCCGTCTCGGAACGGATTATGTCGACGTCTGCCGGCCCGCCCGGCTGGACCCGGATGTCCCGATCGAGGAAACTGTGGGCGCGATTGCCGAACTCGTCGAGGCCGGATATGTCCGGTCGATCGGTTTGAGCGAGGTCGGGGCGGAGACGATCCGCAGGGCGGCAGCCGTCGCGCCGATCAGCGACCTGCAGATCGAGTACTCCCTGCTCACCCGCTCCATCGAGTCCAATGGGATCCTTGCCGCCTGCCGCGACCTCGGCATCGGCATCACTGCCTACGGGGCGCTGGCGAAGGGGCTGTTCGCCGGCAAGACCGGCGGGAATCGGGCGATGTTCCCCCGCTTCCAAGGGGAGAACCTCGCCCACAACGAAACGATCGTCACGTCCTTGGGTGAGGTCGCCTCGGCGAAGGGGATCACACTGCCCCAGCTGGCGATCGCCTGGGTCGCGGCCCAAGGCGAGGACATCGTCCCCGTCGTCGGTTCGCGGACCGTCCAGCAGGTGCGTGCGACTTTGACCAGCACCGAGGTGGTGCTGAGTCCGAATGATCTCGCCGAGATCGACGAGGTGCTGACCGGCACCGAGGTGCGCGGCGATCGCTACCCGAGCGCACTCATGGCGCAGCTGGACAGCGAACGCTGATCGGCTCAGGCGTCGTCACTCGATCGAGCGACCGCCGAAGATCTGCTGCAGCGGGATCGATTCGTCCTGCCACGGGGTGAGGATCCATGCGACGAGATAGGCGCCGATTCCGAGCACGGGCAGCAGGAACGAGGCGAGGACGATGAGTCGCATGATCCAGACGTTGATGCCGGTCAACTCGGCGAGGCCTCCGGCGATACCGCCGAGGATGCGGTCGGGACCGCGACGGAAACCGAGTTTGCGGATGGAGTCGAAGAGTGAGTTCATGTCTTCGACTCTACGGATCCGCCGTCACCGCGGCACTGGTGTTGGCCGTCGAGGCCGATTGAGGAAAACCGGAATCTACGCCGATCCAGTAGCGGCGTTTGGGTGGTCCGTCACCGTTCTCGCGCACGTCCTCGAGGACTCCCCCGCACCGTTCGATCACACTCGCCGAGGCGGTGTTCGTCTCATCGCAGGTGACGAGCACGCTCTCGACACCGGCCGAGCGCAGTCGTTCGATCGAAAGTGACAGGATCTGCCGGGCATATCCTCGGCGACGGAATTCAGGAGCGACCGCATACCCGACGTGACCACCCAGGGTGAACAGAAAATCGTTGAGTTCGTACCGGATGGAGGTGCGACCGACGGGTCGGCCGTCCACCTCGGCGACAAGGAACTCCGCACGCACTCGCCCCGGCGGGAGTTCGATTCCTTTCGCCTCGCGCTCGTGAGTGGCGATGATATCGGCCCACGTTCCCTCTGCCTGGAGGAATTCGAAATCGTCGGCACGCAGCTGCTCATGGAACGTGCGCAGCTCCGCCTCATCGGTGGGCCGCAATGGACGCAAGCTCAGGATTTCGGTCATTGTGTTCCTTCGAAGGTCGGTTCCTCACGCCGGGCGAAGTCCGGGGCGTGTTCGGCAGTGATGCCGACGCCGAGGATGCGCGCCGGTATGCGGGTGAGCGCGGGGAATGTCGTCAGCAGCCATTCCACCGGTGCAGGTGGGCGAATGGGCCGGTGCCCGTGGACAGCGGGTTCGACCATCCGGTGGATTCCTGACTGCAGGAGTTCGACGGCCCGCGTGGTCGGGAGTCGTCTCAGCTGCAGGCGCCGCAGCTCTGCGGTCCGCACCGACCCGGCACGCAGCGGTTCGGCCAGTGTCCGGGCGACGGCGATTCCGTCCTGCACCGCGAGGTTGACCCCGACCCCACCGAGCGGGCTCATCGCGTGTGCGGAATCGCCGATGCACAGCAGACCGTCGGTGAACCATCGTCTGGCCTCATTGCGGCGAACATCGAGGAGCTTCACATCGTCGAATTCGACCTGACCGACATCCGCCGCGAGCTGCGGGTAGGTCTCCGCGACGGCGTCCCGCAGCGCTCCGATGCCTTCGGCACGCAGGCGCTCGTCCGCACCCTTCGGAATGAGTCTGGCGATCTGCACGTGTCCGTCGCGCGGGATTGCGACGAACACCTTGCCGTTCCCGCCTCGTGGGGCCACGGAATCGGGCAGGACCGCCTCGGTGTCGATGCGGAACCACCAGACATCGATCGTCGACGACAGCTTCCTCACGGACAGACCCGCCTCAGCGCGGGCCTGCGACCACCGGCCGTCAGCGGCGATGACGAGCGGTGCACGGAATTCGACGGTGGCCGGAGTGGAAGCATCGGAAGTGCTGTCGGGTCGTTCCCCGGCGTGGACGTCGGTGTCTTCTGGTGGTGGGGCCGCCTCGGTGACGCTGGGCGCGGTCGAAGCGGCCGGGACGGCGACGGTCGAATTCCGGGCACGGAGACCGACCACTCGATCGTCATCCCAGATCAACGAGGTGGCCTCGACCCTCATCCGCAGGTCGAAGTTCGGCTCGTCCTCCCCCGCCTTCGCAAGCAGGTTGAGGAAGTCCCACTGGGGTGCGATCGTCATGAACGGATGAGGCAGGTCGAGGCGAGTGAAGTCGGCGAGCAGGACGTCCTTGCCGCCTCGCCCGGTCAGGGTCACGCCTTCGACACGGCGATGGGCGATACGGGCGAATTCGTGGTAGAGCCCGAGTTCGTCGAGCAGTCGCAGGGTCGACGGGTGGATGGTGTCGCCGCGGAAATCGCGGAAGAAGTCCATGTGCTTCTCGAGCACGATGACTTTCACCCCGCCGCGGGCGAGCAGCAGGCCGGCGACGATGCCGGCGGGGCCTCCGCCGCTGATGATGCAATCGACGTGCTCGCTGTGGTGTCGGGTGGGGTGCGTGCTGTCGGTGTCGGGCATGACGCTCTCCTCGGCTGGTCGGCGCTGCGGCGCTGGGAACCGCCGGCGCCGTTGACTCCGCGGACGCTGGGGTCCTGTGGGCGCTGGCGCGCGGTGGGGCTGCGGTCCGGTGAGCACTGGTGCGCGCTGGGCGCCAGCGTCCGAAGGGCAGTAGGGCCCGATTCCCAGCGTAGACCTCGAAACGGCCGGCGGAAATGGGGTGCACGCGCTGGGCAGTCGGCCGACCGCCTCGGTGGCGGAGATGACAACTGCTTCAAAGTGCAGGAGCCCCTCTCTGTCAGGCTGGTTGTGAGTCACTCAGTCTGACACTGAGAGGAACACTAACCATGACCATCACTACTGGATACAGCGTGGCAGAGATCCGGTCTTTCCTGGTTCAGTACGACCAGATCCCC
>NZ_FXYY01000056.1 GCF_900169165.1 Brevibacterium linens ATCC 9172
TTGGTTACCCACCCGATCGCCTGAACCCTTGGATCAAACTGTGTTTGTCCTGGTCAGACCCGGTAGAAACGGTGTTCCGTGAACCTCGTTTCCGGCGGGGCAACGAGATATAACTCTAGACCACCCCGGAGGCGGCGTGCAAATCCAAAACCGGCTTTCTCCACGTGACACCCACCACACAGTCCGCAGGGCACAATGATGCCCCTTGCGGAGCGGCGGGCTGCGCATCAGTCCGCGCAACAACCAAGACCGAATATCGCGCGATTCAGCGGCCCAGTCGGATAACTTCGCCCAGGCGGGCGAGCTGCGGTCGATGACAGTCCCCATCTCAGTGATCTCTGCCTGTCGGATCCCGCGTTCGACAGCCTGCGATCTCCACCCTTCGACTGCGCTCACGACCTCATTGAGGAGAGTCACAGCAGTCGGCTTCGTCAGATGGCAGAGAGAGGCGAATTCGAGCAGCGCCTCGGCTTCAACCTCCGCGGACACGACGCCGTTGATCGCGGTGTGGCGTTCGACCGCGGGCTCCGGTTCCGGATTGATGTCAAAAGCTGGGCTCAGCTGCCATCCCGCGTCCGCCCGTATGAAGCCATGGTTTCGCATGTGATCGTCCGTATTGTGCAAAGCAACTGAGAATGCCACTCGGCGAAACAGTTCCGCACAGTCGCTGCGCCAGCGCCGGCTGTGATCTTCGATTGCTTCGACGACATCGAGATAGTCACCGGCTTCTCCGTCCCGACGCCCGGTTGCTGTCATCGCACTCATATATCCGATCCGACGGTCGGCCGTACGATCGAACCTCTGCAGAAGAAGCACGGATCTCCCGTCGATGCTCAGCAACCGAGATTCAGAAGTGCCGATTCCGGCCCTACGGGCAAGTTCGAGTGCCAGGCTCTCCCATGCAATGACGTCTCGATCGTCTCCGGGCCGGGAGAACTTCGCGATCAACAGTCGTCTCTCATCGTCCGCCACAGATGCTTTGGGACGCGCCCCTCCCAGAGACCCTGTCCCAGCGTCGAGAAGCCGCTTCACAGCGGCGCCCGACCCTTCTGCGGCCCCATCGGCAGCCCGCTGCAGCTCCGGCAGGGAGAGCAGCTTCGGTACACGGTTCGTCGGGCTGAGGAAGTCTTCGCCAGCCGCACGACGAAATCGCAGAGCCCCTTGCCGGGTGCGGTCGCTGACTCCGAGCAGGAAGTCGATGTCTGTCAGACGGCGGTCACGGACGACGCCGTCGGCGACCTGCCGCCGATGCTCCTTCGCAACGAGGTTACGACCCCACCGGTCACGAGAGCAGCCGGCGAATGCTCCCGGCAGACCAGGTACGCTGAATGGGGCTGTCGACAGCGGGAGCTCAGGGTCGATCGAATAGGCCCATCGAGTCCTAGCGTACTCATCGGAATATTTGAACGTCGTCGAGATCTGCCCCCGTGCGATGTGGAAGTACGTGGTGCCGACGAATACCGCCTTTCCGCCATGGTCCATCTCAACCCGGATCTGCTCACTCATCGACGAACCCTGTTTGGAAGTGTTTCAGCGGAACGCAATCGGCCGACATCGGTACTCAGAGGATCAAATGCGGCGGACACATGGTCGAGCTGCCCCAGTGCCTGCATAACCGACATCACTGCCCCGATTGATACGCCTGCGTCACCACGTTCGACTTTCTGGAGCGTCGATCGAGAGATGCCGGCCCGCTCTGCGACTTCGACTGCCTTGAGCGATTGCATGAGTCGCCACCGACGAATCGAGGATCCGATCTCGGCAAGGCGGCGATCCACTTGACGAGTAACGCCCATTTGAACTCCTTATGAGTGCAATAGTCACCACATAGTCAATTAACGACTAGAATACGCGTCATTAGATCCACCGGCAATGCCCATTCCGGGCGAATGGGTGGCCGGCTCCTGTCCGGATGGACTCCATACAGACTCTGCGCGTCAGTGAGAACACCACTCATAGTCGCCGGTGACCGGCCGGAGAATACACGAATGGCCTCGTCCGACTCTCAGAGGGAGTCGGACTAGGCCATTTGCTACCTGGCGGGGGCGCAGCAACCCCGCGCGAGGTTGCGGGGCCCCCGCCAGGTAGCAATAAGCACGGACAACACACCCCATCCGTGAATACAGTGATGGCCCCGCCCAAACACTGGACGAGGCCATCACCTTAAAAAACATTGCGGCAGTCACTTACTCTCCCACAACCACCAAGTTGCAGTACCATCAGCGCGAATGGGCTTAGCTAC
>NZ_FXYY01000027.1 GCF_900169165.1 Brevibacterium linens ATCC 9172
ATGGGCAGACCGAGGTCGACCCGGTCGGGGTGGTGATGCCGCTGACCGCGTGATTCGTAGCCCGACCCCGCTGCTTAATACCAAGTTAAAGGAACTACCGAAGAACACCACGAAAAGGGACTTGACCCTGCTCGCCCGACTCGGATCCCGGCTGGCGGGCCTGCACGAGTAGGCCGGTCGAGAGTGACCGGTCCGGCACCACCACCGCTGATGTCCAGCGAATCATAGATCTCGAGAAAGAGAACCGGAAACTGCTCCGAGCTGACCAGATCCTGTAGTCGGCTTTCTTCGCGGCGGACCGCACCTGCCCCCTCGGAAAGCGGCACCTCCAATGTTCACAGAGCGGGCTTACGTCGGTCGTGATCACCTGCGAGATCGTCGGCTGGCAGGTATCGAGGTCGTCGCGTACCGAGGTGGCTCGGGACGCCCCGCAGATGGGGATCTGCCAGCGTCGACGTGCCGATGGGGATCTGCCCGGTCTGGTGCATCGCTCGAATCCCAGGGTCCGGTATCGAGCATTCCGCTGTCGCGAGGACCTGGCCGAACAAGACACCGTCGGGCCTGTCGGATCTCGTGGCGATTCATCCGATAATGACCTTGCCAAGGCACTGAACTCACGTGGCAAAGCCGAGCTGATTCGAAATAGGGGGCCGTGAAGGGGCACTGCTGGTGTCGAGATCGCCACTGCAGATTGGGTTCACTGGTGCAACGCGTACCGACCGCATGGCCTGCTGGGGGCCGTAGAACTAGGGCAGCTCTCGCCACGATCCCAGCTCCACAAAAAATTGGTGACGAACCAGGCCCTAGGCCACCGAGGTGCCGAACAGCATACCCACAAGGAATGTCGCGGCGAGCGCAATCGCGCCGCCGATACAGGTGCGGGCGACGGCGGACCACCTGTTCGCGCCGCCGACCCACGCCGCCACGTAGCCGGTGATCGCGAGGGCGACGATGGTCGCACCAAACGTCACCGGGATATTCATCGACGTCGGCAGGAAGAGGATAGTGAGCATCGGCAGGAGCGCGCCGACGAAGAACGAGAGCGCGGAGGCGAGCGCTGCTTGCCACGGGTTCACAACGTCGTCCTCGTCGATGTTGAGCTCCGTCGAGAGGTGCGCCTTGAGCGCATCCTTCTCGGTGAGCTCCTTCGCCACCACCTCCGCGGTGCTGCGCGTGAGCCCCTGAGTCTCATACAGCCCGATGAGCTCCTCGAGCTCGCCATCTGGGTCGACTCGGAGCTCCTCTCGCTCTTTGTCGATCAGGGCCCGCTCGCTGTCACGCTGGCTCGAGACCGAAACGTACTCGCCGAGGGCCATCGAAATCGCCCCACCGACAACGGCGGCCGCGCCGGCAAGCAGGACCGGCGTGAAGCTGTTCGTCGCGCCAGCGACTCCGACCACGACGGCGGCGGTCGAAACGATGCCGTCGTTCGCGCCGAGCACTCCGGCACGAAGCCAGTTGAGTCGCTGTGCCAGGCCATCGATCTGGTGTGGTTCTTCTCGCTCGGCTTCGTGGCCGCGGGTGTTCCTCATGGTGCAGATTGTAGGCGCTGTGACGCCGCGCACGTAAACGGCGGAGCGAGGCACGTAGGACCGACGTAGGACCGTTCCACCAAGCCGACACGGAGCCCGTGGGAACCGTCCTCGGGTCTTACGCAGCGGTGCCCTCTGCCTCCGCTCGCGAGGAAGAGGCAGACTGAAGCCATGACGAAATCCCGCATCTCCCCCATGGCCGCCTCCTACCCGGCCTCAGACATCCGCAAGATGTTCAACCTCGCCCTTGACTTCCCCGATGCCGTGAAGCTCACCGTCGGCGAACCGGACTTCACCACTCCGGAGCACATCAAGGCCGCCGGCATCCGTGCGATCGAGAACGACAACACCCGCTACGTCGCCAATGCGGGCATCCCCGAACTGCGCTCCGCCATCGCCGGAAAGTACTCGGCCCGGTGGAATCGCAGCATCACGCCCGAGAACGTCATGGTCTCCTTCGGCGCGATGGAGGCGCTCACCTTCGCCCTCGACGTCACTGTCGCTCCAGGGGATGAGGTCATCATCCCCGACCCGAGCTTCCCCAATTACATGGGTCAGGTGCACCGCCTCGGCGGAGTTGCCGTGTCCGTTCGTGTCACCGAGAACAATGATCTCAAGCTCCGCGCCGAGGATGTCCGCGCTGCGATTACGGACAAGACCGCGGCCGTGATCATCAACAGTCCGTCGAACCCTTTGGGTTCGGTCATGGATCGGGCCGACCTCGAGCAGATCGCTGCGCTGGCCGATGAGCATGGGTTCACCGTCATCTCCGATGAGGTCTATGACGAGATGGTCTTCGATGTGGAATACACCTCCATCGCCGAGGTGAAACCGTCCACCGCCGAGGTGGGAGCTGAGTTCGATCGGTTCCTGGCCATCGGCAGCTTCTCGAAGACCTATGCCATGACCGGCTGGCGGTGCGGTTTCGTCATCGGTTCGCAAGATTTCATCGCGCCGATGGCATTGCTGCAGGAGGGCCTGACCTCGAGTCTGCCCGGGTTCGTCCAGGAGGCAGCGGTCGCCGCAATCGAGGGACCGCAGACCGCGGTCGAGGAGATGGTCGCCTCGTATGCCAGGCGGCGTGAGCTGATGGTCGAGCGCATCAATGCCATCGAGGGCTTGAGTCTGCTGCGTCCGGCGGCGACGTTCTACGCCTGGGTGAACGTGTCCGAGTGGGGCCTGTCATCATGGGAGCTCGCAACCCGCCTGCTCGAGGACCACAACCTCGCGACGATCCCCGGTTCGGCCTTCGGACCGGCCGGCGAAGGCTACCTGCGGCTGACCTTCGCGGTCTCGGACGAGACCATCAACACCGCCTGCGACCGACTGGAGGCCTTCGCCGCTGGGCGGTGATGCCGCAGCTCGGTGAGCTAGCGAGCGCTGAGCCCGCTGGAGCTGAGCCCGCGGTGGCTGGGCCGGCGAACGATGAGCCCGCGGGAGCTGGGCCCGCGAGCGATCAGCCAGCGGTAGCTGGGCCGCCGAGCGCTCAACTTAGCGTCGACCGCGCAGCGTATAACGCGAGCGGTCGGTGGGACGATGCGCGGTCGATGAAGAATGGCCCTCAACAGGCACTGCCCGACACTCAGCTGTCGTCGTAGCTGATTTCGACGCGTCGGTTCTTCGCCCGTCCCTGCGGGTTGTCCTCACCCTTCTTCGTCGTGTTCTTCGCCACCGGGTCTGCTTCGCCGAGGCCTTTGACCGTCAGGTCGAGGCCGGACCGTGAGTCGGCGATGACATCGGCCACAGCCTGCGCCCGCTTCTTCGACAGCTTCTTGTTCGCCGCATCGTCGCCGATCGAATCGGTGTATCCGGAGACTGTGACCTTTGTACCGTCGGGAACGTTCTCCACGGTCTTCGCGATGGCCTTCTCGGCCTTGTCGGAGATCTCGGCGCTGCTGAAGTCGAAGAGGATGTCGCTGGCCAGGGTGATGACCGCGTCGTCGCCGTCCTTCTTGTTCGTCACGAGTGGGACGACGGATTCCGAGGTGTTCCATTCCTGGACATTGTTCGGCTCCCACCGCTGGACCGAGTAATCCAGCTGCTCCTGTGTCGGTTCAGGCAGGTCCGCCGGGGACGTCGGATCGGATTCGGCGGCGATGCCGGCGCCGGCACCGGCCGTCGCGCCTGCCCCGGAACCGATCAGCAGTCCGACGCCGACGAGAACAGCGGTGCACTTCCTGGTGTTCCCTCGACGCATCATGACTCCGTGATCGGGATGTCGGTGAACTTCGGCCAGTTCTCCTGAGCCCGGATGTCGACGGCATCGATGTCGTTCTCCGGAGCCTTGAAGACGGCCCACACGATCATCGGCCGGTTGTTCTTCGTCTCCGTGAACACCGAATCCGAGGCCCACATTTCGTAGGTGTCCGAGATCGGGGAATAGACCTTGAGGTTGTCCGTATCGACAAGTTGCGGGTCGAACTTGTTCTCGCCCCAGACGTCGTAGACGCTGATCGAAGCGTCGCTGTCGGCCGTGGTGAAGTGCGGCGTGACGACCATCGTCAAGGTCTGCGTCTTCCCGTCGACCTCGAGCGAGTGGATGGCAATGGTCGCCTTGTTCTTGTCGGATCCCGGGACAGTGACGTCCTGTTTGACGATGACGTCGTCGGGATCGATGTTCTCAACGCCGGGCGCCGCGCCGTCGCTGCTGCCGTTCCCGCCGTCGGCCGCCGAGTCCTTGTCGTTGGAGTCCGAATCCTGCGACGAGGTGCAGCCTGTGAGGGCCAGAGCGCAGAGGGCCGCACCGGCGAGGCCCCGGGCGAGTTTGGTCGAGATCACGATCAATTGTCTTTCCGTCGTCGGTCATGGCACGAAACCACCGATGCCGACAGCCCCGTCATTCTCGATTGTCCACGGTAGCACCGGTGGGGTCGACGGCGAAGAAGTCCCCGTCAGACAAGTCCCGCAATCTCCGGGACAGCCGTACCGGTGATCAGTCGGTCACGAGGCAGAACCGCACAGTTCCTGCGCTTTTCCCTCACCGCACGGCGGCGAGCGCGGCGTTCCAGGAACCGTAGAACTTCCGCACCGCCGCTGCCGAGGGCACCTCGCCCTTGTGCTCGGCGGCGTATTCCGTGTAGGCCTTGTAGGTCGCGGCGGTCCCACGGGATTCGCAGTCGGCGAGGAACTCGGCGATCGCCGTGGCATAGGCATCTGCATCGAAGCGCAGCTGCCCCTTGGCTCGGCCGGTCTTGTTCGTCGCCAGACCTGCTGCCTTGAGCGCTTCGTTCCACGACCCGAACCTCTGCACCGCGGTCTGGCTGGTCGGCGGCCAGATCGTGGCCCCCTGCGCCGAGGCGGCACCGAGGCTCTCGAGCACCGTCTTGCGCAGACGGTCGTACCGGCTGGCGGTCAGGCTCGGGACCTCCGCCCGGCCACGGACGTGCGCAAAGGCGGCGGCCACCTCGGCGAGGGTCGATGTCACCGACGACGTCGAGTCGTCGGTCGGCGCGGCTGCTCCGGACTGCGCGGAATCGTCGGTCGGGGTTGAGCTCTCGGACCGACCGGAATCGTCGGTCTGGGCGGTCAGGGCGAGCTCCACCTCGGCGAGGATCTCCTTGTCTGCCGGGCTCAGCTGAGCGGGGTCGGCACTCGCCGGCGTGCCGGGAACGTCGGCGTCGTCGAGGCTGCGCGCGGTGATGAACAGCAGCGCTCCGAGCACGGCCGGTGAAGAGGTGTGAGTTTTCCCGGAATCAGACATCCACTCCATCTTACGATCTTCAGGCTCCTGCGCGCCGAGCACCGGGCGGCGGTGGGCGAAAGTCACGGAGCTTCCTCTCTCGCGCAGTGCGAATGAGCCGAATTCAGCCGGCCAGCAGCGTGAGCGCGCCGGTGGCGATGAGAGTGGTCAGGGTCGTCCAAGCGATGATCGCGATGCCCTGCCACAGCAGGATCCACGACGTCTTCACACCCGTGCTGACGAGAATCGTCGAGGTGATCTGGGTAGGAATCGCGAGCGGTCCGAGCAGGCTCGCCCCGGGGACGCCGAAACGGGTGAGAAACTTCTTGAACTTGACTCGCCCTTTGGACTCGGACTTCTCACCCTCACCGAGGTGGCCCTCCGCGGCCGTTCTGCCTGCAGTGATATCGACGGGAGATTCAATCGACGAGAGGTCGGCGGGAGCATCGGTCCCCGACAGATCGGCACCGGAGTTCGACGCCGCGGACTCAGCCGTCACGGCACCGGCATACCCGCCCCCACCGCCTGCGCCGACGGCCGCGAGTTCTCGCTTTCCCCTCTGACGGCTCACGACCGCGTGACGGGCCCGTGCCCCGAGGAGCACGATGACAGTGACGCAGACGAAGTTGCCGATGGCCCCGGCAATGCCGGCGAGCACGGGGTTCATCCCAGCCCAGACGCCGATGATCGAGGAGATCTCTCCCTCGATGAAGGGGATGGCTCCGGCGGCGGCGATGATGAATGGTTGGAGCAGGTCGGGAACGTGAGCGGCAAGACCTTGGAAGAATTCGATGATCGGGTTCATGGTGTCCTCCTGAACGTGTTGGTCAGATCCCGGCCCGGAAGAGCCGGATCTGACGGTTGATACGTTCAGTACAGACTGTGTTCTCGGAACAGGGTCAAGCCCTCATCGTCGAACCCTGCGAATCCTCAGCTCTCTTCCACTTGCGCGGCAACGTGCTTGATGAAGGCAATGAACCGCTCGCGATCTTCGTCCGGAATCTCGAGCGTCGGGAAGACGGCGATGAACGCCCGCTGGATGACGTCGATCTGCGCGTCGTTGTACAGCTCGCTGATCGTGCCGATGATCGCAGCCTGTCCCATCTTCACGTCCCCGGTCATCCGCTCGGTCGGCGCGAGCAGCCAGGGTTTGGTCTCGAGATGGCGCTTCATGCTCGGAGCGATCTGCTCGGCCAGACGCGTCCGCGTGTCCTCATCGGCATCCTCGGCGAGTTCGTCGATCTCCCGATCGTAGGGTGTGGTCTCGGACATGATGGTTCTCATCTCCGCCAACGCGGAGTCTTCGTAGAGGCTCGAGTAGATGTTCATCAGGCTGCGATCCGCGCTCGACATCCGCGCGGCGATGTCGATGAAACCCGCGGCCGTATCGATCGGCGCCCCGTGTTCGAGGAGTTGGACCACCTCGGCGCGGGCCTTTTCCAAAGCTGCGATCTGTTCATCGAGGTCACCCTCGAGCTGTTTGAGGGCGAGCTGCTGCTGTTCGTGGTCGTCGTCGACCGACCCGATGTCGGACAGCGGAATCCCGAGCTCGCGCATTCGCCGGATCTGATGGAGTCGCAGCAGGTGGGAGGCACCGTACTGTTTGTAGCCGTTGCTCATCCGTTCGGGCTCGGTGAGCAGCCCGAGCTTGTGATAATGCCGAACGGTGTTGACCGTGGCGCCGGTCAGGCGCGCCAGTTCGCTCGTGCTCCACCCCACGGTCAGGTCCTTCCGCCGGTGCCGTGTCGATCGCGGATGCGCACCAGTCTAATTGGAACGGACGCATAGGTGGAGCCGGATCGGAACGGCCACGCTCGGCACACGGTCGAGCGGCCACCGCAGCGCGCGGAGTCCCGCCGAGCTCAGCGCTCGGCGAGCAGAGCCGCGAGACCGGTGATCCCCCCGACCCCGGTCGGTTCGGTCGCGGTCAGCGGCAGCTGTGCCAGCGGAACCGTCGGCACCGCGGACCTCAGCCGTGACACGTGTTCGTCCTCCCGTTGTCGTCTGTCCGCGAGGAACTCTCCGGCGTCGGCCGGTGAGCGTCGATTGACGACGATCCCGGACAGTTCGATGCCGATTCCGCCGAGGTCGGTGACGAGACCGAGCGTCTCGGCGACCGGCAGCTGCTCGGCGATCGTGACGATGAGGAACCCGGTCTGCCGCGAGTCGGAGATGGACCGTCTCAGGGCGGCGAAGCGATCGCGACGAGCCTGCAGCCTCTGCCGAAGTTCGGCATCCGGCGTCGGCGTCTCCTCCTTGGGGCTGACCAGGTGGCGGGCCGCGGCGGCGAAACGCTCGGACCGGTCGCGGTTGGACAACAGAGTCTCCGCCCAATCGGTCAGTCGCTCCGGCAGCGCCAGCAGGTGCAGGGTGTGGCCGGTCGGCGCCGTGTCGACGACGACGAGGTCGTAGTCGGCCGCCTCGGCGAGGATCGTCGCGATCCGCTCGAGCACCGCCGACTCGTGGCTGCCGGGAGCCGACCTGGCCGAGGCCAGATGCGCCCGAGCCGCGCGGTGAGTGCTCTCGGGCAGCATCCGCGTCATCATCCGTTCGACGGAGGCGAAGTGCGCGTCGATCGTCGCTTCGGGGTCGACCTCGAGGGCATCGACGAATCCGCGCTCACCCGTATGGACCCGCCGAGGTTCGTCCGCGAGCTCCTGTCCCCAGATGTCGCCGAGGTTGTGCGCCGGATCCGTGGACACGAGCAGGACGCGTCCGCCGTCGTCGGCCCGGGCCATGGCCAGGCCCGAGGAGACGGTCGTCTTGCCTGTCCCGCCCTTGCCGCCGACGAACAGGCACCGGTGGTCGCGCGCGATGTCTAGCAGCATGCGATGTGGTCCAGGGGCGAACGGGGCAGCCCCATGCGGCGATGCCAGGCATGGAAGTTCTCCCACAGGGCGGGCATGAGCTCGGCCGTGTAGTAGGCCGCCGGGTCGGGCACCCCGAGGGCCTCACCGAGGACGACGACGGTGAAGAAGTCGTCCTCGGCCTGCTGTTCGCGCTTGAGGGTCTGCCGGTAGGGGCCGACGTAGAACTCGACGAGTCCGTCCCGGAACGACGACCACCACTGCCCGAGACCACCCGAGCTCCCGGAATGCGACTGGGACATCGGCTCAGACGTTCTCTCGGGTCGCGACGAGCTTCTCGTCGGCGTCCGGGTCCTCGGGCGGTTCCGCCCATGCTCGCCGCATCGCCTGGATCGCTTCGATCGCCACCCAGATGCTGGCGATGATGATGACGACGTCGATGGCGAAGAGCAGCCAGTCCTGATTTCCCGGCGTGGTGAAGCTGACGAGCTGCTCGATGGCCGCCCAGAACGACATGACGAACACGAACACGAGCGGGACGAGGGCCGGTGCCGGGTTGCGCCGCTTGCGGATGAGGATGACGGCGATGATCGACAGCGACAGGGATGCCATGAGCTGGTTCGTCGTGCCGAACAGCGGCCAGATCCGCAGTCCCCCTTCTCCGCCGAGCCCCTGGGAGAAGGTGAGGCCGAGGCCGATGACGACGACGAGGAGCGTGGCCGGGACGTTCGTGATCTTGATCTTCACGGCGTCGCCGACCTCTTGGATGACGAAGCGCAGCAGACGCATGCCGGTGTCCATCGTCGTCGCGGCGAAGAGCACCGCCATGGTCGCGAGCACCGTCGCCGACAGCGACGCCGGCAGGCCGAGGCCGTGCTCCATGAGGGCGCCGCCGCCCTGGACGAAGGCTCCGACGCCGCCTTCGCCGAAGGCCGAGTAGATCTCATGCCACGCTGCGGTGGACTTGATGCCGCCGATGATGGCCAGCACGGTGCCGAGGGCGAGCAGCCCTTCGCCCACAGCCCCGAAGTAGCCGACGAAACGGGCGTCGGTCTCCTTGTCCAGCTGCTTCGAACTCGTCCCCGAGGCGACCATGCCGTGGAACCCGGAGATCGCACCGCAGGCGATCGTGACGAACAGCAGCGGCACCATGCTCGGGGTGCCCTCCGGCACTGCGGTGTTGATGGCGGGGGCGACGATCTCGGGCTTCGTCGCCGAGAACAGGGTCGCCGTGAGCACGGAGCCGAAAAGGAGGATGAGTCCGATGAACAGCTGCACGCCGTTGATGTAGTCGCGCGGCTGCAGCAGGACCCACACCGGCAGCAGCGAGGCGATCGCTCCGTAGGCGAAGAGCACGACGATCCAGAAGGTCGCCGGTCCCACGCCGAGGAAGTCATCGGGCAGGGCGACCGGAACATAGTTGCCGAGCACGATGAGGCCGTAGAGCAGGACGACGCCGACGATGGTGACGGGGATGAGCGGCACCCGCAGACGGTAGACGCAGACACCGACGATGAGCGCCACGCCGATCGCACCCCAGGCCGGGATCACGGCAGACGGGGTGCTGATGAGCAGGTTCTTGATGACTACGGCGAAGGCCGCGATGACCATGAGCAGCAGCAGGAAGATGACGATGAGGAAGAGGTTCGCCCCGCGCTTGCCGATATAGCGCGCCGACAGGGCTCCGATCGACCGTCCCTTATTGCGTTCGGAGGCCCAGAGCGTGCCGAAGTCGTGCATGCCTGCGAAGAAGACGGTACCCAATGTCACCCACAGCAGGGCGGGCAGCCAGCCCCAGATGACGGCGATGGCCGGGCCGACGATGGGCGCGGCTCCGGCCACCGAGGTGAAATGGTGGCCCCACAGGATGTATTTGTTCGTGGGCACGTAGTCGACCCCGTCGTGGAGTTCGTGCGACGGAGTGGTGAAGGAGTCGTCGAGCTTGAAGATCTTGCGCCCGAGGAACTTCGAGTAGAGGAGATAGCCGGCGATGAGCATCGCCAGCCCGATGATCATAATCAACAGGGAGCCCATGAGGACCCTCCCTTCGGAGTCGAACGATGCTTCTGCGCATCGTCACTGCAGTTCTTCCCAGCATTTTATCAGCGCGCTCGAAGCTCTCCGTCAATACCGCCTCGGCGTCACCGGATTGAGACCTGCCGGCTGCGCATCCGCCGCGGCCGACCCCTCTAGCCGCCGCACCGGAGAGGGTATAGCGTGGCAACCGGGCACCGGTCTCCCGTGCCGGAGCCCTGAGATCTGATGACCGTCAACGAAAGGCGAAGTCAATGACCGATACGAAAGTCAGCGCTTCGAGAACGATCGATGCGGCACCCGAGGACATCTTCGACGTCCTCAACAATCCGGAGCGTCACGCGCAGCTCGACGGTTCGGGCATGGTGGTCTCCGATGACACGAGCGATCGCATCACCAGGACCGGTCAGAAGTTCACCATGAACATGCAGTGGGATCAGATGGGCGGCGACTACAAGACCGACAACCACGTCATCGGCTATGAGGAGAACAAGCTGCTGGCCTGGAAGACCGCGCCGGCAGGCGAAGAACCTCCGGGCTGGGAGTGGGTCTGGGAACTCACGCCGCTGGGTCGGCACTCGACCGAGGTCTCTGTCACCTACGACTGGAGTGCGGTGACCGACAAGGAGCTGCTCAAGAAGATCAGCTTCCCCGTCGTCAGCGAACAGGACCTCGAGTCCTCGCTCGGCAATCTCGCCGCAGCGGTCTCGCAGGACTGAACGCTGCCGGGAATCCGCTGGACAACCCTGCGGAGCGCCCGCTAGCTTCCGGCGGCCCTGAGCGAACTCACCGCAGTTCGCTCAGGGCCGCTTCCGCGCGCGCACGCCGATCCTCTATCGCCATCTCCCACCAGTAGTCGCCACGTTCGCCGAGCCCGATCTTCGCGGCGTTCACCCGCCGCCGGGCTTCGGCCAGATCGTCCTCCGCACCCGCCTTCTTCGCTTTCCCGACAGCGTTTCGTGCCGCACCGAGGTGGCTCTTGAGCTCCTCGACCACGCGCGGTTCCAGGCCCGGATCGGTTCGTCGCCACCTCCGCCCGGTGACGATCAGCCACTTCTCGTCGTCGGTGTAGTCGTCCACGCTCATCCGACGAAGAGGCAGAACGGGTGGCCGGAGGGATCGGCGAAGACGTACAGCGGCTCGTCGTCATCGTCGGTGCGGTCGAGCAGCAGCCGGGCACCCAAGTCCTCCGCACGCTCACGCTGGCACTCGAGGGCATCCCGGTCCGACACCGGTGCCCCCCTCTCCCGTCTCGCAGGGTTCATCAGTACTCCAGCGGGGTGAGCACGGCGATCTTCCAGCCCTCGTCGGTCCGCACGAGCTGGTACATGTTCCGCTCGTCGAGGGCACCTCCGTGGTAGGTCCAAGTGACGTCGACCCAGATGCTGTGTGCGGTCGATGCAGCCACCTCGACAGCGGTGTCGACCTCAGTGTTCTCATGCATAGGGCACAGGCTACTCCGCGCCCCTGACTCCGACCGAGGCCCGTATCCTGGGACTGCCATGACTGATCATCCGATGCCTGCGTCCCGCGAAGACCGCTGGCGCAGCCGTTTGGCCATGCCGGTGCTCATCGCCGCACTCGTGTCGATTCCCGCGGTGTTCCTCTCCTTCCTCTCGGAGCCGTGGAGCGCCGCCGGCCGCATCGTCAATCTCCTCTCCGGGCTCGTGCTCGTGGGCGAGACGCTCATCCTCTTCATCGTCTCCGAGGACCGCGTCGCGTGGCTGCGCCGCCACCTGTGGCTCATCGTCCTCACCATCCTCATCATCCTCGGCGTGCTCTTCGCCCTCGGACCCGTGCAGCTCTTCCGCCTCATCCGCCTCATCGGTGCCCTGCGGATCCTGCGCACCGGGCGGATCATCAAGGCCGGCCGGCTCCTGTCCCACCACGTCGACGGCCGGTGGAATCGCCTCGCGGCTCTCGGCGTGTCCGTCCTCGTCGCGATCTTCACCGCTGCGACGCTGGCGGATCCGACGTCGACGGTACGCGGCCTCCTCCACGAGGTGCTGCCCTTCCGCTTCGGACCGATCGCCGTCGTCGCCTCCGGACTCGTGCTCGCGGTCGCGACCTTCATCGTCCTCTTCGACCGCAGCTCACGAGCGGACGCACCGGACGGAGATGGCCGAGACGAGGACGACCGGACGACGACTGACGACGGTGAGCGGTGAGAGGATGTCTCCGTGCCCGAAAATCGACCGACCCACACCGCCATCCCCGCCGATTGGCGTGATGCCTTCGCCCCACTCGCCGAGGCGGCTCCGCACTCGCACACGCCCGTGGCGCTGGGATTCGAGCTCGTCCAAGTCATCCCCCGCACATGGTTCGAAGCCCAGCACTCCGTCCTCCTCGACAAGGACGACGTCACCCCGGGCGCGAATCCGAGCCTCGCGATCCGCCCGCTCATGCTCAGCGAGTCCGGCAACTGGGTGAAGAAGTCGCTGTCCTGGCGCACCATCGACCGGATGGCCCGGCAGTTCGACATCGACCCGGCCCACCAGGAATGGTTCGCCCAACTCGCGGGACTGCGCACCCGCGGGAAGACCGACTTCACACCCGATGGGGCGCCGTACCACCTCGGCGATTTCCGCACTCCGCTGCTGTGGGATCACTTCACGCAGGGGAAGAGACTCGGCATCGAATTCGTCGGCATCAATCCCGCCATGGCCATCCGCATCGGGCACACCGCGAAGGCCGCGATCGATATCCGCCGCAGCCAGAACCGCCTGCAGGTGCAGACGCGGGCAACGATCGACGAACGCGAATATGCCCCCGGACTGATCAAACCCATCTGGACGCACGGCATCTTCGGCATCGATGTCACCAGCGGTTTCACCGTCACCCTCGCCCCTACGGAGACCCCGACGAAGGAATCCGCGCTGCCCGTGCTCCAGTCCCCCGGGCCGATCACCATCCCCGAGGCCGAGACGGAAGAGTTCTTCGCGGAGTACTACCCGCAGCTGCGCTCCAGCGCCGAGGTCATCAGCAGCGACGCCACCGTCGCCTTCCCCCAGTACGGCCGGCCCTGCCTCGTTGTCTTCGCCGCCTTCGGCGCCGGGGACAAACTCTCCTTGCGCTGGTACTGGGAATACCAGGGCCCCCGCCGCACCTTCCCCGTCATCGATCGATTGAAGCTCAGCGCCGCCTCGGCGAGGGAATACGCGGAGCAACGCGAACTCGACTTCGAAGATGCCGTCGTCACCGAGGTCGACAAACTCCTCGCCGACACCCACGAAACCGGCTCCGCCCTGCCGACCATCAGAGACGTCGAACTCAACGACGCCGACACCGCGGATTTCGTCGTCAACGTCCTGCCCGGGCTCGAAGAGATCGAACACGTCAAGGTCATCACGCGCGGGAAGAAGCAGCCATACCGGGAGCTCGGCGGGGAGCCGAACGTGAAGATCACCTCAGTCGAGTCGGAGAAGAACGACTGGTTCGACCTCGGCTTCCAGATCAGCATCGACGGCCACCCGGTCCCCTTCGTCAAGCTGTACAAGGCGCTGGCGGCCGGGACGAAGAAGATCAAGCTCTCCGACGATTCGTTCCTGTCGCTGAACAAGCCGATCTTCGACAAGCTCAAGGCCCTCCTCGCCGAGGCGGACCTCATCCCCGAATGGGAGCCCGGAGCGCCGAAGATCTCCCGCATGCATGTGGGTCTGTGGTCGGATTTCGAGGACCTCGCCGACGAGTCCGAACCAGCCGTGACCTGGAGAGACTCGGTGCGCGCACTGGCCGACCTCGAACACCTGCCCGCCACCGAGGTGCCCGACCTGAACGGTGCGACCCTGCGCCCGTATCAGGTGCAGGGATTCCGATGGTTGGCACTGCTCTACCGGTGCCGCCTCGGCGGGATCCTCGCCGACGACATGGGCTTGGGCAAGACCCTGCAGACGCTCGCGCTCATCAAGCACGCGAAAGCGAGCACCCCCTTCCTCATCGTCGCTCCCACCTCAGTGGTGCCGAATTGGGTGAAGGAGGCGACCGCGTTCACCCCTGACCTCGATGTTCGTGTCGTGGCCGAGTCGACGCGAGCGCGTGGGATCGATCTCGCCGAGGTGGCTCGCGGTGCCGATGTCATCGTCATGTCGTACGCGATGCTCCGGTTGGAGGAGACCCCGATCTCGCGGATGGAGTGGGCAGGACTCATCCTCGACGAGGCGCAGTTCGTCAAGAATTCGTCGGCACAGACGCACCTGGCGGCGAAGGAAGTGCGCACACCGTTCCGGCTCGCGCTGACCGGGACTCCGTTGGAGAACTCGCTGAAGGACGTGTGGTCGCTGTTTTCGATCACATCACCGGGACTGTTTCCGTCACCGCATCGGTTCGAGGAGGAATACGTCCGACCGATCGAATCCGGCGAGAACCCGGGACGGATGCAGCGCCTGCAACGGCGGATCCGGCCATTCATGATGCGGCGGACGAAGGATCTCGTCGCCGCGGATCTGCCGGAGAAGCAGGAGCAGGTCATTTCCGTCGAGCTCAATGCCGCGCACCGGAAGCTCTACGATCGGATTCTGCAGAAGGAGCGGAAGAAGATCCTCGGCTTCATCGACAGCGAATACGACAAGCAGCGGTTCATCGTCTTCAGGTCGCTGACGCTGCTGCGGATGCTCGCGCTCGACCCCTCGATCGTCGATGCCGAGCATGCCGAGGTGCCCTCGTCGAAGTTGGCTGCGCTCCTGGAGCGGCTCGATGACGTCATCGCCGAGGGGCATCGGTCGATCGTGTTCAGCCAGTTCACGTCGTTCCTGACCAATGTCGCCGCGGAGCTCGACGCGCGCGGGATTCCCTATGTCGTCCTCGACGGGTCGACGCGCAACCGCGGGGCGGTCGTCGATGCATTTCGGACCGGTGAGGCGCCGGTGTTCCTCATCAGTCTCAAGGCCGGTGGGTTCGGGCTCAACCTCACCGAGGCGGACTACGTCTTCCTCATGGATCCGTGGTGGAATCCCGCCTCGGAGAATCAGGCCATCGACCGGGCGCACAGGATCGGGCAGACGAAGAACGTCATGGTCTACCGCTACGTCGCCGAAGGCACGATCGAGGAGAAGGTGCTCGCCCTGCAGAAGCGCAAGGCCGAACTCTTCGACGAGCTCATGTCCGATGCCGGCACCTATGAGGGTCGCGGACCCGGCGGCCAAGCCTTCAGCCAGACCGTGACCGCCGCGGACATCAAGGGGCTGCTCGAGGGGTAGGTGACTCCATCTAACCTCATAGATCCTGAAAAAATATTTACTTTAGGTACACTAAAGTAAATATTCTTCAGCTCGTGTTGATCTTAGGACTGCTCAGGAAAGGCGGTCAGCGCCATGCCTTACACCGTCGAGCTCCACTGGTCTCCGCCTAACACCGCCGGATTGAGCAGGAAAGATCGGGCTTCCGGCACCTACCACGCATATGTGCCGGACGAGCTCCCTCTCAAACTTCCAACCCTCAGCCCTGAGGCCACAGCAGCGGCCGACGAGGCTGCACTCATTCTCGCCCGGCTCGACGAACGGATCAGGTCATCGGGCAGCCGCTACCTCAATCACCTGCTCATCCGCTCGGAGAGCATCTCGTCGTCGTGGATCGAGGGCAATCGGCTCTCTCCGAAGAAACTCGCAATCGCCGAACGGCTCCAACACGGTGATCGCGTTGCACTCGACGTCATCGCCAATGTCCGAGCCACCGAACACGCCATCGACGCCCTCTCCGATCCCGTCCGGCAAGTCACTGTCGCGGACATCGTCGATCTTCAGCACGCAATCGAACCGCGCTTGGAGCCGGGCCTGCGGACCGAGCAGAACTGGGTCGGAGGTCCAGGCAACAGTCCGCTGCGTGCCGACTTCATCCCGCCGCCCCCGTCGGAGGTGCCGAGACTTATCGCAAACCTGGCGGACTTCATCTCCTGCACAGACGGCAACCCCGTCGTCCGGGCCGCGATCACCCACGCCCAGTTCGAGACGATCCACCCGTTCATCGACGGCAATGGCCGCACCGGTCGAGCACTCGTGCACACCGTGCTCAAACGGTCAGACGCCCTCCGCAGCGCCCTCGTCCCAATCAGCACCGTCTTCGCCGCAGATACGAAGGCCTACATCGGCGGATTGACCGCATTCCGCCGCGATCCCGCGGATCTGAGCGCCTGGGTGGCCTCATTCGCCGAGGCGGCCGAGCGTTCCGCAGAAAGTGCCGTTCACCTCGACGAGGACATCATCGCCTTGGACCAGACCATCCGCACCGACCTCGTGGATCACCGCCGGTCCATCGGCAAATCCCCGGTGCAGCCGAGATCCGGGTCCGTCATCCTCAAGATCCTCGACCGCCTTGCTCGCGAACCCGTCATCACCATCGATTCGGTTGCCACCGAGCACGGCGTGACACCTGCCGCGGCTCACCGAGCGTTGGTGGAGCTCGCCGAGGCCGGCATTCTGCGGAAGACCAAGAACCACAAGGGCAAAATCGTCTGCTATTCGGCGGATCGGCACCTCGCCTATGTGGAGCTCACCGAGGCTCGCAGGTGATTCGCGAGGACATCATCTGCCACCACCGACAGAGAACACCGCTCATCACCACCCGGGGACGACGAAGGTCAGCCAGGTGACGATCGGCGCGATGACGACCATCGAGAATCCCCACACCATGAGCTGCTTGAACACCTTGTCCCGCTGATCCTCCGGCGAGTTCGCCACGACAAGCGCACCCGAGGTGGAGAACGGTGAGGAATCGACCACCGAGGACGAGATCGCCAGTGCGATGATCAGGCCGATCTCGCTCACACTTCCAGTGAGCAGGAACGGCACTGCCAGAGGAATGAGTGCACCGAGGATGCCCGTCGTCGACGCGAATGCCGAGACCACCGCACCGATGAAGCAGATGATGAGTGCGGCGAAGAGCGGAGCTCCCATGCCGCAGACCAGCAGCGCTGTCGGCCACGCAATCTTGCTCACCGCACCCTTGCTGATGCGGGGCGAGAAGAACGAGATGACCACGGCGATGCTGATGGCGGTGAACCCGACGTCCTGATTGAGCGGCGGCACGACCATGACCGCAAGAACGATGAGACCGACGAGAGTGACGATGCGGTTGAGGTCGAAGGTGGTGATTTCGACGTCCTCGTCGGCGTCCTTGACCATCGTCGTCTGCACCGACCGTCGAGCCGCCCTGCGCTCGGGGTCGTGGTACGGCGCGGGAGAGCCGCCCGGTCCGCCGCCGGCAGGGCCGTCCGCTCCACCCGAGCCGCCTGCACCAGTGTCGGCCGATCCTGGTCCGACTCCACTGGCAGGTTCCCCGTCTTTGTCTTCGAGTCCGTGCCCGAGATCGCGCTTGCCCAGCGGCTCCCGCCCGCCGAAGAGGAAGAAGCAGACCAAGCCGAGGATGACGTTGAAGACGAAGGACGCGAGGAACAGCAGCAGCGGGCTGCCCGGAAGGTCATTGCGTTCGACGACCTGATTGGTGATGGTGCCGAAGATGCTGAGCGGCGAGAACCCGCCGGCCGTCGCTCCGTTGGTGACCATGAGCCCCATGAGCAGCGGCCGGATGCCGTACCGCCGGGAGAATCCCATCCCCATCGGCGCGATGATCGCGATGGCCGCCGGCTCCACGGAACCGAAGCCGGAGAGCAGAGCCGTGACGACGAAGAACACCCACGGGATCAGCGCGATTCGACCGCCGACGGCCTTGACGAGGATATGGACGATCCAATCGACCGTGCCGTTGTCCTTCGCCAAGGCGAACAGATACGTGACGCCGACAAGCTCGGGATGATCCTCGCGCAGGCTCGGTCGGGGCTGATGAGCATCACTGGATTCCCCGATCACCCGCCCGCGAAGGTCGGGGTGCCGATCTCCGATCTCTCGACCGCTCTCTACGTCGCGCTCGGCATCGTCTCCGCCCTCTATGAGCGGCGCGAGTCCGGGCAGGGCCAGTACCTCGACGTTTCCCTCTTCGAGTCGGCGGTGTCCTTGGCGGTGTGGGAAGCCGGCGGGTACTTCGGTGCTGGGACGGTGAGTCGGCCGAATGGTTCGGCTCATCAGGCGCAGGCACCGTATCAGGCGATCGAGGTCGGCGACGGGTTCGTCACCATCGGTGCGAACACCCCGGCCACGTGGACGCGGTTCTGCTCGGCCTTCGACCTCGCCGACCTCGAGCACCACCCGAAGTACGCCGAGCCAGCAATGCGGTTCGCCAACCGAGAGGCCCTCATCGCCGTCATCGAGGATCGGCTGCGCAACCGCTCGATCGCCGAGGTGGTCGAAGAGATGAATCGAGTGGGTGTCCCGGCCGCACCGATCAACGACTACGAACAGGTGTTCACCGACGACCATCTGCGGCAGCGGAACTTCTTCTGGTCGTCTCAGCACCCCCGCCTCGGCGAGGTGACGCAATTGGGCAACCCGATGCGCTTCTCCCGTTCGCAGCTGATCCACGGTCGGGCCGGACCGTCGCTCGGTGCGGACACCGACCGGGTGCTCGCGGAGTTCGCGAGCAGTACCGGGACGGCCAGGTCCGGCTCGGACTCCGCCCCTGCCGGAACCGACACCATCACCGAGGAGGTTCGGTCATGAGCGACGATGTTCTCACCGAGGTCGTCGGACGCACGCTTCGCGTCACGTTCAACCGTCCCGAGGCGCGCAACGCGATGACGTTCGAGATGTACCAGAAGCTCGCCGAGGCGGCCGCCCAGGTCGACGCGGACCCGCAGCTGCGTGCCCTCGTCCTCCGTGGAGCCGGAGGCCGAGCCTTCGTGGCCGGTACCGACATCGCGCAGTTCCGGGGGTTCACCGGTGAGGACGGAGTCGCGTATGACCTGAGTTCCACAACTTTAGTGCCCCGCAAACCGGCCGGGCAGTAGCTCAGCCGCGATTTCTCTCGCCTCCCCGGCGACCTCGGGATCGAAGGTGATGTCTTGCCCACCGACCCGCCCGGTGAACTCCCGCAATGGCCGCAACGATGTGATGATCTTCTTCAACGACTCCCCAGTCGCGGCCTGCATGAACCTCGATACGGCCAACGCCGTGAACACGACCGGCAAGTGCGCCTCGATCGCATCCCGTTTCCGGTGGAAGATCGGCCTGGCTCGCAGGTCGGTCTTCGACATCCGGAAAGACTGCTCGACGTGCCACAGGTCGTGATAGCTGCCGATGACCTCGGTCGCTGGCATAGTCCCGGCGGGAATGTTCGTCACGTAGCCCTTGAACCCCGTCAGCTTCATCGCCCGCTCATACGCCTTCTCATCGAAGGCTTTCTCCTCATCGGTGACTTTCACGAACCGGGCCTTCTTCGCCGGCTTCTCCCCATCGATGATTGCCAGTGCGCGGTTGCGCTGCAGGTTCAGCGTCTGCTCATCACGCATCGCCCGTTTGCGTCTGTACTGCCACACCACTCGCCACGCACCCGGATGTTCCGTAGCCGACCACACGGGTTCGCGTCGCTTCTTCACCCGCTCCGGGTCGAGTCGCTTCACCCCTTTCGGAGTAATCGTGTCGATGATCTGTCCATCGTCGGTGTATTCGCCGTTCCACCGAAAATGCGTCGCCAGGTCATGTGGTGCTTTCGTCTGCCGGGACCCGACGATGAACCGCAGCCCAGCATCGTCGAGTTCCTTGAGGTTCTTCGCCGACAGCATGCCCGCATCAGCGGCGACGACCATGTTCGCCACCTGGTGGCGGTCTTGGAAGGTTTTGATCACGGGAATGATCGTGTGGGTCTCGGCTTTCGCTCCTTCGAAACAGCCGATCTCTAACGGGAATCCGGTCCGGTCAACGAGCAGTCCCACGACGATCTGAGGGTCAACGCGACGTTCTTTCGAGTACCCGACCTGGCGCAGAGCGTCTTCCTTCTCAGCCTCGAAATATAAAGTCGTCACATCATAAAGGAGCAGGCTGATGCCGGTGGTCGCGACACTGTGGCTGAAGCATTTCTCGGCGATCTTTCCTCGGTAGTCGCGTTCGTTGGCCCGGATGAGACAGTTAAGGAACGTGTTGTGATGCGGTGGCTCGATACCAAGCTCGGCAAGGACACGGAGACTGTCTGCCTTCGAGGTGGGTTCGACCAGCCGTGCCAAAACGAGGCGGAAGAACGCGTTGTCTTTGATCACGTCGGCGAAACCGAGTCTCTTCCACGACTCGGTGATGGCGTCGATGAGGACCGATGACCGTGATCCCACAACGGTTCGCGCTCGTGGCGGTGCAGCAGTATCGGCGGGTAAGCCCAATTCGAGTTCGAGTTGTTCCGCTGCCCCGTAGTCGGTGAGCTTCTCGTCGCCGGCGGCGAGCAGGGCTGTCAGTTCTGCCTCGGTGTGAGCGGATCCGAGGTGTTCAAGAACGGTGACTTTACCGCGGTGTTTGCGCACGATTTGCACGGCTGTGGCCCCGGAGGCAGTGGTGACTTTCCGTAGACGAGGCGACATAACCCCATCGTAGACAGCCGATTAGTGTCCCACCAACACGATTGCTGACCCTGTGACCAGCACAAACAAAAGCAGAATCGCGAAATCAGAGCCCAATTGTGGAAGTCAGGAGCCTTCGTGGCCGGTACCGACATCGCGCAGTTCCGGGGGTTCACCGGTGAGGACGGAGTCGCGTATGAGCAGCGCATCGACGAGGTGCTCGGGACTCTGGCCGCGGTCGGCAAACCGGTCATCGCCGTCATCGACGGCCACTGTGTGGGCGGAGGTCTGGGGATCGCGTGCTGCGCGGATGTGCGGATCGGGTCGGCTGCCTCGGCGTTCTCCGTTCCCATCGCTCGGACCTTGGGCAACACACTTTCGGCAAACACCCTGCGCCGCTTGGTCCGGGCGTTCGGGGTACCGCGGACCGCGTCGATGCTCATCACCGCTCGGAAGGTCGACGCGCAGGAGGCGCTGGCCTCGGGGTTCCTCACCGCGGTCGATGAGGATCTCGACGCCGAGGCCGAAGCCCTCATTGAGCGGGTTGTCTCCGGGGCACCCCTGACGCAGTGGGCGATCAAGGAGAACCTCCGCCGGCTGGCTGCCGGCGGACCCGTCGACGATGCGGATGTCGTCTCAAAGGTCTACGGCAGCCAGGATTTCGCGAACGCCGTCGAAGGATTCCTCACCAAGACCCCGGTGGAGTGGACCGGGGAGTAAGCCGTCGTGCCGCGCGTCGCTCGATGGGACATCGCCTTGATTGCAGTCATCCCTGCGCTTATCTGGTCGTTCGGCGTGTGGCCCCACCGGCGCAGAACTACAGCCAACTCCGGGAGAACTATGAGTCGCTCTCTCCGGCGACTCCTGAGTGCCGTGTGAGCACACTCATCATATGGTCGCGCGCCCGCTCGATCCCGCTCAGCGCAGTGCTGCGGATGACGGCCTCATCTCGAGTCATGATCGCGTCGATCAGACGGCCGTGGTTGACCGCCTTGTAGGGACGACCGAGTTCTCGGCGGAGGTTGAGACAGCGTTCGATCTCTTCATGGATCGCCCGCACCGTCGTCGCCAGCAGGGAGATGCCGGAAAGTTCGGCAATGCGCACATGGAGCCTGCTGTTGCGCTCATTGAGCACGAGCTTCTCGACGTCAGGGTCCGTGCTCAGCGCGCTGAGCTCCTCGAGCTCGGTGAGCTCCCCCTCTGTGCTTCTCTGAGAGGCGAGCACCGCCGCCTCGGGCTCGACAAGGGTCCGCAGAGTGTAGAGATCGTGGATTTCGCCGAAGTCAAGTGGTTTGACGAAGGTTCCCCGCTTCGGAAGTACGACGACGAGCCCTTCTCGGCGGAGGTTGTTGATCGCCTCTCGCACCGGCGTACGACTCATCTCGTACTGTTCGGCGAGGGCCGAATCCGACAGAACCGTCCCCGGGCGCAGTCGTGCTTCGATGATATCCCTCTTCAACCGGGCATAGGCCCGATCGGCCATTGACTCCTTCGAAGCCATCGAACACCCACTTCCGCTCTCGAGTCCCAACCCGAGTGTTCGCTGCGGGTTGACTTCATCTGCTTTCGAATTCTAGCATTCCTGTTATATATTTCATGTACGTAAGTTGGATTAAACAACTTGGCTGCCAGTCCTCGACGAGGACCTCACCACAACGACGTGCCACGAGTCCACGACCCGCAGGAGGGCCTTCATGACACCCCGAACCGTCGACGCCGATCCGGGAATCAACCCTGACAACCGCTTCTACCGCGTACTCAGTGCGATCGAACGCGCGGGAAACCGACTGCCTCACCCGTTCTGGCTCTTCACCATCCTCTGCATCCTGCTCGGAATCACAAGCGCAATCATGTCTGGGCTCGGAGTCTCCGTAGTCCTGCCGGACGACGGATCGACAGCGCAGGTCAAGAACCTGTTCTCGATCGACGGCGCCCTCTTCGCCATCGAGAACGCTCTGACGAACTATGCGACGTTCCCGCCGCTGGCGATGATCGTCGTCGTCCTACTCGGCGTGAGCATCGCCGAGCGCAGCGGAATGCTCACCGCTCTGCTGCGAGTCACGGTCGGACGCCTGCCGAGAGCATGGCTGACCTTCTCCATCGCCTTCGCTTCGATGATCGCGCATGTGATGTCGGATTCCGCCTACCTCGTGATGATTCCGCTCGGTGCACTGGCGTTCAGAACCGCAGGACGCAGTCCGCTGCTGGGCCTCATGGTCGCCTACGCGGCCACCGCCGTCGGCTTCAACGCCAGCCCGCTCGTCACACCCTCTGATGCGATCCGCGCGTCCCTGTCGATGGCCGCCTCGCACATCGTCGACGAGAACTACGTCGTCACGCCTTTCGCGACCTACTTCTTCACGGCGGCCTCATCGGTGATCCTCTCGATCACGATCGCCGTCGTCGTCGACAAACTGCTCACCCGTCGCCCAGAATTCTCTCCGAGTCGCTTGGACGCCGACTTCGCCGTCTCCGACAAGCTGTTCAACACCGATCCGACGATGCAGGCGGGCGGCTCGGTCACCCTGCGCGCAGAGGAGCGTCGGGGACTCATCGTGTCTGCCGTCGTCTTCGCCGTCGCGGCAGTCGGCATCGCACTGATGCTCATGCCCGGCTCTCCGTTCCGCGGTGAGGGCGGCAGTATCGTCCAGTCGCCCGTCCTCAAGAACATCGCGATCTTCATCGCCATCGTGTTCGGCCTGCTCGGAATCGTCTATGGCCGGATCACGAAGTCGATTCCCACCCTAGGCGATGTGCCGCCTGCGATGGCCGAGGGCATCCGGACACTGGCACCGGTGCTCGTACTGTTCTTTGTCGTCGCGCAGTTCCTCGCCTACTTCGAGTGGACCAATATCGGGTCGGTCATCAGCGTCAATGGTGCTGAGCTGTTCAAGCAGCTCAGTGCTCCGCACCTCGTGCTGCTGCTGCTCATCGTTGTCGCAATCTGCATACTCAACATGCTCATCACCAGCGGTTCGGCCATGTGGTCGATTCTCGCCCCCGTAGTCGTCCCGCTGGTCATGTACATCGGCATGCGTCCCGAATCGGCAATGGTCGCGTTCATGATCGGCGACTCTGTGACCAACTGCCTCACGCCGCTCAATGGCTACTTCGTGCTCGCCCTCGGATATGTCCAGCATTTCCGCAAAGGAGCCGGCGTCGGCACGATGCTGTCGTTCACCCTTCCCCTCGCCGTCGCGGTGCTCATCGTATGGACGGCCTTCTTCGTCCTTTGGTACCTCATCGGGATTCCTCTCGGACCGGGTGTACCTGTGCGCTGACCTCGCGCCTTGCGGTGCCGACCGAACAACTGCAGTAAGAACGAAAGGAACAGAGAAATGGGAACGATCGCCGTCATCGGTGCAGGCAACGTCGGACAGACGATTGCCGGACACATGACGCTTAAAGGGCATTCGGTTCGGATGTACTCCGTATGGGATCGAGAGTTCGATCCGATCCAGGACCGCGGGGGCATCGAACTCTTCGGGGAGATCAACGGAAGCGCGATGCCGGAGATGCTCACCACCGATATCGCGACCGCAGTCACCGGTGCCGAGGTCGTCGTCGTCGCCGCACCGGCCTTCGCGCATCCGGGCCTCTCGGCTTCATTGGCGCAGGTCCTCGAGCCGGACCAGCTCGTCGTCTTCCAGCCCACGGTGCTCGGCAGCGGTGTCGAGCTGTCCCGGCAGTTCGTCCTGGAGAATCGTCCGCCGAGCCTCATCGCCGAGAGCGCGACGAGTCTCTACACCTGCCGACTGAAGGAACCGGCACGGGTGTATGTGGGAGCGGTCAAGGATTCCATCCGGATCTCGAGCCTGCCGAACAGCCGAACTCAGGAGGTCGTCGAACGGCTGGCGAGCTTCTTCGGAGACCACTATTCCCCTGCCGTCGACAGCCTAGCGGTAGGGCTGAGCAATTCGAACCCGATCTATCACGTTCCGCCGGCAGTGCTCAATTTCAAGACGGTTGAGGACGCCGACCGTCTGCCCCAACACACTCTGGTGACTCCACGGATCGCCGAGGCCATCGAGGCTCTCGATCAAGAGAGGTTGTCGCTGTCCTCGACTCTACACACGGACACGACCGGATTCTGGCAGTTCCTCGCCGACGCGTATGGAGTAACTGAAGGATCGTTCGTCGACCGCGTCGTCCAAGGCTATGGTCGGCAGGCGTTCCCAGAGCCGGATTCGCTCACCCACCGTTACTTCACCGAAGACATCCCCTTCGGGTTGGTCGTCTGGAGCTCGATTGGGAACGAGGTGGGTGTGAAAATGCCGCTCACCGACGGGTTCATCGCCATCAGCAGCGTGTTGTGTGGAGTCGATTTCAAGGAGACAGGCCGTACCGTCGACTCTCTCGGACTCGCGGGGGCCGGGGTCGATGAAATTCTTGAGGTCTTTCGCCACGGGACACCTTGAGACAACAAACAATTATGGGCTGTGCCAGGAACCCGTATAAGGCACCTGGCACAGCCGCTTGCCGCTTGTCACCCCTCCGGGTCGGGAATGATCGGAAGCTCGGTCGTCACCTCATCCCGGGGAACCACCTCGGCGCTGGTGGCGGTGTTGTTCACGGAATCATCGGCGGGCATACCGGTCAGACGTTCGGGGCGAAGGATTTCGCCGAGCTCATCGCGCTCGAGCAGTCCGTGCTCGACGACGAGATCGGCGATGGGTTCGTTCTTCGCCAGTGCTTCCTTCGCGAGCTTCGCCGCGGCGACATAGCCGATGACCGGGGCGAGCGCGGTGATGACGGTGACCGAGCGGTCGACGGTGTCCTCGATATGCGCCTCGTTGGCGGTGATGCCATTGACGCAGTTGATGCGGAAGGTCTGGGCCGCGCGTTCAAGCCACGTGATCGACTGGAACAGCGAGTGGGCGATGATCGGTTCGAAGGCGTTGAGCTGCAGCTGTCCGCCTTCGACGGCCATCGACACGGTGACGTCGGCGCCGGCCACGGAGTACGCGACCTGGGACACCGCCTCGGGGATGACGGGATTGACCTTGCCGGGCATGATCGACGATCCCGCCTGGCGGGCGGGCAGGTTGATCTCACCGATGCCGGCCTGCGGCCCCGAGGACAGCAGGCGCAGGTCGTTGGCGATCTTCGACATCTTCAGCGCGCTGCGCTTGAGCGCACCGGAGAAGGTGATGAAGACGCCCGTGTCGGAGGTGGATTCGACGAGGTCGCCAGCCGTTTTCAGGTCGAGTCCGGTGATCTGCCGCAGGTGCTTGATGACCGCTTCCTTGTACCCGACCGGGGCGTTGATCGAGGTGCCGATGGCGGTGGCGCCCATGTTTACCTCGCCGAGGAGGGCGACGGCTTCCTCGAGGCGTTCGACGTCTTCGCGCAGGGTGGTGGCGAAGGCGTTGAACTCCTGACCGAGCGTCATCGGCACGGCGTCCTGGAGCTGGGTGCGCCCGACCTTGACGATGTGGGCGAACTCGCGGCCCTTCGCGGCGAAGGCATCGGCGAGGAGCGTGAGTTCGCCGAGGAGGTTCTGCAGTGAGAACGCCAGCGCGATCTTGATCGCGGTCGGGTAGGTGTCGTTCGTCGACTGGCTGTGGTTCGTGTGGTCGTTGGGGTGGATGAACGCGTAGTCGCCCTTGGACCGGCCGGCGATCTCGAGCGCACGGTTGGTGATGACCTCGTTGGCGTTCATGTTCGTCGAGGTGCCGGCTCCGCCCTGGACGACGCCGACGGCGAACTGGTCGTGGAGTTTGCCGGCTTTGATCTCTTCGCAGGCCGCGTCGATGAGGTTCGCGCGCTGGTCATCGAGCGCTCCGATCTCGGCGTTGGCCCGGGCTGCGGCCTGTTTGACGCAGGCGAAGGCGCGGACGAAGTCGGGATAGACGGAGATGGGGCGGCGGGCGATGGGGAAGTTCTCGTTCGCACGGGCCGTGTGCACTCCCCAGTACGCGGTGTCGGGGATCTCGAGGCTGCCGATCGAGTCGGTCTCGGTGCGGGTGGGGAAGTTCTGGCTGGTGGGGATCTGGCTCGTCGTCGGCGAGGTGAGGGGAAGAGAGGCGGTGTTGGGGTCTGCGGAGGCGTTCGACTCAGTCATAGTGGTTTCACAATCTCACATTTCGGCCGCCGACCGAAGGAGAGATCGGTGTGAGATCAGGAACCGAAGTAGTAGTCCGAGTGGGCCGCGCAACGGGGGTTGAAAGGCGCGTGGCATTCGGGGCAGCTGTCGGCTGCTTTGTAGGCCGTGATCGTCAGTTCGCTCCAGCAGTTTCCGCACAGGACGGCGGGCTGGTCGAACTTCTCCCCTGGCCATTGCTGCGCGGGATGATCGACAGTCTCAGAGTGGCAAAGGTGGCAAGGATAGTAGCGGTCGCAACAGGCGAAGCGGATGGCGATGATGTCGAGTTCGGTGGCGTAGTGAACGCACCGAGTGTGCTCGTCGACGGTCGGGCCGAATACTTCGGGAGTCCCCGCCATTGCTCGCCCATCCTTCCTGCATGTCGCGACGAGAGCTGGTCCTGGTCCGATCCAGCCTAGCCGCTGCGGTTCGCCACCTGGTTCGGTGATCATCCCAGTAGAGTGGAAGACCCCGAGCCGATGAGGATCCATGCCGCAGATAGACGATTACGTTCGCCCTTTCGCCGAGGTGGCGCTGAGCAACATCACCCGTGAGTATCCGTTCGCCTCCCATCATCTGGCGCGGAGTTTGGCCGACATCGTGCCCGCGGTGGAGAAGCACCCGGCGTTCGCGAACTCCTATGACTGGCATTCGAGCGTGCACATGCACTACCTGCTGGTGTCGCTGCTGGAGACCGAAGAGGCCCACGGTGCGAGCTGGCGCGATCGTGCCCTCGAGGTTCTGTCGTCGCACCTGAGTGAGGAGAATATGCTCGCCGAGGCGGCCTTCCTCCGTGAGAATCCTTCGTGGGAGCGGCCGTATGGCTGGGCGTGGGCGGTCGAACTCAATCGGGTCCTCAATGCCAGCGACGTTTCAGAGTTGCGTGCGCTTGGTACTCACACGCAGGTGCTCGCTGAGACCGTCTTCGACCTCGTGACCGCCTGGTTGCCGAAGGTCGCTGAGCCGGTGCGGCATGGGGTGCATTCGAACACGGCGTTCGGTTTGCGCCGAATTCTCCTCGGGGCTCGGGCTGCAGACCGGCGGGATGTCGTCGATGCCATCGCGGGTGCAGCGCGTCGATTCTTCACCGAGGATGCTGCGTGGAGCTTCACTCAGGAGCGTAGCGGTCACGATTTCCTCTCCCCCGGCTTGTGCGAAGCCGACCTCATGGCGGAAGTGCTCACCGACGACAAACTGGCGACGTGGTTACCTGAGTTTCTATCCGAACTCTCGCCGGAGTCACCAGCGCTCACACCGGTCAAGGTCCTCGACCCAACTGACGGCCAACAGAGCCACCTCTACGGTTTGGGCCTCTCGGTCGCGGCGTCAGTGATGCGATTGGCGCCGAGGCTCGAAGCGATTGCGGAGAACACTGGCGATGATGAATTCGTGGCTCAGGCCAAGGACATGCTCACTAGGATCGACCCGTTGATGTCGCCGGGACTCGAAGCAGCGGTGTCAGACGAATACGTGTCGTCCCACTGGATCGCGACCTTTGCATGGGAAGCCATTCAGACGAACCCGGACAAGTAACTCGGCCGTCCAAACTCGGACCACGAATATCTGCCGTCTCAGTGCTTCAAGTTACCGGGTCGCTTGCTTCCAGGCCGCTTCAATACGATCCGCAGCGGCGCTGGAGTCTTCATGCTCCCATACCCGCATCACAGTCCATCCCTTATCCAACAATGTCTGGTTAACTGCCTTGTCACGAGCTGCATTTCGACCAATTTTCGTTGACCAATAATCCGTGTTCGTCTTGGGCATGAAGAAATGCTCCGGGCATCCGTGCCAGAAGCAACCGTCGACGAACACAGCGATTTTTGCCTTAGTGAACACCAGGTCAGCCCGCGACCTGACACCTTTCATGGGAGAACTGTCCACACGGAAACGCAGTCCACGCGAGTGCAGGATCGAACGCAAAGCCAGCTCTGGCTTGGTGTCTCGACGCCGGTTCGCTCGCATCGTACGCCTTGCGTGTTCAGATGATGCCCACGACTCATGTCCTCCCCTATGCAACATTACTCATAAGCCTATGCAACATTACTCATAAGGACACCTCACATCCCCAACGCCATATACGCGGCATTGATGACTCGTTCTGGCACGTTCAGGTCTTTGAAGCGATTGGTGGTCTCGGTTTGTGTATTGTAAGCAGAAATACGAAGGGCTGATGCGGCGACGGACTGCTGGCTCATCGTCAGCGAGGCCCAATTCTCAATCAGCATTTCAAGCCTAGCGCTAAGTTGCCGTGATCTATGTGGACGGAAGTTTCCACGGAGTACGTCCGAAGACCGTTCCAACAGGTATCTCGCCTCTTTGAAGTCGCACGCACCCAAAGTGTTCATCACCATCCTCCGATGGTCGCCAGCGAGCCTTAGATAATCTTCTTCCACAACCGACAGGTTGCCAGACGGAGGAGGCTGCCGTGAGCTCTCGATAGACGGCCGAGCTCCGGAACAATCCGGACCGTTCTTATTAGAGCCAGAAGAGCCGGTTTTGGATTTCTCGACAAACGCACGATCAAAACAATCCGCAATCATGCGAGAAACGACGTCTCGGCTCAATGCCTCCACCGCGATACGACCACATGCCTGGCCGACAAGCCGTAATCCGCGACGCAAAACTTCACGATTGTACCCGTTTCGGCGCTTTGTCCGAATCGCCTCCTGCGCGATGATCTGACTGAGAAAACTATTACCAAGTAGAGTGATACGATCTGTCAGCTGCACGAATTCGTCCTCTTCAAAGACTTTACATGCCTCGACACCGAGCAAGTCCTGCCGGAACCACGCCTGGCGGAAAACATTTCTCCTTACCAACTTAAGTCGGTGCACTCTCTGACGACCACCCTCTACCTCGGCTTTTGCACTTGGCTCGTTGCCGGGCCAACGCCAAATAGCTACATCCGGCAGCACCCGAAGCGTAAGGAAGTTCCACACCTGAGCCAATGAGGCTTCGACTTCTAGCATTGGCATTTCTTGTGCAAACACCAAAGCAAGCTCTCGATCAAATTCCAGTTTATTATCTTTGACTATTGCGCTCGGAAATCCATAATGAGACGCCAAACGAATCACCTTCTCGCGAAGATCGCCAAGTTTTGCACTATCGACCCGGAACGCTCCCGTCTCATAGAATCTCACAGAGTCGACTGACAGATTTACTAAATCTGTCGCTTCATCCACTCCTCCGTTCAGAAGAACGTCAAACTCGGCCTCAGCCTCAGAAGGATCAATTCTCGGCCAGACTGGCACTGGCAATTCAGCCATTTGCGACCTCAATATTCAGAAAGCGCTGGATCTCTACATCCAGTTCCGCCCATCGAAATTCCGCTTGATTCTTCAACATCTCGATATCTCCACCGAGGAGGAGCAAGTCCGATTCCATCGCCGATCCCAGCGAGCCGTCTGGAAAACGAGATTGCGAAGCAGTCTCAGATGCGTCAAAAAATACGGATTCTAGATCATCGACGTCTAGCAACGCTCTGCGAACAAGCTCTCGATGCAAATCCAACATCAGTGACGCTAACAAAACCTGACCCTGAGCTCCACCATTCCCATCCAGCATATCGGAAATTGCCGGGTTCGCCTGATTGAGGTTAATTCTAACTGCTATATCCACAGGGAGAGTCAAATCCTCATGATTGATCCAAATATGCCATCTTGCATTGGAGCTGCCAGAAAATGGTGGCTCGCCGTCTGGAATAATTACCACCGGAAGGCGAGGAGCATCACCTTCAAGTCTGACTTCAATAGACTCTTCCCAAAGGATTGCTCCTATCTCATTTGGCGCAAAGCGGTCGCTGGCCAAACCCGGCTCGAGCATAATTACCTTTGCTCCCAACCTAAGATTGCCGCCGACGGTTCCACGTGGAATTTGGACAATCGAAGTTACTTCGCGAGCCTCAATCGGGACCACCTCAGCGACTCCGCTTCGCCCTACTTTCTGCGTAGACCAACTCAACGAAAGCCCAATTGTGGCGTCATCAGACACACCCGCCGTATGAAGTAAAAGAGGGATGTCGGCCTGCAACTTCAATGTCGCTGAAAACGGGTGGAAATAGCTCCAGTCCGGGAGAAACTGAGGACTCTTAAGTGCGACTCCATCAGTTACTTCTATTTCCCAGCTGAGAATGGAGGCAGCTTCGGTTGAGGACATACGATAGCCACGACTCAATGCGCTCATTCCGCTACCTTCTTCGACTCGATACCTACTCGCACAGACACCGCGACATCGCGACTATGCGCAACGCGAAGCCAAAGATCAGCGCCATCAATCGTGTCGCTCAGCAAGATGCCTTTCGCGTCAGTCGATACTTCATTTCCGGCGGCGAACCAGCCTCGAATTTGGACATCTTCCGATTCCGGGCTCGAGTCCTCGCCCGCTTCCGTCATTACACGAACCTGTGGGCGAACCAATAGATCGGACATGTCGACCCCTTTAGCGACAGCCACAGAAATCGGGAACTCGACCAATACCAACTCTGAGTCCGCATTTACAAACTTAGGAGGGCCGTCTACTTGTGCGGTAGCCCGTTTCGCCCGACCTCCGCCCACCTTCTTCCTTGACGGCGAGGGGGTAGGCGACAACTCTGCTCCCGAACCCGATAGTCCGATGAGCGACGAGCCGAGCAATCTGCTCACTTTCGAAACACCGAATGCGCCTTCACCCTGGCTATTTGGAGCCTGTAGCTTCGACTTCGGCCCAGTAGCTTCGTCAATTGAATCAAGCGTCCAAGCAATTGGACGTGACTTGGACCTACCGTGCTCTCGCTTCCAATTATCGTGCGTCACGGGTTCGCTCATTGCGAAAATTCGTTCTACTTCAGTATCGGAATCAGCTACGAAAACTCCGACACGTGGCATACCGTGCTCCGGTGGTTTCACAGATTTGTAGTCGACTATGAAACGGGGCCCGCGCATCAGGGCCACTCGATTGTTCATAGCAGGCCTAGCTTCGCTGACGTAGATGTTCTTCAATGCCAACCAGCCGGTCTGAGCTCTTTCGGAATCTGTCGGCGTACGTTCCACGCTAAGTGTAAACGGCACCGCAGAATCTGCTTGCGCTTGTCGAGCCAGAATTGCTCTATAAGCTTCTGCAAACGGTTGGTAGTCCGGATCGTTGTCGATTGAAACCTCTTTGCCTATTCCATCTTCGAACACGCCGAAGGAAATAGTGCTAGATCCGTCGGTTTCCACCATGTGGGGCCACGCCCACCTTTTCATAGCACGGACTAGAGCGTCGGCAATCCCAGCCTTCGATTCGGCAGCCGAGTTCGTACCTGCCTCACGCGGCAGAAGTATCCCAATCGACGTTCCAGTCACGTCTTGAGGAAGATCTATTCCGAGCTGGATCGCAAGTCCTCTCGCCGGTTCGCCTTCGACCGGTTCTACGCGCTTTGCGCCATTGCTGAGATCAACTCGCCCCCACCATTGTCTTCCGGTAAATCTGTAGCCCTCTTCCTCATGTTGTTCAGAGACGGATGCGGCGATAAACCGAGAATTCAGTTGGCCACCGGAATCTCTATACTGGGAGTACACCAAACAGGTTGATACAGAGCTCGCGGAATACAGAATCCCCTTGCCGAGTCCGTAGGTTCCGCCGCCAACTTCACGACGAGCATCCCTCCCAATGTCGAATATGAAATTTCTGAAATCCGACTTCACAGTTTCGCTAATGGCAGCCGAGGCGTCAGTTGGTCCGCCGAGACCTCGAGTATCCCTGTCTTGCAGAATAAGCACCGTCATGTCATTAGAATTTAGAGCCGCTCTTAGCCCGGAGTTGGCAACTCCTGACGCATCACGAAACACCTGATCTCTGAGCACCTGCTGTTCAGCGGATGAAAATGAGCGGACATAAGCATCGAAATCGATCTTATCTCCAGTTCTGGCATCCCATGAATTCTGTACCGCTTCTTTGAACAGCACGTCCCAGAAATCAGCTTTTGGCTTGCCCAGCGCCCGTTTTGTAGCACTCGCGTCGATTGCTCCTGTGGGAGGAAAAGGTTCTGAGAAACGGTCTAATCTAGTCATTGTCTCCAATTTCCGAGTCCGCAATGGCAACTTGTTCATCGCTGTATAGCGCTTCATCTAAATCAGTCTCAAAACTCTCAATATCCATTTCGGGAATATTGGCTACTGCGCACTTAATTGCACGGTGCGGCTCCATCGACGAAGGGAAATCAAATCCCAATCCATAAACCGTCGCATTTGCATTCAGTGGAACTCTGTCAAGTCCGTTCTCCTGCCTCGAATCGCCCTTCGGGACGGAGTTTCGGTCGATCGGATAGATTCTCAGAATTCCCGTTTTCGGATGAAGTTTCTGCCTAAGCAGATCTGTTGAAGCCGCTGAATCAGTCGGCTTGCTATCACCGTCAATCCCAATCACCCGGTCGGGGCCCCTGGTCAGCGCCCTAATATTTGCGATTGTGTCGTGCCCATCGTCCAAGCGACTTCGAATCACGGTCCTGACCACTCCGACTGGAGCAAGATCAACCTTTTCTCCTGAACCTTCCATGACAACGACTCGCCAGTCGTTCAGGCCCCCGGAGTTGACTTCAGCTTTTATATAGTCAGAGAGGGCTTTGGGAGTGAAATGCGTCTGATTCTCGGCGAACTCAAAATCTGATATTAATTTCAGGATCTCTTCAGACTTGATTCCAGAGAAACCTAGTCTCCTCGACGAGGCCGAGGAGCCCGCCTGAAAGTCAGTCTTCTCACCTCCGTTTGAAGCCGATTTGAGGAATTGCTCTATGGCACTCTGATTGTTGGCAAGAGTCGCAGGTCTAAGCGGTAAGAGTGTAGTCTGTGGCCGACTTGAGCCGAACGAGACTGAAACAACGTCAGCATTTCGCATTTTTGCGGCTGCAGTTATGGCTAGGGCCGGATGCATTCTGATTCGCACACCGAGCTCCCGCGGCGTAAGGCTCTCAACCGCATATCTGTCAATTTGTTCTCGCACCTCCGACTCAACCAACGACAAGTCACGAAACCAACTTGACTGGTCTCGAGGCATCCACATCCGGAAGAGGTCTTCATACCCTTGGCGGTAACCAAACCAACGACCCATTTGCAGCAGTGTGTCGTAGGCAGAGGCCGATCGAACGAAATAGCTGGAGATCAACCCCTCGAGTGTCAGCCCCCGAGACAGGGTGTTTCCTCCCAACACGATGACCGTAGCAGGGTCCCCGCTGGCATAAATTAGTCGGTCGGTCGACTTGTAGTTGTCGACAACTAATCGAATATCTTCTACAACTCCAAAGATTGCTGTTCGCACCGTCTCCCAGGACATAGGAGCGTATCCGTTGCCCTCGGGTAGCGCACGGTTGCATTCCTTTTGCCACATCTGCCTGAACTCAGTGTCCAATTTCGATCCTACGAATGAGTCCGAAGCGAGTTGTTTCCGAAGCTTCGCAATTTCTGCCTCCAGTGCGGCTTTGAGCTCAAAATGCACATCGGAAAGCATTGAAGTATGAACCAACATGCTTGAATGTTGGGCCCGGCCATTTCGCATCCGACGCGCGGAGGTGGAAAGCAAGAACCAGCGCACTGCATCGCGAAGTGAAGGAGAGACGACTGCCGTCCAGCCCTTCTTTAGCGCGGCCCGGTTTTCGGGCCGAACTGAAGAGATATCCTCCGGAGGAACCCGACGTACAACGTCGAGGCCTGTCGAGTCGGGGTCAGACGCATCGCCAAAGAGGTCTTCGGCGCCGAAGTAGCCGGCTGGCTTTGGCATTGGAACGATGAAGTCTCGCGGATACAGATTCTCCTCGTCGTTAGGATCAATCAGCATGTTCGCAAAAGGTGTTGCTGAGTACGCAACGTATGCGGATTTTGGATGCCCAAGGATACTCTTCAACAAGCTATTGATTGTCGAGACAGCATCTTTGCCTACATCAATACTCGCTTGATCAGCTTCGTCGTCAATGACAATCATCGGAGCATGCTTCATTGCATGTGTACCTGCGCCGAGCAACCAATCTCGCAATCGGCGAAGACGCGCAGGGTTCTTCTTGATCACTGCGATCATCGCTCCGCCAGGAGATGTTGCAAAGTTTTTGAACAACGAGCCAGCGGCACTCGTCTCTGCGAAGTCCGAATCGATATTAGTCAACTGATGCCATTTCAGGTCATCTGCTACCAGCATGTCATCGATACGAGCCTGCGTCTGACTACGAAGAATTTCTGTCATCCCCGAAAGAATGACGATGAGCTTGTAACCACGATCCACGGCCTTGGCTGCAAGAGACATAAAATTCGTAGTCTTTCCACTCTGGACGTAGCCGAGCACCAGCCCTTTCGTGTCGAAGTGTGCCGAGTTCGGCGAACTCATTCGTCGCAGAATCGAGTCGGTAGTGTTGTCTATGGTGCCCACCGCATCATTGCCAAGTTGTTTCAACAACCGCGATTTCAGGGCTGGCCAATGCTGGTCCGAGGACTGCGCTCCTTGATACCAGGGAAGTCGATTGGCCTCAGTGTCCTCCACTACCGTGACTTCTTCAGACGACTTACGGTCAAGATCCAGCATCAAAGAAATAGCGGCTTCAATCAGATTGACATCTGCCTCGATCAGTCTGGCACTGCTCTTGATTTCCCCGATAGTTTTGCCCTCTGCAGCCCAAGATTTAACAAGTGGCACTACACTCATGAGCTTCTCTTCTGAATACAAACCGACTCTCCTCGCCAACGTCATCTGTCTTCAACTACACAGACTAGGCCAAATCTTCCCATCCTGGCTGGTATCGAACTGACGCGCTCATCGTCAGTTGCAATCGGTTCAAGTGCCACCTAAGCTGCAGTGTCAGTGGTGAACCGTACAATCGGAGAGTGCCAGAAAGGCGCAGGCGGAGGAAAGAACATTGAACGAGTACGAGTACAAGCTAGGCGAGCTGTTTTGCGGCCCTGGAGGGATGGCACTGGGCGCCCATCTGGCTGCGGAGGATGTGCCCGACGTGCGTATCCAACACGAATGGGCTTCGGACTATGATCAGTCGACCGTTGATACTTACGTACACAATATCCCTGGGGCAAGTATCGGTAGTGTCCCCGTAGAGGATGTGCGCACTCTTGACGTCAGCAGGCTCGGCGACATTGACGGATTCGCATTCGGTTTTCCCTGCAATGACTTCAGCGTTGTTGGTGAACATCGAGGCCTTCAAGGTTCCTACGGGCCGCTGTTCCAATACGGCATCAATGTTCTACACCAGAAGCAACCCAAATGGTTTGTGGCTGAGAATGTAGGGGGGCTTACGGGCGCCAATGGCGGAAAAGCGTTCCAACACATTTTGAAGGAGATGCAAGGAGCCGGGTACGTACCAGTCGTACACAAGTACAAGTTTGAAAAGTATGGAGTGCCCCAGGCTAGGCATAGAATCATTGTTGTTGGGATCCGAAACGACCTAGCCGAGGACGGGATCACTTTCGAGATACCAGATTCATCGCTGAAAGAGTACGTCCCGGAAACCGCGAGCCAAGCAATCACCATTCCGAAGATCCCCGAGGCTGCTTTCAACCATGAGTTCACTCGCCAGAGTGCAGTTGTCCGCCAACGCCTCGAACTCATTGCTCCTGGAGAAAACGCCTTCACTGCAGATCTCCCTGAGCACCTTCGACTCAATGTCAAGGGCGCGCGTCTGAGCCAGATATACAAACGCCTCGATCCTTCGAAACCTGCATATACGGTCACTGGTTCAGGTGGTGGCGGGACCCATGTCTATCATTGGTCGGAACCAAGAGCATTGACAAATAGAGAGCGAGCTCGACTGCAGACCTTTCCTGACTGGTTTGAGTTCAAGGGAAGCAAAGAGAGTGTCAGGAAACAGATCGGTATGGCAGTTCCTCCCCGTGGCGCAAAAGTGATCTTTAAGGCTCTTTTTCGATCGCTACAGCGCATACCCTACCCATCGATAGAGCCGAATCTCACGATACCGGGAGTCCAGGCCTAGATTAACCTAAAAAGGATTCGTTCGATGATTGTAATTCCGGACAACCCCGAGGCTGTTCGTAACATTTTCCAATCGGCACCGGGAGAATCTGCGCTTCACGTTGTGACCGGGTACGCCTCCGCAACTACGGTGATGTGGATTCTTCACGGAGGCGACGACTCGAAGCTTGGGTCGGCATCAGATTTCGAATTCGATTCCTCGATGCCCCGTCTGCAACTCTTGGTCGGTATGTCTGCCACCGGCAGCGTTACGAGAGAAGATCACCTTGCGTTCCAGCAGATTGAATTGGCTTCGCATGGACAAGTCCAAATTAGATACGTAGAAAGTGATCAGGATCGAGATATACACAGTAAGCTCTTTGCCTGGTCGGATCCATCCATGAAAGCTACTCGAGCGTGGGCGGGGTCGGCGAACCTAACGATGCAAGGGTTGGGGATCTCGACGCAGCGCCAAGAAAATCACTTGCATCCGATCCCCTGTGACGAGGCACTGAAATATGCGCTTTCGCGGTGGCAATCGGGAATCAGCTGCGTTGCTGATGACGTTCTAAGCCGAGTGCCACTTGAGTCCTCCCGGTTTGGAGCTGCCACAAACTTCGACTTAGTTTCAGGGCAATCTGAATTTGAAATTGAAGAATCGAAGGACTTTTACCTATACAGTCGGCGCAAACGACAGAGTTACTCCGGAGGCGCAGGAGTCAATTGGGGCATCAGACAGAATCGGATGTCGCAAGATGAAGCCTACATTGCAATTCCAACCGACATCGGACAGTCCGACTTTTTTCCGACAAAGAACACGCCGTTCGACATAGTGTGTGACGACGGCGAGATTCTGATGTTGCGTGGGGCCAGTGGCTCGGCGAGATCAGGAAAAGATCTCTCAACCTGGCCAACTAACGCTACTCTTGGAACCTATTTGAGAAGACGAATCGGAGTTCCATATGGCGGGTTGATTCGAATTGAAGATCTATTACGATACGGTCGAACCTATGTAACAATATCTCGACTAAAGAATGGCGACTACATACTGGATTTTTCAAACAAGACCTCAAAACGCGACCCTATTGCAGAGTCAGCAACTAGAGAATGATTCTCTTTCCTGACGTCTGAATTCGCTACGAACCATCACTATGATCCTATAGCTGGTTGCTAGTGCGCTCTCGTTTCCTGCCGGAATATCGGCAATTCGACCTCGATAATTTCCTTGATGTGGAAGCCAGAAGGTCACTCCTTAGAGCTGGTCTCGATCTTCGTCTAATAGCGCAGGCTACCGCCTTCGACAGAAGCGTTGAACTGTTCCTGCGTATGAACTAAGTCAGGTCGACAGCCCAGATTACATCGGCCCAGGCATTCGGTTACACCGTCAGCCCGGCCGACCTGTTACTTCCCGAGGTGAACGACCCCAGCTGAACCCAACTGATCGCGTGCATCAGCAGTGAGTCCGAGTTCGGATTCCAGCACCTCCGCGGCGTCGCCACCCAGGGCCGGTGCCGGGGTAGCATTAGCCACCGGCGAACCACTGAACTGCAACGGCACACGCGGGGCGAGCACGCGTCCGACACCCGGCTGGTCGATCTCGGTGAGCATTGGGTTCTCCGTCGAACACCGCGGGTCGCTGGTGACTAGCTCTTCGAAGGTCTGGAATCCGCCGACGAGTACACCAGCGTCCTTGAGCGCAGCTACCGCCTCTGCGAGGGTGTGCGCCGCAAACCACGGGCGCACCACTGCATCGATGGCCTCACGTGCTTCGAACCGACCCCCCTCGGTATTCAAGTCGACATCAAGTAGCGGCCCGATCATCTCGAGCTTCTCGCTCAGCCCGGTCGCCTTCCCCAGACCTCGCCAGTGCTTGTTGGAGATGACAGCGACCATCACCTGACGGCCATCCGCACACTCGAATGACTGCCCGTAAGCACCGTAGAGACCGTTGCCCAGGGCACCGCGGGTATTCCCTGTCGCCTGCACCTCAGCGATATAGCCGAGATTGCCGACGGTGGCGAGCATGACATCGGACAGCGCCAGGGTGATCTCCTGCCCCTTGCCCGAAGCACGACGATCCAATTCGGCGGCCATGATCCCGTTGGCAATATAGAGACCAGCCGCGACGTCCCAGGCAGGCAGAGTATTATTCACCGGTCGATCGTCGTCGCCGGTGATGATCGGGAAACCGCTAGCCGCGTTGACCGTGTAATCCACCGCCGGCGAACCGTCATGCCATCCCCCCAACCGCAGCATGACGAGATCCTCGCGATGCTGGACGAGGTTCTCATACGACAACCAACCGCGGGCCGGGAGGTTCGTCACCAGCGTGCCCGCCTCGGCGATCAGCTGCGTGGCGATCTTCTGCCCCTCTTCGGACTTGAGGTCGAGCGTGACCGAGCGCTTGCCCTTATTCAGGGACGCCCAATAGATACTGGTGCCGTCATCGCTGATCGGCCACCGATTCGCGTCGATGTTCCCACCGATCGGGTCGATGCGAATAACATCGGCACCGAGCTGTGCCAAGGTCATCGCCCCCAGCGGGGCTGCGACGAAAGCAGAGATCTCGACGACCTTGAGGCCGGTCAGAGGTGCGGGGCGAGTATCGGTCATAATGGGTTCTCCTCAGTTCTTCGTCGTCACGGTGGCAGCAACAGCGGTCTTCCCACCCGGGGCAACGGCCTGCAGATCATGCACACCAGCTTCGGTCTCCCGACCGACGAGATGGATCTGCTTATTTGCGAACAACGGGGACTTCGCCGTGAACCGGTACCCGGTCACAGCCGCCTCGGGGTGAGTGGTCATGAACGCGTCCAACAACAGCGTCGCCGTCAGCGGACCATGCGTGACGAGACCGGGGTAACCCTCGACTTCGGTGACGTACGGGTGGTCGTAATGGATGCGGTGGGAGTTGAACGTCAGCGCCGAATACCGGAACAGCATGACCTCACTCGGCCGAACCGAGCGCGACCAGTCCCACTCGTCCGGGACAGCAGGGTCTTCACGTGGGGGCTTCGCTGCTGATCCCTCCGGTGCCGAAGTAGCCTCCCGGTAAACGATCGTGTGCCGATCCGTCGTCGCCAAAACCCCAGCCGCAGACACCTCGTGACGCAGCTTCACGAAACACAACGGGCCGGTGCTGCCGGTCTTCTCCGTGATCGATTCGATCGTCGTCACCCGCTCGATCGCCTGTCCGGGCAGGATCGGGGCGTGGAAGGTCAGGTCGCTGCCGGCCCACATCCGCCGCGGCAACGGCACCGGCGGCATGAAACCGCCGAGCGCTGCGTGCCCGTCGGCTCCGAGCTCGCTCATCGGCACATCATCTTCAGAGAAATGCAGCCAGTGCCCCAACGGGAACAAGGGTGCGGCCTGGTCACCGTCGTGGCCGAGTAGGGTCGCCAGACGTGCGGCCCGCTGTCCGTCGGCGGTCTCGGTGGCGGTGGACCACTCGCGACCAGTTGAGAATCGCGATCGTGACCTGGATCGAGCGGACATATCACCGACGTCGCCGACAAGCCCGGTTGGGTCGATTGACACCAGTAGAGTACGAAGCAATCATAGAGCCAGCTGCTCTCGCCGCTTGACACTCAAACTGTCACCTTTCTTTGCATCAGTCCCCCTTGCTGACAACCTCACTCATTACCTTGCTGACAACCTCGCTCACCAGCGTGCTGACAACCTGACTCACTAGGTTGCAGACACTCTGGGCGGGGTTGTCTTTTCTTCAGTGACATATCGTGACGGTCCGGTCAGCTGGTGCCTCGGATGGGAAATGCTTGAGCAGATAGTCATGCTGTTTCGTCAGCCACGTCTTCGTAGCTCCACGCATTCTGGCTCCAACGACTCTCCACAACGGATACCGCCTGACTGTTTCAGCGGTGCGAATTGGCAGCGGAAAATACACCGCTTCCTCACCAGTGGTCGGGTCGAACAAGGTGTAAGCGTCCTCGGTGACCACTGACTGATAGGTCCCGACCAGGGATTTCGGTACTCCGAGTCCGACAGCGTGGACATAGAGCTGTGGATTGCCCGCGGCAATCACAACACGGTCTGGCACTGCATCGGCGGCTTCTGGAAAGGGTGATTCGCCCCGGGAATAATGGAGACAGTGAAGCCACGGAAAGGACTTCCCTGTCATGCCCCAAAAGAAGTACCCCCTCGAGCTACGCGAACGAGCAGTCCGCATGGTCCTCGACGCCCTCGAAGCT
>NZ_FXYY01000013.1 GCF_900169165.1 Brevibacterium linens ATCC 9172
GGGATCTGGTCGTACTGAACCAGGAAAGACCGGATCTCTGCCACGCTGTATCCAGTAGTGATGGTCATGGTTAGTGTTCCTCTCAGTGTCAGACTGAGTGACTCACAACCAGCCTGACAGAGAGGGGGCCGGTCACTTTCGGTGGCGGAGTGATCCACGGGTCGAGCCGTCCGGCGCCGGGAACGACTCGAAGCTTGAAGAAGAACACGAAGTAGGCGACGGTGGCGATCCAGAACGTCGGCGCCGAGATGCCGATGAGGCTGAGGGTGCGGATCGCGTGGTCGACGAGGCTGTTCTGTTTGAGGGCGCTGAGCAGTCCGAGGAGCAGTCCGAGGATGACGGAGATGAGAATCGCTCCGATGCCGAGCTCGATCGAGGCGGGGAAGACCTGTCCGATCGAGGTGAGCACCGGGGTTCGCGTCTGGTTGGAGACTCCCAGATCTCCTTGGAGCAGATTGCCAAGGTAGGTGAAGTATTGGATGAGGAGCGGCTGGTCGAGTCCGAGCTTCTCCCGTGTCTGTGCGACGATCTCGGGATCTGCCGCGGCCCGGTCGCCGAGGATGGCGGCGACCGGGTCAGTGGGCACGAGGTTGGTGAGCAGGAATGTCACCACGGTCACGCCCCAGATCAGAATGATCGAGATACCGATCCGAATGAGGATGAATCGGAGCAGCGGGTGGAGCTTCGGCGGTTTGACTCGCTGAGCCGCGTCCGCCTCACCAGAAGCGGACGCGACATGTGCACGCTGTGGCGCAGCGGCGGCTTCCGCCATCCTCACTCTGCCTTTGCGAAGTCGAACGAGACGTCGGCGTTGGATACGAATTTCGTGATGCTCGAACCGACGGCGACGGTGCTGACCGGCTGGACGAGCGGGATCCACACCGCGGTGTCGGTGGTCGCTTTGAACAGCTTCGCGTAGGCGGCATCTCGCGCATCACCCTTCGCTTTGGCCGCTTCGTCCGCAAGTTTCTCCAGCTTCGGGTCGTCATTCCAGTTCACGCGTTCGGCAACGCTGCCGCCGGGAATGAAGACGTTGTAGTTCGTCGGATCAGGGAAGTCCGCACCCCAGGTCCCGATGCCCATCGGCTGCTTGGCCGAGCGGAAGCCGTCGAGCTGAGTCGAGCTCGGTGCCGGTTTGAGATCGAGGTTGATATCGGCTTCCTTCAGCTGCGCCTGCAGTGTCTCGGCGAGTTGCGCGAGATCGACACCGTTGACGGCTTGATCACTCGAGTAGTGGAAGGGGACCTTCTCTCCGTCGTAGCCGGCCTTCTTCAGCAGCTTCTTCGCCTTTGCGAGGTCGCGTTCCGGGGCTTCGTCCTTTGCGACGGCGCCGACGAACTCGTTGGGTACGAGGCTGGCCATTCGCTGCGATCCCTTCCCAGCGAGGTCGATGAGCTTGTCGTAGTCGATCGCCGCCATGACAGCTTTGCGGAAATTCGGGTCTGCTGCAGGTCCGCCGATCTTCTCATCCGTGTTGTTGAAGATGTAGAGGCTGCGAGTCGAGGGTAGACTGGAGATCTTGCCCATCGATTCATCGATCTGCTTCGCCTGATCAGAGTTGAGGTCGAAAGCGACCTGCGCCTGACCTGACTGGATATCGGTCAGCTGGGTCTCGGCAGAGACATTGCGCAGCACCACGCGCTTGTACTTCGGTTCGGGACCGTTGTAGTGCTCATTCGCTGTCAGCACGACCTGGCTGTCAGCGTCGTACTTCTCCACTTTGTACGGTCCGGAGCCCTGCGAGTTCTCATTGAGGAACTGTTCGGCGCCGTCGTTCTCATCAGTGGTTCCCTCGTTCTCCTTGACGACCTTCGAATTGACGATGCCGATCGAGGAGTTTGGGAGGATGTAGGGCAGTGCAGGGTTGGGTTCTGAGCTGGTGAGCGAGACCGTCTTGTCGTCGACCTTCTTGACCTTGACTCCGTCGAGGAAAAAAGAGGGATTGCCTTTGATGCCCTGAAGACGCTTGAAGGAGAAGACGATGTCATCGGCTGTGACGGGATCGCCGTTGGAGAATTTCGCGTCCTCGTCTTTGAGGGTGAGCGTCATCTCCTTATCGTCGTCGGACATTTCGAAGGAGCAGAGTCCGTCGGTCGGCTTGGTGAGGTCACCGTCCGCGAACTCGAGAGCAGTCTGGTAGACAGCATTATCGATCGTCGATCCGGTGAACTCGAACTGTCGATGTGGGTCGATCGTCTTGAGGTTGAAGGCAGTCTCAGCCACGAGCGTGTCGCCGGCACCGCCGGCTTGGTCGGAGCCGCTGCCGCAGGCAGCGAGCCCGGCGGTCAGTGCGAGGGTGGAGCAGATTGCGACGAGATTGCGGGACAGGCGCCTCATATGTGGTCTCCCTAACAGTAAGTGTTGTGAGTCACATTAGGGCTGAAAGGCCCGCCGTGCAATTCAACCTGCCACAAAGCTGGCGGAATTCCATTGTGCATTTCCGCCAACGTCTCGACCGGCGAGATGAGGCTTCTGATCTGCGGCTTCTGTCGGCCGCCGCCGTCCTCATCATCCGCCCGCCGAGTACGCGCAGCGGAAGTCCGCGCGGGTCACCCGCGGCTGAGCACGGTCAGCCCGAGCGCCTCGTCGGTGTCGCTGTGGGAGCGGGCGACCGCCTCGGCGGTCCAGTCGGTGCGGTCGAGGTCGGGGACCGCCTCGGTGATCTGTGACTTCCAGCCGCCGTGCCACTGGGCGGGGAAGGCCCGCGCGAGCAGGTCGACCATGATCGGCACCGCCGTGGACGCTCCGGGGGAGGCCCCGAGGAGGCCTGCGATCGAACCGTCGGCGGACACGACGAGTTCGGTGCCCTGCTGCAGGACGCCGATCCTCTTCGGATCCGGTTTGACCAGCTGCGCTCTCTGCCCGGCCGACAGCAGGGTCCAATCGTTGCGCCGGGCCGACGGGAAATAGCGACGCAGCTGCGCGAACTTCCGCGACGGGCTGGCCGCAAGCTCCTTGACGAGGAACGACACGAGGCTGAGGTTCTGCAGACCGGCTGCCGCAATGACGTGCAGGTTGCCCGGCCGGACGGTCGTGAAGAAATCCGAGAGGCGACCGTGCTTGAGCAGCTTCGTGCTGAAGGTCGCATACGGGCCGAACAGCAGATGCTCCCTGCCGTCGACGACTCTCCGATCCAGATGCGGCACCGACATCGGCGGGGCACCCACGTCGGCCTGACCGTAGACCTTCGCATCATGCCGGGCGACGACCGACGGCGTCGAACACCGGTAGAAGGCGGCACCGACCGGCAGAACCGCATAGCCGCGGACTTCGGGGATCTTCGCCTTCTGCAGGAGCCGCAGCGCGAAACCGCCCGCCCCGACGAACACGGTCTTCGCGCGCACGGCAAATGGTCCCGTCGGCGTCGAACCGCTGACCGTCCAGCCCGATGCGCGCGATTCGACCCCGGTCACTGCGTGACCCGTGTGCACCTCGGTGGACCCGATCCTCAGCAGCTGAGAGGTCAGCGCCCCGAAATCGACGTCGGTGCCGCGCGGATGCCGCGCCGCCGCCATGGGCTCGTCGCTGTCGACACGTCCCTCCATCGTCAGCGGAGCCCACTGGGCGATGGTGTCCGGGTCCTCCGTGTATTCCATCTCTGAGAACAGCGGATCGGCTTTGAGGGTGTCGACTCGGTGGCGCAGGTAGGCGACGTCTGTGTCGCCGAAGACGAGATTCATGTGCGGGGCCGAATGGACGAAGTCCGCCGGGTCGAGGAGCCCGAGTCGGACGAGATGGGCCCACCACTGCCGGGTGAGGTGGAACTGCCCGGCGATCTCGGCAGACTTCGCCGCGTCTGCCGGATCGGGCATGTAGTTGAGCTCGCAGTACCCCGAATGCCCGGTGCCGGCATTGTTCCACGGGTCGCTGCTCTCACCGGCGATGTCCTCGGCTTTCTCCAGGACGAGGATCCGCAGATCAGGATCGAGCAAGGTCAGGATTGAGCTCAGAGTAGCGGACATGATGCCCGCACCGATGAGGACGACATCGGCATCCGGCAGCTGGTTGGTGTGCTGGGGGTTCGCAGTCATATTCTCACCATGCGCCCGCAGGAATCATCCGTCCAATGAGCGATCGGAACTGTATGATCCGGATATGGAACGATCATCGGATTCCGGCACGGCTCCGCTGACGGCACTGCGGGAACTTGTCGAACTGGCTGATCAGGACGGGCATCTGACCGAGGCCGCTGCCGCCCTCGGCATACCCCAGTCCACGATGAGCCGACGCATCCATGCCCTCGAGAGCCACCTCGGCGTGCCGTTGACCGTCCCGCGCGGGCGCGCCATCGGTCTGACGACGGCGGCACTGGATCTCGTGGCCGCGGTGCGTGCCCCGCTGACGGAGATCGATGCGGCGCTGGTCGATCTCGCCGAGGCGGCCGACCCCGAGCACGGAACGATCCGGTTCGGCTTTCCGCTGACGATGGGTGCCGGTGAGGTACCCGATCTGCTCGCGGCGTTCAATCGTGCTCATCCCGGGATCCGACTCGATCTCAAACAGGCCCACGGTGCCGAGCTCGTCGCTGATCTGCAGAGAGGCACCCTTGATCTGGCGATCATCATTCCGCCTCCGGCCGAGGTCAACCACGAGGTGCTCGCGCGGCAGACGATCATCGCGGCCCTGCCCGGTGTGCACCCGTTGGCAGGCGTTCGCAGCATCGCCCTGGAGAGGCTGGCCGACGAGGAGTTCATTGCCACTCCTGCGAGCTACAATCTGCGGGCGCTGACCGACCGGTGGTGTCGGGCGAGCGGATTCGATCCGGAGGTGAAGATCGAGGTCACCGAATTCTCGACGATCCGCGAATTCGTCGGCCGCGGAATGGGTGTGGCGCTGATTCCGCCCGCGGTGCGTCCGGTCGACGGAATCACCGAGGTGGCCCTGGACGGGGCCGAATACGTGCGTGAGATCGCCCTGTGTTCGGCCGTGCGCCGGCCTGGCCGCGTCGTCGAGCGCCTGCGCGATTTCATCCGCGAGCACGCGGCCGCGTGGGCAATTGAGGGCTGATGCTCAGGCGCGGGTGCGTGCAAGCAGGTAGACGAAGTACGGGGCGCCGATGAGGGCGACGATGAGACCGGCCGGGATCTGCGCCGGAGCGATGACCGTGCGCCCCACGGCGTCGGCGACGACGAGGCCCACGGATCCGAGCAGCATCGCCGTGGGCACGACCCGGATATGACGGGCGCCGACCAGAGCGCGGGCAGCGTGCGGGGCGACGAGACCGATGAATCCGACGACGCCGACAGCCGATACGCTCACCGCTGCGAGCACGGCAGCGGTGATGAGCACCGCCAGGCGCACCGGTTCACGCGGAACTCCGACCAGCCGTGGGGTGTCATCATCAAGGGCGAGCAGGTCGAGCTCGCGCGTCCACACGAACGCCAACGGTACGGCGACGAGCAGGGTGAGGGCGACCGGTGCGATGTCGGCCCACGTCCGTCCGTACGTCGATCCGGACAGCCACGTGAAGAGGGCAGGCGTGTCCCAGGGATTCGCACGGACGAGGAACAGTGTGGTCAGCGCGGTGAAACCGAACCACAGGCCGATGCCGATGAGGACGAGACGATCCGTATTCATCCCGCCCCGCCACGACAGCCCGTAGACGATGGCGAAGGCGACCAGGGCGCTGACGATGCCGACTGCGGAGACGAGACCGACCCCGGCGCCGGGGATAAGGGTGACGACGATGACGGCTCCCAGTCCGGCTCCACCGGTGATGCCGAGCAGGCCGGGCTCTGCCAGAGGGTTGCGTGCACTGGCTTGGACGAGGGTGCCGGAGAGTCCGAGCGCAGCACCGGCCGCCAGGGCAGCCGCGACCCGTGGCGCCCGGGAATCGAAGGCGAAGTCGATGACGGGTGCCGCCCGGTCCTGGAACCACAGCAGCATATCGCCGAGGAGGTAGAACCGTTCCCCGGTGAGCAGACCGATCACGGCGACGGCGACGAGAACGACGGTGCCGGTGACGATGACGAGGCCGGCCCGTCGAGGACCGACCACCGTCGAATTCGCCGCCGAGGTGGTCGCCGCCTTTGATGCAGTGCGCATCGACCGCGCCAGCAGGACGAGGACGAGCGCCCCGAGCACGGTCGTCGTCACACCCGACGGCAGGGTGATCGCCTCGGTGGCGCCGACGATGGCGCGCAGCAGGGCATCGGCGACGATGGCGATGATCGCGCCGATGAGACCGGCGGCCGGAAAGAGCACGGCATGACGGCCGAGGCCCGGTACCACGCGGGCCAACAGCCTGGTGATGACCGGAGCGCAGAGACCGACGAAGCCGATCGGCCCGGCCAGGGTCACCGCAGTGGCGGTGAGCATGACGGCCAGCAGGATCCCGATGGCCCGGGTCGACCTGACCGGAACTCCGAGCACCGAGGCGGCATCATCGCCGAGACCGAGCAGATCCAGCCGCCTCGACAGCAGAATCGCGGCGCCGGCGATGACGGCGATGACCGGAATGCTGCGCAGGGCCGCAGTGCCGTCGAGCTGGTTGAGAGTGCCCGAGCCCCAGGAGAAGAGACTCGTCGTCTCTTCGGCGAAGAGGATGAGCAGAGTCGACGTCCCCGCCTGCAGCGCCATCGCCGTGGCCGTGCCCGCCAGCACGAGCCGAGTCGTCGAGGCACCTGCGCCTCCAGCCAGGCCGAGGACCAGGGCTGCGGCGAGCAGACCGCCGAGGAAGGCGACCCCGCCCGAGGCCCAGAGCGGAATCGCAATGCCGAAGGCGGTGACCACGGTGACGGCGAAGTACGCACCGCCGGTGACCGCCAGCGTGTCCGGCGAAGCCAAAGGGTTGCGTGCCAGCGACTGGAACAGGGCGCCGGCAACGCCCAAGGCGATGCCGACGAGGATGCCCGCCCCCACGCGCGGCAGCCGGGATCCCAGCAGGATGTCACGGGCACTGGGACCATCCTCGGCGGGGGAGAGGGTACCGGTCGCGGCCGTGAACAGCTCTGGGACACCGATCCCCGAGGTCCCCTGCGTGATATGCCATGCGGAGACGATGAGGAGGACGGCGACGAGTCCGAGGAGAGCGGCGAAGGTCGACAGGACGCCGACGAGACCGCGACCGCGGACGGGAACCTCGGTCGGTTCCGGTGCCGCGCTCGTCTGCTGGGAGGCGCTCGGGCGGGTCAGGGGAGATGCCACGGTCTACTTGGTCAGTGCGTCGACGTATGCGTCGAGGGCCTGTTCGGACGACTTGGGTCCGCCGAAGGTCCAGATCCCTGCGGGGAAGGCCGTGGTTCGGTCGTCCTTGACGGCGGGGATGTTCGCCCAGATGTCGTTCTTCTTCAGCAGCTCCACATAGTCCTCGGACTCGGGGTCCTCGGTCCCGGTGTAGAAGAAGTTCGCGTCACCGACCTTCGAGATGCCTTCGATATCGGTCTGGCCGAGTCCGTACGCGGGGTCGACCTCACCGGTCCACGCGTTCTTCAAGCCCAACTCCTCACCGAGCTCGCCGATAAGCGATCCCTGACCGAAGGGGCGCAGCGCCACATTCGAACCATTGACCCAGCCGTCGAAGTAGACGAATTCGGTGGTCGCTGGGTCCGCCTCGGCGATGGCCTTCTTCGATTCGTCGAGCTTCGCATCGAAGTCGCCCAAGACGGTTTCGGCGCGTTCGGTGCGACCGGTCGCCTCGGCGACGGTGGTGAACGTGTCCTTCATGTACTTGACGGGATCCTTGCCGTCGGCGCCGGCCATCGCCATCACGGGGATTCCATGGTCCTCGAGCTGACCGACGATCTTGTCCTTGCGGTTCGTCGTTTCGATGATGACGAGATCCGGATCGGCCGACAGGATCGACTCGACATTGGGTTCCTGGCGCGTGCCGACGTCGGTGGTGGAGTCGGGCAGCTTCTCTGCTGTGTCCCAGGTGGTGAAGCCCTTCGCGTCCGCGACGGCGGCGGGGTCGACGCAGAGGGAGAGGAGATCCTCGGTGTACTGCCATTCGAGCGAGACGACCTTTGCTGCCGGCTTGTCCAGTTCGATCTCGTGACCGGTGTCGTCGATGACCGTGACCGGATCCGCCGAGGTGGTGCTCGAGTCGTCCGCGCATGAGGCCGAGGTCTGTGACTTCGCATCGGCGGGAGCGTCGGTGTCGGTCGTCCCGCACCCAGTCAGGGCGAGTGCGCAGACCGCCGTCGCCGATGCGAAGGCGGCGAACGAGGTGCGCGACAGAGGAGTTGTGGTCATGGTCTTCTTTCTGTGGGCCGATCAGCGATCGGGTCTGGGCTGGTGCGATATCGGAGTGTGTACGTCAGAGGACGGGGTGTGAACAGCGGCGAGGGTGATGGGCGCTCAGAGGGCTGCGGCCGGGCGGCGGGTCCGTCGGTGGAGAGCCTCGACCCGGACCAATCCGGTGTCGGCATCGATGCGTGTCGCGATGGGCAGTCCGTAGACTTCGCTGAGCGTCTCGGCGGTGAAGACGTCCTCGCAGGTGCCGGCCGAGCGGATGCGGCCCTGCTCGAGCAGGACCACGTGGTCAGCGACGGTGGCGGCATGGTCGAGATCATGGAGGACGACGCCGACGGCGATGTCGTGGTCAACGGCGAGTTCGCGCATGAGGTCGAGGATCTCTGCCTGGTAGCGAAGGTCAAGATGGTTCGTCGGTTCGTCGAGCAGCAGCACACCGGTGTCCTGAGCCAAGCAGGTCGCCAACCATGCGCGTTGGAGTTCGCCGCCGGAGAGCTGGTCGACCGGGCGGTCGGCCATCGTCATGGTGCCGGTGAGCACGAGAGCGCGATCGATGGCAGCGCGATCGGCGTCGGTGAGCCCGGCGAAGCGCTTGCGGTGCGGGTGGCGGCCGAAGGTGACGATCTCACGGAGGCTCAGTCCCGACGGGTGCGGGCGTGACTGGGACAGCAGGGTGACGAACCGGGCGAATTCTCTGGCCGTGAGAGTGCTTGCCGGAGTGTCGGCATCAGCCTCGGTGATGACGACATCGCCCGAGGCGATCGGGTGCAGCCGGGCCAACGACCGCAGGACGGTCGACTTGCCCGACCCGTTGGGTCCGAGTAGGGCGGTCACCCGTCCCGGGACGATCGTCAGGCTCACGTCGTGGACGACCTCGGTGCGGTCGTAGCCCAGGCTGAGGCCGGTGGCAGTCAGTGCAATCGCGTTCACAAATGCTTAGCCTAACCTAAGTTCTGATCTGAGGGCATATATGTGGTGCAGATCACTCACGTCAGTGGCTGCCGATAGGGTGAACCCGCGACCGTAGGATGGGAACGAGACTAGGAGGAGCAGATGAGATTCATCGCCACGGGGGACTGGCAGCTGGGTATGACCGCGCACTACCTCAGTGAAGAGGCGCGCCCGAGATTCCACCGTGCCCGCCTCGACGCCGTCGCCCGCATCGGTGCGCTCGCCGCCGAGACGGACGCGGAGTTCGTCCTCGTCTGCGGAGACGTGTTCGAAACGAACCAGCTCGACCGAGCCATCATCGCCCGCACCTTCGAAGTCCTCAACGCGTTCACGGTCCCTGTCGTTTTGCTTCCCGGCAATCACGACCCCTTGGACGCCGCATCGATCTACGACTCTCAGGCCTTCTCCTCGCAAGTGCCCTCCCATGTGCACGTCCTGCGCAGCAGCGATCCGTTCACCGTCGTCCCCGGGGTCGACATCGTCGGCGCCCCTTGGTTCTCCAAGCATCCCCAGGGGGATCTCGTCGCCGCAGCGACGAATGACCTCGCCGAGGTGGCCGACCGTGACATCCGCATCATCGCCGGCCACGGAGCCGTGAGCGTCCTCGACCCCGACCGGGAGTCGCTGGCCACCATCGACACCGACCATCTGCAGGCTCTGCTCCGTGAGGATCGCGTCCAGTTCGTCGCGCTCGGTGACCGGCACGCGACCTACGAAGTCGCCGACCGCATCTGGTACCCGGGAGCACCGGAGGTGACCTCTCGACGTGAGACCGATCCGGGCAATGTGCTCGTCGTCGACATCGATGCCGACACCCACCGGGCCGAGGTCGAGAAGGTCCATGTCGGCACATGGGCTTTCACCGTCATCGAAGCCGACCTCAACTCCGCCGAGGATGTCGCCGAGTTCGAAGAGCGGATGAATGCCGTTCCCGACAAGGACCGCACAGCGGTGTGGCTGGTCCTGCGCGGCACTCTGCCGACGGCGGCGAAGGCCCGCCTCGACGAACAGCTCGACCACTTCTCCGACCTGTTCGCGCTCGTCTCACTCTGGGAGCGGCACATGGACCTGGCTGTCGTCGCCGCCGACGACGACTTCGCCGATCTCGGACTGAGCGGATACCTGCAGGAGACCCTCGACGAGCTCTCCGCACGAGCCACAGCAGACGACGACTCAGCAGTCACGGCCCAAGACGCACTCGGTCTGCTCTATCGATTCGCCAGGAGCGGTTCATGAGACTCCATTCCATCCGCCTCACCGACTACCGCGCCATCACCGACGCCACCGTCGACTTCAGTTCCGGGGTGACGATCGTCGAAGGTCCGAACGAGGTCGGGAAGTCCTCGATCCATCAGGCCATCGCCCAGCTGCGCGAGGACAAGGACAGCTCTCGCAAGGCCAGTGTCAAAGACACCCAACCGGTCGGCTCCGACGTCGGCCCGCAGGTCGAACTGCACCTGAGCACCGGGGACTACGAACTCCGCTACAGCAAACGCTGGATCAAACAGCCCTTCACCGAGCTGAGCGTCCTCGCGCCCGTGCCCGAACAGCTCAGCGGCAGCGAAGCGCATGAGAGGTTCTTGGCGATCCTCGACGAAACCGTCGACGTCGACCTGCTCGACGCCCTCGACGTCGCTCAGGGCCGCAGCCTCGACCAGGCGTCCTTGGCTGAGATCAAGGCCCTGCACGGAGCTCTGGGCGATGCTGGGGAAGAGCCGGCCGACCACGATGTCTTCCTCGATCGGGTCGAATCCGAATTTCTGAGGTTCTTCACGGCCAAAGGCAAGGAGACAGGTGAGCTGCGCAGACTCACCGAGGAACTCCCCGGCGCCGAAGCACAGTATCGCGAGCTGAAGGATCGCAGTGCCGATATGGAGTCGTTGGTCGACCGGCATGCTCGAGCAACCGAACGGTTGACGACCGGGCGCTCTCAACTGGAATCGGCCGTGATCGAGCGCGAAGACGCCGAACAGGCGGTGCAGTCCGTGTCCGGGCTCAAGACCGAACTCGACCGAGCTCTCGAACGCGCAGGCGTCGCACAGAGAGAACGCCAGCGTGCCGAGGAGGCGCTAGACCGTCGCCGGGCACTCATCACCGAGGTGACTGCTGCTGAACGAGCGGTCAAGACTGCCGACGATACGCTCGAGAAGGTCACGACCGCACAGCGGGAAGAGGACTCGTCCCTTGCCGAGGCGCAGAAGAGCCTCGGGGCCAGACAGGCCGAACTCGCCACCGCTCAGGACGAGGCGAAGACTGCAGCCGCCGATCTCGCTCGGACTCGCGCTCGCAGTCAGGTCGACGCTCTGCGGAAGAGGCTGACCGACATCCGCGAGCAGGAGCGCAGAGGCGCCGAAGCGAGAGCGACGATCGGGTCGATCACTGTGACCGGGAAAGACGTGGAGAAACTCGCAGGACTGTTCACCGAGCTGCGCATTGCGCAGAACGCGAAGACCTCAGCTGCCGCCCAGATCATCGCCCGTCGCCTCGGCGACACCACAGTGTGCATCGACGGAACCGATGTGCCGAAGGACGTGGCCGAGGAATTCGCGGTCACCACGGACCTGCAGATCCATATCGACTCCGTTGTCGACATCACCGTTCGCCCCGGACAGTCTCCGGCCGAACTCGACCGGGCACTCGAATCCGCACGGTCCCGTCTCGACGCCGAACTCGGCCGCCTCGGCGTGACCACCCTCGACGAAGCACGCGAACGCAGCGAAGTGCGCACCGACGCCGAGGCTGTGCTGGCCGAGGCCACATCGACTCTTCGCGTGCTCATCGGAGACGACGACCGCGACGGACTCGATGCCGCACTGAGTCGAGCCGAACATGTGGCGGGGGACTCGGCTGATCCGAGCGGTTCCGTCGCGTCGATCGACGATCTCGAGGACAGGGTCGAATCGACGACGGCAGTCGTCGACGACGCGACTGCTCAGGTCGAGACGGCCAGGACCGCACTCGACCGCATCCGTGCTGACCGGGATGAGGCACGTGTGGCGGCCGTGCGTGCGCAGTCGACGCGTGAGCAGGCCGCGACGACGCTGCAGAACCTCAGCACCCGGCTCAGCACGGACAGGGAAGCGAACTCCGATGAGTCACTCGACGCAGCCCTGACTGCTGCTGCGGAGACGCTGACGCAAGTGGAAGACGAGGCCGCGGCCGCACGCTCGAAGTACGAGGCCGCCGACCCCGAGACCCTGGAGATGCGACTGCAGAACGCTCGCCAGCTCGTCGAGAGCAAGCAGAAGCAGCAGGAGAAGGACCGGCAAGAGGTCGACCAGCTCTCGGCACTCATCGACGATCGTGCCGCCGAAGGCATCTACGACAAGCTCAAAGCCGCAGAGCAATCCTTGGAATCTCTGCGTTCGCGGCTCTCCCGTCTGCAGCGACAGGCGAACGCGATCCGACTGCTGCGCGAGACCGTGCTCACCCATAAGGAAGAGGCTCAGCGGAGGTACGTCGCCCCGTTCAAGGAGGCGATCGAGAAGCTGGGGAGAGTGATCTTCGGGCAGGGGCTGTCGGTGGAGATCTCCGAGAATCTCGAAATCGTCTCTCGCACGCTCCACGGGCGCACCGTCGCCTTCGAGGCGCTCTCGGGCGGGACGAAGGAACAGCTGGCGCTCATCGGCCGCCTCGCCGTGGCCACGCTCGTCGACAGTGACTCCGGTGCCCCGGTCATCCTCGACGATGCCTTCGGTTTCTCCGATGAGCAGCGTCTGGCTGCGCTCAACGTCATCCTCGGCAATGTCGGGCGCAAGTCCCAGGTCATCCTGCTCACCTGTCAGCCCGACCGCTTTGCCTCCATCGGCGGTGCCGAAACCGTCAGCCTGAACTGAACCTCAGCGTCCCGCTTCGGCGTCGTTAAGGCACCATGCAGTAGCCTGAGGTGATGAGCGAGAAGACGTATGCCGATGAAGTCATCGTCCGCTGCTCCGGCGGCGGACACTACCGCACTCGTTGGATTCCTCTGGTTTCATTCAAATCGATCCGCTTCGGTGCCTACCGCTTCCAGCGTTGCCCGGTCCATGGCCGCTGGGAGATGGCAAGCATCGTCGAGGAAGCCGACCAGACTCCGGAAATCGTCAGCGAAGCAGACAACTACCCGGCATCACCCGTCCCCTGACGGACGCTGACGCGACCCGACTGATCGAGTTGCGGACGATCCGTGTCGAATTCTGCTGAAAATCCGGCACGAATCGTCCGCGACTCGAGGCGGCTGCCTTCAGTCGGCGGGACCCGCCGCTGCTCGGGCCGCCTGGGCGGCTTCGACGGCATCGGCGCGGATGGTCCGCCGCAGGATCTTACCGGAACTCGTCTTCGGCAGCTGATCGATGAACGTCACCCGGTGCGGAGCCTTGTAGGAGGCGAGCCTCTGTCGGCAGAAGGCGATGATCTCCTCTGCGGTCGCCTCGCCGGCGGGCTGCAGCGTGACGAAGGCCGCCACATCCTCTCCCCGGTAGTCATCGGGGATGCCCACGACAGCGGCCTCCTGCACCGCCGGGTGAGTGTAGAGCACATCCTCGACCTCACGCGGCCACACCTTGAAGCCCGAGGCATTGATCATGTCCTTCTTCCGGTCGACGATGAACAGCCACCCGTCCTCATTCATGAACCCCACATCGCCGGTGTGCAGCTCGCCGTTCGGGATCTGCTCGGCCGTTGCCTGCGGGTTGTTGAGGTAGCTGGAGACCACCTGAGGTCCGGAGATCGCAACTTCCCCGACGTCCCCGGGCCCCACCGGCTGACCGTCATCATCGAGGATGCGGATCATCACGTCTGCCTGCGGCAGACCGCAGGCGAGGTTCCCGCTGTCCGGGTCGACCGGGGCCTGGAATCCGTGCGGCACGGTGGCGACCTGAGCGCAGGTCTCCGACAGGCCGTAGCCCTGACCGACATAGATTTCGGCACGTTGTTCGAACTTATTCACCAGCCCCTCGGGTAGCGCTGCACCGCCGGACATGAGCGATTTGAAGGAAGCGAACTTCTCGGCGCTGAAATCCGGGTGGGCCATCATCGCTGTGTAGATCGTGGCCGGGCCGGCCATGTATGCAGGCTTCTCCCGTTCGCACAGGGCGATGAGCGAACCGGGCTCGAAACGGTAGTTGAGGATGAGACGGGCGCCGCCGGCGACAGCGGCAAGGAATTGGCAGATGAATCCGGTGATGTGGAACAGCGGCGCCAGTGAGACGTAGCCGTCGCCGGGGCCCAGTACCGGGTTGCGCAGGCAGTAGCGCGAATTGCTCGAGATATTCGCATGTGTGGCTGCCGCTCCCTTCGACCGCCCCGAGGTGCCGGACGTGTAGGCGATGAGCCCGAGGTCCGAAGGGGCGGGGGAGTGCGGGGTGAAGTCGGCATCGAGATTGCTCTGCACCGCGTCTGCGAATGCAAAGCGTCCCTCGGCCGGCGGCAGCTCGTCGAACCGCGGAAGCGAGTCGAACATTGCGTAGATCGCTTCGGGGCCGGCCGTCTGGAAGCTTCGGTCGTCGCTGAGCACGACGAGTGGCACGTCTGCCGTATAGTCCTTGACCCGATCGAGATAGGCGGCCTGAGAGACGATGAGTCCCTTGACTTCGGAGTCGGCGAAGATGTGCTCGAGCTCGCCGCGGTACATGGGGTTGAGGGGGACGACGGTGCCTCCGGCCTTCCAGATCCCGTAGGTGGCGATCACGAACGCGGGGGTGTTCTGGTCATAGATGCCGACACGGTCGCCGGGCTTGATCCCGTGGGCCGAGAGGAAGGCAGCGAAAGCCGTCGACCAGCGGTCGAACTCCGCCCAGGTCAGGGTGAATCCGTAGTAGGTGATGCCCTCCTCGTCGCCACGGGCGTCGACTGTGGCGGCCAGGTCGGCCAAGGGCGTCGATTCCGGCAGCACATAGGGCTCCTGAGCGAGATCACCCAAGGTGGTGATCCATGGGCGATCCTCAAACCAATTGTTCGTCATTGAACATCCTTTCGCAGGCGGTACCGGGCCCGTGCACACTGGTGCGGGCCCGGTGGGTTATCACTGTATCGCGGAAGAGCCGACCTCAGCCGCGGTATTTCCTGATCTCATTGCGGGCGATGGAGCGTTTGTGCACTTCGTCCGGCCCATCGGCCAGACGCAGGGTGCGCATATGCGCCCACATCCGGGCCAGCGGGAAGTCCTCGGTGACTCCGCCGCCGCCATGGACCTGAACCGCCCGATCGATGACCTTCAGCGCCATCGTCGGTGCGACGACCTTGATCTCAGCGATCTCGTTCTTCGCCACTTTGTTGCCGTACTTGTCCATCATGTCCGCGGCGTGCAGGGTCAGCAGCCGAGCCTGATCGATCTCGATCCGGGACTCGGCGATCCAGTCTTGGATGTTCGCCCGATTCGACAGCTTCTCACCGAAAGTCACGCGAGATTCTGCGCGCTTGACCATGAGTTCGAGCGCCCGCTCGGCGGCTCCGATGGCACGCATGCAGTGGTGGATGCGTCCCGGACCCAGGCGCGCCTGACTGATGGCGAAGCCTTCGCCTTCACCCTTGAGAATGTCCTTGAACGGCACGAGCACGTTCTCGAAGATGATCTCGGCATGGCCCTCCCGGTCGGCGTAGCCGTACACGGGCAGGTTGCGCACAACGGTGACTCCGGCGGCATCGATCGGCACGACGAGCATCGACTGCTGACGGTGCACCTCGGCGGTGGGATCGGTCTTGCCCATGACGATGAGCACTCGGCAGTTCGGATGCATCGCGTTCGACGCAAACCACTTGCGGCCGTTGAGCACGAACCCGTCGTCGGTGCGTTCCATGCTCATCTCGACGTTCGTCGCATCGGAGCTGGCCACGGCCGGCTCCGTCATCGCAAACGCCGAAGCGATCTCGCCTTCGAGCAGGGGCCGCAGGTACTTCTCCTTGTGCTCTTCCGTGCCGAAGACCGTGAAGACCTCCATATTGCCGGTGTCCGGCGCATTGCAGTTGATCGCTTCCGGGGCGATCTCCAGGCTGCGCCCGGTGATCTCGGCCAATGGAGCGTATTCGAGGTTCGTCAGCCCGGGCCCCCATTTCGGGTGCGGGTGGAAGAGGTTCCACAGGCCCTGCCTCTTCGCTTCGGCTTTGAGGTCTTCGAGGATCTGCGGCTGTGTGTGGGGGCTGGCCGCCGCGGCCATCTGCTCGGCGTAGACCGGCTCGGCCGGGTAGACGAATTCGTCCATGAACGCGTTCAGACGCTGCTGATACTCACGTCCACGTTCGCTGATTTCCAACACGTGGGCTCCTTGCTTCTCGGTGGGTCTCACACTGCTGTGAGGTCTGGTCTCAGGCGAGTCTCACCCGCTGGTGGGGCTCGGTGTCACTGTTCACTGAGTCGGGCTTGGTATCGGGACATTCCGCGCAGCCAGCGGTCGTAGTCGCTGCCTTTCATCCGGTACATCTCGAGCACTTCGGGGTGCGGCAGGATGAGGAACTGCTCGTTCTCAACGGCGTCGAGAACGATGGCGGCCACCTCGGCGGGTTCCAGGACGGTCCCGGCTGAGGTCACGGCCTTCTGGGCGGCGCCGCCGGCGGGTCCGGCGTCGTCGAGCAGATTCGTGTTCACTCCCATCGGGCAGACCACCGAGGCGCGGATTCCGTCGTCGCGGTAGGTCATGGCCAGCCATTCGGCGAATCCGACCGAAGCGTGCTTGGTCACCGAGTAGGCGGCCGAACCGATCTGCGTGAGCAGGCCCGCCGCCGAGGCGGTGGCGACGAAATATCCGGACCCGGCTTCCTGCCAGCGAGGGACGAGCGCCTGAGCGGCCCGGATATGAGCGCGCATATTGACGTCGATGATCGAGTCCCAGTCCGCGTCGTCCTCACCGAGCATCGCCGGCCCGATGATCCCAGCATTGGCGAAGTACAGATCGATCCCGCCGAGGCAGTCGTCGGCGAAGTCGATGAGCGCACCGATTCCCTCGACCGAGGACACATCCCCGGTCCACGCGAATGCCGATGTGCCGAGTTCAGCGGCTGTGTCGTCGACCGTGGGGGAGAGGTCGGCGAGGACGACGGCGGCCCCGCGGTCGATGAGCTCAGCGGCCAGTGCTGCGCCGATGCCGCCTGCGGCCCCCGTGACCACCGCGCGCTTGCCGGTCAGAGGCGAGGTCATGATCTCTCCAGCAGGTCGAGTGCTTGGCGAGCGAGGTCTTCGACACCGGCTCCGGCCTCGTCCGGGTCGAGATCGAGGTCACCCATCTTTCCTGTCGCCAGCCGTGTGTAGACGCCTTCACGGATGCAGGCGAGCTTCCACATCGCAAACGCCGAGTAGTAGCCGACATCGTGGACTTCGTGACCGCTGACTTCCTGGTAGCGGTCGATGAGTTCGTCTGTGGTCGGGAAGCCGTCATCGGTTCGGGGCACCCAGATGCTGGTGTACTGCTCGGGCACCGTGAGCATCGCGACGAAATAGCCGAGGTCGGTGAGCACCTCACCGATGGCCGTCAGCTCCCAGTCGACGACGGCGTTGACCGCGCCGGAAGGACCGAAGATCAGATTGTTCGGTTTGAAGTCCCCGTGCGCGATTCCCACGGGCGAGCCCGCCGGGTCGGGCATGGCCTCGCGGAGGACGTCATGGACCTCATGGATGATCGGGGTCTCGCGCATCGCGATCTTCTCGACCTGCCCGATCCAGCGACGCAGCTGTCGGTCGATGAGTCCGCCCGGCCGGCGCAGGTCGGACAATCCGACAGCATCGACGTCGACGGAATGGATCGCCGCCAGTGCGTCGACCATGCCGAAGGCGCAGTCGCGGCGGTTATCAGCAGGGATGGACTCCCATTCGGTGGGTGTGTTGATCGGGAACCCGGGGCAGTGATCCATGAACACGAAGGGCACGTCGAGGACCTCGGGGTCATCGACGATGTCGAGGACGGTCGGCACCGGAACGCTGCTGTCGTTGAGAGCGGCCATGATCCGGCCTTCGCGGGCGACGTTGTGAGCACTGCCGCCTTCGTGGCCGAGGGGCGGGCGTCGCAGGACCCAGCGCGGGCTGCTGTCGACGAGGATGGTGAACGTGAGATTCGAGCGACCGACCGACATCACTTCGACGTCGAAGTCGCTGATCGCGAATCTCTGCTCGATCCATCTGCCGATGCTGTCCACATCGAACCCTGCCGGTGATTGTGTCATCCTTGACCTTCCCGAGTGAACAATCGTTCAGTAGAGTTCACAGTATTCATCCCGGGCGGGGGAGTCAAGCCGTGAAAGTGATCACGGTCATAGCCGCGCGGTGTGATAGACGTGAGAAGACCGCCGCCACCGGAGCTCTAGCGTTCCGCGTGGGCCACAACGTTAGCGAGGAAACTATGAAAGCCATTCGCGTCACTGCTCTGACCGGGCCCGATGATGTAGAGCATCTCGACGTGGAGCGTCCGGTTCCGGGGCCGGGCCAAGTGCTCATCAAGGTCGCCTACGCCGGAGTGACCTTCCCCGAGCTGCTGCAGACGCGCGGGATGTATCAGGTCAAGCATGACCTGCCATTCACCCTGGGTTCCGAAGCGTCCGGAACTGTCGCCGAGGCGGGGCCGGACTCCCGGTTCGCCGTCGGTGATCGGGTCGCGGCGATCACGGGCTCGGGCACTTTCGCCGAGTACCTTGTGGCCGCCGACGAGGCCACCGTGAAGGTGCCGGACACGGTCTCTCTGGCCGATGCCGCAGGTATGCCGATGAACGTGCTCACTGCTGACTTCGCGCTGCGTGTGCGCGCCGATGCCCGGCCGGGCCAGAGTCTCCTCGTCCACGGTGCTGCGGGTGGCCTCGGCTCGGCCACGGTGCAGCTGGGCTCGGCGATGGGACTCGACGTCGTCGCCGTCGTCTCGACCGAGGCGAAGGCCGACGCGGTTCGTGAGATCGGCGCGAGGCATGTCGTCTTCGCCGACGGTTTCAAAGACGCGACGAAGGAGACCTTCCCGGGCGGCGTCGATATCGTCTTCGACCCTGTCGGCGGCGACCGCTTCACCGATTCGACGCGAGTGCTCGCACCCTTCGGCCGGCTGCTCGTCCTCGGTTTCACTGCCGGCGAGATTCCCTCGATCAAGGTCAACCGACTGCTGCTGAAGAACATCTCCGTCGATGGTGTCGCGTGGGGCGCGGCGACTGTCGGTCATCCGTCTCTCATCGACGAACAGTGGCAGGCCGTGGCCGAGTATGTGTCCGCCGGGCGTCTCAATCCGCGCAACCATGCGAGGTATCCGCTGGCGCAGGCGGCAGCAGCGATCAAGGAACTCGAATCCCGCTCCGTGATCGGCAAGGTGCTGCTCGAGATCGCGGGGGAGTGAGACCGGCGACGACCGTACTCAACCGGGAACGGCGCGGATGTCCCAGGGCAGACCACCGAGGCGGGTGAGTCGTCCCACATTCGAGCGGAAATCCCTCGGCCGCCGGACCGTTTCGGTGCTCCGCCCCCTAGACTGGGCCGCTTCGATTCCAGACGGAACGAGCATCGATACCCAACAGCCCCGCAGCCGACGGCAGAGTCAGCGGGGCACGGAAGGCAGCGCCACCCATGAGCCAGACCAGCACCACCACGGTAACCGCCGATCAGGCGGCTGAGCCGCCTCCTGCGACAGACGACCCCGGCCATATCGGCCCCCGCCGCCTCGACCGGCCCGTGGCCGGGGCGAGCGTGGGGATCCTCGCGAGCTTCGTCGCCCTCGCTCTCATCGTCCCTGATCGGATGTCGGGCTGGGTGGGGGCCGGGTTCGCCGCCTGCGCCGAGATCTTCGGCATGTACTGGCAGATCCTGCTGCTGGCCACATTCCTCATCGCGCTCGTCCTCGTCTTCACTCCCTGGGCGAAGGCCAGATTGGGCAACCAGGCGCGACCGGACTTCAACCGCTTCTCCTGGATCGCGATGATCATGATGACCCTGCTCGCCGCAGGGGGAGTGTTCTGGGCGGCCGCCGAACCGATGTACCACTACACCTCGAGACCACCGTATTTCTCCGACGGCGGCGGAGTCGACGCAGTGGCCGCGGCATTGGCCACAAGCTTCATCGACTGGGGCTTCCTCGCCTGGGCGATTCTCGGCTCGTTGGGTGCCATCGTCATGATGCGCGCTGCCGAGAAAGGCATGCCGCTTCGCCCCCGCAGCCTTCTGTATCCGATCATGGGCAGGCGTGCGGCCACCGGACCGATCGCTGCGATCGTCGACGTCGTGTGCGTGATCTCAGTCGCGGCGGGCACCATCGGCCCGGTCGGCTTCCTCGGCCTCCAGGTCTCCTACGGTCTCAATTCGCTGTTCGGGATCCCCGACGTCTATCCCGTCCAGCTCCTCGTCATCGCGACGCTCACCGCGGTCGCCGGAGTCAGTGTCTTCTCCGGAGTCAACCGCGGCATCCGATTCCTCAGCTCCGCGAACGTGTGGTTGGCGCTCGGCCTCATGGCCGCGGTGCTCGTGCTCGGATCGGCGTGGTTCGTCGTCAAGAGCTTCTTCGACGGATTCGCCCTCTACGTCACCGACTTCTTCAGCATGACCCTCTACCGCGGGGACACCGAGTGGCTGTCCGGGTGGACCGTCTTCTTCTTCGGCTGGTTCCTCGGCTATGCGCCGCTGATGGCGATCTTCGTCGCTCGGATCTCCAAGGGCCGCACGGTCCGCGATCTGCTCATCAGCACGACGGTGCTGCCTCCCGTGGCCACGACCTTCTGGTTCACAGTGCTCGGCGGCACAGGCATCTTCCTTGAGCAGAAGTCGGATGGGGCGATCTCGGAGCCGCTCATGGAGGGCGGACTGCCCGCGGCGGTCATGGCGATCAGCGGTCACCTGCCGCTGTCGCTGGTCATCAGCCTCGGCTTCCTCGTCCTGACGATGACGTTCGTCGCCACGACCACGGACTCGATGTCGTTTGCGATGTCCCAGTCGTGCATGACCTCCGGGGAACCCTCTCCGAGGCTGCGCGCCACCTGGGCTCTGCTCATCGGCATCACAGCGGCCGTGCTCATCAGCCTCGGCGACGGGGGAGTGGAGGCTCTGCAGTCGGCGATCGTCATCACCGCTGTGCCGGTGGGCTTCGTGATGCTGCCGGCGCTCGTCGCCGCTCCTGTCTATGTCCGGCAGATGGCGCGCGAACAGCAGGTGTGAGAACGCTCGGATCGGCGGCTGCGGGGCGTCAGCCCTGCGCGTGCTCCCCGTGTTCGTCGATCCACGTCCAGCCGGGCGGCAGCGGCGCCCAGGCGACGACCTCGCGGCCTGCCTTCGAGCTGTCGGCGAGGACGATGACGGCGCCGGCCCGCTCGGCGATGAGTTCCTTCGTCCGGGCCTCGTCGAGGCTCGGTTCGCCCAGCCCCTGAGCGGTGTCGACCGCATCGGCGCCGAGGAAGGCGATGTCGACATGGATGCGGGCCAGTGCATGGTCCGACAGCGCCCCGGTCGTCCCGTGGGACAGGGTCGAGACCTCACCGCCGATCATGATGACGGTGGGTCCGGCAGGATGGGCAAGGGTCAGTGCGATCTCGAGGCCTCGGGTGACGACGGTGAGCTCGCTGCGGTCCCTGATCCTCTCGGCCAGACGCACAGCCGTCGATCCGGCATCGAGGAAGACGGTTCGCACTCGCGCATCGTCGAGGCGTGCGAGAGCGCGGGCGGCGATGGCGTCCTTCGCTTCGGCCTGCTGTTCCATCCGTTCGCCCAGCGGCGGTTCGACGTACCCTGCCGCAGCGGCTCCGCCGATGGTGCGGATGATCTCACCGTCTGCGGCCATATCGCGCAGGTCGCGGCGGATCGTCGACTCCGAGGTCTCGAGGGCCCCGGCCAGGCGGGGGATGCTCCACGATCCGGTCTTGAGCAGGCCGAGAATGGCTTCGCGGCGCCGCTGGGTCCCTGATCGGATCGCCATCTGTCTTCCTCTCCTCGGTCACGGAGCCGACCGCGGCTCAGTCGCCGCGGTCGGCCATATGACTCAGCCTACTTCGGCAGGTACTCCGCGCGGATGCCGTCGACGAACGGCGCGTAGCCGATGGCCGCCCGGTAGGCCGAGCGCATGGTGCCCGCATCGGCGATGCCCTGACCGGCGATGTCGAAGGCCGTGCCGTGATCGACGGAGGTGCGCAGGATCGGCAGGCCCACGGTGACGGAGATCGTCCCGTCGAAGTCGAAGGTCTTCGACGCGATGTGTCCCTGGTCGTGGTACTGCGAGAGGATGCCGTCGAAGCGGCCGGTCAGCCCCTGATGGAAGACGGAATCGGCCGGGATCGGTCCGGCGACTTCGACGGCGCCGCCGGCATTGACCTTCTCGACGGCCGGACGGAGGATCTCGATCTCCTCGTCGCCGAATGCGCCGTTCTCACCACCGTGCGGGTTGAGCGCGGCGACGGCCACCCTCGGCGAGGCGACGCCGTAGAGCTGCAGGGCGCGATGGGCGCGCTCGATCGAGTCGATCTGGGTCTCGACGGTGAGGGCGTCGATGGCCTTGCGCAGGGACATGTGGCGGGTGGCGAAGAAGATCTGGAGTTTATGGTCGGGGACCTTCGTGTTCTCCACGACGAACATCGTGTCCTGCTTCGTCACTCCGGTCAGCTCACCGAGCATCTCGGTGTGCCCGAGGTGCTGCGATCCGGACTTCCACACGGCTTCCTTGTTGATGGGGCCGGTGACGATGCCGGCGACCTGCTGATCCATGGCGGCCTTGGTGGCGAGCTCGATCGCGGCCACCGAAGCCCTGCCGGCGCGAGCGTCGACGACGCCCCACTCGGGAAGGTCATCGCCGAGCACGCCGATGTCGAAGACGTCGATGACGCCTTCGCCTGCCGAAGGCGTCGACCAATCGGAGATGGCGCGCAGCTCGACGTCGAGTCCGAGGACGTCGACGGCACGTCTCATCACGGCCAGATCCGCGACGGCGATTCCGTGCTGATCGTCTCTGCCCGCGAACTCCGCGAGCACGGTGGCGGTGATCTCCGGTCCGATTCCGACGGGATCGCCCACGGTCACGGCGAGTGCTGGTGCTGTCATTGCTGTCTCCTCAGATGGTTCGGATTCTGTCGGCGGGTGGCGGTGCAAGGTTCGTCGTGCACGATTCAGTCTCGTCTGACGCGGGCGGTGGTCGACAGGAACTCGAGACACTCGACGGCAGTGCCGGCGTTGCCGATGAGACCGCCCTTGGTGACGATCGGCAGTCCGTCGGCGCGCCCGCCGACGAGACGGCCGCCCACGGCCAGGGGCACGATCTCCTTGTCGATCTCCATCCCCATCGCGCCGAGCTCGCGCATCACCGTAGCGGTGACGTCTCCGCCGGTGGTATAGAGGCCGGAGATCGGGATGGTGGAGATGACTGTTGAGGCGATCAATGCCAATCGCCGTGTCGTCTGCTCGGATTCGGCATCTGTGAGTTCGCGCAGATCGCTGGATTCGAGGACGGTGGCGATGATGATCGCCCGCGCCGAGGCGGTCCGATCGATGAGCGTGAGTGTGTCCTCGACATCGGGCAGGCCCGCATCGTCGACGGGCACACGGAGGACCGTGACTGTGGGGTCCTCGGCTACGGCCGCGAGCTGAGAGCGGGTGACCTCGGTGGCCGAGCCCGAGATGCCGAGCAGGAGGCCATCGGCACGAGCAGGCAGCCGTGACTGGGCCAGGGCGAGGCTGCCGGGTCCGGGATCGATGGTCACCCAGTCCAACAGCTCACCGTCGGCCAGACCTGCGCGGTTGCGGATCTCCGGAGTGGCCGCCTCGGCGAGGTCGTGGCTGATCTCAGCGATGACGGAACCGACGAGTTCGATATGGTCGGTGGTCAGGGCATCGGCGATGAGCACGTCGGCCCCTTCCCCGATGGCGTCGAGCACGGCGGTGGCCACGGCCTCACGGCCGGCCAGGACGGTCGCGATAGCGATGACGTGACAGTCGAGATCCGTGCCGGCGGCGAGGATCTCCTCGATGACGGAGGTGTGCATGGGGGAGCGGACATCGTAGGCGAGCTCGGTGTGTTCGAGCAGACGACCGCCCAGCAGCTGCCGCCCCTGCACGGTGGTTCTGCCGGCGGCAGGGAAGGCCGGCATGCACAGTCCCAGGACGCGGCACTGCGGACCGTCGGACGCGGTCAGCGCACGCCTGCGCGCCGAGATGGCGGCTGCTGCAGCTGGCCCGACGTTGCCGCGCAGAGTGGTGTCGATGCGGCAGGCCACGAGGTCGACGGCACCGGCGGACTCGATGAGTTCTGAGTAGACCATGCCAGCCTGCTGCGGCGGCAGGTGGCGGGAGTCGGTGTTGACGACGACCGCATCGAAGTCATCGAGCAGACCTCCGAGGTCGACGCTGCCGGCTGGGCTGGTGCCGGTGACGGTGATCGTTCGCAGTCCCGCCTCGGCGAACAGGGCTCCGCAGGCGTTGCCGCCGGTGAGGTCGTCGGCGACGATGAGGATGCGCGGGCTCGCCTGCGCCGAGGGGGACGCTGCCGTCGTGCCGGCGTCCGGCATGTGGGAAGTGCTCATACGATCAAGTCGAGCACGAACAGCAGCGGCAGGGAACAGATCCACACGGCAGTGGTGATTCCCGACCAGCCCTTGATGGCGTTGATGCCGTCGAGTCCGGCGAATCGGGTGACGACCCAGAAGTAGGAGTCGTTGAAGTAGGAGAAGACCATCGAACCGGCGGTGCAGGCCATGACGGCCACGAGCGGATCGAGTCCCAGCGGGGCGATGAGCGGCGCCGTCACCGAGGCGGCGGTGATCATCGCGACCGTACCCGATCCCTGAGCCAGGCGGACGAAGGAGGCGATGAGGAACGGGACGAGAAGCGCGGGCAGGCTGATCGAGGCGATCGCCTCGGCGAGGGCGTCACCGACACCCGATTCGCGCAGGACCAGTCCGAAGCTGCCGCCGGCGCCGGTGATGAGGAGGATGAGACCGGCCGAGGCGGCACCGTCGGCAAGCCAGCTCTGCACCTGATTGCGTGGGGTCACACGGGGCAGCAGCGTGTAGACGGCGAGGATGAGGCCGATGATCAGGGCGACGACCGGGTTGCCGAAGAATGCCAGCGGAGCGACCCAGGCGGAGGGTTCGTACGCGTCGCCGGCGAGCTCTCCCTGTGCGCTCTTGTCGATTGCGGTGCCGACCGTGTTGGCCACGATGAGCAGCAGCGGGACGATGAGCGGCAGGAAGCCGAGGAAGGCGCCGGGCTTCTTGGCACGGCCCGCGGACCGGGCGGCGCCGGCCGCGTCCTGCGACGTCGCGGAGTCGGTGGAGCTGTCGCCGGAGTGCTCATGGTCGCCCGTGAGGGTGGATACCCTGGATGCTCCTTCGTCGGTGCCCTCCGCCGAGGCGGCCGAGACCTCGGAATAGACGTCGTGCCTGACCTTGCTGTTGAGCACGGGTTCGAGCTTCGGCCCGATCCAGCGCGCGTAGACGACGACCACGGGCAGGAGGATGACGGTGAAGACGATGCCGGCGAGGATGACCGATCCGATGTCGGCACCGAGGATGCCGGTGGCAGCCAAAGGGCCCGGCGTCGGCGGCACCATGTGATGAGTCAGGGTCATACCGCAGCCCAGAGCCAGCGCGAGGGTGACGTAGCCGCCCTTCTTCACGCGGGCGATCGAACGAGCCAGCGGATTCATGATCACGTAGCCGGAGTCGCAGAAGACGGGGATGGACACGAGCGAGCCGACGGTTCCCATCGCCCACGGCTCACGGCCCTTGCCGAAGGCACGGAGGAAGGCGCGGGCGAGGGAGTCGGCGGCTCCGGAGACTTCGAGGATCTTGCCGATGCCGACGCCGAGGCCGATGACGATGCCGATGCTGGCCAGGGTGTCGCCGAAGCCGGTGGTGATCGAGTCGATGATCGAGAGCAGATCCTGACCGGCGACGATGCCGGTGACGACGGCCGCCAGAAGCAGGGCGATGAAGGCGTCGAGTCGGGTCGCGAGCACGATGACGACGATCGTCGCGATGCCGGCGGCCAACGCCAGTATGAGTTGCAGGTCCATGGGGTCCTCCGCGGTGAGGCCGGCTCGCGGGCGAGCCAGGGTGTGTGGTTCTCATTGACTTCGACACGATCTGCGATGCCCGAGGGCAGTCGACGATCAGAAGCGAAGTTGAACAGTATGAGCAAGTATGAGTCATAACTGCACGTATATGCAATGTCGAGCGCGGGTGCGTTCCTCCTGCGGGGCGGGTGCGTGAATGCGGGGCCAAGAGCGTGAATGCAGAAATTCGAGGGAGCGGAATGTTGATTTCAGCGGACTGAATCGACATTCTGTTCCCTCGAAACTGCGGGGTGCGCGTGGAGAGGGTGTCGAGGAGGTTCCTGTCAGGCGCGGGGGTCGACGATGATCTTCACGTGCTGCTCGTTGTTGTTGATGAGCTCGTCGAACCCGCCCGAGATGAGCTCGTCCAGGCCGATGCGTGCGGTGATGAAGGCTGAGAGATCGATGGTGCCGCCGGCGGCCAGTCTGATCGTCTCCGGGTGGTCGCCGGAGTAGCCGATGGTTCCTCGCAGGTCGATCTCCTTGAGGACCAGCTTCGGCATATCGACCTCGGGCTTATGCCCCCAGATGGAGACGTTGACGATGACTCCGCCGGGACGGACGGCATCGAGGAGCATGTCCAGAACCGCGGGGACGGACGAGCATTCGAATCCCACGTCGGCTCCACGTCCGCCCGTGCGCTCTCGGATGGTTTCGGCGACATCGAATTCTCGTGGATCGAGGACCTCGTCGGCAACGCCTGTTGAGAGTGCCATCTGCTTGCGCGCCTCGGAGAGCTCGGAGATGTAGACGGTCAGTCCCTTGGCTTTGAGGACGGCGGCAGTGAGGAGGCCGATGGGTCCTGCGCCGCCGACGATGGCGGTCTGGCCGGATTCGGCGTCCGAGCGAACGACTGCGTGGTGGGCGACTGACAACGGTTCGATCAACGCAGCCTGATCGAGTGGAATATCGCCGATCGGGTGCACCCAGCGACGCTGCACGACGATCTTCTCCGACAGTCCGCCACCACGGCCGCCGAGGCCGATGAAGTTCATGTCCTTCGACAGCTGATAGCTCTGGCCGGGGCCGGTGTCGACGTCTTCGGCAATGATGTAGGGCTCGACGACGACGTTCTGGCCGACGTTCAGGTCGGTGACGCCGTCGCCGAGGTGGGTGATCGTGCCGGAGAACTCGTGCCCCATGGTCACTGGGGCTGATTCGCCGGAGATCGGATGCGGGTGGCCCGCCGGCGGGACGAAGATCGGCCCCTCCAGATATTCGTGGAGATCGGTTCCGCAGATCCCGCACCAGGTGACGTCGATGGCGACTGTGCCTGGCCGCAATTCGGGTTCTGGGATGTCTTCGATTCGGATGTCTTTGCGAGCGTGGAATCGTGCTGCCCTCATGATGAGTCCTTTCGTGGGGCGTATCCGTGCCATTCGGTGTTCTTCGACGCTAGAACGCTTGCGACGTGAGAGCCAGGGTTGCAGGCGATTGCATATGAGAGGCATCACCATTGATTTATACCCCCTAGGGGTATAGATTGTGGGTATGGACAAGCCGCAGAATCATCGTCATTACGGAATGCAGTCTGCTGAGACAGGCCATTCCGCACACACTGAGACCATGGCCCACTCCGATCACGCTCGCCATGACCACAGTGGTCATGGCGACCACTCCGGTCACGAGGCTCACTCCGGCCATTCGGGCCACGCGGGTCATGCCGGCCATGGCGATCACGTCGCGCAGTTCCGGAGGCTGTTCTGGATCATGCTCGTCATCGCCGTGCCCGTCGTCGCATTCAGTCCGATGTTCGGCCACCTCGTCGGATACGAGGTTCCCGACACCGGCATCCTCGGTGCGCTTCGCTGGCTCTCACCGATCCTCGGCACCGTCATGTACGTCTGGGGCGGAAAGCCGTTCCTGGCCGGCGGACTCGACGAGATCAAGGGGCGCAGTCCGGGCATGATGCTGCTCATTGCTTTGGCGATCACGGTCGCTTTCATCTCCTCCTGGGGGTCGTCGCTGGGCCTGCTCGACCCGCAGCTCGATTTCTGGTGGGAGCTGGCTCTGCTGGTCGTGATCATGCTCGCCGGCCACTGGATGGAGATGCGCTCACTGGCACTGACCACCTCGGCGCTCGACAGTCTCGCCGCGCTGCTGCCGGATGAGGCCGAGAAGATCATCGATGGGGAGGCGGTGAGCGTCGCTCCGTCCGACCTCGTCGTCGGGGACATCGTCCTCGTTCGACCCGGTGCCTCGGTGCCCGCCGACGGACGGATCATCGACGGTTCGGCCCATGTGGACGAATCCATGGTCACCGGAGAATCCGCGACGGTCCGACGCGGCGAAGGCGACTCGGTTGTGGCCGGCACCGTCGCCGCCGATTCCGGGCTTCGAGTCGAGATCACCGCGATCGGTGACGACACAACGCTGGCCGGTATCCAGAAGCTGGTCTCCGACGCTCAGAGCTCGTCATCTCGAGCCCAGCGCATCGCTGATCGAGCCTCGGCATGGCTGTTCTGGTTCGCTCTCGGCGCTGCCGTGATCACAGCGGTCGTCTGGTCGCTCATCGGCATGCCGGACTCGGCGGTCGTGCGCACGATCACCGTGCTCGTCATCGCCTGTCCTCACGCCTTGGGGCTGGCCATTCCGCTGGTCGTGTCGATCGCCACCGAACGTGCCGCCCGTGCCGGCGTCCTCGTCAAGGACCGGCTCGCGCTCGAGACGATGCGCACGGTCGATTCCGTGCTCTTCGACAAGACCGGCACTCTGACGAAGGGTCAGCCGACGGTCACCGCCATCGAAGTCGTCGAGGGTGCCGGGGCCACGCGGGCCGAGAGTGAAGTGCTCGGCCTGGCGGCTGCGGCCGAAGCCGACAGCGAGCACCCGTTGGCCGCAGCCATCGTCACGGCTGCGGCTGAATGGGGGGTCGACGTGCCGAGAGCCTCCGACTTTTCGTCGTCACCTGCGGTGGGGGTCAAGGCCGTCATCGCGGGCCAGACGGTCGAGGTCGGTGGTCCCAGACTGCTCGAGGCGCATGACGCGCCCGAGGCGAAGTCTGCGGAGGCCTGGCGAGCCGAAGGTGCCATCATCCTCCACGTGCTCGTCGACGGATCTGTCGTCGGTGCCCTGCGGTTGGCCGATGAGATCCGGCCGGAGTCTCGCGATGCCGTCGATGCTCTCCACGCCATCGGTGCACAGGTCGTGATGATCACCGGAGACGCCGAGGCGGTCGCGCAGTCTGTGGCCTCCGAGCTCGGCATCGACCGTGTCTTTGCCGGCGTTCATCCCGCCGACAAGGCGGCGAAGGTCTCCGAGCTGCAGGGGGAGGGGCGTCGTGTGGCGATGGTCGGTGACGGTGTCAATGACGCTCCTGCGCTCGCGCAGGCCGATGTCGGCATCGCCATCGGGGCCGGAACCGATGTGGCCATCGGCTCTGCCGGAGTCATCCTCGCTTCCGACGATCCGCGGTCCGTGCTCTCGATCGTCGAACTCTCTCGGGCGACCTACCGGAAGATGAAGCAGAACCTGTGGTGGGCGGCCGGGTACAACCTGCTGTCGGTGCCGCTGGCGGCAGGAGTGCTCGCTCCTGTCGGATTCGTGCTGCCGATGAGTGTGGGTGCGATCCTGATGTCGATCTCGACGATCGTCGTCGCCCTCAATGCTCAGCTGCTGCGCCGACTCGACCTGCATCCGCAGGCGGTGGTTGGGCGAGTGCACTCCACGAGCTGATCTCGGCGCAGACGATTGAGGCGGGTGATGCCATTGAGCATCACCCGCCTCAGTGCGATCTGTCCGGTGGAGATGTTCGCACCGGCAGGTCGTCAGCGCGCCAGGGTCTCGTCGATGGAGCTGGTTCCGGTGGCCAGGGTGACCTGCGTGCCCCACGGGTCGACGACGCGCACGGAGCGTCCGTCATCGGCGAAGTCGAGGTTGTGCGTGCGCAGGCGAGCGACGAGCGCGTCGAGGTCCTCGCGTCCGGGAACGGTGATCGCGACATCCCCGAGGCCGAGGCTGGCCGCGCGAGGGCCGGCGCCGCGGCTGTTCCATGTGTTCATGGCGACGTGGTGGTGGTATCCGCCCGCCGCCGCGAAGAGGACTCCGGGCATTGACGACAGCGACGGCTCGAAGCCGAGGGCATCGACGTAGAACTCGCGGGCCTGAGGGATGTTGCCGACCTGCAGGTGGACGTGGCCGACGATGCCGGGTTCGGCGGCAGTGTTCGCGAGGATGTCTTGATTCAGGTGGCGTTCGAGGAAGCGGTTCGGGTCAAGGTAGAGCGTGTCCATCTGGACCTCACCGTCGAGCGAGTGAGTCCATTCCGAACGGGCGCGGTCGACGTAGAGCTCGATGCCGTTGCCTTCGGGATCGGTGAAGTAGAACGCCTGGCTGACAAGGTGATCGCTGGAGCCGACGAAGGTGCTGTTGGTGTTCTGCGCGGCGTGGGCGACCGTGGCGGCCAGGGCTTCCTTGGTGTCGAACAGGAAGGCGGTGTGGAACAGGCCGGCCTGTTTGGCGTCGACGCCGGGCAGGCCCGGGGTGGCCACGAGCTTGACCAGGGGAGTGGCGCCGCGGCCGAGCACACGGTGGACTTCGCCATCGCGGGCGGTCTCCTCGAGGGGTTCCATCGCCAGGGCGTTCGAGTAGTAGTTCGACATCTTCTCGAGGTCGCCGACGCGCAGGGTCACCGCGTCCATTCCGGTGGCCGCGCTGAGTCGTTTCTCATCGACGGCGAGTGTCTGCGGGGCGGTGGAAGTTGGTGCCTGGATGGGGGTGGCGGTCATGCTGTTCTCCTGAGCGGATGGGCTGTTGGGTCCAGTCTAGATCAAGCTAGTTGAACATTCAACAAATAGGCTGATGACCCTATTCCCGATCCGCGCCGAAGGGAATCCGATCCCATTGAAGCCCCACGCTCTGAGTGACTGACTCGATGCGGCACCAGCGCACTCTCGTCGATAGGCTGGTGCCATGAGGTTCGATTCGAAGTCCGCCCCTGCTTTCGCCGGGCTCCTGACCGCCGCACTCATCGCCCTCAGTGGCTGCGGCTCCGATTCTGGCTCATCGTCGGAACCCGAAACGACTCCGACGGCGACTCTGGATGTCGTGGCGCAGGGCTTCGACTCCCTCGACGAGCTCGCGGATTATGTGGCGCAGTCCTTGGATGGTGTCGAGGTGAGTCTCGAGTCCGAGACGAACCCCGACTTCAACCAGGAGGCCGAACCCGAACGCCTCCATGTCGAGTTCGCCTCCGATGAGAACAGGGCCAAGGACTTGGAAGCCACGGCGTTCATCGTCCAGGCGACCTCACAGGCAGCCTTCGACTACGACATCCTCGTGGTCACGGGAGACGTCGCGGCGGGGGAATGGAGATACCTCTACGACCGTTCGACCGTCGAGGATCTCACCGCTGACGGTCGGATCGACGTTGCCGACATCTGGGACTCAGCCGAACAGAGCTTCGACACCATTCATCGCTGAGCCGCGGCTGCTCTATTTCTCGATGGCGACACCATCGGCGTCGGCGAAGACCATCGCTCCTGGGCGGATCGTCGCGCCGCCGATCTCCACGGTCACGTCGATCTCACCGGCACCGTCTTTCGCGCTCTTGCGCGGATTGCTGGCCAGAGCCTTGATTCCGAATTCCATCTCGGCCAGAGCTTCACGGTCGCGGACAGCGCCGTTGATGACGACTCCGTTCCAGCCGTTTCGGACCCCGGCCTCGGCGATCATGTCACCCATGAGGGCGGTGGCGATCGAACCGTCACCGTCGATGACGAGCACGGCGCCGTCGCCTGGCTGATTGAGGGTCTGCTTGACCAGTCCGTTGTCCTGGAAGCAGCGGATCGTGCGGGCCGGTCCGGAGAATGAGGTCTTGGCTCCGAAGTCGCCGAAGTTCAGAGCGATCGAATAGAGGTCGTCGCCGCGTTCGTCCCACAGGTCTGCTGTCGAAACTGTCATCTGTCTGCCTTTCGTCGATGGTGGGTGGTGGGAGGTGCTCAGGTGAACGCCTGGGTGCGGGCGTAGAGTCCGGGGACTCCGCCGGAGTGGACGAAGACGACCGTGTCCTCGGAAGGGAAGCGGCCGGATCTGATGAGGTCGATGAGACCGGCCGCAGCCTTGCCGGTGTAGACGGGGTCGAGGAGGATCCCCTCGGTGCGGGCGAAGAGGCGCACGGCCTCAGCCATCTCGGGTGTCGGCAGAGCGTAGCCGGTCCCGACATAGTCGCCGAGTCCCGTCGTGGCATCGCGGGGAACGTGCGGTAGGTCGAGGAATCTCGCCGTGGAATCGACGAGGTCGACGATCTTCGGTTCCTGCTCCGCTTGTGACCGGCTGACGTTGATGCCGATGATCGGGACGGTGCTTCCTGCGCTGTGGAGTCCGACGATGAGCCCGGCCTGCATTCCGGCCGAGCCGCTGGGCGTGACGATCGTGGGGGAGTCCACTCCCTCCTCGGCGAACTGATCGAGCAGCTCGTGGGCACAGTCGACATAGCCGAGCGCGCCGATCGGATTCGACCCGCCCACGGGGATGATGTAGGGGATCCTGCCCTCGCCGCGCAGCTTCTCGGCCAGAATCTCGGCCTCGCCGAGGAGGTCAGCTCCGTGGCCGAGCACGGTGACCGAATCCGCGCCGAGGAGGTCGAAGAGCAGGAAATTGCCCGTGTGCTCCGGAGGGTTCGCCCCTGCTGGGCCGAGTGCTGTGCCGTCGGGTCCGAGGTCCTCTTCGACGATGAGATGGCAGTCGAGGCCCTCGGCGCGTGCAGCGGATAAGGTCAGCCGACAGTGGTTGGACTGGACCCCGCCGACGGTGATGAGCGTGTCCGCTCCCTGGTTCAGTGCGTCGGCGATGAGGTACTCGAGCTTGCGTGTTTTGTTCCCGCCCTGTGTCAGCCCCAGCCGGTCATCGCGTTTGATCCAGATCTGCGGTCCGCCGAGCTCGGCGGACAGTCGCCGCAGATGCTCGAGCGGTGTCGCGCCCGCGGTGTAGCGGCGACGGGGGATTTCGTTCAGGGCGACCATGGTTCCCGAGTCTACCGAGCGGGTCGGCGAAGCTGGCAAGACACCGTTCAGGATTCGGGCAACGGCATGACAGCGGGTCGTCCTCAGCCGACGGACTCGACCTCACGAACAGCGTCGCCGCCCTTGCCCACGGGGGTGGTGTCTCTGACCGTCAGGGTCATGACCTCGTGGGTGTCCAGGTTCGTGTAGGACACCCAGGTGTACCCCTTGCCGGAGTCGGCTGAGGTCCGGTGCCAGCGTGTGGCGTGCCCGTCATTGTGTTCGGCGAGGGCAGCGACGACGTTGCGTGTGGCGAGGCGATCCATGACCGAGTCATCACCGATGCCGTAGGCGGTGATCAGTTTGTCCGCGTACTTGACGGCACCCTTCGGGTGTCCCGAACTCTGGGGTGCCTGAGCGGCACTGGGCGCGGGTGCCTGAGCGGCACTGGGCGCGGGTGCTGAATCAACGGAGGCCGATGCCGGACCGACTGCGAGGCCCAGAGATGTGAGACCGGCTAGTGCAGCGACGCCCCACTTTGCGGCGTGAGTGCTGATGAAGGCGGGCATGATGACTTCTCCTCTTCCGGGACAGGAACATTGCTGGAATCGAGTATCGTCATCCCAGGTGAGAGCCGATTCCCCGAGCCTGAACAGAAGCTGAGACGCGTCGTCGGAAATACGGAGGTTCTATTGCATTGCGATGACATCTCCGAGACATTCCGTCAGAAGGAGTCTTGTCCGAATCCGTGGATTCCGGACTGTGACAGATTCACAGCGGTTACGGAACCGAATCGTGACCGTCCTCTGTCCGATCCATCCAGTCCTTTCCATCGAGGATGCGAGCGACCATCATCGAACTCGCCTGGTCGCCAACCGCATTGACCGTGGTGGCCGGCGGATCGATGACGGTTCCGATGATCTGGACGATCGGCAGCGCCGTTGCTGGGAAGCCGTAGAGGGTGATGATCATGAGCTCGCCGATGAAGCCGCCAGAGGGGATTCCTGCCATGACCATTCCGGCCAGCAGCGCCACGGCGATGGCGATGAGGATGTTTTCCGGAGTGAAGAAGTCGCGCTGGAACACGGCAAAGAGGAAGGCGATCTTGAGGATCGCGGACAGGCTCGATCCTTCCATGTGGATCGTGGCGCCGATCGGCACGATCGTCTCCCGGATGTCCCGTGGGACTCCGATCTTCTCTCCGGCACGCAGGTTCGCTGGGATCGCCGCCACCGAGGACGACGTACCCAAGGAGATCGCTGTGGGTTCGAGGATATTGCCCCAGAAGCGGGAGACGCCTCGGCGGCCGCCGGAGACGAAGGAGTAGAACGTGAAGGCGAGGATGAAGTAGGCGATCGCCACCGGATAGTAGACGAGGAAGGCGCGAACATAGTCCCCCACGAGCTGGGCGCCGAGGTCGCCGACGAGTGCGGCGAAGTAGGCGCCGAGGCCGATCGGGGCGTAGTACATGATGATTGAGGTGAACTTGAGGAACACCTCGGTGCCGGAATTGAGGAACTGGGCGAACGACTTGCCGGCGTCGCCGATCCTGCTGGTGGCGAAGCCGACGATGACGGCGAACACGATGAGGGCGAGCATGTGCTCGGCGGACAGGATCTTCGAGAAGTCGTCGACGACGACGGTTTGGACGAGCTGGTCACCGATGGGCCCGACGTCCTCGACGTTCTCCGGCTCCTGCATCTCCACTTCGACGCCGTCGGTGGCGTTGAAGATGCGCAGCGCGGCGACCATGACGATGGAGGCGACGATGCCGGTGACGGCGAAGACTCCGAGCATACTGCCCATGATCTTGCCGAGTCGCGCCGCCGAGGACATTCCCGCGACCGCGGAGGCGATGGAGAAGAACACGAGCGGCACGACGAGAGTGAACATCATATTGATGAACAGCGTGCCGAACGGCTTGATGACGGTGGCGCGTTCCCCGAAGACGAGGCCGATGATCGCGCCGATGACCACCCCTGTGAGGATGAAGATCGGGAAGCGGTAGTTGCGCAGAATCCGGAGGAAGCCTGACGGCTCCGTCTTCGTCACGGAGGTCTGCGCAGGCGAGGCGTCGGGGGAGGGCATAGGCTCTGCCTTTCATATCAGCATCATTGTTCCGCCGACTGTGCGGCGTGGCGCCATGGCCCCGGCGATCCTACCTGGGGCACAGCGACACCCGGCACATGGATGACCATGTACCGGGTTGTCGATGTTCGCTCGAGCCGACGAATCAGCTCTCAGCTGACGAATCCTCGGCGCTCGAAGTGTCCGAGGATGGAGTCACGGCGGACTCGTCGATCGCCTCATGCGAGCCGTCCGGGAGGCGTCGGAGGGTCACACCTTCCGCTTCGGCGAGCTTCTCCAGGTCCTCTTCGGATACATCGTCGGCATATCCGGGAGTCGCACCATAGGCGACATCGGGTCCGCTGGCCCTCGCCCCGAGCTCGTCGAGCTTGTCGTTGATCTTGTCGACCTTCTTCTGTGAATCAGTCTGGTCGGTCATCTGTCATCACCTCACTGCTGCGAAGACGCTGTACTCGTGACCATAGTCGTTTTCTTTGATTCGTCCAGGGGGTGCCTCGCTTGCAGACGCAGCGCCGGATACAGAGCCGATGTTCAGTCATCGTAGCTCGAGTGGGATTCGTCGACGGCGAGATGTGAGCCGTCGGGATTGCGGTAGAGCTTCACTCCTTCGTGCTCAGCCGTGGTTTGCAGCCGTTCTTCGGAGCTGTCTTCTCGATAGCCGACTTTCTGCCCCTGGCCGATATTGGCGCTCTTGAACGCCTTCGGGATCTGTCTGATCGTCTGGGCCAACTTCGACGATCGATTCGTTTCTGCGGTCATGATCCTTCGCCCCATTCCCACGCAGATTGTAGAGAGAATTATAGCTCTCCCGGGGGCCGAAACCCAGAGGTGGGAAGCGTCTGGCAGACCTCACAGCTGGGCATCAGCCAAATCCTTGCACCGTGAGAGAGCGAATCACTTTACTTAACGAATGATTAGCCATAGCTTGGTCTCGTGACTGAACAGATTGAAGGCAATGGCGTCTTGACGACTGCGACAGAATCCATCCTCTCCACCAAGGACATCGAGTTCCAACTCTATGACTGGCTCAAGGTCGACGAACTCTGCGAACGTCCTCGCTTCTCCGACCATTCGCGTGAGGTCTTCGACTCCGTGCTCGAAGCCAGCGAGGAGCTCGCCAAGGAACGGTTCGCCACTCATGCACGCAAGTCCGACCTCAACGAGCCGACCTTCGACGGCACCTCGGTGACGCTGATTCCTGAGATCAAGGCTGCGCTCGACCAGTTCGCCGGTATCGGCCTGCTTTCGGCGACGATGGATGAGAGCGTCGGCGGCATTCAGCTGCCGCAGGCGATCGCGAAGGCCTGCTTCGCCTGGTTCCAGGCGGCCAATATCGGCACCGCCAGCTACCCGATGCTGACCATGGCCAACGCCAATCTGCTGCTCGAATATGGAACCGAGGAGCAGATCGAGAAGTACGTCCTGCCCGAGCTCGACGGTCGCTTCTTCGGCACCATGTGCCTGTCCGAGCCCGAGGTCGGCTCCTCGTTGGGCGACGTCACGACGAAGGCTGTACCGGATCCCGACAGCGGCGACGATGCCTTCCGCGTCCATGGCACGAAGATGTGGATCTCGGGTGGCGATCACGAGCTCTCGGAGAATATCGTCCACCTCGTCCTGGCACGTGCCGACGGTGACCAGCCGGGTGTCAAAGGACTCAGCCTGTTCCTCGTCCCGAAGTACCTCGTCAATGACGACGGGAGCCTCGGTGAGCGCAATGATGTCGTCCTGTCCGGGCTCAACCACAAGATGGGATGGCGCGGAACGACGAACACGCTGCTCAACTTCGGCGAGGGCGCACACACTCCGGCCGGTTCTGCCGGTGCCGTCGGCTACCTCGTGGGGGAGCGGGGCCAGGGACTGGCCTGCATGTTCCACATGATGAACGAGGCCCGCATCGGTGTCGGTGCCGGTGCTGTCGGACTGGGCTACCACGGTTACCTCGATGCCCTCCGCTATGCCCGCGACCGCCGTCAGGGTCGTCCCGATGGTGCCAATGGATCCGAGGTTTCGCCGGTCCCGATCGCTGAGCACTCCGATGTCCGTCGCATGCTGTTGTCGTCGAAGAGCTACGTCGAGGGCGGGCTGGGACTCATCCTCTATGCCGCACGCCTGCTCGATGAGTCCGAAACCGCTGATTCCGAGGCGGACCGCGATCGTGCCGCACTGCTGCTGGATGTGCTCACCCCGATCGTCAAGAGCTGGCCGAGCGTGTGGTGTCTGAAGGCCAACGATCACGCCATCCAGGTTCTCGGCGGGGCCGGCTACACCCGCGATCACGATGTCGAACAGCTCTACCGCGACAATCGGCTCAACCCGATCCATGAGGGCACGCACGGCATCCAGGCCAAGGATCTCCTCGGGCGCAAGGTCATCATGAAGGGCGGGGCGGGTCTGCAGGTGCTGTTGGAGCAGATGCGCGAGACCCTCGCCGAGGCGGCCGACCGCTCCGAATGGTCCGCTGAGACCGCGGCGCTGACGTCAGCCGTCGATCGGATCGAATCCGTCACCGCTGCAGTGTGGTCGAGCGGAGATCCCATGGTGGCCCTCGACAATGCGTGGACCTATTTGGAAGCAGTGGGCCACACAACCATGGCGTGGCTGTGGCTGCAACAGGGAATGGCGGCCGAAGCGACCGCGGGCGCACGTGGCGATTCGGCGTTCCTCAATGGCAAGATCGCCGCGGCGCGGTATTTCTTCGCCCACGAGCTGCCGCAGACCGGACCGTGGTTCGATCTCGTTGAAAGCAGAGCGACGACGTTCGCGGGTCTCGACGATACCTGGCTGTGACAGCCTTCAGGAGTTGAGAACGGGAATTCGCCTGTCGGCGATGACGAGCAGTCGCAGGAAGACTCCGCCGATCAGCAGACCCCCGATGAGGTCGGTGGCCCAGTGCCAGCCGAGGATGAAGGACACGACCACTGAGTTCACGCTGACCGCAGCGACCCCCCACCACAGCAGGCGTACGGTCCTGGTGGTGACGTTGCTGTAAGTGGCGATGAGGTAGGCGACAGCACCGTAGATGAGTACGGCTTCGGCTGCGTGCCCGGATGGGTAGCTGATCCCACGGCCGCCGATCTCGATCAGACCGCCGTGGAAGAACCGCGGATCGTGCAGGGTCGTCGCCGGTCGAGCGAAGAGGACCTTGAGCGAACCGACGCCGAGATAGAAGGCGGCTTCGACGGCGATCGCGAAGACGATCGGTCGCCACGACCGGCGTCTGCGTGCCAGAACGATCGCGGTGATCGCCAGAACGGGAAGACAGACGGCCTGGCCTGCGATGGGATCGAGGATGTGCTGAAAGAACCAGACGAGGTCGGGCTCGAAGAGATAGAGCCATCGTCGATTGAGCTTGTAGTCCCAGACTCGCAGTGGACCGGCCGCAGCGATTGTGACGACGACGAAGGCGATTGCCAAGACCCAGAATGAGGTTGCCCAGGACAGCAACCCCTGTGCTCGTACCGTCCACTGACTGCGATCTGAGGGGCTGCTGATCGTCTTCTCGGATTCGACATAGTGTTCAGCAACCATCAAGGTCGATTTTAGACGGGGTGGACAATCACTTCTGCTGTGGGGGATAAAGAAACGGTGAATTCTTGCGAGGATTCCCGAAGGAAACTACCAGTCGCATTGTTGAGGTCAGTGCCTGCGGGCACGAACCACCATCGTGGCGATGCGCACGCGGTTGTTCGTGTCCAGCTTGACGTTGATTCGGTTGAGGTGAGTCTTGACCGTGGCCAGACTCATGAATGTCTCCTCGGCGATCTCCGGATTCGACAGACCTTCGGCCACGAGCTCGGCGACCTGGCGCTCGCGGTCGGTGAGCTCCGACAGCAGGGCCACGGCCTCCTGCTGCAGACGATGATCGGAGCTCGACCTGACCTTGGCGATGACCTGCCGCATGGACTGCGGGGCGAGAATGGGCTCACCGGCGTGGACCTTGCGGACTGCGGCGGCGAGTTCCACAGGGCCGATGTCTTTGAGCAGGTATCCGGCGGCCCCCGCTTCGAGCGCGTTGAAGAGGTGCTCGTCACTGCTCATGCTCGTCAGGGACACCACTTTCGGCGGTCGTACGCTGTTGAGCAGACGCTGGGTGGCTTCGATCCCGCCGATTCCCGGCATCCGTATGTCCATGAGCACGACATCGGGATAGTGCAGAGACGCCTTCTCGATGGACTCTTCCCCGCTCAGCGCCGAGGCGACGACGTCGATGCCGTCGGCGGCCTGGAGGATTCCCCGGATCCCGGTGATGACCATGGGATCGTCATCGACGACCATGACTCGGATCGGGGCGGCTTGGTTCATGATCGTCACAATACCCGAGGCCCATGACACGGACCGGCGCGGCGCGGAAGTCCCTGTTCCGCATCGCCTCAGGTCTGGGGTGAGAGGGATCGAAAGCACACCTGGACACGGAACTCATTGCCGAACACCCCGATCGACGCTTCGCCGCCGAACATCTCGGTGCGCTCGCGGATGCCGACCAGACCGGATCCCGATCCGGTCGATCCCAACTGAGCGTCCTGCGGACCCGGGCGGTGACCGGCCGGTCCCGGTCCGTGATCGGGCGCGCCGGCACCGGCTCCTCGCGCCGGTCCCGGCGCATATCGTGGGCGCGGCGGAACATCGACTGGGCCTGGAGCGCTGGGGAGCGGATTGCTCACTGAGATCCGGATGCCGCGGGCCGCCGAGACTGCGATGTCCACCGTCACCGGCAGATTCGGCGCATGTTTCATCGCGTTCGTCAGTGCCTCCTGGACGATTCGATAGGCCGCACGGTCGAGCGCGGGCGGGCACGAGTCCACGTCCTGGATGACGATGAGTGGACGGATGACCGTGCCGGTGGACGCCACGGAGGAGATGAGTTCGGGAATCGCAGCCATCGTTGCGCGGCTCGGAGGGGACGAGTTCTCATGGCCCGGCCGCGGATCAGCCAGATCGCCGTTCCTCACGCCACCCACCAGATGACGCAGATCCTCCAGTGACGCGCGGGCCTCCTCCCGCAGAGCTGACGCCGTCGAAGCGACCTCGGGGTCGGTCTGTGCTCCGACCTCAAGGGCGCCGGTGTGCAGCGAGATCACCGATAGGCGGTGGGAGAGCGTGTCGTGAAGTTCGCGTGCCAAGAGCTCTCGTTCGGACTGCCGCGCGATCTCGGCCGTGAGCGACTCATTGCGCTGTGCTTGCCGTTCGGCGATCGACTCGACCGCTCTCATCCTCCGCGTCCGACGCAGAAGCGCGCCGACCCCCAGCGCCGTACACAATCCGATGACGCCGGCTGCGATCGTGATGATTCTGATCGCCAGGTGCGAATCCTCCGGAGGGATGGTCGCCTCGAGTCCCGTGACCTGTGCCGGGTCGGGCAGGAAAAAGATGCTGAACGGATTGTGCTCCGGCGGTGCCAGACACATCCTCACCGTGGAGAACGCCATCAGTCCGGTGCTCACCGCCGAGGCGATGATCGCCTGCCGCCGGGGTGCTCGGATGACGAGGTGGAAGACCGCAATGAGGAGCATCAGCGCATCGCCCCACCCCGCTGTGAGCAGTGCTCCGGCGACGAAAGGCACCCAGGGCCATCTGTGTCGGAGGAAGACGAGTCCCCACACGAGGAACAGCAGCAGGACGGCCACGAGCCCCGTGTCATTGAGTTCCCCGTCGGAGAAAGCCCAGGCGTTCGCGGTCAGCGCCATCGACGAGGTGAAGAACCCGAAGAGATAGGCGATGACACCGATGAGGATGCTGCCGGCGATGCGCACACCGCGCGGGATCCTGCGGCGAGGGACGGTTTGTTCTGACACAAGAGAATCGTAACCGCGGGGGCTGACACGCGTAGTCCACCTTCAGGCTGGAGGAGGTCAACCGATCGGCTGGCAGGATCCAGCCCGAGTGTGGACGCGCCGAAGCGCGGACGGGACGAAGCTGGAGCAGTCAGCCAGATCCAGCTTCGAAGGAGCGTCATGTCCCATCCCCAGAATCCCCAGAACACCCCGCAGCAGCCGCAGTCTCCACAGCCCCAGCATCAGTGGTCCCCGCAGCACCAGCCCCCTCACAACGCCCAGCACCAGACCTCGCCGCAGAACTTTGGCCCCCAGCAGTGGGGACCGGCACAGAACGCACCGGCCTACGGGACCGGCGGCTACCCGCAGCAGCCCTACGGCCAGAAGCCGCCGAAACAGAAGAAACCGCTGCTCAAACGCTGGTGGTTCTGGCTGCTCGTCGTCATCGTCGTCATCGCCATTGCCAGCGCGCTCGGCGGCGGGGGAGAGGACACCGGCACCTCGGAGAGCGGCTCGTCCGACGCCCAGCAGTCGGGGGAGTCTGCGGAGAATGAGGCCGCTGAGAAGGAAGCCGCGGACAAGCCTGCCGAGGACGCTTCGTACGGTATCGGAGACACCGTGGCTGCCGATGACTGGGAGATCACCGTCGCCAAGGTCGACGATGGTGTCTCGCAGGTCGGTGACGAATTCCTCAACGCCCAGGCACAGGGACAGTTCGTCCAGGTCGAACTGTCGGTGAAGAACACCGGATCGGATCCGAGCTTCTTCTTCGAAGACGACATCAAACTCGGTGATGATTCCGGCAACACCTACTCTGCGGATTCAGAAGCCGGCATCTATGCGGCCGAGGACAACATCCTCTTCCTCGAAGAGATCAATCCCGGAAACACCGCTGAGGGCGTCCTCGTCTTCGATGTGCCCGAAGACGTCGACCCGACCACACTGACCTTCGCCGGCGGACTGTTCTCCGACCCGGTGGAGATCTCCCTGAAGTGACCTCACCGATCCAGCTGTGCCGCCCGGGCGATGACCGACCGGGCGGCACGGACCGTCTGTCCGAGGAACCCGCGCCCGAACAGACGAATGTGAGCGAGCAGCGCGAAGAAGCTGTGCGCCGGCAGGTCCTCCTGCCAGCCGTCCGGCATCGGGTGGGCGCGTTCGTAGCCGGAGAAGATCTCCTCGAGGAACGGGGTGCCGAAGAGCGCGAGCAGGGCGAGGTCTTCCAGTCGGTGACCGCCGTGTGCGGCCGGATCGATGAGAGTCACCCCGGTCGGTGTCCACATGAGGTTGCCCGCCCACAGGTCCCCATGGATGCGCGCCGGTGCCTCCTCGCCCTCACCACAGATCCCGGCAAAGGCACCCGACGCGATGGTATCGATCGCCGAGGCGATCATGGCCCGATCCTCACCCTCGAGATCCCCGGCAACCGCTGTGACCAAAGGGCGCAGGCGCTGCTCGGCCCAATAGCCGGTGAAATCGCCGACGGACTCGGCGGGCACCTCAAAGGGATGATCGAGGGGGCCGAAGAATGCCTGCGGGGCCGGTGACCATCCGAACCCGGGAGCACCGGCATCGTGGAGCCGAGCGAGGTCGCGACCGAAGGCGGCGGCCGCCTCGGCGTCGGGACCGGTTTCTTCGAGACGGCGCAGCCGCAGAAAATCCGGCCCATGTTCGAGCACTTCGACGACCGGGACCACACCCGGTTCGGCCAACCATTTCAGCCCCGCGGCCTCGGCGGCGAAGAAGCCGTCCGGGGCGGACTTCCGCAGTTTGAGGAAATCAGTCATGGGCACAGGGTAGTCGGGGAAGCCATCGACCGTGTGATCTCGGATCAGCGCCCATGTTCGGCGAGGAGACCGGCCGCAGTCGCAACGAGGTCGTATCGTCGACGGTGAGCAGACCTGCCTCGATCTCGGCGGCGATGGTCTGAGTTGTCCGCGGAGTCAGCTTTCTTCACCTGAGCGAGATGACCCGGACTGTCCCCGACCCCTGCCGAGGTCATAAGGTGAACCCAGACTCTGCCCGACGCAGAGGCGGAACCGGAGAGACAAGGGAGCCCAGACGTGACGACGACCGGAGATCTGAGCGCCGCCGGGGAACAGAACGACCATTCGTGCTGCGCCCCGGCGGTCAGCCGTGCCGAGGCGGCGGGCAGTCATCCTTCGAGCCCCGTTGCTCGTCCTGCTGTGCGCTCGGAATCGATGCCTGCGTTGAGCTTCGACTTCGTGACTTCCGGCGGCACCTTCGACATGGGCGATCCCTTCGGCGACGGGCACCCCTCCGACGGTGAGGGACCGCGTCACCGCGTGAGCCTCACCGAATTCGAGATCGCGACGACAAGCGTGACGAACGATGATTTCGCCCGGTTCGTCGCTGACACCGGGTATGTCACCACGGCTGAGCACCTGGGCACCTCGGCGGTGTTCACAATGCTCCTGGAATCCAATCCCGGAGCACGAGCTCACGTCCTCGGGCAGGCGCCGGGTGTGCCTTGGTGGGTGGAAGTCTCAGGGGCGAACTGGGCCGCGCCCGAAGGGCCCGGATCCACCATCGACAGTCGGGGCGACCATCCCGTCGCCCACATCAGCTGGGATGATGCCCGCGCCTTCTGCGCATGGTCCGGAACACGGCTGCCGAGCGAGGCCGAGTGGGAACTCGCCGCTCGCGGCGGACTCAAGGGCCGCCGTTATCCGTGGGGCAACCGGCTGCTGATCGACGGGGAATGGAACTGCAATATCTGGCAGGGCGAATTCCCGCGCACGAACACCCTCGACGACGGGTTCGTCGGCACCGCGCCGGCCCGACAGTTCACCCCCAACGGTCTGGGCCTGTACAACACCGTCGGCAATGTATGGGAATGGTGCGCCGACTGGTTCGCTCGCGACTACTACCAGCATTCCCCGCACTCCGATCCCCGCGGTCCCGACACCGGAGAGAAGCGGATCATGCGCGGAGGATCGTTCCTGTGCCACGACTCCTACTGCAACCGCTATCGGGTGGCAGCCCGCTCCTCGAACACACCGGATTCCTCGGCGTCGAATATCGGATTCCGGGTCGTCAGAGAGGCACACTGAGCGCTGTAGTCAACCTCGGAGTCCCTCTCCGAGGCGGCTCATCAGGCGCTCCGTCTCGACCGACAAGGTCTCGAGCGCAAAAGCCACCGTCTCACGGGCATCTGCTCCGGTCCGAGTCACGGCCGTGATGTGCCGTGACGGGGCATTGTCGCCGCTGATGGGGATCCGCCGCACCGGGTGAAGATCCTGCGACCGCGACATCCGTGAGGCCACACATACTCCGAAGCCGCCGTGGACGAGTGCGGTTCCCGTGTTCCAATCATCGGCGAAATGCCCGATGCGGGGCGCGAACCCGGCCGCCGCGCAACTGGCCATGACGAGTTGGTGGTATCCGGTGCCGGGTCTGCCCAGAATCCATGTCTCGTCGACGGTCTCGGCGATCGTGACCGATGCGCGGTCTGCCAACTGGTGGTCGAGGGGAACCATGAGATCGAGCGGATCGTCGATGAGGAAGTGGTGACTGAACCGATCATCAACGCCTGCGGGGATGTCGGGGGCCGCGACAATGATGCCGATATCGGCATCTCCGGAGAGCAGATAGTCGAAGGATTCGCTGGGTTCGGCTTCGATCGTCTGGGTCTGCATATGCGGGAACTGCTTGTTGAGAGCCCGCATCGTCGGCGGCAGCAGCAGACTGGCGGCGGTGGAGAAACCGCACAGACCCAACGAGCCGGACACAGTTTCGGAGAACCGACCGAGATCGGCCAGCGCCAACTCCCACTCCGCTGACATGACATCGACATGTCGCAGCAGCGCCTCGGCCGCCGGAGTGAGCCTGACATTGCGTCCATGCTGTTCGAGCAGAGTGACCGCGAGCTCCGCGGCGAGCTGCTTGACCTGATGGGACACCGTCGACGGCGAGTAGCGCAATGAGTGTGCTGCGGCCGTGACTGTGCCGTGTCGTTGGATCATGCTCAACATGGTGAGCCGACTGTCGATCATGTGATCCTATCGAATGGTTACGTATAAGTTCTTACGATAGACAACAATACTCGCGTGGCTCCATCATGGAACCGACAGGGCGCGACGAAGTGGTCTCCACGATCCGCAGATCCGACTTGGGGACGCACCTGCAGCTCCTGTGACCACAGATGCCGAGGCGAAGAGATGGAGGTTCCGATTGGCTGAGAACGCACGTATCAGAGGGACGAGGCGACAGCTGTGGTTCGGTGCGCTGGTCCTGCTCATCCTCTCTGCGGCCGCGAATATGGCCAGCCCTCTGTATCCGCTGCTGCAAGAAGCGCACGGTATGTCGGAATCTCTGATGACGTCGCTCTACGCTACGGATGTCTTCAGCTGTCTGCCGTCTCTGCTGCTGTTCGGATCGGCGGCGGATACCTTCGGTCGCAAGCCGGTGCTGCTGGCCGCGATCGGTCTGGTCGGGTTCGGCACGGCGATCTTCGGGATCGACACGGCGGGAATCGCCGGCCTGTTCATCGGCAGGGCACTGGTCGGCATCGGACTCGGGCTCGGCACAGGTGCCGGAATCGCTCTGATGGTCGAGGCCTCACCGGCACGAAGAGTCTGGTTGGGATCGACTCTGGCGACGGTCTCGTTCGTCCTGGGGTCGGGACTCGGCCCGATACTCGCCGGTGTCGTCTCCTCGCTGTCGACCGCGCCGCTCTTTCTGCCGTTCCTCGTCATGGTGGTCCTCATCGTCAGCGTCATGGTCCTCATCGCGATGATGCCGCTGCAGCGGCCGATCACACGCCAGCGATGGAGGCCGACGTGGCCGTCCGTGCCGGGAGCCATGCGCACAAGCTTCAACATCGCCGCACTGACCGGCTTCATCGGCTGGACGGCTCTTGGTCTCTTCCTTGCTCTGCTGCCGTCGATGGCGCAATCGATCATCCCGAAATCGGGCACCCTGACCTCCGGACTCATCGTCGGCTCGGTTCTGGTCGTCTCGGCCGCGAGCCAGCTGATAGCGCCGAAGCTCCAGCCTCGCGCGGCGCAGACCCTGGGGCTGACGCTCATGGGACTCGGAGCGGCTCTTCTGCTGTCATCGAATCTGCCGGAGATCAGCCCTTCGGCGGTGAAGATCATCATGGTGTTCGCAGCCGTGGCCACGGGCGTCGGTCACGGGCTGAGCTACTGGGGAGCCAACCGGGAGATCGACGTGCTCACTCCGCCGAAGAACCGTGCCGGCATATCCGCGGCACTCTATCTCGCCTTCTACGCCGGCGCCGGTGCGCCGGCTGTCATCGTCGGGGTGCTGGCGCTGAGTATGCCTCTGGTCATCGGCACGATGATCTTCACCTTGGCTCTGCTGCTGGCGACGATCGTCGCGATTCCAGTGCCGAGCCTGTCTCAGACGGCGATTCGACAGTCGAAGGCTGAGCCTGTGATCCGACGCAGCGAATCCGAGTCGGCATTCGGCTTCGTCGAGGTCGGGCGCGTCGACGACGGCCGCGGTGCGTCCGACGGCGACAGCAGGACCGACTCGGCCGCGGACTCGGCCGCCCGATAGACTGCCAGCCATGTCGAGAATCACCTGCCCCGAGCTGAGTACCAAGACCGTCACCGCCGAGGAGGCGGCCCGCCATATCGACAATGGCCAACGTGTGGCCATGAGCGGATTCACCGGTTCGGGCTACCCGAAGGCAGTGCCGGGGGCAGTGGCCGCACGCGCTCAGGCCGCACAGGAGAAGGGCGCAGACTTCCGCGTCGAACTGTGGACGGGAGCGTCGACGGCACCGGAACTCGACGGAGTGCTGGCCGAAGCGAACGCGGTGAGCAAGCGTCTGCCGTTCCAATCCGATCCGGCGATGCGGGCCTCGATCAACTCTGGCGACACCGCTTACGTCGATACTCACCTCAGCCATGCGGCGCAGCAGGCGTGGTTCGGCTTCTACGGCAACCTCGACGTCGCCGTCGTCGAAGTCGCGGCGATCCTGCCCAACGGTCTGCTGGTGCCCGGCAGCTCCGTCGGGAACTCGAAGACGTGGCTCGACCTGGCCGATAAGGTCATCCTCGAAGTCAACGATTGGCACCCGCGTGGGTACGAAGGCTTCCACGACGTCTACTACGGAACCCGGCGCCCGCCCGAGCGGCTGCCGATCCAGCTGCTCGAGCCGATGCAGCGCATCGGTGACCCCTATCTGCGTGTCGACCCGGCGAAGGTCGTCGCCGTGGTGGAGACGAACGCGCCGGACCGGAACCTGCCGTTCAAACCCGCCGACGAGGATTCGAAGGCGATTGCGAGCCACCTCGTTGATTTCCTTCGTCATGAGATCGCAGCCGATCGACTGCCACCGGAGCTGCTGCCGCTGCAGTCAGGCGTCGGCAATGTCGCCAACGCGGTGATGGGCAATCTCGCTGACAGCGAGTTCGAGGGACTGAGCGCCTATACGGAAGTCATCCAGGACGGAATGCTCGACCTCATCGACAGCGGAAAGCTCGCCTCGGTGTCGGCGACGGCGTTCTCACTCTCGGCCGAACGGGCGGCGGATTTCAACGACCGGATCGAGTCGTACAAGGGCCGGATCCTGCTGCGCACTCAGGAGATGTCGAACCATCCCGAAGCGATCCGCCGCCTCGGCGTCATTGCGATCAACGGGATGGTCGAAGCCGATATCTACGGCAACGTGAACTCCACGCACGTGACCGGATCGTCGATCATCAACGGCATCGGCGGCTCCGGTGACTTCGCCCGCAACGCCTACCTCAACTTCTTCGTGTCGAGTTCGCAGGCCAAAGTGGGAGCGATCTCGGCGATCGTGCCGTTCGCCAGCCATATCGACCACACCGAACACGACACTCAGATCTTGGTCACCGAACAGGGCCTGGCCGATCTGCGCGGACTGCCGCCGGTGGCCAGGGCACGGAAGATCATCGACAACTGCGCCCACCCGGACTACCGGGACCGTCTCACCGATTACCTCGAGCGGGCGCTCGCGGCGAACCCGACCGGTCGACACACCCCGCATATCCTCGCCGAGGCTCTGTCCTGGCACGAGAACTTCCTCACGACCGGTCATATGTGATCAGCTGCGGGGCCGTACGGCCCCGCCGGTTCAGCTGCCGATGATGGTCGGTGCTGCCGCGACCACCCAGGCGAGTCCTGGCCCGATGAGGCACATGAGACCGGCGTAGCCGATCATCTGCCTGTAGTAGCGGTCGCGGATAGTCGTGTGAACGTTCGCCAGGAGCATGGCGCCGTTGGTGGAGAACGGACTGATGTCGACGATGGTCGCAGCGATCGCCAGAGCCGCAACGAATCCGCCGACATCGACGTCTCCCGATTCGAGGAACGGCACCGCCAGAGCGATGACGACACCGATGATCGCCAGAGACGACGCCAGCGCAGAGATCAGGCCGGACATGTAGAACAGCAGCAGCGCTGCCAGCAGGGGGACGCCGATCGCTGAGATTCCGGCCGACACCCATTCGACCGTTCCGGCCTCCTGCAGCACGGCGATGTAGGTGAGCACACCGCAGATGAGGATGACGATCGACCACGAGACCTTCGACATCGCGGCTTTGCCTGCGGCGGGGTCGATGGCGGCGAGGACCACCGAGATCGTGATGGTCACCAGGCCCACATCCCAGCTGAAGATGATCACTGAGAGCGCCATGGCGACGAGCCCGATGAGGGTCGGGATCTGAGAGCGTGTGAGCCTGATAGCGGTTCCGTCGTTGCCGACGGACTCGGTTTGGGTGAGTGCGTCGTCGGCTTCGGCGCGCAATCCGGGCCTGCGATGGAGGACGAAGTAGACGACGACAGCGAAGGCGGCGTTGAACACGAACGGAGCGAGGAACAAGGTCAGCGGCGTCGGTGTGAGACCGTTCGTGGTCAGATAGTCATTGATGAAGATGCCGTAGACGCTGATCGGGGAGAACGCGCCGGCCAATGCTCCGTGCACGACGAGCAGACCGACCATGAACTGATTGATCCGGTGCCGGCGTGCGACTGTCAGCGCCAGCGGGGCGATGATGGCCACCGCAAAGAGCGCTCCCAGCGAGATGAGGACAGCCGTCAGTGCGAAGAAGATCCACGGCATGAGTCCGACGCGCCCGCCGACGAGCTTCACGCACCAATGGACGATCACTTCGATGGCGCCGTTGTTCTGGGCGAATCCGAAGAGGTAGGTCAGGCCGACAAGGGTGAGGAAGAGATCAACGGGAAATCCTGCAAGGAACTCGTCGGGTGCCTGGTGGAGGACGAGGCCGCCGACCCCGGCGGCCGCGAGGAAGCCGAGGAGTCCCATATTGATGTCTCGCCAGGTTCCGATGACGAACATCAGTCCGAGGACGACGACGCAGATCAGTTCTGCACTCATGGGTTCAGCTTCTCCTTCGAACGTCAGCCGCGGAATGTCCGGCGGCACACGGGCATGCGACTCAAATTCATGCATGTCACCTGGTGCGATCAGGTCCATTCGGCATATGAACTCACAGTGACGTTCAGCGGAAGAATTCACGCGCCGATTCGCCGCTTCGTACAACTGAGGTCAGAATTCGTCCATCGCGGATAGTGCGGACGATCACAGACTCGTTAGTGTGTCATTCAGCTTCATCGGGCCGCACGCGAATCATTTGGACTCAACGCGGCATCCTCTGTTTCTCAGTCTGCGAAAGGTCGCCGTCGATCATGAACGAATCCACACCGGAGCCCAGCGCATCAGATGTGCTCACGGCCGCCTCGGCGATCGTCGATGCCTTCGCTGCCACGGACACTCAGTCGTATTTCTCCCGATTCGCCGAGGACGCCTCGTTCGTCTTCCACCCCGAAGCGCGACGCCTGAACACTCGTGCGGAATATGAAAGGGAGTGGGCTTCGTGGTTGGCCGACGGTTGGTCAGTGGCCGCCTGCGCCTCGTCGGATCAGCTCGTGCAGACTTTCCCCGGCGGAGCCGTCTTCTCCCACACCGTCGATACGACCGTGAACACCGCAGACGGGCGGGAATCGTACCGGGAACGCGAATCGATCGTCTTCCGCCGCCTCGGTGACGGTGAACTCATCGCCATCCACGAACACCTCTCCACGGTCCCGGACCCTGCCGACGGCTCGTCGGCGCTTGGCCCCAGTGCCGACGAGAGCACACCCGACACCGAGGAGGTCCCGCAGTGAGCTGGTACCGCCGTTTGGAACAGCGATTGGAATCCGGGCACGATTCCGGAGCCATCCGCGGGACCCTGAGCGGGGGACGGATGTTCATGATCTGGCTGGCCGCGAACCTCGTCGTCACGACCCTGCTGACCGGAACTTTGTTCGTTCCCGGCATCGACTTCACCACAGCGGTCATCGTCATCATTCTCGGGACGGTCATCGGCACCATCGTGCTCACGCTCATCGGCAACATCGGCACCCGTACGGGCTTGGCGACCATGGCCATCACCCGCGGTGCCTTCGGCGCCAAGGGCAGCTTCCTGCCGGTCGCCGCCAACGTCATCATCCTCATGGGCTGGAGCTGGGTGCAGGCCATGTTGGCGGGAATCAGCGTCAACTATGTGGTCGCCCAGACGACGGGGTTCTCCAATCCGATCCTCTTCTCGGTGCTCTGCCAGGCGCTCGTCGTCGGGTTGGCGATTCTCGGCCATGAAGGCATCGAGAAGGCCGAACCCTGGTTCGCTCTCCTCATCCTGCTGGTCATGGCTTATATCTTCGTCATCGCCTTCACCGGACACTCACCGAGCGAATACGCAGGGATCGAGAGCCTGCCGGAACTCGGCTTCACTCCGGTTCTCGCACTCGATATCGTCATCTCCACAGCCATCTCCTGGACCGTGCTCTCCGGTGACCTCAACCGATTGGCCCGCACCCAGACAGCCGGAATCGTCGGATCGGGGCTGGGCTACCTGAGCTCGACCGTGCTGGCGATGCTGCTCGGTCTCACGGCGTTCAGCTTCATCCTGCTCGACGGGGGAGACCCGGCCGAGTTCGACCCGACGGCGTTGGCCGCCGAGTTCGGGTGGGCGCTGGCCATCGTCATCTTCCTGTCCGTCATGGCCACGAACACGATGGTCGTCTACGGAATGGTCAATTCCGTCGTCGGCGCGCAGAGCAAGACGAAGCTGAGATTCCTGCCGACGGCCCTCATCCTCGGCGCGATCTCGATCATCGGGTCGACGTGGCTGGCCCTGCTCGACCAGTACACCGACTTCCTGGTGATGATCGGTGCCTTCTTCGTCCCCGTCTTCGCGATCCTCATCGCCGACTACTACATCATCAAACGCGGTGCCTACTCACCCGACATCCTCAAGGACTCCGGCGGCGTCTACGCCTACACTCGCGGAGTCAACTGGGTGGCAGTCGGCGTATGGGTCCTCGGCGCTCTTGCCTCCTATGTGCTCACCTACGCCTATCCGCGCCCGATCGGAGCGACGATCCCGTCCTTCGCCGTCTCCTTCGTGCTCTATCTCGTGCTGTCCTGGGGCAGCCGAGAGAAGTTCGCGAGAACGGAACACGCGCACCTGGCCGACGGGATCCGCGGAGACTGAGCGGGTGTGCCCGGTCCCGGCCTGGCCGACCACCATGTGCCGTTCCCAGGTGATGACGCAGTTCAGGCGCTATGATCGCAACGGTCGGCCGGAATCGCAGAAGGGAACCGGGTGTCTGTGATGGTCACAAAAGTCTTCGACAGGTTCATGCCGCCGAACCGTCGACTCAACCCCGAGGCGCTGGCTTGGGTCGCGGTGATCGTTCTGGCCATCGTCATGCTGGCCGTGGAGTCGTCGATCGCCGTGTCCGTCAACGATGTCCCCGTCGCACTGGCTTTCATCGTCACCATCGTCCATGTCGGATCCATGCTGCTGTCCATGCTGCGTCCGCTCTTCGGCACGCTCATGTCGATCGCCGCCTGCACGGTGCTGCCGCTGCTGGGGCCCCACGTGTCCGGGGTGCCGTGGCCGTGGATGGTCCCGATGATGATCACTCAGATTGTCATCATCCTCATCATCGGACTCCGGGCCCACTGGGGAGTGGCCCTGGGCGCACTGCTCGGCAGCATCGCAGGCTCGGCAGCCGCGGTGCTCATCACTCATCTGCTCGTCGCAGACACCCGCACCGATGGCGCCATCGTCAACATCCTCATCTACTCCTGCATCGCCGGCGGCGTCTATCTCGCCGCGGTCATCATCCAACAATGGCAGCTCATCCGCTCCCAGCTGGTCCAGGAGAAGGAGAACACGGCGGAGGAGCACTCCAAACGAGTGACCATCGAGGAGAAGGCGCGCATCGCCCGGGAACTCCACGACATCGTCGCCCACAGCATGTCGATCATCAACATCCAGGCCTCCAGCGCGCCTTTCCGTCATGCCGGTATCGACCCGGAGGTGGCCAAAGAGTTCGACGTCATCTCCACCTCGGCCCGCACCGCGCTGACGGAGATGCGCGGTCTGCTCAGTGTCCTGCGCAATGATGAGGGCAAAGGCGAACTGGCCCCGCAGCCGAAGTTCTCCGAGATCGATCCGCTCGTCGACAAAGCCCGACAGGCGGGAGTGCAGGTCAGCGTCGAACGCAGCGGCGAACCCATCGACGACCTCATGCGCGACAGCACCGGACTCGTCGGCTACCGCATCATCCAAGAGGCCCTGAGCAATGCCGTCCGCCACGCCCGCAACTCCACCATCGCCATCCGCATCCGCGGCGGCAGTTCCGCCGTCTGGATCAGCGTCACCAACGACCACGGCGACGGCCCCGGCGACGCCGCGAAACACGACAAACACGACCGGCAGGGACTGATCGGCATGCGCGAACGCGCCGCCTCCGTCGGCGGGGAGATCCGCACCGGAGCCACTGCCGACGGAGGCTTCGAAGTCGAAGCAGTGCTGCCGCTGGCGCCGCGCGAACCTCTCACCGACGGCAGCGAATCGACCACCGGCACTCCGGGTACGGACACTTCGGGCACGGACAAGGAGATCCCATGATCAGGGCCGTCATCGCCGATGACCAGGCGATGGTGCGCGCCGGTTTCGCCGCACTGTTGAGCGCCCATCCGGATATCGACGTCATCGGACAGGCCGAGGACGGCGCACACTGCGTCGAGCTCGTCGCCGACCTCGCCCCCGATATCGTCCTCATGGACGTCCGGATGCCGCTGATGGACGGAATCGAAGCGACCCGCACGATCGTCGCGGCGAAGGCCGCGACCCGGATCATCATGCTCACCACCTTCGACATCGACGATTACGTCTTCGACGCCATCCGTGCCGGGGCCAGCGGATTCCTCCTCAAAGACGCTCCACCCGGTGAACTCGCCGAGGCGGTCCGCATCGTCGCCGGAGGCGAAGCGCTGCTGGCACCGAGCGTGACCAAGCGAGTCATCGAGCACTTCGCTACCGGTGGGAAGACGGCCAACCGCACAGCGCTGCCCGAACTCACGGACCGGGAACGCGAGATCCTTATCCAAGTCGCACGCGGAGCTTCGAACACAGAGATCGCGTCGAGCCTGCACATCGCGGTGCAGACCGTGAAGACCCATGTCTCCCGGATCCTGTACAAACTCGATGCCCGCGACCGCGCCCAAGCAGTTATCGCCGCCTACGAATCCGGTCTCGTCATTCCCAACAGCTGAGTCCGAGCGCTCGTCTTCGTCTCGCACCCCCTACCCGAGTAGGGGGTGAAGAACGGCTCCCAGGGGTGACGAAAAGCCACGCCCGGATCCATACGGTAGTCATTATGAACCCGTCTGACCTCATGACTTCCGAACCGACCGCTCCTGCCTCGACCCCGTTGGCGACTCCCGCCCCAGATCGGGCGTCGCGGGCCGAAGTGCTCGAACGCCGCCGAGCCAAGAGGGGAACGACCGAACAGGAATTCACCAGCGACTTCTCCGCGCTGATGGCCCTGGTCAAAGAGGCCGGTCTGCTGGCCAGACGCCCCGGTTGGAACACTCTGCGCTTCGTCCTCCTCGGCCTCGGCTACGTCGTGTCCTTTGCCATGCTCTTCCTCATCGGAGAGTCCTGGTGGCAGCTGGCGACTGCAGTGGTCTTCGGTGCTCTGTTCACTCAGACCGCCTACGTCGCCCACGATGCGGCGCACCGCCAGATCTTCACCAACGGCAAAGTGGGGGAGTGGGTGTCGACGATCATCGGCAACCTCTTCATCGGGCTGAGCTACGGCTGGTGGCTGAAGAAGCACAATGCCCTCCACCACGCCAACCCGAACAAGGCCGGAGTCGATGGCGACATCGCTCCCGGCGCCCTCGTCTTCACCCCCGATGACGCACGTGAGCGCACAGGTCTGGCCAAATGGTTCGCCGCCCGTCAAGGTTGGTTCTTCCTGCCGCTGCTGACCCTGGCCGGTCTGCAGCTCCACGTCGAATCCGTCAAAGCCATCGTCCGCGGACAGTCCTCGGTCAAGCGCCGCTGGATCGAAGGCATCTTCATCGGCATTCGCCTCATCGGATTTCCGGCCCTGGCCATCTGGGCTGCCGGCCCCCTCATCGGCAGCGTGTTCTTCCTCGTGCAGCTCGCCGTCTTCGGAATCCACATGGGCGGATCCTTCGCCCCGAACCACAAAGGCCAGCCGATCGTGCCCAAAGATGTGAAGATCGACTTCCTCCGCCGGCAGACGCTCATGTCACGCAATATCTCCGGCGGCCGCTTCATGGGCTTCCTCATGGGTGGTCTGAACTACCAGATCGAACACCACCTGTTCCCGAGCATGCCCAGCGTCAATCTCCATAAAGTCCAGCCGATGGTCCGCGAATACTGTCGCCAGAAGGACATCACCTACACGGAGACGACTCTGCTCGAGTCCTACAAGATCATCATCGCCTACCTCAACCGCGTCGGCCTCGGCGAAGCCGATCCCTTCGACTGCCCCATCACAGCGCAGTTCCGGTCGCGCTGAGACACCGACGTCCGGTCCGTGCGCACTGGCAGACAGGCGGGAGAGCTCAGGTGAGGTGATCGTGATCGCCGGAGACCCACTCGGCGTAGCGCTGAGCCGAGTTCTGCACCGCAGCAAATGCCTCGCTTCCGATCATCTGGCCGAAGTTGCCGTACATGCGGTCGAAATCGAGATCGGACACCGAGGCGGCGATCCGCCTGACAACAGCAGCTGACAAGGGCAGATAGTTCGGGAAGCTGCGCATGAAGCTCACCCAACCAGAGCGCGGCACCGGGCCGATGGAATCACCGCTGAGCATGACTCCGGTGCCGTCGGAGCCCGTCCACATCGCCACCGCACTGCCCGGGAAATGACCGCCGACGCGCCGGAGCCTCACTCCCGGAACCGGCTCCGTCTCGTGGAAATAGGGGCAGATGGCCGGCCCGGTCCGCTGCACCCATTCGAGGTCGGCCCGGCACACGAAGACGGGGGCATCGTCGAACGCGGCGCTCCATTCCAACTGGGCGCCGAACATATGCGGGTGGCTGGCGGCGATGGCGGCAACTCCGCCGAGCTCGCGGACCGCCGCGACCGCCTCGGCGTCGATATAAGCGGGGACGTCGAAGAGCAGATTGCCGGAATCGGTGCAGGCGAGATAGCAGGTCTGCCCGATCCCGAGCTTCGGTTCGACGCGGATGGCGAAGAGGCCGGGTTCGCGCTGCGCAGTGCTGATGTGATGTCCCTCGGACTCGAGCTCTGCCCGAGTCGTCCACTGCTGGCCGGAGGCCGGAACCCATTGCCGGTCGTCGGTACAGATCGGACACTGCGCGGGCGGAGGCGTCGTCGTCTCCACCCCGCAGGTGCGGCAGATCGTCACATCGCTCGGTGCCACCATGTCACCCTCTCGGTCCCACATGTGAAACCACAGACTCCCACCGAGCTTAGTCCTCCGATCAAGTGAAGACCAGGATCGATGGGATCCAGCACCTGCACGGCTCGTCAGTGGGCGGCGGTATGCGCCTTCCTGTGAGCGATGACGTGGCCGACGAGGATGAGTGCGATGCCGACGGCAAGCCATGCGCTGAGCACCCACCACTGGAGCGCCATGGGCGCGTCGGGGAAGTAGGAGAGGTCGCGCAGCAGGGTGCCTGCGGCACCGGGGACGAAGAACTGGCCGATATCACCCCAGGAACCGGCGAGGAATTCCTTCGGCTGATTGAGTGAGGCGATCGGGTTGCCGATGATCATGGTGAGCACCGCACCGACAGCGATGCCGGCAGGACCGATGACGGAGACGAAGCCGTTGATGAGGCCGACCGCGGTCGCGATCGACAGTCCGATCGCCAGCGCGTTGATCCCGAAGTTGCCCTGCAGGATCCCGAACCAGGTCTGCATGATGAGTGCCAGAGCGAGTCCTCCGACGACGCCGTAGACGATAGTGCCGACCAGACGCATCCGCCGTGAGCGGATGCCCATGCAGGTGAGCACACCGCCGACGATCCCGCCGAGCGTCAACGGCAGACCCGCGATGGCCAGTCCCACACCGGAGGGGTCGTCATCGGACAGCGGTGCGACGTCGGTGATCGTCACCTGGGGAATGTCCTTCGCCGAGGCGGCCGGATCGGACCCGGCTCCTGCCGGGTTGCGCTGTGGCGGAGCTTGGCCGGCGGCAGCGGCTTCGAGGGCCTTCTGCATCTGCTCCTACATCTTCTTCGTGCCTTCTTGGAAGCCCGAGATCGCCTGTTCATCGATGCTGTGCTGCATCTGGGCGCCGATCGAACTGAGCTGCTGAGCGACTGCCGGGGAGGCGGCCTTGGCGATGAGGATCTCCGGGTCGTCCTCGGGGACGAAGGCTCCGTAGACTTCACGTTCTTCGATCATCCGCACCGCCTCGGCGCGGGAGTCGATCTGTTTGAGGTAGAGCATGCCGTCGGTAGCGTTGTCAGCGATCTGGTCGATCTGCTCTTCGTCCCCGACCGCGGCGATCGGCAGGTCCTTGGGGTCCGTGGTCACAGTCGGCCAGCTGAAGGCGAGGAGGACGAGGCTGACGACAGCGGCGGCGAGGACGGCGACGAGGATCGCCCGCCTGAACTGCAGGGGAGCGGCTTGCGCCGCATTCCCCGGTGTCTTGCTCACGGCCTAGCGATCGGCCTGGTCTTCTCTTTGAGTATCTGTGTCGGCATCTCTGTCCAATCATCGAAAACGAATACTCGTTCATTATGAAACCATCGGCTAGGATATATCAAGAATGGCCATTCGTTTTTAGGGGGAGAAGTGCCGAAGGTCACCGAGGAGCACAAGGCCGCGATGCGTACCAGGATCCAGGATGCGGCTCTGACATGCTTTGCCCGCAAAGGATTCGCCGGTGCGTCGATGGCCGATATCGTCAAGGAGGCGGGGCTGTCGGCCGGAGCCGTCTATGTCTACTATGCGTCGAAGGCCGACCTGATGATCGACGTCGCCCGCCGGGTGATGGGGCCGCGCATGGCGGTGCTCGATGCAGCCACATCCGGTGGTGAGGTGACGGCTCCTGCGGAGGTGTTCGTCGAGATCATCGATTCACTGCTCATCGACAACCCGTTCTCACCGGTGATGGTTCAGGTGTGGGGTGAGTCCTCCTACGACATGGAGTTCGCGAATTTCGCCAGGGGTACCTTCGAAACGCTCATCGCAGAGTTCACCGACTACCTCGCTCTCTACCTGCAGGACCAACGGGGAGTGGATGCAGAGACCGCGCGGGCTCGGGCCGCGGTTCTGGTGCCCGGCCTGCTGGCCATGATCCAGGGCGCAGTCGTCCAGTCGACCGTCTTCGGCGAACCCTCCAGAGTGCGAGTCCGTGCCGGAATCGAAGCCGTGCTCTCCAGCATCGAGTTCTGAGTCAGCGTCGACTTCTTCGTTCCTCCGCTGCTCAGACGGAGTCGCCGTCGTCATCGACCGAATGGACGCGGTCTTCGCGCATGCTCACCGTTTCGACTCCGTTCAGCTCCATGAGCGGGGCCACAAGCAGGTGCAGGGGTCGTTTTCCGTCGAATCTCACGTCGACCTGGACCATCCGCGTCCCGTCGGCGGACTCGAACCGCCGCGAATCGACGATGGTGTTCTTGAATCCCATTTGGCCGGCGAGGGCGAGGATCTCGCGGAGGACTCCCGCTCCGTCGCGGTAGGACACCCGCAGCAGTTTGCGGTGGTCGCTGTTGGGGATCTTGCGGATCAGGGGAGCGATGACGAAGAGCGTGAACAGGTGGAGGGCAGTGAGCATCGTCGCCAAGAGCAGCATCCCGGCGCCGCAGGCCATACCGACGGCGGCCGTGACCCAGATCGTCGCGGCAGTGGTGAGACCGCGGACCATGTTGCGTCCCTTGAAGATCACTCCGGCGCCGAGGAAGCCGATGCCGGAGACGATCTGCGCGGAGATCCGTGAAGGATCGAGCCGGACGTCGTTGTCGAGCACGCCTTCGAACCCATAGGCGGAGGTCAGCGTGAAGGCGCAGGTGCCGATGCCGACGAGCACGTGGGTGCGGTAGCCGGCAGCCTTCTGCCTGAACTGTCGTTCGAAGCCGATGAATGAGCACAGGACGAAGCTGGCCAGCAGCAGACCGGCCTGGAGCAGTCCTGCGCTGCCCAGGATGTTCTCAAACGACGAGGAGTTGACCATAGTCACTTCACCATAGCCCCACCCAACCCCCTAGTTGCTACCTGACGGCGGCCCAGCAACCTCGCGCGAGGTTGCTGGGCCGCCGTCAGGTAGCAATAAGGGAGGGGGGCTTTTAGTGGCAGCCGTCCGGGCCGCAGACTGCGCCCTCGGTGAGTTCATCTGCCTTGTCTTTGTCGGCTGACTGCGGAGGGCCGGCGAGCACCGTGAGCTTCTGGCCCTCAACCCATGCCGTCTCGAGGGCCTGGGTGAAGACGTCGGCCGACTGCGCCCCGGAGATGCCGTACTTGCGGTCGATGACGAAGAACGGGACGCCGTTGGCGCCGAGCGAGCGTGCCTCGCTGATATCGGACCGCACCTCCTCGGAGTACTCATCGGTTGCGAGGACGCGACGGACTTCGTCGGAATCGAGGCCGATCTCACGCCCCACCTCGGCGAGATAATCGATGTCACCGATGTCGCGCCCCTTCTCGAAGTGCCCCGACAGCAGCGCTTCCTTGGCCTGTGACATGAGCCCGTGAGTCTTGGCGAAGTGGAGGAAGCGATGGGCGGTGAAGCTGTTGGCCACGACGATCGAATCGAAGTCGTAGTTCAGACCGACTGCGGCGGCCTGCTGCGTGACATGGTCGAACATCTGCCGCACCTGAGCGGCGGGCATGCCCTTCATCTGGCTGAGGTATTCGGTCTCGGTGCCGTCAAAGTGATCGGGCAGGCTCGGGTCCAGCTGGAAGCTGCGCCACTGGACGTCGACATCGTCCTTGTGGGCAAACGTACCGAGGGCATCCTCGAAGCGACGTTTTCCGATATAGCACCAGGGGCAGGCGATGTCCGACCAGATCTCAATCTTCATATCAATGCCAACCGGGCCCGACGCGCGGATATTCCGGTCCGATTCAGAACAGTGCCTGCTGCGCTGGGGCGGCGAACTGCTGGGCCGGTGCCGTCTGCAGGCTTGGCTGCCGCGGGGTTCGGTTCGATTCCCTGCGTCCGCGCATCCGGGAAGTCGCCGGATAGTCGTCATCGCTGCGGCCTCGCAATCCGAAGCGGTCGATGAGCGGGTTGATGCGCTCACCGAGCCACCGTCGATACTCCTTCGACGCGTAGGAGGACCGGGCATACATCGTGCGGTAGCGGGGGAGGAGCTCGGGGTGTTCGCGTTCGAGCCACTCGAAGAACCACTCGCGGGCGCCGGGGCGCAGGTGCAGCGCTCCGTAGACGACTCGTGCGGCACCCGCGTCCTTGATCGCTCGGAGTGCGGATTCGAGGTGGTCGCGGGAGTCGGTGAGCTTCGGCATGATCGGCATCATGAAGACGGTGACGTCGAACCCGAGCTCGGCGGCCGCGCGTACGGTGGCCAGTCGGGCCTTCGTCGTCGGCGTGCCGGGCTCGATGCTCTGCTGCAGGGCGTCGTCGTGGACGGCGATCGACGTGCTGATTTCCACCGGAGCGTCTTCGGCGACGCGGGCCAGCAGCGGCAGATCGCGGCGCAGCAGCGTGCCCTTGGTCAGAATCGACATCGGTGTCGACTGCTCGGCCAGGGCAGTGATGATTCCCGGCATCAGGCAGTAGCGGCCTTCGGCCCGCTGATAGGGGTCGGTGTTCGTGCCCAGGGCGACATGGTCACGCGCCCACTTCGGGCGTATCAGTTCGGCGGCGAGGACTTCGGCGACATTGACCTTGACGACGACCTGGCGATCGAAGTCGGTCCCGGAGTCGAGATCGAGGTAGCGGTGGGTGTTCCTTGCGAAGCAGTACACGCAGGCTTGCGAGCAGCCGCGGTAGGGGTTGACCGTCCAGGAAAACGGCATCGAACTGGACCGCGGGACGTTGTTGAGAGCGGACTTCGCCAGTACCTCGTGGAAGGTGATTCCTGAGAATTCCGGCGTCTGCACCGACCGGATCAGTCCCTTCGTTCCGAAGAGGACCGGGGAGCCCGAGCCGGTGTCGTCACTCGTTTCGTTCCACCGCATGACTTCATTCGAACATGAGTTCGAATCGGAGTCAAGGGTGGGGCGCCGTGATCAGCCAGGCTCAGGAGACGCGCAGACCCTTGAACTCGCTGCGGTGGAAGACCAGCGCCTCGGGTCCGTCGTCGTTGCGGGTGCCGAGGATCTCGAGCAGGGCCACGGTATGATCGCCGGCTGCGACCTCCTCGTAGAGCCGGGTCCAGAGGAATGCGGAGCTGCCGGGAATCGTCAGCCCGCCTCCGGCCGTGACCTCGGGGCTGACGCCGGTGAAGCGTCGACTGCGGTCCTTCGACGCCAGCTGCCGGGCCAGGTGCTCCTGGTCGGAGCCGAGGAGGGAGATCCCGAGCTCAGGTGCCCGGCGCAGGGTGGGCCAGGTGGTCGACGAGTTCTGGACCGCGACGCTGACCAACGGCGGGTCGAGGGAGACGCCGACGGTGAGCGTGGAGGCGACGAGGCCGAGGGGTGCCGCATCGACCTCGGCCCCGATGAAGGCAACGCCCTGAGGGAAGTGGGAGAAGGTCTCGCGGAGGGTCTCAGGTGTTGCGGGGGTCACCGGTGCCGGTGATTGTGTGGTGGGGTCTGCCAAGAGCGTCATTCCTTCACCTCTGTCTTCGTGTGGTCGTCGGAGTCTCGGGCGCCTGCTGATCTGTTGAGCAGACAAGGTCGACGAGGTCGTCTGCGAGTGCCTATGAAGTCGATCATTGCAAATCGGAACCGTTTCCATCGTGGCCAAGGTCATACGAAGACGACTTATGACCACATATGAAGCTGAGCGTCGGGACGTGACACTAAAGTGCAGGTGCCTGCGAGGTCCGGGCATAGATTGCTCAGCGAAACACGGACTCGCCTGGCAGCGAGCCGACCGAACCCCGCCGCAGAGGAGCATCACATGACGCAGACGTCGGTCACCGCACCGAGAACCCAGGACCCACCGCAGCGGCTCTTGTCGGGGAAGAAGCGGGTGCTGGCTTCGGCCTTCGCCGGAACGACGATCGAGTGGTACGACTTCTACCTCTACGGCACCGCCGCGGCCCTGATCTTCAATGTCCAGTTCTTCCCCAGCCACAGTGAGCTGGGCAGCAGTCTCGCCGCCTTCGCCAGCCTCGCCGTCGGCTTCTTCGCCCGACCACTGGGCGGCATCATCGCCGGCCATCTCGGCGACCGGGTGGGCAGAAAGGCTCTTCTCGTCGTCTCCCTGCTGTCCATGGGAATCGCGTCGACGCTCATCGGACTCGTCCCGAACTTCAGTGCGATCGGCTGGTGGGCAGCTGCTGCCCTCGTCGTCCTGCGCATCGTGCAGGGACTCTCGGCCGGAGCGGAATGGGGCGGCTCGGCACTGCTCTCGGTCGAACACGCACCGGCGAGCAAGCGCGGACTGTTCGGCTCCTTCACCCAGATCGGCTCGGCTGCGGGAATGCTCTTGGCCACCGGCGCCTTCTTCGCCGTCCAGAGCCTGCTCACCGACGAACAGTTCGAAGCCTTCGGCTGGCGCATCCCCTTCCTCGCCTCCGCTCTGCTCGTCGCGCTGGGACTCTGGATCCGCCTCGGCGTCTCCGATGCTCCGGAATTCCAGGAGCTCAAAGCCTCCGGCGATGTCGCCAAGGCGCCGCTGCGCGACGTGCTGACCAAACACCCACGGGTCCTCCTCGCCACCATCGGACTCCGCCTGGCGCAGAACAGCGTCTTCTACCTCATCACCGTCTACATGCTCAGCTACCTGTCGGAGAACCGCGGCGACTCGACCTCGGGTGTCACGGCCGTCATGATCGCCTCGGCGATCGGACTGTTCACCGGGCCTCTCTGGGGGTGGGTCTCGGACAAGGTCGGTCGCAAACGCGTGAGCATCGGCGGCATCATCGGCGTCGCCGTCTTCGGCTGGATCTTCCTCGCCTTCCTCGACTCGGGCCCCTTGGCATTCCTGCCCATCATCGTCATCCTCGGCATGAACCTCGCCCACGATGCGATCTACGGCCCGCAGGCCGCGTGGTTCGCCGAACAGTTCCCCATCGAGGTCCGCTACTCGGGCGTGAATATGGGCTACCAGCTGGGCACCGTCATCGGCGGCGGAATCATGCCGATGGTTGCAGCCCTGCTCTACGTCGCCGGAGGGCACTCGCCCTGGCTCATCTGCGGTTACCTCACCCTGCTGTGCGTCCTCTCGCTCATCGCCGCCATCGGCGCAAAGGACCCTGCCCGAGAGCTCGCACGCACCGCGGACTGAACGCGCCCGCCGCTTCGTCGGCCCCACGCTCATCGCACCACCACGATTAGGAGACACCCATGACGAAACCGATCCTGCTCAACGCCTTCGACATGATGACCCCGGTCCATCAGTCGCCCGGACTGTGGCGCCACCCGGAATCACGGGTCGACGAGTTCACTCAGCTGTCCTTCTGGACCGACCTGGCCAAGACCCTCGAAGACGGAGGATTCTCCTCGCTCTTCCTCGCCGACATCCTCGGCGTCTACGACGTGTACGGCGGCAACGCCGACGTCACGAACCGCGGGGGAGTGCAGCTCCCGCTGCTCGACCCCCTCGTCGCAGTCCCGGCCATGGCCGCGGCCACGAAGACGCTGGGATTCGGCGTGACCGCCTCGGTGACCTACGAGAAGCCCTACCTGCTCGCCCGCACCCTGACCACCCTCGACCACTTCACCAACGGTCGAGTCGCCTGGAACATCGTCACCAGCTATGTCGACTCCGCCGCCCGCAACCTCGGGCTCAAGGGCCAGATCCCGCACGATGAGCGCTACGACCGGGCCGACGAGTTCATGGAGGTCATGTACAAGCTGTTCGAGGGCTCGATCACCCCGGACGCGCTCAAAGCCGATGCCGACGCCAACGTCTTCGTCGACCCGAATGAGGTGCGCGACATCGACCACGATGGCAAGTTCTTCACCGTTCCCGGTCAGGCGCTCGCCGTCCCCGGACCGCAGGGCACCCCACTGCTCTTCCAGGCCGGCGCATCCAAGCGCGGACAGGAATTCGCCCTCGACCACGCCGAGGCGATCTTCTTCTCCGGGCCGACACCGGAGATCCTGCGCAGCTGGGTCGACAAGGTCCGCGACGGACTCGAAGAGCGCGGACGCGCCCGCGACGCTGTGAAGATCTTCGCGCTGGCCACCGTCATCGTCGACAACACGGACGACGCCGCCGAGGCGCGACTTGCCGACTATCGTCGCTACGTCGACACCGAATCCGCACTCTCCCTGTTCGGCGGATGGACCGGCGTCGACCTGTCCGGGGCCTCACCCGATGACACTCTCGAATACGTGTCGACCAACGCCAACCAGTCCGCACTCGCCTCCTTCACCACCATGGCCGGGGGCAAGCCGTGGACGATCCGGGACCTCGCGGAGTTCGTCGCCCTCGGCGGACGCGGGCCGGTCATCACCGGATCGCCGGAGACCATCGTCGTCGAATTCCAGCGGTGGATGGATGAAGCAGATATCGACGGATTCAACATCGCCGCGGCCGTGCGCCCGGCCGATGCCGAACGCTTCACGAAGTACGTCTCGCCGGAGCTGCGCCGCCGCGGACTCCTGCCCGAACCGGTCGCCGGTGCCACCGTGCGCGAACAGCTCACCGGAGGCGGACCCCGTCTGGCCGAGGACCACACGGGTGCCAGGTACCGCCTCGGCGAGGGTGCTCGCGTGTGATCGAACACGAACTGACTCACCGGGAACGGCCGTGGACCATTCTGGTCTGCGGCCGTTCGTCGGTCCGGTGACCGAGGACTCAGTCGGTGACGAAGTATGACAACGGGCGCCGGCGATCAGCCGCGGGAGTCGGATACTTATCGACTGTGACTTCGACAGATCCCGCCGCGAATGCGGCACAGACACCATCCGCATCCACTCGTGACGGGCAGGCGGCGATGCCGACTCCGCGCATCGTCTCCTCCGCAGCCGATATCCACTCGATCCTCGCCGAATTCGGCTCCCAGGGGACGAAGACGACGGCCGTGATCATTCTCGCTCTCGGCGGGATCTTCATGGATGCCTACGACTTCTCCTCTCTGGCCTTCGGCATCACCGCCATCCAGGAGCAGTTCGGCCTGAACGGCTTCATGACCGGACTCGTCAACGCCGCGATCATGGTCGGAGCCGTCATCGGCGCACTCTTCGGCGGATACCTCGTCGATCGGTTCGGGCGCTACAGGCTCTTCATGGCCGATATGGTCTTCTTCGTCGTCGCCGCCATCGGCTGTGCCATGGCACCGAACGAATGGGTCCTCATCGTCTTCCGCTTCGTCATGGGCATCGGCGTCGGACTCGATCTGCCGGTGGCGATGGCGTTCCTCGCCGAATTCTCGAAGCTCAAAGGCAGAGGCAATCGCTCACAGCGTGTCAACGCCTGGTCGCCGGCCTGGTACTTCGCCACTGGTATGGGCTACGTCATCGTGCTCATCATCTTCATCACCCTGCCGTATGACCAGCATGCGATCCTGTGGCGCATCGTCGTCGGCTTCGGTGCTGTGCCGGCCCTCATCGTCCTCCTCGTCCGCCGCCGCTACCTTGCCGAATCACCCGAATGGCTGGCCAACCAGGGCGACCTGCGAGGCGCCGTCGAAGTCATGCGCAGCCACCACAACCTCAACGTCGAACTCGCTCCCGCCGACGCCCGCAAGGCCCCGAACGCTTCGTCCGCCCCGGTCAAGGGCGGACGGTGGGCCGGCTTCGCCGAACTCTTCTCCCCGCGCTACCGGGTGCGCACGATCGTCGCGCTCTGCGTCTCCGTGTTCTCGACCTTCGGCTACAACGCCGTCGCCTACGGCACCCCGCTCATCATCACCACGCTCTTCCACCAGACCCCGCTGGTCACGATCATCGCCTCACTGGTCATCAACCTGGGCTTCGGAACGATCGGCGGCCTGTTGGGCATGAGCATCGTCAACCGCTTCGGCACCCGGAAGATCACCCTCATCGGATTCGTCATCCAGGCTCTGGCTCTGGGAACGCTGGCCCTGGTGGGCATCCCGAACGGGGCTCTCGTCCTCGTCGCCGTGGCCATGCTCGCGGCCTTCGTCTTCGCTCAGGCCGGCGGGCCGGGAGCGAACCTCATGAACTATGCGACCCTGTCCTATCCGACGCGGCTGCGCGGAATCGGCATCGGATTCAACCAGTCTGTCCTGCGCGCGTTCTCGATCGTCTCGCTCATCATGTTCCCGATCCTCGCGGCGTCCCTGGGCACCGGAGTGTTCTGGATCGTCGCCTGCGCACCGCTGGCCGGCGCGATCGCCGTCGGCATCGTCGCCTGGGACCCGACCGCCAAGGACGTCGAACACGAGAGCTGAGAGTCTCGCTGAGTGTTCTCGCCTCACCACTGTGTCTGTCGCCGACGACCGGCTGAAACGCCCAAGACCAGGGGAAACGGCCAAACAGAGCATGAATGGTATGCCATTACACGAAGTGGCATATCGGCTGTGGTGCGATCGCGTCCCCGTCCAGGCGGTCGTGGCCGATCGGCGCGAATAGAGGGGCTAGGCGAAATCTCCCGGCGCGATTCATTGCCACCGGGATGTGAGCTGGGTTACTCTGAATTCGTCAGATGGCCGTGCCGCAGTGCTGTGTTTACTTTTTTGGTATCCCAGTTGGGCATTGATCGGATCCAAGGAGTGGACTGCATGAGGAAGACCGAGTCGGCGGAGGCACCCGTGCCCACCCGCCTGGGGCCCAGCCCCGATCAGCTGGCGGCTCACCGCATCAGTCCGCGCTTCTACAATGCGGACCTCGCCCCGTCCCGTAAGAAGGGGCGCAGCTGGACGGCCTACAGCGTCTTCACCCTGTGGGCCAACGATGTCCACTCCCTGGGCAACTACGGGTTCGCACTGGGACTCTTCGCTCTCGGCCTCGGAGCCTGGCAGATCCTCGTGGCGCTCCTCGTCGGTGCCGCTCTGCTGTTCTTCCTGCTCACCCTCTCCGGTTTCATGGGATACAAGACGGGAGTGCCCTATCCGGTGATGAGCCGGATCTCCTTCGGCATCCATGGGGCCCAACTGGCCGCCTCGGTGAGGGGCATCGTCGCCATCGCCTGGTTCTCATCTCCGCCGTCATCGGCTTCGTCATCCTGCCGTGGAACCTGTACGACTCACCGGTGGTCATCGTCTACTTCCTCGGCGGACTCGGCGCCCTGCTCGGACCCCTCTTCGGCGTGATCATGGTCGATTACTGGGTGGTGCGCAGAACGAAGGTCAATGTGCCCCAGCTCTACACCGAGGCCGGAGACGGCGAATACTTCTACCACCGCGGCGTCAACTGGCGAGCCATCGGAGCCTTCATCCCCGCCTCGGCGATCTCGCTGGTCTTCGCTCTTGTGCCTGCATTCGCCGGCTTCTCCGAGTTCTCCTGGTTCTCCGGTGCCGCGATTGCCGCGCTCATCTACTTCGTCATCGCCCGCCGCGACTTCACCTTCCGTGAGGTCGACGGTGAGGAGATCGCCGTCCCGACCCACCACTGATCGGAGCCGACCTATGAGAATCCTCGTCGTCAACGTCAACACGACCGAGTCGATGACCGAAGGCATCGCCCGCGCGGCACGGCAGGCCGCCTCGGCGGGAACCGAGATCATCGGTCTGACTCCCGACTTCGGCGCCGAATCCTGTGAAGGCAACGTCGAAAGCCATCTTGCAGCCCTCGGCGTCATGGATGCGGTTCTGAAATACCCCGGCGAGTTCGATGCCGTGATCCAAGCCGGGTACGGCGAGCACGGCCGCGAAGGCCTGCAGGAGCTGCTGGACGTGCCGGTCATCGACATCACCGAGGCGGGGGCGGCCCTGGCGATGTTCCTCGGGCGTCGCTTCTCGGTCGTCACCACGCTCGATCGGACCGTTCCGCTCATCGAGGACCGACTGCTGTTGGCCGGCTTCGACGCCGACTGCGTGTCCGTGCGGGCATCGGGGATGGCCGTGCTCGAGCTCGAGGAGAACCCGCAGGCCGCGATCGAGGCGATCGCCGATCAGGCCGCCGAGGCGGTCGACCGTGACCGTGCCGAAGTCATCGTGCTCGGCTGCGGGGGAATGGCGGAGCTCGGCGAGACGATCACGCAGCGCAGTGCCGTGCCCGTCGTCGACGGAGTCACGGCCGCTGTGCGCCTGGCCGAATCTCTCGTCGGACTGGGGCTGAGCACGTCGAAGGTGCGCACCTTTGCTCCTGCCCGGGAGAAGAAGCTCAGCGGCTGGCCGTTCGGTCAGTCGGCGCCGGCCGAATCTCCAGTGGCCGAATCCTCAGTGGGATCTCCGGCGGCGGGATCGGCGGCAGGATCTTCGCCGGCGGCAGGATCGGCTTGACCCTCGAGGGGACCGGATCGGGCCAACCGCTTCGAATGCTTGTCGTGCTGCTCCTGGCTCGTCCCCAGGTGGCGGCCGGCCAGTGACCCGGCCAGCGCCTGATCCCGGCGGGCGATGGCGTCGAAGAGTTCGGCATGCTCGGTGGCGACGACGGCAAGGTCATCATGTTGGCTCAGCTGCCACCGCATCCGCGAATCCAGCAGGGCACCGATCTCACCGAGGAGTTCATTGCCCGAGAGCTCGGTGACGATGGCGTGGAACTCCGCGGCACAGCGATGGGCACCGGCGACGTCCCCGGCGTCGGCGAGCTCCCGGCCCTTGAGCATCGTGGCCTCCAACCGGGCCAGCCCCTCCCTGGTATGGCGCTGAGCGGCGAGTTCGAAGGAGAGGACGTCGAAGACCGTGCGCACCTCGTTGAGGTCGGCGATGTCGCTGGGGGAGAACTCCCTGACCGTCGACCAGGTGTTCGGACGGTTCGTCACCAGCCCTTCCGAGGCCAGCTTCTTCAGCGCCTCGCGGATGGGCACCCTGGAGACGCCGAGCTCGGTGGCGAGGTTGCGTTCGACCAGACGCGAACCCGGTCGACGATGGCCTTCGATGATCTCATTGCGCAACGCCTCCGTGACTCGAACGGTCTCCGACTGGGGACTCTCAGCAGACTTCATCCGGTCCCTCACCGTGAGCGCTTCATGGCGCGGCCCAGAGTATCGAGCCCGACCGAGCCGAGTCCCAATGCCCGAGTGTGGAAGTCCTTGAGATCGAAGTCGGATCCTGCCGCAGACTTCGCCTCGTCACGGTACTGCTCCCACAGCCGCTGACCGATCTTGTAGCTCGGTGCCTGTCCGGGCCAGCCGAGGTAGCGGTCGAGCTCGAAGGCCAGGAACGATCGATCCATGGCCACATTGTCGGTGAGGAACTGCCAGGCTTTCTCCCGGTTCCAGATTCCTCCGCCGAGGCTCTCAGGTGCCTGAAGACGCAAGTGGAAGCCGATGTCGAGGACCACGCGAGCGGCACGCAGCCGCTGCGAATCGAGCATGCCCAGATAATCGCCGGGGTCGTCGAGGAATCCGAGATCGGCCATGAGTTTCTCCGCGTACAGTGCCCACCCCTCACCGTGGCCGGACACCCAGCACATGAGGCGGCGCCAGCGGTTGAGTGTGTCGGAGACGTAGGTGGCCTGGCCGACTTGCAGATGGTGGCCGGGCACACCCTCGTGGTAGACGGTGGTCTTCTCCTGCCAGGTGGCGAATTCGGTGACGCCTTCGGGCACCGACCACCACATGCGGCCGGGGCGGGAGAAGTCGTCGGTCGGGCCCGTGTAGTAGATGCCGCCGGTGGCCGAGGGCGCGATCATGCACTCGATCGTGCGCACGGGTTCGGGAATATCGAAATGGGACTTGCCGAGTTCGCGGATGGCCTCATCGGCCACGTCCTGCATCCAGGTCCGCAGCGCCTCGGCGCCGTTCAGGGTCCGCTGCGGATCGTTGTTCAGCGCGTCCATGACCTCGAACGGATCGGCGCCGGGCATGATCGTCGCAGCCACCTCGCGCTGCTCGGCATCGATGCGCTCGAGTTCGCCGAGACCCCAGGCATAGGTTTCGTCGAAGTCCACCTGCGCACCGAGGAAGTCCCGGGAGTAGAGCGCATAGGCGTCGCGACCGCACGCTTCGTCCTCGCCGGCGGCAGGCAGCACCTCTTCGCCGAGGAAATCGGCCAGTCCCGCGGCGGACTTGCGGGCCGCCTCGGCGTGGGTGTCGAGATCCGAACGCAGAGCGTCGGGAACCTCGGCTCCGGCGACGAGACGATCGAAGTTGCTGCCGGGCTCGGCCAGGGCACGGGCCTGTTCGATGACCTTCTCGACCTGGATGCGGGCAGCGACGCGGCCGTTGTCGCGCGCCATCGCCAGGGATTCCTGGTAGCCGGCCAGCGAGCCGGGCACAGCGGCCAGAGTGGTCGAGATCGTCTCCCAATCGGCCGTGGTCTCCGTGGGCATGAGGTCGAAGGAGTCACGGACCTGCTGCAGCGGGGATTCGATGACATTGAGGCTGGCGTGCTTGATCCCGGCGGCGAAATAGTCCCGATCGACGCCGAGACGATCACGCATCGCGTCGATGGTCACGAGGTCGACATCGTCGAGGTCGGAGCCGGCCTCAACCTCATCGAGGCGGGCCAGGGTCCGGACGGTGACCTCGTTGACCGCGGAGAGCCCGGCCGGAGAGAAGTCGTCGAAGCCCTGCGCACCGTCGAGTCCGAGGTAGAGGGCGAGCGAGGGGGAGAGGGCGAGCATGTCATCGACGTAGTCTTCGGCGACCGCATCGACGGCGGAGGGGGTTCTCTTCTCAGTCATGATGACCACCCTATCGCGAGCTGAGTCACATCCGCGGTGGACCGGACCGCGCAATCGCGGGGAACCCGCTAATGTGTCACTGTTCCCCGCCGACAGCAGAAAGAGAGACCGAATTCCCGTGGCACGAGCGAAGCTGTGGACGAAGGACTTCATCGTCGGAATCGGGCTCAACCTGACGATGTCGATGGTCTTCTACCTGCTCATGACATCGATGGCCGGGTACGCGGTGGCACGGTTCTCCGCCGGTGAGGCCGCTGCCGGCTTCGCCTCCTCATCGTTCGTCGTCGGTGCCGTGATCGCTCGCGTGCTGACGGGCAAGTACCTCGACTTCATCGGTCGCCGCAAGCTGCTCATCATCACCATGGCGGTCTCCGTGCTCGCCTCACTGGCCTATATCTTCGCCGGCGACCTCACTCTGCTGCTGACGCTGCGCATCGTCCACGGAATCGCCTTCGGTGCCGGGAACACGGCGATCATGACGGCGATCCAGAGCATCATCCCCGCCTCTCGCCGAGGCGAGGGCACCGGATACTTCGGCACGGCGACGACCCTGTCGACGGCGCTCGGACCGTACCTGGGGGTCATCCTGCCCCGTGAGTTCGACTTCGTCATGCTCTTCGTCGCCTCGGCGTTCATGTCCGTCCTCGCCCTCATCTGCTGTCTCCTCATTCGGCTTCCGGTGCAGGAGATCAGCGACTACCAGCGGCGGACGAAATGGCATCTCAAGCTCGGCACCCTCGTCGACCGGGACGGACTGCGGATCGGCTCGGTCATGCTTCTGGCGGGCACCGCCTACGCCGCGGCGCTGGTGTTCCTCGCCGGATATGCGGCCGAACACGGCGTCGCCTCGGCCGCGTCCCTGTTCTTCGTGGCCTTCGCCGTGGCGTCGCTGTTCGCCCGCCTGTTCGTCGGCCGGCTGCAGGACACGCTCGGAGACAATGCGGTGATCTTCCCCGTCTTCATCGCCGATATCGCCGGCAACGTCCTGCTGGCGCTGTGGCCGACGATGACGGGCATCGTCCTGGCCGGAGTGCTCATCGGTCTCGGCTTCGGCTCCCTGATGCCATGCATGCAGGCCATCACCGTCAAATCCGTGCCGATGAACCGCGTCCCCGTCGCCACCGCGTCGTTCTTCCTGCTCCTCGACGCGGGGTCCGGCATCGGCCCCGTCGTCCTCGGCTTCCTCTACCCGTTCACCGGTGGAAACGGCATGTTCCTGGTCTGCGCCGGACTCGTCGTGGTCGCCATCGGCGTGTACGTGTGGGTGCACGGACGTCGCCGAGGCGGTCGCCCCGGCCGCGAATACCTCACCTGACACCCCTTATTGCTACCTGACGGCGGCCCAGCAACCTCGCGCCAGGTTGCTGAGCCGCCGTCAGGTAGCAACGGGGAGGGGTGGTCGCGATAGGCTTGAGTCCCCAAAGTCTGCCGCCCCGGGAGGATGAGGATGAAGTTCGCGCTCGCTCAGATCAACACCACCACCGAGGTGGCCGACAACCTCGAGAAGGTCCGTTCCCATGCCCGTCAGGCGGCTGCGACGGGAGCCCGGTTCGTCGTCTTCCCAGAAGCGACGATGTCGGCCTTCGGATCCGGACTGCGCGCCATCGCCGAGGAGCACACCGAGTCGTGGAGACAGGTGCTGAGTGAGCTCGCCGTCGAGACCGGGATCACCGTCGTCGTCGGCGAATTCGCGGCCACGGAAGACAAGGTCATCAACCTGCTCGCCGTCTATTCCCCTGACGGCCGGCGCAGCGACTATGCGAAGATCCACCTCTACGATGCCTTCGGCTTCAAGGAATCCGACACCGTCGCGGCGGGGGAGGAGCCGGTGCTCTTCACCGTCGACGGCGAGGACATCGGCCTGGCGCTGTGCTACGACATCCGCTTCCCGAAGCTCTTCGCCGAACTCAGCCGTCGCGGCGCACGCCTGACCGTCGTCGCCGCCTCCTGGGGTGCAGGACCGCGCAAGGCCGAACAGTGGGAGATCCTCGCCCGGGCCCGGGCCCTGGATTCGAACATGTTCATCGCCGCACTCGGCCAAGCCGACCCCGAAGTCACCGGGGTCCCGGTGCCGAAGAAAGGGCCGACCGGAGTCGGCCACAGTCTGGTCTCCGACCCCCTGGGTAAGGTGCTCAACTCACTCGACGGCGCCGAACGGCTCGAGATCGTCGACGTCGATCTCAGTGCGGCCGACACCGCGGCAGAGACGGTTCCGGTGCTCACGAACGCCAGACTCGGGTACTGACTGCGAATCGTGCGGCCGACGCATTTCCGGTGAAAATGCGCCGACTGCAATACTGTTCTCATGAGTTCTGGTTCAGAGGTCCAAGCGTCGCCGCCGGTCGAGGGTCTGCGCGAACGCAAGAAGCGCGAGCGCGGGCAGGCACTGCGCCGTGCAGCCATCGACCTCGCCCTGGAGAAGGGCTACCACAACGTCACCGTCGAAGACATCTGTGAGCGCTGCGGAGTCTCGCGGCGAACGTTCTTCAACTACTACTCATCGAAGGAAGAAGCGCTGCTCGGTCGTGCGGACACCGTCTTCGACGAAGAGGACCAACCGGCCATCGAGGAGTTCGAGGCCGGGGGACCCCATGGTCGCCTCGTCGCCGACCTCGAACATCTGCTCGCGTTCATCGTCGCCACCCGGATGGAAAAGCGCGACGACATGCATCAGTACCATCTCATGCTCAAACAGGACCCGTCGCTGATTCCGCTGCAGATGTCGCGGATGGGCAACAACGAACGGCTCTTCCGACAGATCATCCAACGCCGGCTCGACGGGACCTCCTCGGCGCCGGTGGATGTCATGGGGGCTCAAACCGGTGACGGCGTCGACGACGATATCGAAGTCTCTCCGCGAGCCGAGGCCGTCGCCGCCTTGGCGATGATGGCGCTCAAGGCGACGTTCACCCGGATGCGGCGGGTCGACGGCGATCCGGGCCCCGTGATCGACAGACTCTTCGACGAACTGCGCTCACTCTTCCGCGAAGAAGCCGTTTAGGGAGGCAGCCGACTGGAACTGAGGCCGTCGGTCGCCGCTGCCACTTGCGGCGACAGTCGGCACGCGAGTCCGACCCCGGTACGGGAGTCCGACGGTGGTCGGCGGCGGGGCTTCAGCGGCCCAGGTGCTGGTCCCAGGTCTGGGGGAGACGCCTGCGCACATTGCGGCGCGGTGCCCGGAAACCGGCCCGATCGCCTTTGCGGGTCTCGGACTCGGCCTCCGCGCTGGCCTGCTGAGCGGCGTAGGCGATCGCCACCTGACGGATCGCGACGACCGCAGCCACAGCCGCCGCACTGGCCATCTCGTCACTGATCGGTTCGCCGTCATCGGCGCGCACCTGTGACCGTCCTTCCACCGAGGGCAGCCGCAGCGCCTCGTCCGAGGTCGAGGCCGCCTCGGCGACGGAATCCTCACCGGGCACGGTCACCGAGGAGTCGACTTCGCCGGGCAGGTTCGCCTCGGCGCCGGTCTGCAGATCATCGCTCATAGGGGGATGTTACCGTGCTTGCGCGCGGGAGCGTCGACGTGCTTGTTCTTCAGCGCACGCAGGGAACGGACGATCCGGCTGCGGGTCTCGCTCGGCCTGATGACGGCGTCGATATAGCCCTCCTCGGCGGCCAGATACGGGTTGAGCAGCGCATCCTCGTAGTCCTGAATGAGTTCGGCACGTGCCGCTTCGACATCCTCACCGGCCTCTTCGACGGCCTTGAGCTTGCGTCGGTAGACGATGTTCGCCGCACCCTGAGCACCCATGACCGCGATCTGCGCGCTCGGCCAGGCGAGGTTGATATCGGCACCGAGCTGCTTCGACCCCATCACGCAGTACGCACCCCCGTAGGCCTTGCGGGTGATGAGGGTGACGAGCGGAACCGTGGCCTCGCCATAGGCGTAGATGAGCTTCGCACCGCGGCGGATGATGCCGCCGTACTCCTGATCGGTGCCGGGCAGGAACCCGGGCACATCGACGAAGGTGAGGATCGGCAGATTGAAGGCATCGCAGAGGCGCACGAAGCGGGCGGCCTTCTCCGAGGCATCGATGTCGAGGGTGCCGGCCAGCTGCATGGGCTGGTTGGCGATGATGCCGACGCTGACGCCCTCGACGCGGCCGAAGCCGGTGACGACGTTCGGGGCGAAGAGCTCCGAGACCTGCAGGAATTCGCCGTCGTCGAGGATCGTGGTGACGACGTCGAGGATGTCGTAGGGCTGCGAGGGCGAATCCGGCATGAGCGTATCCAGCGCCTCGTCCTCGGGTGTCAGCGACAGGTCGGAGACGAACTCGTCGGAATCGGCCGGATCGAGGTTGTTCTGCGGCAGGAACGAGAGCAGATCGCGGACATAGTTGAGCGCGTCATCCTCATCGGAGGCCAGGTAGTGGGCGTTTCCGGACACGGTGTTGTTCGTCCGTCCGCCGCCGAGCTCCTCATGGCCGACCGATTCGCCGGTCACGGTTTTGATGACGTCGGGACCGGTGATGTACATGTGGCTGATCTGGTCGACCATGATCGTGACATCGGTCAGTGCGGGGGAGTACACGGCTCCGCCGGCGGAGGGACCCATGATCAGCGAGATCTGCGGGATCACACCCGAGGAAGCGACGTTGAGGCGGAAGATCTCGGCGAAGAGCGCAATCGACCCGACGCCTTCCTGGATCCGGGCGCCGCCGGAGTCGTTGATGCCGATGATCGGGCAGCCGAGCTTGAGTGCGAGCTTTTGGACCTTGACGATCTTGCGTCCGTTCGCCTCGGCCAGCGACCCGCCGAGGACGGTGAAGTCGTGGGCGAAGACCGCGACGGTCTTGCCTTCGATCGTGCCCAGACCACAGACGACTCCGTCACCGTCGGGGCGGTTGTCCTGCATCCCGAACTGGTGATTGTGGTGGCGGGCGAATTCGTCGATCTCCTGGAAGGAGTCGGCATCGAGGAGATCCGCAATGCGTTCACGGGCGGTCTGCTTGCCGCGCTTGTGCTGATTGTCCACCGAGCGCTGATTGCCCGTGTGGGCGGCTTCCCTGCGCTGGGTGAAAGCGTCGATGCGCTCGGCTGTGGTCCGTGGAGTATCCGTCATGTCTCCACAATAACGATGACGTGAGACTTCATTGTGCACTCTCACCAAAAGAATCTAGAGTGGACTGGTGAACAGCCAACACACTTCTCTTCTCGTCGACGTCGACTCAGTGCGCCGCACCGCTGCGGATCGTGGTCTCTCGCTCCCACCGCTGATCTGGGACGATACCTGCGCTTCGACGAATGACGAACTTGCGCGAGTGGTTCGGGAAGCAGCCGGCACGAAGTCGCCGGCGGCCGAGTTCACCATCCGCGGCACAGATTTTCAGAACGCCGGACACGGCCGTCTGGGCCGGACCTGGACGGTGCCCGCCCGCCGGTCCCTGACATGGTCGATACTCCTCACTCCACCGGCCGAATTCTCCCAGTGGGGATGGATCCCGCTCATCGCCGGTGAGGCCGTGCACTCCGCCGTCACCGAGGCGGGGGTGCCCGCCGCGATCAAATGGCCCAATGACGTGCTCACCGCCGACGGCAGGAAGCTGTGCGGAATCCTCGCACGTGTCGAACCCCTGGCCGGCGGTGCCCAGATCGTCTTGGGCATGGGGCTGAATACCCGTTCGGAGCCGGCGGATCTGCCGCGGGAGGACGCGAGCTCTCTGGCGATCGAAACCGGAGTCGACGGTTCAGAAATTGATCATGAAGCGTTGCTAGTCTCAATTCTGAGCACATTGATCCCCTGCTACAGAGAGCTGATCGACTTTGGAGATGAGGATTTCCGCGACAGCCGCACAGCGCGGAGAGTGCGTGATCATATGGTGACGCTCGGTTCGAAGGTCCGCGTGGAGAAGCCCGACGGCTCCGACATCATCGGCATCGCCACGGGGCTGGACTCCGGTGCCGACCTCATCATCGACGATCGTGTGTGCTTAAGCGCCGGAGACGTCCATCATCTGCGTCCCGCAGCGTCCCCGACAGCTCCGGGAAGGAGCGATCGCTGATGGCGGTTTCGGACTTCACCGCCGGTTTCGACATCGTCGAACCCGACCAGCTGGGCAGCGCTGAGGTCGCCGACGGCGAAGGCGCCTCCACGGACGGCCAGCTGTCTGACGATGCGGCACAGCCGGAGCGCGAATCCCCAGCCCGCACCGAGGCGGACGACCGATCCGCGGATGCCCTCACCGGCGAGGACGACGAGTCGAGCGCGGACGCCCTGTTGGACGACGTCGCCGACGACGAACCTGTCGGCGGTCTGACAGGCTCCGCTCCGCAGGCGGGTGAGGTCGGGGCTGAGCTCGCCGACGAGGTCACGGCCGATCCGGACCCGGCGTCCGCCGATGCGGCTCCCGCCGACACGGGTTCCGCCGACGCGGAACCCGGCATCGACGTCGATGAGGATTTCTTCAGCGGACTGCGTGAGGATCCGCGCACCACAGCGCTGCCGATCATCGACGACCCCGACGATGCAGTCGATGATGACGGTCCCGATTTCGACGACACGATCTATGAGACCAGGACCGCGGCCGAACGGCTCGAAGAGATCCTGCTCGACGGCAAACGCGTCCTCGACCGACGGGAGGCCGCGAAACTCGGTGGGATCTCCACGGTCTCGGCCCGGAAGATGTGGCGGGCACTCGGCATGTCCCAGGCGAAGCCGACGGACAAGGCCTACACCGTCAGCGATGCGCATGCCCTGCGGATCTGGGCCAAACCCGTCGCCGACGGTCTCATCGACCAGACCACCGCACTGTCCCTGGCCCGGGCCATCGGACAGACGACGGACCGCCTCGTCGTCTGGCAGATGGAGACCCTCGTCGAGTTCCTCACCGAGGAGAAGGGGCTGACCGACCCGGAAGCGAGACGGGACGCCCTGGCGGTCGTCGAGGAGATGATCGACCCGCTGCAGAAGATGCTCACCTACTCCTGGCGGCGCAATCTCGCCGACGTCATGGGCCGTCTCAACGTCAATGTCTCCGACGGACTGGCCATGGACAACAGACAGGGCTGGTATGACTCGTCGATGCCGTTGGCTCGCGCCGTCGGATTCATCGACCTCGTCTCCTTCACCCGTCTGTCGCAGAAGATGGAGCCGCGCCAGTTGGCGGACATGGTCCAGGAGTTCCAGGGCATGGCCTACAACATCGTCGCCACCGGCGGCGGACGGGTCATCAAGACCGTCGGCGATGAAGTGTTCTTCGCCGCGTCGACCCCGCTGGCCGGCGCCGAGATCGCCATGACGCTGATGGAACGTGTCACCGCCGCCGAGGATCTGCCGCAGGCCCGCGTCGGCTTCGTCTGGGGCAGGGTGCTCTCCCGCCTCGGCGATATCTTCGGGTCCAGCGTCAACCTCGCCGCGCGTCTGACGGCCGTGGCCGATCCCGGGACGATCTTCACCGACGAGGAGACCGCAAGGGTGCTCTCGGCCTCGGACGACTACGTCTTCGAACCGCGGGATTCGATTTCGCTGCACGGACTCGGTGAGACCGCCATCGGTGAGATGAAGCGCGGCACCGCAGCTCAGATGCGCCTCGACCTCGACGACGAACCCGAGAGCTGAGAGAACTCAGAACAGGGCGGAGTCGTCGTCTCCGTCGTCATCGTCGTGGGAGACGATCACGGCGCCGTCGGTGTCGAATTTCGACCGGGCGATCTCATCCTTGGCCTCATCGAGGTCGAGGTCGAGTTCATCGAGGCTCGTGGCCAGTCCCTGCTGACCACGCTGACCCTTGCCGGTCGATCGCTTTCCGCCTGACGTCGCCGCCTTGTGGCCGGTTCCGGAAGCGGCCTCTGCGGTCGCCTCGGCGGAGGCGTCATCGTCGGCGTTCGGAGAATGGTCGTGGGCTTCTGCGCCGCCGAGGCGGGGCAGGGTGCCGATGACATCGATCTTCGACTCCAGCGGCGATCCCGTTCCGTCGCGACGAGACAGTTCTGCCGGAAGCGTGCGTGCACCGCCGGCGGTGGCCGCGGCTTGGGGAGAGTCGCCGACCCAGGCCAGCGACAGCTCGGTCTCGCCCTTGAGGAACTTGTGGGCACGCACCCCGGAGGTGGCTCGGCCCTTGGTCGGGAACTCTGAGAATTCGCTGACCTTGATCGAGGACGACGGCGCGCCGTAGAAATTCTCACCGCTGGCGATCGTGACGACGGCGAAACTGCCGAGTTCGGCATCCGCGGCACCGTCCTCGTCGGACTTCGCCGCTTTCGGGGTCATTCCGAAGAAGATCACCTTCGCCTCGGCGGCCACCTTGATCCCGGCCACACCGGAGGCGTTCCAGCCCTGCGCACGCAGGCCGGAGGCATCGAAGGCGAGCAGCTGAGCATTCGAGGTCACGAACACGGCCAGGGAATCGTCGATGTCCTCGGGCTGAGCGACTCCGACGACCGAGTCCTTGCCCTTGAGCGTGATGGTCTCCCACTCGTTCTTGTTCGGCCGACCGGCCACCGACACCCTCTTGACGACGCCCTCGGCGGTGCCGAGCACGAATTCGCGGTCGAGGTCGATCAGGCCGATGATCTTCTCGTTCTTCTCCAGCGCCGCGTACTCGGCGATCTTCACTCCGCCGGCGACATTGGGCCGTGCCGCGGCCGGCGGCAGGGCCGGCAGATCGACGACATCGACCATGTGCAGGCGACCGGTGGTGGTGATGGCACCGACCTTGCCCTGGGTGGTGGTGACGATCTCGGAGACCAGCGCATCATGGCTGGAGCGTCGACCCTCGCGTGCCAGCGGAGCGGCATCCGAGGTCCGCGCAATGCGTCCGGAGGTCGACAGCAGCACCCGGCAGGGGGAATCGGCGATCTTGAGGTTCGTCGGAGCCTTCTTGCCCTTGGCGGTCAGCTCCTTCATCGACCCCTCGATGAGGACGGTGCGGCGAGGCGAGCCGATGATCTCGGCGGTGGACTCGAGCTCGGCGGCGACGAGCTCACGCAGCTTCGCCTCATCGGCCAGCAGCGATTCGAGGTAGTCGATTCTCTTCTTCAGCTCGTCACGTTCGGCCTCGAGTTCGAGACGGGAGAACTTCGTGAGCCGACGCAGCTGCAGATCGAGGATGTACGTCGCCTGCAGCTCGGAGAGCTCGAAGACGTTCATGAGGCGGGTGCGCGCCGTGGCCGCATCATCCGAGGAGCGGATGAGCTGGATGACCTCATCGATGTCGAGGATCGCAATGAGCAGACCCTCGACGAGGTGGAGTCGATCCTTGGCCTTGCGCAGCTGGAAGACCGTGCGCCTGCGCACCACGTCGATGCGGTGGGAGAGGTAGACCATGAGCAGATCGCGCAGTCCCAGGGTCGAGGGCTGACCCTCGACGAGGCAGACGTTGTTGATGCCGAAGGACTCCTCGAGCGGAGTCTGCCGGTAGAGCTCGGCGAGCACCGCCTCGGGGTTGAAGCCGTTCTTGATGCCGATGACCAGCCGCAGTCCGTTCTTGCGGTCCGAATAGTCGTCGATCGAGGCGATTCCGGTCAGCTTCTTCGCCCCGACCGCGTCCTTGACCTTCGACACGACCTTCTCCGGTCCCACGAGATACGGCAGTTCGGTGACGACGATGCCCTTGCGGCGGGCACTGATGTTCTCGATGGAGACGGTGGCGCGGGTGCGGAACGTGCCGCGCCCGGTCTCATAGGCCTCGCGCACTCCGTCGAGACCGATGATCCGTCCGCCGGTGGGCAGGTCCGGGCCGGGGATGAAGCGCATGAGCTCCGAGAGCCCGGCGTCGGGATTGCGGATGAGGTGGGCGCAGGCGGCGATGACTTCCCCGGGGTTGTGCGGGGCCATGTTCGTGGCCATGCCCACAGCGATGCCCGAGGCGCCGTTGATGAGCAGGTTCGGGAAGGCGCTGGGCAGAACCTCCGGCTGGGTCAGCGTGTTGTCGTAGTTCGGCACGAAGTCGACGACATCTTCGTCGAGTCCGGCGATCATGTGCATCGACGCCGTCGTCAGCCGGGCCTCCGTATAGCGCGGGGCAGCGGGACCGTCGTCGAGGGAACCGAAGTTGCCGTGGCCGTCGACGAGCGGCACACGCATGATGAAGTCCTGGCTCAGTCGCACCAGAGCGTCGTAGATCGCCGAATCGCCGTGCGGGTGGAGCTTGCCCATGACATCGCCGACGATGCGGGAGGACTTCACATGTCCGCGGTCCGGCCGCAGCCCCATATCGCCCATCTGGTAGACGATTCGACGCTGGACGGGTTTGAGACCGTCTCGGGCATCGGGCAGAGCACGGGAGTAGATGACCGAATACGCATACTCGAGGTACGAGCTCTCCATCTCTGAGGAGACGTCGACTTCGATGACTCTGCCTTCGGGCATGGAACTCCTTTGACGCACGAACTGTTCGATTCGAACACCCGCCCGCGCCGAAGCCGGACCTCAGCGGGGGAGGGCACCCGTCGATTCTAGCGTTCGATTTGCGAACTCCCGCTCAATCGAGCGATCCCGGAGGGTCCGTGTCGGAGCTCAGGCACTGTCGCGGCTGCCGCGCAGCCACTGGAAGAACTCCTTGAGGTACGCCTCGACATGCGAACGATCCGCGGTGCCGGCGACGAGTTCGCTGACCATCATGCCCGCGACCGAGCTGTTGACCCGCTGGGCGTATTCGGCGTCGATGCCGGCGAACCGCATAATGAATTCCCTGATCGCGCGGAGGTTCTTCTCCTTGGCGATCACTGCCTCGGGTGGAAGCGCGGGATCCAAGCTGAGCATCATCATGGTGTAGAACCGGTTGCGGTCGGTGGTCAGCCAGTTCATGCAGAAGTCGATGGCAACTTCGATGGCATCGGCGCCCGGGGCAGCCACGAGTTCCGGCAGGCGTTCGAGCTGCTGGGAGTTCAGTTCTCCGATGCGCTCCATGATTCCGGTGATCAGGGCATCGCGGGTGCGGTAGACATTCGAAGTCGACCCCACCGGCAGTTCGGCCAGGGCGTCGACCGCCCTGTGTGTGAGTCCGCGGACTCCTTGTTCGGCGACTACGGCGATCGCGGAGTCGGTGACGACGTCTCTGCGCGAAATCATGACTGTGAGGCCTCGCTCTCGTGGGACACCCGCTGACCGCGGACGCCTGGGACGGTGGATGACCAGTGACTGGCCACAGACAATGGCCACTGGAGCGGCCACTCATTAAAACACGAATTCATAACATTTCGTGGTGAACGGATACAGACACTACCCGTCAAGTCTGCGAATTGGTATAAGACGCGCCAATATGGCGCTGGGACACCGAAAGTCGAAGGCGTCCTGCGGCGGGCGTGGATTCTCCATTCAGCTGGGCGGGTGTCTGCTCCGCCCCGTCTCAGCTCAGCAGTCGGCGGGTGCCGTCGATGCGGGTGGGGTCGGGCAGCAGATCGACACGGGCGCTGAGCACATGCCCCTCGGTCTCCGTAGCGATCATCGGATGGATGACGAGTTCGAGGATCTGCGGATGACGTTCGACGAGCACCGAGAGCCTTTCGAGGACGTCGATGAGCGGGTCGATGTTCATCGGCGGAAGACCACGGTAGCCGAACAGTCGCGGGGAGGCCTTGACCGTGCGGATCATGTCGTCGGCCTCCCGATCCGTCAGCGGCGCGACCCGGTGCGAGACGTCGCCGAGCAGCTCGGTCGTGTCCCCGGCCAGAGAGAAGGACAGCAGCGGTCCGAGGAGGGGGTCCTCGCCGGCGCGGATGACACACGGGACACCGTGGGGGGCCATGGCCTGAACGTCGACGAGGGGCTCGTCGTCGCCGATCACCTGGGTGATGATCCGCTGCACGGCAGCGAAGTCCTCGGCCAGTTCTTCGGGCGAATCGATGTTCAGGCGCACCCCGCCGAGCTCCATGCGGTGCCGGAGCACGTTCGTCACCGCCTTCAGCGCCACGGGATAGCCGATCTTCTCGGCGGCGGCGAGCCCCTCGTCGACCGAGGAAGCAGTGATATAAGGCAGGACCTCGATCCCGTAGGCGCGGAGCAGTTCTCTCGTTGCATCGCGTTCGAGGCGAACCGGTGTGCCCAGCGGCGCCCCGTCGAGAGCCGAATCGATGATCGAACGCACCGCTTTGTCGTCGATGTCGTCGAGTTCGACGTACCGACCGTGGTCGGCGGCGCGCCAACGCGAGTAGTCTGTCGCCCTGGCCAGCGCCCACACGGCATCCTCCGGGCCGATGTAGCTGGGCACCGTGCGGGAGACGCGGTTGCCGTCCTGGTCCTTGAGGTAGCTGGTCAGTTCGTCGCGGACACCTTGAATGCCGAGGAAGCAGGCCACAGTGGTCTTCTCCGACTGTGCGGCGGCCTCGGACAGCAGCGCGGCGATCTCCGACTCCTCGGCTCCCGCCGACGGGGTGAAGGTGACGATGATCGAGTCGACGTCGTCGCGGGCATACATCGCATCGAGTTCGGTCCGGAAGGTCTCCGCATCGACCTCGGGGTGCAGGGACACGGGCTCGGTGTCGACGCGCAGACCTTCGGAACGGGCGCGCTGCATGATCAGGGTGCTCATCGCCGCGGAGTTGCCGATGACACCGACCCGGCGGCCCGCCGGCAGCTTCTGGGTCGAGAACACCTGGGTGAGGTCGAAGAGCTGGTGGATCGTATCCGCGCGGATCACTCCCGCCTGCTCGAGCACCTGGTCGAGGGTGTTCGGCGCCAGGGACGAGGTGCGCACGATATGCCCGGGCGGCAGCTCCCGCCCCGTGAGGTCGGACTTGATGACGACGACGGGTTTGACGCGGGAGACTCGACGGGCGATGCGCGAGAACTTGCGCGGGTTGCCGATGGATTCGAGGTAGAGGCCGACGGTCTGCGTGGCCGGATCCTCCTCCCAGTACTGGAGGAGGTCGTTGCCCGAGAGGTCGGCGCGGTTGCCTGCGGAGACGAAGGTGGAGATGCCCAGTCCGCGGGTCTTCGCTGCCGCGAGCAGGGCGGTGCCCAGCGCCCCGGACTGACTGAAGAGCCCGAGCGTTCCGGAAGCCGGGAGGAATGGGGCCAGAGAGGCGTTGAGCGAGATGTCGGCGGCCTCGTTGACCAGTCCGAAGGAGTTCGGCCCGACCACGCGCATTCCGTAGGCGCGGGAGGTTGCGACCATGCGGCGCTGGAGTTCGGCCCCTTCGGGACCGGTCTCGGCGAATCCGGAGGAGATGACGAGCACGGCTTTGACCCCGTGCACGGCACAGTCCTTGACCACCTCGGTGACGGATTCGGCGGGCACGGCGATGACCGCGAGGTCGGCCTTGCCCGGCAGCGCGTCGAGGCTCGGATACGCCTGGACTCCGGCGATCTGATCGGCTTCGGGGTGGACGACCCACAGGTCGCCGGTGAACTTCGCGGCCGTGATGTTGCGGATGAGCAGATGGCCGGTGGAGTTGCGTTTGCGGCTGGCGCCGATCACCGCCACCGAGGTGGGGTGGAGGACCGTGCGCACGCTCAGGGCCTCGGCCCTGTGCTCCCGAGACGCCTGCACTTCGATGGACCGTGCCGTGGGATCGATATCGAAGTTTACGGCCACGACGCCGTCGTCGAATCCGCGGGAGACTTCGTAGCCGGCAGCCTGGAAGACCTGCAGCATCGAACGGTTCTGGGGCAGCACCTCGGCGGTGAAGCGCTGGATCCCGGATTCGCGCGCGGCCGCGGCCAAGTGCTCCAGCAGGATCGAACCGATCCCGCGGCCCTGGTGGGCATCAGCGATGTTGAACGCCACCTCGGCGTCGGTGTCGCTGATCCGGTCGAAGCGACCGACGCCGATGATGTCATCGCCGATGAGCATGATCAGCGCCACCCGGTCGCGGTGGTCGACGTTGACGAAGCGATCGAGATCGCGCTGCGGCAGCCGGGGCAGCGGAGCGAAGAAGCGCAGATAGACGGATTCCGGTGACTGGGCCTCGTGCATGCGGGCCAGGGCAGCGGCATCGTCGGGGGTGATCGGACGCAGATGGGCGGTGCCGCCGTCACGGAGGACGACATCGGCTTCCCACCCGGCAGGATAGTCTTCCATGGTTCCAGCATATGCGTCGGACGCCCGGTTATGGCGGTCCTCGCTGGGATGTGTCAGGGGAGTGGGGCACAATGGTGGGCATGGCATTACCCGAGGTTCTCGTTCACGATCTGCAGTCGGCCGGCTACTACCCGCAGCTCACTCAAGGCATACTCGCCGACTCTCTCTACGACGAACCGGTGTTGGCTCACTTCGTCCACATCGACACCCATGTCGACATCGAATCCATCCACCGGCATGTCACCGCCTTCGTGCTCACCGAGACCCGACTGCTGTTGGCCCATGTCGATGACGATCCGAACGCGGAACCCGGTTCCAAGCCGCGCGCGGTCACGAGCAGCGAGGACATCGAACTCGATCGCCTCGGCACCGTGATGGTCGGCCGCACCTTCGCCGATCCCGCCGCCTTCGAACCCGGTGACAAGCCAGTCGAGGTCTCGCTGACGATGTCCTGGGGCGCGTCGAAGCGCATCGAGGCGTTCCCCGAGACCTGCGGAGATCCCAACTGCGTGGGCGATCACGGATACGGCGGATCGATCTTCGCCGAGGATGTCATGCTCCGGGTCTCGGCCGAAGCCGAGGGGCAGGCCGCCGTCGACCGCATGACCGACTTCGCCGGGAAGCTGCGTGCCGCGGTCTTCCACGCCCGGCTGCGGTCGCGTCGCTGATGAGCGAGGACTCGAAGCGGCACGGACTGCCGTCCCGAACCGGTGCTGAGCCCTTGGGGCCTCCGGACTATGCCGGACCGATGCTCTCCGATGTCGTCCCCGCTGCGGCGCTGGGACTCGGTGCGGCCGAGGCCCTCGACGGGCCGATGTCCGATCGTGCCCGTGCACTCGGGCTCGACCGGGAATCCCGGGCGACGATCGTCGTGCTCATCGACGGTCTCGGCGAGCAGCAGCTGCGCCGCTACAGCGGATACACTCCCTTCTTCCGGTCACAGGCCGGGGCACGCCGGAGACTGTCCGCCGGGTTCCCGTCGACGACGGCGAACTCCCTGTCATCTCTGGCCACGGGCCGCCTGCCCGGTGCACACGGAGTGGTCGGCTACCGCGTGCTCGACCCGGAGAGGGACGCAGTGTTCAACCAGCTGACGTGGAACCTCGACGTCGACCCGGTCGCCTGGGTTCCCGATGCGACGCTCTTCGAACGCCTCACGGACACCGGGATCGATGTGGTCAGCCTCGGCGAGAAGAAGTTCGCCGGGCGCGGGCTCAACCGGGCATCGCTGCGCGGCGGCCGATTCCGGGACTCGAAGACCCTGGAAGAACGCTGCGCCCAGGCCCTGGCCGAGGCGAAGGCTCCCGGTCGCCGCCTCGTCTACCTCTACTGGGGCAACCTCGACAAGACCGGGCATGTGCACGGTGCGGACTCCGCTGCCTGGACCGAAGAGCTCGAACGCGTCGATCTCGCTCTGTCCCGACTCGCCTCCGACCTGCCGCATGACGCGACCATGCTCATCACCGCCGACCACGGAATGGTCGACGTCGACCACGAACGTCGTCTCGACCTCGCCGAGCTTCCCGAGCTCAAGGCCGGTCTGCGCCACGTCGGCGGAGAGCCGCGAGCACTGCACCTCTACGCCGCTGTCGGCGCCGAGGCGGACATGCTCTCGGCCTGGCAGGAGACGATCGGCGACCGCGGGCTCATTCTGTCGAAGTCCGCGGCGATCGCCCGCGGGTACTTCGGGCCCGTCGCCCCGCACGTCCATCCGCGGATCGGGGACTTCCTCGTCATCTGCACCGACGGCTTCGCCGTGGTCGATTCGGATGTGGAATCCGCCTCGGCGCTGGCGCTCATCGGCCACCACGGCTCCACCACGGAGCAGGAGCTGCAGATCCCGCTGCTCGTCGTGTGAGCGGTGCCGACTGCAGCCGAGATGACTCACCACAGACCTTCTGGGAGCACCCGTTGACGACGATCCGCTGGACCGAGGACGGCATCGGCCGCGCAGCCGACTGGCATTCGGAGAACGGGGCGCCGCCTCCCGCGACTGTGCAGATCATTGGAGACGAGACAACCGCCGACGAAGCCTGCCGATCGGCACGCGCCGGAGTGGGACTGCTGTGGCGCGGAGACTTCCACAATGGCCGTCAACTCGTGCAGGCGATGAGCCGTCGGCTCAGGGGCGACCGAGGCGGAAACCGTGAAGCCACAGGGGGTCGACGCTCCGGCGGCCGTCGCGGCGGCCGGGGTCGATCCCGCGACAGGCGGGGCAGAGACCAATTCGTGAGCTCCGGGGACAGTGATGGCCCTGCTCTCGATGCCGCGCTGTCATTCTTCGCGGAACGTGACGCCATCGAGCAGCGGGCCCGGCTGCTCGGCAGAGTCGTCGTCGAGCTCGGCTCGGACTTCGACCTCGCCCTGCGCCGTGCCCCCGATGTCGCCGCGGCCTGCCGCGCCGCCTACGGCCCGTCCGACGGACCGGTCTGCGTGTCGCTCACCGAACTCGGCGGAGTGCTCAGCGCTTATGAATGGCAGCTGCGAGGAGTCGAGATCCCGGCTCTGGGCGATTCCGTCCATCCGCGCTACGGCGTCTTCTCGCCTGTGCGGGGAGAGTACCTCGATCTCGTTGCGCAGACGCCCCTGCCGTGGGGAAGGCAGGCCGGTTCGGTTTCGCCCGGCACGGATTCCGCGCAGCCGACTGGCACCGCATTCGACCTCGGAACGGGGACCGGAGTCCTCGCCGCGATCCTGCTGCGGCGCGGCGCTGCGACAGTGGTGGCCACCGACATCAACCCGCGCGCCGTCGCCTGCGCCAGTGAGAACCTCGACCGTCTCTGTCCGGGTGCCGATGTGAGCGTGATCGAGGCCGACCTGTTTCCGCCTGGTCGCGCCGACCTCATCGTGTGCAATCCGCCGTGGCTGCCGGCCCAGCCGACCTCGGCACTCGAGATCGGCATCTACGATCCGGACTCTGCTGTCCTCCATCGCTTCATCGAGAGGCTGACCGACCACCTCACACCGGCTGGGGAGGGATGGCTGATCATCTCCGACCTCGCCGAACGATTGGGCCTCAGGCCCTCAGGTGAGCTCCGCGAACGCATCGAGGCGGCAGGACTGCGCGTGCTCGAACGCATCGACACGGTGCCCCGCCATTCCCGCGCCGCTGATACCGCCGACGCGCTCCACGCTGCCCGCAGCGCCGAAGTGACCTCACTGTGGCGACTGGGACTGAGATGAGCTGCCGACCGCTCTGCCGATCCACGATATGACTGCAGTCGATCCGCGACAGGCGCGGAAGATAGGATGGAACACGTGACTTTTCCTCGAATCGGTGTCATTGGCGGCGGTCAACTGGCACGCATGCTCGCCCCCGCCGCAGAAGCCCTCGGCGTCCGCTTCTCCGTTCTCGCGGAGACCGCCGACGCCCCCGCCACACAGGTCATCAACGAGGTGACCGTCGGTGACTATACGGACTATCCGACGCTCAAGGCCTTCGCCGAGACCGTCGACGTCATCACCTTCGACCACGAACACGTCCCACCGGAGCATCTGCAGGCTCTCGTCGAGGCCGGACACGCCGTGCGCCCCGGGCCCGATGCCCTCATCTTCGCCCAGGACAAGATCCGGATGCGCAGGAGGATGGACGAACTCGGTCTGCCCAACCCCGCCTGGGCGGAGATCACCTCGGCCGCCGATGTCGAAGCGTTCGCCGCTCGCGTCGGATACCCCTTCATCCTCAAGACGCCCCGCGGCGGCTATGACGGCAAGGGCGTGCGCGTCATCGACAACCTCGACGAGGCCGTCGAATGGCTGAACGAGGTTCCTCAGCTGCTCGCCGAGGAGAAGGTCGACTTCAACCGCGAGCTCGCGGTCATGGTCGGGCGCTCCCCGATGGGGCAGACCGCCGTGTGGCCGGTCGTCGAGACATGGCAGCAGAACGGCGTGTGCAAGGAAGCCATCGCCCCGGCACCGGATCTGTCCGAGGAGAAGGCGCGGGCCATCACCGAAGCGATCCTCACGGTCGCCGGCACCCTCGAGGTCACCGGCGTCATGGCGATGGAGATGTTCGAGACCGACGAGGGCTTCCTCATCAACGAATTCGCGATGCGCCCGCACAACACGGGGCACTGGACCCAGGACGGAGCGGTGACGAGCCAATTCGAGCAGCACCTCCGCGCGGTCCTCGACCTTCCCCTCGGCAACCCCGCGGCACGGGAGGACGTGTCCGTGATGGTCAACATCCTCGGCGCCGATCACGACGACCTCTATCAGCCGTACCTCCACGTCATGGCCCATGACCCGGCAGTGAAGGTCCACCTGTACGGCAAGGGCGTGCGGCCGGGGCGGAAGGTCGGCCACGTCAATGCCTACGGCGAGGATCGGCAGCTCGTGCTCGCCCGTGCGCGGCATGCTGCGGACTTCATCGCCGGCGTCGATGTCGATCCGCACCCGCAGATGCCCGCTCCGGAGGACCTCCGGGCCGAGGGCGAATCCGGCACACGTTGAGTCCCGGCGCCGACTGCACCCCGGACCCACCCGGCACCGATCCGCAGATATCAACCGCCTGCAACGAAGGAAGCACTGATGACCACAGCGAACGAAGGCTCCACTGACACGGCGGCTCCGGTCGGCATCGTCATGGGCTCGGACTCGGACTGGCCGACGATGAAGGCCGCCGCCGATGCCCTCGACGAGCTCGGCATCGACTCGAGTGCCGAGGTGGTCTCCGCTCACCGGATGCCCGAGGACATGGTCGCCTGGGCGAAATCCGCGGCCGACCGCGGCATCCGTGTGATCATCGCCGGTGCCGGCGGAGCGGCGCACCTGCCCGGGATGATCGCGTCGATGACCTCGCTTCCGGTCATCGGTGTTCCCGTGCCCCTGAAGCACCTCGATGGAATGGACTCGCTGCTGTCCATCGTGCAGATGCCCGGCGGGGTTCCCGTGGCCACCGTCTCGATCGGCGGCGCGAAGAACGCCGGCCTGCTGGCGGCGCGCATCCTCGGGGCAGGTCACGGTGTCGAAGCCGAGGCTCTGCGCACCCGGCTCGACGAATATCGGAGCCAGCTGCGGCAGGTCGCTCTCGACAAAGGGCGGGCGCTGCAGGAATAATAAAGCTTGCTGAACGTTTGATAAGTCTGAGGAGAATGATGTTCGACCTGTACCAGCCCAGCGACGAGCACGAAGAGATCCGCGCCGCGGTCCGCAACGTCGTCGAGAAGAAGATCGCGCCGTTCGCAGCCGAAGTCGATGCGGACTCCCGCTACCCGCAGGAAGCGCACGAGGCCCTCGTCGAGACGGACTTCTTCGCGGCGCACATCCCCGAAGAATACGGGGGCATGGGCGCCGATGCGCTGGCAGTGGCGATCATCATCGAAGAGGTCGCACGCGGCTGCGTCTCGTCCTCGCTCATTCCGGCTGTGAACAAGCTCGGCAGCATGCCAGTCCAGCTCGGCGGGAGCGAAGAGATCAAGAAGAAGTACTTCCCGTCCGTGGCCGCCGGGGAAGCAGGATTCTCCTACGGCCTTTCCGAGCGCGAAGCCGGATCGGACACCGCATCGATGAAGACCCGTGCCGAACGCGACGGCGACGACTGGATCCTCAACGGCGTCAAGACCTGGATCACGAATGCTGGAGTCTCCGACTACTACACGGTGATGGCCGTGACCGACCCCGACGGAGCACGCGGGCGCAACATCTCCGCCTTCGTCGTCGAGAAGTCCGATGAGGGCTTCACCTTCGGCGAGAAGGAGCGCAAGCTCGGCATCAAGGGCTCGCCCACCCGGGAGCTCCTCTTCGACAATGTCCGCCTGCCCGGTGATCGCATCGTCGGCGAGCCCGGGGAGGGGCTGAAGATCGCCCTGCGCACCCTTGACCACACCCGTGTCACGATCGCCGCGCAGGCCGTCGGCGTCGCTCAGGGCGCGCTCGACTACGCCCTTGCCTACGTCAAGGACCGGCAGCAGTTCGGGAAGTCGATCGCCGACAATCAGGCGATCCAGTTCATGCTCGCCGATATGGGCATGAAGCTCGAGGCTGCTCGTCAGCTCACCTACACCGCCGCCGCCAAGAGCGAACGCGGCGATGACGACCTCACCTACTTCGGTGCCGCCGCGAAGGCCTTCGCCTCCGATGCCGCGATGGAGATCACCACGGATGCCGTGCAGCTGCTCGGCGGAGCCGGCTACGTCGTCGACCACCCGGTGGAGCGGATGATGCGGGATGCGAAGATCACGCAGATCTACGAAGGCACCAACCAGATCCAGCGCATGGTGATGGGGCGCAAGCTCCTCGCCTGAGTCGGATTTCCGAACTCTTCGCCGCAGGCCGTGTACGGTGTCGGCCGGTCGGTGACGAACGGGCGCGGCAGATTCCCCGGGTGGGAGTCTGTCGCGCCCGCTCTTCTGCCTGTGAAGAATCGCACACGCGAAGAATGCGACATGCGCGGCGCGGATGTGCCGGAAACGCCGGTTCTCACGCGACACAATAGGTGAACACAGTGGACTCTGAAGTGACTTTGGCACAGTTGTCTGCTGTGGGCATTCGATGGGGCGAGGCGACCTGTGCGTGGCTTCGCGCGGATGTCGACGCCGGAATCAGTCCGTGAGCAGAGCCCGAAGCGAAGGGAAGTCAGTGGCCGAAACGAGATATGTGGACCCGATCCGCCACCCGTCGTATGCTTCGCAGCCGACGCGTGATGTGCGGGCGTGGCTTCTGCTGCTCGTCACGGCCCTCGTGCCCGGGGGAGTGCAGCTTCTCTTCGGCAACCGCCGTTGGGCGAAGATCGCTTTGTCGATCACTGCCATCAGCTGGATCCTGGCTCTCATCGCCGGTGTGATCGTCCTCATCAATCGGACGTTCCTCTTCACGATCGGCACGAACCTCTTCATCCTCACCTTCCTGACCATCTGGGTGCCCGTCATCGCGATCAACTGGGCGGTGTGTCTCTTGGACACCCTGCGCCGCATCCGGATCGTCACGATCTCCCGGAAGGCACGCAAACGCTTCGTGGCGGCCTTCTGCGCCCTCCTGCTCATCGTTGTGGGCCCCCTGGCCTGGGGGACGACGATTCTCAACTCGCAGCGCGGTCTGATGAGCGACCTGTTCGCCTCGGGCAAGGCGCTCAAGCCCGTCGACGGCCGGTACAACATCCTGCTGCTGGGATCGGATGCCGGAATGGGTCGGACGGGTATCCGCCCGGATTCCCTGTCGCTGGTCTCGATCGATGCGAAGACCGGCAAGTCCGTCATCATCGGTCTGCCGCGCAATATGGAGAATGTGCCGTTCCCCGACGACTCTCCGCTGCACAAGCGCTACCCGCAGGGGTACAACTGCGGAGACGAATGTCTGCTCAACGCCGTCTTCCAGCAGGGCGAGCAGCACAAGGACGAGTTCGAGGATCCGAAGACAGCCGGCGAGCAGGCGACGATGGACGCCGTCTCGGGTGTCACCGGTCTCGAGGTCCAGTACTACGCGATGATCAATCTCAAGGGGTTCGAGAACCTCATCGACTCCCTCGGTGGAATCACCCTCGTCTCCGGCGAGCGGGTGCCGATCTCGTCGAAGGTCGATCCGACCACGGGCCAGCATGGGCCGGTCAAGGGGTGGATCGAACCGGGCAAGCAGAAGCTCGACGGCTTCCACGCGCTGTGGTTCGCGCGCTCCCGGGAATTCTCCAGCGACTATGAGCGGATGATCCGTCAGCGCTGCGTGCAGACGGCGATGGTCAAACAGCTCGACCCGGCCACCGTGCTCACTCGCTATCAGTCGATCGCGAAAGCCACTCCGGGGGCCGTGTCGACGGACATCCCGTCGTCTCAGGTGGATTCGTTCGTCGACCTCGCACTCAAGGTGAAGTCGCAGAAGATCGAATCAATTGATCTCACCCCGCCGCGTATCACTCCGTCGCGGCCCGACTTCGATGTGGCACATCAGCTGGTAGCCGATAAGATCGAGGAGTCGTCGAAATCCTCGGACGAGGACAACGGCGCGTTCTCGGTTCCCGAAAGCGATCTGTCAGCTGCTGCGGGAGTCGATGCGGAACTCGATCCGAACCCCGGTTCAGGGCCGCAGCTGCTGGCACAGGGTGCCGGCGACTCCACTTCTGACAACGGCGAAGAAGCCGACGCAAAGGCGATCTGCTACGTGCCATGAGGCGCTGCTGTGGGCCTGGTCGTGACGAGTCCGATGACCGAATCGATCGATCCCATGACCGTTCCGGGAAAATCTTTTGCTCGGTGTGTCCCTTGCCAATACTGGGAACCACACTCGTGTAATTAGAATATTCTGCTCTGTGGCTAGTCTGACACGCCGAAAATGTGTAACAATTTTGAGATGTTGGGGTTGCCCACCGTTCTGCCAACGGTGAAGGAGACCTCGAGGCCTGAACTTCCCTGTCTTCCTCGAAAAGGCTGTAACGATGAAATATCTATTGCCCACTGTTGCGGGCTGCGCTTCTGTTGCGCTGGTCGGCACCTTAGCGGTCACGGCACCGTCGGCTACCGCAGCCACGACGTCGCCCGATGTGTCCAAAGAGGCGCTGAACGTCAGCAAAGAGGGACTCAACGTCCCCGGTGCCCGCGATTCCAGTGATTCCACCGCCACCGCCGCCAACCAGAGCGCCATGAGCAATCTGCCGAACATCTTCAAGTCGCAGACTGCCCTGGCATCGGCCAAGGTGCCCGATATCGTCACTGCCTCGGCGTCTGCGTCGGCGGCAACGGTCAACAACGTCTCCGCCGGGCTGACCTCCGGAGCCGACGAGGCTGTGCCGTCCGAGGGATCGGCTCCGACCGAGTCCGAGCAGGCTCCCGCCGAAGGCGCAGAGAGCGAGTCCCCGAAGTCCGAGGACGTGAAGTCCGACGATGCGGGGGACGAGGGTGCGAAGGATTCGTCCGACGAGACGAAGTCCGAGGGCGAAGACGACATCTCCGGTTCGGTCCGTCAGAAGACCGAAGACGGAGTGAACATCGCGCTCATCTCCGATGTCCTCGACGTCCCCGCGAACAACCCGAGCCTCATCGGCTTCACGTTCTCCCAGGCGAAGTCCAATATCCGCATCCAGGTCCGCACCAAGCAGGGCTCGGAATGGGGCACGTGGAACACCCTGGACGAAGAGCAGCAGGAAGAGGCTCAGAACAAGGGCTCGGAACCGTTGACGGTGTCCAACGCCTCCGCTGTGCAGATGCGCATCCTCGGGGATTCCACGCCGAGTGATGCCGAACTCGTACTCGTCGACCCGAAGCGGGACGCCGGCGACGCTCAGGCCGTGGCCGAGAACGATCCCGTCGAACTCGACGATCAGGTCAGCGGCGACTCCACCGGCACGGACACCGCGCCCGAAGAGTCGACCGAGGACTCGACCGACGCCGAGGCGGCATCCGCGGAGAACGTCGACGCGGCCGCCGGTGCGACGGTGACCAATCAGAACTACGTGCCCGGATCGTCGACGGTCGAGACCGTGGCGAAGAAGGTGTCGAAGCCGAAGATCGGCTCACGCAGCTCGTGGGGTGCCAAGGCCTACCGCGGCAGCCCCGACTACGCCAGCGGCATCAAACAGGCCGTCGTCCACCACACCTCCGGCTCGAACAGCTACTCGGCGGCCGACGTTCCCGGAATCATCCGTGGTATCCAGGCCTACCACCAGCAGGGTCGCGGCTGGAACGACATCGGATACAACGTCGTCGCAGACAAGTACGGTCGGCTCTGGCAGGCCCGCGGCGGTGACATCTCGAAGGCCGTCATCGGCGCACACGTCGCCGGGCACAACACCGGAACCTTCGGCATCTCCGTGCTGGGTACCTATAACAGCGCGGCTCCGCCGAAGAAGACCCGCGATGCCGTCGCCTCGGCGATCGCGTGGAAGTTCTCGATCAACGGAATCTCGAAGGCGACGAAGTCGAACCTGGTCGGTCACCGCGACCTGGGACAGACCGAGTGCCCGGGTGATGCCTTCTACGCCAAGTTGGGCGAGATGCGTTCGACGGTCAACACGATCCTGAAGACCGGCGAGCAGCCCAGCGACAGCAAGGACGACTCTAAGAAGGACGACTCCAAGAAGGACGACTCCAAGAAGGACGACTCCAAGAAGGACGACGACAAGAAGGCTGAGAAGCCGAAGGCGAAGACCACGATCGAGAAGTACGCCGAGAAGAACAAGCTCGGCAAGGCTCTCGGCAAGGAATATGACGTCAAGGGCATCTCGGGCGCCACGGCGCAGAAGTTCGAGAAGGGCACCGTCTACTGGTCCAAGAAGACCGGCGCTTACCACCTGTCCGGGGCGATCGCCTCGGCGTACAAGGGCAATGCAGTCACCGACTTGGGGCTGCCCACCTCTGCGGAGAAGGGCGGCCTCAAGGGCGGGGGCGCCGCGCAGCGCTTCGAAAAGGGCTCTTTCTACTGGTCGAAGGACACCGGTGCTCACTACACCTCCGGCACCATCATGAAGTACTGGGGTGACAAGGGGACCGTCAAGGGTCACCTCGGTTACCCCAAGGAGGACGTGGTCTACAAGAAGGGCCGCGGTGAGCAGCTCTTCCAGGGCGCACGTCTGGTCTGGGCCGAAGGCTACGGAACCACCGAGTTCTCTCCCAAGGGGTCGATCGCCGGGGGAGTCAGCGACGATAACTCTCCGGGCGGTACGACACCGCCAGGAGACGATTCCACCGATGACAAGTCGCCTGCAGACTCCGGGGAAGGTTCTGCAGACGACAAGGACTCGAAGGACGACAAGTCCAAGGACGATTCCAAGAAGGATGACAAGTCCAAGGACGATTCCAAGAAGGATGACAAGTCCAAGGACGATTCCAAGAAGGATGACAAGTCCAAGGACGATTCCAAGAAGGATGACAAGT
>NZ_FXYY01000079.1 GCF_900169165.1 Brevibacterium linens ATCC 9172
CCCCGGGGAATCATCTATGTGGAAGAGACCGGTGAGAGACCGGGACACTACTTCCTGCCCTCGCACCGCGTTCGCACTCGAATCCGAGTGAGCCCCTTGCCATCAAGCGAATCGGTGGATCAAGGCTCAGTGGGTTAAGTACTGCAACTTTTAGGGGCTCTTCGCAGTTGAGGGTGTAGAACCGGTGCGCGTCGCTACACAGAAATAGGTCGAGGCCTTTCGAAGATGGAAGTTCCTACACAAACCATCCGAAAGACCTCGACGTGCACAACCTTACGTTCTCCACCCCTGACCTCACCACGTTCTGCCACCTCGACACACTCGGCCTGCACTGCACGGGCCAACACGGCTCTTCGCAGTTGAGGGTGTAGAACCGGTGCGCGTCGCTACACAGAAATAGGTCGAGGCCTTTCGAAGATGGAAGTTCCTACACAAACCATCCGAAAGACCTCGACGTGCACCACCTTACGTTCTCCACCCCTGACCTCACCACGTTCTGCCACCTCGACACACTCGGCCTGCACTGCACGGGCCAACACGTCACCGATTCAGAAACAGTTCTCCTGTGCACCCCAACCACTGACGATGAGTGGTGCCACCGATGCGGCGGACATGGCCGGCCCCGCGATACTGTGACCCGGAAATTGGCTCACGAACCCTTCGGGCACCGTCCCACCACCCTGCTCATCCGACTCCGTCGCTACAAGTGCGAACTCTGTGGGCGCGTGTGGCGCCATGACACCGACCAAGCAGCCCCAGCCAGGGCCAAGATCTCGCGCACCGGACTCGCATGGGCTTTGAAAGCACTCGTTGTCGATCACGCCACGATCTCCGTCATCGCGGCCAAGCTCGCTGTATCCTGGCACACCGCTAATGAGGCGATCCTGGCCGAAGGACATCGGGCTCTCATCGACGATCCTTCCCGGTTCGATAACGTGAGCGTCATCGGCGTCGACGAACATGTCTGGCGGCACACCAGACGGGGTGACAAGTACGTGACCGTGATCATCGATCT
>NZ_FXYY01000023.1 GCF_900169165.1 Brevibacterium linens ATCC 9172
GAACGGCAGGCTGGAACACCTACGTGGATCGGCGCTGGGGTTCCGGAACCTCACCCACTACATCGCCCGAAGCTTGCTCGAGACGGGAGGATTCAGACCCCGATTACACCCCTAACTGCGAAGAGCCCTTTTAGGTGAGTTTTTGAGCACTATAGTGGTTACATGCGTTGGAAAGTTGGTTGGTTCTTAGCTCTTCTTTCGGAAAGCTGCAGGACCTTGACTTTCCGAAAGCCGTGCCTCGATTTCGCGCTGGTCTTCTATGCCAAGGAGTTGTCCCATTTTGAATCTAACTATCGTTGGTGCCGGGTACGTCGGCCTGTCCAATGCCGTCGTTCTCGCTCAGCACCACTATGTCACCGCTGTCGATTTGTCCAGCGACAGAGTAGATCTCATCAACCGGGGCATCTCGCCTATCATCGATCCCGAGATTTCGGACTTCTTAGCAACCAAGAAGTTGGATCTCACAGCGACCACGGCCGGCGACAAGGCCTATGCGGCTGCAGATGTTGTCATTATCGCCACGCCTACCAACTACGACGAGAACTCAAACTTCTTTGACACCTCGACAGTGGAATCTGTACTCGATCAAGTCCTCGCGGTGAATTCGAATGCGCTGGTAGTTATCAAATCGACCGTTCCAGTGGGCTTCACGAAACAACTGCGAAGCGAGCATCCGGAGGCTCGGATCGTATTTTCCCCTGAGTTCTTGCGCGAAGGCAGAGCTCTCTACGACAACTTGCACCCCTCACGCATTGTGGTTGGAGATACCGGGCCCGATGGGAAGCTGTTTGCGGACCTGCTTGTCGAGGGTGCCCTCGATGAAGATGTACCTGTCCTTCTCACCGATGCTACTGAGGCCGAAGCGATCAAACTGTTTGCGAACACGTTCCTCGCAGTTCGCGTGGCCTATTTCAATGAACTTGATACCTACGCGGCGACCCACGGACTCAACACAGCTCAACTCATTGAAGGGGTCGGTCTTGACCCTAGGATCGGCAACCACTACAACAACCCGTCCTTTGGATATGGAGGCTACTGCCTGCCGAAGGACACCAAACAGCTGCTTGCCAACTACCAAGAAGTCCCACAGAACCTTATTCAGGCAGTCGTGTCTTCGAACACGACGCGAAAAGACTTCGTGGCTTCGGATGTTTTGGCTCTCGAACCTTCTGTAGTTGGGGTGTATCGGCTTGTTATGAAGAGCGGGTCCGACAACTTCCGCGAATCCGCTATTCAAGGAATCATGAAGCGGATCAAAGCTAAGGGAATTGAAGTCATCGTCTATGAGCCGGAACTCGCAGACGATGAATTCTTCCGTTCCGAGGTGGTGCGCGACCTCGATGAGTTCAAACAGCGGTCAGATGTCATCCTTGCTAACCGTAAGGCTTCCGCACTGTCCGATGTTGCCGAAAAGATCTACACCCGCGACATCTACGAACGAGACTGACACCTCAACAAGACGCTGCCGCAATCTTCTCGTTCTGGCGATACCAGAAACGCCAGGTCGATGGCCAGGTCAGGTATTGGTCGGGTCGAATTCTGCTCGGCGCTCACCAACCCCGAGCAGCTCCTCGATGGCAGCGACTGACCTCGCAGCAGCCAATCCGTCGCCGTACGGGTTGATGGCCTTGGCCATGGTCCGATACGCGTTGAGGTCGTCAAAGAGTCGAGAAGTTTCTGCGACGATTCTTTGGGTGTCAGTACCGACAAGAGCCACCGAACCGGCGTCCACAGCCTCCGGCCGTTCGGTGTTCTCCCTCATGACGAGCACAGGTTTGCCAAGGCTCGGTGCCTCTTCTTGGATACCGCCTGAATCGGTGAGGATTACGTCCGAAGCGGCCATTACAGTAGTGAACTCGCCATAGGACAGCGGCTCAGTGACCAGAACGTTGTCGAAGTCCCGGACACGCGGTAGGACAGCCTCTCGCACTAGTGGGTTGCGATGGGCTGGAAGCAGAACGAGCAGTTCGGGGCGCGTAGATGCCAGCTCGGCTAACGCATTGCCAATATTCTCCATCGAAGAGCCGAGGTTCTCGCGACGGTGAGTAGTAACCAGCAGCTTTGGACAGTCGGATGCCACGTAGTTGGCGGTTGCTCTATCTGCCGGCGAGACCTTCATCTCGACAGCGATTCGGAGGGCATCAATGACGGTGTTTCCAGTAACGACGACGTCGGCAGGATAGATACCTTCGGCAATCAGGTTTTCGCGTGATCGCGCCGTTGGTGCCAAATGAAGCGATGAGATTTGGCTTGTCAGTTTGCGGTTGGCCTCTTCCGGGAAAGGACTCTGGAGGTTACCCGAACGAAGGCCCGCTTCGAGATGAATCACGGGAATGCCGCGGTTGAAGGAAGCGATAGCCGCTCCCATCACAGTGGTCGTATCTCCTTGGACGAGAATTGCGTCTGGACGCTCCAATGCGAGAACGCTGTCGAGCTCACCGATAACACGCGACGCTATTCCGTTGAGGGTCTGACCGTTGGACATGATGTTGAGGTCAATATCTGGAACTACGCCGAACAGCTCATTGACCTGATCGAGCATCTCGCGGTGCTGAGCCGTCACCAGCGTCCGCGAACGCAGCTTCGCACTCGATTCGATTGCGCGAACGACGGGCGCCACCTTGATGGCTTCGGGCCTTGTACCGAACACTGTGAGAACTGTCGGGGTCATTTTCACACTCCTGCTCAGGAATAGTTCGAAGCCAGTTCAGTTGGCAGGTCTCTCGCCCTCTGCTTAGGCACTTCCCTAATGATATGTGCGATCCGCGCTCTGTACCCCTAAGGTTTCCAATGCATGCGCTCAGGTAACATCAGAAGTCGTTCATCTCGAGTTTGGAGCATCACTCACATGCCGCCCACCGCCACCTCTCAACGCCCTTCGGTCGCCGTCATCGGCCTCGGATACATCGGTCTTCCGACCGCGGCCGTTCTAGCCAGTTCGGGCGCAGAGGTCGTCGGGGTCGATATCAACGCCGATGCCGTGGCCACGATCAACGCCGGTCAAGTTCCTTTCGTCGAGCCGGACATGGCGACGACAGTGGCCGGTGTCGTCTCTCAGGGTTATCTGCGGGCCACGACCGAGACCCCGCACGCGGACAACTACATCGTCGCGGTGCCGACGCCGTTCAAGGACGGGCACGAACCTGATCTGTCCTACATCGAGACTGCGGGCAAACAGATCGCTCCCCTGCTTGAGGGCAACGAGCTCATCATCCTCGAATCGACTTCGCCTCCCGGAGCAACGGAGTTCCTGGCAGAGACGATCATCAAGGCTCGCCCTGATCTCACCCTCAAGCCAGGCAATGCGCAGACCGTCTACTTCGCGCACTGCCCTGAACGTGTGCTGCCCGGCCGGATCATGATCGAGCTGCGGACGAATGATCGCATCGTCGGCACCCTCAACGGCAACGCCGGTGAGCGTGCGCGTGACCTGTACGAACTGTTCTGTGAGGGCGAGTTCCTCATGACCGACGCTCGCACTGCGGAGATGGCGAAGCTGACCGAGAACGCTTACCGCGACGTCAACATCGCCTTCGCCAACGAACTGTCGGTGATCTCCGACGGACTCGACATCAACGTCTGGGAGCTCATCAAGCTCGCGAACCACCACCCTCGAGTCAATATCCTGCAGCCCGGCCCCGGAGTCGGCGGCCACTGCATTGCGGTTGACCCGTGGTTCATCGTCTCCACTGCACCCGATCAGTCGTCACTGATCCGCACCGCTCGTGAGGTCAACGATTCGAAGCCTGGTTATGTGCTCGACAAACTCCTCCCCCAGGCCCGTCGCATCCAGGATGTGCAGGTCGCGGCGCTGGGCCTGGCGTTCAAGCCGAACATCGATGACCTGCGGGAGAGCCCTGCCCGGCAGATCGTCGGGCAGCTCGCCGATGCGCTCCCGGAAGCCGACATCATGGCAGTGGAGCCGAACATCGACAGCCTGCCCGCGGAACTCGAAGAGCGCGACAATGTCGCTCTCACTGAGGTGAACGAAGCCATTCGCGCGGCCGATATCGTGCTGCTGCTCGTCGACCACAACGAGTTCACTCGCATCGACCGAACCCTGCTGACGCAGAAGATCGTCCACGATACGCGTGGGGTGTGGGGCTGAGTCTCGAGACGCTTCTCGTGTAACTAACTCCTCCGCACACAAATGTCGTGGGCCGGCCTGCAATCTGCAGGCCGGCCCACGGCATTCGAGTTTCCTTCAGCGGGATCACACCTCCGGTTCTCCGGCCTCCGTTGAGAACGGAGGCCGGAGACCGACTGTCAGGCGCGCCTCCTACGTGTGGTGTAGAAGTACACTCCAGCACCCACTGCGATCAGCGCGAGGCCCGCTGCCAGTGCACCCCACGGGGACATGCCGGTCCGCGGCAGAGGTCCACCGTCACCCGGCTTTCCTGGATCGCCCGGGTCACCGGGCTTGCCCGGATCACCCGGATCGCCAGGTCTACTTGGCTCGTCCGGCACCTCGTCGGCCTCGATCGAGTTCGTCAAGGTCACCTCAACAGTGGTGTTCTCACCGATCGTCACAGTGTCCTCACTGAACTTGTGATCGGTCCACTCACCACCTTCGATCGCGACCGGAGCCGCCTCCTTGAGGGTGAGCTCCGCACCGTATGGCAGAGCACTGCTGGTCGCGACTGTGCCGTCGGCCTTGACCACGAGCTCACCGTTGCCGGCCTCGAAACCGTCACCGGCCGGGTAGGAGTACTCGACCACGAACTCGGTGGTCGGGTTCACCAGGTCTGCTCCCGATCCGTCAAGAGCCTTGACCACGGAGAAGTGACCCGCACCCCGCTCATTCTCATTCGTGAGCAGGACGTCCACCGTCGTCCCGTCACCGATCGTGAGCGTATCCGTGCTGAACTCGAAGTCCACCCACGTACCGCCCTCGATCTTCACGGGTTCGACCTCGGTCAGGGCCACCTCGGCGCCGTAGGGCAGAGGATCGCTCTTGACGGTCTCACCGTCGGCCTTGACCACGAGCTCACCCTTGCCGCCTTCGAAACCGTTGCCGGCGGGGTAGGAGTACTCAACGGTGAACTCCGTGTCTGCGGGCACGAGGCCCGCACCGGTTCCCTCGACGGCCTTCGTCACGGAGAAGTATCCGTCGTTGAGTCCGATCGTGTTCGTCAACGTGACCTCAGTCGTCGTGCCGTCCCCGATGGTGACAGTCTCCGGGCTGAACTCGTGACTGATCCACTCGCCGCCTTCGGGCGCCTCCGGGGCGACCTCGGACAGCGTGACCTTCGCACCGTACGGCAGCGCTTCACTGGTGGCGACCGTTCCATCGGCCTTCACCACAAGCTCACCCTTACCGGCATCGAAACCATTGCCAGCCGGGTACGAATACTCAACGGTGAACTCGGTGCCATCAGACACCAATCCGGCACCTGATCCCTCGAGCGCCTTGACGACGGAGAAGTGGCCCGAGTTGAGGTCGTGCTCGTTCGTCAGGAGGATATCGACCGTCGTACCGTCACCGATCGTGAACGTGTCCGTGCTGAACTCGAAGTCCACCCACGTACCGCCTTCGACCTTCACGGGTTCGACCTCGGCCAGAGTCACCTCGGCGCCATAGGGCAGAGGATCGCTCTTCACGGTCTTGCCGTCGGCCTTCACCTTGAGCTCACCCTTACCGGCGTCGAAACCGTTGCCATCCGGGTAGGAGTACTCGACGGTGAACTCGGTGTCTTCAGGCACGAGACCCTTACCGGATCCCTCCACAGCCTTCGTCACGGAGAAGTAGCCCTCGTTAAGGCCGTAGGTGTTCGTCAGCTTCACCTCGGCGGTGGTGCCGTCACCGATGGTCACGGTCGATGGGCTGAACTCGTAGCCCTCCCACGTCGCGCCTTCGACGTTGATCGGCTCCGCCTCCGTCAGGTGCACCTTGGCACCATACGGCAGCTGTTCGCTGGTGACGGCCGTGCCGTCTGCGGACACCTCGAACTGGCCCTTACCAGCCTCGAAGCCCTTGCCTGCCTCGTACTCGTAGTGGACGAGGAAGCTGGCATCGTCCGGCAGCAGTCCGGAGCCTGCACCGTCGAGCTCCTTGGCCACGGAGAAGTTGCCGGTATTGAGCTCGATGGCGTTGTCCAGGACGACCGAGGTGGTCTCATCCTTGCCGATCATCACGACGTTGCCCTCGGTCCAGGAGACATCCGTCCAGGTGCCGCCCTCAGGGTTCTTCGGGGCGACCTCTTCGAGAGTCACCTGCGCACCGGCAGGCAGATCCTTAACGACCACCGGCTCACCGCCGGGAGTCACCGTGATCTCCCCCTTGCCGGCATCGAAGTTCGGGCCTTCAGGGTAGGAGTACTTCACGGTGAATTCGGCGTCGTCGGCCACCAGATGTTTGCCGGTGCCGCTGACCTTCTTCTCGAGGCTGAAAGCACCGAGGTCGAGTTCGATCGTGTTCGTCAGCGTGACACCGAACGTGGTCTTGTCACCGATCTTGAACGTCGAGTGATCGAAGCTCGAGCCGGTCCAGGTTGCTGCCGCGATCGGTCCGGGCTGGACCTCCGCGAGCGTCACCTGCGTGTCGTACGGCAGCGGATCGCTGGAGACAGCCTTTCCGTCGTTGAGGACGGTGAGGCTGCCGGTTCCCTTGCCGTTCTCAGCGCCGAGTGCCTCGGGCAGCTCGTAGGTGTAGTCGACCGTGAAGGCGACATCGTCACCGACGAGGTGCGAAGCATCGCCCTTGACGACCTTCTGCACGGAGAAGTCGCCGTTGTTCCACGTGATCGGGTTGTCCAGATCGATGGTGACGACCTGATCCTTGGTCACGGTGAACTCGGACTGGCTGAACTCGGGCACGCCCCAGCTTCCGCCCTCAGGATCGACAGGAGTGACCTCTTCGAGGGTGACGGTGGCGCCGGCCGGAATCTCCGGGCTGGCCTCAGAGGTCTCACCGGCTGCAACAGTGAGCTCACCGGAGCCGCCGTCGAAGCCGTTGATTCCCTCATAGCTGTACTTCACGATGAATTCGGTGCCCTCCGGGATGAGCTCCTGTCCATCGCCCGAGGTCGACTTCTTCACCTGGAACTGTCCGACGTCCTGCGTGATCGTGTTCGTCACGTCGACTGTCACGGTCTTGTCCTCACCGATGGTGAGAGTGTCATGCGACAGTTTCGGGTCACCCCATGTCGCACCGGGCACGTTCGGCAGGCCGATCTCCTTGAGCGTCAACACTGCACCGATCGGGAGGTCACCGCTTTCGACAGTGTCACCGTTGGCCGGCAGCTTCAGCTCTCCGGAGCCGGCGGCGATGCCCTTCGCGTCGTCTGCCGGGTAGCTGTAGGCCAGGGTGTATTCTGCATCGTTCGGCAGCGAAACGTCATCGGGGTTGTTGATGGACTTCTTCGCTTGGAAGGTGTCTTTATTGAGAACCGCACGGTTCTTGAGGGTCAGCTTCGTGACCTTCCCAAGGTTCTTGTTCTCAGCGCTGAAGGTCAGTTCTGTGACCTCGTTGCCGTCGGCGTCGACGATCACCGGGTCATCCCAAGTGACGTTTGCCGGGTCGGTCGGCTTGATCTCATTGATCGTGACAGTGGTGCCACGCCAGATCTCCGGGCTGGTGAGTGAACCACCGGCATGGAACTTGCCGGTCCGCTCCTGCGGCTCCTGCCCCTCCTCGTGGTAGGTGTACTTGATCTCGAACTCGGGGTGCAGAGTCGTGTCACCCGTGAGTTCCTTCTCGATCTGGAACTTGCCGAAGTTGCGTCCGACGACGTTGCCGCCACCGGAGTAGCGAGTAGTGCTCGCACGCTCGATCTTCTTGGTTTCACCGTCGATGGTCCACTCGGCGCCGTTGTAGAAGACACGGTTGCCGTTCGCATCGAGCTTGCCGGGAGTGTTGACGTCGACCTTCCACTGGACCTGGTAGAACGATCCGTCGGTGCCGCGGGTGCAGGGAACGCTCTTGCCCTGGTTGGTCGTGCATTCTCCCGCCGAGTATCCCGAGCCCAGTCCCGCCTCGGTAGTGAAGGAGGCAGTGAGGTCGGCGTTGCTCCACTTCACTTTGTCGGTCGGGACGGTCCTGTAATCCAGTCCTTCGCGGCCCCAACTGTTGTAGCTGATCGATTTGGCTTGCAGGACGCGAGGGTAGGTGCCGTCCTTGACCAGGGTGTAGTCATCGGTGTCCATGACATCGGTGACAGAGACCTTCTGGCCGATGCCCATTCCCTGCTCTCCTGCGGGGACGTTGACCGTCCAGATGATCTGGTCGTTGATGTTGTCGTACCAACCCCATTTGCCTTGGCCCTGCGAACCGTGCTCACAGTTGCTGTCGCACCAGTTCGCGTTCTTGAGGATGGTGACTTTGTTTTCGAAACCACCGATGTCATAGGTGTGTTCGATTGTCTCAGTGTTCGTGAACGTCGACTGCACAGTGAGGTAGAACGAACCGGAAACGTCGTAGGGGTTGTTCTCGATGAAGTCTTCGTCCGCCGTGCACGTGATGTGGTTGTTCTGCACGAGGCATTCGCCGGCTGGGTCGCCGTCCGGACCTGTGAGCGCGAACCGGTCGTTCGAAGCATTGAGTCCTTCGGGCAGGTCGAGCGACACCGTCACCGGGTTCTGGGCCTCGCCTTCGATCTTCCACGAGACGTTGAGTCGCTGGTTGGTGCCGCTGGGGAACTCTTCTTTTTCGAAGCTGATATCGGTGAAGACGATCGGGCTGCCCTCAGCGGGAGCCTGGGTGTTCGCGCTCGCCGCCTGCGGCAGGATCATCGCCGAGCTGAGCGCCACGAGGAGCGTCAGCAAATAGATGGTGAAGCGCTTCAACCGGTTAGGCGGCGCCTCGAGATTTTCAAGCATTCTTGTCCTTCTGGTAACAGGATGAATTGGCCGCTCGCCTCCCCCAGAGGCAGGGCGGTAGGCCGTACGCAAGCACGAAACCACGCACGGCAGACGTCGCGTCGACCCTATGAAGAAGTGACAGTAGACTGTGAGGAAAGTGAGAATATTGGAGCGATTTCACCCTTGATTTCACCCCCGCACGACGCTCCAATGTCGGTTTTCGATCGGAGAGAGTGCGAGCAGCTGCCGGCGGGTGTCTTCGGCCCGAATGCTCAGCGGAAGGAGCAAGCCAGCTTTGTTCGTTCGTTACGCCGCTCCCAGACTCCTCACAAGGATCGATCACCCAGCCTGGAAGCGCTTCTCCACCGGCCTCACGGGGACGGAGAACGTCCTCCTCATCTCGGCACCGGCCGGGTTGGGACGAGGGTGGTTCGCACGGTCGTGGCCCGGAGAGCAAGATGTCCTCGTCGTCCACGTTCGCAATGATGCGAACTTCTCACCCCCCGGCGAGGCGAGCACAGCGCCCTCCCTCGCAGAAGCTTTCGAAACGCACATTCCGAAGTTCCTCGCCACGCACGGAGATCAAGGCCGGACAGCGATCGTCCTCGACTCCCCCACCATCGACTGGGCCGTCCTGGCGGCCTACGACTGCTCCATGGTGCACGTACCCGATCTGCTGCTGACTATCGACGAAATCGCCGCACTCAGCGCGGACTTCGATGCTGTTCCGCCTCACTTCGATAACGATCATGACTGCCGCACAGCGGCAGAAGATCTCCACAGACTCACCGGCGGCTGGCTCGAACCGACCCTTCTCCTGCTGCGTGAACCATCTGCCCTTGATCGTGCGCAGGAGTCGATCCTCCCGTTCCTGTCGCACTGGATCGACTCACAGCACAACGGCTGGGAGATGGCGAAATCAGCATTCCTCGACCCGATCACCACTCAGACTCTCTCCGCATTCTTCAGTGAGATCCACGGTGATCCGCCGCTTCTCAAGGACCTCGTGGCAGCGGGATTCCTCGTTCTGGGCGAAGACGGTGCACCGTTCATGCCGAAACTGATCCGAGACGCCCTGAAAACTTTGGTCCGACAGAACGACCCTGCGCTCGCAGACGATTTGGTCGCCGCCGCGATCGACGCGATCGCAGAATCCTCTGACCTCATCTCAGCCGTACAGCAGGCAGCCGCCCACAGACATTGGCGGGCGTTGGGAACAGTCCTCACCGAGCGCGGGATGGAACTCTTCACCACGGATGCGCGCATCATCCGTGGCCTGCTGACTGTCATGCCTGAGAAGTTCGTGGATCAGTGGCTGGGCGACTTCACCGGCGCGGCTATTCGTATTCTCGATGGAGCGAGGACCGATGGCATGTCTTTTGTGCTTCCTGACGGCAGGCTGGAATACGAACGGGACAGCGTCGCATCACGGATGCGGTCGAACACGGCCCGTCTCTATCGGAATCCGGGGCCGCAGGCGCTCGTATTCGGCCTCATCGAAGTCGGCTACCTGCGGATTGCCGGCCACGACGTGCAGGCCGCAGCTGCAGCCCGTCGGCTGCTGACAGCGCTGCACACTGCAGAGTCCCAGCGTCGGCTGCGCCCAATACTGGCCAGTGTGGTCAATCTGCACGCCGGCGTCGCACTCGAAATCGGCGGGGATCAGGTCAGGTCGTCCTCGAGCTACCATGCGGCGTACCACCATATCGAGGGGACCGGCCATACCTTTCTGCTGGCCGACACCACATCTAAGCTCGCGCTCCACCATGCACTGCGCGGCGACACCCACGAAACTCGCAAGTGGATCACAGAACACGAAAGGTGGGTGGGCAAGGTCGGTTGGGGACGCCCGATGGTCACACGCAACGCGCAGCTTGCCCGTGTGTTTGTGGGACTGGCAGATCTCGACCTCGCAGCGGTAGACGAGGCCCTCAGCGTTCTGCCGGTGACTCCGGATCAGAACGAAACCTGGCAGGTCCATACTTATCTGCTTGCGATGCGCAGCATTCTCGCCGGTCTGCCACAGAGAGCCCTCGAAGTCACGAACAGAATGCGCTGCCAACGTCCCCACCCGTCGAACACGCCATTGGCTCGGGCTCTCTTCGCGGTCACCGCTCGCGCTGCCCATATGGCAGGCGCGTTCGGACTCCCCTCAACTGAGCTTGCAGTCACACCACCCCCTGCTCCCGAACTTCTCCTCCTCGACGCCTATCAGGCAGTGATGAACGGTGATCTCGACCGAGCCGCTCTCCTCATAAGTCGCGCCCGGAATGATGTGGCCGGTGATCGGTGGCTGAAGTTCGCAACACAGCTGGACATCATCATGAGCGACAAGGACAGCGAGCTCATCATCCGGCATCTCATCGATGACATCGTTTCTGGCCAGGGGGCCTTGGCTGATCTGGTTCTGCTGAGACGACATGCGATTCTGACTGACTCCCACTTGCAGCGTCTGCCTGAAGAGGCACGCGCGCGGATCACGAGGATCCCTGAGGTCCGCGGGGACAAGCGAACACGTCCGGCCCTCACCCCCCGCGAGTACGAAGTGCTTGAAGGGCTTCGCGAAGGGCTGACCCGTCGACAGATCGCAGAGAAGCAGTTCCGCTCGGAGAACACCGTGAGATCGCAGGTGAGAAGCCTCTATCAGAAGCTCGACGCTGCCACTCTGGAAGAAGCTCTGGAAGCGGCCCGGCGCTGGGGGCTGTGAGCTGGCGCCTTCGGCGCGCGATATCGGACAGCCTGCAATGGCCGCGGGGTCGGCGGCGTAAGGTGGGACTCAACGGCCCCACTGCGGAACGAGTGCGCCTCGTTTCAGCTGGTGGAGACCACTTTCACTGCCGTACACCGATGTGCTGAGGAGAAGAATTGACCGCTGAACCGATCTGGCTTCCCGACCCTGACCAGACCCCGCGACCGCAGATCGCCGACTTCATCGACTTCGCGAATCAGCGCACCGGCCAAAGCTTGGCCACCTATGACAATCTGTGGAACTGGTCGGTCAGCGACCTCGACGGGTTCTGGGGTGCGGTCTGGGACTTCTTCGATGTCATCGCCGACGAGCCCTTTACCGAAGTGCTCACCGACCGGTCCATGCCCGGGGCCACCTGGTTCCCCGGGACCCGGCTCAACTACGCCGAACACGCACTGCGGGCCGGCCTTGATGACACCCTCGCCGACGAACCGGCCATCATCACCATCAAAGAATCCGGCGAGCGCACCGAAACCACCTGGCGCGAGCTGCGACGCCAGGTCGGGTCCGTCGCCGCCTGGCTGCGTGAGCAAGGAGTCGAACAAGGCGACCGTGTCGTCGGATACCTGCCGAACACCCAGCACACCCTCATCGCGTTCCTCGCGACCGCCTCGGTCGGTGCCATCTGGTCCGCCTGCGCCCAGGACTACGCCGCCGAAGGTGCGGCAACGAAACTCGGCCAACTCGAACCGAAGGTGCTCTTCGCCGCCGACGGATACCTGTGGAACGGGCAGGCTTTCGACCGCCGCGACCAGGTCGCGGATCTGGCCAACCGGATGCCGAGCCTGCGGGCCGTGGTCGGGGTGGGCAACCTCGGCGAGGAATTCATCGATGAACACGGGCAGATCACGAACCTCACTGCCTGGGACGATATCGCATCCGGGGATGTCGAACCCGAGTTCGCGCGCGTCGATTTCGATACCCCGCTGTGGGTGCTGTACTCCTCGGGCACGACGGGGATTCCCAAGGGGATCGTGCACAGCCACGGCGGGGTCGTCATCGATCACCTGCGCCTGCTGGGTCTCCACCTCGACATCCGGCCGGGTGACCGGTTCTTCTGGTACACGAACACGAATTGGATGATGTGGAACCTCGTCGCCTCGGGGCTGGTAGGCGGTGCGACCACGGTATGCTTCGACGGCAGTCCCCTCTATCCGGGGCCGGGCCGGCTGTGGGAGAGCGCCGCGGACACGGAGGCGAATGTGCTCGGGGTCAGTCCCGGGATCTTCCTGGCCGGGATGAAGGCCGGGCTTGAACCCGGCACCGAATTCGACCTCTCTGCGCTGCGGACGATCGGTGCCACCGGTGCCCCGGTGCCCGCCCACTGCTTCCCGTGGGTGCGCGATGCCGTGGGCGAGCGCGTGCAGCTGGCCTCGACGAGCGGCGGCACCGACGTCGTCAGCGGCTTCGCCGGGTCCGCTCCGAACTGTCCGATCTGGGCTGGCGAGCTCTCACGACCGGTGCTCGGTGTGGCGTTGGAGTCCTGGGATGACTCGGGGCAGCCTTTAATTGGCGAGGTCGGGGAGATGGTCATCACCGCCCCGATGCCGTCGATGCCGGTGAAGTTCTGGAACGATCCCGACGGTGAGCGCTACCGCGACACGTACTTCTCGATGTTCCCCGGAGTCTGGCGCCACGGCGACTGGATCACCATCACCGACCACGGCAGCGTCATCATCTCCGGCCGCTCGGACGCCACCCTCAACCGGCAGGGCGTGCGCCTGGGCAGCGCCGACATCTACGACGTCGTCGACGGCATCCCCGAGGTGGCCGAATCCCTGGTCATCGGTGCCGAGCAGCCCGATGGCGGGTATTGGATGCCGCTCTTCGTCGTCCTGGCCGACGGCGTCGAGCTCGACGACCGTCTGCGCGAGCGGATCCGCGAGGAGCTGCGGACCAAGGCCTCACCCCGGCACATTCCCGATGACGTTATCGCCGTGCCGGCCGTCCCCCACACCCGCACGGGCAAGAAGCTCGAGGTGCCTGTCAAACGACTGATCCAGGGCCACCCGCTCGAACGGGTGGCCAACCCCGACGCCGTCGACTCCTTCGAGACGCTGACCTACTTCGCCCGATTCGCCGAGGCGGGGGACCCCGTCGGCTGAGTCCCTCTGTTCGCGTACGGTGAGGCTATGACTGCACTCTTCACGCTCCCACCGGCCGATATTCTGGTCGGAGTCGACGGCTCGGACAACAGCCGCCACGCGTTCCTGTCCGCCATGACGATGGCCAAGGAGCACAACTGTTCGCTCCGGGTCATCGGCGCCTACAGCGTTCCGGTGATTCCGCATCGTCACGCCCCGAGGATCTCCGACGATCATCATCGCAGCATCGGGCACTCGACCCAGGACCTGCTCGAGGAATATGCCGCCGAGGCGCGTGAGGCCGGCATCGACGCCTCCGCCCAGGCCATCGAGGGAGACGCAGGAGAAGTCCTCGCCGAGGCCAGCCGCTATTCGCGCCTGGCGGTCGTCGGCAAACGTGGCCGCAATCGGCTGGCGAGCCGACTGCTGGGCACAGTCTCGGGCACACTCGCAGCGCGCTCGCATTGCCCGGTCCTCGTCATCCCGCTCCCGGACCACGGCAAGGGTGCACCTGGAACCGAAGATGCCGAGGGACCGAACGCGGAGGCTCAGCAGGCTCAGCCCGGTTTCGAGAACGAGATCGTTGCCGGAATCGATCGGGATTCCTCCGCACTGCCGGTCGCGGAGGTCGCCGCACGTGCCGCCGAACTCAGCGGCCGTCGACTCGCGTTCGTCTCCGTCGTCCCCACTGATGCGGGCAGCTCACGTGGGGCCTCGGCGGACGAGCATGCCGGGGAGTACCGGGCATACGCCGACCATCTGGACGAGGTGACACAAGCGGTCACCGAAAGCGGCAGCGGTCTGGTCTCACGCCTTCAGCTTGTCGAAGGCTCGGCAGCCGACGTGCTTCTTGACGCTTCGCGCAGCGCAGCACTCATCGTGATGGGCAACCGCGGTCGCGGCGGTCCGGCCGGCCGGTTGCTGGGTTCGGTCAGCCGGAGTATGCTGAACCGGGCGGGGTCGCCCGTGCTGATCGTGCCCAACAAGACCGCGCAGTGACGAATCGACCGCGCAAAATTCTACATAGTGTAGAAACAGGCTATAATGGATCCTGACGATGGCGCTTTCGCTGCGGGGTTGTCGCCATCGCTCGGAATCTGTGAAACCCCGGCAGGAGGTTCAAGATGTACGACGATGTCACCGCCGCCGACATGCGCTCCCGTGACCTTGGGGTCCTGGTCGGCTTCGACGGCTCCGACCATGCCAAAGCGGCTCTGCAGTTCGGCGCGACCGAAGCGCTTCGCCGGAAGACGGTTCTGACCGTCGTCACCGCCTATACGGTTCCTGTCCCGGTCTATCCCAATATGGCTTCGCTGCAGGCGCAGCCGGATGACCGTGCCAAGCGGGAGCTCGCCGAGGCGACACTCGATGTGGCCAAGGAATTCCTCAGCGACTACTCGGGTGAACTCATCCTCGGTGTCGCCGAGGGCAACCCCACCGGCACCCTGGCCGATCTCACCAGGCGCGCCCAGCTGGTCGTCGTCGGTGCTCGCGGACGCGGCGGCTTCGTCGGCCGCGTGCTCGGCTCGGTGTCCTCAGCCCTGCCGGCACACGCCCACTGCCCCACGATCGTGTTCCCCGGCACCGACTCCGCCGAGGCGGACGCCGAGCCCGGGAAGTTCGTCGACCACCAGCAGGACGGTCCTGTCGTCGTCGCGATCGACGGCTCAGCCCAGAGCGCCGAGGTGCTCAAGCAGGCCGCGCACGCAGCGGAGGAGACGGCCGCGGAGCTGAAGATTCTCATGATCATGCCGCTGATGGAGGAGTGGCTGTACTGGTACCCCGACGTTCGGCTGCAGAACGAGTCGAGCCAGCGGCGCAAGAACGAACTCGAGAAGATGATCAGAGACGACCACGCGTGGCTGTTCGACGATCACCCGAACCTGGACATCTCCATCGATGTCGAGATCGGCGAGCCCATGGACGTCATCGCCGACAGGACCGCGACAGCGCGGCTGACCGTCGTCGGCAGCAGGGGCCGCGGCGCGGTGCGCAGCGCACTGCTCGGTTCCGTCTCCCGCGGTGTGCTCAACAACGCTCAGGGCGCGGTGATGATCGTGCCCCGCAAGTCGTGATCATCTAGAGGAGAGGGTCCTGTCATGAATGGCACGGTTCCCTTCGCTTCGGCCGATCGCGATGCCGGTGTCCTGGTGGGCTTCGACGGTTCGGAGCCCGCCCGGTCCGCACTGCGCTGGGCCGCCGTCGCTGCGCAGAGCAGCGGTTCGGCCTCACGGTCGTCACCGTGTATCGGCTCCCGCCGATGATGTACACCGGTGAGCCCGCGGTCCTCGTCTCGCCCGAAGCTCGGGCCGAGCGGGATCGGGCCAACCAGCTCCTCGATATCGCGCGGGAGCTTCTGCGCGACTACCCGGGTGAGGTGACGTTTTCAACGGCCGAAGGCAGCCCGGCCGGAGTGCTCGCCGCTCTCAGCGCCCGGGCGCAGACGCTTGCCGTCGGCGCCCGCGGCCGCGGCGGTTTCCTCGGTCAGCTGCTCGGTTCGGTGGCCGCGGCCCTGCCGGCCCATGCGCAGTGCCCCACCGTCGTCGTCCCCGAGGAGAGCCGACCGGCTGGCGGGCAGGATCCGGAAGCCTCCGCCCCCGTGCGGACCGCCGCACCGGTGGTCGCGGGAGTCGATCTCTCCGAAAGCAGCCGCCCGGTCCTGCTGCTGGCCGCGCAGCACGCGCAGCGTCTCGAGGCACCTCTGCAGGTGCTCACGGCGATGCCGCTCCTGCGGGAATGGAGGTACTGGTACCCGGACCTCGAAGTCTACGACACGACCGCAGAGCTTCGTCGGAGCAATCTCACGGGAACGCTGGAGAAGTCGATCGACTGGCTGCGTCAGCGCCATCCCTCCCTCGACATCACGGTCGAGGTCGAACTCGGCGACCCGGGTGATGTTCTTGAGGCGATGACCCGCACGGCGCAGCTGACGGTGCTCGGCACGCGCGGTCGCGGCGCGGTCAGGTCGGCACTGCTCGGTTCCATCAGCCGCGAAGTCCTCAACCGCGCGCAGGGACCGGTCATGGTGGTGCCGACCGAACAGGCAGAGCGATAGTCCCACCGGGGCGCCGCCCTCGCGCGTCCTGAGTATGCGAAGAGCCGTGTCCCGGTCAGGGAAGGATGAGGATCCGGCCCCGCACTCCCCCGCCTTCGAGGGCCCGGTGGGCTTCGGCCGCCTCGGCGAGGTGGAAGGTCGCGCCGATTCTGCTGCGCAGAGGATGATGGCCAGCCACATCGCACCCAGCATGATCGCGATCTCCGCCCACGGACCGGCCGAGTTCGAGAACGACAGTCCGCCCCAGCCGTCTTGGAGCAGCTCGGTGGGGACGGCTCCGATGAAGGCGACCTGCAGGAGGATGTAGATGATGCCGGTCAGGACGATCGAGCCGATCACGGCGAACGGCATGTTCTTCTGCGGGTCCTTCGTCTCACCGGCGAACTCGACTCCCTGGCGGAATCCCAGGTAGGAGAAGACGATGCCGGCTGCCGGCAGTGCGGCGAAGATCGGGGCGAGCCCGTTGGGTGCGAATCCGCCGAACTCGGCCATGTGGAAGTGACCGGGGTTGAAGGCGAGCAGCGCGAGGCCGACGAACACGAGGACGATGACGAGCAGCTTCCACCACACGAGCACGTTGTTGAACTGAGCGAAGAACTTCACACCGAACATGTTGATGACGCAGAAGACCGCGACCATCGCGATGCTCACGAAGATGCCCGGCACGGTGAGGACGAGGACGCCTTCCTTCGACTCCATCAGCCACGGCAGATAGCTCGAGGCGTATTGGATGGCAGCGAGGACTTCGATGCCGACGGTTCCGGCCGCTGACAGCCAGGTGATCCACCCGCTGGTGTAGCTGGCGAACGATCCGAAGGCGTAGTGCGGGTAGCGGACGACACCGCCGGCGACCGGGAACATGACTCCGAGCTCAGAGTAGTTCAGCGCCACGAAGATGATGAGAATGGCGCCGATGGCCCACGACAGGATCGCGGCCGGACCAGCCATGCTGGCGGCGTCGAAAGCACCGAAGAGCCAACCCGATCCGATGATCGCGCCGACTCCGGTGAACAGCAGACCGGTCTTGCCGATATCGCGCTTAAGACCTCTGTCATGGACGCCTGTCACGCTCGTATGCGAGCCCGATGACAGCGGATTTGTTGAGGGCACCTTCGCCTCCCAGATTTGTGAAGGCAGAATATCCGCGGTCAGTCTTCTCTTGAGAGTCGGTGATGTCAATTACATAGCCGGGTTATCAGTCGAGGTCATGGCTTTACAGGGCGACGCGGAAGGGTTCTCGACCAAACGGTCGAATAATGGAAGGTTTCGGGCCACTATGTGGCCGCCGGCGGCTTCTAACCACCCAAGCACCGCTTACGCAGCTACTGTGGAAATATGCGACAGACGACATCTGACCTGAGCCAGCAGGATCTCGAGGACGCACGCGTCATACTCGAGGTCCTGAAACTGGTGCACCAGCAGAGAGGAAATCGAGGCGCCGCCGGCCGCAAGCTGCTCAGGCATGCGACAGATGCCTTCTGGGACAAGCCGCGCGAAACTCGTCAGGGCCACCGGAGACGAGTCGACGGCGCCCTGTGGTCTCCCGCAGCGTTCGCACGTGCGAACCATCCGGAACCACGCCTTGTGGGAGAGCATGTCTACCCGATGAAACTCCGCATCGCCGGCTGGTATGAACGACTCGACAATCAGGAAGTGCCAACGGCCGCTGAAATCGCAGCCGACCTCCTTGCCACGCCATGGGCAATCATCACCGGAGAAGAGGACGAGAAGCTGACACGGGCCAAACTGCGGGACAGGATGCCAGAGGACTGGGACGGCCATGATCTTTGGGCGCGATATCGGCATCCAGACGTCGCCCTCGACGTCGATGGCTTCCGCCCGTTTCCTCAGCAGAAGTCATGATCTGCATAAGCTCCTGAGCGTCCCGAACCAACCGTTCTCCACCCCACCGGAATAGTGTTGGATCGAGACGCCGCCGTCTCGAGAGTTGCCAAACAGGTGTCAATAGACGGTCTGCGCCAACCGGCTCAGCGCCGCACGCACGCGCAAAGCGAATTGCTGACATCCGGCTCTCTCGAGCGCGTCGTCGAGCTGTCGATGATTCGGCTTCGTTTTCCAATAGTCGAACTGGAGGCGGACAATCGGCAGAAGGCACGTCGGCGATGAATCGACAACGAGCATGAAGAAATCGTCCGGAGAGATGATTTCGTACGGTTGGGCATCTGGCGTGGTGGTGATTCCGCTCGGCTTATCAGCAGTGACGACGAGGTCCGAACGGGCTCCCAGCGCCGCCGCATGGACATGGTAATCCTCCGAGTCTGTACCGGTGAACTCGGCATCACCGGGGAAGTCCTGAATCACCTCATCGATGCACTCTTGCATGAGCTCCAAACGATGTCGTGTCACATGCCCAGGCGCAGTGGGATCCTTCTCTCGCATATTGGCCAGCACTTCGGCGAAGACGTCCTCAGTTGAATGCAACTGAAACATGCCCTCGTTGGCTTGCCTCAAATAGTACAGCCAATCGAGGAGGGTCCTACTATAGAAGATGTTTGCGTCAACAAAAACTCGCTGGGGCATAACAGAAGACTAGCTGGAGTGGGACTTCCCACTCCAGCCAGTCGATACTGCCTATCAGTCGGCGAGGAACCCTTCGTGCTCCTCATCCAGGCTGCGCAGCTCTTCGAAGGCAGAACGGCGAGCAGCCGCATTTCGTTGGCGCAGGTCCAACACTTCATCCCTGTTGAAACGCGTATGCGACCCCTTCTTGTAGGAGCCGATTCGGCCTTCGGCCACCCACTTCATCAGAGTCGGCCTCGAAATGCTGAGCAGATCTGCCGCCACCGTGCTGGTCAGCTCCACTGGCAATTGGCCAATAGAAACAGAACCCTGTTGCGCAATCAACTTCAGAGCATGCAATAGTGTCTGTTGAATGCTGGTCGGAAGCTCCACTTCTTCCCCATCGGCGAGGCGCAGCACAAGCGAGGCCCCTCCAGGAATGACAGTGTCTCGGGCGTCCTTGACGGTCTGATCGCTGATCGTGATCCGCTCGGAAGAAGCTAAGGCTGACATAGTCACCCCTTCCCAGGTCTACGTTCATAGCTATACGAAGAGGATAGCAATGTTTCACTTATAAGTGAAGCGGGTTGTGCCTAGCTTCGCCGCTCACCGGGTCGAACAGAGGAACGCTTCGAGCTGTTATCTGAGCCTCAGCGGCTGACGGTCCAGAAACGCACGAGTCCCGCGAGCCTCGATCAGCGGCGGATCAGGTTATCGATACGAGGCAGCGTCGAAAACCTGATTCGTCGTTGAACGACGGGGAGGCCGAACCACAGCCGGCGACCACGGCCTCAGTTCCCCCCAGCCGCCTCGGCGAAATCAGCCGGCGTTCGCCTCCGCGGTCAGGTGAGCCCGTGCCTCGGCGAGCATGGCTTCCCGGGTCGCGATCTTCACGCGCTCACGTCCCTCGGCCTCACCGAGGGCCTTCTCCGCGGCCTCGAGCCGGTGATAGCCCTCCCAATCGGTGAAGTCGACGCCCTTCGACTCGAGCAACTCGACGATCGAATCCGGGTCCTCATACACGGGTCCGGTCAGCGCGCCCGCGGACTGGTCGTCGAGGATGTGGCCGATCGTCTCCAGCGCATCTCCCTTCGTGTGGCCGATCAGTCCCACCGGTCCGCGCTTCATCCAGCCGGTGGTGTACACGCCGGGTACGACATCGGCCTCGGCGGCTCCAGCCTGGGACTCCGCGTCGACGACGCGTCCTTCGTGGTTGGGGATCACACGCTTGTGCTCGTCGAAGGGCAGCTGCGGCAGCTGCGTGCCCGCATAGCCGACCGCCCGGTAGACGGCATCGATGTCCCAGTCGTGGAAGTCCCCGGTGCCGTTGACCCCACCGGTCCCGTCGAGCTCCTGCCGCTCGGTGCGCAGCCCGGTTACCCGATCCTCGCCGAGGATGGCCACCGGCGCGTGGAGGAAGTGCAGGTGCAGTCGCCGCTTCGCTCCCGTCGGCTCCCGCAGGGTGAAGTCGGTGAGCGTCTTCGTCACCTGCTTGGTCTGGTTGTTCGACCGGATCGCCTCCTCCGAGGCCTCGTCGAACTCGAAGTCCTCGGGGTAGACGATGACGTCGACGTCTTTGACCTGTCCGAGCTCACGCAGCTCCAGCGGAGTGAACTTTGCCTGCGCGGGACCACGCCGGCCGAACACGTGGACGTCGGTGACCTTCGAGGACTTCAGGCCCTCGTACACGTGGTCCGGGATCTCCGTGGTGTGCAGGTCATCGGCCTGCTTCGCGAGCACCCGAGCCACGTCGAGGGCGACATTGCCGTTGCCGAGCACGGCGACCTTCTCCGCATCGAGCGGCCAGGTCTGGGCGACATCGGGATGAGCGTCGTACCAGTTGACGAAGTCGGCGGCACCGTAGGAACCAGGCAGGTCGATCCCGGGCAGCGACAGCGGTGCGTCGACGAAGCAGCCGGTGGAGAAGATCACCGCATCGTAGCGGTCGGTGAGCTCGCCGAGGTTGATGTCGGCTCCGTATTCGACGTTGCCGAACAGGCGGATGTCACCGCGGTCGAGCACCTTGATGAGGGCATTGATGATGCCCTTGATCCGCGGATGGTCGGGGGCGACTCCGTAGCGGACGAGCCCGAAGGGAGAGGGCAGGCGTTCGAACAGGTCGATACTCAGTTCCAGGTCGTGTTCGGCCTTGGTCAGCAGGTCGGCGGCGTAGATGCCGGCGGGACCGGCACCGATGATGGCCACTCTGAAGGGAATAGCAGGCATGAGTTTCCTTGATCAGTCGTCGTGGTGGAGCGAGGAGTTGCTCGTCAGAAGGGAGCGTGGAGTCGCTGAGTGTTCAGTCGTCGGTGTTCTGCGGCGGCAGTGCAGCGATGAAAGGATGGTCCTTCTTGACGACCCCGTGGGCGGCTGCTCCGCCCGGGGATCCGATGTCGTCGAAGAATTCGACGTTCGCCGCGTAGTAGGCCTCCCACTCATCGGGCACATCGTCTTCGTAGAAGATCGCCTCGACGGGGCACACGGGTTCGCAGGCTCCGCAGTCGACGCATTCGTCGGGATGGATGTAGAGGGAGCGGGTGCCTTCGTAGATGCAGTCGACCGGGCATTCCTCGATGCAGGCTCGGTCCTTCAGGTCCACGCACGGCTGGGCGATGATGTAGGTCATGGGTTCCTCACGAGTTCGGATGACGATGCGGCAGGCTCGGTCGCCTGGGTGAACGCACCATCGGCGTAGGGGCTCAGGGTCACGACATCACCGGCGACGATCACGGCCGGTGACCGGACGCCTCGGCGAGCCGCGCGGAAGGCGATGTCGCCGAGGGCTCCGATGGTCACCCGCTGATTCTCACCGAAACCGTCTTCGACGATCGCGACCGGGCAGTCGTCACCGCGCCCCGATCGGGCGAGCACCATCGCCGAATTGATGAGTGTGCCCACTCCCATGAGCACGACAACGGTGTGGTCGCGTCCCCCGCCGATCTCGGACAGCTGGTCATGGCCGGTCACGACCGTGTACGAGGTGGCCACACCTCGGTGGGTAAGCGGGATTCCGGCGACCGCGGGAACGGCGTTCGCGCTGGTCACCCCGGGGACGACGCGGACATCGACTCCGGCGGCCCGGCAGGCGGTGACCTCCTCTCCCCCACGTCCGAGGACGAACGAGTCCCCGCCCTTGAGTCGGACGACCCGGTGGCCCATCTTCGCCTGTGTGATGAGGATGTCGTTGATCCCGCTCTGCGGCACCGGGTGGTGCCCCGGCTGCTTGCCGACGTCGATGATCCGGGCATCCAAGGGTGCACCGCGTTCGGTTTCGAGCTGATCGATGACCGATCGGGCGCCGAGGCGGTCGGCCACGATGACATCGGCGCGTTCCAAGGCGCGAAGACCGGTGACGGTGATCAGTCCGAGATCGCCCGGTCCGGCACCGACGAGCAGCACCGTTCCGGGCTGCTGTGGGAGGAAGAGTGTCATGACTGGTCCTCGGTGGATTCGGCGGTGCGGGTGGCCTCGGCGGAGTGGGCCGCCTCGGGAGTGTGGATTCCCGCGGCGAGGGTGTTGCCCGTCTGCGGGTCGATGACGACGAACGCTCCGGCCGTGCCGTGGTCGCGGAAGTCCGGGACCGGCAGTTCGGCCGACAGCTTCACCCGGGCCAGGCCGATGTCGTTGCCGGCGAGCACCTCGGCGTCCTCCAAGCCTGAGGTCTCGAGGTTGCGTTTGGCCTCGATGGTGACGATCCCTTTCACGGTCGTCGTCCCCGTCTTGATGAGCACCCGATCCCCCGTGCGCAGGCCCTCGGCCGTGAACGGGAACACCTCGGCGCGCAGTTCCCGGCGCGGGGTGGGCAGGGTGCCGGCCGCGGCGATGACGCTGCCACGAGCGGTATCGACGTCATCGGCCAACCGCAGCGCCACCGACAGCGGCGCACTCGCGGTCTCAAGCGGTCCACTGGCAGTATCGATGCCCGTCACCCTCGTTGTCAGCCCGGCAGGATGGATCTCGATCTCATCGCCGAGGCTGACCCGCCCGGCCGTGATCTGTCCGGCCACGGCCCGGTAGTCCCGGAATTCCTCGGGGTCGAGTCCCGGTGCCAGTCCCCCTTGCGGACGCAGCACGGTCTGGACGTCGAGGCGGAAAGCCTCGAGGTCGGCGGTGTCCTCATCCGCGCTCGGCAGGGTCTCGAGGAGTTCGAGCAGTGCCGGGCCGGAGTACCACGGTGTGTTGTCCGAGGTGGTGGCGATATTGTCCCCGGCGAGCGCAGAAATCGGAATGAGGTGCGGGGTCTCCAACCCGATCTCGTCTGCGAGGGTCTTGATGTCGTTTCCGACGGTCTCGATCGCTGCCTGGTCGTAGTCGACGAGATCGATCTTGTTGACGGCGATGATGACGTGGCGGATGCCCAGGCGGGACACGACGGTCAGATGTCGGCGGGTCTGTTCGGTCGCTCCGGTGCGGGCGTCGATGAGGACGACGACGGCATCGGCGGTCGAGGCTCCCGTGACCATGTTCCGCGTGTACTGCACGTGTCCGGGGCAGTCGGCGAGGATGAACGAGCGACGGTCGCTGGCGAAGTACCGGTAGGCCACGTCGATGGTGATGCCCTGTTCGCGTTCGGCCCGCAGACCGTCGGTGAGCAGAGCGAAGTCGAACTCACCTCCAAGGAACCCGCGTTCCCGGCTGGTTGCGGTGACGGCGGCGAGCTGGTCGGCGAGGATCGCCTTCGCCTCGTGGAGGAGCCGGCCGACGAGGGTGGATTTGCCGTCGTCGACGGATCCGGCGGTGGCGAAGCGCAGCAGCGTCTTCGTCGTCGTGTCCAAGGTCGCGGTCGCCTCGGTGGTGGTGGCGGTTGCGTCAGTGGTTGTCGTCATCAGAAGTACCCGTCCTTCTTGCGGTCTTCCATCGCCGAGGCCGAGATCCGGTCGTCGGCGCGAGTGGCTCCGCGCTCGGTCACAGTGGTGGCGGCCACCTCGGCGAGGATGGACTCGAGGTCATCGGCGCTCGATTCGACGGCTCCGGTGCAGCTCATGTCTCCGACGGTGCGGTAGCGGACCTTCTCGGTTGTAACGGTCTCGCCGTCGCGTGGGGTGGAGAATTCGCCGGTGGCCCACCACATGCCGTCGCGGGCGAAGACTTCGCGGTCGTGGGCGAAGTAGAGCTCGGGCAGGTCGATGCCTTCGCGGGCGATGTAGCTCCACACGTCGAGTTCGGTGAAGTTCGAGATCGGGAACACGCGCACGTGTTCGCCGGGCAGGTGGCGGCCGTTGAAGAGGTTCCACAGTTCGGGGCGCTGGCTGCTGGGGTTCCAACCGCCGAACTCGTCGCGCAGGGACAGAATCCGCTCCTTCGCGCGGGCCTTGTCCTCGTCGCGGCGGGCGCCGCCGAAGACGGCGTCGAACCTCCCGCCGGTGATGGCATCGAGCAGCGGCTGGGTCTGCAGGGTGTTCCGGGTGCCGTCGGGGCGTTCGCGCAGGCGACCGTCGTCGATGTAGTCCTGGACCTTCGCCACCGTGAGGTCGAGGCCGTACTTCTCTGCGGTCTCGTCGCGGAAGCGGATGATCTCGTCGAAGTTGTGTCCGGTGTCGACGTGGAGGAGTCCGAACGGGATCTTCGCCGGCCAGAACGCCTTCGCCGCGAGGTGGAGGACGGTCACGGAGTCCTTGCCGCCGGAGAAGAGCAGCACGGGGCGTTCGAATTCGGCGGCGACCTCACGGATGATGTGGATCGCTTCGGATTCGAGGACGTCGAGGGTGGACAGGCTCGCGCCCGGGTTGTGGGTGGGTGCCGCCTCGGTGGTGGTGTGGGTGTCGTGGTTGTACTGGGTGTCGATGCTCATGTGTGGAGTCCGCATTCTGTTTTGGTCGATCCGGCCCAACGGCCGGCGCGGGGGTCTTCCCCTTCGGCGACGGGGCGAGTGCAGGGCTGGCAGCCGATCGACGGGTATCCCTGCGACAGCAGCGGGTTGACCGGGACGTCGAAGGCGCGTGAATAGTCGAGGAGGTCGTCGAACGACCATGCGGCCAGGGGGTTGACCTTGACGAGGCCGTTCTTCTCATCGAAGGTGATTAGCGGCGTGTTCGTCCTGGTGGGAGCCTCGTCGCGGCGGACTCCGGTGAACCAGAGTTCGTAGCCGTTCAGCGATTTCTTCAGTGGTGCGACCTTGCGGCGGGCGCAGCACAGGCCGGGGTCGCGGGCGAAGAGGTCCTTGCCGAATTCGGCGTCCTGCTCCCCCACGGTCTGCTCCGGAAGGACGTCGACGATGTGGACGTCGACACGGCGGGCCACCTCGTTGCGGGTGTCGTAGGTCTCGCGGAAGTGGTAGCCGGTGTCGAGGAAGAGGACGTCGACGCCGGGCTGGTACTGGGCGACGTAGTGCGGCAGGGCGGCGTCGGCCATCGAGCAGGCCACGGCGCAGGCCGCGGTGTCGAAGTTCCGGGAGACCCAGCGGATAACGTCGGCGGGGTTGGCCTCGGGAACACCGCCCGCCGGGTCACCGGCGAGTTCACGGGCACCCGCCTCGGCGAGGGCTTTGAGCTCTTCGACGGGACGCGGTTCGGGGCGGGGCCGCGTCGGTGTCTGAGTTGTTGCTGCCGGGTTGGGGGATGCGGTCGGGGCCGGGTTCGTGGTGCTCATTTCAGCTCCTCTTCGTCGACGCGGTTGGCCCATTCGGAGAATGTTTCGGTCACCCCGCGTCCGGCGAGGAAGCGGCGGACGAGGGTTTCGACGTATTCGGTGAGGTTCTCGGCGGTGACCTTGAGTCCGCGGACGGTACGGCCGAGGCCGGCTTCGTCGCGGTCTTTCGAGGCCAGGCCTCCGCCGACGTGGACCTGGAATCCGGGGACCTGTTCGCCTTCGTCGGTGGTGACGATCTGGCCTTTGAGTCCGATGTCGGCGGTCTGAATGCGGGCGCAGGAGTTCGGGCAGCCGTTGAGGTGGAAGCTGATCGGGTGCGGCAGCTCCTCGATGTCGGCCAGCCGTGCTTCCAGTTTCTCGACGGCGTCGGCGGCGGTCTGCTTGGTCTCGACGATGGCGAGTTTGCAGAATTCGATGCCGGTGCAGGCGATGGTCGAGCGGCGGAAGAGGTCCTTGCGGCTGGACAGGCCGAGGGCGTCGAGTCCGGCGACGACGTCATCGACATCGGCTTCGTCGATGTCGAGCAGCAGGACCTTCTGGTGCGGGGTGGTGCGCAGGCGGGTGGATCCGTACTTCTCGGCGAGGTCGACGAGCTGGCCGAGCAGGGTGCCCGAGGCGCGGCCGGCGATGAGGGTGACGCCGATGTAGTAGCGGCCGTCGGCCTGTTTGTGCACGCCGACGTGGTCGCCTGCGGTGATCGGTTTGGCCGGTGCCGGGCCGTCGGCGAGCTTGTAGCCGAGGTATTCGGTTTCGAGGACCTCGCGGAACTTCTCCGGACCCCAGTCGGCGAGCAGGAACTTCAGTCGGGCTTTGTTGCGCAGGCGGCGGTAGCCGTAGTCGCGGAAGATCTGGGTGACGCCGAGCCAGGTGTCGACGACCTGGTCGGGGGCGACCCAGGTGCCGAGGCGTTCGGCGAAGCGGGGGACGACGGACAGGGCGCCGCCGACCCACAGGTCGTAGCCGACGCCGTGTTCGGGGTGGTCGACGGCGACGAAGGAGCAGTCGTTGATCTCGTGGACGACGTCCTGGCTGGGGTGGCCGGTGATCGCGGTCTTGTATTTGCGCGGCAGGTTCGACAGTGACTGGTCGCCGATGTAGCGGCGGGAGATCTCTTCGATCGCCGGGGTCGGGTCGATGAGTTCGTCGGCGGCGATGCCGGCCACGGGTGAGCCGAGGATGACGCGGGGGACGTCGCCGCAGGCTTCGGTGGTCTGGAGTCCGACGGCTTCGAGGCGGCGCCAGATCTCGGGCATGCTCTCGATCTCGATCCAGTGCAGCTGGATGTTCTGGCGGTCGGTGAGATCGGCGCTGTCGCGGGCGAATTCGGTGGAGATGTCGGCGATCGTGCGCAGCTGCTCGGTGGTGAGCTTGCCGCCGTCGATGCGGATGCGGAGCATGAAGTATTCGTCTTCGAGCTCGTGCGGTTCGAGCTTCGCGGTGCGGCCGCCGTCGATTCCGGGCTTGCGCTGGGTGTACAGGCCCCACCAGCGGAAGCGGCCGTGCAGGTCGTCGGAGGCGATCGAAGAGAATCCCTGCTTAGCATAGATGGTTTCGATCCGGGCGCGAACGTTGAGGCCGTTGTCTTCGGCCTTGTCGATCTCGTTTTTGTTCAACGGTTCATGGCCGTCGATCTTCCACTGCCCATTGGACTTCTTCGGGCGGGCAGGCCGCTTTGCGGCTCGTTTACCTGCTGTTTCCTTGTTCTCTTCCACCTGAGTGGACATTGCTGTCTCCAAACGTTGAGGGGAACCAGTGATGAGTCACGCTACATGAATGCCGAATTGCTCAACAACTTACCGGAGGTGATTGTGTCATGGAGTGACATATGGCGTCACGGTCTGTCGGTCTGCTGTGGGTGCGGTCAGGCATTGAGCATGTCCGGGGCAGAGGCGTGGGGTTGGGTGCCGGCATGACCGCGGGGCTGGGTGCATGCGCGGACTCGGTCACGGACGACATCGACGAGCCGGGGCGGCACCTCGGCGCCGCTGTTTCCGTTGGTGAGCAGCGGCGGAGAAAGGACACCGGACGAGTCACTGCCGCCGTCGACGAGTTTGCGCGCGAGGTCATCGAAGAAGCCCGGCGCCAGCAGATAGTTCGCAAGCGCGGGGCGGGTTCCGCGGCTACGGCTCTTTTCGACGAGCTCCTTCAACGGCACTCCCCCACCGGCGAGGAAGCCGACCTCGACTGGACGCTCGAGCTCTGCGGCCAACAGCCTGCCCATCTCACGACATGACTCGTTCGCCCGCTCGTCGCTCGATCCGGCAGCGGCGAGGATGACCTCGTCGTTGTCGCTCAAAGCCGGAAGTCGATCGGCGAGGATCTCTGCGAGCCTCGGATCGGGGCCGAGCGTGGGGGCCCGTCGAACATCACGGCCCGATTCAGCGGCACGACCGACCGCCTCGGCGAGGTCGACATGGACGTGATACCCCGGCGAGAGCAGAAGCGGCACGAGGATCACCGGACGGTCGGCGGGCAGGCGGTTGATCACCTCGTCGACGTCGGGTTGCTGGACGTCCACATGGCCGAGCATGACCTCGTCGGCAATCCCGCGAATGCGCAGGTCTGTGGCGATCTCTGCGGCGAGCACCTCGATGAGGACTTGGCCGGTCGGCGATGAGGTCCCGTGGGAGATCAGCCCCACCGACGGCAGCCCCGTCATAGCGCTCCTTCCTCAGCGATTCTCTGCGTAAGCCTCTGAGCCCGTTCCCGCACCTGCCCCGGGGCCGTCAAGGTCACTAGGCAGACTGATTGCTCAACGACTGAGCAATCAGGGCGAGCAGTGATCGTTCGGATTGAATACACTCGCATAGCGTAACCCATCCGCATCGGCGCCGCATACGGGCTGTTCATCGGCGAAATTTCGCCATCTGGCGTCATCTTTCGACACACGGCGACCGAGTTCGTAGGATTGCCGTGGATTTCCCAATCTGCTCAACAGTTTCGCTAGTGTGTGATGTCAACGCACTTCTGCGCGTCCGACACGTCCGCTGAGTCGACGTCGTCCTCACCGTCTGCGCCTCCACCTCCTTCGCGTCATCCACGAAAGGCAAGCACATGCGTCAGCTCATCGTCCTCGGGATCGTCGGCCTCATCGCTCAGCTCATCGACGGATCATTGGGGATGGCCTATGGGGTCACCTCAACCACGCTGCTGCTCGCGGCGGGGACGGCACCTGCGGCCGCCTCGGCGGCGGTGCACTTCTCTGAACTGGGCACAAGTCTGGTGTCAGGGATCTCCCATCACCGGTTCGGCAATGTCGACTGGCGGACGGTGGGCATCCTCGCCGGGCCCGGCTTCATCGGCGCGGTCCTCGGGTCGACTTTCCTCGCCAGTCTCAACGGGGAGGCTGCGACCCCGTGGATCTCGGGGATCCTGCTCGCGCTCGGGGTGTACGTGATCTGGCGGTTCCTCGCTTTGGGTGGGAAGCGCCCGGAGTTCAAGTCACGGCCGAGTGCGGGGATGCTCGTGCCGGTCGGTTTCGTCGGTGGAGCGCTCGATGCCATCGGCGGTGGCGGCTGGGGTCCGGTCGGGACGACCACGCTGCTCTCATCAGGCCGTTTGGAGCCGCGGAAGGTCATCGGGTCGATCGATACGAGTGAGTTCGTCGTCGCCGTCGGCGGTTCGCTCGGGTTCCTCATCGCGTTGGGATCGCAGGGCATCGAGTGGCAGATCGTGGCGGCACTGCTCATCGGCGGCGTCATCGCAGCCCCCTTTGCCGCGTGGCTGGTGAAGCTGCTGCCGGCGAAGGTGCTTGCGGTCGCCGCGGGCGGAATCATCATCCTCACAAACATCCGTACCATCCTGCTCACCTTCGGACTCGACGCGTCGACGGTGTGGCTGACGCTCGCCGGCTTGGCTCTCGTCTGGTTTGCCCTCATCGCCCACGTCGTCCGCGTCGAGCGGGCAGCCGCGAAGGCCCGGAAGGCTGAGGAAGCCGCGGAAGCTGAGGCCGAAGCGACCATCGGCAGCTGATCACCGCCGCCTACCCTTCTCAATCAACGCGAAACTTGAAAAGCACGTCGCTAGTGACGTGCTTTTCAAGTTTCGCGTTGATCCGCGTGAGGTGATGGCGAAAGTCAGCGCTGGCTGTAGAGCTTCCGAGCCATGATCACGCCGATGAGAGACAGCAGCGACAGGCCGGCGTAGTAGAAGCCGGGCACGGTCAGCAGACCCGTCGCACCGAGCAGGGCGGTGAGGATGAGCGGGGCGAAGCCGCCGAAGATCGCGACGCCGAAGCTGTAGGCGATGGTCATGCCGGAGCTGCGGACCTTGACGGGGAACAGTTCGGACAGCAGGGCCGGCATCGGGCCGAAGTAGAAGACCATGAACAGGCCGACGATCGCCTCGCACAGGGTGAGGACGCTGATCGACGGGTTCGCGGTCAGGAGGATGAACATCGGCCATGCGACGATGATGCCGACGATGGTCGTCGGGATCATCACGGTCGTCGGACCCACGCGGTCGGCCAGGCGGCCGGCGAACGGGGCACCGGTGAGGGTGATGACACCGGCGACGACGGCGCCGGGGAATGATGCCCAGGCGTCGAGGCCGAGGTTGGTGACGGCGAACTGCGGCAGGAAGGTGATGAGGTAGACCGAGATCGTGGCCATCGCGATGATGAGGAACGCGGAGAACAGGCGACCGAAGTTCTCACTGAGGAGGACGCGCAGCGGGTTGTCGGTCTTCTCGGCGGCCTTGAATTCGGGAGTGTCGTCCATCTTCGAGCGGATGTACCAGCCGACGGGTCCGATGAGCAGACCGAGGGCGAAGGCCACACGCCAGCCCCAGGAGTGCAGGGCCTCTTCGCTCAGAGTCGAGCTGAGAATCCACGAGATACCGGCGGCCAGGAACATTGAGATGCCCTGGGTCGCGGTCTGGAAGGAGGCGTAGTAGGCCTTGCCTCGTTTGGCATTCTCGGTGAGGAAGGCTGTGGCGGATCCGAATTCGCCGCCGGCGGAGATGCCCTGGATGATGCGAGCGATGATCAGGCCGATCGCGCCCCAGATGCCGATGGTCGCTTCGCCGGGCAGGATGACGATGATGAACACGCCGAGGGTCATCAGACCGATCGTCAGCGACAGGGCGGACTTGCGGCCGTGCTTGTCCGAGTAGCGGCCGATGAGGATGGCGCCGAGCGGGCGGACGACGAAGGTGATGGCGAACGTCGCCCAGGTCATCAGCTGCGCGGACAGGCCCTCGCCCGGATAGAAGACCGCCGTGATCGAGGTGGCCATGAATCCGAAGAGGATGATGTCGTACCACTCGAGGGCATTGCCCAGTCCAGCCGCGAATACGGCCTTGCGGGCCCGCGACTTCTCTTCGCGGGACTCGACGGGTGTCTCAGTCATCGTGTGCCTCTTCTTCTAGGTGACCGACTGCCGTGGTCGGCGGAGCCGGTGGTGGTTCGTTGGCTTACGGGATGCAGGCACCGTTGCTCGCCATCCGGGGCCGGTGTTGCTGGCTGTCGTTCTGTTCGGTGTCTCCGATCTGACGAGCGTGGCCCTGTTGTCGTCAGCGTGACGATTGTAGTCCGGTCATACCCGGTCGCAAATACTGTCTCAGCAAGCGTCCGGCACGTCAGTGCTGGTTGTTACGATCACGATATGTTGACCGAAGCCCGCAATCCTGCCCCTGCCACAGCGGTCGAGGTGCGCGGCGCCCGCGTGCACAACCTGCAAAACATCGACGTCGACGTCCCTCTGAATACCCTGGTGGAGACTCATGACTGACAGCGATACCTACAGCCAAAGTGACGACACTGACAACAGTGACACTTCACACTTGCAAAATGACAAATATTGAGTGTAAGTTTCGTTCATGGAGCTGACGAAGAACTACCTCAACGCAGTTCTCGATGATCTGCGTGTCCAGCGTGGAGATACAACCGACATCGAGGTCAAACGCTCTGCGAAAGAACTTCCTCGCGACATTGGGGCCACGATTTCGGCTTTTGCCAATATGCCCTCCGGCGGATTGCTCATACTCGGCGTCGATGAAGCAAGCGACTTCTCCATAAGCGGCGTTTCAGATCCAGCAACAATTGAAGCAGGAATTGTCAGTGTGACACGCTCAACTGTCAGTCCTCCTCCACAACTGACGACCGAAACCATCCACTATGACGGCATCGCGGTTGTCATGGTTCGAGTCGCCAGCCTTCCCGCACAAGACAAACCTGCAAGATACAAAGGAGAAGCTTATCTCCGTCAGGCCGACGGCGATTACGTGATGAGCCCAACCGACATCCACATGTTGGAGGTCACCCGGCTGAATGATGTCGAACGAATTCAATACGATGCTGAGTCGGTTCCAGGAACTTCACCAGACGATCTTGACGATGATTTGACCACTGCGTTTCTCAACCGAGCACGGAACACCAAGCGGTTGCGCGACCAGGATGATCTTTCGGTCCTCAAACAACTGGCAATCGTGACACATTCAAATGAATTGACTGTTGCAGGTCTCTATGCCCTAGGCATCTACCCACAGGGTCGGTTGCCCGCTCTGCAAGTAACCGCTGCGGTCCAACTTCCTCGCGACGGCGGAAACGCTCGGACACAGAACCTCCGGCATTTCGATGGCCCGTTGCCGATTCTGCTGGAAGAACTGATGGAGTGGACCGTTGCCAACCTAACTTCAAGGCAGGAGTACATGGCGAACGGTCACCTTCGCAATGTGCTGGAAATGCCGTCAAGAGCTATTCGGGAGGCCATTGCAAACGCGCTTGTGCACCGCGATCTGGGCCCGGATACCGTCGGATACGGAAAATCCGTTCAAATCCGCATCAGTGAAAAAGCCCTAACCATCATCAGCCCGGGAGGCCTACGCGGTCTCACTCTGTCACAGATCACCAGCAGCTCCCCTGCTCAGGTTGCTGTGAATCAGCGTCTCTACCGAATTGCGAAGGACCTTCGAACATCGGACGGCGAGAACATCATTGAGGGAGAAGGCGGAGGAGTGAAGGAGATCCTACGGTCCACAATGGAGTCTGACCTTCGCCGCCCGCGCCTTTCCGACAACGGCGTTCAGTTCGTCGCCAAGCTTTGGCGCGGTTCCGCGTTCTCCAATGAGGATACTGCGTGGCTGAAGGACGCTGCCGACGGCCGAGAGCTTACGCATCTGCAGAAGCAAGTAATGCTGAAAGCCCGAGATGAACAACCGCGGGATATTGAGGCGCTTCGAAGCGAGTTCTCCCCGTTGACTTCTGAAGAGGCCAGAGAGCAGCTGAGTCAGCTGGTTCGCTGGCATCTGTTGGAAACTGAATTCGACAGTGACGCCCGTCAATTGGGGCCGCGCGAAGAACAACGTGTCCGCCAACCTGACTCGAATTCGCAGACCAGCCCTGTCGCGTCGGAATCTGACTCGGATTCAAGACTGACAAAGAATGCTCCCGCTGTGTTCGACGCAATCTCGTCTGGTTCGTCCACTGTTGCCGCGATTGCCGAAAGTACTGGTCTGACGACGCGGCAGACTCGGTACGCGATCAAGGATCTGCTTGCGCATTCGCTGATTCTGATGGAAGGCGGTCAAGGCCACCGCACAACGAACTATCGTGCAAGCTGACGAATCAGCCTTCTTCGCTGTCCGACTTCATACGCCTTCTCCCGCCGGACGGGTCTTCACCATGTACCGACGGTAATTACAGCCGCGCCGGAACCCTGGCTCTGACATTCTCCGTGTCATCCCCGGTTGTTACGATCACGATATGTCGACCGAAGCCCGGAACTCAGCCCCAGCCACGGCGGTCGAGGTCCGCGGTGCCCGCGTGCACAACCTGCAGGGCATCGACATCGACGTGCCTCTGAACACCCTCGTCGCCATCGCCGGGGTCTCCGGGTCGGGCAAGTCTTCGCTGGCCATGGGCGTCCTCTACGCCGAAGGCTCTCGGCGCTATATCGAAGCGCTGTCGACCTACACTCGTCGCCGCATGGCTCAAGCCGCCCGCGCCGATGTCGACACCGTCCGCCATATCCCCGCCGCTCTCGCTCTGCGGCAACGCCCCGGAGTCCCCGGCGTGCGCTCGACGTTCGGCACGTCGACCGAGCTGCTCAACGTCGTCCGCCTGATGTTCTCCCGCTTGGCTTCCCACCTCTGCCCGAACGGACACCGGCAGGAGCCGACGCTCAACGTCGCTGCCGAAGAACCCTTCGACTGCCCCGAATGCGGTGAGACCGTCCAAGCCCCCGGCGCCGAGGAGCTGGCCTTCAATTCCGGTGGCGCCTGCCCCCGCTGCGAGGGCATCGGCACGATCCGAGAGGTCGACGATGCCTCCCTCATCCGCGACCCGGACATGTCGATCGACGACGGCACCGTCATCCCCTGGCAGATGTTCGGCTTCAACGTCCAACCGCAGATCGCCCGCGAATTCGGCGTCCGCACCGACATGCCCTGGCGTGACCTGGAGGACTGGGAACATGACATCGTCTTCACCGGTCCCGAAGAGAAGAAGCACATCACGGTCACTTCGAAGAAGGGACTGCACGATCTCGACTTCACTTTCCGCAACGCCCGCCTGACGGTGACCGAAGAGCTCAAACGCGCCGACAACGAGAAACGCTTCGCCCGCGTCAGCCGGTTCCTCTCCGAACGGGTCTGCCCCGACTGCCACGGCACTCGCCTCTCCCAGACCGCCCGGGCACCTCGCATCGGTGAACTCGGCCTCGCCGAGGCGACCGCGATGACACTCGACGAACTCGTCGACTGGGCGGCAGATGTGCCCGACGGACTCCCGACTCCGATGCAGCCGATGGCCCGTGCCCTGGTGGACACACTGCTCGGCATGGCCCGCCGTCTGCTCGATCTCGGCCTCGGGTATCTCGGACTCGACCGGGCCGGGTCCTCCCTGTCGACCGGTGAACGCCAGAGAGTCCAGCTCTCCCGCGCGGTTCGCAATGAGACCACCGGGGTCCTCTACGTCCTCGACGAACCCTCGATCGGGCTCCACCCCTCGAATATCAAGGGACTGCAGGGCGTGATCACCGACCTCCTCGACGAGGGCAACTCCGTGGTTATGGTCGACCACGACCCGCTCGTCCTCCGCGAAGCCGACCATCTCATCGAGATCGGCCCCGGGTCCGGCCGCGACGGCGGCACGGTCGTGGCCACCGGCACCGTCGCCGGCCTCGACAGCCACCGCGAATCTCGCATCGGCCCCTACCTCACCGGACGCGCCGAAACCCTCGTGCGCACTCCCACGGCCGCCTCGGCGACCTTCGAACACGGTCGGATCCGGCTGCGTACCGCACCGATCCACACGGTCCATACCCTCGACGCGGAGATCCCCAGGCAGCGGCTGACCGTCGTCACTGGTGTGTCCGGATCAGGCAAGACCACCCTTGTCCTCGACAGCCTCGTTCCCGCGCTCAAGGCCGCGGACGACCGTTCGCGACCCGATCATGTGCGTGAGATCGACGCCGAGGGGATCGATCGGGTCAACGTCGTCGACGCCACCCCGATCGGCATCAATGTCCGATCGACCGTGGCGACCTATTCTGGCGTCCTCGACGACCTCCGGCGTACGTACGCGCGACTCGATTCGGCGAAGAATGCGGGACTCAAAGCCGGAGACTTCTCCTACAACACGGGTACGCTGCGCTGCCCGAAATGCGAGGGAACCGGCGAGATCACGCTCGACGTCCAGTTCCTCCCCGATGTCGACATCCCCTGCCCCGACTGCGAAGGGCGACGGTTCAGTCCCGATGCGGATGAGCACTGTCGTGCCTCGGATGCCGACGGCCGGCCGCTGTCACTGCCGGATCTGTTGGCGATGACCGTCGCCGAGGCGCTGCCCCACCTCGGCGACATACGCAAGGTCCATGCCCGGCTGCGGGCCCTGCAGGATGTGGGGCTCGGGTACCTCACCCTCCACGAGGCGACCCCGGCACTGTCCGGCGGTGAGGCCCAACGGCTCAAGCTCGCCACCGAACTCGGGAAGTCGCAGCAGCACACGCTCTTCGTCTTCGACGAACCGACCGTCGGGCTGCACCCCGAGGATGTCCGTGTGCTCGTCGGCGTCTTCCAGCAGCTGCTCGATCAGGGTGGAACGGTCCTCGTCATCGAACACGACCTCGACATGATCGCCAACGCCGACTGGATCATCGACCTCGGCCCCGGCGGCGGTCACGACGGCGGTCGGATCGTGGCGACGGGAACTCCGGGGCAGGTCGCGGACGCCGCACACAGCGTGACCGGTGAGTACCTCAGAGCCCACCTGCAACCTGACTCCGCCGAATAGAGCATCGCCACCAGGCCACCGCTGAGGGAACCCTCCGACGTCGGGTTCGGCCCCGCGTCCACGTCGCGGGGAGAATCCCGGTCAGGCTCCGCCGGCGGCAGCGCCCACGCACAGGACGAGCCCGACGAGCGAGGCAACCGCCATGCCGATCATCGCTGCGGCCATGACCCACAGACGCGCTCTGCCCGGCCGAACGGTGAACCGGGCGATGAGCAGGACGAGGTAGAACACCACGGCGATGACGAGCGTGGTGATCGCTGTGGGTACCGCCGGACCGCCGGAGAAAATGATCACTGCGAGCACGCCGACGATGACGACGAGGAAGATCCCACCGGCCACGATCCAGATGGTGCCCGACGAACTGCGCAGCGAAGGCTGATCACTGATGCGCCGCGACTCGATCGGTTCGCGTGAACTGTTGTCCATGTCCCCGAATGTACCGAGCGAGACGGGGCGCGGCTAGGGGGTGCGGTGCCTCAGCTCGGCTCCTGCTCCGCTTCCTTCGCCACCTTGTTGAAGGCCTGATATTCCCTGATGACCTCGAGGGCCGGGCCGTCGGCACGCAGTTCGCCCTTCTCGATCCACAGGGCACGATTGCAGGTGTCCTTGATCGAGCGCATCGAATGCGAAACGAGGAAGACGGTGCCGGCGTTCTCGCGGATGGAGCGGATGCGGCCTTCGGAACGGTCCCGGAACTTCTTGTCGCCGACGTTGAGGGCCTCGTCGACGATGAGGATCTCGTGCTGGACCGAGGTCGCAATGGCGAACTTCAGCCGCTGGGACATGCCCGAGGAGTACGTGCGCATCGGCAGGTCGATGAAATCCTCGAGACCGGTGAACGCGACGATGTCATCGAACTTCTCGTCGATCTCGGGACGGGTGAGCCCCAGGGCCAGGGACCCGAGAATGATGTTGCGGGCACCGGAGAGGTCCGGGATCAGAGCGGCACCGACGCCGAGGAGGTTCGGCCGTGACTTCGCAAAGATCGCTCCCTCGGAGGTCGGGGTCAGCCCGGTGATCGAGCGCATGAGCGTCGACTTACCGGAACCGTTGCTGCCGATGATGCCGATGGACTCGTTGCGGTGGGCCACGAAGCTCACGCCCTTCAGCGCGTGGACCTCCCGGAGGCCGCGCTGACGTTTGAGCATGCCTCCGCCGCCGCCGAGCTTGAGCTTCTTGCCGGTGGCCAAGGTCTTGTAGCGGACGTGAACGTTGTCGCAGATGACGACGGGGTCGTTGGACTGAGTGGCCTCGGCGACGTTTCCGGAATCGTGCTCGGTGTTCTCACTCATCGCGACCGTACCTTTCCTCGGCCTGCCAGAAGAAGATGAAGCCGAAGATGAAAATGCCGAAGGCCCAGATGGCCAGGTGCCAGAAGTAGTCGTAGGGGACGACGCCGTCCTTCATGAGGATGCCGCGGGCGATCGAGAGCACGTTGTTGATCGGCTGCCAATCGGCGAAGGGCTGCAGGGCCGGGTTGATCTTCTCGACCATGACCTTGAGGTCGAAGAAGACACCTGAGGTGTAGAAGATCATGCGGGAGATGAACGGGGTGACCTGCGACAGGTCCCGGAAGTGGACCGTTGCGCGGGCGAAGATGAACGCCACACCCTGGTTGAAGACCCAGAACAGGAACACCAGCGGGATGAAGAGGAACCAGTCCCAATCAGGCCTGGCACCGAAGATGATGACGATGAGCGCCATGAAGATGAGCGTGGGAATGAAGTCGAGCAGGTTCTGGAACACCTTGGCAATCGGCAGAACTATGCGCGGGAACGGCAGAGATTGCACGAGCGACGCGTTCGAGATGATCGACTTCGCACCGCCATTCATCGAGCTGTTGAAGAACTCGAGGACGAAGACGCCGATGATGACGAAGGGGGCGAAATCGTCGGGCCGGGCGGTGGCGCCCCGCATGATGAAGCCGAAGACCGTGCCGTAGATCAGCGCCGAGAACGACGGACGCAGCAACACCCAGGCCATGCCGAGGCGGTTGCGCTCGTTCTCGGACTGCATCCGATACTTCGCAAGCGTGTACGTGAAGTCGCTTCGGCTGAGAAGCTGTTTGACGTACTGGGGCAGAGACGGCCGTCCACCCACTCTCTCGAGTCCGTGCTCGGCAGCAAGCCTGGCCATATCCATGAACAGAAAATTCTCTCGTCGGCGACTGGGGATAGAACAGGAAGAGTCTACGGGATGAGACTAGCGCAGACTCACAGTCGGCTGTGAGCCTTGAAGTCGAAGTCGGGGTCGGCGATCTGGGCCCTCGTCGGAATGTGATTACCGCCGAGTACCCGTCGGGCGGCCGCCTGCATCGGCGGCCAGTTGAACGTCTCGACACCGATGAGCGACGACTCCGGGTCGGGTCCGTCGAAGTGGAAGACCTGGAACTTCGCTCCACTGGGGTCATATCGGATGATCGTGTCGTCGGCGTCGGGGCTCGTCAGGCCCGCCGTGAACACCTTCTCCGGGCCTTGGAAGCTCCAGTGCCAGGGCACCTCCGACCAGATCTTCGCCGCCGTGTCTGCCGGGTTGTCGGCGGGAGCGTCCTCGCTGGTGCCTGAGGGCTCGTCGGCGATGGTGGTGAGGTATTCGGCGAGGAACTTCCCATGGCTTTCGGCCACCGGTTCGCAGGCCCACGGATGGTCGAGAGCGTAGGGTCCGGCGGTGACGATCGCGCAGTCTCCGGCGGCGAAGATGCCGGGATGGGATGTTGCCAAGCTCTCATTCACCTCCCATGCCTCGGCGGGGCGATCGCCGTCGATGGGAATGAGGCGGGGCCGGGCTCCGACACTGGTGATGAACAGATCGTGAATATTTGCGTCGATGTCGTCCGGGCTCGACGTGTGGGTGACGAATTCGACGCCTGCGGCCTTGTGCGCTTCGAACAGCGCCTGCCTGACCGGCGCGGACAGCTGTTTGCGCAGCGGTTCGCCTCCGCGCAGATAGACCGTGGCCCGGTGCCCGGCCGCGACCGCCGAGGTGGCGACCTCCATTCCGAGATAGCCGGAGCCGAGGACTCCGACGTTGAGCGGCTGTGTGGCCTCTTCGACCCGAGCGAGGATCCATTCGGCGTCGCCGAAGTCGTAGACCGGCAGCGCATCCGGGTAGGCGGGAACCTCCGGGCGGTTCGCTTCCATCCCGGTGGCGAGGATGCAGTGGGTGAAGTCGATGGACTCCCCCGAGGCCAAGTGGACGGTCCCCACGGTGGCGTGATGGTCGGCCAACGGGTGGGGGTGCCGCTGGGTCTCAGCGGTGTAGCGGGAGTCCGCGGCCGCCTCGGCGAGGGTGATCTCCTCTGCCCGGTCACGGACGAAGGTGATGTGCTCGGTCGATTCGAGGTGGTAGGGCAGGTGGTGGCGGGAACCGTCGAAGAGGTGCTTCGACAGCGGCGGCCGCTCACACGTCCCGCCGGCCCGGGGGTCGATGACGGTGACGGCCTGACCGCGCGTGTTCAGCTCCCGCGCCGCAGTCGTGCCGGCCAAACCTGCACCGATGATGACGATCCGCTTGCTCATGTCTCCCATGCTAGTGCTCGGGTCGGGCATTCGCTGACCGAGGGATGGTTGGGCGATCGGCGGATGGTGACGGGGCGCGCGGTCGCGGACGGTTGGGTGGTGCCCGGGGAGAATTGTGATCTCCCCGGGCACCTCACCGCGTCGCTCCCATTGCCGATGGTCGGCACGGTCACCGTGTGGCGAGCGCAACCAGTTGGCCCGCGCGAGCGGTCAGTTGTAGAGCATGCCGCCGTCGACCAGCAGGGTCTGACCGGTGACGTAGTCGGCGTTGTCGGAGGCGAAGAAGGACACGACTCCGGCAACGTCTTCCGGGGTCTCGATACGCCCCAGGGCTATGCCTTCGACATTGTCCTTGAGGTTCTCGCCCTTGGCTTTGCCGTTGAGCTTGCCCATCTCCTCGTCGATGGTGTCCCACATGCCGGTGCCGACGATGCCGGGTGCCCAGGAGTTGACGGTGATGTTGCGTGGAGCCAGTTCCTGGGCGGCCACCTGGGTGATGCCGCGCACGGCGAACTTTGTCGCCGAGTAGGCGCCGAGAATCGGGAAGCCCTTGATGCCGGCGATCGAACCAGCGGAGATGATCTTGCCCTTGTCCTTGCCCAGCTCCTCGAACTTCGCCGAGGCGGCCTGGATGCCGTAGATCACGGAGTAGACGTTGATGCTGAAGATCTTCTCGAGGTTCTCTGTCGTGATCTTGTCGACCGGCTCAACCTGCACGATGCCGGCGTTGTTGGCGATGACGTCGAAGCTGCCGAGCTGTTCGGCCGTGGCGTCGACTGCGGCGAACACTTCATCGCGCTTGGAGACATCGGCCGCGACCCAGATTGCTCTGCGACCGAGATCCTCGATCTCCTTGACCACCGCGCGAGCCTTCTCCTCTTGGAACCCGAGGTCGGCAACTGCGACGTCGAATCCATCTGCTGCCAGTTTGAGCGCAATGGCACGACCGATTCCCTGGCCGGCTCCTGTGACGAGGGCTGCTTTGTTGTCAGCCATGGTCTGTCACTTCCTCCCTAATCGTTGACAGCTCAATAGTAACGCCGCTTCACGCGGTTGAACCCGTGTCGGCAAGTGAGATGCGAGACAGCACAGGAGCGGGTCTGCACAGCAGAGGTGCATCGCTGCAAACAGGCGGACGACGAGGCCGAGCCCGGGCGTGGCCGAGCCGTGGTTTCAGGCGAAGATGCAGGCGGATGGGACGCCCGGGCCGACGACATGGCGCCCGGGGAGAAACGGGATCTCCCCGGGCGCCTCGTCGTCCTGGGCGGCCTCAGGCTCAGAGTTCCGTGGTCTTAGTGCCGCCGGCGGGACGGTCGCCGGCGATCTTCGACTTGACCATGCGGAACAGGCCCGATGCCTTTCCGCCGGGCAGACCCCAGTGCTGGGCGGAGTGCGTGATGACCTTGACGAGCCCGAGATTCGGGTCCCGGCGGTCATCGAACCACGCCTTGGCAGAATCCGACCACAGATCATCGACCTTGGCCTCGTCGTCGACGAACTCGACGCGTCCGGCCACCGACAGCCAGTTGCCCGCCTCGGCGAGGTTGATATTGACTTCGGGGTTCGCTCTCAGCGCCTTCGCCTGGTCGCCGTCGAGGGCGAGGAAGAACCAGACGTCGGCGTCGTCGGTGACCTCCTGAGGTGCCATCGGGTGGGCGAGGATCTTGCCGTCGGCGAGCGTGGTCGAGAGCATGACGGAATCACCCCCGCGCAGGATCTTGACGACATCGGCCTGATCGAGCTCATCCGTCGCCGCCTCGCCTGCGGGCTTCTGCCCGTCGCCGGCGTCCGAGACTTGGCCGGCTTCCGTGTCGTCAGTGGCGGTGGCTGACGCGTTGCCGGCGGTGGTGCTGCCGGCGGAGGTGGCGGCAGCTGCCGTGCTCGCGGCGCCGCCTTCCGCAGTGCTGCCGACCGCATTGCCCATCCCCGGCACGCTGTCGATGTCATCAGGTTCGGACGTGGTGCCGACCGCCGCACCCATACCCGGAGCGACGGAGGCACCGGAGGATCCGGACCTCTCGGTTCCTGAATTCTCGGTTCCGGGGCTGTCACTTCCGGGGCTCGGGGTCGCCTCGGCGGCTTTCGATTCGTCGATCGCCGTGTGCGAGCCATCGGGATTGCGATGCAGTGTCACGCCTTCTTCCTCGGCGGCATTCTGGGCACGTGCCTCAACGTTCTGCTCGGTGTAGCCGACTGCGGCGTGGGATTCCATGTCCGAGGTCCCGGCCATCGGCTCTGCCGTCTCGTCCAGTTTCGCCGCGACGTCACGGGCCTTCTTCTCGGCCGGTGACTCGTCACTCTTGTCTCTGTTGTTCATGACCATTTCCCTTCGCAGACGGTTCCTGGCACTGCAGTCGCTGACGCGGGCGCCGGTCCCCTCGCTCGGGCCGTGGCCCGTACTGCGGGCCGTGGTCGACAGGCGCATCAGTGACTGGACGATCATTCTCACACGGCTCTCCGCTCGGCAACAGCCCCCTTGGAATCGAACCCGAGACGCCCGACGTCCGGAACTGCTCGGACAGGGCACACGCGGGTGGCCACAGGCGCGAGCGTGGTCGCGAGGCGGCGCGGCTTCGGAAGCCTCGGGCAGGTGCGGCGCCGCGTGCGGGTGCGGACCTCTCGGGCAGGTGCGAGCACTGGGTCTGCGTGCCTACACTGAAGTCATGGATGAAGAAACGACCGTCACCGTCAACGACATCCCCGAAGGGGCCGCCATCATCGACGTCCGTGAGAACGACGAGTGGGAGGCTGGGCACATCGAAGGCGCGATCCACGTGCCGCTGGGTGAACTGCCGGGCCGCCTCGACGACCTTCCTCTCGACGACGACATGTACGTCGTCTGCCGCACCGGCGGACGCTCGAACCGAGCGGTCGCCTGGCTCAACCAGAATGGCTTCGATGCCTTCAATGTCGACGGCGGCATGGGGTCATGGAACCTCGACAACGGCAAGCCGATCGTCTCCGAGACCGGCGAAGAGCCCTGGGTGAAGTGAGCAGAAAGCCACCTACAGTCGGCCAGCCAGCAGTCAGCGGATTGATCCCACCATCCGCGAGAGTCGCTCCCATCGTCGCGAGGTCGACCGGAGGAGCCGCAAGACCGAGTCCCCTTGCCCCGTTTCCACGATGGGTCTACCGTCGAGACCACGGATCACTTCCATACCTCTTGTGATCCCCATCCCTCCGTCGAACGCGGTGAGCGTGTTCAACTCCGAAAGGAGCCGAAGTCATGAGTGACGAGAAGATGAACCTCCCGGAGAACGCAGCAGAACAGCAGACCGAAGACGAGCAGGAGATCGAGAGCTCAACCGTCGGAGTCGGCCCCGATACGGATGCCGAAGGCAGTTCCCAGACTCCTGAAGACAGGCTCGAGCGCATCGCCGCCGAGCACGATGTTCCGATCGATCGGGACCCTGAGGAAGCCCAGGCCAAAGCCGAAGGGGCCTCCTCCCCCGACAAGGACCGGGATATCAGCGGTGGAGACACGAAGGAAGAGGACGACGACTCCGTGGAGCCGCCGGACTGAGTCTGCGGCAGCGCGGGCTCGGTCATGGAATTCCGATCCGTCATGCCTGCAGAGTCCACGATGCAAGAACTCCGTGGACACAACTGTGACAGGTGGCCCGGATTTGGCAAGGTAGAAGAATGACAACACGCGCCGGCCAGTTGGCCCAGGACAAGGATCTCGTCGACGTCCCTGCCCTTCTCGATTCGTATCACGACTTGGTTCCCGACCCCTCGGTGCCTTCGCAAGCAGTGAGCTTCGGGACCTCGGGCCACCGCGGTTCGAGCTTCAAGCGGTCCTTCAACGAGGCGCACATCGCGGCCATCACCGCCGCCATCGTCGACTTCCGCCGAGACAAAGGAATTCGCGGACCGATCTTCCTCGGCCGTGACACTCACGCACTGAGTGAGCCCGCATTCCTCACCGTCCTCGAGGTGCTCGCCGCCGCCGAGGTTCCTGCGCTCATCGACGAACGTGACGGCTTCACCCCGACCCCTGCCGTCTCCCACGCGATCCTCGGCTTCAACGCCGGGAAGTCACGCGAGGACGCGCAGGCCGACGGCATCATCGTCACTCCCAGCCACAACCCCCCTGCCGACGGCGGCATCAAATACAATCCGCCGCACGGCGGACCGGCCGGCACCGAGACGACGAAATGGATCGCCGAACGCGCGAACCAGTACCTGACCGACGGTTGGGAGAAGATTCCGCGCACCGTCTTCCAGCGGGCGTTCCACCTGGAGAACACCGAGAACTTCGACTACGTCTCGAATTACGTCGACGACCTCGAGTCGGTCATCGACCTCGATGTCATCCGCTCCTCCGGGCTGAAGATCGGCGCCGACCCGCTCGGCGGAGCCAGCGTCGACTATTGGGCGGCGATCGCCGAGGACTACGACCTCAACCTCGACGTCGTCCACCCGGACATCGACCCCACCTGGTCATTCATGACTCTGGACTGGGACGAGAACATCCGCATGGACTGCTCCTCGCCTTATGCGATGGCCGGTCTCATCGCCTCCCGCGCCGACTACGACATCGCCACGGGCAATGATGCCGACGCCGACCGTCACGGCATCGTCACCCCCGACGCCGGCCTGATGAACCCCAACCACTATCTGGCCGCGGCCATCGACTACCTGCTCGACTCCCGCACCGACTGGCCGACCGGCGCCGCGATCGGCAAGACGCTGGTCACCTCGTCGATCGTCGACCGCATCGTCGCGGCCCACAACCGCACCCTGTTCGAAGTCCCCGTCGGCTTCAAATGGTTCGTCCCCGGCCTGCTCGACTCGACTCTGGCTTTCGGAGGCGAAGAATCGGCCGGCGCATCGTTCCTGCGTCGCGACGGCAGGGTGTGGTCGACGGACAAGGACGGCATCATCCTCGCCCTCCTCGCGGCCGAGATGACTGCGAAGACCGGACAGACTCCCTCGCAGCGTTATGCGGGACTGGCCGCGAATCACGGCACCAGCTCCTACGCCCGCCAGGATGCCCCGGCGACACGCACACAGAAGGAACGACTGGGGTCACTCGATGCCTCTCAGGTGGGCGCGAAGACCGTCGGCGGTGAACCCGTGAAGGCGGTGCTCACCTCGGCGCCGGGCAACAACGCCCCGATCGGCGGACTCAAGGTCACCATGGACAACGCATGGTTCGCCGTGCGGCCGTCGGGCACCGAAGACGTCTACAAGATCTACGCCGAGTCCCTGCGCGACGAGGACCACCTGCGCCAGGTCCAGCACGACGCCCGAACTCTCGTCGACGGGGTGCTGGAGTAAGGACCGCGCGTTGCTGCGGAAGTCCGCTCAGGCGGCGAGTCCCGCAGCGTCGCCTCTGAACGCCTGCTTCCGCGGGCTCGAAGTGTGGGCGTAGGGATCTGATTCGCTGCACCCACACTTCGAACACGCAGATGCGGGAGAGCAGATTCGTGCGCGCGGGATTCCGTGTGTGGGCAAGTGCGCGGGAGCGAGCACGGATGCGGGAGCGCGGACGCAGGTGCGCGGCTTCGTGTGGGCAGGTGCGGGTCACGATCGCGTATCGCTGCTCAAGCAGAAGTGTTGCACAAACGCGAGCCACCAGCCGGATGGCCGCGCCGGCCACCACCGATCCGGGCCTGCGAGCTGCGCCGGCCGCAGCGTCCGCACAGAGCGCTGACCACAAGGTTCATCTGCACGACTTCTTGTCTTCACCGGTCGAGCACTCACCATGTAACAACGACCGCCGCACAGCTGCAACGTTCCTGTGTTCCGGCCGTAATCGGCTCCAAGTCGGCTTTCAGTCTCTGTTGCCGCGGCCTCATATTCGATCGCAATACTGTTCTGCGTCAGATGACATGCCGCCCCGAAATGACCTCGCAGAGGCGCCAGAACAGCAGAAGGGATCGACACAATGACGTCCACCATTCGCAACCGCACAGCAGCCATCGGAATCGCCACCGTCGCCGGACTCGCCGGCCTCGGGCTCACAGCAGGACCGGCCATGGCCGCCGACGCGTCTCTGGCCGACTCATCCAGCCAGTCCACTGACTCCGATGTCGGCACGCAGTCCGTGTACTATCCGACCGATCCGGTCACCTACGCCGACGAGCTCGTCCGAGCCTGGGGACAAGGCGATACTGACCGAGTGGAGGCCTTCGCTTCATCCCAGGTCGCCGCGAAGCTCAAGGCCCACGGCGACGACGAAGCCACCCACTGGAACCGCGTCGGCGCAGAGGGCGCTGCCGGCACTACCTACGTCGACTACGAGAACACCGTCACCGGCGAGAAGATGTGGCTTGGGATGCCCACCGAAGCCGTCGTCGATCCTGACGACGAGTGGGGCACTCCCAACGCGGTGCACAAGGTCAACTTCGAAGGCTGAAGCTCCGGCCCTCGAGCCGCAGATACATGGAACCGCAGATGCATCGAGCTCCGCACCAGGAATTTCCTGGTGCGGGGCTCGGTGCGTGACCCAGCGACGCTGGGCGTCGGCGTCTGCGGCTGCGGTGGGCCGCCTCGGCGAGGGACGCCCGGGGACGAGCTGCCTCGGCGAGGTTCTAGAGGTGAGCCTCCGGGGCGTTCTGCACGTAGTCGGCCACGGTGTCGTTCTTGAACGCGTCCTGGACCTTCTTCAGCTCCTGCTCGTCGACGTTGACGATCGACTGACCGTCCGGGGAGGTGCCGACGCCGGCCACGGGGGCGGTGAAGAACTCGATGTCACCGGGGCGGACGTCGCGCATATTGAACGCGGTCGAGGAGATGTACTTCGCGTCCAGGCCCGAGTCGACGTACATGTACGGCGCGAAGTTCTTGACCATGTCCTGGATCTTCTTCGGGTTCGACAGGGTGTCGGCCGAGATCATCTCGTTCGTCAGCCCGCGGATGAACGCCTGCTGATTGCGCGCACGCTGGAAGTCGCCGTCCTGGAACTGCTTGCGCTCGCGCACGAAGGTCAGCGCCTCATCGCCGTTGAGGACGTTCTCGCCCTTGGTGAACGTGTAGCCGTTCTTCTCGAACGCCTGCTCGGAATTCACGGTCACCCCGCCGAGGCTGTCGGTCAGAGCCTTGAATCCCTCGAAATCGATGATCGCCACGTGATCGAGGTCGCTGCCGATGAAGTCCGAGACCGTCGACACGGCCAGCGGCAGACCGCCGTAGGACAGGGCCGCGTTGATCTTCGCCTTGCCGTGGCCCTCGATGTCGACGTAGGTGTCCCGCGGGATCGACATGATCTGGACGTTGCCGCCGGACTCGGGCAGATGCATGACCATGATCGTGTCCGAGCGCAGCCCGCGAGAATCGTTGACGTCGACATTGCCCATCGGCTCATCCGAGCCCAACAGCAGGATGTTCGTGCCGTCGCCTTCCTTGCCGCCGGCGCTGTCCTTGCCGAAGACCTGCTCATCGCTGAGCTGGTTCGCGTTCTCGTCGAACGACCGGCCGACGCTCCAGACGTAGAGTCCGATGCCGAGCACGCCGAGGATGACGATGATCAGCAGGGCGACGAGGACCTTGCGCCACACGCGCTTCTTCTTGCGTGGGCGCTGCTGTTCCTCATTCTGGTGGTCGAAGAGATCGTCGAAAGTGGTGTTATCCGTCATCGGCACTCCGGGGTTTGAGCTGTCGGCGCCGGGCGCCGGGGTCACTGGGCAATCCCGCCCATTGTATAGCGACCGAGGTGACCCAATTCTCAGCCGCGCGGCGCACCCCGCGCGTAAGCGCGCGGGCGAACGGCAGGGCAGGGCCGCCTCGGCGAGGTGTTCTGCCTTGTCAGACGTTGTGATATTCGGTTCCGACCGGGATGACCGGGACCGATATCCGTTCGTGACCCACGGATGATCCCGGCGCCGAGGTGAGGCGACTCACCAGCAATTGCGCGGGCTCGGCATGGTCGGCCGGGTCAGGGCTGGATAGACTTTCCTGGTGTTCAATAACTATCGGGAGATTCTGTCGCTTCCCGGTGCTCTCAAGTTCTCCTTGGCCGGTCTCGTCGCCCGGATGCCCATCGCGGTGCTGGGGCTGGGCATCGTCCTCTTCATCCAGGGCGTGACCGGGTCATACGGCATGGCGGGCATCGTCTCCGCCGTGTACATGATCGTCCAGGCACTTGCCGGCCCCGGGATCGCTCGCCTCGTCGACCGCCTCGGCCAGGCGAAGGTCATGGTGCCCATCGTCATCACCCACCTCATCGCGTTGGCCCTGCTCATCGTCTCCGCGTACGAGGACTGGTGGACGGGATTCGTCTTCGTCTTCGCCGGCATCGGCGGCGCCACCGTCGGCTCCGTCGGTTCGCTGGTGCGTTCGCGCTGGTCGCATATCGTCGACACCCCGAAGAAGCTGCAGACCGCGTTTTCGTGGGAATCGGTCGCCGATGAGCTGATGTTCGTCTCCGGGCCGGTGCTGGCCACGGTGCTCGCGACCGCCGTATGGCCGCCGGCCGGAATCATCCTCTCGATGATCACCGTCGGCGTCGGATCACTGCTGCTCTACATCCAGAAGTCGACCGAACCCCCGCCGGTGGAGCGGACCACCGACGCGAAGGGCCACGTGTTCTCGAACCCGGGCATCTTCGCGATCATCGTCGTCAACATCTTCCTCGGCGTGAACTTCGGCGCCATCGATGTCATCGCCGTCGCCTTCGCCGACGAGCTCGGTGTGAAGTCCTCGGCCGGTGTCCTGTTGTCATGCCTGGCACTGGGATCCCTGATCTCCGGGGCGCTGTACGGGGCCAGGAACTGGAATTCGCCGGTGCACCACCGCTTCGGCGTCGCCGTGTCCTGCCTGGCGGTAGGGGCAAGCATGATGCTGCTGGCCGATTCGATGGTCACCTACGGCCTGATCCTCATCGTCGTTGGATCCGCGATCGCTCCGAGTCTCATCGGAGCGAACTCGGTCATCGAGCAGCTCGCTCCCCCGCGCAGGCTCACCGAGGCGTTCGCCTGGCTGGGCACCTCGCTGGGCTTCGGCGTCGCCTTCGGATCCGCGGTCGCCGGCAACATCATCGACGCCTTCGATGCGAAGACCGCGATGCTCCTGCCCGCCGGCTGCGCCGTGCTGGGGGCGATCATCGCGCTGTCGCTGCTGAAGCTTTTGAACCCGTCGCGGTCGAGCCACGAGGCGCGGCTGGAGAAGGACCGCCGGCGCGAGAAGGTTGTGGAGGCGTAAGACGGCGGCGGTTGTCGCGGTGGGGCGACGCGGTTGTTGCGGCGAGGGCGGCGTGGTTGTTGCGGCGGGCCGACGCGGCGGTTGCAGTGAGGGCGACGGGTGGTGTGGGTTTGGTCGCCGGCACGCACCCTACCGCGCAGAATTCCCCGGTAGATAAACGTAGATTTCCGACGAGGATTTCTACAGAAACCTCCCTCAGAATTCGGGCCGCACCGAGACCAGCTTTGGGCAGCGTCGAGATCACCCGCTGCCTCAGCGTCCCTCACCGTTAGCGCTACGCCCTCCCGCTATTCCTATACCGCACGGTTACTTGCACATCCCTCACCTTTGGCGCGAAAACATCCCGTTGCAACAGTGTGTTTTGATGTTTGCGTCGAGGGGCGAGAAAGCTCGGCACCCATCCCGCCTCGAAGCTCGCTCACTGCACTGCTCCGCCACCCCGCGATCGGTCCCGCCTGCGAACGAAACTGCGAGCCACCTCGGCGATGTCAAAGATCATTGACATAAACATGTCAAGCATGTTTTACTTTTAGATGTAAAGAGAAGTTGACATCAAGGAACGGCATGGAAGTTCAGACCTCGGACCTCAAACAGGTTCGCAAGGCTGCGGGGCTGACGCAGGCACAGTTGGCTCAGCTCACCGGGGTGTCGCGGCAGACGATCATCGCGACCGAGCGCGGCGACTACGCCCCCAGCGTGTATCTGGCGCTGCGCATCAGCCGAGCCTTGGACTCGACAGTAGAAGAGATCTTCTCGCTCCAGGAGGAATCGCCATGAACAGTGTCAGTGACAGGAAGAACCGTCCCAACGCTTTTGCCGATCGAATCGCCGGTTTCGACGACCCCTCGATGGGCGATGAACGCGAACGGGACATCATCCTGCGGGCCTATACGTTCGGTGCCGTGGTCTCCACCTACGTGTTCTTCGCGCTTGCGCTCGTCTTCGCCGTACTCGGCGCGGGAATGTGGAGTGTGTTGATCGTCCTCGGATCCATCGTGACCAGCGGTGTCATCTCGGGGTATTGCAAGCGCGAGAATGTGGACTTCTCCATGGCTATGGCCCGTGTTTCGCCGAGGCGGCTGATCGTCGGCAACATCGTCGGAGCGGTGTTCGCGATCGTGTGGGTCGGTGCGATCGTCTTCCACATGAGTGAGGGCTATCCGCTCATCGATGTCGAAATGGGCAATCAAACGATGCCAGGTGCTCCCCCCAGCACCTATTCCATCGCGATCGGCGCAGCGTTCGGCTTCATCATCGCGCTGACCCTCATGACGATCTCCCGAGTGCGCAAAATCAAGCAGGCCCGCGCCGAGGCGGCCGCCGCGGCCTACATTGAGGACGAGGACTGAGTCATTGCACTAAACTGGAGAGCGAAAGCCCCGGAATGATCCCTGGTCTGAAAAATCGACCACATCACGGGGGCTATTGCAGTCCCAGTGCTGAGTGTCCACCAAGATGATGGGATCCGAGATATCTAAGCCCAGTCCTTCTTCGCGGATGTCTCGCCGACTCCGGCGTTGAAGACGTTGTGCGGGTCGAGTTCTTTGAAGTGCGCTTCCATCTTCGGCGGCACGGGGTAGAGCCTGCCGTAATTGTGTTCGGCGGGAACGGCCGCACCCCGGGCCTCGAGCAGCTCGGTCATCTGCTTCTTCAGCGCCACCGGGTCAACGCCCTTCTTCGCCACGTGGTCCTGGTGGAGGACGTGGCAGAAGAAGTGCCCGTAGTAGGAGCTGATGTGCAGCTGGTCGGCGATCTCGTCGGGCAGCACCTCGAGCCAGTCCTCATCGTCGCGGCGCAGCGCCACGTCGAAGGTGATCATGTCCGAGGAGTCCTCACGGTTGAGGTTGAAGTACCGGGTCGCAGCACTCGCGGCACCGAAGCGGTGCAACATCGCGGACTGAGCTTCATCGGCGCTGCACACGAAATAGTCACCGTGGTGGGCCGCCTCGGCGAAGAAGTCGTCGAGGAACGCACCCATCCGGTTCTTCTCCTCGGCACTGACGACGAGGAGAAGATGATGCTCGAAGCGGTCGCGGTACTCGAGCATCCGCGTGGGCAGCTGCTGCGGGAGCAGGCCGAACGCGTTCTGCGCGATCGTGTCGGCGACGGTCTCGCCGAAGAACGGCAGCTTCGCGAACACGCCGTTGGCCCAGTTCTTCAGCGCGAACAGCTTGATCTGCTCGCGGCTGCCGGCGTGCTTGATCGAGACGAATGTGTCCTTGCCGTACTTCTCGGCGAGGTCGAATGAGGGGCGGCCCATGTATTCGCCCGAGATCGGCAACGGCATCTCCGAGGTCAGTATCGCCCGTCGCAGGTCTTCGAGCTCGGCGGGGGAATTCGTACCGACGTAGAACGTCGTCGCTCCCTCTTCCTTCGGGAAGGTGCGGGTGCGCACGGCGAAGACCATGAGCTTGCCGGCCGAACCGGAGGCCTCGTACAAGTAGTCGGAGTTCGCGTTGAACCGGGCCGGCGAGTCGACGATCTTGCGGACTCGCTCCCCGTATTCGGTCTCCGTCGTGTCCTCCGGGGCGGGCGTGACCCCCGCAGGGTCCCAGTCTCCGCGCTGGAGTTTGTCGAGGATGTGGGCGGGGTCGTCGCCGAGCTCCACGCCGAGGTGGTTGACGAGCTCGAGTCGCCCCTCCTCGTTGACGCGGGCGAAGATCGCGTGCTTCGTGAACGCCGGGCCCTTGCGGATCTGGGAGCCGCCGGAGTTGTTGGCGATGCCGCCGATGACGGAGGCGCCGATCGACGATGAGCCGATGACCGAGTGGGGTTCGCGGTGGAACGGGGCGAGCGCCTCGTCGAGTTCGTACAAGGTCGACCCGGCCAGGCAGATCGCTTCGCGGGCGTCGTTGATGAGATAGATCTCGTTGATCCGCAGGGTGGAGATGATGACGATCGGACGATCGTAGTCCTGCGCACCGGGGCCGGAGCCGCCGGTCAGGCCGGTGTTGGCCGACTGCGGAATGACGATGAGGTCATTGTCGACGCAGACCTGCAGTGCCCGCCACATGTCGACAAGGCTGCCCGGTCGCAGCACGGCCAGCACATTGCCGCCGCCGAAGCGGTTGCCCTTGGCGTACGGTGCGGTCGCTCGCGCGGAGGTGAGGACGTGGCGCGGGCCCATGATGTCGATGAACGCGTTGACGGCTGGGGACTGGTGATTTGTCTTGCCGGGCATATGGTCGATCCCTATCGGTAGGCGACGGTTGTTCTCATGGTAGCTGTCTGGGTTCGCACTCCGCATCCCCTCTCAGAACTACCTGACGGCGGCCCAGCAACCTGGCGCCAGGTTGCTGGGCTGTGCTGTCTCACTACCTTGCTTACAACCTGTCTCAACACATTGCTGACACCATGTCTCATGACGTTGCTGACACCATGAAGCACACTTCGGGTCATGCCCGAACCTCTTTCACTGGCCACCCGC
>NZ_FXYY01000025.1 GCF_900169165.1 Brevibacterium linens ATCC 9172
TTTGCCTACGTCAAGCAATGGCGGGGGTTAGCGACGAGATACGACAAGCTCGCCATCACCTATCGAGCGGCCGTCGTGATCAGCGCGATCCTGACATGGCTCCGCCAATAAAGGAGACATGCCCTAGTGCGCCAGAGCGTCCCGAACACCGAATACAGGCACAGCAGAGACGACAGGAAGAGGAGCATCCGACATGGCTGAGTTCCGATATGTGATCATCGGCGGCGGCATGGCCGCTGACTCCGCGGCCCAGGGGATACGGGAAATCGACGAGGAGGGTTCGATCGCCATCATCAGCGATGACGTCGACGAGCCCTATACGCGTCCCGCGCTGAGCAAGCGACTGTGGACCGACGAGAGTTTCGACGAGAGCGACAACTACTTCGACACCGCCGAGGCGACCGGAGCCCGGATCAGCCTCCGCACGGAGGCGACCGCCGTCGACGTCGAAGCGAAATCCGTGAGGACAACCCACGGCGACTTCACCTATGACAAGCTGCTCTTCGTCACCGGCGGGAGACCGAAGGGCATCGATCTGGACGAAGGCGAACGGGTCATCTGCTTCCGCGAGTTCAACGACTACCGCCGTCTGCGGGATCTGTCGGGCCAGAACCTGAGCATCGCAGTCATCGGCGGCGGTTTCATCGGCACCGAACTCGCCGCCGCCCTGGTGCAGAACAAGACCCGAACGACTCTGATCTTCGACGACGACACCCTCGGCGGGTCCATCTTCCCGCCGGACCTCGCCAAACAGTTCCACGAACTCTATCGCAGCCACGGAGTGACTCTCGTGCCGGGCACGAAGGCCTCGGGTGGGCACGCCGACGGCGATCGAGTGGTGCTCGACTGCGACGGCGAGTCCCATGAGTTCGACGCCGTGGTCGTCGGCCTCGGCATCGAACCTGCGACCCAGCTCGCAGAGGAGGCGGGGCTGGACACGGACGACGGGATCATCGTCGACCAGTCGCTGCGGACCTCAAAGCCGGACGTCTTCGCAGCCGGAGACGTTGCTCGCTATCCCGACAGGATCCTCGGACGACAACGTGTCGAACACGTTGACAACGCCACCCAGATGGGCAGGGCCGTCGGGCGAATCATGGCCGGCGCGGACGAACCCTACACCCATACACCGTACTTCTACACGAACGTCTTCGACTTCGGATACCAGGCGGTCGGCGAGCTCGATCCGGCGCTGCGCACCGTCGAAGACTGGAAGAAGCCCCATACGGATGGAGTGGTGTACTACCTCGGCGAGGACGGACGCGTGCGCGGAGTCCTCATGGTGAATATGGAGGACCGTCTCGACGATGCGCGGGAGATCCTCGCCGAAGACTGGGACCACACACCGGGTGACCTCGTGACCAGGATCTCGTGAACTGAGTCTCCGGGAAGAACCTCACAGAGGCCGGCGACGCTGAGCCGTGGCCGCGCCGGCTCGCGACCCTACAGCTCACCGCCACCGTGCGCTGCGGGCGCAGAGTACTCTCCTTCAGGCCTTCGCACCATGCCTAGTCGGCCCGGCGGAGTGTGCTTAGACTGCCTGGCAATCGAGTGGCGTCGTCCAGGAGGCGTGTGATGAGTGAGAAAGTTGAACTCGGGACGGTCAAGACCGACGTGCCGGCACGGTTGGATCGGCTGCCGTGGGCCCGGTTCCACTGGATGGTCGTCGTCGGGCTCGGCAGTGTATGGATCCTCGATGGTCTCGAGGTCACGATGGTCGGCAACGTCGCGGCTCGGATGACCGAAGAGGGCAGCGGCATCGACATGACTGCAGGGCAGATCGGCACGGCCGGAGCAATCTACGTCCTCGGCGCCTGCGTCGGTGCGATCGTCTTCGGTCAGCTCACCGACCGATTCGGTCGCCGCAAGCTCTTCCTCATCACTCTCGTGCTCTATCTCGTCGCCACCGTCGCCACGGCATTCTCGTTCTCCGCCTGGTACTTCTTCCTCGTCCGCTTTCTCACCGGTGCCGGCATCGGCGGGGAATACGCGGCCGTCAACTCGGCCATCGACGAACTCATCCCCGCCCGCATGCGGGGCCGCATCGACCTCATCATCAACGGCTCCTACTGGCTCGGTGCCGCCGGCGGTGCGGCAACGACCCTGCTCTTCCTCAACACCGATATCCTGCCGAAGATGATCGGCTGGCGCCTGGCCTTCGCCGTCGGCATGCTGCTGGCGATCTTCGTCTTCGTCGTGCGCAAGAACGTTCCAGAGAGTCCGAGGTGGCTGTTCATCCACGGTCGGAACGACGAGGCCGAACGCATCGTCGGCGAGATCGAAGACGGCATCGAAGCGGAGACCTCACAGACTCTGCCGTCGCCGAAGAAGACCATCACCGTCCGGCAGCGGAAGACGATCTCGTTCATCGAGATCATGAAGGTCGCTTTCACGATCTATCCCAAACGCGCGATCCTCTGCCTCGTCCTCTTCGTCGGTCAGGCGTTCCTCTACAACGGCATCACCTTCAACCTCGGTACGATCTTCAGCGGTTTCTACGGAGTCGCCGCAGCCTCGGTGCCGATCTTCATCATTCTGTGGTCGCTGAGCAACTTCGCCGGCCCCGTCGTCCTCGGCAGGCTCTTCGACACGATCGGTCGGAAGCCGATGATCTCGTTCAGCTACCTCGGATCGGCGGTCGTCGCAGTCGTCCTCGCCTTCGTCTTCAATGGTGAAGTCGGCGGCGAATGGCTCTTTCTCCTGATCCTCGTCGTGTGCTTCTTCCTCGCGTCGTCCGGTGCCAGCGCAGCCTATCTCACGGTCAGCGAGATCTTCCCGATGGAGACTCGAGCACTGGCCATCGCGTTCTTCTACGCCGTCGGTACGGCCGCCGGAGGCATCGCCGGTCCGATGCTCTTCGGCGGGATGATCGAGTCCGGTGACCGCTCCCAAGTGGCCTGGGCGTTCTGCATCGGGGCCGCGGTCATGGCGCTCGGCGGGGTGGCCGAGCTGCTCTTCGGCGTCAAAGCGGAAGGCGCCGACCTCGAAGACATCGCTCGCCCGCTGACGGCCGAGGACGCCGAGCGTGCCGAAAGCGCTGCGGAAAGCGGCTCTGAGCGGACCGAGCGCAGTGACCGGGCGGGCTCCGCCGCCGCAGCCGAATCGTCGGCGGGCCCCGAGGCGGGAAGCCGAAGGGAGCGTCTGCGTCTAGGCCCGGGATCGGCCGGCGTCTATGCGCCGTGGCCTTCGGTGTCCTCCCGCGACGTTCCGCCCGAGGTCTCGGCCAACGAGGTAACCGGCATCATCGATTACGTCCGCGACATGGAACCTGTCGGTGAGGTCGAACTCTACCGTGCGATCGGGGCTCGACGATGGGGCCCAGGACGCTTCCGTGCGGCGGTGCGTGAAGCAGTTCGGCAGGGAGCCGTCCATCGCAACCGCCGCGGGAGGCTGGAATACCGAGGTGACCGATCATAGACCGGGTTCGTCGGTCAGCGGGGCTCGCGGAGGCGGAGGAAGCATATCGATGAGTTCATTGACGGCCTCGGCCAGAACGTCGTGCTGATAGGGCTCCAGGAAGTAAGCCTCGTGGAGATAGGCATCGAGCTCGTATTCGGTGAGTTCACCGCCAAGACTGATATAGTGCAGCCACGCTCCGGCAACCGATATGTTCCAGAAATCAACGGCCTCCGTGAGCTGCCTCCGCCTGATGATCGCGCGCTCGTCTGAGAACGAGTAACCGGAGTGGGTGTCGATGCGCTTCGGGTTCTGATCGTCCATACGTCTGCTGATTCGCCTCGTGACTTTCGCGGCAGGAGGTTCGTCCTGCCCAGTGTGCCAGCGATCCGGGCCCAGCGCTCCCTGCTCACGCTGGTCGCTGGTCTCGAATCTTCCCGAAGTGTATGCTCTGCTTCTCGAGCAGGGCTAGGGGCTGTCGGCGATCGGTCTGCCGCTTCTAAATCGCCGCGAGCGCACAACTCCTGCACCTGCCGAAGGAGCCTCTACGCAGGTATTTCAGTGAGGTCCCACATCTGCTGTCGCATCCGCGGCCGGTCTCGCTCGAGGCGCTAGCCCGCGCTCCGGCGCAGTGAGCGGTGCAGGGCTGTTCAGTTCGTCGATCGCACCTGCCTGTGTCATCCGCTGTTTCCTTATCGTCGGTGGTGGCTGAACTGACAGCGTGACAAAGTGCAGCGCCGATGTCAGCGGCTGTACGAGACTCACATTTCATCGCCGCTGAGGGGTTGCGCAGCGCCCCGACCAAGACTCCGGCTCAATCTGCGGCACGGAACGGCAACGGTGTCTGAGGCACCCGCCGGGGGCGGCGGCCCCCTGAACAGTGCTCGGGAGCACTCAGCATGATGAGCGTCCCGCACCCGGAGAGTGGGTCATCCGGCCGTTCCCGCTGCGGGGGAGCCGACGACACGCACACTGACACGAGGAGACGATGAAGATGACGACAGCACATCGGCGGGCACGAACCGCGCCTCGGCCCATGGCAGCTCGTGAGCGGCGACGACGGTCGCCCGCCACATGCGCAGGTCCTTCGCGCTGAAGTCGTGTCCGGCGACGTCTCGGAGGTTGTCGTTGCCGGCGACGGCGGACAGCTGATCTTCTGTTGGCGCCCTTCTTCAGAATTTCCTCACCGCTGAGATCGACGAGCACGATGTTTCTCGTCGCCCCAGGATGTCGAGACCGATGCCGAGGCGCAAGAGGTGTGACAGATGCGGTCGCTGCCCTATTCGACGGAGTTCTCGTGCTTATGCCCCACGTTCTTGGGCAGAGTCTGCATATGGGCACCGATGACCGGGTCGTTGTCGATATGCTTGCGCGCGATCGGACACGAGACGGTGATGGGGATCCGGCGATTCAGTGAGTCTTCGAGAGCCAGACGCATGAGTTCGCGGCAATGCCGTTCCGAATCGAGTGGCTCGATGGCTTCGCAGTAGACGAACATGATCTCGTCCGCTGTGATCGTGTAGTGAAGGGAGGCGACGAGCTCTCCGGGGAGGTAGAGATCGAACTTGGAAGCTTCGCTGTTATTGAGCAACGTGTACACAGTTGTCCCCTTGAGTCCAGGACGGAGCCATCTGCTTGACCGATTCTCAGATTAACCCAGTGCCGCACGGGACAACAAGTGGTAGGTCGAAGAAAGTGAGAAGACGGACGTGGCCGATCAGTCGGTGATCGTGCTCGGCCGCACACCGGTGCCGACAAAGCCCTCGGCGACCTCACGCAGCTTCGTGTTCGACTTCGAGCTCACCTTCGTGAGCAGCAGGAACGCCCCGTGTCCGCTGATCTTGTCCCGTTCCAGGTGAATTCCCTTGTCCTGGCCGATGAGATCCCGCGAGGCCTTTGCTTCGTAGAGCTGACCCTGCTTCTGCGCATTCGCCAGAGCCAGAGAGGCATAGGCGGCCACCCCGCGTCCGATGTCCTCCGATTCCTGGTCGAAGGGGCGGGGCGTCTTCGAGTACAAGTTGAGCGCGCCGAGGCCCTCGGCCTCGCGGAAGAGCTGAAAGCCGAGCATGCTCCCCACCCCCTCCGTGACTGCGCTGGAGGCGAACCGGGGCCAGGGAGTGGGTTCGGTGAGATCCGGGACCCGGACGATGCGATGCTCGCGGATGGAGTCGAAACACCCCGCTAACCGATCTGCGCCGTCAGTCGATGCCGTTCGTCATCGGTAACGGTGGGCACGGGAGCAGCAGCCGCGTCGCGGGGTATGTCATCGGTCGATACTGCTGAGGTCCCGTCCATCGGAGACGCCGCTCCAATGGTGTCTCAGGTGCCGACCCTGGGCTTGCTGTCTCTGTCTTCAGTATTCGTCCGCGTCAGGGCTCGCCAATGGTTCCCGACGGTGGTTTTCCATCGTTGCCCGCCGGGCCCCGCGGTGAACTGTACCTTCAGTGCAGAGTCGACTTCAGCTCTGCGATGCGTGCGGTGAGCCCGGCGATGTCGAGTCCCTGACTCTTCTCACGCACTTCCCGAGTCTGTTCGGGACAGAGGATGCCGGATGCGAGGAGTCGGGAGACCGGTGTGCGCGGCTGGTCGTATTCGCGTCGACGCACGCCTGAGGGAGTGGGGCGCCAACCTACCGGGTTCTTCACGGGCATGAAGTAGTTTAGTCGGTCGGCCAAGGCCGCCCACAGCTCGTTGACTCTTGCGATCGCGGCATCGATGTCGTGCGGTGTGCCGAGCGGTAGGTCTAGGCCGCTGAACGTCCGATCGGGCACACGAGATCCCTGCCGGAGATCGCTCGTGCAGTGGATCTCGATGAGGTTCTCCTCCGCCCACGTAGTGATGGCGCTGTCCGGAACCGCTGGAGGCGGCAGGACTCCGGTGACGATGAAAGGCGCCGCGCGGACCATCTGCGCGAGCATGTCGACGACTTGCGTACCGGGGGCGAAAGTCGTCGTGTGCACCCACCCGATCTCGACGTCCGTGAATGTCACTGTGACGCAGTCCTCGCCGGTCGGTGTCGTGATCGTCAGCAGTTCGACGAGGAAGTAGCCGGGTTCGGGCTCGAGGAGAGAGCGCATGCGCTGGCGCGGAAGCGAAGCACGCATCCCCGCCCCGGTGCCGGTCAGCCACGAATCGTCGTGGTCGTCTGCCTTGGCTCCGCGCAGGTACCGATCGATCGTCGCCGCGGAGATATCGAGCAGTTCCCTTCGCACCGAGGGCGAATAGCCGTGTCGTCCCTCACGGAGGTGGCCGTGCCTCTCCAAGGAGTCGAGGCAGTCGGACATTGCCGCCTCGAGGTACTTGCCGCAGGGGCGGCCGGACGACTTCCACACCAGTTCGAGAGCCCGCTGGGCGCGGGGGGAGAACTTCTTCGGTTTGAGGCGGCGGCGATCGACGGCGGCGTCGAGGGAAACCCCGGCCCTGATCTGGTGGAACTGGCTGCGCAGCTGGTGGCGCGCGTGATCGCGAGTCCAACCGGTGGCCTCAGTGACCGTGTCGAGGATCGTGCCCTTGTCCTTGCGTGACGATGCCTCATAGGAGCGCGCATAGTTGCGGGCCAGTTGGATGGGCGAAGTCATGATGTCATCCTCCGAATCGGTTCGAGGATCCGCGGGGGTTCCTGTGTTGGCAATCACGCTATTGAGGGCAAAGTTCGTGCGGAAGGGTCTTTACAGATCCGCGGGGTTCGTCTATTGCAGTGCGTTGACCTCCGAGGCCCTCGTCCTCGAGTGACGTCGCCTCGGTCTGCAAGGGAGATTCGCCCCTCGGGCATTTCATTAGCTAAGCTAACGAACATGACGCCGCGAAGCAGCACCATCGATGAGCTCTACACGCGCACCGCCGAGGATGCGTCCAGGGCCGTGATCGCGAGCTATTCGACCTCTTTCGGTCTTGCGGTCAGACTGCTCGGAGCCAGAAACCGGCACCATATCCGCAATATCTACGCCCTGGTCCGCATTGCCGATGAGATTGTCGATGGCCTGGCCCTCGAAGCAGGGTTTGACGAGGCCGAGCAGCGGGAGATGCTGGACCGGTTCGCATCCGCCACCCACGCGGCGCTGCGCAACGGCATCAGTGACAACCTCGTCATCCATGCCTTCGCCCGGACCGCCCGCGCAGCCGGCATCGACGCGGAGCTCATCGACCCGTTCTTCGCCTCCATGCGGGCAGACCTGGAATCTGCGGACACAGGTTCCGGTCGTAGGACCGAGGCGGCGACCGCGTCGCCGGTCCGCGGCTTCGACGCGAAGGAACATGCCGAGTACGTCTTCGGGTCCGCCGAGGTCGTCGGACTCATGTGCCTCAAGGTCTTCCTCATCGATCTCGACCGCACCCCCGCCGAGGTCGCCCGGCTCGAGTACGGCGCACGGCAGCTGGGAGCGGCATTCCAGAATGTCAACTTCCTGCGCGACCTGGCCGATGATGATCAGCGCCTCGGCCGCAGCTACCTCACCTCCGGACACCGACTCACCGAGGCTGAGAAAGCCGAATGGGTAAACACGATCCGGGAGCAGCTCGACGGCGCCCAGGATGCCATCACCGGACTGCCGAAGGACGCGCGCACCGCGGTCCGCTGCGCCTGCGCGCTCTTCACCGCGCTCACCGAGAGGATCGCCTCTACTCCCGTCGCCGAGCTCTACCGACAGCGGGTGCGGGTCCCGAGCGCCGTGAAGGCTCGACTGACAGCCCACGCAGTCATGACTTCAGCCCGCGAAGGTCGGAAGTGAACCGGCGGAGCGGCTCTGGTGCCGTCAGCAGCCCGCGCACCGGCATCATCGGCGGGGGAGCCGCCGGGCTGGCCACAGCTATCCTCCTCGCCCGCGAAGGGCACTCGGTCGACCTGTACGAGAAGAACACCGAACTCGGTGGGCGCATCGGCGTGTTCGAGCGTGAGGGCTTCCGTTTCGACACCGGGCCCTCCTGGTATCTCATGCCCGAGGTCTTCGAACACTTCTTCGCTCTCGCCGGCACCAGCGCTGAGGCCGAACTCGACCTCCGCACGCTCGATCCCGGCTACACCGTATTCAGCCCACCGGGGCCGGTCGATGAGAGCACGGGAGGCCCGGGGCGCACGCGAGAACTGACGATCCCGCAGGGCAGGTCCCGGGTGCGGGCGACCTTCGAACGCGTCGAGCGAGGCACGGGAGATGCCCTCGACGACTATCTCGTCTCGGCCGAGCACACGAAGGAGCTCGCGCTCGCCCACTTCCTCTACAACCCCTTCACCTCGCCGCGGTCACTGCTCCATCGGGACATCCTCGGCGCGCTCCCGACACTGGTCCGGCAGATGGGGACGTCGCTGGCCGGCTTCGCGGAAGCCTCGTTCAACGATCCGGTGCTGCGCCAGATCCTCCAGTACCCCGCGATCTTCCTCGGCACCGACCCGAGACGGGCACCGGCGATCTACCACCTCATGAGCACGCTCGACCTCGCCCAAGGTGTCAGTTACCCCATGGGCGGGTTCCATACGATCATCGACGCCCTGGTCCGGTTGGCCGAACGCTCCGGGGTGCGCCTGCACACGGGAGCCGATGTCACGCACATCGACACCGAGGCGGCAGGGCGAGGTCGAGCCGAGCGCGGGCCAGCCGGGCGCGGCCGAACCAGACGTCGAGTCACCGGCCTGAACTGGACCGACAAGGACGGACGCGCACACACGCATTCTGCCGATGTCGTCGTCTCCGCCGCCGACCTCCACCACACGGAGACGAGACTGCTCTCTCCCGAGGACCAGAGCTTCCCCGAACGCTCCTGGACGTCGGTGACGAGTGGTCCCGGCGCGGTGCTCGTCTTCCTCGGCATCGAAGGCGAACTCGAGGCACTGCCGCACCATTCGCTGTTCTTCACCGAGGACTGGGCGGCGAATTTCGACGCGATCTTCGGGTCCAGGCAGAAGATCCCCTCACCGGCCTCGATCTATGTCTGTCGTCCCAGCGCCACCGATCCCACTGTCGCTCCGACCGGGCACGAGAACCTCTTCCTCCTCATCCCCGTCCCCGCCGATGCGGGACTCGGGGCCGGGGGAGACGACGGCGGAGGCGACCCGCGGATCGAGACGACCGCCGACCGTGCGATCGACCAGATCGCCCGGTGGGCCGACATCCCAGACCTGCGCCGGCGGATCAGAGTGCGCAGAACCCAGGGCCCGACGGACTTCGCCGAAGGATTCAACTCCTGGCTCGGCGGAATGCTCGGGCCTGCGCACACACTGCGACAGAGCGCGATGTTCCGACGGCAGAACTCCTCGAAAGCAGTCGACGGGCTGTTCTATGCCGGCGCCACGACGACGCCCGGCGTCGGTGTGCCGATGTGCCTCATCAGCGCCGAGCTCGTCCTCAAACGCCTCCGCGGAGACTCCAGCCCGGGTCCGCTGCCGACCTGAGCCGGTGAGGGGGCTTCGAGACCGGCAGTCAGCCCTCGGCCGGTGCTCCACGCCTGTGCCTCGTTGCCCTGCGTCCGCGCAGTGCGCCGAGGAGGCCCCGCCGGAGCAGACCGCGCCGAGGCGGCGACCAGATCTCGGTTCCCTCCACCCGCCAACCGGCGAGCAGTTCGTTCGCGGCCATGAACCCCGTCGTTGCCGCGCGTTCCATGAGCGCCACGGGCGCTTCGCAGGCGACGGCGTCGCCGGCGAGCACCAGTCCGGGAAACGCAGTGGTGACCCCGGGACGGTCGTTGTACGCCCGCGTGTCGGCCAGAGCGCAGTCATCGGCGATGAGCAGCTCCTGGGCGGTGATGGCGATGTCGGCTGTCTCCGGGTAGACAGCGTGGAGGTCGGCCAGCAGTTGGCGTGCTACGGTTTCCCGGTCGACGTCTTCGGACTCGAGCATCGCTCGCGCGCCGGCCCGATGCGCGGTGCCGAGCGCATAGGCGTGGAGCTCGACGACGGAGCCGCCGTGCGTGTGCCGCCACCTCTCGGCCCCGGCCTCGAAGCGTTCGAGGACCGAGATGTTGTCGAGCAGCGCATAGCCGGTCGTGCCGAGGAAGGCCGGGCGGCTCGGATCCACCTCGTCTTCCAGCCACAGTCTCAGCACCGCGAACGGCGGGGCGTTCCGCTGCGAGGTGACTCTGCTCAGCCACCGCTCGCGAGCTCCCGTGCCTGCGTCCGGTGAGCCGGGTGCGCGTCCGAGCGCGTCGGTGTCGACCGAGTCCTCGAGTCCGGCCAGCAGCGTCCGCGTGCTCCGCGGATCGGCGGCGAGCACGAGTGCATCGCTCTCGAGCGTCCCGCTCGTCGTCTCGACGCGCCACCCGGTGCGGCCCGCTCTGTCCGGAGGGCGGAGCGCGGTGACCGCGGTATCGGTCTCGATCCGCACCCCCGCCTCGGCGAGGTATTCGCTCAGGGGCGACCACAGTGCGGTGTCGTAGTCGTCGTCGGGGACGTCGAAGAGCAGCCCTTCGGCGGAGCCGGTGAAGTATGTGTGGAACATCGCGACGAGCTCCCCGGCGGAGAAGTCCGCGGGGTGGGCGAAGAACGAGCGGGCGAAGACCTCGAGCGCGAGATGCCGCGCCCCGACCGGGAACCGCAGCCGGTCGAGGAACTGCTCGGCCGACTCTCCGTCGTAGCGTCGATAGGAGTCCGGGAAGTCGACGTCGATGAGTTCGAACGCCGTCGTCAGGTCGACGTCGGCCAGACCGCGCAGCGGGAAGGACGGGCTGGTGAGCACGAATCCCGCGAGACTGAGCGGGGGAGTCCGCGGAATCCGGGCGAAGGAGTCGCGCAGACCGTCCCGACCCACGAGCGGATAGTCCGTGACCGGGACCAGCCGGTCGAGGCTGGGGTCGGTGCGTGCGAGCAGGCTGCGGAGGTTGTAGTACTGGCGGAAGAAGGCATGGAATCCGCGGCTCATCGTCCGGCCCCCGTCGAGGCTCCAGGCCCGGACCCGTCCGCCGAGGCTGGACTCAGCTTCGACCAGGTGCACGTCGGCCCCGTGCTCGGCGAGGACAGTGGCCGCGGCCAGTCCGGCGATGCCTCCGCCGACGACGGTCACTCGCTTGGGCCGCAGCAGTCGCGGACGGCCCGGGTGGGAGGGGGTGAGGATCGCGTGCCGGTCACGGGGACGCGATTGCGCGGTTCGACGGTTCATGTGCTCTCCCCTCCAGAAGCCACAGCATGCCTGTTCAGTCGCCACTGCCAGAGCATGAGGACGGCAGTGATCATGGCGAAGCCGAAGCCGAAGTCCTCGATCGGGATGTCCCACGGGAACCGGATGCCGCTCAGCCCCTGCGGATTGTAGATGACGATGGGGTCAGACAGCTTCGTCAGCCAGCCGTCGACGAAGCACTGGAAGACCAGGCAGATGCTCAGCGCCGCCCAGTACTTCGCCCGGCCGAAGATGCCTGAGCGGAAGACGAACAGCTCGAGGCCGACGACGAGGATCATCCCGATGACGGTCATGATCGTGTACTCGGGCACACTCATCGTTCGCCGCCTCCTTCGGATTCGGGCCGCCGGTCAGTGCGCTCGTGTGGCCCGGACCGGCTTGCGGGCCGAGGCGAACTGTCTGTGTGCGGCAGGCTTCCCCGCCTGACGCGCCTGCGCACAGCGGTGAGCACGGTGCCGACCGCCTCATAGCTGAGCAGGGCGCACAGGGGGATGACGATGAAGAACACGAGCTCCTCGAGCGGCAGGTTGCCGAGGTGGATGCCGGTGACGAATCGCGGGTTGTACACCCAATGGTCGCGGGCGATGGCGACGACGTCCCAGAGGCAGAAGACGACGATGACGGGCACGAGCGCCCACAGCACGGTTCTCCACCGGCGGTACACCCGCGCCCGGAAGAACAGCTCCAGCGGCAGGGTGATGAGGACGCAGGCACCCATGAGGAGCAGATACTCGAAGGCGCTCACGACAGTCTCCTCTCCGGGCCGGAGCCCTCGTCGAAGGCCAGCTGGAGTCCACGCAGCCGGTAGCCTGAGATGACGCTGTCCCAACCGATCTCCGGTTCGGCGGTCAGGCGCGGGCCGCGGTCGAGGAGGCGGTGGACGAGTGCATCGGTCTCGAACAGCGCCAGCGACTGCCCCGGACACTTGTGTGCCCCGTCGCTGAAGCTCATGCCGACGGCGGGGACGGCGTCGGCGGTGTGCCGCACGGGGCACAGAGACTGAGGGGCGGACCCCACCGCCTCTTCATCGGTGTTCGTCGCGCGGACGCAGACGTCGATGAGGTCCCCGGCGGGGATCGTCACAGTGCGATCCGGTGCCGTCACTTCAATGTCGGCCTCCGCGCGACGGTAGAGGTGGCCGACGACCGGCTCGAGGCGGATGATCTCCTCGAGGATCTCCAGCCGCCGCGACTGGTCGGCCGCGAGGTACTCCGCCCCGAGTTCGTCATCTGAGAGCAGATGCCAGCACGCCATGGTGATGAACTCGCGGGTCGTGACCATCCCGGCTGTGCCGTAGGTGACGCACTCGACGAGCATGTCCGACGTGCTGTGTCCGGCCCCGATGAGATGGGACAAGACGTCATCGCGCTGCGTGCGGCGCCGGGCGCGAAGCGCCGGACGAACGTCGGCAAGATAGAACCGGGCGATCGGGACAAGGCCGTTGACCGCAGCCTGCAGCCATTGCCGCCGGGTCCGCCCCCAACCGGGGGCGGCGAGGTCGACCGGCGGCTGGGTGAAGAATCCTTCGAGCCGCCGCGACATGCCCACGATGGAGGATTCGGTCAGTCCCACGACTTCGGAGGTCACGGCCACGGAGAAGTGCAGAGCCACCTCGTCGAGGCGGCACCGGCCGGCCGCGGCAATCCGGTCGACCGTGTCCTGGGCGAGAGCATCGATGCGCTGGCCGTACCTGTCGGCGACGACGGCGGGGGCGAAGAAGCGGGCGAGCTCTCGGCGCTGCGAGTCATGGGACTGCCCGTCGGAGATGAGGATCGGGTGGCGGCGGAAGACGCCGCGGGGGATCCGCTCCGCAGTGAATCCGGCCTGAGTGGTGAGGTGTCGGGCCCGCAGCACCTGGCGGGCGGCGTCGAAGGAGCGAATGCGCCAGAGGTCGGGACCGTGTTCGAGGGGCACCTGCTCGACCGGGGGACCGGCCGGCTCGTCGAAGGGCATCGCCCGTCGGCTTGGACGGTGCCGATCGGCCCCGCTCATGCGCACCTCAGACTGCTGGCGGAGGTGAGGTCGGCGAGTCTGCTCGCGAGCGCCTGAGGCAGTTCCGCCTCGGCGATGAGCCCGGCGATGGTCTCGCAGTGCTCGGCGATCATCGATTCGACGTATGCCTTCGCCCCGGACTCCTCGATGGCCTGCCGCAGCCGGAGGCCACCCTGGGCGTCAAGTGCCCGGTCGCCGAAGAGATGGGCAACCTCGGACCAAGCTGGATGGGCCCTGGCCGTGTTGACGAGCAGAGTCTCCTTGCCTTCGCGGAGGTCGCTGAGCACGGATTTGCCGGTCTCATGCTCATCGCCGAAGAGTCCGAGGACATCGTCTCTGAGCTGGTAGACGGTGCCGATTCGGCGGCCGATGGCGCGCAGCCGCTCGACCAGGCAGTCGTTGCTTCCGGCGAGGATCGCGGCGATGGACAGCGGGGCTTCGAATGAGTAGGCGGCGGTCTTGCGTCCGATCATCGTGAGCACGTCACCGGAGTCGGCCTCGTCGAGGTGGAGGCTCAGCCACACGTCGGACTGTTCTCCGGCGACGCTCTCGGCGATCGTCTCATCGTAGATGTCGAGCACGGCGAGTCGACGCGGGGCGTCGAGGTCGAGGCGCGCGAGGAGGGACTGGGCCTCGTTGAGCATGAGGTCACCGGCGAGCAGGGACGAGGAGATTCCCCAGGTCTGCGCTGCGGCGCTCGTGGCTCCGAGGAGCATGGCCTCGGAGGAGAACTGACCGGTGATGTTCATCTCCCCTCGACGCACTGTGTCGTTGTCGATGACGTCATCGTGGATGATCAGGCCGATGTGCAGCAGCTGCATCGCGCCGGCGGCGTCGATCGCGGCCGACGTCGCCGTCCCTCCGAGATCCTCATGGGCATCAATGAGCAGGCGGGGCCTGATCATCTTTCCGCCCAGCGCCATCCTCGACAGCGCTTGCCAGAGCTGCTCGTACTGCTGAGTTCGGACTCGAGAGCGTCGCCGAGCAGCGGCGAGGACTTCGACGAGGCGGGATTCGACGGTCAGGGCGCTCTCCAATTTCTTTAGCCAGGCGAGAGTTCAATCTAACACGTCAGCGGTATGCTGTCAGCGTGCCGTCCGCAGACTCGAAGGCAGCTGCCCTGACCTACTTCTCGAATGAATCGGAGTTCTCCGATCGCTCGGCCCTGTCCGAATCCGAGAACGCGGAGTGCACCGCGCTGATGGAGGCCCTGCGGAAGTGGCACGAAGCCGAACGCGACCTCGCCGAGGCGTCGCGGCGGTATATGCAGCTCAACGACAGTGATATGCGCGCCATCCGCCTGCTCATCCGCGCACAGCGGCAGGGGCTCATCGTCACTCCCAAGGACATCGCTGCTGCTGTGGGGATCTCCAGCGCCTCGACGACTAAGCTCGTCGAGCGCCTCGTCGCCGGTGGGCACCTGATCCGGGTTCCCCACCCCCACGACAGGCGCACCACCAGCATCGAGGTGACAGAGGAGACCGCGCAGGCAGCGCACGAGTCGGTGGGTCGCCAGCATGCCCGTCGCTTCGACGTGATCGCGGCCCTGAACAGCCGGGAACGCGAGACCGTGCTGCGGTTCCTCTCTGCCATGACCGAAGCCGACCGCCCGCAGGGCCCGCTGGCTGACGACGCGAACGGCCGACCGGGAGAGCACCGGGCCTAAGGGCAAATGCGGCGCTCCTCTCGCTTCGGGCCCCACCGCTTCGACGATCATCCCTGGAGCCGACGATCAGGGGGTGGGCTGGCCGCCGTTGACGTTGAGGGTCTCACCGATCACGTAGCTCGACTCCGACGAGGTGAGGAAGACGTACGCAGGTGCGAGCTCAGTCGGCTGTCCGGCCCGGCCCAGCGGAGTGTTCTTGCCGAAGTGCGGCAGCGCCTCCTTCGGCTGTCCGTCGGAGACCTGCAGCGGGGTCCAGATCGGCCCCGGTGCCACGGAGTTCACCCGGATCCCCTTCGGGGCTAACTGAGTGGCCAGACCCTTCGTGAAGTTGTTGATCGCCGCCTTCGTCGATGCATAGTCGACGAGATGGGCGGAGGGCGAGTAGGCCTGGACGGAGGTCGTGTTGACGATCGTCGCCCCGGGTTCGAGGTACTCGAGCGCGGCTTGGGAGATCCGGAACATCGCATGGATATTCGTCCTGAACGTGTTCTCCCACTGCTCGTCCGTGAGGTCGGCGATGTCTTCGACGGCGATCTGTCGGCCGGCGTTGTTGACCAGAGCGTCGAGTCCGCCCAGCTCTTCTGCCGCCCGGCGGACCACTTCGCGGCAGTACTCGGGATCGGACAGGTCTCCCGGGAGAGGCACGGCCTTGCGGCCGGCGCCTCGGATGATCTCGCAGACGTGCTGGGCGTCTTCCTCCTCGGCGGGCAGATAGGACAGGGCGACGTCGGCTCCCTCTCGGGCGAAGGCGATCGCAACCGCGGCTCCGATGCCGGAGTCAGAGCCGGTGATGAGTGCCCTGCGGCCGCGGAGCCTGCCTGTGCCGGTGTAACTGTCCTCACCGCGATCTGTGCCGGGGATGAGTTCCGCGTCGAGGCCCGGTTCGGGTTGATCCTGCTTCGGCGGCGTGATGTCGGGAAAGCGAGTGGTGGGGTCCTGGAAGGTCAGCTGGTCGCTCATCGTCTTCTCCTCCTCGATTGTGGGTGAGTGGCTCGATTGTGAGTGAGTTGCCGGCTCAGTTCGGTGTGCGTGTCTCGGCGCCGATGAACCAGGCCTGCTGCTCGAGCTGGGCGATGTATTCGTGGAACAGATCGGCGGTCGTCGGATCGGCGGAGTCGACCTCGTCGTGGCAGCTGCGCATGCTGCCGACCGTCGTCTCGATCGCGTCCACGACGTGGTCGATCGCATCGTGAGTGGTGATCTCTCCGGCCGGGAACGTCGCCAGATCGGTCTGCGCGGCGATGACCGCGGGCCGTCCGTCGGGCGAACCGTGCAGCGCCCTCATCCGTTCGGCGAGTGCGTCGCTGCCGTTGCGGGCCACTGTCGTCACCTCGTCGAGGTTGAGATGGAGATCTCGGAAGTTCGTGCCCACGATGTTCCAGTGCGCCTGTTTAGCGACCAGGCTGAGGGCGATGAAGTCGACGAGGACGTTCTGCAGGTTCTTCGTCAGCGACTCGGGTGCGACGAATCCCCTCTCGGCGTTCTCCCTCTGGGTGGCTTCAGATCCTTGCGGTTCGGGAACGGTGATCGTGTCTGTCATGGTGCTCCGACCTCTGATTGTACGTCTGTTGGGACAGCGGGACGGAGATCCTCACGCTAGTCCCGGGGTTCGGCCGCCGGAAGATCTCTCCATGCCGCTTCGTTTTCGCCGCTTCGGGTCGGTGTCAGGAGTTCTGCTTCGTCTTGCGCTTGCTCTCCTTCTCGAGCGCGTCGACGAGTTCTTTCTTCGTCATCGACGAACGTCCCGAGATCTTCAGCTTCTTCGCCTGCTCGTAGAGGTGCTCCTTCGAGGAGTTCGCGTCGACTCCGCCGGCGGTCTTGCGGTCGGTGTTCTTGCCACCGGAGCTCTGAGCGTCCGACGGGCCGGAGGAGTCCTTCGCCTCCCACTTGTCGCCGACCTTCTCATAGCTGTGTTTGAGAGCGTCGTAGGCGACCTGGTGAGCGCGCTTCTCGTCTCCGTATTGGTCGATGGCCGAGTCGTAGGCCTTGGCGAAGGTCCGCTGCGCCTTCTTGCTCGACTTCTCCAGGGTCGAGGGCAGCTCGCTCTCCTTCGGCTTTCCTGTCTTCGTCGTCTTCGGCATGGTGTGAACTTCTCCTATCGTGTCGTTCATGGCCAGAGGTTTCTGCAAGGTTGACTGAGGTTGCACTTCATCCGGTGCGTTTCTTCGGGGCCGAGTTCTTCGCCGTCGACTTCTTCGGTTTTGCGCCCGACTTCTTCGACGAGGTCTTCTTCGCATCCGACTTCTTGCCCGACGTCCCCTTCTTCGACGAGCGGGAACTGTCCACGGATTTGCGCAGCGCCTCCATGAGGTCGATGACATCGCCTCCGGTGTCCTCCTCGGAGTCTTCCTCGTCGAAGGTCTCCTCGACATCGAGGCTCTCGCCGGATTCGATCTTCGCGTCGATGAGTCTGCGCAACTCGACCTGGTAGTCGTCGCTGAACTCCTCGGGGGTGAAGTCCTCGGAGTACGATTCGACGAGCTTCTCCGACATCTCGAGCTCCTTGTCCGAGATCTTCGCCTTCGAGTTCACGCCCTTGAAGTCGACGTCGCGGATCTCATCGGCCCAGCGCAGGGTCTGGATCATAAGGACCTTTCCGCACACCCGGAGCACGGCCAGCCGCGTCCGGGTGCGCAGAGTGAGCTTGACGATCGCGGTCCGCTCGGTGTCCTCGAGGGTCTGACGCAACAGGAGGTAGGCCTTCGGCGTCTTCGACGTCGGCTCGAGGAAGTAGGCCTTCTCGAGCATGATGGGGTCGATCTCGTCGCTGGGCACGAATTGCAGGACGTCGATGTCGTCGTTGTCCTCTGCCGGAAGAGCCTCGAAGTCCTCACTGGTGAGGACCACGCGGTGCTCGCCGTCGTCGAAAGCCTTATCGATGTCGTCGTACTCGACGGTCTTCCCGCATTCCTCGCAGCGATGCTGATTGCGGATCCGACCTCCGTCCTTCTTGTGGACCTGGTGCATTCGCACGTCGTGGTTCTCCGTGGCCGAGTACAGCTTCACGGGCACATTCACGAGGCCGAAGGCGATGGATCCGGTCCAGATAGCTCTCATGCCCCCATTGAAACGCAGCTTTCGAGCACTGGCTAGCCCCCCTCGGCCGGCCCGCGAACTGTAGAGAGCAGACACCAGCCCCGCGCAATCTGGTGGTTGCGCTCATCTTCTCGACACAGGAGGAGACGAGTCAGAGCTCGTTGGAGGACTCCGTGCGATCGATCGCGAAACTCAGAAGTGCGCGCGGGGCCCGCGTTGACCTTCCCGCTGATCTGCCGCAATCGCCTCTGGACCAAGCGGCGCGATGCGGTGTACGCATGGCAGGGCGGGCTGGACAACACCACCGCCGTCATCATGGTGGGCACCAGCGTGGCCCTGATGTTCCTGGTCCTGTTCGCCTTCTTGTTCGCACTGGGACTGGTCGTCGTCGACGACGGTCAGCTCGGTTCCGAACTCATGCATCCCGTGAGCTTCTTCAACTATCCGAGGCTTGCGTGGTTGGCGGCTTGTCTGGGCACATTGGCCGGAGCACTCGGCTCCAACTTCGACAGCGACGATGAGATTCGGCGAGCGATGTACAGCAAGCGCGAAAACGAACGCCGGCAGCGACGCGAAACCCGCAGTGACGAAGAGAACTGAACTCTTCCAGCTCAGTGATCGGCCTCTTTCAGCTTTCAGGTCAGGGCACCCGTGCGCCCCGCCCGGACGCTCTCACCTTAACCGCCGGGCACAGGCGCCGCCGAGTACGGATGCGGGCGGTTTCGTCACTCTCGCAGAGCGTCCGCACATCAATCGGATTCCCGTGCGCTGCGCGCCGAGGCGACATCGTCGACGATGACGACGATATGGCGCAGGCTCGTGATGAGTGAGCCGTAGATCGGCCACGTGGTCTCCGGAAGCGACCGATCTTGGGAGATATCGGTCGACAGCTGTTGGAGACGGTCGAAGATCGGTTCGACCTCGGCATCGGGATCGGCGATGGACCGTCCGGCATCGGCGACGATCGACGCCCACTCATCGCGGAACCAGGTGTTCCATTCTCGTTCGGATGAGGAGGCCTCACGGAGAGTGCGAGCGAGGTTCCGCAGGTGGGAGATGCCTTCGTCGGCTCTGAACAGGATGTTCTCGTAGCTTTCCTTCTCCGCGGAGTCGGCTGTGTCTCCCCGGCGTCGCAGTCTCCTGGCACGGATCGCTGTGCGGGGATTGATGCGTCGGCTCTCACGGGCGAATCGTACGGTCTGCCACGCCGATTGGAGCTCTCGGCTCATGGACTCAGTCCGCTCGAACCACTCCTGGGCGGCATCCGAGTCCCAGGAGCGAGAGAACTGGTCCGACATGTCTGTGAGCACTTCGCCCATCTGTCGGTTGACGCTGTCGATATAGCGAGCCGCCTGTCGGTCCCGCAGAGGCGGGATCATGAGGAGGTTGACTGCGAGGCCGACTGCCACCCCGAGGGCGAGTTCGAGGAGACGGTCGACGAGCAGAGGCTGCTGGGAGTCGAACCCCGAGCCGAGGATGAAGATCGCCGTCGTCGCGATCGCCACTCCTTCGTCGCGGATCCACGACAGGCGGGCACCGGCCAGACCGACGAACATCGCCAGAGCGAAAGTCCAGAGACCGACACCGAGGTAGTTGCCGATGAGGAAAGACACGCCCACGCCGATCGTCGACGCGATCGTCGTCTGCACCCCTCGAGAGAACGACCTGTAGACGGTGGCGTGGACCGTCAGCAGCGCCGTCCACGGAGCAAGGAACGGCATCTGACTGTCAAGCACGGCGTCAGAGACCCACCAGGCGCCGGTGGCGGCGATCACGCCCTTGGCGATCTGCAGCAGGTCGGTGACGAACTCCGGCCGCCGGAGATATCCCTCCTGTGAGCGCTCATGGGGCATGGCTGGCTCCTCGCCTCGAAGTCCGGTCAGAACAGTTCAGCTTCGGCAACAGTGTACGGGGGTGGTTCGCACGCCCTTCCATCGGATTCGCTTGCCGGGAGTGTCGTTCCCGGTTCCACCTGCTGAGGCACCGTCGCCGCCCTGCCAGGTCAGCGAAGCGGTGTTAGATTGGCGATTCGAAGGCGAACCGGTTGCCGGTAAGCAAACTTCGCAATCAACGAATGAAGGAGTACTCATGGCAGTCATTCTCTGGATCCTCGCAGCGATCCTCGTCATCTCAGGAATCTTCGCCATCTTCAGGAAGCAGATTCTGTGGGGTGTTGTGCTCATCGTGGTCGGCTGCCTCGTCGGGCCCGGGGGAGTGAGCATCTTCACCTGAGACAGGCGGACGGGCCCGGGAGCGATAGAGTGAGCGGATGTCTGCTCTGAGAAATCCATCCCTCCGGCCCCTGAGCCGCTTGCGGCGAACCGTGCCCTGGACGGTCGCCGGCCTGGCCGCTGCAGTGCCGACGACCGTCGCTGCCTCGATGGCCATCGACCTCATCCAACAGCGAGGGCGGAAATCGCGCCCTGCGCCGCGGCCGGGCACGTTCAGCTCGACGGTCGAGCAGTCAGAGCTCGACATCTACACCGACGGCGCCACCCTCTACGACGCTATGGTCGATGCGATCGACTCCGCACGTGAGTCGATCCTCATGGAGACGTTCATCTGGAAGAACGACGAGGTGGGTCAGAGATTCATCGACGCTTTCAATGCAGCGTCCGCCCGCGGCGTAGAGATCCACCTGATCTACGACGGCTTCGCCAACCTTTCGGTCCCGGCCTCTTTCTATCGTAGGCTCTCGGAGGACATCCACGTGTTCCGGATGCCGACTCTGAGGCGTAAGTTCTGGAGAGGACCTCTGCGTCATTCGGGATTCAACCATTCGAAGATCCTCGTCATCGATGACGATGTGGCCTTCGTCGGTGGATTCAACATCGGATCGCTCTACGCTCGCCATTGGCGCGACACCCATCTGCGCTCGATCGGGCCCGGAGCGTGGGCGCTGCGACAGTCCGTCGCGGAAGTGTGGAACGCGTTCCACGACTTGGACGAGCAGATCTCCTGGGTCCCGCCTGCGGCCTGGGAGTCACAGCTGCGTGTCTCTGCGAACCTTCCTGTCCACCTCGTCTACCCGATCCGCAGCACGTACCTCAACGCCTTCGCTCGCGCGCGGGAGCGGATCTGGCTGACGACTCCCTATTTCATTCCCGACCAGCAGCTGCTCCGCTCTCTGATCGAGGCGGCGGAGCGTGGCGTGGACGTGTGTGTCATGGTCCCCCAGCAGTCGAACCACATCCTCGGCGATTGGCTCTCCCGGGGATTCTTCGAGCAGATGATCAATTCGAAGGTCACGGTTCTGCTCTACACCGCGAGCATGATCCATTCGAAGGTCGCCACGGTCGACGGCGAATGGTCGACGGTGGGCACGGCGAACATCGATCGACTGTCACTGTCATACAACTACGAGACGAATGTCGAAGTCATCGACCCGTCGTTCGCGGCCGAGATGGAGAAGGTGTTCGAAAGCGACTCCACGCACTGCGTCGAACTCGGAGCGGGCTGGCTCAACCGTCGTCGCCTGACGAAACTCGCCGAACGTGCCCTCGTGCCGATGCGCCCCTGGCTGTGACGCGAATGCTCGACATTCTCTCCGCCGCTGCCACCCGGCTCTTCGACTCGGAGGAGCCGCAGGACGTCGCCGTTGCGACGATCATCGAAACCGAAGGGTCAGTGCCGCGCCCGGCAGGCACCTCGATGCTCGTCGATGCCGCGGGCGGAATCGTCGGCTCCCTCACCGGCGGATGCGTCGAAGGAGCCGTGCTCGAGGCGTGTCAGGACGCACTCGCCACCGGCGACGCCTCGGTGCAGGGCTTCGGCTACAGCGACGAGGATGCCTTTGTCGTCGGGCTCATGTGCGGTGGTCGCATCGACGTGCTCATCCAGCCGTTCCGCGCTGGCTGCTCCGGACTGCGAGCGGAGAGCGAGCCGGTCGCCGTGGTGCTGCGGCTGCCGTCCGACGACGCCTGGGCCCCAGCGGCAGCTGTCTCCGCCGCCGCTGTGGACGGGAGCACCGGACAGAGCACCGACGCTCTGGCTGTCGGCTTCGATCCTCTGGTGCCCGACGCCGTGGTCGAGACCGCCCTCCAGCGTGTCGGGGCCTTCATCCGCAGCGGTCGCACCGGCAGGGTCCGGCTTGCTCCGCCGGAGGGCGGCCGCGAGCCGATCGAGCTGTTCGTCGAGACCCGCATCACCCCGGCCCATCTGCTCGTGGTCGGAGCCAACGCCTTCGGTCACGCCCTCGTCGAGGCGGCCAGACCCTTGGGACTGCGCATCACCGTGTGCGACCCCCGTCCGGCCTTCGCCGACCCGGCATCGTATCCCGGCGCCGAGGTGGTTCGGGCCTGGCCGCACCGATTCCTCGTCGAGGCAGCCGCCACCGGTGAGCTCGACGACCGGAGCATGATCTGCGTCCTCAGCCACGATCCGAAGGTCGACATCCCCACCCTGGCCGTCGCACTCGACCTCGACGTGGCCTATGTCGGGGCGATGGGTTCGCGTCGCAGTGACCGCGACCGCCGCGCGGCCCTGCGCGAAGCGGGAGTGGCGAGCCCAGCACTGGCACGGTTGCATTCGCCGATCGGTCTCCATCTGGAGACGTTCACCCCCGCCGAGGTGGCTGTGTCGATCCTCGCAGAGATCCTCGCTGTACGCGGTGGCCGCCGACAGGTCGTTCCCCTCAGCGACGAACGGGAAGATTCGCCTCTTCGCTGAGGGGAAACGAGTCGCCAGTCGCTGGCAGCATCTTCGCAATCGACTTCGATATGTGAGTCATAGCATTCTGTTGTTCCTCGTAGTGCCTGCCCCTAGCGTGCGATACGACCTCACCTTCAGGACTACAACCCATGACGAGTGCTAGGAAGCATTCATATGCGATGATCGCTCAGTCATGGGTGATGGCGGACTGTGGCCGTTTTGCCGATAAGTGCGCGAGCGAGTGCTCGAGCGTGCCAGGGCCAGACAATCAACAGTCTCTCCAAGAAGCTGACGAACACGTTCTCCTCGTTTCTCATCTCAACCGAACATGGTCTGGCCCCGGGGGATAACCCGGGGCCAGAAGGGGAAGCCGTGGACGGGCCCGCATCATTTCGTCGTCATTGTGACGTCACTGCCGCGCATCTTGCGTCGAGCACACTGGTGGAAAGACTTGCGGACGTGACCACAGGGCTGTATAGCTCATCCTGGGTGCGGAAACGTCTCACCTCCTTTCATCGAAGATGTCAGCGCCGTTGAACCGGGGAGGAGAGCGCTGACAAGCGAGGACTCGGCGGGCGATAACCTGCGTTGCTGAGAGGCCGGGCGACCGGAACAGCTGCCACGGTGCGGAGTGCCTGAAGGCCCGGCACTCGCAATGAGTCATAACCCGCGGTTCATCATCTGTGTGGTGACTCGTGTCGAGGTCGCGCAGTTCGCGGTCGCTGAGGATGATCGCCCAGAACGCAGCATCGATACCCAGCTGGACGTCTGGTGCACACGTCTGCATGGGAACACCCCACCAGTTGTAGTTAGGCGCTGATGGCTGCCGGTTCAGCAGAGCCTGAGTTGATGGCGATCTTGCGGGGTTTCGCTGATTCCGCGACCGGGATGCTGAGTGTGAGCACACCGGCGTCGTAGTTCGCCGTGATGTTGCTGGTGTCGAGGTTGTCGCCGAGGACGAGCTGACGGCTGAAGGTCCCGCGGGGCCGCTCTGCCGCGACCGAGGACTCCCCGTGGTCGGGGGCGGGCCGGTCAGCTTTGACGGTGACGACGTTGTTCTCGACGTCAAGGTCGATGTTGTCAGGATCGATTCCTGGCAGGTCGAGTTCGACGCGGAAAGTATCGCCGTCGCGCCAGGCGTCCATCGGCATCATTACGGGGCGAGCCGTTGTGCCGGTGGCTCCGAAGATTTCTCTGCTCAGGCGTTCGACTTCGCGGAATGGGTCTGTGCGCATCATGATCATTGGTGAAACCTCCTTTGCTGGATGGTGGATTCGTGCAGATGATATGATCTGCATCATCTGATAGACATATGATTTAGTCGATCAGAATGCGAATGTCAACACTGTTTCGGGAGGAATTTTGGGAGATGGGGAGATGGCGACTTCAGAGTCTGGTGGGCGCTTGTTCTCGATTTCGCGGGTCGCGGAGTTGACTGGTGTCGGTGTGCAGTCGTTGCGGCAGTACGAGGCTCGTGGCCTCGTGACGCCTGTGCGCAGTGAGGGTGGGACGCGGCGGTTCAGTCGCGGGGATATTGCTCGTCTGCGGCGTGTGCGGGAGCTGGTTGACGTGGGCGCGAATCTCGCTAGCATCGGAATCATTCTCGATCTCCAGGATGAGAACACCTCGCTTCGGTACGAATTGAGGAGGATGCAATGATGGCAGACAGTGACCGCCCCGGCGTTGAAGTGCCCGGGCCGGATTGGAACGAACAGCTCGTCGACGCCGCAGCGCATATCGACGACGGTTACGAAGGGGCTGAGCCTCGCTGGGGAGCAATCCGCGAGGCGGATGTGGGCGATGTTGCCGATCAATCCATCGTCGTCGAGGTTGATGATGAAGACGGGTGAGAAGCCGCGCTGATCTGATGGCGGCCTATCGGGCTATAGAGGGAAGTTGCTGTGCTTCTTCCATCGGCCCTGCCGGCGTTCGAATGCGAACCGTTCCGCCCGCAACCGCCTCACCCGCTCCACAACGTCCGGCGCGTAACCGTATGCGGCGTCCGTATCCACGATCCCCTCGAGCACGATGGCGTACCTCTCTGCTGGAAGTTGGATTCGCTGGCACAACTCGTGTCGCCCCGTCGCAGTAGGCGCAGTCTTCTCAAGGTCGAGGATCAACCGATCATGCTCGGACAGTTCGTGCACAGTGCCGGGGACCATGGGGACCATTGTGACACAGCAGAATTCGACACCGCGTACGTCGCTGCTCACTCTGTCTTGGTCACCTCGATTCAGAGGGACCGCTCGCCGACCAGTCCGAAGCAGTTGTCCGCGGCTGAGCTGGCGATAGAGCTTCAGACAGGGAAGCTGACGTGTAGGACTACCCCATAGTGATTTCGCTCAGTAGACTTCGGAACCAGAACAATCTTCTACACAATTCGCTGGTCGAGTAGCGGAGGATATTATGCTCACCACCTCACCCCAGGCTCTTCAAGTACTGGTCGTAGCCGACCCAGGCCTGCCCAGCAGGCGAGCGGCTTCCATCCACTCCTCGTTAGAGCGATATCTGCGTGAGGCGTATGGGGTCACAACGACGCTGTACACTCGCACCGACACGGTCTATCTGACACCCGAGCGCGAGCTGGCTCTAGACGCAGTCGAAGATCTCCGCGCTGATTACCCCGACGTCAACATCATCCTCACAGAGATCCCCCGGCACACCCAGGGCGACCCTCTGATTGCCGAAGTCTACTCGGACCGCAACCTTGCGGTCGTCTCATGCCCCACACTCGGCGCGTTGGCCACCAAGCGCCGCATCATCAAAGTCATGATGAGCTCGGTGAACAAGTTGGTTCCGTGGGACCCCGAAGCCACGACGCGCAAATTTCTGCTCGGATGGTCGAACTGGTCGAACAACGAAGACTCCAGCCATCAGTCCCTGCATGCCCACACCATCACCGGAGGCCCACGGCTGATTATGGGGATGACGATTGCCAACGAACCCTGGCGCACGGCTCCGAAGCTCTCAGGAGCCCTCGCGGCAGCCTCGGCAACCGGAGCTTTCGGCATCTTCTACAGTTCGATCTGGCAGATGTCGACCTACCTGTCCACCCTCCGGCTGCTCTCGATCGGCGCGCTCGCTGTCCTGGTGATGGTCGCCTGGTTGATCGCCAGTCACAAACTCTGGGATCGACCGGTCAACGAACGTCTGGCCACGGTGGTCATGTACTACAACCTTTCCACCGTCCTCACACTGCTGATCACTGTGGTCGCTCTCTACGCGATATTGGTCGTCCTCATTCTCCTAGGCGGCCTCGTCGTTATCGATCCGGCATTTATGACCCAACAGATTCAGCAAGAGGCGTCGTTCAACAACTACCTCGATATCGCATGGCTCAGCGCAGCCATGGGTGTGGTCGCCGGCGGCATCGGTGCCAGTTTCGACAGTGATGCCGACGTGCAGAAAGTGACTCATGGTCAGCGGATGCGGCAACGAGTCTATACAGACAACAGCACAGATGCCGACGACACGGTGGAGAGCAGTTGACTGAGATCTGCCAAGCATCCGAGTTTCGACAAGATGTTCTGCCCGAAGGACGTGAAATGGAAACCCTGTTCGACTCAACCTCGTCTCGGATCATCCCCACACCGTTCGAACCGTGGTGGGAAACTCCAGACTTCAGGGATGATCTCTCCGAGGTCGTTACGAGCAGTGCGTCCGCTGTCGACAAGATCACCGCCCTTGCCCGTCTTCTGCAGCTCACAGGGTGTTCACCTCAGATCGATCAATGGGAAAGGCTGCTTCAACTGGCTGCGATCGACATCGGCGTCGCTCGTATGCTCGAACCCCACGTCGACGCTCTGGGCATCCTTGCCGAGGCCGGACACGAAACACCTGACCCCGATTCGGCCTGGGGCGTGTACGCGGCTGACCTGCCCACACATCGCGTGAACGTGGTCGATGCCGGTGCAGAGAACCTCCTCACAGGCACGAAAGCGTGGTGCTCTTTGGCCGCGGAACTCACCGACGCGATCGTCATCGCCAGCGGCAGCGACGGGAACCGAGCCTACGCGGTGAATCTTCGTCACCCTCGTGTACGACCGCAGACAGGTGCTTGGCCGAGTCTCGGTCTCAGAGAAATCCCGAGCGGCTCAGTCGTCTTCGACCGAGCACCGGCGACGAGTGTCGGCCCCCCGAATTGGTACCTTGACCGCCCCTCTTTCGCTTGGGGTGGGATTCGCGTGGCAGCCTGCTGGTTCGGTGGAGCTTTAGGACTGGCCCGGCGTGCAGCCCAAACCCACCTGAACAGGGCTGGGCGCTCGCCGATGGGAGAGATGCAGCTCGGGCAGCTTGATGCTGAGATCTTCGCGGTCCGCACCATGTTGGCGCAAACTGCTGGTGCAGCGGATGGGGATGAGAAGTTCTCGCGAGAACACGCGTGGAGACTGGCTCTGAGAGTTCGCAACAACATATACCGCAGTGCCCAACGGATCCAGCTTCTGAGCCGGGAGCTGGCCGGTCCCGCGGTTCTGACGAGTGATGCGGCATTTGCCAAAGCTGACGCTGATCTCACCGTCTACCTCAGTCAGCATCACGGGCCTCGGGACGAAGCTGCTTTGGGCGAGAATATCTGTGCCGAGTCAGATGTCGATGAGGTTTAGCCACCAAGACCGCAGCACCAGAGAAGATGCCTGGGTGCAGGCGGGTGCCCTTGATCTTCCGGCGGTTCCAGAGAGCACAATCGTCACAGGCGGAACCATCATCGTCCTTGCCGCACACCCAGACGATGAAGCGCTGGGAGCCGCTGCGCTGCTCGCACGTGCCGATGAGTGGAGCTGCCAGCTGAAAGTCCTACTCTTCAGCGCAGGCGAGAAATCGCACCCTGAGTCGCCGACGTATACCGGCGATCAGCTCAAAAGCATCCGTCTGGAGGAGTTCGATCGTGCGCTGAGCACCTTCGACAAGGCGCACTCCAGTCGTTTTCTCGATCTGCCCGACGGTCAGCTGCCCGAATATTCAAGCCAGATCAGAGACGTGATCCGACAGGAGATCGCACGATCACATGGGCCGGTGACACTCGTTGCGCCTTACAGCCGGGATGGGCACTGTGACCACGAGGCGGTGGGCGCCGCGGCACTGGACATCGGGCGATCACATCATGCCGTAGTGCTCGAATATCCCATCTGGTTCTGGCACTGGGCTGCTCCCACAGACCCTCGGTGGCAGTCCTGGGCAGTCTTACCTGACCCTCAAGGTCTTGATCGAAATGCTCTGCTCGCGTGTTACCCGTCGCAGACAGAAGCGCTGTCGGATCAGCACGGGGACGAAGCGATCCTCACCAGCGCCCATTTGGAACACTTCATCCGGAGCCACGATACCTTCGTGATCACGGATTTCAGATCCGGTGAGGCATCGGCCGGCCATGCTCAGGAGGGAATAGGCAGACCGATCAATGATGCGTCCACTGCGTCGGCGGTGTTCGATGATGTGCACAGAGAACGGAGTGATCCGTGGACGGTGTGGGAGTCCGAATACGAAATCGCCAAACGTGAGACCGTTGTGTCCCACCTCCCGTCGACCTCGTTCTCCCACATTCTCGAAATCGGCTGCTCAGTCGGCGCTTTGACTCGAGCGCTTGCCGCTTACAGCGTCAGAGTGACCGCTGTCGATGCCAGCTGCGAGGCGCTGAAAACAGCGAAACGTCTGCAGCCGACCACTGCAGCCGAAATAGCCTTCCTGCACGCCACTGTCCCATACGAATGGCCCGAAGGGCATTTCGACTGCGTCGTCCTCTCAGAGACCGGCTTCTATCTGACACGTGCACAGCTGCAACGAACGTTGGAACGCATTGATGAATCAACCCCATCGCGCTTCGTCCTCGTTCTCTGTCATTGGAAGGGTGACATCGAAGATTGGCCTCTGACCGCCGATGAAGTCCATGACGCATGCCTGGACTACTGGCCCCGACTGCGGACCGATTTTCACTACGAGGCCGAGTATCGTCTCGATATCGTGACGGTGGACAAAACTGACGATTTCCTCCCTGCGGAAGCCGTTGAGTGATCACGCACTTGGGCATCGTCATCCCGGCTCACAATGAACAAGACGAGATCCTCGGCTGTCTCGACTCGGTGGCCCAAGCGTGTGCTCAGGTCCCTGACGGGTTCGCGCAATCCTCCACTCGAATCCTCGTCGTGGCCGACGCCTGTACCGATGAGACGGTGAGCCGCGTCGCAGACTTCGCCGAACAGCATCCACAAGTCACGATACTTGAGACGTCGTTCAAGAACGTGGGCAGTGCCCGGAATTTCGCCTGGAATCACTTCAAGCAGATGGCTGAAGCTGAGCGCGATGTCAACTTCGACCTGACATGGATTGCGTTCACCGATGCGGACAGCAGAGTTCCCACCCACTGGCTGACGACGCATCTTGCCGTGGCGGAAGCCGGAAGCGACTGCCTAGTCGGCACAGTGTCGCCTCGACCTGATACCGGGTCGGCAGCGCTGATCGCGAAATGGCACTCTCACCACACGTTACTTGAGGACCATCCCCACGTGTTCGGCGCGAACCTGGGCATTCGAGGCTCGTATCTCAACATCATCGGCGGCATGCCTCAGCTGCCACTCGGCGAAGATGCCGCAACTGTTGCTGCAGTGCTCGCCGCGGGGGGGGGAAACGTGAGACGCACCGATACCTGCCGGGTTCTCACCTCGGCTCGTCTGGAAGGACGCGTGCAGGGAGGCTTCAGCAGCTTTATGCAGAGCCTTCGATGAGACCCGACTCTGCTCACATCACTACAGGCCGCCTCCGGCCGAGTTGTTCCCGACAACCCAGAGCTAATCGCGAGAACTGACGACTGTCAGCCTGTGCAGGTCCTTGGGCACATCGACATCGGCCCCGTCGTCGAGGTCGGAGCAGTCGACGAGGTCGACGACAGCTCTGTGCGTCTCGAGCAGGTCGCGGGCACCGACGTCGCCGTGCGCGGCGGCCGCCGCCTGGCCCGTCCAGCTCTCGTCGAAGAGCACAGGGTGACCGCGGCGCAGCGACCCGTTCGCATCACAGTGGCCCGCAGCGGTGATCGCACGGGGACGGTGGGCGGCGATGAGACGAGCGACTTCCGCCGCACAGATTCCGGGACGGTCCACAGGTGTGACCATGACGTCGGGTCCGGGGCCGATCGCCTGCAGGCCGCGGCGCAGCGAGGAACCCATACCCGAAGACCAGTCAGGGTTGAACGCGACGGACACGCGGTCACACCCGGCCAGCAGGCTCGCGACCTGCTCGCTGCAGGCTCCGGTGACGACTGTGACGTCCCGGCAGCCACCGTCGAGCAGGGCGAGGACCATCGACTCCACCAGAGTGAGCCCATCCTCCCGCACCAGCAGTGCCTTCGGCCCTCGGCCGAGGCGTCGCCCCGCTCCGGCGGCGAGGATGAGTCCTCTCGGGGGACCGGGGACGGGTCGTTTGGGTGGAGCCGACCCGGTCTCGCCGCTCACGTCGGCAGGAACGCGTCGCCGAAGATCGGCAGATCGCGGACTCGGACTCCGGTGGCGTTGAAGGCGGCGTTCGCGATCGCGGCTGCGGCACCGACGATGCCGATCTCACCGACGCCGCGCGCGCCGAGGGGACCGGCCTGCGGGTCCTTCTCGTCGAGCCAATCTGCCGCGATGTCGGTGATGTCTGCGTTGACGGGCACGTGATACTCCGCGAGGTCGTGGTTGACTACGTGACCGAAGCGCGGGTCGAGCTCGCCCTTCTCGTGCAGAGCCATCCCGACGCCCATGGTCATGCCGCCGATGAACTGTGAGCGTGCGGTGGTCGGGTTGACGATCCGACCGGCGGAGAACATTCCGAACATGCGGTTGAGCCGGAACTCTCCGGTGGCGGGGTGGATGCGGACCTCGGCGAAATGGGCCCCGAAGGAGTGCAGGGCGAACTTCTCCGCCGCGGGATTGGCCTCGGCCTCACCGTGGGCCTCGGCGCCGAGGGCGGGGTCGGTGCCGTGTTCGGAGCGGAGCGCCTGCGCTGCGGCGACGATCGCGGTGCTCCAGCTGGCCAACCCTGTCGACCCTCCGGCCACGGTCGCATTCGGCAGCGCGGTGTCGCCGATGCGCAGCTCGACCTGATCGATGGGGACGCCGAGGCAGTCCGCGGCCGCCTGTGACAGGGCCGTCCATGTGCCGGTGCCCAGATCGGCGGCACCGATCGAGACCTCGAAGCCTTCGGGGGTGCAGCGGATCCGCGCGACGGAGCCGGGCTGCCGACCGGCCGGATAGGTCGACGAGGCCACGCCCATGCCGATGAGCCACCCGTTCTCCCGCCGGGCGCGCGGCTGCGGATTCCGCTTCTCCCAGCCGAAGCGGTCTGCTCCTTCTCGCAGACAGTCGACGAGGCGGCGCTGATTGAACGGCAGCCCGGTGTCCGGGTCGGTGGTCGGGTCATTGCGCACCCGCAGCTCGATGGGGTCGATCCCGGCGGCCACTGCGAGTTCGTCCATGGCGATTTCGAGTCCGACCATGCCTGAAGCCTCGCCGGGAGCACGCATCCAGGAGGGCACCGGCACGTCGAGCGGAACCACTCGCTGGGTGATGCGGCGGTTGTCGCCTGCGTACATCATGCGGCCCGGCTTCGTCGACTCCTCGGGGAACTCCTTGGTCTGCGAGGACATGGAGATCGCATCATAAGCGAAGGCCGTGAGCGTGCCGTCGGCTCGCGCGCCCAGACGGATGTGCTGCAGGGTCGGAGCTCGATAGCCGGTGATCGAGAACATCTGCTGCCGGGTCACGGCATATTTCACGGGTCGACCGGGCACCACCTGCGCCGCGAGGACAGCGAGCATCATGTCCGCGTGGGGGACGCCCTTGGAGCCGAAGCCGCCGCCGACGTGCGGGGAGATGATGCGGATCTTCTCCTGCTCCACCCCGAGGATCGGCGCCAATGTCGCGCGTGCGGGGTGGACGCCCTGTGTCGAGGTCCACAGGGTCAGTTCGTCTCCGTCCCAGAGGGCCACGGTGGTATGCGGTTCCATGGGATTGTTGTGCTCCATGGGGGTGCTGTAGCGCTCATCGATGGATACGGCCGCCTCAGCGAGGGCTGTGTCGACATCGCCTGTGCGCACATCCCCGCTGCCGGACTCCGGTTCCCGGGAAGCAGGGTGATCCTCGCGCAGCTCGACGTCGTGATCGTCCTGCACATAGGTGATCTCGATGAGGCTCGCCGCGTGGCGGGCCTGCTCGGGGGTGGTGGCGATGACGGCACCGAGGTACTGGCCTCGGAATCCGATCTCAGCAGAGCGCAGGATCGCGAGCTCACCGTCATCCGTGTTCGCCAGCTCGGGGGCGTTGTCGTGGGTGAGCACATGCACCACTCCCTCCGCAGCTTCGGCTGCGGAAGGGTCGATGTGCGCTGCCCGCCCACGGGCGATCTGCGCCTGCAGCGGGTAGAGGAAGAGCGGATCGTCGAAGGGGTGCTCGTAGGCGTAGGGGGCGAGGCCGCGGACCTTGGCGGGGCCGTCGAGGCGGACCTGATGGGTACCGACGGCTGTGGTGGTGAGCAGGTCACTCATGGGTGTCCTCCGTGGTCGATTCCGGCAGAGCTTCCGGGACTCCGGTGAGCTCGGCGAGCAGGGTGCAGACGGCGCCGCGAGTCATCTGGACCTTGAAGCGGTTGCCGTCGAGGGGTTCGGCCGCCTCGAGCTCGGCGTCGGCTGCTGCCAGGAACGTCTCGGCAGTCGGTTCCGCCCCCCGCAGCACCGCCTCGGCGGCGCGGGCACGCCAGGGTTTGTGGGCGACGCCGCCGAGGGCGATCGCGGCTTCACGGATGATCGGTGCCGGTCCCGAGGCGTCGACGTCGACTCGGGCCGCGACGGAGACGAGAGCGAAGGCGTAGGAGGCGCGGTCGCGGATCTTCCGGTACGTCGAGGCGCCGGGGCGCGGGGGAGGGAGCTCGAGGGCGGTGATGAGCTCGCCGTGTTCGAGGACTGTGTCCTGCTCGGGACGGTCGCCGGGCAGCCGGTGGAGCTCGGTGACTGGGATCCGGCGCTCACCGGTCGCACCGAGGACGACGACTGTGGCATCGAGTGCGGTCAGAGCGACGGCCATATCGGAGGGATGCGTGGCCACGCAGTCCGCTGAGGCACCGAGGATCGCGTGGTAGCGGGTGTAGCCGCCGATGGCCGAGCAGCCGGCACCGGGCTCGCGTTTGTTGCAGGGGGTCGAGGTGTCCTGGAAGTACACGCACCGGGTGCGCTGCAGCAGATTCCCGCCCATCGTGGCCGCGTTGCGCAGCTGACCGGAGGCGCCGGAGAGCAGGGCACGTGCGAGCATCGGGTAGTCGCGTCGGATGCGCGGGTCGGCGGCGGCGTCGCTGTTGCGCACCATCGCACCGATCCGCAGGCCCCCGTCGTCGAGTGCCTCGACCTCCGTGAGTTCGAGACGATTGATGTCGACGACGAGATCCGGTTCTGCGACGCCCAGTTTGAGATGATCGACGAGGTTCGTGCCCCCGGCCAGGAACACCGCATCGGGACGATCGGTGACAGTCGAGACGGCTCCGGCGGCATCGGCGGCGCGTTCGTAGCCGAAGGGATTCATCGTGACTCCTCTGCGGCTCGGCTCACGGCCGCGACGATGTTGACATAGGCTCCGCAGCGGCAGAGGTTGCCGCTCATTCGCTCGCGGATCTCCTCCTCGGACAGCTCCACCGGTCCCTCGAGGTCTTCGGTGACCACGCTCGGAGCGCCCTCGGCGGCCTCGGCCAGCATGCCTGCGGCCGAACAGACTTGGCCCGGGGTGCAGTACCCGCACTGGAACGCGTCGTGGGCGAGGAACGCCCGATGCAGAGTGGAGAGTTCACCCTCGGGGGCCAGACCGTCGGCGGTCGTGACGTCGGCGCCGTCGTGGGTGAGCGCGAGCGCCAGGCAGGAGTTGAGCCGACGACCGTCGACGAGGACGGTGCAGGCCCCGCATTGGCCGTGGTCGCAGCCCTTCTTCGCGGACATCACCCCCAACCGGTCCCGCAGCGCATCGAGAAGAGTGGTTCTGGAATCCACGACCAGAGTGTGCTCCTGGCCGTCGACGGTGAGGTGCAGCGAACGTCCCATGTGAGAGCCTCCAGACAGCATTGTCGACGTCCGTCAAACCTAACCCCGTTCGGACACCCCGACAAGGGGGTTCACCGGTGCCGGGGGCGTTCGGGCGGCCCCGCACCCCCTGTTGCGCATGATCGGCGCGAAGTACGGTGAAAGGACTATCCAGCACGAACGGTGCACGCGAGGAGGTGCTCAGTGGCAGGTCACGAGCAGAAGGTCACGGTCGAGGGCCATCGACTGACATTGAGCAATCTGGACAAGGTCCTCTACCCGGAGACCGGCACGACGAAGGGTGAGATCCTCGACTACTGCGCCAGGATCGCCCCGCACCTCATCCGCCATGCCCGGGACAGGATCGCCACCCGAAAACGTTGGGTCGACGGCGTCGGCACTCCCGATGACCCCGGGGATGTGTTCTTCGAGAAGAACCTCCCGGACTCCGCACCGTCGTGGATCCGAACACGAGCGATTCGGCACTCCACCGGCACCAAACGCTATCCCCTGGTCAACGATCTTGCGACCCTGACCTATCTCACGCAGATGGCCGCGCTCGAGGTCCATGTGCCCCAGTGGAGGGTGAGCGCGGGAGCGAAGGACCCCGGCACGATCGACTCGGAGACCCGATTCCCCGACCGGATGGTCTTCGACCTGGACCCGGGCCCCGGGCGCGGCCTCGCCGACTGCATCGAGGTGGCCCAGCTCGTGCGCGAACTGCTCGCGGGCATGGACCTGGAGGTCTACCCGGTGACCAGCGGATCGAAAGGCGTCCACCTGTACGCACCGCTGGACGGGTCGGTGAGCTCTCAGCACGTCTCCGATGTCGCCCATGAGCTCGCCCGCAGCCTGGAGGCCGACCACACGAACCTCATCGTCTCTGCGATGAAGAAGACGCTGCGGGAGAACAAGGTGCTCATCGATTGGTCGCAGAACTCGGCGTCGAAGACCACGGTGGCTCCGTATTCTCTGCGCGGACGCTTCACCCCGTTGGTCGCCGCACCGCGCAGGTGGGACGAATTCGACGACCCGGCCGCCGTCGAGCAGGTGCGTTTCGAGGAGGTCCTCGACCGGGTCGATGAGGTCGGGGACCTCCTCGAACCCCTCGCCGAGGCGGTCGGGGGAACCGCCTCGGCGCCGGAGCCCGGGGCCGATCCGGAGTCCGAATCCGACCCGAAGTCGGACGATGCCCCGAAAGCCGAGCGCGACCGACTGGAGGCCTACCGGTCCAAACGGGATCCGAAGCGTACGAGTGAACCCGTGCCAGCGAAACAGGGAACGAGCGGGGACGAGCTGACCTTCGTCATCCAGGAACACCATGCGAGGAGCCTCCACTGGGACTTCCGACTCGAACACGATGGGGTATTGGTGTCCTGGGCGTTGCCGAAGGGACCGCCGACCGACCCGGGCAAGAACCACCTGGCGGTCCAGACCGAGGATCACCCCCTCGAATACGGCAGTTTCGAAGGCACGATTCCGAAAGGGGAGTACGGGGCCGGCGACGTCGAGATCTGGGACGCAGGCACCATCGAGGTCGAGAAGTGGCAAGAAGGCAAGGAGATCATCGCGGTCCTCCACGGGCGCGAGGACGGCGGTCTCGGGGGAGTGCGGCGGTTCGCCCTGTTCAACACCGGTGACCACGGACCGAACAAGGAGCCCGAGAAGAACTGGATGATCCACCTCATGGAGGACGAGCCGAGGAAGCCATCGGCGGCAGCGGACGACTCATCGAAGAAGGGCACGCCGACCGGGCGTACCTCCAAGAAGCGAGCCGCGCAGAAGGAGGCTCTGCCGGCGGATCTGTCCCCGATGCTCGCGAGCATCGGCGACATCGGCTCCCTCCGGCGGGAGGCCGAGGATTGGGCCTTCGAGATGAAATGGGACGGCATCCGTGCGCTGGCGAGGGTGCAGCCCGGTGACGGGGAGCGCACCGGCAGCATCGAGCTGACCAGTCGCAACGGCCATGACATGACGAACACGTACCCGGAGCTTCACGAACTGGTCGAGTGTATCGATGTCGACTGCATCCTCGACGGTGAGATCGTCGCCCTCGGGCAGGGCAGCCGACCGGACTTCGGACGCCTCCAGCGCAGAATGGGGCTGAGCCGGGACAGCGATATCGAACAGGAGCGGCGACGCACCCCTGTCTACCTCATGCTCTTCGACGTCCTCCACGCGGACGGATCGTCGTTGCTGCGCACCCCCTATACGGAACGGCGGCAACGTCTGTTCGAACTCGTGACCGAGAGCGAGCACATCCATGTGCCCGAGGCCTTCGAGGGAAGCGTCGACGCCGCCTTCGAATCCAGCCGGAAGCTTCGACTCGAAGGAGTGCTGGCGAAGCGGACCGACAGCGTCTATCTGCCCGGAAAGCGCACCCGCACCTGGGCCAAGCTCAAGCACGCCTCGACCCGCGATGTCATCATCGTCGGCTGGCGGACCGGAGAAGGCGAACGCTCGGACAGCTTCGCCTCACTGCTGGTCGCCGCCCATGACGACGACGGGCTCCATTACCTCGGCCGTGTGGGCACTGGGTTCGACGAGGCGGCCTTGCGGAGTCTGCGTTCCAGTCTCGATCGCCGGTCACGGAAGACGCCGGCGCTCACGGTGCCGGCTGCTGAGTCGCGAGATGCCCACTGGGTGCGATCCGACCTCGTCGGGGAGGTCCGGTTCTCGGGCCTGACCGAGGCCGGGCGCCTGCGGCACCCGGTCTGGCGCGGTCTGCGCTCCGACATCGATTCAGAGGATGTGCGGGTCTGAGCCTCCTTTGGAAGGCGGACGGTCGCCTGAGACCGATCAGCTCTGCGAGGCGGATTCCGACCGAGTTTCGGCCGCGTATCGGAGCGGTGTGAGCTCCCAATAGGTGCCGCAGCGCCACAGCCATTCCAGGGGACCGTAGCGGAAAAAGCGCAGCCAGACTGTCGAGAATGCGCACTGGGCGATGATGATGACTGCCCAGACGAGGAGTCCGGCGGCCGCAGAGACATGTCCGTGAGCGGTCAGGAGCGGGATGACCAGCACGCAGACCACGGTCTGTCCCAGATAGTTCGAGAACGCCATCCGACCGTACAGGCGCAGAAAGCACAGGCTCTTCCGGCCGAGTCGGGTGCGCAGCAGAAGGATGAAACCGGTGATGTACATGAGACCGGGAACCAAAGCGGTGCGGAAGGCGATCTCGTGAGCCTCGGTCGATCCGGTTCCGGCAGCGGTGGTCCAGATCCAGATCGGCACCGAGCCGAGGAGGCTGAGGATGAAGAGTCCCGTGACCGGGATTCGAGTCGCTGCGGAGTACAGGCCGAGACCGGTCAGCCAGAACCCCAGCATCATGTGCCCCAGAGTCCGGACGTACGACAGGATGGGAAACAGCAGCGTCGGCGGGTCGAGATCGCCGAGGCTCGACGCCAGCTGCAGCACGTCGGGAACCGTCGCCGCCGCGACGCCGAGAATCACGAAGGCCCAGCGCGGCAGCCGAGTCAGCGGCAGAAGCAGGAGCGCGAGGACGCCGTAGGAGGCGAGCACATCGATGCCTCCGAGGGCTGAGTTGATGATGCCGGCTGCGATGAGGATGATCATCCGTCGGACGTAGACCCAAGTCGAACGATGCTTCGCGCGCAGTCTGCTCAGGAAGATGTGCACGCCGGTGCCGAAGAGGAAGGCAAAGACGAAATGGAATTTGCCCAGGGCGATGTCGTCGACGACCTGCCAGATCACCGCGTCAGTGCCGACGGGATCCTCTGTCTGCCCGGCTTGGGACAGGAAGTAGCCTAAGTTGATGAGCAGAATGCCGGCGATGGCGATGCCGCGGATGACATGGATCGAGACGATGCGGTCTTTCGGATTCGACGGCTGCGTTCGATCGGCGGCAGATTTCGCGTGCGGGGATTCGTGGATCACGCCGAGCCACGGTATCAGACAAGGTCCCTTGTCAGTGAAAATCGCCGAATCTCGTGTTCAGACCGAACGGAACGTTCTCGCATCGGCCCTCGCCCAGTCGCTGCTCCAGGACTCGGGCGGCTGCTCCAGCAGCTCTCCCGGCTCGAGCCAGTCGAAGAGCTCTGCGTACGAGAGGTGTTCGTTGCGGCCGAGGTTGCGGTGGAGCTGCTGTGGGGAGAGTTCGGAAGGATCGCTGACGCCCATGGATGCCATGATCTCCACGGCCTGCTGCACGGTCGCCTCCTGGTAGTTCCGCACCCGTTCGCTCTTGTCACCCACATGCAGAGCCCTCTGCCGTTTGGGGTCCTGGGTGGTGACGCCGACAGGGCACTTCCCGGTATGGCAGATCTGAGCTTGAATGCAGCCGACGGCCATCATCATGGCGCGGGCCGAGTTCGTATAGTCTGCCCCCTGGATGAGGCGTTTGACGATGTCGTTGCCCGCGGCGACCTTCCCGCTGGCGCCGACGCGGATCCGATCCCGCAAGCCCGTTCCGACCAGCGCGTTGTGGACGGTGAGCAGGCCGTCGGTGAGCGGTGCGCCCACGTGATCCTCGTACTCCAGGGGAGCGGCACCCGTGCCGCCCTCGGAACCGTCGACGATGATGAAGTCGGGTGCGGTTCCGACTTCGAGCATCGCCTTGCAGATCGCGAGCACATCCGTGCGGGATCCCACGCAGAGTTTGAATCCCGTGGGCTTGCCGCCCGAGAGTTCGCGCATCCGGGCGATGAACTCGATGAGTTCGACCGGGGTGCTGAAGACGCTGTGGGCGGCCGGGCTCACGCACTTCTCGCCTTGCGGGACGCCGCGGGTTCGGGCGATCTCAGCGTTGACCTTCGCCGCGGGCAGGACGCCTCCGATTCCGGGTTTCGCACCCTGGCTCAGTTTGAGTGAGACGCACTTGACCTGGTCGCGGGAGCTCTGGTCGGCGAACTGGGCGGGGTCGAAATCGCCGCTGTCGGTCCGGGCGCCGAAATAGCCCGAACCGATCTCCCAGACGAGGTCGCCGCCGTTCTCGAGGTGGTAGTCGGAGATCCCGCCCTCGCCGGTGTCATGGGCGAAGCCGCCGAGTTCGGCCCCGCGGTTGAGCGCCCTGACGGCGTTGGGTGACAGTGAGCCGAAGCTCATGGCCGAGACGTTGAGCAGCGCCATGCTGTAGGGCTTTGCACAGTCGGGCCCGCCCACCTGCACACGAGGTGTCTGGTCCGGAACTGCGACGGGAGCGGTGGAGTGGATGAGGAATTCATAGCCGACGGAGTTGACGTCCCGTTCGGTGCCGAAAGCGAGTTCTCCGTGGATTCCCTTCGCACGTTCGTAGACGAGGGAGCGGATGTCTCTATCGAAAGGGCGTCCGTCCCAGTTGCGTTCGATGAAGTACTGCTGGAGTTCGGGTCGGAGAGTCTCCAACAGGAATCGCAGATGACCGACGACCGGGTAGTTGCGCAGAATCGAGTGCTTGCGCTGCAGCAGGTCGTACGCGGCCACGCCGACGATGGCGAGCACCACCGCAACGAGGACCCACCATGCCCACGGTCCGACGGCGGCTGCCCAGGCGACCGCGATGAGCACGATGAGTGTCGACGTGATCAGCAGAAAACGTCCCATGAGTCCTTCTCAGACTGGAATCCGAGCCGAGGTCGAGCTGCCCCGCTCTCTCACTCCATCGTGGACCTCCGACCGGTGCTTGGGAAGCGGCAGCGGCGTCAGTGGGACGTCGGCTTGTCCTCGGAGTCATCGACGGTGCCGTTGCCGTTGAAGCCGATGAGGTCGTAGCCCATCTCGGCCAGCTCTTCGTCTTCGGAGCCGGGTGGAGTGGCACCGTCGATGGGCCGACCGGCTGTCTCGTTGAAAAAGTGGATGCCGATGAGCCCGATGACTCCGGCGGCGACGAGGTAGACGGCGGGGAAGAGTTCGAAACCGGTCTTCTGGATGACGAAGGTATTGACGGCCGCGGTGGTGCCTCCGAAGATCGCGGTGGAGATGTTGTAGCCGATGGCGAATCCGGAGAAGCGCACTTGTGTGGGGAAGATCGCCGGCAGGGTCGCCGAGACACACGATTGGAGCATCACCTGGAGCAGGGCGATGATGCCCAATCCGAGGATCTGCAGGCCGGCGCCCTCGGCCTGTATGAGCAGGAACGCGGGGACGGAGAGGATGATGAACCCGATCGCCGAGGTGTAGAGGACCGGTTTGCGCCCGATTGTGTCGGTCAGCCGACCCAGGGGAGTGATGACGACCATCATCGCCGCGAGCACGATGACGAGCGTGAAGTTGCTCTCGACCTCCGAATGGCCCAAGGTGCTGCTGAGGTAGGTGGGCATATAGGTGAGCACCATGTACTGGCCGATGTTGAGCAGGACCACGAAAGCCATGAGCATGGTGATCTGCTTCGAGTAACCGCGGAAGAGATCTCGGAAGGGCTTCTTCGTCGTCTGCTGTCGGCTCGTCGCCGCGGAGAACGCCTCGGGCTCATCGAGTTTCATCCGCAGCCACAGGGCGATGCCGCCGAGCGGGAGCGTGAGCAGGAACGGCAGCCGCCACCAGCCGGCATCCATTCCGTCGCTGCCGACGAGGACGAGCAGAACGGTGCAGACCAGGGCCGCCGAGGCGGTACCGGCCAGAGTGCCGAGTTCGAGGAACGACCCGCAGAAGCCCCGGCGCTTGTCCGGTGCCGACTCTGCCATGTAGACAGCAGCACCACCGTATTCTCCGCCCGTGGAGAAGCCCTGGACCATCCGGCATAGCAGCAGGAGGACGGGAGCGAACGCACCCAGGGTGGCATAGGTCGGCAGGATGCCGATCAGCGTCGTCGGGATGGTCATCATGATGATGGTGAGGACCATGATGTGCTGTCGCCCCACCTTGTCGCCGAGGGGACCGAGGACGAATCCGCCCAGAGGCCGGAAGACGAAAGACAGCGCGAGAGTGGCGAAGGTCAGCGCCACACCCCATTCGCCGGGGAAGAACGCATTGGCGATGTAGACGGAGACGTAAGAGTAGACACCGTAGTCGAACCATTCGACGGCATTTCCGAGGGCGGAGCCGCTGATGGCTCGTCTGAGGGTGCGTCTGTCTCCGGGCGGCATCGTCTTGATGTCGATGCCGTCGGGCGTGGGGATCTTCTCATCGGACTCGCTCACGGCGTCTGTCCTCCCGTCTGCGCTTGTCTCTGTTCCGTGATGTCTCCACGGCTTCTGGCCGGCAGGTTAGCACCGCGACCAGGGCTTCTGCGCACCCCCCTTACGGGAACGCAGCAACTGCGTTAGTCTCGGGAGACCTGTGACATCAGCAATAGTGAGGAGCAGACAATGAATACACCTGAAAGCATCGCGTACACCGCTCGCGCGGAGATCACCGGCGGCCGGGACGGACACGGCGCCACCGATGACAAGATGGTCGACGTCGACCTGCGCACACCGAAGGAACAGGGCGGACCGGGCGGCGGCACCAACCCCGAACAGCTCTTCGCCGTCGGCTACGGGGCCTGTTTTCAGGGAGCACTCGGGCTGGCGGGCAAGGAACAGGGCGTCGACACCTCGAAGTCCGTCGTCAACTCGCAGGTCGGGATCGGCAAGGAGGGTGAGAGCTTCGGCCTGTCGGTGAGACTCGAGGTCAGCATCCCCGATGTGGACCTCGAGACCGCGCAGAAGCTCGTCGACCGCACCCACGAGCTCTGCCCCTATTCGAAGGCCACTCGCGGCAACATCCCCGTCGAGGTCGTCGCGGTCTGAGACCGCTTGAGGACTTCAGCCCTCCTCGTCGTCCTCTTCGTCGAGGGTGCTGAAGTCCTCCACCTCGCGGGGAGATCCTGCGACGAGGATCTCGTCGTTGGCATAGAGAGTGACATCCTGATCAGCGATGTTCCAGGTGTCCTCACCGTCGCGTCTGAATGCGACGACACTGATCCCGTACTCGCGTCTGATGTCGAACGATGCCAGCGGCGAATCCGAGATGCGCACCGGCGGGGCGGTGCGAGCCAGCACGAAGTCTTCGCTGACTGACATGAAGTCGGACATGTGTCCGCGGATGAGATGCGCTGTCCGTCGCCCCATATCGTTCTCGGGACGGATCACATTGTCGATGCCCAACTGTCCGAGGATGTCCGCATGGGTCTGGCTGACGGCTTTGGCCCAGATATGCTGATTCCCGATCTTGAGGACCTTCGAAGCGACGAGGATGCCGGCTTCGAGGTCGTTGCCGATGGCGATCACCACTCGGCTGACCTCCTCGATGCCGACCTGGCGCAGCACGGTCTCATCCGTCGCATCGGTTCGGGAGACGAAGGCCAGTTTGTCAGAGTATTGGGCCACGACCGCCTCGTCGATGTCGATGCCGATGACGTCGACGCCGTAGGCGGCCAGTTCTGTGGCCAGTGATCCGCCGAAGCGGCCCAGCCCGATGACGGCGACCGCCCCGTCTCTGGCCAGGGGGTGGGGGTTGCCCAAGAAGAACGCCGCAGGTCGCGTGCGCCACTTTCTGCTCTTCATCTCAGGTCTCCTTTCCGAGAGTGCGTGGGGTCTGACTGGGAGGCAGCGATGCCGGTCACCCGGCTCAGCCGATGAGCGGCCGTTCGCCCGGAAGCTCGTAGCGGATGGCGCGGGCCCGCAGTGCCAGTCCGGAAGCGACGGTCACCGGGCCCAGTCGCCCCAGGATCATCACTGTGATGAGGACGGCTTGACTCGTTCCGGGCAGTCCGGCGGTGATGCCGGTCGACAGGCCGACGTTGCCGAAGCCGGAGATGACCTCGAAGAGGAGTCGGCCGAGTCCGGGCCGCGGGTCGTCGAGCATGAGGACGATGGTGGCTGTGGCGATGAGCGCGAGAGCCAGAACGATGACCGTCGCCGCCTGTCGGTACGCCGAACGTGCCACACGGAATCCGAAGAGGTTCGTGGCCGTACCTCCGGAGATCTCGGCCCAGGTCATCGCCAGCAGCACGAGAACGGTGGTGATCTTCACCCCGCCTGCGGTTCCCGCCGGGCCGCCGCCGACGAACATGAAAAGATCCATCATGAACCACGTGGCGGGATGCATCTGTGCGATGTCGACGGTGCTGAAGCCTGCGGTGCGCGTGGTCGTCGATTGGAATGCGGCCACCTGCAGTTTGTCCCACCCGTCGAATCGTCCCAGAGTGCCGGGATTGTTCCATTCGACTGCGGCGATGAACACCGTGCCGACAAGGAGCAGAACCGGAGTGGCGACGACCACCGCACGCGTCGTCATGCTCCACGCCAGCGGAGTCCGGTAGCGGCGGACGATCTCGATGAGCACCGGATAGCCGAGTCCGCCGAGGATGATCGCCGCGGCAACAGGTGTGCAGACGAAGGGATCGGTGGCGTAGCCGGCGAGACTGTCGGATCTGAGACCGAAGCCGGCGTTGTTGAAAGCCGAGACTGCATGGAAGACCGCGTCCCACGCCGCGTCTCCGGCTTCTTCGCCGTAGTGGGTGGAGAAGCGAAGGAACAGCATCGTGGCAACGGCAGCCTCGGTGGCGATGGTGAGACCGATGATCCGCAGAACCATGGGTCGGACGCCTCCGATATCGGAGCTTTTGGCCTCGGCAGCGGCCGATTCGCGGAGCCTGAGCCCGACCTTTCCCGCGACGAGCATGGCCAGAAGTGTCGTGAGCAGCAGGACGCCGAGGCCGCCGATCTGGATGAGACCGAGGATCACGGCCTGGCCGAAGAACGTGTAGTCGCTTCCGGTCGAGAGCACCTCCAGGCCCGTGACGCTGATCGCGGAGGTGGCGGTGAAGAGCGCAGACAGGACTGAGATGCCGCCGGGAGTGGACGTCGCTGCGGGCAGCATCAGCAGGCCTGTGCCGAGGAGCAGAGCCGCAAGGTAGGTCACTACTACACGGTCGATGGCGTTGCGATGAGGATGATGCGCGGTCGGCATGCTAACGCCCGCGAATGACCTCTGCCATTGTCGTCATAGCTTCAACAGTACCGATGTTCCTCCGGGCCACAAGGGGGTCTGTTCGGTACTCGTGCCTCGGGGCGTCTAAGGTCCTGTCGCAGGTCCGGACAGACCAGAGCCCCGGCGAACCGGGGCTCTGCCATTGTCGTCATTGAAGACGTTGGAGAAGCATCTCCTTGCCTTGTTGTCCGGCCGTGCGGTTGTTCTCCTGGATCTTCCTGAACCAGTCGGCGAGTTCCTCATCGCCCTGTTCCCGAGCATCCTGGATGTAGGTCTCGAGCTTCCACACATTGCTCAATGACGCTTCGATCGCCCAGATGAGGTTGTAGTTCTTGTCCTTGACCGGGCTGCTGATGTCGGTGGCCATCGTAATCATCTCCTTAGCGCTCTGCGGGGGCCTCTGTTCCCGCTGAGATGATCCACGCTACGGATGGAATCTCGGCCACGACAGGGGTTATCGACCACGCTGTCTCTTGTTACCGTGTGGAGGAAGTGTGCCTGACCGTCTGCTCCGTCATCGCTGACAGCAGATCGGCAGGCAGTCGGCTTACGGGCGGATCGCCCGTTCCTCGGCGCTATGCCCGGGGCTGAGGTCTCCCAGTTGTGAAGGGCGCAGCGACGCGAAGCCGCCCTCGGCCTCGGTTGCAAGCACACGGGCCGTGAGGCAGACGTGATCGCTCCCGTCGTCGAGCATCGCGATGCGTTCGACGATGAGACGGTTGGGCAGGTCCGCGAGCAGCGGCACCCCGTCCTCGGTGACGGTGAAGTCAAGACCGGCGAACTTGTCCGTCCCCATTCCGGAAAGTGATCCGAAGTGCCGTGCCGACTCGCGGTCGACGTCAGTGAGGAAGTGCACCGCGAAGCGCTCGGAACGCAGCGCCACCCGGTAGGTGTGGTTGGCCTTCGACAGCCAGAAGCAGTAGTGCTCCGGATCGATGCTCGCCTGGGAATGGAATCCGACCAGACAGCCGGCACGTTCGCCCTCCGCCGAGGTGGTGACGACGATGAGCGGGGAATCGACCGAACCCATGAGGTCGTCGAGCCCGGAGGTGTTCATGATCGTCCCTCCTCCGCCGGCTTCGCTTCGTATCGGAGGAAGAGAGTGTCATCGGCGACCATCGTCGACTTCAGCGAGAACTGTGCGATGCCGGCTCCCGGCGGCGCGACGCTCACGGGCAGCGCATCCCCGCCCATCATCGGTGAGATCGACAGGCACAGCTCGTCGAGGCGGTCTGCGGCGACGAGTTCCCCGAGCCACCTGGGTCCGCCTTCGCACAGGACGACCTGGTAGCCGAGACCGGCAAGGGCCTGCAGAGCGGCGGCTGGTTCGACCCGCTCCTCGCCGGCGATGATGACCGTGGCCGCCTGTTCGGCGGCCGCCAGCCGCTCCGAATCGGCCTTTGCGCACGTGATGACGATAGTGCGCGCGTGCTCCGGTGCTGCGGTGAAGACCTGTGACGACCAGTCGAGGTCGAGGCTGCGACTGACCACCGCCACCGGCGGCATCTCGGATTGACCGCAAGCCCGACGCTGCGCTCGGGCGGACTCGCTGAGCCGCATCGGAGCGTAGCCTTCGCTGCGAACCGTCTGCGCGCCGACCATGACGACATCGGCGATCTGTCGCATCCGTCGGAACAGGTCCTGATCGGGTTCTGTCGACAGAGCACCGACGCGTCCGTGAATGGCAGCGGTTCCGTCGAGACCGGCGACCATGTGACCGGTCACCCAGCATTCGTGCCGCGGCTGGGTGCGGTCGACCTCGAGATAGGGTGTCAGCGGGTCCGGGATCGGGGCACCGCGTTCGAGTGGCTCCATCTGTGCAGTCTACTGAACCTCGCCGGTACTCGCGGCGAGGATTTTCCGACCATCACCCGGACCCCGCTGACTGTTCACCGACGCGAGGAACTCAGTCCGTCCAGGCGTCGTCGGTGAAGTAGCCGTCGATGAACCCGGGCAGGCGGTGTCCGTCCTTCGCGGTCTCGAGTGTGTACGGGGCGACGTGGAAGCCGGCCTTGTCGAGTTCGCGCATCTTGTTCGTCGGCAGGTTCTTGCTCGGTCCCACCCATTCGATTCCGGCGTCCTTGATCTCGGCCGGTGATTCCTTCGGCATGGTCGACCCCATGAGATAGAGGGAGGTGTAGCCGCGGTCGGCGATCGTCTTCGCCGCTTCGAAGTCGAAGGACTGGACGACGAGGGAGTCCTTGAGTCCGCGTTCGTCGAATTCGTCGAGAACCCGGTCGACCTCCTCGGGGGTGGCCCCGGGCTTGATCTCGGGAACCAGGACGACCTCGCCGCCCATCTCGTCGAGGAGTTCGTCGAGGGTGACGGTGGCGGCTTCCTCTCCGCCGGCCGGGTGCTTGATCGTGGCCGAGTCCCATTCCTCACGGCTGAGGTCCCGGATGGGTCCGGTCGCGCCGTTGAGGGTGCGGTCTGCGGTGTCGTCGTGGATGAGGACGGGGGTGCCGTCTTCGAGGAACTGGATGTCCATTTCGGGGAGGAATCCGTCCTTCACCGAGGCGGTGAATCCTTCCATGGATTCTTCCGTATAGACGTCGGCGCCGCCTCGGTGGGAGATCGTGGTCGGGAATTCGATGTCGGCGACCTTGTCGGGTGCGGTGAAATTGCTGGGGGAGCCGAGCCCATGTGCAACTTCGCCGCTGCAACCGGCGCCGAAAGAGATCGAGGCAGCGAGGACGCTGGTGACGAGGATCTTGAACGGGCGGGAGCGCGGGAATGCCGGTTTCAGTGTCATCATGCCTGTGAGTCTACTGACCGAAGGTGATCCTGTTGCAAAGGCACCGTGACCGTCGTCGACAGGCTAGTGTCCTGCGCCGTAAATTCGTGTAAGAAGTTGTAGAATGGAGTATGCCTCGCACCGGTCGTCCGAAAGCTGAACTGATCCTCACCGATGAAGAACACCAGACGTTGACTCGCTGGTCCCGTCG
>NZ_FXYY01000026.1 GCF_900169165.1 Brevibacterium linens ATCC 9172
CTCGTACAGCGCGACGGCGTCGGCTTTGAACTCATCGGAGTACTTCTTCTTTGGCATGGTTTCTACTCGCATTCTCCGGCCCATTATGGGCCAGACTCAGCGTGTCCACCACTCAGGGTTCATCCCCATTCGTGGACTCGTCAGGGGCCTGCAGCTGGAGCTCGGCATGTCAGACAACGAAGTGGACGGAGTCTACGGCGACACTCTCCACTCTCGGGTCCCTTTCCTGAATCCCACCGGTGGAAACGGAGAGGCCAACGTCCGTCTCGTTCAGTCGGCGCTTCGGGTGAAGGGATACGACGCCTCACCTGTCGATGACATCCTCGGCGGATTTGGTGACTACAACGATAGGACCATCGGTGCAGTCAACGCCCTGCGAAACGATGCCAACTACACGACGCTGGCCGGTACGACCGGCTCCGGTGGTGGCGTGGTCGACCGCGAGGTGTGGAAGGGTCTTTGCAGTCAGGACGCCTACGTGCTCGTCCAAGGCGGCGACGCGAAGCTTCGCACTATCCAGCAGCGCCTCAACGACGCGGCATACCAGCCACAGATGGGGCTGAACCCGACCGATGGCATCATCACCCCACAGCTCGCGCGTGGTCTCATGAAGGCGTTGCAGATTCTGCTCGGCATCGCGAACCCGGACGGCATCTGGGGGCCGAAGACTGCAAACGCGGTGCGCGCCCAGGGCCCGATCGATGCTCCTGGCCAGCAGTGGACTCGCCTTTTGGCCTATGCCCTCTACGTCAACGAATACACGGACATGGATGTCAACGATCCGTCGTGGTCCGCTGTCGCCCAGCGCGCCCGCGGCTTCGGCCTGTCGCTTCGCCTTAACGTCACCGATACCGGACCCATCAGTACTCTGATCGTCGCCGCACTGTTCGTCAGCTATGGCGACCAGCAGCGTGGCTACGATGATCTGCGCTGGGACGCGGACCCGACTCAGCCCACCATCGGAATCGATACTGCCAGTCGGCTCACTGACCTCACAAGGACCTTCGAGCTTCCCGAGAGCGACCTCTACCAGATGCATGTCGGCTTTGTCGGGCGCTACCTCCAGAACGCTCCCGACCCGGTCCTCGACAAGGAGATGACGATCGACGAGATCTATGCACTGGCCGAACTCAGTACGAGTAATGCCTATGGCACGGTGCCGTTCGGAATCGCACCAATTTGGCAGACCTCGGCCAACGACGGCGGGTACTTCATTCCTGGTCGCGGCACGTCGGATGCCCAGGCCGCCGACACTCGCGCCGAGGCGTTCGGGATCCCGAAGAACGTGACCATCTACTTCGCTGTCGACTTCGATGCGTTCGGTTCTACGATCGAGGACCTCATCATCCCGTACTTCCGTGAACTCAACGATGAGATGTCGGCCATCGGCGGCAATCCGATTGGCGCCTACGGCCCGCGCGCCGTATGCAACCGGCTCGCTGAGGAAGGGCTGGCCACGGCAAGCTACGTGGGAAACCTCTCCTACGGGTGGACCGGTAACCTGGGGCAGAAGATGCCGTCGAACTGGGCGATCGACCAGTTCTTCGAGTTCGAGGCGGACTTCTACGATGCCGACGGTACCTTCATCGGCACGCACGGCGTCGATCAGCTCATCCACAACCCCGAGAACGGACAGCTCTGGTATCCCGAGCCCGCCTAAGGGCTCAACGATTCGCGTAGTAGTACGTGAGGTCGTCGCGAGCCAAACGAGTGTTCCCGAGTGAAGCGATTATGTCGTTTCCCTCGTGCTCAACGTGTACCGTTCCCAGTTGATTCAGCTCTTCACCGTCGATCCAGGCGGTGAAGAGCTGATTTGGATCTGTCGTGATGTCCTCGTCCGACGAGATTTCCCAGATGGTTGTGGGATGCGAGTCAGGGTCGGCAGGACGCTCACCGATGAAGCGCGCCGAGGCCGGCAATGGATCGCCGCACTCCACCCCTTTGACCCCGTCGGGAGAATCAGCGTCCCGAATCATGACTTTGTCGAGATCGTCCCCGGAGAGCTTGCGGAAGTCGCCATCAGCCCGTTGCGCCACACTTAGCAGGAGCTTGTGAGTGTCCACGTCCTCGGACCACTCATTCAGCCACTTCTTGCCTTCATGGTTGCTTAGGCTGACGTCTTCAACGTCCGGACTCCCCACGAAGATGGGCGTGACGAGGATCTCCATCTGGGTTGTATTCTCATTGGCATTGAAATCGAAAAGCGTGCCTGCCGCCTTTTCTTCTGCGGTCCGCGCATTCCGGCACCCCGGCACTGCCTTGACCGTTCGCTCAGCCTTCGCTGGGCTGGGAGAGCTAGTAGGATCAGAATACGTTCGGCCTTCCGTTGATTCCGTCCCTTCGACCGGAGGACCGTTCGTCTCCTGTGCGCATCCGGCTAGCAACGCCGTCACGCACACAAGACCAGCCACGCTGAGTGTAGTTGTTCGATAACGCATATAGATCTACTCTACCTGTCGTAGGCGTTTCGCACGATTGCATATTCCTCCGACAGTAGCCCTATATCGACTTCAAAGCCCGTACCGGAAAGACCGGGCACTCGCGCATCCACTACCTGCGTCACTTCGACACGTGGGCAACACACCACGCGATCGGCCGACTCGATCGTAGTGCTGTCGAAGGCTGGGTCCTTAACGAACTGGGCCACTGCTCGAGGCACCGATCGTGGATGTCCTACATCCGCGACTTCGGCAGGTGGATGCGTATCCACCGCGACCCGAACGCCCACATCCTCGGCAACGAATGGAAAGCCGGTATCGTCCACTCCACCCCGTACCTGATGAGCAGCACCGATATCGAGGCATTCTTCACCGCGGCTGGCACCGTCCCAGCCCATTCACCCTGGGCATGGCAAGCCACCGCGTTCTTCCTCCTCATGCACTCAGCCGGCCTGCGCACCCGCGAAGCCAAGCAACTGATGGTCGCCGATGTCGACTTCAACGATCACTCCGTCATGATCGCTGCAACGAAAACGGGCCGGGACCGGAAACTGCCCATCACCGACGATGTCATGAGCATTCTGCGCACCTGCCACCGACGCTCACATTCACAGTTTCCCAATCGTGAGCACTTCTTCGTCTCCTCCACCGGTGCCCGACTCAGCCCCGCAACGATTGGAGTCATGTTCAACCGCATTTGGGACCACGCCGGGCTGCCCCGTCCGGCAACGGGACCCCGCCCGCGGCCCTGCGATTTCCGACACCACTTCGCCTACGCCAATATTGAACGCTGGATGCGCGATGGCACCGACGTCAACACCATGTTGCCCTACCTCAGCGCCTACATGGGCCACGCAGGAATTGACTCGACCCTGTACTACGTCCATACCTCTCCCGATTTCATGGCCGCCTACTCAGGTCTTGCTCGAAAGACAGCGAACATGGTCATTCGGGAAGCCGGTACCCGATGAAACACAACCCCGATACCGGTGCCCCGGACTTCTTCGTCTTCGCCCGGAATTTCCTCCACTCCTACCTGGGCAACGTTCGACAATGTTCTCCGGCGACGATCACCGCCTACCGGCTCAGCCTCGAATGCTTCCTGGCCTTCCTCGTCGATGCCAATCACCGGCCACGGGCAAAGGTGACTTTCGACGACTGCAGCCGCGATAACGTCAAGGCCTGGATCGAATGGATGAACACGACGAAGAAATATGCTCCCCGCACCGTCACGCTCAGATTGACCGCTCTGCGGTCCTTCCTCACCTTCAGCGCCGCCGACGACCTCACTCTGATCGCCACGTCGCAGGCAGTCGCGGATGTGAAACCACCCCGCATCCTCGCCAACCCGATTGACTACCTTCCCGCCGACCACACCCGTGCTCTGCTCTCAGCGTTCACCGGCACAACGGTGAAGTCGCGGCGAAATCACATGATGCTCATCGTCCTCTACGACACAGCAACCCGAGTCAGCGAACTCACCGGGCTGATCTGCAGTGACATCCACCTCGGACCACCCGCTCAGGTGAGAATCCGGGGCAAAGGCAACAAGACTCGCATCGTGCCGATCAACACTCGCACCACCGATCATCTGCGGACCTATCTGACAGTGTTCCACCCTGGAGAAGAAGAATCGGGTCGTCCGCTGTTCTACACCCGTCACTACGGGCACGTCTCGAAGCTATCGACGGACTCCGTGTCTCTGATCCTCAACCAGGCCGCGAAAATTGCTCGACAAGAGTATCCGGCCCTTCCCGACAGGATCCACCCACACATGCTGCGGAAGACGAAAGCGATGGACCTCTACCAAGAAGGAATCCCCTTACCGATCATCATGCGGCTCCTCGGACACACCAACGCCTCAACCACTGAAGCGTTCTACGCTTTCGCGACCATCGACATGATGCGCCAAGCCATCACCGCCGCAACCCCGACACCGGCGGCCCCATCACTGACCGGAACCCAACTGGAAGCGTTGTACAGTCTCCGGTAGCTGATCGGCGAGTTAACCCGAGGAATTAGTAGGGACGCCCAGTCTGATCAGGCCGAACACAGATTCCTCGGGTTAACGAAAACCTCGGCATAATCGGTGTTAACCCGAATTCGGGTTAACTCGGATCGTGGGGTCCAGTTTCGGGCGATTCGCTATGGCGAGGCTCTGGCCGAAGAAGACGCTGTCGCGTCTGTCGGGTCGAAGGGCGACTCTTACGATAACGCTCTCGCTGAGGCGCTGAACTCTCTGTATAAAGCCGAGCTGATCCGGAACAAGGCTCCGTGGAAGGGCATTGATGATGTCGAGATCGCCACGGCGGAGTGGGTGCACTGGTTCAACACGTACCGGCCTCACGGAGCACTCGGCGGGGCGACTCCCGCCGCGTTCCGATCAGACTATTTCACCGCGCTGCCACGGACTGCTTAACTAGTGTGCGAGTCGACGAATTCCAAGTAGAAAACTCTCCATCAAACCCGGGGCTTGACAAAAACGGGATCAACGGCGATGCACAGGTACGAAAGTGGACCTCTGACGTGGACTTGAGCAGGGAAGTGCTCACTGTGATGACCGAAGTGTCGAAGCCGCACTCGGACATCGGGAACAAGGACCTGGAATCACTGCGTGTGCGCTGGGCGCCTGTCGTCGGTGGCTCGGAAAATGGCGGGTGCGGCGAGCAAGTGGAGGTTGAGACTCGCTTCACCGGCACTCACACCAACGAGAAGAGTTGGAACCCGTCTTCGGTGTGGGAAGGGTCGCCCGAAGACGGCATCGCGATGGACTCGAAGGGGCTTTTCACAGCCCCGGTAGGCGGCACTCAGCTGCAACAGCTAGGAGCCGTGCGGGTCCACGAAGGAGGAGACGACATCTACGCTTTGATGGGGGGACACGCCCGAATCGGGTTAATGATCAGAATGTGTGTACAGCAACGGCGTGTCTGACCCTGCCCGTCTTATCGTGACCGGCCCGCCTACCCCTTCTGCATTCCGTTGGCATCAGCCTTGAACTTCTGGATGTACTTCTTCCTGCTGGTAGGCACGTTTGTGAGCGCTCCTTATAACCTGTCTCACTAAACCATGCGGCCGTATCCCCGAGCAGTGATTCGCTGCTCGGGGAGTATCTTTCCACAGCCACTACAACTACTCCACACTTCGACGAGACCTCACGGGGTGTAGAATTCTATCATCCTCGTTATCCACCATTCCCCATCAAGGACATCGATCTCGTGGGCAAGCAGTCAAACAAGAAGCATTACCTCAGAAGAACCCGATGGTCGCTCACCATCGGCGCGCTCGCCCTCGCTGTCACGCTCACCGGATATATGCTGATCGATCATTCTCTCGTTGCCGGAACCGATAACGATCTCAACGACGGCAACCCCTATCCCCCGCCCTCAACCTCCGCACAGGCACAGCAGGCTGCACACGCAGAAGCTCCGGATGTCTACTGCTCACCCGATCAGCTCGGCAAGAACGACTGGACCACGGTCGGCGATGACCAGATGGCGTTTGCTTATCTGCCGACACTCACCGGTTCGACCGAAGAGATCAAAGACGGTCTGGAGAAGGAGTCCTCGAAAGCAACGTTCAACCCCTACTCCACCAACAAGATCCTTCTCGCCTCCACCTCACTCGGCTCTAGTACAGTTGCCGATGACGCGATCACCAAGGTCTCCGTCACGCAGATCACCACTTCGATGTGGAACGGCTGGAAGGTGACCAAGTGCGGCCCGGAGCAGAAGCTCCACATCACATCTGCTGGGAGCACGCAGATCACCTATCGCGATAACGAAGGCGTCCGCCGCACGAAGAACTGGACGGTGTGGGAGCTCTCCGGCGACGGCTTCAACCCGAAACCGAAGGATAAGAACACCGAGGGTTTCTCGGCAGAGATCGCTGTGAACGGTCACCATCTTCACACGATGCTGAGCAACAACCATGCCAGACTGCCGGGCAGCTTCGTGGCACACGACGACCACATGGAAGTCCCGGGTCCTGGTGTAGAACTGATGAAGTACTACTACGAGCATCACGTGTGGTCGTGACGCACATCAGGGTCGGAGCGATTGCTCCGACCCTGTTGTTCTTACCGCGAGCGATGAGGATCAGTTGATGATGCCTTCACCCATCCACATCTTCCCGTGGCGCTCGGAGTGGAGCACCTGATCGAGATCCACTTCCTTCGCGAAAGAGCCGTCCGAATCGTTGTAGAGCTTGACGCCCGTGATCGCGTTGTATTGATCCAGAGACCAACTCTGAGGCATGCCCTGCCCGATATTCGAACTCCACCCTGAAGACAGATTGGCGACGAAACTGGCGGTCGCACTCCCGTTCTTCGCGACTTCGTTGCACACTTGCCGAGGGCCGTACACTCCGATCGGGCGACCGCCGATCCTCTCCGTCTCCGTGTTCACCCTCGTGAAGTAGGCCAGGATGTCCAATATGGTCGCTTCGTCATATGCGTCGAAATCGACGGCGTAGTAGATCGTGATGTCGTCGGGAATGCTCAGATAGTCACCGCGATCATTGGCAAGCTGGGCGTCCTTCGTGCCCTGTGCAGTCGTGAAATACTCGCGACTGTTCGCCGAGGTCTGCCAGATCGGCACGATGCCCATCGGCGAGGAATAGATCCCGTCCACGACCTCGAGCGAGAAGATCTCCTCGATCTCCTCGGGCGTGAGTTCCTTGTCATGCACTGGCTGCGGCGCGTTCTGCATGTACCTCGCGACGAACTGCGGGGCCAGCTTGCCCAAGCCAGTGTTGGAATCGACGAGCGTCTTGCTCATCCCGGTCAGAGGTGTTGCGAGATCGATACCAAAACGAACAGCTCCCGGATCGTACGGCATGCTGGAACGACCACGGTTCTGATCCCCGTAGCTGACGAACAGAGCGGCGATCGTGCTCGGTGCGATGCGGTCCTTTCCCGGCGAGGCGCTGGTCGACAGCAACATGAACTCGGAAAACTGGTTTGCCTTGGCCAGAGCCGTTGCCCACGTCGGCTTCGCGACCTCCACGTCGTACCCGTTGATATACAGCCCGAACGTGATCAGGTTGTGCCACGCGCTGCTGGACGAGGCGTTCACGGACGACGGCAGGTGTGCCGACGTCGTCGGACCCCACCTGCCGTCGCACTGCTCTCGTTCCAGTCCGCACTCCTGCTGCACTGCCTTGATGAGTGCGCGCGCCGACAGTGGGGTCATGAAGCCGTCGCTGCTGTTCAACCCGACGAGAGGCTGATAGTTGCGATTTAGATGCCGCTGGATCTCACGGATACTCTCATCGCCGGCCGCCAGCTTCACGAAGTCCATCTGGCGGCACAGGCTCTTCCACACCTGTGAGTCGACGATGGACGCACCACCGTTCTGGGTGCCACCGTCGCCCTTCCGGTAGAAAGTGTAGTCAGCGTCCTTACGCAGGGCGTCCACGCCGCTCTGCGTCTGTGCGTTGTACTTGCCGAAGCCGCTGGAATCCGCAGTGCTCGCCTGGTAGCCCTTGCAACGGAGCCCGCACTGGACCAGCTTGATGAACTTCTCGTTCGCCTTCTCGTCGATACCCGGCGTTATCGCCGGGATGACCCCAGCCATCGAATCGCCGAAAACACCGTCGAGCTGGTCGCCACTCCATCCGAGCTCGACCTGCGCGCCCACGGTGATAGCTCGTAGCGTGCCGATCCCGGGGATGCCGTCGACGTCGACCTTGAACTCGGGATGGTACGTGCCATAGGTCTTGTTGAGGTACTTCTGGATCTCCTCGATGTCCGGACGGTCTGCCTGAGTAAGCAGGCTCATATGCCGTAGAGGGGCCGTGTGATCGGTGGACTCGGTCATGGGGCTCGCGTCCTTCATGAGTGGGGATATACGATCGCGCCAGCACGCGTCATGAGACCAGCGTTTCCAGACCATAGCACAGGGGCCTGACCACAATGCCGCGCTCACACGAAGTAGCTTTCCCGCCGGCGAGCCCTCGACCTGCTCGATGTGACCCTCTGGCTCTCGAACGCGATGCTCGCACAGCAAAGCATCGGCGACCTGGGCGGGCTCATGCAATTCTCCGGCGTGGTGTTCATGCTTCCGGCGACGATCATGCTTTACACATTCGCAACGACATGTAGCATTTGGACCGTCGGGATCGGACACCTCATCGTTGTTGGCATACCAATGCTGACAGAACTCGGCAGATTCCTCGTTAACGGACTTGTTGCAGCCCCGACTCTGCTGGACCCGGTGGTTCTCGTCGCGCTGGCCGGCCGCTTCGCTGTGCGTGGCGCGACGCAGCGAAGAAGAGGGCTGGCAGAAGAGGTGAACGAGCGCCTCGCGACCGCGCAGGTCGTCGAATGGCAGCGCATCACCGCGGAGATGTATGTTGCGTTCGCCCATTCGCTCTCGACCATGGTAGCTCTGGAAGTCGGGGTCAGCAGCGGTCGGGAGAAGCATCCTGAGCGCTCGGCTCAGGCACTAGTCAAACTCGGGGACGTCGGAAGGGCCGCACCCACGGAGATGCAGCGCATCCTGCAGGTCCTGCGCGAAGACGATCCGGTGCTCGACGACGAGTTGCATCGATCGGGCCACAACGTCCGCGACCTTGAGGAACTCGTTGATGTCTACCACATCGCAGGTCTTCCTGTACGCCTTTCCTGGAAAGGACGGAGCGTCTCCGACGGCCCTGTCCTGATTACCACCGTCTACCGGATGGTGGATGAAGCGCTGACCGATTCACTGCGTTGCGCCAATGGAGCCACACGGGTCGAGGCCGACATCGAAGTCACCCGGGACGAGCCGGCCATCCGCGTCACCGATAATGGCTTCAGCTCCCACTCGACTCCGGCCCCGCTGTTATGCGCGGCAGCTAACCGGTCGGCCCATCCTGTGGCCGTGTCGAATGCGAAAGGGTACCCGGGATGGCAGGGTTTGATCCCCAATCCGACCCCCAGATGGGTCTTATCCACCCCAGGCGGGCCCAGCAGGGGCATGGGATAACGCGATGTCGGAGTCGTTTTGGTCGTCGTTGAAAACGGAGTTCTTCGAGCGGCGAGTCTGGCAGACCCGGGGTGAGGAGATGCGGTAAGTCGTTCGTTGGATCGTGGTGGTCTATAACCGGCGGCGGTTGCACTCGGCGTTGGGGATGGTCCCGCCGGTGGAGTTTGAGGAGAAGTTCTGGGCTGAGCAGAGTGCCGGTCAGGTTCAGAAAGAAGCGTCTACGTAGGCTGCGTGACGTGGTTCACGTGTCCACGACTTGCGGGGAGGCTCACTGCTCTCTGGCGTTGAGGATCGCAGAAAATCAAGACCAGTGTCAGATAAGTCAGTACCGACACTATCCGATAAGTGACTCCGAACAGTGTCTGAAAAATCCCGATACAACACACCGCGTACATGTACTGCGACCGTATGTCCCTGAAGCGGTGAAATTCAGTGTCCACGATGTAGCGAGGTCATACACCACTTCGTTACACCGGTGCTGCCGAATGTCGCTTCCGAATAGTCAGATCCGGATTATGAGTGTTGGGATTCAATGATGCGGCGCGATGGGCGTTTGTGGCACTGCGTATTAGTTTCCGTCCTAGGTCATTGCGATTAGTCTTGAGAGCGGCACCTGCCATAGTGAACAGACAACCGAGGAGAATCATGACCAAGTGGGAATACGTGACCGTACCGCTCATCGTCCATGCGACGAAGCAGATCCTCGACCAGTGGGGCGAAGACGGCTACGAACTCGTCCAGGTCGTCCCCGGCCCGGACAACAACGGTCTCGTCGCCTACCTCAAGCGCCCGAAGGAATGATCTGAACCAGCCAGGCTTCTGAAACCCACGTCGAAAGAGGAACCATGTCCCAAACCCTTGACCGCATCGCCGAACTCGGACTCGAATTGCCCGAGATCGCCACCCCCGCCGGTGCCTACGTTCCCGCACTGCGCACCGGAAACTACGTCTTTACCTCCGGCCAGCTGCCCGTCGTCGACGGCAAACTGCCCGCCACCGGACACGTGGGCACGGACGTCGACCTCGACACCGGCTACCAGCTGGCACGCACAGCCGGGCTCAACGCCCTGGCCGCCATCGCCGGGGTCATCGGCGACCTCGATGAGATCGTGCGCGTCGTCAAGGTCACCGGTTTCGTCAACTCCGCCGATGACTTCACCCAACAGCCGGCCGTCATCAACGGCGTGTCCGAACTCTACGGTGAGATCTTCGGAGACCGCGGCCAGCACGCGCGCAGCGCCGTCGGCGTCAACACGCTGCCGCTGGGCACGCCCGTCGAGGTCGAAGTCATCGTCGAGGTCTCAGGCGATGCCGCTTAGCGGACGCACCCTTCCCGTCTCGTCGGAACTGCGGTGGCTGCTCGACCACTGGCAGTCCGACGGACGGTGGCCCGTCCCCGAGCCGCCCCGCCCCACCTCGGCGATCGTCCTCATCCGGGACACCCCGGAGGGCCTGGAACTCTTCATCACCCGGCAGCTCGACGCTCGCGGCGTCGAAGACCGCAACCGGTGGGCGTTTCCCACCAGCAGCCTGCGCCCGGGAGATGTGCGGAAGCTGCCTTTGGCCGGATGGAATTCGGCCCGGTGCGCGCGTGCGCTGAGCATCGAGAACAAATCCCGCGCCCTTCACCACTTCTCTGCGGCCGCCCGCATCACCTTCGCCGCCACCGGAATCCTGCTCGCCGAGGATGTCGACCGGGAGATCGTGGCCTCACCGCAGACGGACTGGCACACCACCCGGTCGAGGCTGTTCTCGAACGAAGTGTCATGGTCGCAGGTCCTACGCGACCGTGACCTGCGGCTGCGTCCCGATCTGTGCAAACCGTGGCTGCGCTGGATCAACACTCCCACCCAGCTGCACCGGTTCGACACCACCTACTTCATCGCCACCGTGCCCTTCGGCCAGGAAGTCGACTTCCTGTCCCCGAACGAGACCTCCGCCGGCTGGAAACGCCCCGGACAGATCCTCGCCGAGGTGGGCGGAGACCCCAACCGCATCAGCGCGGCCGCCCGCATCATCGTCGAAAGCCTCACCGGGGTCCCGTCCGTGGGAGCGGCCATGGCACAGATCCGCAACGTCCACCCGCTGCGGCCGGAGATCATCGCCGACGACGGCGACTGGAAAGTCGTCATCCACACCGGCAAGGACCCTCACAGCAAAGGCAGCCTGCGCGACCGTGCGGTGGCCGTCGGCGAGACCGACACCGACCAGAACCCCGGCTTCCTGACCTTCAGCGGCGATGACGACGACGAAACGGCAGACGAGGAGAGCGAGGACTCATGAGAATCCGTGCGAACAATCCCAGCCCGATGACCTTGACCGGAACGAACACCTACGTGCTCACCAGTCAGGACGACACCTCCGCGGTCGTCATCGATCCCGGACCGGAGATGGCTGACCACCGTGAGAATTTCCTCGCCGAGGTGGCCGACCGTGATCTGGCGGCGATCGTTCTCACCCACCAGCACGCCGACCATTCCGAGATGCTCGGAAGCATCGACCAGTGGGCCCCCGAGGTTCCCGTCTACGCTGTACTCGAGCGTTTCGCCCGGCACACGGATCCCGTGGTCGACGGCGACGAGATCGCCTTCGGCAGCACCCCTGCCGATGTCCTGCGCGTCGTCGCCACCCCCGGCCACACGAGCGACAGCATCAGCCTCATCCGCTCCGGTGCCCTCTACAGCGGCGATACGATCCTGGGGGAGGGGACGACGATCGTCACCCACCCGGAAGGTTCGCTGCGTGACTACCTCAACTCCCTCGAGCGGTTGAGAGAACTGCTCGACGCCGGTGAGTTCGCGATCATCGAGCCGGCCCACGGCGAGCGCATCGACGCTCCCGCCGAGGTGATCGACTACTACCGCTCCCACCGACTCGAACGCATCGAGCAGGTCAAAGCGGCACTCGAGCAGGGAGCGAGCACCGCCTCGGAGGTCTGTGACATCGTCTACCACGACGTCGATGACAGCGTGCGGCCGGCGGCCGAACAGATCGTCAAGGCCCAGCTGGCCTACCTCGACGCTCTGCCCGCCGCCGACGCCTGAGGCACGCCGCTGACGTCGCAGCTGCAAGCGCCTTGAGTGCCCTGCCGCGGTGCATGGCGCGCGACGTCTTCGGTCTAACTGGATGACACACCACTCACGACTCAGGTTCTGATCCAGTCATCGAGTTTGAACTCGATGACTGGTCCAAAACTGGAGTACGAAGCTTCCCGGACCTGACGCGACAGCCACTGCGACGGCGAGCGCCGGTCACGACGCACACTTGCCCGTGCCAGCACGAACGCCCCAGCCGAAGCGGCTGGGGCGTTCGTGCGATGTGGCGGTTAGGACGCCGCGAGGAGGATCAGCGGGCGCGGTTGCGCATCCTGTCCATGTCGAGGATGACGACGGAGCGGGCCTCGAGACGGATGAAGCCGCGGGCGGCGAAGTCAGCCAGCGCCTTGTTCACGGTCTCACGGGAGGCGCCGACGAGCTGAGCGAGCTCTTCCTGGGTGAGGTCGTGAGCGACGAGCACACCGTCGGGAGCCGGCTTCGAGAAGCGGGCTGCCAGGTCGAGCAGGGCCTTGGCGACACGGCCGGGCACATCGGAGAAGACGAGGTCGCCGACGGTCTCGTTCGTGCGTCGCAGACGCTGGGCGAGAGCCTTGAGCAGGTTCATCGCGGCCTGCGGGCGCTCGTTGAGCCAGGTGGTGAGGTCCTCGTGCCTGAGGCTGAGCAGCTCCGACTGGGAGACCGCGGTGACAGAGGTCGAACGTGGGCCGGGATCGAAGAGGCTGAGCTCGCCGATGATCTCGCCCGGGCCGACCACGGACAGCAGGTTCTCACGGCCATCGGAGGACTCGCGGCCGATCTTGAGCTTGCCCGAGGAGACGAGGTAGAGCTCGTCACCGGCATCGCCCTCATGGAAGAGCACGGTTCCCCGACGGAGACTCCGCGGGTTCATGAACTTCATCAATGCACTGGTGGCTTCATCGTCCAGACCTGCGAAGAGCGTCGCGCCCCGCACCACTTCAATATCCACTGGTTCCTCCTTGTCGTGATAATCACACATAAATCTACCTGGTCATCTGCATCGATACCAGCAAAGACGTGGGAGTGTGGCCCATCAGTCTGAAAACCTCTGTCGCATCGCCCGACGCGACTCCCGACCACACCGTTCCCGCAGATGCTCGCGTCCCGGCGCGCGGATCCCGGCGCACCGGTCTGAGCCGAGGGTGTGACCGGCATGACTGCGGAATGACGGGGCACGGATTAGGATGGTGAGCCGTGTTGACTGTGGCAGAGAAGAGCGCGCGGAAGTTCGCGAAGGAGACCCCGCTGGGGCGGACCCGCCGGGCCCGGAAGATCCATCGCATCCTCGCCGAGGTGTATCCGAACGCGAAATGCGAACTCGACTTCGAGACTCCGTTCCAGCTGCTCATCGCCACCGTCCTGTCCGCTCAGACCACAGATATCCGCGTCAACTCGGTCACCCCGAGCCTCTTCGCCGCCTTCCCCGACGCTCACGCCCTGGCCGTGGCCAATCTCATCGAGGTCGAGGAGCACATCCGCTCCACCGGGTTCTACCGGGCGAAGGCCCGCAACATCGTCAAGCTCGCAAACGAACTCGTCGACGAGTACGACGGTGTGGTGCCGAACAAGTTGGACAAGCTCGTCAAGCTCGCCGGAGTCGGACGCAAGACCGCGAACGTCGTCCTCGGCAACGCCTTCGACACTCCGGGACTGACCGTCGACACCCACATGGGCCGGTTGGCCCGACGCTTCGGGTGGACGGAGGAGACCGATGCCGTCAAGGCCGAACATGAGATCGCGGCCCTGTTCCCGAAGAAGGATCTCACCATGCTCTCGCATCGGGTGATTTTCCACGGCCGCCGCATCTGCCATTCCCGCAAGCCTGCTTGCGGAGCCTGCCCCCTGACCGCGCTGTGCCCCTCGTTCGGCATCGGGGAGCTCGACCCGGAGAAGGCACGCGCCATGCTTCGGTTCGAAATGGCGCCCTTGGCCACTCCCACCGAGGAGGCTGTCGCCGAGGACGGACAGTGAGCGCCCGAATCCCCAACCTCCCACCCGGATCGGCGACGATCGCCGATGGAGTCCTGCGCGGGCAGCTCGAAGCTCTCGCCGCCTCGCACGGGTCCCCGCTGTGGCTGCGCCGGCAGAAGGATTCGGCAAAGGATGCCGCTCGTGACGCCGCCGTGCTCATGCTCTTCGGACGTGGGGGAGAAGCGCGCACCGAGGCGGGGCGCTCAGAAGCATCACGCTTGGCCGAAATCGGTGTCGCCGATGTCGACATCGTGCTCCTCCAGCGGGCTGCGACCCTGCGTCACCATCCCGGTCAGGTCGCCTTCCCCGGAGGCGGCCGTGATCCCGAAGACCATTCCATGGCGGCCGCGGCGCTGCGTGAAGCGGAGGAGGAAGCGGGAATCTCCCCGGACACCGTCGAAGTGCTCGGAGAGATGGACTCGCTCTACATCCCGGTTTCGAAGTTCGAGGTGACGCCGGTGGTCGGCTACTGGCGTCAGCCGGGCCGCGTGCAGGTGATGGATCAGCGGGAGTCCTACTCCGTCTATCGGGTGGCCATCGCCGACCTCGTCGCCCCCGCCAATCGCGGCACCTTTGCGCGCCCCGATCTGAAGTTCTCGACCCCGGCCTTCGACGTCGGAGTCCTCAAGGTCTGGGGCTTCACCGCCGGCATCCTCGACTTCGCCCTCGACCACCTCGGCTGGGCCCGCGAATGGGACGAGAACGCTCCTATCGCGATCGACTTCTGAACTCGATCACCGAGGCGTCCGCAGCTATTCAGCGACGTCCGGCCTTCGCGTTGAACAGCACGGCGGCCCATACCGCTGTCACGGCGAGAATGAGCAGACACCAGCCGACGGCGAGATAGAGTGAGGCGCCCATATCGGTGCCGATGAGCAATGCTCGCAGGGCGTCGATGATCGGAGTGATCGGCTGATTGTCGGCGAACACCTCCAACCACCTCGGCATGGTCTCGACGGGCACGAATGCGCTGGAGACGTAGGGGAGGAAGAGGAGGATGAAACCGTACCCGTTTGCGGATTCGGGAGATTTTGCGGCGAGGCCGATGGCGGCGAAGAGATACGTGATCGCCAGAATGTAGAGAGCGACGAGTCCGATGGTCGCCAGCCACTCTCCGACTCCTGCGGAGGGTCGGAACCCGATGGCGACGGCGACGAGGAGGACGACGGAGGTCGCGAACAGATTCCTTGCAAGGCTCGCCACAACGTGGCCGGTGATGACAGCAGATGCTCGCACGGGCATCGTCCGCAGCCGGTCGACGAACCCGGAGGTCATATCCGAGGCCACCGAGAGCGAAGTCGAGGCGGCACCGAAGCCGGCGCAGGTGAGGATGATTCCGGGGACGACGTAGTCGACGTATCCGCCATCGGGATCGAGGGCGCCGCCGAAGACGAAGGTGAACATGAGCATGAGCATGACCGGCAGAGCGACGGCCATGAGCAGTGATTCGACGTCTCGAACAGCGTGACGCAGGCTTCTGCCGGTGAAGGTCGCCTCGGCGGAGAATCCGCGAGGGCGTGTCCGGGTCGTCCGGCGGGGGAGGTCGGCTGCGTTCGGTGCTGCTGCTGTCGCGGACGTGGTGGTCGGGTGACTGTGTGACATTGCGGTGTCCTCTCTGGACGGTGATGATGCACGGCGGCGCGGGCAGAGGTGCGGGTGGTCAGTGAGGCTTGTCGGCCGAGGTGAAGGCGAGGAAGACATCATCGAGGCTGGGACTGTGCAGGGACACTGAGGCCCGGGACGATCGACCGACCCACGGCTCGATCGCCGAGGCGAGGCCGTCGACGGTGCCGTCTGTGGGAATCTCATCCAGCTGGGTCCCGTCGCTTCCGCGGATGGACACGGTGTCTTCGCCGATGCGTGCCTTGAGCTCTGCCGGTGTGCCCAGGCCCGCCATGCGTCCGCTGTCGAGTAACCCGATCCGATCGGCCAGGGCATCGGCTTCGTCGAGGTACTGCGTGGTGAGGAACACCGTCGCGCCGCCTCGGGAGAGCTCGCCGACCTCGTTCCACAGCTCCTGCCGGGAGCGGGTGTCCAGACCGGTGGTGGGTTCATCGAGAATGAGCACCTCGACTGGGACGACCAGACTGAGCGCCAGGTCGAGGCGGTGACGCATGCCGCCGGAGAGCGCGGCGACCCGAGCGGACATGAAGGCTGTGAGACTGAGCTTCTCGGCCAGCTCCCGGCTTCTTGCCTTCGCGGCGCGACGGCTCAGTCCGGAGAGGCGGCCGAGGAGGACGAGGTTCTCCTCGGCCGTGAGGTGGGCGTCGACGGCCGCAGACTGACCGGTGACTGCGAAGCGACGTTTCGCCTCGGCGGGTGATTCGCACACATCGACATCCATGACCCGAACCGATCCGGTGTCCGGGCGGACGAGGGTGGTGAGGATATTGATGCAGGTGGTCTTTCCTGTGCCGTTGGAGCCGAGGAGGGCGAAGACTTCGCCCCTGCGGACATGGAAGTCGAGCCCGTCGAGGACGGACTTCGCACCGAAGCGCTTGCCCACGCCAGTGAACGAGATGGCGGCAGTTCGGGTGTCATCCGTGGCCGTGCCCTCCGCCGGGAGCGGCAATGGAGCGGTTGGATGAGAAGCGGTGCTGATGGAGCCGTCGGCGGTCATGATGGGGTCCTCTCACAGGTCGGAATCACCGAGCAGGTTTCTGTATACGACAGAAACTGTATATGACACTAACACGCAATATATGGCATACACAATATAAGATGGTGACATGAGTTCTGACGACACGATCGAGCAGCTCCCCAGCGGAATCGCGCTGGCGTGGGGAGTTGCGGCGACACCGCAGCGAGGACCGAAGCGGGAGATGAGCGTCGAGAAGATCGTCGACGCCGCCATCGAGATCGCTGACAGCGACGGCATCCAGGCGGTGTCGATGTCCGCGGTCGCAAAGCGCCTCGGGTACACGCCGATGTCGCTCTATCGATACGTGAGCTCGAAGGACGATCTGCTCCTGCTCATGCAGGAGGAGGCGACCGGTCTGCCGCCGGAGGCGGACGGGGAAGTTCTCAGTTGGAGGGCTCGCCTCAGCGAGCTCTACCAGGCGCAGTCACTGATCTATGTCCGACAGCCCTGGCTGCTGTCGATCCCGATCACCGGCAGCCCGATCACCCCGAACAGCTCGGCCTGGCTGGAGGCCGGCCTCGAGGCGCTCTCGGATACCGGTCTGTCGGAAGAGGAGCGGATCGCCGTTTCCCTGCTCGTCACCGGTGTCGCCCGCTGGAAGGGAATGATCGCCGCAGGCTATGAGGAGAAGAGTCGAACGACCGGCTTGGATGCCGCCGAGGTGGCGTCCCGGGAGCGGCGGCTCTTCGACGCGGTCATCACCGAGGATGGATATCCGTTCCTCAGAAGGGCGATCGATGCGGGGGTCTTCACCTCGGAGTCCGATCCCTTCGACTTCGGACTCGAACGCGGCTTCGACGGAGTGGAGGCCTTCATCGACGGGGTCGAGCGCAGGCGGAGCGGCGCCGAATCCGGGACGGCGGACGGCTCGGGCGCGACAGCCCCGGCCGACTCCTCCGGCGACGCTGCCGGGGAATCGGCTGATGGGAAGGCCACGATCACTGATGATGCCCCCGATGTCATCGCCGATAAGAAGCTGCGGGAGGCCCAGAAGGCCGTCAGGCAGGCGCAGAAGGTGCTGGCCGAAGCGCGCAAGCGGGAACGTCAGGTGCGACGTGAAGCCAAGGAGCGGGCGGCGAAGCGGCGCTGACTGCGAATACGCCGAGTGAGAAAGTGACAAGCGGCGCCGGACACGATGTCCGGCGCCGCTTCATTGTCTCGCTGTCGAGGACCGAGCGGGTCCTATCAGTAGTGGTTCAGTAACGGGGTCCCGAGGGGTTCTTCACCGCACGCTTGACCGAGGCCACGAGCGATTTGGCCGAGCCGATCGCGGTGCCGGGCACCGGGTTGCCCTTCTTGAACAGCGGGAGGGCGACAAGCACGAGGATGATCGCGATGACGGCGAGGATACCGAAGACGATGAGGAAGCTGCCCCACCACGGCCAGCCCAATCCCTCATGGAATGCGGCCGCACCGGCGAAGATCACCATGAACGAGGACAGGAAGAGCAGGAAGAGAGCGACAACGGCCAGTCCGGCTCCGATGCCCAGGTTCTTCGCGCCGGCAGTGGCTTCGGCCTTGGCGAGGGCAATCTCTTCTTCGGCGATCGCTTTGGAATCGTCGCTGATGCCTTTGATCAGTTCGCTGATGGACCGTTCGGCCATGAGAGCTCCTAAATCGAGAACGAGGACAATCTAACTTAAGAGTAGTCTGATCGTGCCCTGCGGCCAAAGGCGAATCGGCGGGGAACCGGGAAAACCCGTCGGATCCCGACGACGGCCGCTATGCGGCAGGGTCGTCTGTCACCGACGGGTCATCCGACCTCGGCCTCAGAGCGAGGTTCAGGCTTCTGCGACGGACTTTTCGATCTGGTCCATCACCGAGGCATCGGCGAGGGTCGACGTATTGCCGACCTCGCGGTTCTCGGCAACGTCCTTGAGCAGGCGACGCATGATCTTGCCGGAGCGTGTCTTGGGCAGGTCCGTGACGATGTGGACCTTCTTCGGCTTCGCGATGGGGCCGATGTCCTTGCCCACGTGCTGACGCAGCTCCTCAGATGTCTCGGAGGAGTCCTCGACTCCATTGGAGACGATGACGAACGCGACGACGGCCTGCCCGGACGTATCGTCGGCAGCGCCGACCACAGCCGCCTCGGCGACCTTGGGATGCGCGACGAGCGAGGACTCGATCTCTGCGGTGGACAGGCGGTGACCGGACACATTCATCACATCGTCGACGCGGCCGAGGAACCAGATGTCCCCGTCCTCATCGCGGCGGGCCCCGTCACCGGCGAAGTACGTGTCTTCGAACCGCGACCAGTAGGTCTCCTTGAAGCGCTCCGGGTCTTTCCAGATCCCGCGCAGCATCGACGGCCAAGGCCGACGGATGACGAGCAGCCCGCCTTCGGGGCCGGCCGGGTTCTCCCCCGAATCATCGACGACGTCGACGGAGATGCCGGGAATCGGACGCTGGGAGGAACCGGGCTTGGTCGACAGTACGCCGGGCAGGGGAGCGATCATATGGGCCCCGGTTTCCGTCTGCCACCAGGTGTCGACGATCGGGCAGCGCTCACCGCCGATGACGCGGTGGTACCAGCGCCAGGCCTCGGGGTTGATCGGTTCGCCGACGCTGCCGAGCAGGCGCAGACTGGACAGATCGTACTTCGCCGGGATCTCCTCGCCCCACTTCATGCACGTGCGGATCGCCGTCGGGGCGGCATAGAGGATCGTGGCCTTGTACTTCTCGATGATCTCCCACCAGCGACCCTGATGCGGAGTGTCCGGGGTGCCTTCGTAGATGATCTGAGTGGTGCCGGCGGCCAGTGGGCCGTAGGCGACATAGGAGTGACCGGTGACCCAGCCGACGTCGGCGGTGCACCAGAAGACATCCGTCTCGGGCTTGATGTCGAAGACGGCCTTCATCGAGTACAGCACCTGAGTGAGGTAGCCGCCGGTGGTGTGGAGGATGCCCTTGGGCTTTCCTGTCGTCCCGGAGGTGTAGAGGATGAACAGGGGGTGCTCCGAGTCGAAGAACTCGCAAACGTGTTCGCCGCTGGCCCGGCCGACGGAATCCTCCCACCACTGGTCGCGGCCTTCGACCCAGTCGACGTCCTGACCGGTGCGCTTGACGACGAGAACGTGCTCGACCGGAGTGTCACCCCGAGAGATCGCTTCGTCGACGGCCGGCTTGAGGCTCGTGGGCTTGGCGCGACGGTAGCTGCCGTCGGCGGTGATGACGACGCGGGCTTCGGCGTCGATGATGCGCGAGTGCAGTGCATCGGCGGAGAATCCGCCGAAGACGACCGAATGTGCAGCACCGAGGCGAGCACAGGCGAGCATCGAGATCACGGCTTCGGGAATCATCGGCAGGTAGATGGCGACCCGGTCGCCGCTCTTGACGCCGAGGTCGGTCAGCGTGTTCGCCGCCTTCGACACTTCGGCGAGAAGTTCGGCATAGGTGAAAGCACGGGAATCGCCCGGTTCGCCTTCGAAGTTGATGGCCACCCGGTCGCCGTTGCCGGCGAGGACGTGGCGGTCGAGGCAGTTGTAGGCGACATTGAGCTTTCCGCCGACGAACCATTTCGCGAACGGCGGATTCGTCCAATCGAGGACCTCGTCGAAGTCCTCGTGCCAGTCGACGAGCTCACGGGACTGTTCGGCCCAGAAGCCCAAGTAGTCTGCCTCGGCGCGTTCGTATTCGTCGGCCTTGACGTTGGCGTCTGCGGCGAACTGCTCAGGCGGGGCAAACGTCTCTGTCTGCTCGGCAGCGGTTTCGGTCATGCTTTCCCTCCGACTTCCTTGGTGGATCGAAAATTCTAGTTGCACTGTATACCGGTGGTCGGGGGCAGTGGAGGGCAGTTTCATGCGATGAACGGGGAAATCGGGGGTAGCCGCCGCGCCATTGTCGTGGTATGGGTCACATGGCTTCGACGGTGATGAGGTCACCGAAGAGCCTCCTCGGTGAGGGAATACGCGGTTCCCGACGTGCTTGAGAAAGCGCGTATGAGTGCACAGGCGGCCTGTGTTCTGCAAGGATGGGGTCAGAGTCCGTTGGGATCCGACCCGCGCGGACACGGAAACACTGTTACCTTTCCCCGAGATCGACTGGAGTCAGCGATGAGTTCGCCGCAGCATCCAACCGGGTCCGGGCCACAGCCGTGGCAGGATCAGCCCCCGCAGTACCCGGGCCAGAACGCGCAGCAGCCCGGCGGTCAGCCGCCGGCCTACGGTTCGGGACCGGGACAGTTCGGCTCGGCGCCCGGGCCGGCCTACGGTTCCGCACCGGGACCCTACGGATCGGCACCCGGACAGCCCGCCGCGCAAGGACCCTATGGATCGGCTCCGGCCCAGTACGGGTCGGGACCCGGACCATACGGATCTGCTCCCGGGCAGTACGGCTCGGCACCGGGACCGTACGGGTCAGCGCCGGGCCAGGGTCAGTTCGGCCAAGCGCCTGCCCCCAAGCGGAAGACCGGCCCGGGAATCCTCGGCCCGCTGACTCTGCGCGATCTCTTCCTCCTCTTCGCCGGTCTGCTCGCCTTCATCGCCCTGTTCGTGCCCTACCGCAGCTACAGCTACGGCTTCGGACATGAGACGACGACGCTGTGGCATTGGAACGTCGCGGATATGGGCGCGCTCGTATTCGGGGTGCTCGCGATCCTGCTCATCGTGGCGGCCGTGCTCGTCAACAAGCTCGGCAGCAGCCGACTGCGGGTCGGGTCGCTCAGCCTCGACCAATTCATCTCCGTGCTCTCGGCGATCGCCTTCACCTATGTGTTCATCGACCTGCTCACCTCGGCGGTCTATTGGCATGTGGGCTCGTACCTGGCGTTCTTCGCCGGGCTCATCGCATTCTTCGCCGGAGTGTTCACGATGCTGCCGTTCTTCGCCAAGGAATTCGCCGGCCGCGAGGACATCGAGACCCATCCGAAGGCTCGCCCCGTCACCAAGCACACCCAGCATCCGGCACCGGTGGCCAATGTGCCCGGTGCGACCGGACCGGGTGCCGGCGCACCCGGATTCGCACCGTATGGTGCCGCTCCGGCCGGCGCTGGTCAGCCAGGATTCGGACAGCCGGGTACCGGCGATTACGGTCAGCCCGGCGGACCGGGACAGTCCGGCCAGCCGACTCAGTTCGGTGCGCCAGGACAGTCGGGTCAGTTCGGCGGAACAGGACAGTCGGACCAATTCGGCGGTCCGGGTCAGCCTGCGCAGCAGGGTCAGCCCGGCGACGACCGGTTCGGTCAGTCGGGTCAGTTCGGCGGTCCGGAACAGCAGAGCCAGTTCGCCCCTGCCGACCAGCAGAACCAGCCGTCCGCGCAAGTCGGCCATCCGTCCGACGAATTCGGCCAGTCTTCCGACGACCAGAACCAGCCCAGCCCTTACGCTCCGCCGCAGGAGCAGGACGCCGAGCGTTCTGCCAGCTCCTTCGCCGCGCCTGCCAACACCTCGGGCGCGGGCGCTGCGCCCGGATCCTCAGACACGACATCTGACCAGGCCTCGGCCGACGGGCCGGTGCACAGCACCGGTGACGGGCAGACCTATCTGGGCCGTCGCGATTCGGACGCCCCGCAGCATTCGCAGAGCGAGCCGACTCAGGCGTTCGGTGTCGGAGCCGGCCGGCCGCAGGACGATGCGGCCGACGGTCAGCTCACCGGCGCGAGCAGCCAGGCTGCTGAAGCCGAGGCCCAGCCCACCGAGGCAGGCGACAAGACACATTCGGGCGCTGCGGCCGCTGCTGCAGGCGCCGGGGTGATCGGCGCCGGTACTGCCGGTGTCGCTGCCGCACACGCGGATTCCGAACGTCGGCGTGGCCGCCACGCCGCTCCCGAATCGGAGACCGACTCCGTGTCGTCTGCTGAGACCGATGCGGCGAATGAGGACACGTCCGCGGACAGGTCCATGGCCGCCTCGGCGAAGGAGGACGACACCCCGACGGTCGTGTCGCCGGCCGAGAGCAGCGACCTGGTCTCCAAGGTCAACGCGAAGTCTTCGGATACGAACTCCGCGGAAGACGCAGATATCGCCGGCGCGGGATCGGCCGCACAGTCCTCGACCGCCTCGCCATCGGAGTCCTCGGCCTCGACCGACGAAGCCCCGGCGCAGGGTCAGGACGACGATGCGAATGTCCGCTCCACCGAGGCCACGGTTGTCAGCACTCCGGCAGACGGCCCGGTCGTCGCAGACGGCAAGCCCACGGCCGATGACACGGCGCCTGCGGGCGATGACACAGCGGCGGATGATGACGGTCAGGCGACCGCTGTGATCGAGCCGGCCACCAGTGCGGAGCGGACGACCGCTCCCGAAAGCGAAGAGCCGACTCAGTACGTTCCTGTCGCCGACTACGCCAACCGTCCGGAGACCGACGGGCGCGGGGACAGCTCGACCGACGAGACCATGGCGCAGAACGACGGCCGGAACGCCGGTCACGACAACGGTCGGGCACAGAACCAGGACGGTGGACGACGCCCCATCGTCCAGGCGTTCTGGTTCGCCGTTCCCGAGCCGCGCGAAGCCGTGGACGAGGCCACCGGAATGCCGGTGTTCACGATCTACCCCGGCGACTGGTACCTCAGTCTCGAGGACAACGGGTCCTCGTTCACGGTCCGCGACTCCGACGGCAGCACCACCGGTGTCCTGCGCAATATCGAAGGAATCCAGCGCGGCTGATTCGGTCCGGCTTCCACTCGCACGTCAGCGCTGTGGACACGCCACGGTCGACTCTGTGCCCCTCGGCACCACGTGAGGTGGCCGAGCGGCCGAGCCACCGCAGCTGACCTGGATGGAAGCTGCAGGCTGCCACGTGGGGCGCCTCCTGTGACTCAACCTCACAGGAGGCGCCCCTTCGTCGTCCCCTCCACAGGGCAGAGCTCCGGCCTGGCCGGAGGCCACCGGTCGAGTCCAGGCTCGGTGCATGCAGGTAGCCCTCATCACCGACCTCGGTGCGATCACCGAAGAATGCGCTCGAGTCGCCGAAAGTATCGGCATCTCCCTGACCGTTCTGCCTCCCGACTCCGGAGGCTGGCAGTCCGCGTCGCTCATCCTCCTCGGCGAAGACGTCCGCGAAGCCCCCGCCACCGACAGAGCGGACACGATCCTCGTCGTCCTCAACGATGACGAACCCTCCTCGACCTGGGCGAAGGCCGCCCACCTCGGCGTCGACCAGCTCGCCGTGCTGCCCGCCGCCGCGGAATGGCTGAGCGGACGGATGATCGCCGCAGTCGAACCGCCTGGCGCACCCGGAACCACGGTCGGCGTCGTCGCCGGCTGCGGCGGGGCGGGTGCCTCCGTGCTCGCATGCGCACTCGCCCGACGAGCCGGAGCCGATCACAGCACCGTCCTCGTCGACGCCGACCCGCTCGGCGGGGGACTCGACCTCGTCCTCGGCGCCGAAGCGGTGCCCGGACCCCGGTGGACCGACCTCAGCGCCTCCCGCGGACAGCTGCGTCCCTCAGCCCTGGCCGATGCGCTGCCCCGCCACGACGGACTCGCGCTGCTGTCCTGGGGGCGGGACGACACCGTCGACCTCGACCCCGACGTCTTCGACGACTTCCTCGCCGCAGCCGGTCAGGCCTTCGACCTCGTCATCGTCGATCTGCCCCGCCACGCCCCACCGCAATGGACGAGACGCTGCCATCATGTCCTTCTCGTCTCCCCGGCCCGGGTCCGGTCGGCCGTCGCCTCCTCCCAAGTGGCCAAGCGTCTGTCCCAGGCCCACCCCGATGTGCGCCTCGTCGTCCGCGAAACCGGTCCCGGGGGCCTCGACGCCGAGCTCCTCGCCGACTCCATCGGTCTGAGTTTGGCCGGGAGCATCCGCGATGATCGGGGACTGTCCGCCGCCGTCGACCGCGGCGAGGGCATCCCCGGCGGGGCGCACCTCGGCCGCCTCGTCGATCGCTTGCTGGGGGAGTGGGTCGAATGAGCGAATGGCTCGATGCCTCGCTGGTCGCCGATGTTCGCAAAACGCTGCTCGACAAGCCGGGACCGGTGACCACGGCCGCCGTCGCCGAGGCGGTCCAACGCACCGGACGTGTGCTCGGTTCGTCCGCCCTGCTCGAGCTCGTCACCCGGCTGTCCGCGCAGCTGTCCGGGGCAGGACCTCTGCAGTCCGTGCTCGAGGTGCCCGGCACCACGGACGTGTTCGTCAACGGGCCGCGTGAGATCTTCGCCGACACCGGCGACGGGCCCCGGCTGCTCGACCTGTCCCTGGGAGCCGAAGAGGACGTACGGTCACTGGCGGTCCGGTTGGCCGCCCTCGGCGGGCGCCGCCTCGACGATTCCTCTCCCTATGTCGATGTGCGCCTGCCCGACGGGGTGCGGATGAACGCGATCGTCCCTCCGATCTCCGGGGACACGACGACGATCAGCTTCCGCGTGCCCAAACGCTCCGGATTCCCCTACTCCCAGCTCTGCGAGGAGGGGTTCGTCCCCGATGAGATCAGCCCCCTCATCGCCGAGGCGGTCACGTCACGGGCGAACATCCTCATCTCCGGCGGGACGGGCACGGGGAAGACCGTCCTCCTCGGCGCTCTGCTGTCCCTGGTCGAGACGATCCAGCGAATCGTCATCGTCGAGGACTCCCGCGAGCTCATCGTCACCCACCCGCACACCGTCCAGCTCGCGGCCCGCCAAGCCAACGTCGAAGGCGGCGGCGAGGTGACTCTGACCGACCTCGTGCGCAACGCCCTGCGGATGCGGCCCGACCGCCTCGTCGTCGGGGAATGTCGCGGCGCGGAGGTCCGGGACATGCTCACCGCGCTCAACACCGGTCATGAGGGCGGGTGCGCGACCATCCATGCGAACACCGCCGAGGCCGTGCCCAGCCGGGTGGCCGCGCTCGGGGCGTTGGCGCAGATGAGCCCGGATGCCGTGTATTCGCAGTTCTCCACCGCCATCGACCTCGTCATCCATCTGCGGCGCTGCGGCTCCGAGCGGGGAATCACGGAACTGGCGATCCCGACGAGGGTCGGTGCCGAGGCAGTCGTTATGGAACCGGTGTGGGGCCGCCCGTCACCGTCGACAGCCGGCACCGTCAACCGCCGTGCCCTGGCCCGGTTCGAATCCGTGCTCGAACAGAAATCCGCACAATGATCGTCCTCACCGCCGCTCTGATCGCGGCCGGGATCATCCTCGCGGCGCCCCCGGACCCGGGTGCCAGACTGCGGGAACTCCTGCACCGTGCCGACGGTGGCGGATCAGTGCCGAAAGGAGTGCGTGCCCTCTTTCGCCGAGGCGGCCGCACCGCCGATGATCAGGCCGAACGGCTGTGGGCGATCGCCGCGGTGGAGAACTGCGCCCATCTGCTCAAGGTGGGGATGACTCCGCAGGCGGTGATGGCCACGCTCAGCCGCCGCAATGACGCGCTGGCCCCGATCTCACGCGCGATCTCGTTGGGTGAGGAGCCCGGACGCGCCATCGCCACCCGCAGCAGCGCGCTGTCAGAGGCCGCCGCTCACGTGCTGACCGGAATGGCCGCCGTATGGACGGTGTCCGAACGTTCCGGAGCCCCCGCGGCGGAGATGATCCTGCGTTACGCGGCCGCCCAGAGAGACGCCCTCGACGCCGAACGCGAACGCCGCATCGCCATGGCCGGTCCGCGGTCGACGGTGCGGGTGCTCAGCTGGCTGCCGCTCATCGGCGTCGGCCTCGGCCTGCTCATCGGCGTCCGACCCCTGGAACTCATCAGCGGGCTGCCGGGACAGCTGAGCATCGGTGCCGGGCTCCTCCTGTACGGGGCCGGCCGATGGTGGATGCGGACGATGATGCTGCGGGCGCAGAGGTGACCATGCTTGCTGTGCTCATCGGTGCCTGCGTCGGTCTCGGCGTGCTGCTGTGGTCCGGATCGACCCGCCGGAGACTGCAGAGCCTCCTCGGCGAGGGCGGGACCGATCCGACCGGCAGCGAGGCGGCTGCCCCTCAGGCGAGCACGGCTGGGTCGGGGACGGAGCCGGCGGTGGCCGATGATCAGTTGGCATTCGACCTCGATCTCGTGGCGATCTGTCTGACCTCGGGCCTGCCGATTCCCGTGGCGCTGACCTTGACCGCCGAGGCGACCGATGACCGATCGGATCTGCAGAGGATCGCCCGTGCGATGGCGATCGGCGGGCGCAGGCTCGCCGACGACGATCGGCTGCTGCCGGTGCTCGAGGTCTTCGAATTCTCCGAACACACCGGTGTCGGCCCGGCACCACTCATCGAGTCCGTGGCCGAGGAGCTGCGGGCGTCCTCACGCCGGCGCCGGCAGGAGGCCGCCGCCTCATTGGGTGTGCAGCTGGTGCTGCCTTTGGGTGTGTGCATTCTGCCGGCGTTCCTCTTGCTCTCGGTCGTTCCGGTCGTCATCTCGCTGCTGACCGACCTCACAACCGTGTTCTTCTGAAGCCTCAGTGCTCCTGCGCACCAGCGGCACGTGGTCTCGACGGCTGCGTTCCGGGGTATTCACCCGGTCCTGAAGCGGCGGTGACCTGGTTTTCAGACTCGACCGATAGGCTCGGGACATGGCACCGGTCACACCCTTCAATCAGCTGTCCACTGTCGAACAAGCCGAAGACTACGCCGAGAACCTCTTCGTCGGCCGATCCGTGCGTCTGCGGCCCCTGAGGGAGGATGATCTGCCCTATCTCGAACAGTGGTGGTTCGATCCCTCGATCGTCGTCCTGCAGAATCACACGGTTCTGCCGCGGCCGGAAGGGGGAGTATCCGAACAGTTCTCACAGTGGAGCGCGAACAGATCGAGCGAAGCGGTCGGCTTCAGCATCGAGCTGACCGAAACAGAAGAATTCGTCGGCCACATCACCCTCTACAGGCGCAACCCCATCAACCAGTCCGCCACTCTGGCAATCGTCCTCGGACCCGAATTCCACGGGCGCGGCTACGGATCGGACGCGGTGCGACTGGCCGTGAAGTACGGGTTCCTCCAACTGGGACTCAACCGCATCGAGCTGCAGACCTGGGCGTTCAACACCCGCGGAATCGCCTCCTACACCAAGGCCGGCTTCGTCGAAGAAGGCCGTCGACGAGAGGCCGTGTTCTTCAACGGCCGCCGCCACGACGAAGTCATCATGGCCATCCTCAGAGACGACTGGGCCGGCAACACCTGAGGCACCGGCGGCGCTGACTCGCACACCGATTCCTGTGGACGGCCTCTCCACTCGTCCAAGGTGAGCCTGTGGATGCAGAACCCGTTTCCACAGGCGCGAAACCGAGTCTGGACACGACAGTGCGCTCACTCCCAGGCTGAAGGTCCGCTCGCAGAGTGCAAGCGGGGTTTCAGCCAAGGAGGAGAGCATGGCCACAACTTCACCGCCCCCGGAGATCGAGTACCCGCCGAAGGGTCGGATCGAACCGGTCGACGACCACACTGAGATTGATCAGTTCTGGGACTCCGACACCGGAGCGACCACCGCCGAATATGCGATCACCACTCTGGCCGCATGCGGATTCGCCGCACTGCTCGTCGTCGTTCTCAAATCAGAGCCGATCAAGGAACTCATCACCGGGGTCATCTCCACGGCGCTCGGTCTGGGAAGCTGAACCGCCATGGCACGCGGAGGCTCCCGTCAGCGGCAGCGAGGTCGGGATCGCGATGCGGGAACGGCGACCGCGGAATTCGCCGTCGTCATGCCGGCTGTCGTGCTTCTCATCGTGCTGCTCACGGGAGCCGCCGCGGTCGGCTTCTCCCAGCTGCGAGCTTTCGACGCCGCCCGGTCGGCGGCCCGTGAGATCGCCCGCGGCGAACCCCGAGCCGCCGTCGTGTCCGAAGCGAAGAAGCACGCCGGTGAGTCCTCCTCGGTCCGCGTCCGAGCCGACGGCGGATACTCGGTCGTGACCGTCACGATCGAACTGCCGGCTGCGATCTTCTTCCTCGACGCCGTCGATGCGCATGCCACTGCGCGATTCGAGGGGGACAGGTCCGGGCCGTCATGACGAACATCGTTGTGGGGCTCTGCTCGATCGTGCTCGTCCTCGTCGCCGCCATCGGCAGCCTCGGCCAGGCCTTCGTGGCCCACAGTCGGGCGCAGAGCGCCGCGGACCTGGCGGCGCTCGCCGCCGCGGACGCCGTGCGCGGACTGGCCACCGGCGAACCGTGTGAGATGGCGAAGGAGGTGGCGATTCGCAATGGCGGTCACCTCAAGGACTGCCGTGCCTCGCTGAGTGAGCAATCCGCCTACGTCGTCATCGAAGTCGACATCCCCGGGCCTCTGCCGAAGGTCAGAGAGGAGGCCGTCGCCGGGAAATGAGGGGATCGCTACCTGAGTACGGTGCGCAGCAGCCGCAGCGCAGCGTCCTTCTCGAGCGGTTCGTTCCCGTTGCCGCACTTGGGCGACTGCACACACGACGGGCACCCGTCGACGCACTCGCATGCGGCGATGGCGTCCCTGGTCGCACCCAGCCACTCATCGATGACCTCGCTGCCGCGTTCGGCGAACCCGGCGCCTCCGGCCAGACCGTCATAGACGAACACCGTCGCCAGCCCGGTGTCGGCATGCAGTGCCGTCGACACGCCGCCGATGTCCCAGCGGTCACAGCCGGCGAAGAGCGGCAGCAGACCGATCGAGGCGTGCTCGGCCGCATGGACGGCTCCGGGCAGGTCCCCGGAGACGACATCGGCCTCGTCGAGGACGCTCTGCGGAATCGTCCACCACACGGCCTTCGTCCGCAGCGTGCGCTCGGGCAGGTCGAGCTCGTGTTCGGCGATGATCGCTCCACCGCGTTTGGCCCGCATCCGGTAGGCCACGACCTGATCGATGACGTCGACGGTTCCGCTGCACACAGCCACCCCGGAGGGCAGAACCCGCTGCGCATCGGTGTCGACGATCGAGATCTCGGTCTGCGAGCGCGGCTGAGTCGTGTAGTCGACCTCGGCGCGTTCGACGGCAACGATCCGGTCCTCGAGGTCGAGATCGAGGACGGTGAAGTCGATGCCCTGATGCGTGTACACCGCTCCCGGATGGGCTCCCGTATGTGCACCCGATTCGTCGACCGTGCCCAGCAGGGTGCCGGTGCTCGCCTCGACCAGGCTGAACTGTCCGCCGCCGGCACCGCGGATATCGGACAGGTCAGCCGCCGGTTGGTCCTTTGCCCAGAACCATCCGGTCGGGCGTGCCCGCAGCATCTTCGCCTCCACGAGGTCGTCGATGACCGCGGGCGAATTGTCCGGGAAGTGCACGAGGTCAGCCGACTTCAGAGGCACCTCGGCGGCGGCCGCACACAGGTGACCGGAGAGCACATGCGGGTTGCCCGGATGGATGACGCCGGCGTCGACGGGGGAGTCGAAGATGACTTCGGGATGATGGACGACGAAGGTATCAAGCGGATCATCACGGGCGATGAACACGGCCATCCACCGCTGTCCGGCTCTGCCGGCGCGCCCCGCCTGCTGCCACAGGGAGGCCAGGGTTCCCGGCCAGCCGGAGATGATGACGAGGTCGAGTCCGGAGATGTCGATGCCCAACTCCAGGGCGTTCGTCGACGCCACGGCCAGCAGCTGACCCGAACGCAGCGCGGTCTCGAGCATCCTGCGCTCTTCGGCCAGATACCCGCCCCGGTAGGCGGCGACCTTGCCCGTCAGGGCTTCATCCACCTGCCCCACCTGGTCACGGACCGTCTGGGCGAGGGCTTCGGTGCCGCGGCGGGAGGCGATGAACGTGATCGACCGAAAGCCGGCGCACATGGAGTCGGTGATGACATCGGCGGCTTCGACCAGACCGCTGCGCCGGTCCCCGCCGGGAGACACGGGAGGCTCCCACAGGGCGAAGCTGCCGGCTGCACGCGGGGACGAATCCTCGGTCACCGCATGCGCGGACCGCCCGGTCAGCTTCGCAAAGGCTGCGTCCGGGTCCGCCATCGTCGCCGACGCTCCGATGACGACCGGTGCCGCCCCGTAGTGGGCGGCGATGCGCAGCAGGCGGCGGAGGATGAGTGCGACATGGGAGCCGAACACTCCCCGGTACCGGTGGGCTTCATCGATGACGATGAAGCGCAGGTTCTTGAACATCCGGGCGAAGCGCTCGTGTTGGGGCAGGATCGACCGGTGGAGCATGTCCGGGTTCGTGAAGACGATGTTCGCATGCCGCCTCGCCCAGTCCTTCGAGACCTGCGAGGTGTCCCCGTCATAGCTGGCAGGACGCATGCCCTGGATGACGAACCGTTCGAGTTTGGCCAGCTGATCGGCGGCCAGTGCCTTCGTCGGAGCGATATAGATCGCCGAGGCGGAGCGCAGCTTCCCGCGAGTCGATTGGATCGCTTCGAGCACCGGCAGCCAGAATCCCAAAGACTTGCCCGATGCGGTGGGGGTGGCGATGACGACGTCGGAACCGTCCCTGGCCGTCTGCGCCGCCTCGAGCTGGTGCTGCCACAGAGCGTCGACGCCGATGGCATGGCAGGCGTGCTTGAGTTCCTCGTCGATCCAGTCAGGCCACGCGGCGTCGCGTTCGAAACGCTGCGGGATATCGCGGACATGGACGATCCGCTCATCCCGGGCACCGAAACCGGTGACGATGTCGAGAAGAGCAGAGGAGGCCATGAGTCAATTATGGCGCAGTCGCTAGGATTCTTCTGTGACTGATCTGCCGTTGGCCCACCTGGGCGAGACCCTCTACCATTCCGGATACACCGAACCACGGCTGCGCCAGTTCTGGGGCGGCCCGACCTCGGAGGCGCTGCTGCGCAACAACGCCGCACCCGCCATCCACCACTGCACCCGGACGCTGGCGGACCAGTCGTCGACGGCCGCCGACCGGACCCTGGCCAGCGCGGCGCTGCTCTTCCACTTCCACCGCACAGCCCCGGTCACCGACGTCCGAGCACTGCTGGGGGAGTCCTTCGACACCGCCACCGAGGCGGGGCTGATCACCGTGGACGACGACGAGGTGGTCGCCCCCTTCGCCCTGACCCCCTATGAACTTCCCGTCGGTGTCCCGCGCGGCTTCCGTCCCGGGGACGAGAACCTCTACCTCGTGGCCGACCACGGCACCCTGACCACCCCGGATGTGCTCGACGGAGAATTCGTGCTCGGCCTCGGCGGAGCCGGCCGGACACTGGTGTCGATCACCCCGCGTGACCACGTGGGCGTGGCCGCCGATATCGGCACCGGCTGCGGAATCCAAGCTCTGCTGCTGGCCCGCCACAGCGACCGAGTCATCGCCACCGACATCTCCCGCCGAGCCCTGCGCCTGGCCGAACTCTCGGCCGGACTCAACGCGGTGACGACGATCGAATTCCGGCACGGGTCCCTCCTCGAACCATTGCACGAACCCGTGGATCTGCTCGTGTCGAATCCGCCGTTCGTCATCACCCCGCGCAGCACGGACACCACATTCGAATACCGGGACGGCGGAATGACCGGAGACCGCCTCGTTCGGGAGCTGTTCACCCGGATCCCTGAGAACCTCACCCCGGGCGGACGCAGCGTCTGCCTCGGAAACTGGGAAGCCGCCTCGGGGACGGACGAAGGACCGGAGACCTGGGTCGACGATGCGGATACGTCGGTGTTCGTCATCGAACGCGAGGCCCTCGACCCCATCGCCTACGCCGAAACCTGGATCCGCGACGGCGGGATCCCCCGCGCCAGCACCGCCTGGAACGACGCAGTCGCCGCATGGCTCGACGACTTCGCCACCAGAGCTGTGGACGAAGTCGTCTTCGGGTACGTGCTGATGGCGAAGTCCGATAACGATGTGCCAACGATTGGTACCGAAGATCCCGCGATCGGCGACGTCACCTCGGACGTCGACCGCGGTCCGTCGGGGACGGCCGAGGGAGTATTCAAGACCAGGGTCAGAGTCACCTCGGCGCCGGCGAACAATCCGCACGGACTCGCAGAGTTCCTCACCACGATCATCGCGATCCGGTCGTGGCTGGCATCGGCCGGGCCGGAGGAGATCGCCGCAACCGCTTTCACCCGCTCACCCGACCTCGTCGAACATCGCCATTTCGTTCCCGGAGCGCCGGAACCCAACTCGATCACCTTGGAACAGGGGATCGGCTTCGGGCAGGTCTTCGACCTCGATACGGCACTGGCCGGATTCGTGTCCGTCGCGGACGGGACGCTGACCCTGCGACAGACGGCCGGGGCCTTGGCCCAGCTTCTCGAGGTCGATCCCACGGCACTGGAAGACCAACTCGTGGCCCAGGTCAGAGCCCTGTGCGCGGCGGGTGCACTGCTGCCCGACAGCGGTTCGGTCGGGAGCTCGACGACTGGGACGTCGGCGGAATAGGGATAGGATCGGAAACCGTTGACCCCGTGTCCGAGCCGAAACCGGACGAGGTCCGGACAGCATCCGGGCCGGAAGGGTCGATGAGGAACGTGTCCGTTCAACAGTGTTACATTGGGCCGGATCGTCCGTTGCAGCGGGCAGCTGATGCCGTGAGAGGAATGTGAAAGCGTGACCACAACCGAGAAGAAGCCCCGTCGCCTCGTCATCGTCGAGTCTCCGACGAAGGCGCGAACGATTGTGGGATACCTCGGCGACGGTTACGACGTCGAGGCCTCCGTCGGTCATATCCGCGACCTGCCCACCCCCTCGGAGCTGCCCGCCGACATGAAGAAGGGGCCGTACGGAAAGTTCGCTGTCGACGTCGACAACAACTTCGACCCCTACTATCGGATCGATCCGGGCAAGAAGAAGAAGGTCACCGAACTCAAGCGTCTGCTCAAAGACGCCGACGAACTCTATCTGGCAACGGATGAGGACCGCGAGGGAGAGGCCATCGCCTGGCATCTGCTCGAAGTCCTCAAACCGAAGATCCCGGTCAAGCGCATGGTCTTCCACGAGATCACGCCTGAGGCGATCGACCGTGCCCTGGAGAACACCCGCGATATCGACACCTCGCTCGTCGACGCGCAGGAGACCCGCCGCATCCTCGACCGCCTCTACGGCTACGAGGTCTCACCCGTGCTGTGGCGCAAGATCCGCGCAGGGCTCTCGGCCGGACGCGTCCAGTCCGTGGCCACTCGACTCGTCGTCGAACGCGAACGCGAGCGCATGGCCTTCGTGCCCGCCGACTACTGGGACCTCGACATCGACCTCGGTCTGCCGGACGGGACGAACCCGTTCGCCGCGAACCTCACCACCCTCGACGGGTCGCGGGTGGCCACCGGTCGTGACTTCAACGACAAGGGTGAGCTGAAGAACTCCTCGGCGACGGTCGTCGACCAGGTACGCGCGGAGTCTCTGGCCACAGAGCTCAACGGCAGTGCGAAGGATGCGCTGACGGTGACCGCGGTCGAGTCGAAGCCGTACTCCCGCCGCCCGGCCGCGCCGTTCACGACCTCGACCCTGCAGCAGGAGGCCGGACGCAAACTGCGCATGAGCGCTCGTCAGGCGATGCGCACCGCCCAGTCGCTGTACGAGCACGGCTACATCACCTATATGCGTACCGACTCCTCGGCGCTGTCGGGTCAGGCCATCGCCGCCGCCCGCAAGCAGGTGACCGAACTCTACGGCCCCGAATTCGTTCCGCAGTCACCGCGCCAGTACGCGAGCAAGCAGAAATCGGCACAGGAGGCCCACGAGGCGATCCGCCCTGCCGGTGACTCCTTCCGCACCCCGGCACAGGTGTCCAAACAGCTCAACGGCGATGAGTTCCGCCTCTACGACCTCATCTGGAAGCGCACCGTCGCCAGCCAGATGGCCGATGCGAAGGGCAAGACCGCGACCATCAAGGTCAGTGCAGCTCTCGCCGATGGTCATGAGGCCGGATTCAGCGCCAGCGGCACCGTCATCACCTTCCGCGGGTTCCTCGCCGCCTATGAAGAGGGCCAGGACGCGTCCCGCTACGACACGAAGTCCGGGGAGTCGCGGCTGCCGCAGGTCGAAGAGGGCCAGGCGCTGTCGGTCGTCAAGGCCGAAGCCGACGGACACACGACTGCTCCGCCGCCGCGTTTCACCGAGGCCAGCCTCGTCAAACAGCTCGAGGAGCTCGGCATCGGCCGTCCCTCGACCTATGCGGCGACGATCTCCGTCATCCAGGACCGCGGCTATGTGACCACTCGCGGCAACGCACTGGTGCCCAGCTGGTTGGCGTTCTCCGTCGTGCGCCTGCTCGAGGAGCACTTCACCGGACTCGTCGACTACGCGTTCACCGCCGACCTCGAATCCGAACTCGACCGGATCGCGATGGGCGAAGAGGACCGCAACGACTGGCTGGCCGGGTTCTACTTCGGCGACAAGGGTCAGGACCGAGAGGGACTCAAAGCAATCGTCGACGACCTCGGCGATATCGATGCGCGCGAGGTCAACACCGTGGCCATCAGCGAAGGTGTGAACCTGCGGGTGGGCCGCTACGGTCCCTACCTTGAGGTCGCCTCGGAGAAGGACGGCGAGGACCCGAAGCGGGTCTCCGTCCCCGACGATCTGGCACCCGATGAGCTGACAGCGGCGAAGGCGGCCGAACTCATCGAATCCCAGGGCGACGGCGACCGCGAGCTCGGTGTCGACCCGGAGACCGGACACACCATCGTGGCGAAGAATGGTCGTTTCGGACCCTATGTCTCCGAGGTGCTGCCCGAACCTGCGGAGAAGCCGAAGCGTGGGGCCAAGAAGCCGAAGCCGCGCACCGGTTCCCTGTTCAAGTCGATGGATCTGAACTCGATCGACCTCGAGACCGCGCTCAAGCTGCTCAGCCTTCCCCGAGTGGTCGGTCAGGACGACGAGGGCACGGACATCACCGCGCAGAACGGCCGCTACGGACCGTACCTGAAGAAGGGTACGGACTCCCGTTCGCTGACGGATGAGGAGCAGATCTTCAACATCACCCTCGAGGAGGCGCTGAAGATCTATGCCGAGCCGAAGCAGCGCGGCGGTCGTCGTGCCGCGGCACCGCTGAAGGAACTCGGCGAGGATCCGGAGACGAAGAAGCCCGTCGTCGTCAAGGACGGCCGTTTCGGGCCGTATGTCACCGATGGTGAGACGAATGCGACTCTGCGCAAGGACGACTCCGTCGAAGCCGTGACCCTCGAACGTGCGGCGACTCTGCTCGCAGAGAAGCGCGCGAAGGGACCGGCCAAGAAGAAGACGACGCGCAAGGCTCCGGCGAAGAAGGCCCCGGCCAAGAAGACGACGGCGGCCAAGACGACTGCTGCGAAGAAGACGACGGCCGCCAAGTCGACGGCATCGAAGTCGACAGGGACGAAGACCACGGCCGCGAAGAAGACGAGCACGGCCAAGCCGAAGACTCCCTGAGTCGACGGCCGTCGAGCCCGAGGCATTCACCTGTCACTGCTTTCGCCACCTGCCTGATGGTCTGGGCCGGTGGCGAAAGTCGTTTCTTCTCCCGTGGCCTGTGATACCCCGTGGCCGGTGATTGTTGGGTCGACACCGGTCACGTACTCCAGTGCTTCTGGGACGAGGTCAGCAGTGCCTCAGGGACGAGGTCAGCCGCGCGATGACTCCGCGAAGTCGGTGAGCGCCTGGCCGTCGAGGCGATAGGTCTCCCACTCGTTCTGCGGCTTCGCTCCCAGCGATTCGTAGAAACCGATCGACGGTGTGTTCCATTTGAGCACGCACCATTCGAGCCGAGTCAGTCCACGCTCCTGGCAGATCTGCGCCAGCCGACCGAGCAGCGCCTTCCCGGCTCCCGAACCGCGATGGTCGGGCGCGACGAAGAGGTCCTCGAGCCAGATGCCGTTCCTGCCCGTCCAGGTGGAGAACGAATGGAACCAGATCGCAATGCCGATGACGTCGCCGTCCGCCTCGGCCACGAGACCGAACGTGTTCGCGTGCCCATCGTCGGGGAACATCACTGCCGCGAAGTCCGCCTCGGTGGCCTCGACCGCGTCCGGTTCCTTCTCGTAGACGGCCAGTGCGTGGACGAGGCGCAGGATGTCGGGCAGGTCGGTCGGCTCTGCTTCACGTATGGTGACGGTCATGGTGTGTCCTCAGAGTCGGTGTTTGTCCGCGTGGGCGGCCACCTCGGCCAGCTCCTCGGCGGTGGGGGACAGGGGCGTATGCGGATTCGCGTCGGAATAGTAGGCGGCGAACGCCTCGGCGACAGAATCGATCGTCACCTCGGGGTGGATCTCGCTGATCGATCCGCCCGTGGACGGATCCCAATCGATGCCGAGGGCGGCTTCGACGTCGGTGAGGACGGCGCGGATCGGATTCGGGTCCTCGACGACGACGGACGACGAGAACAGCCACGCCCCGGAGACCACCCGCTGCGCGGTGCCGATCGCTTTGATCCGCCCGGCCACGTTGACGCTGTGCTCACCCGGACAGTATTCGCCGGGAATCTCGCCGAGGCGGGCATCGATGCCCAGCCTCCGCAGCACCTCGACATAGTCCTGGCCGAAACCGGCGAACCGGGCATTGGTGTTCGTGATGAATGAATCACTCGGTTCGATGTGATCGATGACCAGAGATCCCGGGTGGTAGGCAGCCGCACGCCCGCCGAGGCTGCGCAGTGCAGGCGTGAAGCCGTGGTCCCGGGCCGCTTCGACGGCGGTGGCGAAACCGGGCAGGAAACGATCCCGAGCACCGAACGCCAGGGTCGGGGCCGGTCGGTACATCCGCAGAGTCGCCCCGCGACGTCCGGCCTTGACCGAATCGAGAAGGACGCGGGCGAATGCGAGTTCCTCCACCGGGCCCAAGCCGTCTGCGGCCACCGTGGTCATCGCCTGTGAGTCTGTGTGCACGAGTTCAAGAGTAGAGGATCGGCAGACGTCGGTCCGGTTCGGGTTGTCGCAGATCGCACTCGTTTCCAAGAGATATGTCAGTTCGGGCAGATAGTGTAGGGGTGTGAGCATGTTGACGACTACAGGACACCGACTGCCCGGAGCCCCCGGCCGCCTGGTCACCGAGACCGCCGCCTGGGGTGCCCTGATCGTTCTTGTCGCGATCAGCTACGTCGTGGCAGGAACCAGCGGCCTCGTCGCGACGGTGGGCGGACGCGCGTACACCGCTATGGGAGAGTCGCTGAGCGCCGGAGGCTTCGACAACCAGATGGGCAGTCTGTCGCTGCTCATCGTCTTCACCCTCTCCTGCGCCGGCCTCTTCATCCCCGCCAAGGTGTTCGCCTCCCGACCTCCGGCGGTGCGCAAGACCGCTCTGTCGATCTCAGCGATCGTCGAAGCCGCCATCCTCGTCGTCCTCAGCCTCGCTCCCAGTGCCTGGCTGACCTGGGTCGCGGCCCTGTTCCTCGGCGCCGTGGTGGGCCTGCTCATGAGCATCAATCCCTTCAGACACGAGAAGCCATGGCGCCGTGTCGGCATTCCCGCGGCCGTCCTCGTGTTCGTCTCCTGCGCTTTCCAGATCCTCGGCGGCTCCGCTGCGGGAACCCAGGCGCTCGGATGGGTGTCACTGCTGGTGGGCATCGGCATGGCCGCCGGTTCCGTGATCATCTTCCTCACCCCCGAACGCGCCCTGCACGCGGAGTCCGCGACGACCGGGCAGTTCCCCGAACTCAAAGCCCGGGTGGCCCGCCCCGCCGAATCGATTTCGAATCCGTGGGTGTGCATCGGCCTCTTCGCCGTCCTCGGCGCCACCTTCATGCTCGCTCAGCCGACTGCGATCGGCCACGGCTACGGTCAGGCCGGTTTCGCGGTCATCATCGCCTGCTGCCTCGTCGGCTGGGCCATCGGATTCGAGATGGGGCCGACCTTCGCTCCCGGAATGTCCCGTCCGCGCGTGTCCACTTTCGCTCTGCTCGTCTCCGGTGTGCTGCTGTTGGCCACCGGCAGCATCAACGAGCTCTCCGGCAAGGTCGTTCTCTCGGCGGCGATCGCGTTCCTCGTCGGCATCGGCGTGCGCGCTCAGCCCTATGACTTCTCCCGCCGCTACGGTGCCGTCGCCGGTGCCGGCCTGGCCTTGGTGATCAACGCACTCGACCTCGGCGGCACGGTCGAAGTCGGCTCGAGCCCCGACTGGGTGCTGGCGCCCAGCGACGTCGCATTCATCGTCTTCGGCATCGCCGCTCTCATCGCCGGAATCATCGGACTCTTCACCTTCGACCCGCACAGACTGCAGGGTCTGTCCGTCGACATCGTCCACGGATTCCGTCCGCCCAGCCAGCCGGAGACCGCGTCCGGCGGCCTCGGGAACTCCGCCGAACGCCTCGGCGCCGGGTTCTTCATCGCCATCGAGGGCGGAGACGGTTCGGGCAAATCCACGCAGATCAAACGCATATCCGCTGCCCTGGCCGATGACGGTTATCACGTGGAGTCCACGCGCGAACCCGGCGGCACCGAACTGGGCACGAAGATCCGCTCCGTCCTCTTCGACTCGGATCCGCCGAGCCCGCGCACCGAAGCCCTGCTCTTCGCCGCCGACCGTGCCCACCATGTGGCGTCCCTGGTCGACCCCAGCCTCGATGCCGGAAACATCGTCATCACCGACCGGTACATCGATTCGACGATCGCCTACCAGTCGGCCGGCCGCAGCTTCGACGAGAAGACGATCCTCGCACTGAGTCGGTGGGCCACCCAGGGGCTCGTGCCGAACCTGACGATCGTCCTCGACATCGAACCCGAAGTCGCGGCCGAGCGGATGGGCAAACGCGGCGACAGCAACTACCTCGACCAGGAGAACCAGCAGTTCCATCAGCGCGTGCGCCAGACCTACCTGTCCCGTGCGCATAAAGAACTCGACCGGTATGTCGTCCTCGACGCTTCGGTCGACGCCGATGAGCTCACCGAACAGATCCTCGCAGCCATCCGCGCCAGGCTTCCGCAGACGCTGGTCAAACGCGATACCGGCACCGAGGCGGCCCCCGCCTCGACGTCGATCGCTGAGGCCGACAGCGGTCCGGAACGCAGTTCCGTGCCGATCGCTGCCGTGGCCGCCGGCACCGCGGACGAAGGTGATCCGGCGGAGGCCGACGACGTGGCCGCCGACGCGGACTCCGGTGAGAGCTCCTCAGACGTGAACGGTGAGAGCGAGTCCGACGACACCGCCGCCGACGGCAACGACGAAGCAGACGAAACAGTCGCAGACGACAGCGACACCGACGAAAACGACACGAGCGGCGATGACGCGGTGCACGAACGGGGACCCCGTTTCGTTCCCGCCTCCGGCGACCGGTTCGTTCCCTCTGCCGTCACCGACGCCGATGCCGAGATCTCCGGCGCCGTTCCCACCGAACGCGTGGACCTCGGAGCGGATCTGCGGGACGACCCGACCGCCTCGGCGAGTGAGGAATCGACCGGTGCTTCCAATTCTCCGGCACCCACGGGTGAGGCCGCGGATCGGGAATCGGAGAATGACGAAAAGGAGCTCCCGACTTTCCTTGAACAGAAGGGTGCGCGCCGATCCGACGAAGATGAGGCGACTACGGTGCTGCCGGCCCACGGGAGCACGTCCGAGGCGATCATCGACGACAGCGACGATGCCGACGGAGTGCCGACGGACCGAATCGCCACGGACGACGAAGCGGAGACCCGGATCGTCAACCGTGTCGATCCCGACGAGGCCGAAACCCGTGTGGTCCACCGTCCCGAACCGGCGGTGGAGACCGAATCGGATGACGCGGCCGATGACTCGGCCGCTGCCGGGGACGCGGAGACCACGGTTCTGCCAGCCCGCACCGCCCGCGAGATGAGCCGTGAACGACTGCAGGCTCAGGCCGAGATCGAACGGCAGGCTCGGGAGCGTTTGCGCCGGCAGCGCGAACGCAGTAACCGTCGCTTCACCAACCGGGAGGATTCCTGAAGTGAGCGTCTTCGACGAACTCGTCGGCCAGGATGACGTCATCACCCAGCTCGGCTATGCGCTCGACAACCCGGCGGCGATGACCCATGCGTGGCTGTTCACCGGACCGCCCGGGTCGGGCCGATCGAATGCGGCACGCGCCTTCGCCGCCGCGCTCATCTCCGGGGGCACTGAATCGAATGACGTGACCGCCCGAGTGCTGTCGGGTCATCACGAGTCCCTGACGATCATGTCGACGCAGAAATCGGTCATATCGATCGAAGAGGTCCGTGAACTCGTGTCCAAGGCACAGGCGTCGCCCGTGAACTCGAAATGGCGCGTCGTCATCATCGAAGATGCCGACCGGATGATGGAACGCACCGCGAACGTGCTGCTCAAAGCCATCGAAGAGCCGCCTCCGGGAACCGTGTGGCTGCTGTGCGCGCCGAGTCCGATCGATGTGCTCACCACCATTCGGTCGCGGTGTCGTCCTGTGCGACTGCGCATCCCCTCTCGGGATGCCGTGGCACAGCTGCTGATGCAGCGCGACAACGTCTCGGAAGATCGCGCACAATGGGCTGCCGCAGTGGCCCAGAACCACATCGGGCGCGCGAAATACCTCGCACTCAACGAATCGGCTGATGCCGAACGTAAACAGATTCTCGCGATCCCCGGCAAACTCACCTCCGTGGGGGCGACGATCCGTTTGGCCGGCCGCATCGTCGACAACGCTGCCGAAACCGCGAAGTCACGAGTCGAAGAGCGCAACGCTGCCGAGCGGACTCAGCTGCTGACCACCTTGGGTGTCGAAGGGGAGAAGACGATTCCGCCGTCGGCCAGAGCGCAGATCAGGAAGCTCGAGGAGGAGCAGAAGCGCCGCTCGGTGCGGGCCCGCAACGATGAGCTCGACCGGATCTTCCTCGAGCTGATGAGCCTCTACCGCGACATCCTCATGTACCAGTTGGGGATCCGAGACGGATGGATCAATGCCGGCGAAATCGATCTCATCTCCGAACAGGCGAACCGGGACGGGCCCGATACCACGCTGCTGCGCATCGATGCGATCACCGAGGCCCGGCAGCGCCTGCAGACGAACATGTCGCCCGTGCTCATCGTCGAAGCAGCCTTCGTGCTGCTGTCGAACCCCTGGCTGCAAGAGGACCGCACGGGCGCACTCTGATCGCCGACGTTCGCCGGTGCTGGGGGAGTGATTGGGCTTTCAGTCGTCGCCGAGGAGTTCGGCGACGAGTGCCGCGGTGAGTTCGATGCGGCGGGGAATCCAGATCTGCAGAGCGTGTTCGGTCCGGGCGTGGGAACCTCCGCCGACGGTGCCGAGTCCGTCGAGGGTCGGCGTCCCGACTCCGGCGGTGAAGTTGCCGTCCGATCCGCCGCCGACTGCGACTGACCTCAGTGGGGGATGCCCGAGTCGTCCTGCCAGTCGTTGGGCACGGGCATAGAGGCCCATCGCCATGTCCTCTTCGAGCGGGGCGCGGTTGATTCCGCCCTTGAGTTCGATCTTTGCACCGGCCACGGTGGGCGTCAGAGCGTGCAGAGCGTCGTCGATGCGGACCTGTTCACCCGCCGAGGCAGCTCGGGAGTCGATTCCGACAACGGCCTTGGCAGGCACGGTGTTCGTGGTTGATCCGCTGGTCATCACGGTCGGGACGACTGAGGTGCCGACCGAGGGTCTGTGAAGTGCCGCGATCTCGATGACCTGGTTGGCCACTTCGATGGTGGCGTTGATGCCCTTTTCCGGTTCGACTCCGGCGTGCGATGCCAGACCGGTGACTTCGAGCTGGTAGATCGCCACTCCCTTGCGCGCGATCTTGACGGCACCGTCGGCGGCGCCGCTTTCGAACACGAGAGCCGCCTTCGCTCCGCGCGCTTCGTCTTCAATGATCTGCCGGGAACCAGGGGAACCGAGTTCTTCATCGGCGGTGATGAGGAGGCTGACGCCGTCGAGTCTGCCGAGTTCGGCGCGGACCTTTGCCAACGCATAGATGGCGATGAGCAGACCGCCCTTCATATCATCGGCACCGGGTCCGCGGACCACTCCGTCCTTGACCGAATACGGAAAACCAGCGAGCGTTCCCGTCGGCCAGACAGTGTCGTGGTGGCCGATAAGCACGACCTTGCGCGGTCCGGTGCCGAAGCGCCACAGCACATGCGGGTGGCCGTCGGTCTCGATGATCTGAGGCGCGGCACCGAGCATCCCGGTGCCGATGCGCGAGACGAGCCGGGCGCTGCGGGCCAATGAAGAGAGGTCGTTGGAGAACGACTCGCATTCGATGAGCGCTTGGAAGTCGCTCATGAAGTCGTCGGAGTCGAACTCTGCCATGGATGTCTCTCCCTCGTGTCTGTGCACCAACTGTCCTTTCAAGGTTAACGGGTGCCGAGACGAGTCCCCGGCGGCACCCGCACTGAGGCGGTCCAGGTGCTCGGTTCTCGCCTGCTGGAGAGGGGGTGACGAAGGTCTCTGTCGGAACCGTCCAGGATGGCATTCGTCGTTTTGACCACCGGCAGAGAAGTTGGCTAAAGTTGGTTCGGTTGCCGCCTTAGCTCAGTCGGCAGAGCGATTCACTCGTAATGAATAGGTCGCGGGTTCGATTCCCGCAGGCGGCTCGGCAACATCACCCCAGGTCAATGGCCTGGGGTGTTTCCGTTACTGGCAGGGACTGCTGAAGGTTTGGTTGACTTCACGACTGGATAAATTCCAGGAAGGATGGAAGTCATGCCAAAGATCTACACCGATGAGTTCAAGCAATCAGCGCTCGAGCTCCTGGGCGAGGGGATGACCCAGAAGCAGGTCTGCGCCGACCTCGGCATCTCGAAGTCAGCTCTCCAGGCCTGGGTACGTGACTCGCGGCTACGCGAGCACGGACTCGAGCCCTCCCGTGATGTCGAGGAGTCTCGCGCCCAGGCGGCAGCGCTGAAACGCATTCGCGAGCTCGAGAGGGAGAACAAGATCCTCCGCGAGGCTGCAGCGTATCTCTCGCAAGCGAACTTGAGGCTCGGTGGTCATCACCCAAAATGATGTATCCGCTGGTCCTCGACCTTGCTGCCACCGGGGTGCCGGTGGCAGTGGCCTGCCGGGTCCTCGGTTTTACCAAGCAGGGCTTCTACAAGTGGTGCGCGAAACCTATCTCTGACCGGGATCTCGAGGAGGCGCACTTGATCAATGCCGCCTACGACGTGCATACGGACGATCCCGAGTTCGGGCACCGGTTCATCGCTGATGAACTCCACGCGTGCGGATATGAGGCGTCAGAGCGTCGTGTGTGGCGGCTGTGCTCGCAGCAGGAACTGTTCTCCCTCACGATCAAACGGGCCCGGAAGCACGGTAAGAAGCCCGGGCGTGAACCCCTGGAAGTGGACACATCAATGTGTACTATCAGGCGGCAATGTCCATCATAAATGTGTAATCGACCTCGAAGTCAACCGGTGCTCGATAACCCAGACTCGAATGTCTCCGCCTCGA
>NZ_FXYY01000041.1 GCF_900169165.1 Brevibacterium linens ATCC 9172
CGTTTGAGGGCAGAAGTGGTTCGATCTTCTCCCACTGCTCATCAGTGAAGACTCGGTGTCGTTGCTGTGTAGTCACGTCTCCACCGTGCCAGTCCTGGAATGGTCAATAAAGGAGACACGCCCTAGAACCAGAGTCGTGTCGGGTCTGTGATTCAAGAGCGGCGATCCCACCGGTCTTGTAGTGCTGGTGCCAGCGTTGCAGGGTGCGCAAGCCGAGACCGGTGTCTTGGGCCAGAGTTGTCAGAGCGATGTCGTCTTCAACGTGGAGCCGAAGGATGCGCCACTTCTCCGGCCCGTCCATCTCACACCGGCTCCGCCAGTGTGTCGTGAGTGCCGGCGGCCTGACGGTGTCGATACAAAGTCGCTCTTGACCAGCCCACCAAGCGTGCCGCGTCTTCAGCAGTGCGTCCTTTGGCGCGGGCGTCTTCAGCGATAGAGAGCTTCTGGGCGATCTCGTCCGGGTCTACCGGCGGCCGCCCGAACTTGGTGCCGTTCTGCTTAGCTGCGGCAATGCCTGCATTGACGCGTTCAGTGATGAGTTCACGCTCATACTCGGCCAGGGTAGCGAGCATTCCCAACATCATCCGACCCGATGAAGTCTCAGGGTCGATGTTGTCCGAAACGGAACGGACCTTCACTCCCTGGTCTCGGAGATGGTTCACGGTTGCCAGAACGTCCAGGAGTGAGCGGCCGAGCCGGTCGATGCGCCACACGACGACAGTGTCGCCGTCTTCGGCATAGTCGAGCAGCCGCCTCATTCCAGGTCGCTGTTTCGCCGTCTTACTCCCAGAGGTCACATCTGAGAACACATCTCGTTTCTGGACTCCCGCACCGACGAGTGCATCGAGTTGGAGCTGCGCATCTTGGCCAGCAGTACTGACCCGCGTGTATCCCAGAAGCCTCATGTCTTAAGAATGCCTCATAAATCCCAAGAAGTCACGACTCTAAGACACTCTGCGTCAAGACGAGTTAGCAAGACAGATCGCACCCCGTGAGTACGCGACTGAGCTGAAGTCACGCCGAGGTGGATCTGACGTCTCATAAAACTAAAGGTTTAAGAGGCGACATAAGTCCGCGACTTGCGGCCATCGTCCGCGCAATGATCAGCGTTGGATCGACGATTTCACCTTTTGTGATCATCGAATCCAGCTCCTCTACACGTAGCCAAACAGCGCTAACCTGCTCCGCCGGATCGTCTCGAGCTGCGGTCCCCTTTATCGTTGCCTCTGACGAAAAGAAGAGGTGCACGGGCCAGCTTGCCCGGCCAGGGTTCAAGAAGAAGGTATGGAGGGACATCAAGCTTGTCGGCACAATCCCCGCTTCTTCCTCAAGTTCGCGACGGGCCGTGTCTATCGGCTCCTCGCCATCTTCGGCTCCACCGGCAGGTAGATCGAAGATCCAGCGATCTATCGGGTAACGATACTGCCGAGTGACCAATACGTGATCGCCGTTAACGACAAGAACCGCGGCCGCGAATGGAACACTCTCGTCGACCTCGTAGTGAGTTTGCGAACCGTCGGGGAGAGTAACGGTGTGCTCGAAAAGCACTACACGCCCTTGGTGAATCTGGCGGCGATCAACAGTCTCCCACTTAGTCTCCTCCTGCGACATCTTCAAACTCCCAGTTGGCATCGGCAGGCAAAGTAGGCACGGTCCAATCGGGGTCCGGCTGAAAGCCCTCGTATCCGGCGTTGAACGGGAATTCCCAGTGCTCGACATCTTTCACGGCTTGCTGTGCCACTTGTCTGATCTGCTCCACCTTGGCTGTCGAGAACACCCCGGCGCGGTGGGCGAGCTCAAGTTCATCTTCGTCTTTGAAAGCGTAGATGCGATCAGGGCTGACGAGAACGTCGAGCACGAGGTCTGAGGTTTCGATGCCGGAATCCGACCGTGTGAATTCTTCTTCGATGTTCACGTAATAGGAGTTACGGATTCCCGCCTTTGTCTCGAAGAACCAGACAGAGTACATGGTGTTTGGCTGGAAGACTGCAAGTATCCCGGAGCCTACCCAGTTTCTGACTGCTTGGGCTCGTGGGGCGGTGAAGCGATCTGTCCCGCTGAGGGAGCGCAGGTCCTGCCCATCAGCACTGACTTGATAGAGCATTCGTGTCCCCGCGGCCATCCACACGGCAAGGTGCTGATCATCATCAGCGATTACAGTTACTGGCCGTTGATCCACGAGTCCGGGAAAGTCTGGGTCGCGGTAAGTCCAGAAAATTCTGTCGCCTCGTTGCCAACGCTGATGCTGCTGATCACTCATGCTCGCAACATACCAGGACATGCCGAGCCCCTAAATCATCTGCATCGCCACTGTGCAATGGAAAAGCACCGCCACTTATCGCTGAACCTCACAGGTTTGGTGTCCGCTTTGTAGCAGAATGGATAGATGACGATTTCGACCCGCGCGGCTACGTACAAGGACGAAGCTTGGTTGTTCCAGCTTCATGAAGACGCTCACAAGGAATTGGTGGAAGCGGCCTATGGTCCGTGGATCGCTGTACAGCAGCAAGAGTTTTTCCGCCCGCTTGTTGAGGAACATGAGGTGTTCGTGCTTGGGTTAGACGGCGTGGACGTCGGCGCGCTGTATCTGGGAAGGCGCGAGGAAGACACGTGGCTAGAGCTCATGGAAGTTGCTCCGGATAGTCAGGGTCAAGGCGTCGGTGCCGCCATCCTCAGTTGGGTGGTTGAACAGTCTGCAAAGGCTGGCCATGGAACGATGCTTCAGGTTCACAAAGTGAATGCCAGAGCAAAGCGATTGTACGAACGTGAAGGCTTCGCTGAGGTCGGGGAAACGGACACTCACCACCTGCTTCGTCACCCATAGTTCCGGGGTTCGCGCTGCTTCAAGCGAAGGCGCTATCGCGATAACGGCCTGACAACTCGTAATAGCGGTATCGCTTGTTGTTCTATGACTGATGAAACCTGCAAAGCATCGTGCGATGCGAGCGGGCGGTGAGAGCACTGCCGCCAAAATACGCTGACAGAACACCGCCATTTACCGCTGAAGCTCACACATTCTTCCGGTCGAGATCTTGAATGTCAAAGGGGTATACTCCTTTGACAGAAATCTTTAGATACTGTGCTCGCGATCGTAAGCGCACGGTTGCTACTACGAAGCATGCTCCTCCTCGCCATCATCGTCGCTTTGGACAGTTGATTTGCGATCGGGCGGAAGGCTTATTGATGTTGTAGTGCTTCCCCAGCGCGAGTTTAGGATCTGCTACGGCCTACGGGCTTCCATCGTAGCTACTCTAGTTTTCCCGTACCTGTGGAGCAACAAGGTGATATTTGCACGTCAACAAGGAAGATTCACAAGCGGGTGACCCTGCATCCAAGATGCTCGCTCAGAATACAAGCAAAGCGGTCGAGAAATTCCTCAGTAACAACCATTTTTGGGAGCTTTCCCGTCGCGATCCGCCTCCAGGTTACGAGTTTTTCTGGGAACCTGCCGACAAAGCTTGGGGAGAAGGCCAGGCGGTTTCGGAGGATGCAGCCGGATCCCTTTGGTCGGAGGCGCACCGTGTCGGTCATTGTAGTCCCGGCTTGCCTGCCGCGCTTCACGTAAGTTGTTGGGTTCTCAGCAACCAGTGTTGTCCATATGACATCGTCGCCTCCACATCCGCACTGCCGATGCGATTCAATCCAACGGTCACCTGCGGTCAATGCTATGTGACCCTCAGGCTTCACTTCAATCGGGTGTGATCCGGCAAGAGCAGTCGGATCGGCGAGAACCCTCCAGACTGCTTCGGGGTCAGCTTCGACGAAGAACTCTTCTGTATGGCTGAAGTATCTGCTTCCCATCGATGTGACCGTCTCCTCATGGTCTCGCGCTCATACCGCAATGATGTTCCGGTACTTCACAAGCGAATGATGACACGTACTTGCATGGTCCGTCATTCCAAGCCGGATCTGGAAAGTCCATTAAACCACGGCAATATGTCGGCTCGGCCACCAGGGAGACACGCTGCAGATGCAGAGTCCGCGGCCTTCGAGTGTCAATCCCGTGCGAACTTCGACAGTTCTGTTCGCACCTAACCCCAATCAGTGGACAGATTCGGTGAGCAGGGATACTCGATTGACATGATCGCACTCATCCGGCCTGCTGGGCCGAAGTTGTCTCGAAATTTCATACTTTCGTGCGAGGCGCCCGCGGCGCCCACACTGTATGCCCGGACCTGCGGCAGGTAACGGTTTGATTGCTTTCACACGAGCGACCCCGGAAGCCAACTCAGGGATTGTTAGGTTTAAGGACGGCTTATCCCCATGAAAGATCGTCCCCACCCTTCTTCACAGACTGCGAGACCATGCGAGAAGACTCCCGGATGGCCCTGGCCCCCGTTTATCCCCGCCGGTGGGTCCAGCGTGCCCTGGTGGCAGCCGTCGTCATCGTTTTCGCCATGGTCGCCATTGTCATCGTTTTCACGCCAGTAGAAACTGTTTCGAAGGTTCGGATCGCAATCATCGATGGAGGAATTGATCCCACCTACCCAGCATTGAATAAGGCGAAGATCGAGGTTCGTTCGGTGCCGGGCGCCCCGTCGAGAGTGAGCGAACACGGGTCAGCCATGGCCGCGATCATGGTTGAAAGCGCGTCAGCAAAACCATCTACACGATCTCCGACGATCGAGATCGTCGACGTCCCGGCTCTTGATATTTCTGGTGTCGGGGAAGTTGAAGACTTGGCGACTGGGATCACGACTGCGACACAACAAGATGTGGATATGATCGTCGCCGCGCTCGGGACCGAAATGGACGCGCCAGAGCTGAAGGAAGCGGTCCGTCACGCTCAAAACGATGGCGTGACCATCTTTTCCGCTGCCGGGAACGGTATTGGAGATTTCGCCTCATACCCAGCCCAATATGAGGGAGTGATCTCAGTGGGGGCACTGAACAAATCAGGCCACCGTCTGAGATTCACGAATATTCGAGCCACGAATCTCCTTGCTTCCGGTGAGGAGATCCACGTTAAGAGCCCGGGAGGTGGGACCCAGCCGTATTCAGGGACGTCTCCTGCAACAGCGATTGCTGCGGGAAAGATTGCCGCGTGCTGGCCACTGATTGCTCCACACACTCGTGATCAGACCCGCAGGAACACTCCTGTCGATCAAGCGATAGAAGAATCCATTGAAGAACAAGGAAAGGACCCGAGGGAATGCAAGTCTCTTTAAGGAAGAGCGTCGCTGCTGTTGCAGCGGTGACCGCGTTAGCGGTGGGGCTGTCGACGGCAAATATTTCACCGGTCGCGGCCGACGAGCCAACCGAAGTACCAAGCGTCAGCACACATAGTGTCTCTGTTGATCCTGATGAGGCGACCTCAGGTGTTGAGTCGCTTGATGAGGGCGGCGACAACCTAGATACGACTGTAGACGTCGACGCGGTCGGTGGCACAGTCTCCACCTCGGTTGAGGCTGAAGGTATTGATTCGCGTGTGGATGTCGCCACGGATTCCGATGCTCCTCTTGATGAGCTGATCCAGTCGGTGACGGTTGAAGCAGTCGTCGATGGTGAAGACATTGAAAGCGAACTACTCGTCCGTGATTTCACCTATTTAGGTGATGAAGCCTTCGCTGCAACTCTCGAAGATGCTCAGTCAGGAGAAACCATTGAGGTTTCTTCTGCCCAGGTGAATGCGCAGGCATTCCCGATTCTGTGGGTTCTTGGCCTCCTCGCCCGTGTCGGGATTAAAGCAGCGATCAAGCAAATAGGGAAGTCGAAGATCAAGCAGGCTGCGTCGAAGTACTTGTTGAAGCAGAACGCGAACAAGTGGAAGCATATCCGGGCGAAGAGGCACAACTGAGACAAGATTGGTGCCACGTCGCGGGGGAAAATCGCGAATCTCATGTCCCGCGCAATGGCCAACGGCAAACACTCAACATATAAAAAGGGATCAGGCCGCCAAGCGGCTATGCCCTATAAGGGGAAGTACATTGTGGTGACCTGTGCGAAGAAGGGAGGTCAGATTAGTAATGGATGGTGGGGATACCCTCTCAAGTAGGAAGAAGCTGGCCGCAGCGATACTGGAGTCGAAGGACGATGATCTAACGCAGGCATTGGCTATCGCTGAGCGCATGTCGATCACTGACGTGGCCGAGACCTTGTACAATAATAAGCCCGATCTGCAGTTTGATCATTCCGAGCTGTGCGACAGGTTCATCAGCGCATGGCTGGATCGTTTATCAACAGTTGAACGGTTCGTTGCAGCGGAAAGACTCGATGGGCTCTATTCCCTAGGTCTGGTGTGGTTGCCACACGCCCAAGATCGTAGCTGGGAGCGGATGCTCCGGCTCGCGGCGTCGAGTCTTGAAGAGATTGCGGACACCCTCACATACGCAGAGGGCGACGCGAATAGTCCTGATACGAGTTTTAATAGGCGTTACGCGATGAAACTCGTCGAGCTGGCACGAGGACCACTGGCTGAGGTTGCAGGCGAGCTGAGTCGGTGTGCGGATGAACTTGTTGAGTTGCAGTCCCAGGCTGACACTGAGGAAGAATCCGAGGGATAGCCGGATTCTGCACCTGTGGCGGTGCGCTCCAGCCGAGGGCGAGGCCACGCATAGTGTGGCCTCGCCTCTGCGCGTGTGGGTCTCGACGTTTGCGCAGACAGCTACTGAAACCGGCGTCGTAGATAGAGAGGGCCAGTTTCCAGCGTCAAGGCGGTGTCGTCCTTGACGGTTTTGTTCGAACCTTGGCCCAGGCCATAGACAGATTCGGTAAGAGGGTATACCCGATAGACATAGATTCGGGAACTATTTTCGCTAAGTGGGACCCCTAGCGGTCGTCGGGGTCCCGCTCGTCAGAGATGGTTGCCCTGCCTTCGAGTTCGCTAGACAATTCTCGGATAAGGCGGTTGCCCTCATCGATAAACCATTGGTGATTATCTTCGCAGTCCCACCCCGAATCTGGGTAATCGACGACGGGGTTGAAGTGAGAGCTCCAGAACTCCATGTAAGCATGGAGATCGTCGGCCAGGTCCGCTGAAATTGGGAGGTCTGAAGTCCCCACTGCAATGTCGTCGGTGTCATGGCTCCACAGCGGTTCCTTCCGCCCCCAGTCGGGAAAGAATCGAATCTCGATTGGCGAGTTCATAGAACACAACTCTGCGCGCGGCTTCGTCTGATTACGCTGGGACTTTCTCTTTTCAGCTGCCCGAACGAATGAGAGCCCCAAGGACCAACCAAGCGGTACAAGGGCAATCGGAACACAGACCACCGAAACCACGACCGCTGCCGCATAGGCGTTTATCCAACCATCCTCGATCGTGCCTGCCCACAACCATACGAAAATGCAGAAGCCGACAAGGAGTGTAGACACGGACGCTACTGCAATGTAGGCGATCTTCGCGCCTTTGGATTCCGGAATCAAAATTCGTTCTCCTCTCTCAGGTGTGCTGGCGGCATGACCGATGTCTCTGATCACGGGTTTCGTCTGCGGATAATAGTCATTCTTATCGACAAGGGCGGCGCCGTCGTTGTGTGAACTGTCGACTGCCTCCGTCGCTCGTTCGTCGCAGTGTTGTGAGTGTGTGCCACGGATCGTTGAGGCCGGTGTGGCATATTGAGATCAGACTATTACGGCAGGGGTATAAGGGAGGTTCGCGGTGAGCAATGGTGACTCGGTGCACGTGATGATCATAGCCACTGACGAATCGGTAGAGCTGTATCACATGGAAGATGTGCAGTGGGTGGAGTGGGTGCTACTCGGCTGGTTCGTCGTTGGTGCCGCCATCGCGGTCTGGTTCCTGACCATCATCGTGATAAGGCAACACGCGTGGTTGTCGCTCACTCTCCTCGGTGTCGCCTCAGTCGGCCTGATCGCCGGGGGATTCTGGGTCCAGTTGGGCTCCGGAGCTTATAGGGACAGTGAGGCACTGTGGGCCTGCCCTTCGGGTCTCAACGCTATGCGAATCACCGAAGCGAACGGATATCCGTTGTCGGATGGAATCGTTCGATGTCGTGCCGACGCGAAAAGGAACGTGGCAGTCGGCGCAGCGATGGCGGGCGCGGGGGTAATTCTGGCATTCGGTTCACCTCTCGTCGGTCGACATCGAAAGGCAGTAGTGCTCGCATAGCGGGCGAAGTTGCAGGGCGAGTTCGCGTGTCATCGATGGTGCTCTCCCGAATCTATTTGGCTCCCGTCCTCGTATCCCGTCTCAGAGACGTCCCGAGCTTGTGCGGGGTCACTTATTGCGGGACCGGATCTTGATGATTAGGACCATCAGTAGAAAAAGTACGGCGGTGAGGGGGAACATGAACGCGGCGAACACCCACACAAGCGTCCCGCCGATTCCGACCGAGTCGGAGTAAACGGCCTGAGCAACTGAGAGGCTGCTTAACTGGTGGGCGAAGACCAGAGCGAAGAGGCTGAGCGTTGCGAGTGTCGTTGAAACAGTCGTTGACACGGGCGTGGTCGAGAGTCGACGGAGAACGCCAGTGAGGCCGATCGCTCCAACGATCCCGGCTGCTGTCAGCCAGAGGAACTCCGTGTCCCATCCCTCATCACTGATAGGGGCCACGGGAGCGAAGAAAGTGACGATGAGAAACATGGTCACCGCGAGGCCCGTCGCCAGTGTCGAAGCGTAGATGACGAACGCAGTCGTTGCGAACGCGGGATCGCCACGACCTGAACCGATGCGGGTACGCGGCGTTGTTTGATGCTCAATGTTGGGAACTCGTACGGCCCACATGATTACGCCGGAGAGCACGAACGGATAGGCGAGCTCTCCGATGAATGGCAGAACTGCCAGCGAGTTAGCCACAATGTCCACAACACCGCTGGGAGGAGTATTCATGGAGTAAAATACCAGCCCGACTATTTCGCTGACCCCTGACCCAATCAGAACGATGAGACTGATGATCATGAACCAGGGCCTGAAAGAGCGGGGGAGAGCCCGTCCGATGATGACTGCGCAGAATGTTGCAACCACTGTCAGTAAGAAGCCTGAGAGGCTTATCATCCAGGGCTGAGGCAAGTAGAAGCTCTCGTCGGAGATATGCATCGCCACGTAGCCAGTCCAGGCAATGAGATGCCCGGCGAAGGCAACAATGAGCGTATTGAAACCGATCGAACGGGTGCTATTCGTTGCCGGTAGCGATAGCAAAGAGGAATCTGGTTTGGAACCATTCATATGCCGATCTTGGCACACTCGTCGTAGAGTCAGGGCCGTGACGGGAATTGTCGCGATCACGATTGAACGCTCGCGGCGGAAAGTGACCGCCCGCAGGACACTTTGTGCAGGTGAAGGCAAGAAATACGTGTTCCCGAAGGGGCCTGCGTCCGCTTTCGACGGTTTCGAAAGCGGATTGACTGCCCGGCGTTGCGCCACTGAATCTCGGCAATGCACCTCTTCTATCGTGCCTATACGATGTTTGCGCAGACTATAGAATGGGCCTTATCGCTTTCAACTAATGAGGCAGAGCCCGCAGATGCGCCGAAAGGATCGAGCATATGGAAGACTTTGGATTCGTTGAATCGAGCTTTGGCGTCCTTGGCATGCTGATGACACTTCTGCCCGTGTTTGTCTTTCTCGTCATCGTAGCGGGCATCGTAGTTGCGACTGTCTGGATCACCAAGTACCTCAAGCGGCAGGAAGCTGACCGCAAAGAGATGCTCGATCTCATGCGCAGGCAGGTTTCCAGAAAGCAAGATTCGTGAGTAGCGACCGTTTATCCGTCGTGCTGATCATTGCGGGCCTGTGCACGCTGTTAGCTGGCTTCGTGGCAGGCCTTGCTGCCTTCTCAACCATGTGGACTCTTTTCGGTTTCGGAGTCGCTCTCACAATCATCGCCACGAGTTTCATTATCTCGGTCTTGAACCAACGGCCTTGGCCGGCCAGAGGCCGTGACCAGCTGCGCCAGCTAAACACCATAGGGACGGCCCTGCTACTCGCGGCGCTCACATGTGCCGCTGTGGTCGGTATCGCTATCTCGGGGTTCATCGCTCTCGTTGATGGTACAACTCTGCAAATCAGTCCTGCGCAGGATGCATTGGTGGGGGTTGGTGTCATTGCGACGGTCCTGGGTGTAGTTGGGTTTGTCGGCGCCGCGGTGGTGAAGTTCGGTATTCGCCTCACCCGCACACCAAATGGTAGGTCTCCTGACTTGCACAGTTGGGGACGAGTTTCGGGTTTCGACTGGCGTTTATGCTGGTGACCGTGCCGTCAGTTCCTGATTCGGGACACTAAATGGGTCCGTAGAATAGGTACATGAGCCTGCGACTAAGGAAAGTCCCGACCGCGTCCGGGGCAACCGCGGTCCAGATCGTAACGAAACGCCACGGCAAACTCACCGTCATCGAACACCTCGGCTCCGCCCACACCCCAGCCCAACTCGCAGCACTTGAAGAAGCCGGCCGCGAGAAAATCAACGAGTCCACCGGGCAGCTGGCACTCGACCTCGACACCGGCAGCAACGTCTCGACAACATCGCGTAGGCGGGTAAAGGGATCGACATCACGTCTGCTCATCGACACGATCCACACCGCCTACAACCGACTCGGATTCGATGTCGTCGATGACAATGCGTTCTTCCAGCTCGTCCTCGCCAGACTTGTCGAACCTACATCGAAATCCGACAGCATCCGCGTCCTGAACGAGCTCGGTGCTGAAACGAAACACCGCAACACGTTCTCTGCCTGCCTCAAACGCGTCATCGATGACGACTACCGATCCATGATTGCCGGCAAATGTTTCGACTACTCAGTCGCCACGACAGGGATCTCATTGATTCTCTACGATGTCACCACCCTGTACTTCGAAGCAGAGAAGGAAGACAGCCTGCGCAAGGTCGGGTACTCGAAAGAACGCCGAGTCGACCCGCAGATCGTTGTTGGCCTCCTCGTCGATCGGACCGGGTTCCCGTTAGAGATCGGGTGCTTCGAAGGCAACAAAGCAGAAACGTTCACGATGATCCCGATCGTCAAGGGTTTCCAAGACCGCCACGGGGTCACCGATATGGTCATCGTCGCTGATGCCGGAATGCTCTCAGCTGCGAACCTGAAAGCCATTGATGATGCCGGGCTGCGGTTCATCGTCGGGTCGCGGCAGACGAAGGCACCGAATGATCTGGCGACGTTCTTCACCTGGAACGGGACAAACACTGATGATGGGCAGCTCGTCGATACGCTGACGCCAAGGACCACAGTCGGGTTGGACAAGAACCGGACGCTGACTCGTGCTGAGCCCGTGTGGTCACCGGTTAAGCATCCGAAGGCGTGGCGGGCAGTGTGGCAATACCGGCGCAAACGCGCCGTGCGGGACAGAGAGACACTGAATCTACAACGGAATCGGGCGATGAGGATCATCGACGGGGAATCGAAACCGAAGGCCGCACGGTTCGTGAAAATCAAGGGATCGCAGAAGGTCTTCGACGAGTCCAGCTACGACAAAGCGGTGGGCCTGGCCGGGTGGAAAGGCTACGTCACCAACATCGAAAGAAGAGTCATGACCGCCCGCGAGGTTGTCGGTTCCTATCACGATCTATGGCATGTCGAGCAGTCTTTTCGGATGTCGAAGACAGCTCTCCGGGCCCGCCCGATCTTCCATCGCACGCGAGACGCGATCGAGGCGCACCTGACGGTGGTGTTCACTGCTTTGGCGGTCGCGAGGTTCATGCAGGAAGCGACAGGGTTGTCGTTGCAGAAGATCATTACCACGTTGCGGCCGTTGCGTGAGTTCGTGGGCGAGATCGATGGGCACGAACTCGTGTTCCCACCGGATGTCCCTCCGCAAGCCGCAGAGCTCGTCAGCAATGTCGAAAACTCTGGGCCTGGGGCGGGACACTAAAACTGTGCAAGTCAGGTCACATGTGCCGCTGTGGTCGGTATCGCTATCTCGGGGTTCATCGCTCTCGTTGATGGTACAACTCTGCAAATCAGTCCTGCGCAGGATGCATTGGTGGGGGTTGGTGTCATTGCGACGGTCCTGGGTGTAGTTGGGTTTGTCGGCGCCGCGGTGGTGAAGTTCGGTATTCGCCTCACCCGCACACCAAATGGTAGGTCTTAGTAGTACTAGGCAAGAGTCAAAGCGGTGCTGGGCTGGACAGATCTGTCAGCGAACGCAGCCAACCGTTTAGCAGATTTGTGAGCTCGCATACCCGATAGACATCCATCGTTAGCTGCTTCGTCCTTGTTGGCGGCCCCCTCCGCATCGTCGACACGGACGGGATGTTTATAGACTCGTGCTCACTTGCGAGTTGCGGTAGAGACTTCACCGAGTAGAGCATCGGATGCATTAAACATGCCGTAAGCGCCGTCTACGAGCGTGTACTGCTCTCCCTGCATACCGAGGAAATATACGAATTCTTCCTTGTCCTCGGGGGGTGCGGTGAGAAAGTCCGTTGGGCTTCCGCAAGCGTTGTCCCACGAGAAAGTGATCGTGTCACCTGGGTTTATCGTTCCCTTGAAAACATCCTTTACGTGAGTTTCTGCCGAACTCTCACCGGCCTCATTGAGGTCCCCGACGATGACTGCAACTGACTCATCGATTAAAGCTTCAACATCAGGATCTTGTGCATATGCCCCGCACGAAACCACCTGGCCTCCCTCCGGCTCAGAGCTGCAGGCAACCGTGAAGCCTAGTGTCAGTACCGCAGAGAGAACCACCGCAGTTCGAGTAAAAACATGCTTCACAGGTGCTCCTAGTAGATGAGATTGATTCCAGCTACATCACCCTTGCCAAGGGTGCGCTGCGAAGTTTCACATGTATTCGATTGAGGCTTCATTACCTGTTTAGTCGACATCGCAACGTGGCCGAGGCCGAAGGTATGTCCGAACTCATGGGTGGCGACTCCGCGAACGTCAAACTTGCTGCCCGAGCATTTGCTCGCTGCCGACCATGCCTTTTTCGTGGAGTAGCGTTGGTCAGATTCAAGTGCATCACCGAAATTGTTTGACCACGTGCAGGTCGTTGCGAGATTACTGGAAGTCGCCGAACCCCAACCGACAACGTTTCTCGAGTCACGCTTTCCGCAGCCGTTCTTTGCCGTCACCGCCGGCGTTTTCGACGTTCCGTCAACATATGACTGTTTCGCACCTGAGTTGATCGTCTTCCCGCAGCGCTTGATGGTCCCCGTCCACGTCTTCGCGCCAGCCTTAAACGCTGCAAGGCTCGATGCTTTGGCATTCTTTGAGTTGTAGTACCAATTGAAGGTAGCTGGCTGCCTCCACCCGTTGAGCTTATATGCGCTGCTCGAGCAGCTAGCCTGGATACTCACACCGTCTGGTGCGATGGTTTCAGCTTTTTCCGCTTCGATTTGCTTCTGCATGGTCACGGCCGCTCGATTACCGGACCATTCGCCGCCGATGTCGACCACGATTCCCTTGGTGTTGTTCGAGACTGAGGCATCAGGTGTCTCCGGTTCGCCTTCGACTGAAACCACGCTGGACTCGACAGTTTCTCCCAGCGCTGGAATTGTCATCTCTCGGCCATCGTCAAGGAGCAGGACGTCTCCTTCTTGCGCGCAAGTTGAGTCAGCGAGTTCTGCTGCATCGATCGCGCCTGTGCAATCGTCGGCAGGATCCGCCTGTGCGGCCTGAGGGATCGCGGTTGCAAGCAGAAGCGTGGAGAGCGTCAAGACGGATGTTGCTATTACACGACTAGGGCGTGTCTCCTTTATTGACCATTCCAGGACTGGCACGGTGGAGACGTGACTACACAGCAACGACACCGAGTCTTCACTGATGAGCAGTGGGAGAAGATCGAACCACTTCTGCCCTCAAACGT
>NZ_FXYY01000058.1 GCF_900169165.1 Brevibacterium linens ATCC 9172
CTTGGTGGGGCGACTCCCGCCGCGTTCCGAGCCGATCATCTCAGCACGATGCCACGGGCTGCGTAGCTCGTGGGTGAGCCGATGAATTCCAAGTAGAAAACTCTCCATCAAACACGGGGCTTGACAGCGTCCTTGCGGAGGTATTCCTTCTTGCTGTCCGGGGTCCACGGGATCTTCTTGAGCTTGTCGGTTGGGATCTCACCGTTCTTGTGCCCACCCCACGCGCCGGGATTCTTACGACCGTCGTCAGGAATGTCATCGTCGCCTGATCCACCGCCCGTGCCGTCTGCTTCGCAGTTGACGTTATCGGCATTGCCGTCGTCAGAATCGTCGCTGCCGCCGCCTTTGCCACCCTTACCCGCGGCATCTTTCGGATCTCCTTTGGAATCGGTCTGGAAAGAGACGTGCGGGTGGTCTTTGTGGTTCTGGGTGTCTCCACCACGGTCGGGCATCTTCCGCCAGCCTTCATCGGCACGTTCGACGTTGTAGATGCGCTGGTACCAGATGACGTATTTGATGTTGAGTGCTTCGTGGTTGTCGATGACGAATTTCGCAATATCGTCACCAAGGGCCTTACCGTCTATGTTCAGCGGGACCATGAAGTCGACAGCGAGACCAACGGGGTGCCCGTTGGGGTCGCGTGACGTGCTGCCGGAACGGTACCCGCCGACACCAGTGATGCCGTCATATTCGTCGTAGATGACCTCGGCGGCTTCTTGCACGTGGGGCTTGACGTCTCCTAGGGGAAGCTTTTTCTTCTTCTGCGCGGTGACTGTGCCTCCGGCGATCGCTTCACCCTGCTCGGGGGTGGAGCCGGCTGCTTGGGCCTTGTCACCGGATTTCCAGTCCTTCATGAGTTTGAACCACTTCTCGGCTTGCTTGATCCGATTCGGCATGTTCGGAGCACCGGCCTTCTCCCACTTGTCGTGGAAGTGCGTCGTCGCAGCCGAAACTGAGTCGAGTTCGTTCTTGATCATGTCCTCGAAGACTTGGACGCTCTGCGCGTCATCGCCCTTCGTATCGGCCATGAAGTTCATTTGGAGCTCGATGGTCCACCAGTCTGTGCTCTTCGTCTTCGCATACGCTTTGAGCTTGCTGTTGCGGCTACCCGTCCACTGACCCAGGCCGAGACCACCGGAGAACGATTCAGCCTTCTCCCGCTTCTTCGGAGTCATCTTGTAAGGCGAGTCCATGATGCCCTGGACGCTCGTTGGGTCGACGCCCGATTCCTGCGACCAGTTGCCAAGGATCCCCGCGATATTGGTGTTCGACATGCCCTTATCCGAGAGCACAGTGAAAACTGCTCGAGCGTGGGCCTTTTCAGTCGGGTCAATGTCTCCGATGTCTCCGACGTCGCCACCGCCGTTACCGTCGTCACTGACCGGTGTGCAGGCACCGCTGGCGGCCATGAGTCCGAAGAGGACTGGGACGATGATGACGAGGGCGAGGAAGCCCGCACCGACAGTGGCGGCACCGGGGAGAAGCGACTTGAGTGAGAACATTGCGGGGGCCTTTCGGCAATGACCACCGACCCCTGGGTGCGGGGCCGGTGGTCATCATGGTTGGTTACTGATCGTCCTTCTTACGGCGGAGCACGGTGTAGAGGATGAACCCGCCTACTGTTGCCACGACGAGCGCGCCGAGGCTGAACCCGACCGTGGCACCGTTGATCCCTTCGGTGGCGGGTTCGCCCGCGCGAGGGGTACTACCGTCGGTGATGACAACTTCTTCAGTCCGATCCGGTGACGGAGTCGACTCGTCGGAGGGTTCGTCGCTGGGAGTATCATCGTCGCCGTCGACGAGAGTTGTCTCGTCGCGGGGAGCCGGGGACTGGTACTGGTCTTCGTCGCCCTGACCAGACGGCAGCTCAGGAACATCACCGGGAGTGGTTGGGGCGTTGTCTTCAAGGTTGGAGTCATCGGCAATATCCGGCTCGTCCTTGTCCTTGTCGCCAGTGCCTTTGTGATCACCACCGTCCTTGCCAGCCTTGGGCTCATCACCATCGGCTGCAGAGGTGGGGGATGAACCCTGAGTGGTGGACACGCTGAGTCTGGCCCATAATGGGCCGGAGAATGCGAGTAGAAACCATGCCAAAGAAGAAGTACTCCGATGAGTTCAAAGCCGACGCCGTCGCGCTGTACGAG
>NZ_FXYY01000028.1 GCF_900169165.1 Brevibacterium linens ATCC 9172
GCGCAGCATCCGGAACGGTTCGCGAAACCACCGACGACCCCGGCACCAGCCGAGGTCGTCGGGATCAACCATCGAGAGATAGACACGCTAGCAGCGTGAGTGACTCCAAACAGCTTGACAGGGCGCGGTCCTGATCGGAATCGGGTCGTCTGCACTTCGAACACGCGGTCGGCGAGCGGGGTCAGTGTTCGACGGCCTCCTCGGCGCCGAACCCGGTGTGGGCACGGACGTCCATCTCTGCTGCGAGCTCGGGGCTCTCGACAGTCCGGTCGGTGACCGACGCGATCCAGCCGAGGATGAATCCGAGCGGAATCGAGATGATGCCCGGGTTGGACAGCGGGAAGATCGCGAAGTCGGCACCAGGGATCATTGCGGTCTCGGAACCGGAGACGACCGGCGAGAAGGCAATGAGCACCATCGCCGAGATCAGGCCGCCGTAGATCGACCACACCGCACCGCGAGTGGTGAAGCGCTTCCAGAACAGCGAGTACACGATCGTGGGCAGGTTCGCGCTGGCGGCGACGGCGAAGGCCAGCGCCACAAGGAATGCGATGTTCTGCCCCTGCACTCCGATGCCGCCGATGATCGCGACCGCACCGATGACGATGACCGTGCGACGGGCGATCTTGACCTCCGCATCGGAGTCCTCGACCTTGCCCTTCTTGATGACGTTCGCGTAGATGTCGTGGGCGAACGAGGCCGCCGCCGTGATGGCCAGACCCGCCACCACCGCGAGGATCGTGGCGAACGCGACCGCGGAGATGAAGCCCATGAGGATGGGCCCACCGAGGTGGAGCGCGAGCAGCGGTGCTGCCGAATTCACTCCGCCGGGAGCATTGTTGATCGCGTCGGCACCGACGAGCGCGGCGGCACCGTAGCCGAGGACGAGGGTGAAGAGGTAGAACGCGCCGATGAGCCAGATCGCCCACACCACGGAACGCCGCGCCTCCTTCGCAGTGGGAACCGTGTAGAAGCGCATGAGGACGTGCGGCAGACCCGCGGTTCCGAGCACGAGGGCCAATGCCAGGGAGATGAAGTCGAGAGGATTCTCGCCGTACTTCAGTCCCGGCTCGAGCACCGCCTCACCGACGCCGCCGGCCGCGTTCTCCACTGCCGAGGCCAGCAGCGTGGAGAGATTGAAGCCGTTGAGGGCGAGCACCCAGACGGTCATGGCGAAGGCACCGGCGATGAGCAGGACCGCTTTGACGATCTGCACCCAGGTGGTGCCCTTCATTCCGCCGACGAGGACGTAGATGATCATCAGCGCACCGACGACGGCGATGACGAGCGACTGACCGACCTTGCCGTCGATGCCCATGAGCAGGGAGACGAGACCGCCTGCTCCGGCCATCTGGGCGAGGAGGTAGAAGAAGCAGACCGCCAGCGTCGACAGTGCTGCGGCCATGCGCACGGGACGCTGCTTGAGTCGGAACGACAGCACATCGGCCATGGTGAACTTGCCTGTGTTGCGCATGAGCTCGGCAACGATGAGCAGGGCGACGAGCCAGGCGACGAGGAAGCCGATCGAGTAGAGGAATCCGTCGTAGCCGTTGACGGCGATCGCACCGCAGATGCCGAGGAAGGACGCGGCGGAGAGGTAGTCGCCGGAGATGGCGAAGCCGTTCTGCGGTCCGGTGAACGACCGGCCGCCGGCGTAGTAGTCCGAAGCTGATTTGTTGTTGCGACTGGCCCGCAGGACGATGAACATCGTGACCGCGACGAATGCGGCGAAGATCGTGATGTTGAGGACCGGGTTGTTCTCGACCTCGGTGGTCGCTGCGCTGAGGAGGTCGACTCCCGAGGCGACGAAGTCTCCGATAGCCAGAGTGCTCATGAGCGGGTTCCTTCCGATTCGGCCAGCAGTCGTTCACGGATCGCCTCCGCGGGAGGATCCAGCTTCTTATTGGCGAACGAGACGTAGAACATCGTGATCGCGAAGGTCGTCACGAACTGCAGCAGCCCGAAGACGAGCCCGACATTGATCTCCCCCACGACCTTCGTCGACATGAAGTCATGAGCGTAGGTGCTGAGGATCACGTAGAGGAAGTACCAGACGAGGAACGCGATCGACAGCGGGATCACAACCGAGAATCGTTTGCGCTTGAGGGCCTTGAACTCCGGGCTCTCCTCCTCTGCGAGGAAGTCAACTCCGGTGTTGACAGGGTCAGTCATTCTTTCTCCTTTGAATGGACAGAACATCAGTGTCCTGAATCACATGACCCCAAGGTAACGTTCAGCATGCACTGGGGAATACCACCGAAAGTTGGTAGCTTATTCACATGAATGCGCATGCCAAGGAAACGCGGGCACTCAAGGTCGAGACCCGTCGCCTGTTCGTCGAAGCCGTCGACTCCCTGCATGAGAGCGGCACCGGTGACGTCGTCTTCGGAGGCATGGTCGAAGAGGGTTCGGTCGCGGTCGAAGCCGTCGCCGGCGCCGATAAGAACCTGCTCTCGACCCTCATCGTCAGCACCGGACGCGGCCTCGGCGGACGGGCCATGACCGAAGGCACTCCGCAGCTGACCCGCGACTATGAGATCGACCCGCTCATCACCCATCACTACGACGAGGAGGTGCTCGGTGAGGGCATCCGCGTCCTCGTGGCCGTACCCACCCTCCACGGTGGTGAGGTCACCGGCATGGTCTACTGCGGCCATCGCGCGGACTACGACGCCGCCGCCCCGCAGACAGGAGACCTCGTGAGGCGAGTGCGAGAGCTCTCGGTCGATCTCGCTCGACTCGGCTACCGGCAGCAGCCGCTTGGCCCGGTCAAGGAGGAACCGCTCTATCCGGATCTGGACAACGCGGGACGCGAGGCTCTCCGGCACACCTATGCGGAGCTGCGAGCCATCCGCTCCGGCATCGTCGACGAGGAGACCCGGGAGAAGCTCACCGGCGTCGAGGCGCGCCTGGCCGATATCCTCTCCGGGCACAATCCGGAGAACTTCCAAACCCCGGTGCCCGCAGTGCGGCTGTCGCCGAGGGAGACCGACATCCTTTCGCACGTCGCCCTGGGATGGCCGAATGCCCGCATCGCCGAGGCGCTGTCGCTGCGCGAGTCGACGGTGAAGTCCTATCTCAATACGGCGATGGTCAAGCTCTCGGCACGGACCCGGCATGAGGCCGTGTCGATCGCCCGCTCGTCCCACGTCCTCCCCTGAGCGGGGAGAATCGGCTCAGCCGTTGATGACCTCGGAGTTCTCCCGTTCCATCTCCACGGAACGGTCCGCCGCCGCCTGCGCGGCCGCCTCAGCGATATCGAAGATCCCGGAGTCGAGGAACTGCTGGAGACCGGCCAGGGTCGTGCCGCCCTTACTGCTCACGGCCCGACGCTGAGCGGCGGGATCGGGCTTCTCGGTCAGGAGTCGGCCGGCGCCGTCGGCGGTGGCCACGACCATCTGGCGGGCGACGTCCTCACTGAGGCCCTGCTTGACGCCGGCGGCGATCATGGCTTCGGCGAGGAGGAAGAAGTACGCCACTCCGGACCCGGAGATTCCGGTCATGGCCGGGATCTGTGATTCGTCGAGATCGACGACGAGGCCGGCGCCCGACAGCAGGGACTTCAGTGTGTCCACGCTGGCGGCGGTCACCTCGGCGGAGGGGGCCAGTGCGATGACGCCGTGACCGATGGCACTCGGCGTGTTCGGCATGATCCGCACGATCGGGTTCTCAGGGGCGAGCTTCGCGAGGTCCGCGGCGGCGACGCCGGCGGCCATGGACACGAGCACGGAGTCCGGGTCGAGGTCATCGGCGAGCTCGCGCAGAGTCTCGGCCATCATCCACGGCTTCACGCCGAGGAAGACGAAATCGGCTCCGGACGCGGCTTTTCTGTTCGCGTGGGAATCGTCCTCCACCGAGGTGACCGTGGCGGTGGGCAGAGCCTCGCGGAGTCGCTGCGCCGAGGCGGTCGAATTCGTCGTCGCGCGGACGGTGATGCCCGCGTCGGCAGCGAGGATTCCCTGGATCAGGGCCGTGCCCATGTTGCCGGTTCCGATGGAGGCGATTGTGGTCAAAGCGCGTCAGCCTTTCGATCTGTTGGGTGCGGTGGTCGGTGGGTGTCCGTGCGTTCGGGCGTGCCGGTGCGAGGTCGGACGGATGGAATCGCGACTTCGCTGTCGACTGCGGGGTCAGCTCTCGTCGTCGGCACTGCCGGATCGCGCGGACTTGCTCTCAGAGGTGCGGGTGTGGCTGTGGGCGTTGCGTCGGGGAACATCCTCGTCGAGGCCTAGGTGCTCACGAGCGAAGGCGATGGAGTCGGCGAGCATCTTCTCGCGAGACGACTGTTTGCGGACGAATCGGGTGTTGACCTCGACGACGACGTCGCCCTGCCAGTTGTGTTTGGCCAGGTACTGCAGGGTCTCGGCGACGGGCATGGTGCCTTCGCCGGGAACGAGGTGTTCGTCCTTGAGCGAGCCGGCACCGTCGGTGAGGTGGACGTGACGGAGCTGGTCGAAGATCTCGCCCACCGTCTCCAGGGCGTTCATTCCGGCGGTGGAGGCGTGGGAGAAGTCGAAGGTGAGGTCGTCGTAGTCCTCGTCGAGGGGGTTCCAGTCGGGGTAGTAGACCTGGATCTCGCGCAGGCCGGCCCGCCAGGGGTACATGTTCTCCACGGCCAGTTTCACACCGGTCTCTTGAGCGACCTGTCGGACGCCGTCGACGAAGCCGAGGGCGTATTCGCCCTGCCACCGGAACGGCGGGTGGAGAACGACGGTGTCGGCGTTGACTTCTTTGGCGAGATTCGCGGTGATCCGCAGCTTCTCCCAATGGTCTTTGTGCAGGACCCGCGGCAGGAACAGCAGGGTCGGAGCGTGCAGGGAGATGACGTCGAGTCCGGTGTCGCGGGCGAGTCCGTTGATGAGGTCGACGTCGCGGGTCTCGGTGTTGTGGGTGACCATGATCTCGACACCGTCGTAGCCATGCTTGGCCGCCTGGGTGAAGGTCTCCTCGACGGTCATGGGTGAGACGGAGGAGCTGGAGAGTCCGAGTCTGATCCGATTCTCGGAGACGTGATGGGCGTCCTTCTCATAGACGTCGTGTTCGTCGAAGTACTCCTTGTGGCGCCTCGAATTCGAGCGCGCAGAATTCTTGGTGGTCAACACCTTCCGCTGGAACTTCGACTTTTTGCTCATCACGTCCAGTTTAACGCGGACTCCCCGCCCCAGAACTACCCGACGGCGGCCCAGCAACCTCGCGCGAGGTTGCTGGGCCGCCGTCGGGTAGTAATTCAGCCGTAGAGGGTTTCGGTGTCCTCGTCGACCCACCCCTTGGAGCGTTCGACGGCCTTGTTCCAGAGGCGGTAGAGACGGTCGACCGTCTCGTCGTCCATCGACGGGTTCCAGCGCTTGCCCTCACGCCAGTTGCCCTTCACGTCGTCCTCGCCGTTCCAGAACTTCACGGCGATGCCCGCCGCATAGGCCGCGCCCAGCGCCGTGGTCTCGATGACCTCGGGACGGATGACGGGCACGCCGAGGAGGTCGGCCTGGAACTGCATGAGAGTCTCGTTCGCGACCATGCCTCCGTCGACCTTGAGCTCGGTCAGCTCGACACCGGAGTCGAGGTTCATCGAGTCGAGGACCTCGCGTGACTGGAAGGCCACGGATTCCAGGGCGGCACGGGCGATGTGGTTCTTGTTCACATACCGTGTCAGACCCACCATCACACCGCGGGCATCGGACTCCCAGTGAGGGGCGAAGAGTCCGGAGAACGCGGGCACGATATAGCAGCCGCCGTTGTCGTCGACCTGCTTGGCCAGGGTCTCGACCTCGGGAGCGTCGTTGATGATGCCGAAGTTGTCGCGCAGCCACTGCACGAGCGAACCGGTCACGGCCACCGATCCTTCGAGTGCGTAGACGGCTTCGTCCTCGCCGATCTTGTACGCGACCGTGGTGAGCAGCCCGTTCTTGCTGGCCACCGGCTCGTTTCCGGTGTTGATGAGCATGAAGTTGCCGGTGCCGTAGGTGTTCTTCGCCTGCCCCTTCTCGAAGCACGCCTGACCGAACGTCGCCGCCTGCTGATCGCCGAGGATGCCGCAGATCGGGGTGTCGATGATGAGCCCGTTCTTCGCCCCGTAGCCGTAGATCTCCGAGCAGGACCTGATCTCGGGCAGCATCTCGACGGGGATGCCCATATCGGCCGCGATATCGGGGTTCCAGTCGAGCGTGTCGATGTTCATCAGCATCGTCCGCGAGGCGTTCGTGACGTCGGTGACGTGGATTCCGCCGTTGACTCCGCCGGTGAGGTTCCAGATCACCCAGGTGTCCATGGTGCCGAAGAGCAGGTCCCCGGCCGCGGCGGCTTCCTTGACCCCGTCGACGTTGTCGAAGATCCACTTGGCCTTCGGTCCGGCGAAGTAGGTGGCCAGCGGCAGACCCACCCGGTCCTTGTATTTGTCCGGTCCATCGTCCCCGGCGAGTTCGTCGCAGACCTTCTGGGTTCGGGCATCCTGCCACACGATGGCGTTGTAGACGGGTTCGCCGGTGTTCTTGTTCCAGATCACGGTGGTCTCACGCTGGTTGGTGATGCCCACGCCTTCGAGCTGGTGGCGGTTGATGTTCGCCCGGGTGAGAGCCTGGCCGATCGCCTCGTTCGTGTTCTTGATGATCTCAACCGGGTCGTGCTCGACCCAGCCGGCGCGAGGGAAGATCTGCTCGTGCTCGAGCTGGCCGGACGACACGATCTGCCCGTCATAGTTGAAGACGATCGCCCGCGACGAGGTAGTGCCCTGGTCGATGGCGAGGATGAACTTTTCCTGACTCATTCTGACTCCTGTGTCGAAGTGGTTTGTCTGTGAGCGTGCTCAGTTGTGTGTGAGCGTGCTCGGTTGTCTGTGATCGTACTCAGACGAATGCCTGGGAGGCCAGGCCGGCGACGACGCCGCCGACCAGCGGTCCAGCGATCGGCACCCACGAGTAAGCCCAGTCGGAGCCGCCCTTGTTCGGGATCGGCAGCAGCGCATGCATGATACGAGGTCCGAGGTCACGAGCTGGGTTGATGGCATAGCCGGTCGGTCCGCCCAAGGAGGCGCCGATGGCGACGACGATCAGTGCCACTGCCAGCGGCCCGAGCCTGTCCGGTGTTCCTCCGAACAGGAGGATGACGATGACGAGCACGAAGGTGGCGATGACCTCGGTGACGAAGTTCCACCCATAGGAGCGGATCTCCGGGCCGGTGGAGAAGGTGCCGAGGATGTTGCCCGCGTCCTTCTCCTCGTCGTAGTGCTTCTTGTACACGGCCCAAGCGAGGACGGCACCGAGCATCGCACCGATCATCTCCGCCGCCAGATAGGCGACAGTGTGACCGAAGGTCACGGCGATGCCGGGAGCGTATTCGTCGGCTCCGCTGGCGAGGATGCCGAAGGTCACAGCCGGGTTGAGGTGCGCTCCGGTCTTGTAGGCGACGAACACACCGGCGAAGACTGCGAGGCCCCAGCCGAAGGAGATCAGCAGCCAACCGCCGCCGTTGCCTTTGGTCTTGGTCAGGACGACGTTGGCGACGACACCGACGCCGAGCAGCATGAGCATCGCCGTTCCGGCGATCTCGAAGAGGAAGATGGTGCCCATATCTCACAAACTCCTATTGTTTGTCTTTCCGGTGGGTGCCCCGGTCGATGGTCGACCCGGAGGGTGCTCCGAGGTCGGTCGATATTCGATTGTCGGTATTCGGTCGTGGTCGCGCACTTCGCTGTGAACGGTTCGGGGCCGTGAACGGTTCAGTGGAGGGTCGCACCGACCAGGGCCGCCGCCGAGGCGTCATCGTCGGTGGACTCGGCCGCGACCTGGGCGTCGACGTGGGTATGGAAGTCCTCGACCTCGGCTGTCCGACGGTCGTCGTCCCAGCCGAGGACGGGTGCGACGATGACCGCGACCGCCTCGGCGGCGGTCTTTCCCCGGTCCCGGGCTTCGTAGTTCAGCCGCATCCGCCTCTCGAGGATGTCGCCGAGGTGGACGGCCCCCTCCGCGGCGGCCGCGTAGTGGGCTTCGACGCGCAGGTAGCGCTGCGCGCCGTCCAACGGCCGACCGAGTTCCGGATCCTCATCGACGAGGTCGAGCAGCTCCTCGATGAGTGTGCCGTAGCGGCGGATGAGACGTTTGACGCGGTCTTCGTCCCATCCGTACTTCTCCGCGATCCCGGACTGGCCGCGCCGCAGCGCGCCCACCCCTTGGGCACCGAGCAGCGGCACGGATTCCGTCAGCGACCTGCGATCCTTCGCATCGTCGCCGAGGACGAAGTCGACGGCGTCTTCGGCCATCACTCGGTAAGTGGTGAATTTGCCGCCGGCGATCGCGGCCAGGGCCGGTTCGACTTCCATCACGGTGTGTTCGCGGGAGACCTTCGTCGAGGCCTGTCCTTCTTTGACCACCGGTTGGAGCAGCGGGCGCAGTCCGGAGTAGACGCCGATGACATCCTCGCGGGTGAGTTTGTCGGCGAGGATGGCGTTGGCGTGTTCGAGCAGGTAGTCGATGTCCTGCGAGGTCGCGACCGGTGCGTCGACGTCTTCGTTCCACGGGGTGTCGGTGGTGCCGATGACCCAATAGCCTTCCCAGGGGATGACGAAGAGGACGGATTTCTCCGTCTTCGAGATGATTCCGGTGTTCGGGTCGGCCTTGATCTTGTCCTCGGCCACCGTGATGTGCACGCCCTTGGAGGCGAGCACCTTGAGCCCGGCATCGGCCTTCGCCAGATCCTGCTGCTCTTCGGTCCATACGCCTCCGGCGAGGATGGTGCGGCGGGCGTGGATGTCGAATTCCTCACCGCTGATCTCGTCCCGGGCGTGCACGCCGGTGACCTGGTCACCGTCGTGGAGGTAGCCGATGACGGAGACGTGGTTGGCGGCAGCGGCTCCGTAGCTCACAGCCGAACGGACGAGGGTCATGACGAAGCGGGCGTCGTCGACCTTCGCATCGTAGTATTCGAGAGCTCCGACGGCGGCGTCATCGGCCAGGCCCGGGAAGTGGGAGCTCAATGCCTTCTTGCCGAGGTGACGGTGCATCGGCACAGCGCGTTTGCGGCCGGGCCGGGTGGCCATCGTGTCGTAGAGCAACACTCCGGAGCCGATGAAGGCCCGGTCGATGAGGCGGTGTTCGAAGGGGAACACGAAAGCGACGGGTTCGACGAGGTGGGGTGCGGTGTGCTGAAGCAGCAGATCGCGCTCCTTCAGCGCCTCGGCGACGAGCTTGAAGTCGAGCATCTCGAGGTAGCGCAGTCCGCCGTGCATGAGCTTCGACGAGCGGGATGAAGTACCCGAGGCCCAGTCCTTCGCATCGACGACACCGACCTTGAGCCCGCGGGTAGCGGCGTCGAATGCCGATCCTGCTCCCGTCACTCCCCCACCGACGACGAAGACGTCGAGCGGGTCGGCCGCGCTCGTATTCTTCAGTGTCTCGAGTGCCTGGTCACGGAAGTTCGGGGACAGCTCACCATTTCGCATCGGCAGAAGCGCGCTTTCTTTCAGACTTTGTTGTCATTCACCATTGTCACCCCAGCGGTTGATGCCGAGGGCGCACTGCGGCGAATAATCACAAACTAGCAGGCTATTCTGAACGGCGATACCGACCGGTAGCGAAAGCCTGCTGAGATCGGCGGCCGAAGCGCGGCGTGACGGGCAGCCGTTGCGAGGTCTGTGAGGGCGGCTCAGTCGAGGGCGGAGACGGTCTCCACGCGCATCGCCGAGGACTGCTCGGCAGAGTCGAGGAGGTCGAGTTTGCGCATGATGATGCCTTCACGCAGCGCCCATGGGGAGATGTTCATGACGCCGATGTCGAAGATCGTGAAGGCCGCCTCGGCGACGATCGCTCCGGCCAGCACCTGACCGGCACGCGCCTCGGAGACGCCGGGCAGGGTCGCCCGCTCTTCGGGGGTGCGGGATGCGAGGGTGTCGATGATGCCCTCGAGGTCGCGGCGGAAGAGCTTCCTGGGAGCATAGATTCCGTCGCCGCTCGGAGCGGCACCGGCGATGCGCGCCAGGGAGCGGAAGGTCTTCGACGAACCGACGACCTGGTCGGGCACTCCGACCCGATTGATGTCGCCGGCGATGCGTCCGATCTGCGCCCGGGCATGTTTGCGCAGGCGGTGGATGTCCTCGGCGGTGGGCATCGGGTCCGGGAGGAAGTCCGAAAAGGTGCGTCCGGCGCCGAGGGGAATCGACACGGCCGCCTGCGGGTATTCGTCCTGACCTGCCGCGATCTCCAGTGATCCGCCGCCGATGTCGAGCAGCAGGATCTTTCCGGCCGACCACCCGAACCAGCGACGGGCGGCGAGGAAGGTCACGCGGGCTTCGTCGCGGCCCGACATGACGTTGAGGGTGACCCCGAGCTGAGCGTTGATCGATTCGATGAGACCGATCCCGTTCGGAGCTTCCCTGACCGCCGAGGTGGCGAATGCGAGGATCTGCTCCGCTCCCTGATCCTCGGCGATCTCGACGGCATCGGTGATGAAGGAACGCAGCCGTTCCTGCCCTTCGGCATCGATCGATCCGTCATCGCCTAAGTACTCCGCGAGTCGGAGCACCTCCTTGTGCGAGGTGGCCGGCAGGGGCGGTGCTCCGACGTGAGCGTCGACGACCAGGAGGTGGACGCTGTTGGAGCCGATATCGAGGACTGCTAGGCGCATTCGCTCAGTTTATCCTCTCCCTGGGACTCCGTGCCCACCGACTTCGGAACCGGTCTGCCAGGCAGTTTTGGTGAAGCCGAAGTCCGGCGGTTCCTTGGCGAAGAACGCTTCCTGACCGCGGGTGATCTCTGCCCGGTAGGCCTCATCGAGCCACCGAGGCGGCTGTGTGTCCTCGGCCAGCTCACCGTCGAGGATCGCTTTGGCTCCGACCTGGCTCAGTCGGGACAGTCCCACGATCCGCTCCCCCAGTGCCTGCGCGGCCTCCAACGGGTTGTCGGAGACTTCGTGGAAGAAGCCGAGTTCGGCCATCTTCTCGAACTTCACGATCGAGGCCGTGATCAGCAGATACCTCGCCCAGGCATCGCCGAGGATCTGAGCCAGGCGCTTCGTGGGGCCGGCCGGGTAGACGAGCCCGAGCTTGGCCGCGGTGACGCCGAAGATCGATCCCGGGGCGGCGATGCGGATATCGCAGGCCGCGGCGATCTCCGTTCCCCCGCCCACACAGTTGCCGGTGATCGCTGCGATCGTCGGGGTCCGCGAGTTCGCCAGGGCCGCCTCGGCGGTGGAGTTGAGTTCCCAGAAGTCGTCGAGCGGCACATTGAGGTCGGCGATGTCCGAACCGGCGGAGAAGTGCCCGCCGGCCCCGGTGATCACGAGCGCACCGATCGAATCGTCGGCGTCGACGTTCGCGATGATCTGCGGCAGCGCCCTCCACATGGGCCGGGAGATGGCATTGCGCTTTTCGGTCCGATCAATGACGAGGGTTCCGACTCCACCGGTGACGGTGAAGTCGAAACCCTCGAGATCGACCGGACGGTATGAACCGTCTCGTCTCATGGGTGTTCTGCCTTTCGAGAGGTCAGCCCCGGTTGTCGGGAACCTCGCGCTGTTCCTCACCGTCGTAGGCGCTCAGGGGACGGATGAGGGCGTTGTTCGCCTGCTGCTCGAAGATATGAGCGGTCCAGCCGGTGATGCGGGCCATCACGAAGATCGGGGTGAACTGCTCGGTGTCGAAGCCCATGAGGTGGTAGGCCGGGCCCGACGGGTAGTCGAGATTCGGGTAGATGCCCTTGCGCCCGACGAAGTCCTCTTCGAAGGTGTTGTACAGATCGAGCAGATCGTTCGCACCCTTGACTGCGACCATGTCCTCGAACGCCTTGCGCATGGTGGGAACGCGCGAATCGCCGTTCTTGTACACGCGGTGGCCGAAGCCCATGATCTTCGCCTTCTTGGCCAGTGCCTCGTCGATCCAGGCCGAAGCCTTGTCGGCGGTGCCGACCTCTTCGAGCATCGCCATGACGGCTTCGTTCGCTCCGCCGTGCAGCGGGCCCTTGAGCGCACCGACGGCACCGGCGACTGCCGAATACAGGTCCGATGTGGTCGAGGTGATGACGCGACCGGTGAAGGTCGAGGCGTTGAACGAGTGCTCGGCGTAGAGGATCATCGACACGTCGAAGCAGCGCACGACCTCCTCGGCGGGAACTTCGTCGAAGACCATCTTGAAGAAGTTCGCGGCGTAGCCGAGGTCCTTCGTCGGGGCGATCGGGTCGAGGCCGTGACGACGACGGTGGTCGATGGCCACGATCGTCGGCAGCTGGGCGTAGAGACGCTCGGCCTTCGCCAGGTTCGCCTCGGCGCCCTCGGTGTCGGCCTCGGGGTCGACGGCGCCCAGGTAGGCCACGGCCGTCTGCACGACGTGCATCGGGTGGCAGTCCTTGGGCAGGCCGAGGATGAGGTCGACGAGCTTGTCATCGACGGCACGCTGGGAGCGTTCGCGTTCCTGGAATTCTGCCAGCTGCGCCTCGGTGGGCAGTTCGCCGTTCCAGATGAGGTAGGCGACGTCTTCGAAGCTGCGCTTGGCGGCGAGCTCCTGCACGGGGTAGCCGCGGTAGGTCAGCGAGTTGGTCTCCTGGACCACTTTGGACACTGCGGTGGTGTCCACCACGACACCGGCGAGGCCCTTCTTGATTTCTTCGGTCACTGGTGACCCTCCTGTGAGAAGTTGAATACTGCGGCGTCGAACTCGTTGTACGCCGAGTAGTCGATCGTGTCATACAGGTCCGCACGGGTCTGCATGCCCTCGAGCAGGTCCACCTGAGTGCCCTTGTCCCGAATGGTCTGCAGGCCCGATCTGATCGCACCCATGGCGATGCGCAGAGTCGTGACCGGGTAGATCACAAGTTTGACTCCGACATTCGCCAACTGTTCGGTGGTGAACAGTTCGCTCTTTCCGAATTCCGTCATGTTCGCCAGGATCGGGACATCGACGCTGGAGGCGAATTTCTCGAACTCTCCGAGATCGCGCATCGCCTCGGGGAAGATCATGTCAGCACCCGCATCGGCATAGGCCTTCGCCCGGTCGATGGCGGCGTCGAGACCTTCCCCGGCGCGCGAGTCCGTGCGGGCGCAGATGACGAAGTTGTCGTCCCGGCGCCCCTTGACGGCGGCCTTGATGCGCTTGGACATCTCGGCCGCGGTCACGACCTCCTTGCCGTCGAGGTGGCCGCAGCGCTTCGGATTGACCTGGTCCTCCAGGTGCATTCCGGAGATTCCGGCGTCCTCGAACTCCTGGACCGTGCGGGCCACATTCATGGCTTCGCCCCATCCGGTGTCGGCGTCGATGAAAGTCGGCAGGTTCGTGACTCGGGCGATGTTGCGTCCGTGGTCGGCCACCTCGGTGAGGGTGGTCAGCCCGATATCGGGCAGACCCATGGCCGCGGAGAACGCGCCTCCGGAGATGTAGACGCCTTCGAAGCCGGTCTGCTCGATGATCTGAGCGTTGATCGGGTTGATGGCGCCGGGGAACTGGACGATCTGATCACCGGCGAGCAGCTCGCGGAACTTGGCGCGGCGCTCGGCGGGGGTTGCCTGTGCGCCGAGCATCAGAAGATGCCCTTCGATCCGCTGTGCTCGAGCCCGTCGACGACGAAGCTGAGTTCGCCCACGCCCTTGGCGTCGAGGCTCTCGAGGTTCTCGGCGAGGTCGATGAAACGGGCCTGCTCCGAGTCGGAGACGATGCCCTCGGCCAGAGTCTTGAACTTCTCGATGTAGTTCGCACGGGCGAAGGGACGCGCTCCGAACGGGTGGGCGTCTGCGACGGCGATTTCGTCGGTCAGCGTCGAGCCGTCCTCGAATTCGATCTCCACGCGTCCGCCGAAGGCCTTCTCGTTCGGGTCGATCGAGTGGTAGCGGCGGGTCCACTCGGGATCCTCGGTGGTCTCGATCTTGTGCCACAGTTCGACCGTGTCGGGACGACCGGCGCGCTCGGGAGCATAGGAGTGCTCGTGGTGCCAGCCCTGGTCCTGCATGGCCACGGCGAAGATGTACATGATCGAGTGGTCGAGGGTCTCGCGGCTGGCACGAGGATCCATCTTCTGCGGATCGTTCGCACCGGTGCCGATGACGTTGTGGGTGTGGTGCGAGGTGTGGATGACGATGCGCTTGATCTTCGTCAGGTCCTCGATCTGTCCGCCGAGCTTGCGGGCGAGGTCGATGAGCGCCTGGGCCTGGTATTCGGCCGAGTGCTCCTTGGTGTAGGTGTCGAGGATCGCGCGCTTGGCTTCGCCCTTGCCCGGCAGCGGGATGGTGTAGCGGGCTTCGGGCCCGGAGAGGATCCAGGCGATGAATCCATCTTCGCCTTCGTAGATCGGGTTCGGGGCGCCCTCGCCGCGCATCGCACGGTCGACGGATTCGACGGCCATCTTGCCGGCGAACGCCGGAGCGTGGGCCTTCCAGGACGAGATCTCGCCCTTGCGCGACTGACGGGTCGCCGTCGTCACGTGCAGTGCCTGCTGGACGGCCTGGAAGGTGACCTCCGTGGGCAGGTGGAGCATTGCGCCGATGCCGGCTGCAGCCGAGGGGCCGAGGTGGGCGACATGGTCGATCTTGTGCTCGTGCAGGCACATTCCCTTGACGAGGTCGACCTGGATCTCGTAGCCGGTGGCCACACCGTTGATGAGGTCCTTGCCGCCGATGCCCTTGTGCTGGGCGACTGCGAGCACGGCTGGGATGTTGTCGCCGGGGTGTGAGTACTCTGCGGCGAGGAAGGTGTCGTGGAAATCGAGTTCACGCACGGCCACACCGTTGGCCCAAGCGGCCCATTCCGGTGAGAAGCGGTCGCTCACCGGCAGACCGAAGATGTTGGCACCGGGAGTGAACGGGTGGGTCTGGGCCTGCTCGCGAGCGTGGGTCGGAGCGGAGCGACGCACGGATGCGGCAGCCACAGAAGCGTTGTCGATGACGCGGTTGATAACCATTTCGGTGACTTCGGAATCGACCGGCGTCGGGTCGGATGCAACCTCGGCGATCTTCCATGCGAGCTGATCTTCGCGAGCCAGGTTCTCTGAGCTCTTGTAGGTGCGGACTTCATGATTGATCATGGATACCCCTTCATAGTCCTTGACCGGAAATGGTCACATAGTGCTGACACAACTGTAGGCCACGACACTCGACAGGTCCCTGCCGGTCGGAAATTTATCTCGACATCAAGATATTTTACCCGAAGCGTGTCCCAGTTCACCACCAGGGTCTCCATGCTCTTCTGCCGCGAGGGATGGTTGTGGGACTATTGGGTCATGACTCGGACTGCCCTGGACTTCGACGAGAACTGGTTCGACGACGCGGAATATGCGCGCCTGCGCAGACGCATGCCGATCCCCTATGTCAACGCCATCCCGGTGCGGGTGGGCGAGACCGGCAATGTCGAACGCATCGGCCTGCTGCTGCGCAGCCTCGAGGACGGCACCCTCGGGCGGGAGGTCGTGGGCGGGCGGATCCGCTTCCATGAGACGATTCGCACCGCACTGGTGCGTCACGCCGAGAACGACCTCGGCCCGATGGCGCTGCCGGTCATTCCGCCGGCGATCAGCCCGTTCCACATCGCCGAATACTTCCCCACCGAGGGCTCGGCCCTGCTCCATGATCCGCGCCAGCACGCGATCGCCATGTGCTTCATCATGGAGGTCCGCGGCGAATGCACTCCGCGGGCCGATGCCCTCAGCCTCGATTGGCTCACCCCCGAGGAGACCATGCGTCCCGATATCGTCGGCGAGCTCTGCTACGGCCAGGAATTCATCCTCAAGGCCGCGCTGGCCCACCTCGGATTCCCGATCTGAGACGTCAGCTCTCACCGACACACTTTTCCACAGTCCGTAGAAATGCCTTGGTAGACTGGCCGTGACGCGGACGATACCGATGGTCGGGGCCGTCGTCGGCGTCTGGCTTGACCAGGCCCCGATGGAGAGGTTCGAGATGTCTGCTCAGTCCCCCATGCCCGAGTCCACCACCGCCGAAGCACGATCGGACGGGCGCAAAGCGTCCGAGTCGGGTCGCGATCGGGAGTTCGGCGTCCTCGTCGGCTTCGACGGCTCCGAACTCGCGGCACTCGCAGTACGCTTCGGCGCTGCGGAGGCCGCCCGCCGGAAGACCGCACTGACCGTCGTGACCGCCTATCCGCTGCCGACGATGATCTATCCGAACATGGCGTCGATTCCCAGCGAGCCGGAAGACGAGAAGGCGAGGAAGCAAGCGGAGAAGACCCTCGCCGAGGCGGTCGAGCTCGTCCGTGACCATCCCGGGGAGAAGAGCTTCCTCACTGCTCCGGGCGATGCCGCGGGGGTCATCACCACGTTGAGTGCCGATGCCGAGATCATCATCGTCGGTGCGCGCGGTCGCGGCGGATTCGTGGGCCGGGCCCTCGGTTCGGTGTCAACCGCTGTGCCGGCTCACGCCCACTGTCCGACGATCGTCATCCCTCACCACGCCACGTCGGCTGAGTCGCATGGACCGGTGGCCGTGGCCGTCGACGGCTCGGAGCCCGCTCGGGTCGCGATGGTCACTGCCGCCGCCGAAGCCGCAGTGCGCGGGGCTCCTCTCGAGGTCATCGCCGTGCTTCCAGCCGGAGAGGAGTGGCTCTACTGGTACCCCGACCTCGAGCTCAGCTCCGAGGCCACCGCTCGTCGGCAGAGGCAGCTGACCGAATCACTCGAGAAGGAAGCCGCGACGCTGGCGGAGCAGTTCCCGGATCTGGCGGTGACCACCTCGGTGCCGGTCGGCGATCCCACGGAGACTCTCGTCGGGATCAGCTCCCGCGCACAGCTGACGGTGATGGGCACCCGCGGGCGCGGACGGATCCGCAGCGCTCTGCTGGGATCCGTCTCGCGCGGAGTCCTCAACCACGCCGAGGGTCCGGTCATGGTGGTTCCGAGCTGAGCGACAGCGCCGGGTTGATCAGCAAGGCTGCGCCGAGCAGCTGAGTCCGGGACCTCGACGGCGACGGCTCACCACGAGGAGTCCCGCGCCGAGTGCCAGCGCCCCCGCGCCGACAGCCAAGGGCAGTGCGAGCCCACCGCCGGTGCGGGGCAGGTCTCCATCCCCACTCGCCGAGGCGGTCCCGGAGGAATCCGAATCATCGCCCGTTCCTACGGCGTTCGCTTCTGCACCGTTTGCCTCGGCTGCATCTGCCTCGGCGCCGGAGTCGGCAGTGCCGGCATCTGCCGTGCCGGCCTCGGATCCGCTCCCGTCGTCGTCAGAGCTTGCCGCATCCACATCGGAATCCGAGCCGGTCGCGCTTGCGCCGGCGTTTATTTCGGCGTCCGAGCCATCCGCCGAGGAGTCGGCACCGCCGCTGGCGCCGGCTTCGGAACCGGCGTCGGCCTCCGCGTCATCATCCGGGGCAGGTTCTTCCGCCTCGGCGCGCCTGAGTTCGACATCGTCGATCTGCTCGGCTGTTGCCCGCGCTTCCGCCCGTTCGCCATCGGCCGACGCTCCCTCAGCAGGCACCTCATAGGTCGTCGCCCGCAGCGCTTCGTCGCTGACGCGGACCCGGGTGAAGGCGGGCATGTCGTTGTGGACGCTCTTGCCTTCCCAGTCGAGGCCGGGAACGTAGTCGTAGAACTTCGACCCCGATGACGAGGTCAGCGTGAGGTAGAGCGTCTGCCCGTCTTCCTTCGCCTCATCGGCTCCCGCTTCGGAGCCCTCGACGGGCTTGCCCTCCCCGTCCATGAGGAAGGTGCGGTTAAAGATGTGGTCGTGGCCGGAGACGACGAGGTCGATGTCATTGCGGGCCGCGACCGGTGGGATCGCCTTCCGCAGCCGCTTCACATCGAGATCGTTCCAATGTGTTGCCGTCGAATAGATCGAATGGTGGAATCCCAGCACAGTCCATCGTGCCTGGCCACCGTGTTCGGCGACGACCTCGTCGATGAACTCGGCGTGGGCGTCCATGTCCGAACTGTTCGAGTTGATGTTGAGGAACAGGACTCCGTCTTCGATGAACCAATAGTCGCCGCCGGAGGTGATGATGCCTCCGCCGCCGTGGTCCTGGCTGACATTGGGTCGGTTGAAGTGCTGTTCGTAGGCCTTCGACGACACATCGTGGTTGCCGATCGTCGTCGCCTGCGGGATCGTCCGGGTCGCTTCCGGCGCCAGGTACTGCGCGTACTGCTCTTGGTTGCCGGCGGAGTTGACCTGGTCTCCCAGGGAGTAGAGAAAACTCGGGTCGTCGGCAGTGGCCACGGCCGTCGACAGGGTCCGTTCCCAGCCGGTGGCGACCCCCAGGTCTCCGCCTCCGGCGCCGACCTGGGGGTCGCCGAATACGAGGAATTCGTCATCTCCTCCGGACGATCCTGTGGTGAACTGCTGCACCTCGGTGAACCCGTCCTCGTCGCTGCCGACCTGGTAGGCGTAGTCGGTGTCGGGTTCCAGGTCGGTCATGCTCGCATGGTTGAAGTGACGTTTGAGGTCGGTGGCGAGACCGGAGTCCGTGGTCTCAGCCGCTGCCGCGTCGGCGGGAAGTTCGCCTCCCTCGAGTTCATTGACCGGCGCCCACCGGACCTCTCCCCCGCCGGAGTTCTCACTCATCCACGAGAGGTTGCGCGTCGTCGAGTCGGCTCCGACCTGCAGTACGGGATCGGTGATCGCCTCATTCCCCGCATCCGCCTCGGCGGGCGTGTCCGTCGGGTCCTGGCTCACGGTCGAACTCGGGCCGCCCGAGCCGAGATTCGGTTCGGCGCGCACGGGCACCGGGGCCGCCACCAGAGCGGCGAGCAGGGTGGCGGCGGACAGGGCACTGAGTGGTCGCTTGAGTCGATGCGTATTCACCCACCCATTCCTACCGATCAGTAGTGTCCGGTCGTTCGAGGCCCGTCGACGAGACAGGGAACGAGAGGTGAATCGTCGATGACGGATCCCGGCCTCCGGGTCGCCTCCGCTCCCGGTCGCTGCTTCTCTCACCTGTTGTACAGTGGTGGCTACGACAGGGGAGCGCCGTCAGGGGCGCTGAGAGTGCAGAAGAAGCTGCAGACCCTCGAACCTGATGCGGTCAGTACCGCCGAAGGAAGTCGAGACTCTTCACCCCTCCTTGATATGAGGAGGCACAATGCCGAATACCACCGCGCCGACCACCACCCCCGCCCGCGCGCAGGCCTTCACCGCGGCGCCGAAGACGAAGCAGTGGCGGGTCGTCGACTATGTCACCACCGCCGTGCTCGGCATCGCCGTGGGACTCGTCTTCTGGGTGCTCGCGCTGAGCTGGAAGGTCCTCGAACTCGCCTTCCAGGCATTCCCGCCGTCGATCGGCCTCATCGCCGGACTCTGGGTGCTGGCCGGTCCGCTGGCCGGTGCCATCATCCGCAAACCCGGTGCCGCACTCCTGTGCGAACTCATCGCCGCGATCGTCGAAGCCGTGCTCGGCTCCCACTTCGGGGCGACCGTTCTGCTCTCGGGTCTGCTGCAGGGCCTCGGTGCCGAACTCGTCTTCGCCGCCTTCGGCTACAAACGCTTCACCCTGTGGGTCACCGCCGCTTCGGGTGTGCTGGCCGCGGCGTTCATGGCCGTGAGCGAGAACATCATGTACAACGCCGAATGGCAGTTCGGGTTCCAGGCGATCTATGCGGTCTGCGCGATCATCTCCGGCCTCGTCATCTCCGGCATCGGCGCGTGGTACGCCTACCGGGCGATCGCGGCCACCGGAGCTCTGAGCTCCTTCGCCTCCGGCCGTCGCTGATGGCGCTGCCGATCACGGCCGCCGGCTTCTCATGGACGCACACCGACCGTGATCAGCCTGCGGTCGGTCCGCTCGACCTGCAGATCGTGGCCGGAGAGAAGGTGCTGCTGCTCGGCGCCTCCGGAGCCGGGAAATCGACGTTCCTCCACGCCGTCGCCGGTGTCCTGCCCGAGGAATCGGGTGAGGCCACCGGTGAACTCCTCGTCGGCGGAGAGAAACCGGATCCTCGCCGAGGCAGCACCGGGCTGGTCCTCCAAGATCCCGATTCGCAGGTGATCTTCTCCCGCGTCGGTGATGATGTGGCATTCGGGATGGAGAACCTCGGACTCCCGGCCGAGGTCATCGAGGCTCAGGTCCCCGAGTCCCTGCATGCGTTGGGACTCGATCTGGCCCCGGAGCATCCGAGTGCGGCCCTGTCCGGTGGGCAGAAGCAGCGGCTGGCCCTGGCCGGGATCCATGCGATGGCCCCGGAGGTCATCGTCCTCGACGAACCGACGGCCAATATCGATCCCGCCTCGGCGACCGAGGTCCGCGATGCCGTGCTCACCGTGCAGGCCGAGACACAGGCGACCATGCTCGTCGTCGAACACCGGGTGGAGCTGTGGACCGAGCACGTCGACCGTGTCATCGTGCTGGGCGGTGACGGGATCGTCGCCCAAGGTCTGCCCGAGCAGATCTTCACCGATCCGGACCTGACCGAAACGCTCATCGGCTGCGGCATCTGGATTCCGCAGGACTCCCCCACCCCGCGCCGAGGCGGGGCCGCAGGAATCGGTGGGACGTCGGGCCGCCTCGGCGAGGTTCTGCTGCGCACAGATCGGCTCAGCGTTGCTCGACCGCGCATGGCCACCCCCGCCGCGACCGGACTGGACCTGAGCCTGAGCGCCGGTCAGGCCCTCGGAATCATCGGTGCGAATGGGGCAGGCAAATCGACCACGGCCCTGACCTTGGCGGGCCTGCTGCCCGAATTCTCCGGGCAGGTCCTCGCCGAGGCGGCCCTGCGGGAAGGAGCCAAACGGCCCCGACCGTTCGCGTGGCCGTCGAAGCAGCTGGCGGCGCGCATCGGGATGGTCTTCCAGGAACCGGCCCACCAGTTCCTCACCTCGAGCGTGGCGGCCGAACTCGAGCTGGGTCCCAGGCTGGCCGGGTGGTCTGCCGCCGAGTCGCAGGCACGGGTGGATGAGCTTCTTGCGGGTCTCGGTCTCACCGGTTTGGCGCAGGCTCATCCGCAGAGTCTCTCCGGTGGGGAGAAGCGTCGCCTGTCGGTGGCGGCGATGCTGGCTCCCCGGCCCCGGGTGCTCATCGTCGATGAGCCGACCTTCGGTCAGGATGCGCTGACGTGGGCGGGGTTGGTGGAGATGTTCCTCGATGCCTTGGATCACGGTTCCGCAGTGGTGGCGGTCAGCCATGATCTGGCGTTCCTCGAGGCCATCGGCGCCGATCTCCTCGAGCTCGGCTACCGCGGCCACGAAGAGCGATCCGACGGCAATAAGTCGGATTCGCATGTCAGGGCGGGTGAGCGCGGTGAGTAAGGGCCTCGATGAGCACGTTCGCCACTCCCCCGAGGTCGCGGTACAGGATCCGGGGCAGCTCATCCCCGTGGTGCGTTCGACCGCTTTGGCTCGGTGCAATCCGCTGACGAAGATCGCAGTCGCTCTCATCCTCATGGTCGGGGCGCTGCTGAGCATCGATCTGGTCTCTGCCGGGGTGGTGCTGCTGGCAGCAGTGCTGGCGCTGCCGGCGACCGGACTCGATCTGGTGGCCGCGGCCAAGCGGCTGTGGTTCCTGCCCGCCGGCGCTCTGCTCGCCGCTTGGGGCACGGCTCTGTTGGCGGAGAAAACCGGAGATGTGGTCGTCGACTTCGGTCCGATTCTGTTCACCACGGGGTCCCTGGCCGCGGCTGCGGCGATCTTCGTCCGTGCCCTCGCCTTGGCGATCCCGCTCATTGTGCTCGCCTCGACGATCGATCCGCGTGACCTCGCCGATGCGCTCATTCAGCACCTGCGCCTGCCAGAGGTCGTCGTGGTCTCGGTTCTCGCGGCCTCACGCCTGCTCGGACTGCTCGTCAGTGAGTGGCAGGTGCTGGCGATGGCTCGCCGTGCGCGCGGTGTCTCCGGAGGTTCGCTTCTGCGGCGCACGGGCAGCCTCTTCAGCGGGGTGTTCGTCCTGCTCGTGGTCTCGATCCGCCGGGCGACGACCTTGGCGATGGCGATGGAGGGTCGGGCATTCGGTCGTCCTGGACGGACGTGGCGCAGGCGGTCGAGTTTCACGGTCCGAGATGTCGTGGCGGTGCTTCTCAGTCTGGCCGTCTGCGCGGTCGCGATCGGTGCGGCTCACATGCTCGGAGTCTGGAACCCGATCATCGGCTGAGGCGACGAGGATATGGCACAACTCAGAGCTGTTTGAGGAGGTCCTTGCCGAAGGCCCGCCATTCCTCCAAGGCTTCGGGGCTGGGCAGTTTGGATATGGTGAGGACGACGAGGGTCTTGTTGTCGCTCTTCGTCTCGGCTGCGGCTTCGACCTTGATGCCGCCGTCGAGGTTGGCTCGCCAGAAGGAGCGCTTCGCCGTCTCCGAGGTGCGGGGATCGCCGTCGAGGGCCACCTCGTTGAGGGTGTCGCCGACGAGGGAGGCGAACTTGGCGATGAGTGCGGAACGATCGCCCGGGATGGTGCGGGAGACGGCAACGTCGAAGGTGCCGTCGGCGCGCTGGCCGGGGACGCGGCGTCCGATCTCCTGCTCATAGGCGACGACGGCGCCTTGGACCCACCAGCCGTGGTTGTCGACCCTGCCGTCGAACTGGGGATAGAGAGCGTCGGCGAGTTCTTTGTGGCTCGCCGACGCTCCCCCGGCTGCCTCGAGGCGAGCTCGGGTGTCTGCCCATGGCTCGCCGAGAGCCTTTTCGATCGATGCGATGTTCTGCGCTTTGGTCGCCATGGCAGAAGTCTATGTGCTCGGTCGACCCGGGATGAAGGTCTGGAAGGGGTTCAGTCGATCTTGAGTTCGCCCATCTCGTCCCAGCCCTCACCGTCGATCTTGCGGGAGATGATCTTCGGAGTCGAGACCAGGTGCGGGCGCATGGCTTCGAGACCGGCGGCGAAGTGATCGCTGGTGACGTGCGGTTCTGCGCCTTCGTCAGTGAATGCCTCGACGAGGACGAACTCGTTCGGGTTCTCCAGGCTCTTCGACCATTCGAAGAAGAGGTTGCCGGGTTCGGCGCGGGTCGCCTCGGTGAAGGCCCGAACGGCCTCGGGGAACGTCTCGACGCTTTCGGGTTTCACGTCATACTTCACGACGATGAAGATCATGGTCATTCTCCTTCAGCTGATCAGCAGTACGGGTCGATCCCAGCTTAGTTCTGACGCAATTGCGAATCGACCGCTGATCAGTCGAATCCTTTGCTCGCTTCCACAATGATCAAGCGTTCTTCTGCCGATCCGGTGAAAGGACTCCGGTGCCAATCGCTCCACAGATTGTCGACCCGCAATCCGACTGAGTGAAGATCACCTTGCAGTGTTTCGGCAGACCGGAAGCTCAGTCGCAGAGTAGTTTCAATGGTTCGTTCTGCGTCGATGAACTCATGAATAGTTGTCATCGTCACTGTTCCATCTGTGTCGGGACCCGAGACTGATTCGGACTCTCGCAATGTACCCGCCGAGGTTTCGCGAACTTCAGCTGGGCCGCCCCACGCCTGCCACGATTCGTTTCGTGGATTTCGAGTCTCGAAGACGAGCCGCCCGCCTGACTTCAGCCCTTGAGCGATGTCGAGCAGAGTTGTCTCCCATGCCTCGTCGATGATGTGCATGGCGACGTTTCCGCTCATGAGAATCAGATCATTGGCGTCGCGGTCAATGAGTTCGGAGGTGCCCCGTCGCCATTCGACCCGGTCGCCGCCGGGCCGATTTGCCGCGTGAGAAAGCATCGCAACGGCAGGATCGATGCCGACAATTCTGCGTCCCTCTTCAGCCAAGGTGACTGTCAGAATTCCGGTTCCACAGCCGAGGTCGGTAATAGATGAAGCCGAGAGGTCGTCAGCCATCGCACGAAAGTAGTCGTGGTCAGGTCCGTCGCCGTTGTCCTCGTCATAGATCTGGGCGAGAAGGTCGTCGTCGTAGCCGACATCATCCATGCTCGCGGCTCACAGCCTTTCGGCGATGAGGACGAGGAAGTCGCTGTCGGGCTCAAAGGGACGCAGCTCCCAGGTGGAGAACTTCTGGTCGACGAACATCCCCGTGGCCTTGACGTCCTCGATGAAGTCGTCGAAATCGTACCCCCGTCCGGCACCGAATCCGGACACGAATCGACCGCCATGCTTGAGGGTCGATTTGATGTTGCCGAGAGTCTGCCGGCGCGAGGCGGGATCGAGGAAGGACAGGACGTTTCCGGCGCAGAATGCCACGTCGATCTCGGTGATTCCGGCACCGGCGAAATCGAAGTCGGCGAGGTCGCCGGTGTGCCATTCACCGCTGGGGAAGTCCTCCTCGGCGACGGAGATGAGGAATTCGTCGAGGTCGACACCGAAGACGGTGTGCCCTTCGTCGATGAGCAGTCCGCCGGCCCGTCCGGTTCCGCAGCCGGCATCGAGGATGCGCGATCCCCGCGGGGCCATGGCGTTGACGAACCTGGCCTCCCCGCCGATGTCATGCCCGGCGGCCGCGAGATCACGCCACCGCTGCGCGTAGTTCGCCGAATGGTCGGGGTTGGCCCTGCGTACCTTGTTCCACTGATGGTCGAAGCTCATGCCCTCATCCTAGGCCGGATCCTCAGGCGAAGACTTCGGTGACCACCTCGGCGACCGCCCGGACCGGATCGCTGGGGTCCGGGGAGGTCAGCACGATGATCTCGCGTCCGCCCGCCTCGGCGACCGGGTGGAGGTCGACGTCGGGCCCGCCCAACGACATCATGATCGGCGTCGCCAAGGTCAGCCCGAGCCCCGTTCCGGCGAGCGCCAACGCGACCGCGGTGTCCGTGACGATGTGGGTCTCCTTCGCATTGATTCCCAGCGCCGAGGTGGCCAACCGCATCGCGCGGCCGAAGAGCTCCTCGGCCGGTGGGAGGATCCAGTCGGCCTCGGCCAGATCGTCATCGCCCGGCCGGGACGTCCCCGCAGGGACGACGATGCCGAAGTCCTCGTCCGCCACCGCCTCCCAGCGCAGCCCGCGCATCGGCGGCAGCGGCGCGGCCGGGTAGTTGATCCCGATCCCCAGATCGATGACCCCGTCGATGACGGCCGCCGACATGGTCTCGACATTGATCTCCCGCGCCCGGACTTCGATATGCGGATGGCGCTGGGCCAGCGCCCGCACCACCCTCGGCAGCGCCGTCGTCGACGCCGATCCGAAGACTCCGAGGGTGACGATGGCCTCGCTGCGGAAGTCCCGGCCGAGCATCGCCATCTCCGCCTGCTGCTGAGCGGCGAGGATGTTCCGGGCCCGGGGCAGCAGGGTGCGCCCGGCTTCGGCGAGGACGAGCCCACGGCCGCGCCTGCGGAACAGGTCGGAATCGACGACTCGGCGCAGCGCTGAGATGTGCTGGGACACGGCCCCGACGCTGTATCCGAGGTGGTCCGCCGCCCGCGTCATCGATCCGAGTTCGGCCACAGCGACGAATGTGCGCAGCTGTCCGAGAGTCCATGTCATGGCACCGCCCTCCTGTCTTTAGGTTTCTTGAACACTGTGTTCACAAACTCTCCCTTGCCCTTAAGTGTGATGGCAACCACAATGAAGTCAAGACACAAACGCCGACATCGCCGTCGGCACTCTCCGTTTCCGGGGCGGCCAATGACGGTCGCCCCGGCAGCAGACAGCGAGGTGAACCGTGGAATCCCCCACCGCATCGACCACCGCCCCGAACACCGACGGGGTCCCCGACACGTCGAGAGCCCTGCCCGCCGAAGCTTCCGTCGTCATCATCGGCGCCGGCGTCATGGGAGCGGCCATCGCCTACCACCTGGCCGCACGCGGAGTCCGCGACATCGTCATCGTCGAACGCGACACCCCCGGAGCCGGATCGACGTCGAAAGCCGCCGGAGGGGTGCGCTGCCAATTCTCCGACGAGGTCAACATCGCCTTGGCCGCCCGCGGGCTCGACGTGCTGCGGAACTTCGAGACCGATTTCGGCGTCGACATCGATCTGGTCAGCAACGGCTATCTGTTCCTCCTCGACAACGATGACGACGTGCGCGCGTTCACCGACAATGTGGCCCTCCAGCAGCGGATGGGCCTGGATTCGCGGATGCTCACCCTCGCCGAGGTGGCCGAGCTGGCCCCGTTCGTCAACACCGAAGGGCTGATCGCCGGGGCGTTCAACCCCGGCGACGGTCACTGCACCCCCGAGGCCGTCGTCGCAGGCTTCGTCACCGCCGCCCGCGAGCGCGGGGTCACGGTGGTCAAGAACTGCGAGGTCACCGGTTTCGACACCGACGGCGGGACGGACCGCAGGGCCACCTCGGTGATCACGAATCAGGGCACGATCAGCTGCGAACAGGTCGTCGTCGCGGCGGGAGCCTGGTCCGGCCCCATCGGGGACATGGCCGGGGTCGACCTGCCCGTGGAGCCCCTGCGACGGGAGATCATGGTCTCCGAACCCGTCGATTTCGACACCTCGCGGATGCCCTTCACGATCGACTTCTCCACCAGCTATTACGTCCATCCGGAAGGCGCCGGGCTGCTGTTCGGCTGCCCCGATGAGGTCGATGACTGGTCCTTCAACGACAAACGCGACCCGAACTGGCTGGCCACCCTGGCCGAGCACATCGAAGCCCGCACCCCGGAACTCGGCGATGTCGAAGCGAAACACGGGTGGGCGGGACTGTATGAGATGACGCCTGACCACAATGCCCTCATCGGCGAGGCCGAGGAGAGGCCGGGATTCTTCTACGCCTGCGGGTTCTCCGGTCACGGCTTCCTCATGGGCCCGGCCGTCGGGGAGGTCGTCGCCGACCTCATGACCGGTCGCAGCCCCTTCGTCGATGTGACTCCCATGAACAAACGACGCTTCACCACCACCGGACTGCGTAAGGAGCTCAATGTGATCTGAGTCCTCGCACACCCGCCCCTCACACCCGACCTCCCCACAACGACGGAACACCGCCGACCGGCCAAGCAGCCGATCGACACAGCAGATGACGAAAGGACAGCAATGACTGCACTGCCCACCGACCAGACCATCACCGACCTCCTCACCTCAGGGCTGAGCGCCTGCGGAGTGGACGCATCCGTGTTTGAGGGATCGGCCGCCTCGGCGAGCCTTCCGGCCCGCTCCCCCATCACGGGACAGGACCTCGGGACGATCGCCGCGGACACCGCGCAGACGGCGGCGAACAAGATCGCTGCAGCCCAGACCGCGTTCGAGACCTGGCGGGACGTGCCCGCTCCGGTCCGCGGTCAGCTGGTGCAGCGGTGGGGACAGCTGCTCGGCGAGCACAAGGAGGATCTGGCGAAGATCATCACCGTCGAAGCCGGCAAGACCCCCTCGGAGGCGGCCGGTGAGGTGCAGGAGATGATCGACATCTGCGAGTTCGCGCTCGGTCAGTCCCGGCAGCTGTGGGGCAAGACCATGCCCAGCGAACGGCCGGGTCACCGGCTCATGGAGACGTGGCATCCCCTCGGCGTCGTCGGTGTCATCTCCGCGTTCAACTTCCCCGTGGCCGTGTATTCCTGGAACACCGCCCTGGCTCTGGTGGCCGGTGACGCGGTTGTGTGGAAGCCCTCGGAGAACGCCGTGCTCGCAGCCCTCGGGGCACAGTCCCTGCTGGCCAGGGCCGCCGCCGAGGTGGGGGCGCCCGAGAACCTCGCGCCCGTCCTCATCGGCGGTCGGGACATCGGTGATGTGATGGTCCGGGATGAACGCGTGGCCCTGGTCTCGGCGACGGGATCGGTGCGGATGGGTCGCGAGGTCGGTCCCGTCGTGGCCGAGCGCTTCGGCAAGATCCTGCTCGAGCTCGGCGGCAACAACGCCGCCATCGTCGCTCCGAGCGCCGATGTCGACCTGGCACTGCGCGGAGTGGTCTTCGCGGCCGCCGGAACGGCCGGTCAGAGGTGCACGACGCTGCGACGGCTCATCGTGCACGAGTCCATCGCCGACGAGTTCGTCGACAAGGTCGTCGCCGCGTACAAGACGCTGAGCATCGGATCGCCGACCGATGACGGAGTGCTCGTGGGACCGCTCATCAATTCGGGTTCGTACGAGGCGATGCAGGCGGCACTCAAGCAGGCAGAGGCAGAGGGCGGCGAGATCCTCTGCGGAGGCGGCCGGGTGCTCGCCGATGAGCGCCCGAACGCCCACTACGTCGAACCGGCAGTGGTGCGGATGCCCAGTCAGAGTGCCGTGGTCAAGGAGGAGACGTTCGCCCCGATCCTCTACGTCGTCACGTATTCGGATCTCGATGAGGCGCTCGAGATCCACAACGGGGTGCCGCAGGGTCTGTCCTCGGCGATCTTCACTGCCGAACTCGCCGAGTCCGAGCAGTTCCTCTCCCGTTCCGACTGCGGCATCGCCAACGTCAACATCGGCACCTCCGGTGCGGAGATCGGCGGTGCCTTCGGTGGTGAGAAGGAGACCGGCGGCGGACGCGAGTCGGGTTCGGATTCGTGGAAGGCCTATATGCGTCCGGCCACCAACACGATCAACTACTCCGGCGAGCTGCCGCTGGCGCAGGGCGTCGAGTTCCTCTGACGAGCGGGCACTCTGAACGGCTGGCCCTCGAGGGCGGCTCGAGAGGTCAGCCTCCGTCTGCCGGGCAGTCGCCATCGTGCTCAGTTGCACGAGCTGTTGAGTCCGAACGCTCCTTTCCCGCAAAGACCGAACGCCGCTCCTCCGCTGAAGTCCGTCGCCGGTAGTCCCGAAGAATGAAAACGAGGCAGAGCAGCGCGCAGACGGGAAAGACGACGAGCGTGAGAATCCAGGGGCCACCCGAGCGGAGGTCCTCTTCACCCGCCAGCACCGAGACGGCAAGCCCCATGCCTACCCCGAACGCTGTGATGATGTTCCTCATGCTCCGCACCCTACGCACCGGAAAACACCAGCACAAGCTTTCTTGAGGGCAATTCGAGCAACTGCGAGGACTCTCTGCCAATCACTGAGCTGTCTGCTTGCCCACAGATCCGGGTGCGGCCGCGACTTCGGCATTGCCGGGGACTAAAATCGAGTCTGGAGCAGTGAACGCCGTTGAAACCCCGCACCTCATTGAAGGAGACCCCTGTGATTGAGCTGAAGACGCCCGCCGAGATCGACAAGATGGCGGTGACTGGCCGTTTCGTCGCGAAGACCTTGGCCGAGCTGACCTCGATCGCAGAACCGGGCATGGACATCATGCACTTGGAGAAGACCGCGCGGAAGCTCATTGAGGACGCCGGAGCGAAGTCCTGCTACTGGGACTACGCCCCGTCCTTCGGGTCCGGCCCCTTCCGCAATGTCATCTGCCTGTCCGTCAATGACGGCGTCCTCCACGGCAAACCGCACAACTATGTCCTCAAGGACGGCGATCTGCTCACCCTCGACTTCGCAGTGTCCATCGACGGCTGGGTCGCCGACGCCGCCCGTTCCGTCGTCGTCGGCGACGGCAGCGATGAGGACCAGCGCCTCATCGACACCACCTGGGCCGGCCTCGAAGCCGGCGTCGGCGCCGCCCAAGCCGGCAATCGCCTCGGCGATATCTCGAAGGCCATCGGTGACGTCGCCGATGCCCACCGCATCCCCGTCAACCTCGACTTCGGCGGGCACGGCCTCGGCCACACGATGCATGAAGATCCGCACGTGCCCAACCGCGGCAAGGGCGGTCGCGGGCTGGTCCTCAAACCAGGACTGACCCTGGCCATCGAACCGTGGTGGTCGTTCACGTCGAAGAAGCTGTCCGTCGACAAGGACGGCTGGACCCTGCGTCTGGCCGACGGTTCGAATGGTGCCCATTCGGAGAACACGATCGCCATCACCGAGGATGGTCCCCGAGTCCTCACCACGCTCGACTGACCGAGCTGCCGCACTCTGCCGGCAGGGGCGTCCGACGAACTCATCGTCGGACGCCCTTTCGCATCTCTCGCCGCTCCTCAGAACTGCCATGTCAGCGGTCCGTGCCAGAATTGCGGTATGTCTTTCACGTGCTCGGAATGCGGCTATTCGACGGTCAAGTGGTTGGGACGCTGTCCCGAATGCCAGGCCTGGGGCACTCTTGAGGAGAAGGGTGCCAACTCGTCGAAGGTGAAGACGAAGGTCAAGAAATCCAGCGCGGCAAAGCCGATCAGCGAGATCGACTCGACGCTCGCGCAGGCACGGTCGACATTCGTCCCGGAGTTCGATCGGGTGCTCGGCGGGGGCATCGTGCCCGGCGCGGTCGTCCTGCTCTCCGGAGAACCCGGTGTCGGCAAGTCGACGCTGCTGCTCGACGTCGCCGCGAAGATCGCGATGTTCGGGGTCAAGGTCCTCTATGTCACCGGTGAGGAATCCGCCGGTCAGGTGCGGCTGCGCGCCGAACGGATCAACGCCCTGGCCGACTCACTTCTCCTCGCCGCCGAGACCGATCTGGGTTCGGTGCTGGGAATGATCGAGGCCGAACAGCCTGAGCTGCTCGTCGTCGACTCGATTCAGACGCTGGCCTCTTCCGAGGTCGAAGGCATCCCCGGCGGCGTCACCCAGGTCCGCGAAGTCGCCTCCGCCCTCATCCGAGAAGCCAAGGCCCGGTCTCTGCCGACTGTGCTCGTCGGCCACATCACGAAGGACGGCACGATCGCCGGTCCCCGCCTCCTCGAGCACCTCGTCGATGTCGTGTGCACCTTCGAAGGTGAGAGGCATTCGCGGCTGCGCATGCTGCGAGCGGTGAAGAATCGCTTCGGCCCCACCGACGATGTGGGCTGCTTCGATATGGAGGAGAACGGGATCAAGAGTCTCGAGGACCCCTCGGGTCTGTTCCTCTCGCGCAGCGGGGCGAACCCGCCCGGTACCTGCCTGACCGTGACGCAGGAGGGCAAGCGTCCGCTGCTCGTCGAAGTCCAATCGCTCATCACCGAATCCGCCGGCGGTCAGTCCCGCCGGTCCGTCTCCGGAGTCGACTCCTCACGTGTGGCGATGATGCTGGCCGTGCTCAGCCAGAACGTCTCACAGGCGAACCTCGCCAAGAGCGATGTCTTCACCGCCACGGTCGGCGGAGCGAAGCTGTCGGAACCGGCCAGCGATCTGGCGATCTGCATGTCCCTGGCTTCGGCGCTGCTCGGCAAGCCGCTGGCTCGCCACCTCGTCGCGATCGGCGAGGTCAGCCTGTCCGGCGAGATCCGCAACGTCCCCAATCTCGGCCAACGCCTCAACGAAGCCAAACGTCTGGGCATCACCCATGCCGTCGTGGCCAAGGGCGCGATGACCAATGTGGCGACGCCGGAGAAGATGAAAGTCGAGGAGTGCGAACACATCGCCGGGGCCGTCGAACTCATGCTGACGAATGGCGCCCTGCGGGAACAGAAGTGAGAAAGTTCGGGACTTTCGCACGGTTTTGGCGCATCCTGGTGTCATGACCACGACAGTTTTTCCAGCGTTCCGGACCACCGATGCGGCAGCGACGATCGAGCTGCTGGTCACGCTCGGATTCACCGAAAGACTGCTCGTACGCAACGAGCAGGACCCGGCGCTCGTCGAGCATGCCGAATTCGCGCTCGGCAACAACGGCGGGATCATGTTCGGTTCGGTCCGCCACGACGGATCGGCACTCGACGCGGTGGGCGGCGGCTCGATCTACGTCGTCGTCGACACCGAACGCGAAGTCGACCGGCTCTACCAGGAGATCGTCGACCTGGGGCATGCGATCGTGCGACCGGTGGCGACTCAAGACCATGGCGGCAGCGAGTTCGACTTCCGCGACCACGATGGCAACTCGTGGGGAGTCGGCTCCTACCGCGGGGCCTGATTGCTCAGTCCTGCGGTTCCTCTGACTGCGTCTCGCCGGAGTCCTTCTCGCCGGAGTCCTGCTCCGACTTCTTCTCTTCGTCGGCTTTCTTCTTCTCCTCCGCGGCCCTCTTCTTCTCCGCGGCCTTCTTCTCCTTGGCCTTTTCGGCGGCGCTCTTCTCGAGCGTGAACTCAGTCGGTTCGCTCTTCTTGTCGTCGAGTTTCACGATGAGCTCATAGTCACCGGGAGCGAAGTCATCGTCTTCGCGGTTGCAGTTCTTGTCGACCTTGATCCGGTTCCACTTGAGCTTCGCGGTCTTCTCCGACTGCGGTGCGAACTCAGTGGACGCCTCTGCATTCTCGTCTTTCGCGGCCGCACAGTACGTCGACGACCACACGACGTCACCGTCTTTTTCGACGATGAACTCCTGCTTGTCGGTGCCGACCTCGATGAGGCAGGTGGCCGAGTGTCCGTTCTCGATGACCATGCCGAATTCGGGTTCTTTTCCGTCCTTCACGGAATTCGGATCGACCTTCGCCTTCAGCGAGACCTGGTCCTCCGGGCATTTTCCGCTCGCCGCCTGCTTATCGGGCACCGGGGCCGCCGTCGTCGATTCGGCCGGAGTCGTCTCCTCGGCAGCGACCTCGTCCGATCCATCACTGCGGCCGCCGATGGCGGTGACGATGCCGACGATTCCGAGCACCAGGAGTGCCACGACGAGGAGGCCGGCCACAGCGAGCGTGATCCGGCGTCTGCGGTACACGTGAGCAGGCAGCTTCCCGCTAGACTGGCGGGGCTGCCCGGCAGCTCTGCTCGGCTGCGAACCACGATTGGAAGGAGTCATCGCTTTGAGCCTAGGCAATTGCGAATGAGCATCCAAATGACACACCGAGCCGGTTCCGAATCCGATTCCGCCGGGCCTTCTGCCGCCTTTCCCGAGGTGACGGAGCCCGTGCTCAGACGGGTCCAGGACACGGTCATCGCCTGGTTCGAAGAAGCCGCCCGCGACCTGCCGTGGAGGGCTCCGAACACGAGCGCCTGGGCGATCCTCGTCAGCGAGATCATGTCTCAGCAGACCCCTGTCGCCCGGGTGGAACCACGGTGGCGTGCCTGGATGCAGATGTGGCCGACCCCGGCCGATCTCGCTGCCGCGCCGACCTCCGAGGTCCTCCACGCCTGGGACCGTTTGGGCTACCCGCGCAGGGCCCTGCGGCTGCAGGAAGCCGCCGGAGTCATCGCTGCGAACCTGGACAACCGGGTTCCCGAAACGACCGAAGAACTCGAACGCCTGCCGGGCATCGGGTCCTATACCGCCGCTGCGGTCTCGTCCTTCGCCTTCGGCCGAAAGACGACCGTGCTCGACACGAATGTCCGTCGGGTTCTCATCCGCCTCTTCGCAGGAAGAGAACGTCCCACCAGCTCCCCCAGCCGGAAGGAGACTGCCTGGGCGGCCGGCCTCGTGCCCGAGGATGAACATGTTGAGTGGAACGCCGGTGTCATGGAGTTCGGGGCCCTCGTCTGCACGGCTCGCAATCCCGATTGCCCCGCCTGCCCGCTTCAGGACATCTGCACATGGAACCGGTTGGGCCGACCCGCCTCGGCGACGAAACCGAAGACTCAGAAGTGGGCGGGCACGGATCGCCAGCTGCGCGGAGCGATCATGGACGTTCTCAAAGCCGCCCATGCTGCTGAGGACGACCGGCACGGCGTCAGCCTCGACGTCTTCACCACTGCGATGACCGACTTCGATCCGGCGCTTCTCGACTCATTGGCCGAATCCACGGCCGCAGCAGTGGCGCGAGTGCGCGAACTCAGCGCCGACCGGGACAGGATCTCTCGACTCATCTCTGATCTCGTCACCGACGGACTGGCACAGCAGATCGACGGGCGATTGGCACTGCCGAACCGCTGACGACCGGGCCGCGGTGCGACAACTGGAAATGCAGAGGTGGTGCGGCCGCCATCGCCCCCACCGGCCGGTGAGAGGTGTGAACCGCGTCCGTCTCAGAGGTATTTGATCATCCGTGAGTTGCCCAGGGTGTTCGGTTTCACCCGTGCCAGATCGAGGAACTCTGCCACACCCTCATCGGTGGAGTGAAGCAGTTCGACGTAGACCTCGGGTGAGACGGGGATGCCTTTGATCGGCTCGAAGCCGAGCGATCCGAAGAATCCGGTCTCGAAGGTCAGGCAGAACACTCGGTCGACACCGATCTCACGGGCATCGGTGAGGAGCTGTCTGATGATCGCCTTGCCCACCCCCCTGCCCCGATAGTCCGGGGACGTGGCGACTGTGCGGGCCTCGGCGAGGTCAGCCCAGATGATGTGCAGGGCACCGCAACCGGCGAGGATCTCCGAACCGTCGGGCTGCGGGTCGACGACCAACCAGAACTCCTGCAGCGACTCGAAGTACGTCACCGTGTCCTTGGCGAGCAGAATTCGCTCCCCGGCCAGCGGAGCAACCAGTGCCTCGATGCCTTTGACGTCGCCGGTCCTCGCCCGTCGCAGGTACAGGCCTCCGGGCAGTTCGTGCTTGGAATGGTGGTCCTCGGAGATCCGCTCGTGGTCGAAGTCGCCTGCATGTGAGCTCATACCCACATTCAACACCATCTCCGGCTGCGGATACGAAAGAGTCCGGGGAGCCGACTTGCTGCCGACTCCCCGGACTCTTACGCGTTATCCGAGAAGGTGATGAACGATCAGGCCGAGGTCTCCGAGGATCCGCTCGAACCGGACGAACTCAAACCTGCGAGTTCGCTGTCGACATCCTCAGCGGGCTTCAGGCTCTCGGTCTCGATGCCTTCGAAGGTGAACTCAGCGTCCTTTCCTTCACCCTTGACGTCGACCTTCACGGTCTGACCGCGTCCGAGCTCCTTGAACAGGATCTTCTCCGACAGGGTGTCCTCGATCTCGAGCTGGATGGTCCGACGCAGCGGTCGGGCACCCAGGACGGGATCGTACCCGCGTTCGGCGAGCAGATCCTTCGCCTTGGCGGTGACTTCGATCTTCATGCCCTGATCGGCCAGGCGGACGTCGAGACGCTCGAGGAAGAGATCGACGATCTTGATGATCTCGACCATGCTCAGCTGCGGGAACACGATCGTGTCATCGACACGGTTGAGGAACTCGGGGCGGAAGTGCTGCTTGAGCTCTTCGTTGACCCGCTGCTTCATCCGATCGTAGTTGGTCTTCGTGTCACCCTCGACCTGGAATCCGAGCTGGAGTCCGCTCGAGATATCACGCGTACCGAGGTTGGTCGTCATGATGATGATGGTGTTCTTGAAGTCCACCTCACGGCCCTGCGAGTCGGTCAGGCGACCGTCCTCGAGGATCTGCAGCAGCGAGTTGAAGATGTCCGAGTGGGCCTTCTCCACCTCATCGAAGAGGACGACCGAGAACGGCTTGCGGCGAACCTTCTCCGTGAGCTGACCGCCCTCTTCGTAGCCGACGTATCCCGGAGGCGAACCGAACAGTCGCGAGACCGTGTGCTTCTCGGAGTACTCGGACATGTCGAGGCTGATGAGCGAGTCCTCATCGCCGAAGAGGAACTCGGACAGCGCCTTGGCCAGCTCGGTCTTGCCGACGCCGGTGGGTCCGGCGAAGATGAACGAACCGGAGGGACGCTTCGGATCCTTCAGTCCGGCACGGGTACGCCGGATCGCCCGCGAGATCGCCTTGACCGCGTCGTCCTGACCGATGACGCGCTTGTGCAGTTCGTCTTCCATCCGGAGCAGACGCGAGGATTCCTCCTCGGTGAGCTTGAAGATCGGGATGCCCGTGGCAGAGGCGAGCACTTCGGCGATGAGATCGGCATCGACGACCTTCGAGGTGTCGGTGCCGGACTTGCGCCATGCCTCGGTCTCCTCTTCCTTCTCCTTCTGCAGCTTCATCTCGGAGTCACGCTCCGAGGCTGCCAGTTCGAAGTCCTGAGCATCGATGGCGGCTTCCTTGCGGTGGCGGACCTCGAGGATCTTCTCCTCCAGGTCACGGATCTCCTGGGGAACCGACAGACGCGAGATGCGCAGCTTGGCACCGGCTTCGTCGATGAGGTCGATCGCCTTGTCCGGCAGGTACCGGTCGTTGATGTAGCGATCGGACATGTTCACCGCGGCTGCCAGGGCCCCGTCGGTGACGGTGACCTTGTGGTGCGCTTCGTACTTGTCCCGCAGCCCCTTGAGGATCTCGATCGAATGCGCCAGCGACGGTTCGGGCACCTGGATCGGCTGGAACCGACGCTCGAGCGCGGCATCCTTCTCGATGTGCTTGCGGTACTCGTCCAGAGTGGTCGCACCGATGGTCTGCAGCTCACCCCGAGCCAGCATGGGCTTGAGGATCGACGCGGCGTCGATGGCACCTTCGGCGGCTCCGGCACCGACGAGGGTGTGGATCTCGTCGATGAAGAGGATGATGTCGCCGCGGGTGCGGATCTCCTTGAGCACCTTCTTCAGGCGCTCTTCGAAGTCACCGCGGTAGCGGGAACCTGCGACCAGCGAACCGAGGTCGAGGGTGTAGAGCTGCTTGTCGGCGAGGATCTCGGGAACATCGCCGTTGACGATGGCCTGTGCGAGTCCTTCGACGACAGCAGTCTTGCCGACACCGGGTTCGCCGATGAGGACGGGGTTGTTCTTCGTGCGGCGCGAGAGGATCTGCATCACGCGTTGCATCTGCTCGTGCCGGCCGATGACCGGGTCGAGCTTGGCTTCGCGGGCCGCGGCGGTGAGGTTGGTGCCGAACTGGTCGAGCACGAGCGACCCCGAGGGGGTTCCCTCTTCGCGACCGCCGGCGGACACGGGTTCCTTGCCCTGGTAGCCCGACAGCAGCTTGATGACTTCCTGACGGACGCGTCCCAGATCCGCGCCGAGCTTGACGAGCACCTGCGCGGCAACGCCTTCGCCCTCACGGATGAGGCCGAGCAGAATGTGCTCGGTGCCGATGTAGCTGTGACCGAGCTGCAGGGCTTCACGGAGGCTGAGCTCGAGGACCTTCTTCGCCCGCGGGGTGAAGGGAATGTGGCCGCTGGGCGCCTGCTGACCCTGACCGATGATCTCCTGGACCTGGTCACGCACCTGTTCGAGGGAGATGTCCATGCCCTCGAGAGCCTTCGCTGCCAGACCTTCACCCTCGTGGATGAGGCCGAGCAGAATGTGCTCGGTGCCGATGTAGTTGTGTTTGAGAAGTTTTGCTTCTTCCTGCGCGAGCACCACGACGCGTCGTGCTCGGTCGGTGAACCGCTCGAACATATTCATCCTCCTCGGTCTTCTGATTCTTCTGAGCCTAACCACCACGACCGCGGATCTATTGCAGGTTTCGCCATGAGCCGAATGGGTTTGGCTGTCGGCGAAATTCCATGGTCGCCGAGGCTTCGCCACCGTCGAACTGGGGCCGTACGCATTGCAGACCGCTGCGGGGGGGGGTGCCCCTATGTTTTAAGTCAAGGGGCAACGACTAGTTTCTTCAAGAATATTCGGTAGGAGTCGAAAGGCAGGGATGATCGGTCTGGGAACCAGCTCCCGGACTGATCTGGTACTCCGC
>NZ_FXYY01000033.1 GCF_900169165.1 Brevibacterium linens ATCC 9172
CCCCGGGGAATCATCTATGTGGAAGAGACCGGTGAGAGACCGGGACACTACTTCCTGCCCTCGCACCGCGTTCGCACTCGAATCCGAGTGAGCCCCTTGCCATCAAGCGAATCGGTGGATCAAGGCTAAGACTCGGTCCCAGGTGCCGTCGGCGGCGTAGCGGCGGTGACGTTTCCATACTGTCTGCCACGGCCCGAAATGCTCGCGCGGCAGGTCACGCCAGGCGATGCCAGCGCGGTAGCGGTAGACGATTCCTTCGACGATTCGCCGGTTGTTCTCAAACGGTCGGGCTCTTTTGCCGACGTTTGAGGGCAGAAGTGGTTCGATCTTCTCCCACTGCTCATCAGTGAAGACTCGGTGTCGTTGCTGTGTAGTCACGTCTCCACCGTGCCAGTCCTGGAATGGTCAATAAAGGAGACACGCCCTAGTGCATGCCCTAGCCCAACATGTGGCCAAGCATGCACCAGGCGACGATCCTACGAGGTGGCTCTTTCCATATCGTGAAGGTCCTCTCTACGACAATGCTGTGATCTGGCGGTGGCGGGCTACTAGGAAGTCAGCTGGACTCACCGAAGTCCGTCTACACGACCTGCGACATTTCTATGCCTCGGGGCTGATTGCCGCGGGGTGCGACGTGGTGACGGTCCAGCGTGCACTCGGCCACGAGTCGGCCAGCACGACGCTCAATACCTACGCTCACCTGTGGCCGAAGGCCGAGGATCGAACACGGAGCGCCGCGGCTAACCTCATGGAGTCCACTTCGGCCGATATTGCGGACTCTCGGCGGACTCGACCTTGAAAATTCGGCTCTGACCAGTGGCTTTGACCTGTTCTTAGTAGTACCAGGGGAAAGGCGACCAGTCGGGATCGCGCTTTTCGAGGAACGCGTCGCGGCCTTCGACCGCCTCGTCGGTCAAATAGCCTAGTCGGGTGGCTTCTCCGGCGAAGACCTGCTGGCCGACGAGCCCGTCGTCGACGAGATTGAAGGCGAACTTGAGCATGCGCTGCGCGTTCGGTGACTTGCCCAGGATCTCCCGCGCCATCTGGAGGGCCGCGGTCTCGAGATCGCCATGGTCGACGACTTCATTGACGGCTCCCATATCGGCCATCTCCTGCGCGGAGTAGGTGCGGCCCAAAAAGAAGATCTCACGGGCCTTCTTCTGCCCGACCATCTTCGCCAGGTAGGCGGAACCGTAGCCGGCGTCGTAGGAGCCGACATCGGCATCGGTCTGCTTGAACTTCGCGTGTTCGCGTGAGGCGATCGTCATATCGCAGACGACGTGGAGGCTGTGGCCTCCGCCGGCTGCCCAGCCGGGGACGACGGCGATGACGACCTTGGGCATGGTGCGGATGAGGCGCTGGACCTCGAGGATGTGCAGGCGGCCGGCACGAGCCGGATCGACGCTCTCACGGGTCTCACCGGAGGCGTACTGGTAGCCGGAGCGGCCGCGGATGCGCTGATCGCCGCCGGAGCAGAAGGCCCAACCGCCGTCCTTCTCGCTCGGGCCGTCGCCGGTGAGCAGCACGGCGCCGACGTCGGAGGTCTGGCGGGCATGGTCGAGAGCGCGGTAGAGCTCGTCGACGGTGTGCGGGCGGAAGGCATTGCGGACCTCTGGACGGTCGAAGGCGATGCGCACGCAGCCGATGTCGTTGCCGGTGGCAGGGTCGATGGCCCGGTGGTAGGTGATATCGGTGAAGTCGAACCCGGAGACTTCGCGCCAGGCAGAAGGGTCGAAGATTTCAGAAACCGTCATGGCCCCAGCCTAGCGCTTGGTCGTTGTGGTGCGGTCCGGGGCCGGGCGGCGGACGGTGAGGTTCCGAACGGCAGGCAGCGTTGGCCGGGGCGGCGGGGTTAGTCTGGGCTCATGGCCGATTTCGCACGTTCGCACACTGGCGCACTGGACTCAGAGGCTCCGGCTGCCGCACCTCTTGATCTGCCGCAACGCTTCGATGAGGTCATCGAGGACCTGCATGTGGTGCGGTTGCCGATGGTCACCCGGTTCCGGGGGATCACGGAGCGGGAAGTGGCGCTGTTCACCGGCCCTACCGGGTGGGCGGAGTTCTCCCCTTTCGTCGAATACGGCACCGAGGAGGCCAGCCGGTGGCTGCGCGCCTCCCTCGAATTCTCCGGGCTGATCCCGCAGACAACCGCCCTCGCCGAGGCGGCCCCCTCCACCGTTCCCGTGCGCGGTTCCAGTCCGGCCGTGGCGGAGGCGGGGACGAGCGGTGAGACCGTCGACGTCAACGGCACCCTGCCCGCCTGTCCACCCGATCAGGTCGCACCGATCCTGTCGCGCTATGACCGGGTCGGCACCGTCAAGGCGAAGGTCGCCGAGCACGGATTCGCCTCCCTCGACGAGGATCTGACACGCCTGCGGGAATTCCGCAGGCTCTGCCCCGAGACGACGCTGCGCCTGGACGCGAATGCCGGATACACGCTCAGCGAGGCCCTTCAAGCTTGTGAGGCATTTGCCGAGTTCGACCTCCAATACTTCGAACAGCCGGTGCCCGAGGTCGAGCAGCTGGCCGAACTGCGCGATGAGCTCGCCCGAAGAGGACAGCCGATCGTCATCGCCGCCGACGAATCCATCCGCAAAGCCGAGGACCCGCTGCGCGTGGCCGAACTCGGAGCCGCCGAAGTCATCATCGTCAAGGTCCAACCGCTGGGCGGGATCGGCGCCGCCCTCGACGTCATCGGCGCCTCGGGCCTGCCCGCCGTCGTGTCCTCGGCTCTCGAGTCATCCGTCGGCCTGGCCGCCGGAGCCGAACTCGCCGCCAGACTGCCTCGCACCGACCGCAGCCTGGACATCCTCGGTGATCGGGTGGCCTGCGGTCTGGGCACCGGGCGCCTCTTCACCGCCGACGTCGTCGCCGAGGACGAGGCCCTGACTCCGGTCGACGGCGCCATCCCGGTCACGCGAATCGTCCCGGACCTTCACCGCCTGCAGCAGCTGGCGGTGGATCCGGGACGATTCGCATGGTGGGCCGACCGGCTCCAGAGCTGCTGGAGCGCTCTGCGCGGTTGAGTCGATTCTGATTGAACTGATTCCGCCTGAATCGGCTCGCGGGTGAACCGGGTCAGCCGGCTTTCTTCACCGCCTTGACGAACGTGTCCGCGGCCTTCGTCACGGTGGCCTCTTCGACATCGGCGATATTGGAAACGGCCACGACGTTGTTGCCAACGAGGGCGTAGACCATGCGCAGGTTCATGGCTGTCTGTCCGCCGGCCTCGACGGAGGCGACGATTCCATTGGTCTCGTCTGCCCCGTCGACCTTGGCGTCGAAGGTCTTGTACTTCATCGACATCTCGACGCCGGCGGTCTTGATCTTCACATCGCTGCATTCTTCTGCGATCTTCGAGGCGCCCTCGATCTGGGTCTGTGCGCCGTCCAGATCGTCATAGCTCGACAGTGCCGCGGAGAGGATGTTGTCGGTGGAGGTTCCAGCGACCGTGGTGCCTTTGGAAGCGAGGTTGGCGTTGAGGAGGTTCATGGTGATGTCTTTGCACTTGGCCGGTTCGAACTCAGAACTCTCCAGGGCCTTGACTGCCTCGCTGGAGGAATCGCCGGCACCGTCGACGGCCTTGAACGACTGACCCTCGGCCTTGGTCGACTCAAGGATCTCCTTGAGCTTCGCCTCATCGAGTTTGCTTGCCTGCGGGGTCTCTTCGGCTGCCGCCTGCGAGGAGTCACCGCCGCCGTCAGCCTGGTCCGGCTTGTCTCCTCCACCCGTGCACCCGACGAGGGAAAGTCCGGCGAAAAGAGCGATGGCTGGGAGTATGCGTTTCATGGTTGACCTCTCGAGTCAGCGTTCTGAAGAACCAGCGGCCGTCGATTCGCGACCGCTCTCAATATAAACGCCAGTGGGATCGTCCGCGGTTTCAGTCTGTGACGGATCTGGAACATCGGCTGTGGATCGTTCGCCATCGACGGCCGCCGCGCTGTCGACCCCGGACGCAGCTGCGTGTCGGTCATCGGCCGTCGCCCTGTCGACCTCAGCCGAGCTGTGCCTGCAGTCGGCTGCCGCGTCGACCGGCGCCGAGGCGATCCTCACCGTGGTCACCTCGTCCTGTCCCAGCGTGGCGAAGTGAGCGGTGCGCTTTCCGGGGATGATCGGATCGTGCATGGCCGCGGCCAGGCGACCGGTGAATGTCAGCCGCCCTTTCTTGTCGGCCTTCTGCTGATAGGCATTGTCCCCGCTGGGACCGGACACGCTGATGTCGTAGCGGCGGCCGGGATCGAAGAGACCGGGAGTGCGCACACGGAAGCTGCCGGTCCCGGTCAGAGAGAAGCCGGCGGCGCTGACGGCATCGAAGCGCACCACTTGCGCGCGACGACGGGAGATCTCCACCCGCCACCCGTGGATGTCGAAGAGGGCATGACCGGTGAGGAAGGTGAACTGTCCGCCATCGGCCACGCGATCTGTCCGACGGCGATCCGAACTCGCATAGTTGCGCCGCTTGGCGAGGGTCTTCAGCCACGCCCCGAGTTCCCGTTCCCAGCTGGTCCAGTTGTGCAGGCCGCTGGTGCGCGGAAACCAGGAATGGCGGATGCCGAGGGAGTTGAGACGGGCAGAGAAGCGCTCGCCCTGCGAGCTGATCATCGACTCCAACAGGTCGCGATCCTTCGCCCCTTCGAGGCTGCCGGAGCCGGCGCTGAACCACAGGTCGAGGCCGCGGAGGTTCTCGGCCACAGCGTACGGGGAGTTCGCCAGCCATTCGCTGCGATCGGCCACGGGGTCGCCGAAGAGCGTCATCGACCGCGCACCCTCGCGCATGGCGATGATGTCGAAGGCCGGCACCGTTGACAGCGGGTCCAGGGGTGAGGAGAAGGCGGCCGCGGCACCGTAGCGGTCGGGATGCCAGGCGGCGTACTTCATTGCGCCGTACCCGCCCATCGACAGTCCGGCGAGCAGCTGGTTCTCCGGGGTGAAGTCCACGGAATAGGTGGCGTCGAGGAACTCGGGGATCTCCTCGGTGTGGAAGCGCGGCCAATCGTGGACCTCGCTGCCCACGGCCAGCCGAGAATACGTTCCGGCCCCGCCGTCGGGCATGACGACGAGGTAGGGGGAATCGAGTGTGAGCTCCTCGGCGGACCCGAAGTCCGTCCATGACCGGAAGTCGTCTCCGCCGCCGTGGAACAGGTGGATGACAGGGCTGACCTCGGCGGGGATGCCCGGCAGCAGCACACGGACTCCGACAGTGCGGCCGAGAGCGGGGGAGTAGATGAAGAATTCGCGCAGCCTCGGCGAGAGTTTGCGTTTGTCGCGGATGTGCCATTTCCGGGCGTCTTTGCCGCGGGGTTCCGGGCCGAGGAAGGCACTGTTCTGGTCGAGGGCGGGATACCGTCCGCGCTGTGCGCGAGCCGCGGTCAGCGTGCGGATGGCACGTGCTCCCATCGCGATGATCAACGAGCGGCGCATTTCTCGAGGTTAGAGGGCAGAGGTGAACCACAGGGGGTCAGGTGGTTGAATATCAGGTGATGTCGAATTCGAGCGCGGTGGCGCAGCAGATTGCCCGAAGCCTGGTCCACGCCGGTGTCAGTGATGTCGTCCTCGCCCCCGGTTCACGGTCCGCGCCCTTGGTCTATGCCCTGGCGCCGCTGAACGAGGCGGGGCTCATCCGGACTCATGTGCGCGTCGATGAGCGCGATGCCGCCTTCCTCGTCCTCGGTCTGGCCCGGGGTCTGCGTGCGCGCGGCAGCGAGTCCGCCGTGGCGGTCGTGACGACGTCCGGATCGGCCGTGGCCAACCTCCACCCTGCCGTCCTCGAAGCCTCGTACGGGCATCTGCCGCTGCTCGCGCTCACCGCGGATCGCCCCGCGCGGCTGCGCCGTACCGGAGCCAACCAGACCATCGACGACCAGTCACAGGTGCTCAGCGACGTCCGTGCCCGTTTCGATATCCCGGCCGGGGACAGCGCCGAGGCGGTCGCCCGATCCGTGTCGGAGGCCGTGGCTGCGGCACTGGGATCTCACAAGGACACCGTCACCGAGGCGGCCGGCCCCGTCCAGTTCAATGTGCAGTTCGACACCCCCGTGGTTCCCACCCCGGGGGAGCTGAACGCGTGGACGGACGAGATCGGCGCGCTGGCTGCGAACGACGCAGGGCGACGTGCGAGGGCGACCGTGTCTGAGTCCCGTGCGCACCTCGGAGTCACCATCACCGACGGGACCGTCCTCGTCGCCGGGGACGCCGGCGGGTATCCGGCCGAATCTCTGCATGCGCTCGCCGCCGACCAGCATCTTCCGGTGCTTGCCGAACCATCGAGCCCGCTGGCTCGCACCACTGCTGACCCGTCGGCCGCCGGAGCGGCCGAACCGTCGACCATCGTGCCTGCCCATGCCCGCGTGCTCAGCGATCACCCCGAGCTGCGCGAGAGTATCCGCACCGTCATCGTCCACGGAAAGCCGACCCTGACCAGGCCCGTGGCGGCACTGCTGGCCGACGAATCCGTGACTGTGCAGCGCGTTCCCGACGCCATCGATGCGTTCGATCTGACCGTCCACGACGAGAGGGCCGAAGTGCTGACGGCCGCGGGAGAGGCGCAGGGGATCGCCGCCTCGGGGCCGACCTGGGTGCGCACTTGGATCGATGCCGGGACGTCCCTCTTGGCAGCCGCACGAGCAGAGCGGGCCGCGGTATGCCGCGTGGAACCGACCGCGGCCGAGACCTCCGGCGCCGCCTCGGCGAAGGAATTCCAAGCCACGGCACGGACGATCACCGAGCGGCTGGCCGCGCAGGACCTCACGCTCTTCGTGGCCAGCTCGAATTCGGTGCGCTACCTCAGCGACGCCACCGACATCCGCGCCCGCATCCACGCCTCACGCGGACTCGCCGGGATCGACGGGCTCGTCTCCACGGCGACGGGGCTGTCGCTGGGGTTGGGCGAACCGGTCGTCCTCCTCATCGGTGATATCGCCATGCTCCACGATGTCGGAGGCCTGCTCAGCCCGAGCGCCGAGGATGCCGGTGACGTGACGATCGTCGTGCTCAACGACGATGGGGGAGCGATCTTCGCAGGCCTCGAGCACTCGCAGCCCCACCTCGACGGTTTCCTGGAGCGCTATTTCACGGTTCCCCACGGTCGCGGATTCGCCGAGCTCGCCGCGGCCTACGGCTGGGAGTACATGCGAGTCAGCGACCTGGTGAGCTTCGACCATGCCATGGACGAGGGCCTCGGCGCCGCCGACGATCGCAGCGCGACCACCGCCGGCGCTCGTCGCATCATCGAAGTCCGACTCGACTGAGCCCGCGCAGCTTTATGAGGGATTATCGCTGGGTAGTTCCTGTGACCGATCATTGCGGTTGGTGGTACCATAAACATGTACCACTCGTTCGAAGGCGGAGGTCGTCATCATGTCCATCAGCGCAAGCGAGGCTCGCAAGACCTTGTTCCCGCTCATTGAGCGAGTGAATGAAGACCGTGATGCCGTCGAGATCGTCTCTCGCAGGGGCAATGCTGTCCTGATGTCGGCTGACGATTACGCTGCATGGCAGGAGACTGCCTACCTGTTCCGGTCGCCGGCCAACGCGCGCCGTCTGCTCGATGCCTATGACCGTGCCCGCGGCGGGAAGGTCGAGTTCCACGACCTTGATCGCGCGGATGAGGAAGCCTGAGTGCGTCTGGTCTGGGACGAGGCGGCCTGGGAGGACTGCAAACACTGGCAGACTGCCGATCGGAAGATACTGAAGCGCATCAATACGCTCATCGACGCCTGCCTGCGTGAACCGTTCTCGGGGATCGGCAAGCCCGAACAGCTGAAGTACGGAGCCCAGGGCTCGTGGTCGCGGCGCATCACCGATGAGCACCGACTGGTCTATCTCGTCGTCGACGACGACCTCGTGATTCTTCAGGCCCGCTACCACTGCTGAGTCAATGGCCTTCCGTGTGGGCACACGGCCCGCCTCGTGGGCTGCCCGACGCTCACCTTCGCCGAGTGGGCGCGGGACAACGTCGGGGAGTTCCGATGACGATCGGTACCGTCAATCCAAACCGAGCGCACGGCGCATCGGCTTGAGCTTCGCATCCGTCTCGGCCACCTCGGTGGCGGGATCCGAATCCGGCATGATTCCGGCCCCGGCATACAGCCGGATCCGATTGCGGTCCTCGAGCTGACCGCAGCGCAGTGCGATGCCGAACTGGCCGTTGCCGCGCGCGTCCATCCACCCGACGGGACCGGAGTAACGGCCGCGGTCGAGGGGTTCGAGCTCATCGACATGCGCCACCGCGCTCGCCTGCGGGTACCCGCCGACGGCCGCGGTCGGGTGGACCGCTGCGGCGACGTCGAGGGCGGTGAGTCCGGACTCGGGGGACAGGTTCGCCTGCGCGTCCGACGCCGAATGGATGACATTGGCCAAGGGCAGCAGGTGGGGGCGCTCATCGACGGTGACATCCTCGGCGACCGAACCGAGGCTGCGCTGCAGCGAGGCGATGGCGAAGGCATGCTCGGTGCTGTCCTTGTGCGCGCTCAGCAGCCTCCGGGCCGCAGGCATCTCCTCCATCGGGTCTTTCTCCACTCGGTAGGTCCCGGCGAGCACACGTGAGGTGACTCTGCCGTTCTCGACCCCGATGAGCAGTTCCGGGGTCGACCCGATGAGACCGGCGATGTCGAAGGTCCAGCAGCTCGGGTAGCTGCGGTTGAGTGCGCCGAGCACCGCACGCACGTCGATGTCCTCATCGGTGGTGACGACCTCGTCGCGGGCGAGGACGATCTTACGCAGAGTCGGATCCTCCGCAAATGCATCCACTTCTGCGGAGGTGTCGATCGGGGTGAGCATGCCGGCGACCTGCTCGACGAGCCGAGCCCACTTCTCGGGACCGAGGTGCCCGGCTTCGGCACGGGCCGACTGCACCCGCTGCAGCGGTTCGGCCTGCAGCACCGGAGGCAGCGGCGCCACCTCGGCCGTCGAGATCGAGGTCAGCCACACGCGACCGCCGCGGCGGCCGAGAACGAACTCGGGGACGTGGATGATCGAATCGACCTCAGATTCGCCCGAATACGCGACCGTGGCAAAGCACATGAGCCCGGATCCGAGCAGATCGACCTCATCCTCGATCTGGGCCGCCTCGACGATGGCCTTCCACGCATCCGAGAGCTCGGTGAACCTCTTGGGGCCGCGAGCACGGATGCGCAGGGTGCGGCCGAAGCCGATGAGACCGGAGGTGTCTCGGACCCAACAGGAGAAACCGTCGGTCGGCAGCAGCTCGAGCGTCTGCTCCACGGTCGTGGGCAGACCCGACTCGAAGGGGAAGCCGGGCCCGGGATCGACGTCGTCGACGAAACGGGACCGCACGCGCAGACGCGGAGGAGCGGAGAGGATGTCGGAAGTGCCGAAAGTCAAAGTCATGTCGCCTCGAGTCTAGTTCAGTATCAACCCTGTCAGACATCCGGATTCGCCCTCCCGGTTGAGGTGTTGAGAGAATATGCTCATGAACCGTGCCAAGCTGGACAAACAGCCCGCCGACGTCGCGTCGATGTTCGATGATGTCGCCTCCCGATACGACCTGACGAACGACGTCCTGTCCTTCGGACTCGCCCGCGTCTGGAGGCGCACCGTCGCCCATTCCGTGGCCGCCGGACCCGGTGAGCGCGTGCTCGATCTGGCGGCCGGCACCGGCACCTCTTCGATGACGTTCACCCACCACGGCGCCGAAGTGGTGGCCGGGGACATCTCCACCGGTATGCTCGCCGAGGGCCGCCGCCGGCACCCGCAGATCGACTTCATCTACGCCGATGCGATGGACCTGCCCTTCGCCGATTCGAGCTTCGACGTCGTCACGATCTCCTTCGGCATCCGCAACGTCAACGACGTCGATCAGGCTCTGACCGAGATGCTGCGCGTGCTCAAACCCGGCGGACGCCTCGTCATCTGCGAATTCTCCACTCCGACACTCGACGCTTTCAGCCTCGTGTACAAGGAGTACTTGATGAGAGCCCTGCCGCCCTTGGCCCGTGCCGTGTCCTCGAACCCGGAAGCCTATGTCTACCTCGCCGAGTCGATCCGTGAATGGCCGAACCAGGACGCCTTCGCCCACCAGATCCTCGACGCCGGCTTCGACCAGGTGAAGTACCGCAATCTCACCGGCGGAATCGTCGCCGTCCACCACGCTCTCAAACCCGCCGAGGCGGCCGACACCGCGGAGCCGGCCCAGCCTTGACGATGAATGAGTTCGATGCCGAAGTCGTCGTCGTCGGTGCCGGCCCGGCCGGCTCTGCGATCGGCGCCTACCTCGCCCAGGCCGGGCACGAGGTCATCATCCTGGAGAAGTCCGGTTTCCCGCGCGACAAGATCTGCGGCGACGCGCTGACCCCGCGTGCGGTCAAAGAGGCCGGCTACCTCGGAATGGAGCTGCCGGAAGCCGATGGGTGGCACAGGAACAAGGGCCTGCGACTCATCGGCGGCGGCCACCGTCTCGAACTCGACTGGCCCGATATCGACGGCACTCCGAACTATGGGGTGACCCGCCCGCGCATGAGCATGGACGAAGCCTTCGCCCGCCACGCTCAGCGCAGCGGGGCACGGCTCTTCGAACAGGTTCGCGCCATGTCGCCGGACGTCGGCGAGGACGGGTGGATCCGCGGCATCCACGCCTCCGGCACCGATCACCGTGGTCGCCGAGTCGGGCCCGAAGCCCACTTCCGGGCACCGATCGTCATAGCCGCAGACGGAGTCTCCTCCCGGCTGGCCGTCTCGATGGGACTGGAGAAGCGCGACGATCGCCCGATGGGAATCGCCGCCCGCGCCTATCACACGACGCCGCGGCACGCCGATGACTACATCGAATCCTGGGTGGAGATGCGGTCGACGAATGCGGCCGGGGAATCCGAGACCCTGCCCGGATACGGGTGGATCTTCCCCCTCGGCGACGGCACCGTGAACATCGGTGCCGGACTGCTCGACTCCTCACCGCAGTTCAAGTCCGTGGATCTGCGCGGAATGATGAACCGGTGGATCGCTGACATGGGGCACGAGTGGGGCATCGACGAAACCACGTCCCTGGGGCCGATCAAGTCCGCGGCCCTGCCGATGGCCTTCAACCGCACACCGCACTTCCACCGCGGTCTGCTGCTCGTCGGTGACTCGGGCGGAATGGTCAATCCGTTCAATGGTGAAGGCATCGATTACGCCCTGGAATCAGCACGCATCGCCGCCGAGGTGATCTCCACCTACTCCCGTTACCCGCAGGCCCTGATGCGGCGTCGTCTCGAGGAGTACCCGTCGCTGCTGGGGGACTCCCTGGGCGGATACTTCACCCTGGGCCGGGTTTTCGCCTCGATCATCGGCCATCCTGCGCTCATGCAGTTCGGAATCAAGTACGGTATGGGTGTTGACGTTGTGATGGAGTTCGTCGTCAAATTGTTGGCGAACCTCTACCGCGACCCGAAGGTCTCCGAGGCCGATCTCATCGACAGGGTGATCTCCGCCCTGACCCGAATCGTCCCGGCCACCAGCAATGTCTGAGCGCACGGACCACGGTGAGACCACAGTGAAGAACTCTGAGCGCAAGGGCTGTGACAACGGCATGCCGAGAACGACTACGACGAATGACGAGGACATGAGCCACCTAGCCTCTCCGGCCACCTTCACCGGTGACGACGCCCAGCTCGCGGCAGAGATCTCGACCCAGTTGGAAACCGTGGAGGCCCGTCTCTACGAGGTCACCGAACAGACACGGAGACTGCCCGATGAGACATCGAAGCATCTGCTGGCCGCCGGCGGAAAACGCGCCCGTCCGAACCTGGTGCTGCTCACCGCCCGCCTCGGCGATGCGAACAACGACGACATCATCGACGCGGCCGTCGCGGTCGAACTCATCCATCTCGCATCGCTGTACCATGACGACGTCATGGACGACGCGCCCGTGCGGCGCGGAGCACCGGCCGCCCACGAGGTGTGGGGCAATTCGGTGGCGATCCTCACCGGCGATCTGCTCTTCTCCAAGGCCTCCGGCGTCACCGCGAACCTCGGCCCCGAAGCCGTGCGCATCCAAGCGGAGACATTCGAGCGTCTCGTTCTCGGTCAGCTCAACGAATTCGCCGGCCCGCCGGAGGACGCCGACGAGATCGAGCACTACATCCAGGTGCTCGCCGACAAGACCGGATCGCTCATCGCGACCTCGGCGCGCTTCGGCGTCATGTTCTCCGGAGCCGATGAGACGCTGGCCGAACCCGTCCGGGTCTTCGGCGAACGCGTCGGTGTGGCCTTCCAGCTCGCCGATGACATCATCGACCTGACCACGACATCCTCCGAGTCGGGCAAGACCCCGGGCACGGATCTGCGTGAACGCGTGCCCACCCTGCCCGTGCTCTACGTGAGGGCCGCTGCCGCTGAGGGCGATGCCGCCGCCGCCGAGGTGGTCGACCTCCTCGACGCGGATCTGACCTCCGATGACGCTTTGGAAGCCGCTCGTGCTGCGCTGGCGGCCCATCCTGTGACCGAGAAGGCCCGAGCAGAAGCATTGCGCTGGGCCGATGCGGCCAAGGCGGCTCTGGTCCCGTTGCCGGAGGGGCGTGTCAAGGACTCGCTGTTCGCCTTCGCCTACTCCGTCGTCGCCCGCACCTCCTGAAACCTTCTTCCGACCGGCTTCTGATCAGTTTCTCGGCCGTTACGGCACAGGCACAAAGGGCATACCGCGATGATGCACACCTCGGCTTCGGCACCAGTTCGGCCCCCGCAGAGACTCAGCGCGGCCGACTGGGTCGGACTCGGCGTGCTCGCATTGCTGCTCGTCGTCGGCTTGAGCTGGTCGAAATGGCTGCCGTACTGGGACAAGACTCTGGCCCTGAGCCAGACCTCGCTGTGGGAGGGCTCGCCGCTCTTCGACGCCGCCGGGGATTCGGTGTGGCTGTCCGGTGCGTGGGAGTTCACGTTGGTGTACTTCACCGCCGTGTGGAAGGCCCTGCTCATCGCGCTGCCGGCGCTGAGCATTCCGTCGATGGTCATGGTCGGCAAGGCGATGGGGTGGAAGACGGCGGCAGCAATGGGTGCGACCGTCGCGGTCGCCGCGGTACTGGCCGGGGGAGCGCTGGCCCTGCTCAGCTGAGCCACGGCACGGTGGGACCGCCTCGGTGACGGTGACTTTTGGCCCCGATCGAGCTGACTACGTCGTCAGACGGCGGAGGGTGAGATAGGACCCGGCCCCGAAGACCACGGTCAGCCCAAGCGCCCACAGTGCCAGTCCGAGCGCCTCCGCCTGCGCCAGCCACATCCACACCTCGCCCCAGCCCCGACTGATGCTCACCCATGCGGCTCCGGCGAGCAGCACGATGCCGATGACGATGAGTGCGACGGTCAGAATGAGCGAGCCGAAGCGCTGCTTGACGATCGCAAACCAGAAGCCGAGGACGAACCACAGCATCGTGAGTACGAAGTAGATGAGCCCGGCGGCGAAGGGGCCGTGCTCCCACACCCACGGCAGATAGGCGAAGTAGCCGCCCATGCCGTAGCCGTCGGTGGCCTGTTCGATGACTCCGAGCGCGACGAAGACGGCCGAGATCCCCACGGCGCTGAATGCGGCCGCGATCAGGGAGCCGAGGTAGAACTCCCGGCGGGTAAGGCTCATGGCCTGTGAGAAGTAGAACGTGAGATTCATCGCCTGGGCACCGACGACGGCGAAGTACCACAGCGGTGCCTGTGACCCTCCGCTGTACATCGGGCCGTCCGCTTCCGATGAGGAGATGATCCAGTAGATGACGAGAGTGATCAGCCACACCCCGCCGAGGACGAGGACGGGTACCCAGACGAAGGTCTGCGTATTCGTGAACTGGAGGCGGACGACTCCCAGTGTGCGGTTCTTCGGTCGGGCGGCTGGTGTCTGGGGCGGGTGGTCGAGTGCGGCGGTCATGACTGGAGGCTCCTGATGTCGTTCTCGGCTCTCGGATGGTCCGAGGCGTCTGCCTGTGTGCTGCGGACGATGAGCTGCTGGAGGGAGACGGGAGTGAGATCGAGGTTGGCCTCGGCGATGAGTTCGCGATCGGCATTGCTGAGGTGGCCGAGCATCGTCACCGAGGCGACTCGACCGAGGAATTCGCGGTGGATGACCTCACGGCCGGCAGCGAGGCGGTTGATCGCATCGGCGTCGCCGACGATGTTGACCGCACGGTTGCGGACCTCCTCGGTGGTCTCGTCCATGATGATGCTGCCGCGGTCGATGACGATGACGTTCTCAATGAGGTCGGCAACTTCGTCGATGAGGTGGCTTGAGAGCACGATGGTGCGCGGATGCTCTGCGTAGTCGGCGATGAGCCGGTCGTAGAAGGTCTGCCGGGCGACGGCGTCGAAGCCGAGGTAGGGCTCGTCGAAGAAGGTGATCTCGGCGCGGGAGGCCAGGCCGATGATGACGCCGACGGCCGACTGCTGGCCGCGGGAGAGCTTCTTGATCGGCGTCTTCAGCGGTAGTTGGAAGTCGTCGATGAGCTCCTCGGCGAAGTCGTGGTCCCAGTGCGGGAAGAGCAGTCGGGCGTTGCTCAGGGCGTGCCGGGCATTCGAGTCGTCCGGATACTTCTGGCTTTCGCGGACGAAGCACATGCGGCCCAGCACCCGGGCGTTCTCGTACGGGTTCTCACCGAAGACTTCGACCTCCCCGCTGGTGGGGAAGTTCTGGGCGGTGAGGATCGACATCAGTGTCGTCTTGCCCGCGCCGTTGCGGCCGAGGAGTCCGTAGATCGAATCCTCGTCGATGGTGAGGCTGATGTCGTTGAGTGCGGTGGTGTGTTTGAACGTCTTGGTGAGGTGGCGGACCTCGATGACGGAGTTCATGAGTCATCCCTTCGCTTCGGTCGGGTCAAGTGCGGTGGTCAGGCGGAGTTCGTGGGAGCGCTCTTCGATGAGCGCGATCACGTCCTTCGCACCGAGGCCGAGGCGGTTGGCCTCGCTCAGCAGGGGGCTGATGAAGTTCTCGGAGAATTCGGTGCGGTGTTCGTTGATGAGCAGAGCGCGGGCTCCCTCGGTGACGAACATCCCGATGCCGCGCCGCTTCTCCAACACGCCCTTGTCGACGAGCCGGTTGATGCCTTTGGCTGCGGTGGCCGGATTGATGGAGTAGAAGCTTGCGAGCGCGTTCGTCGATGGTGCTCGGGAAAGTTCGGGCAAGGTGCCGTTGAGGATCGAGTCCTCGACCTTCTCTGCGATCTGAGTGAACAGGGGTTTGGCGTCGTCGATCACATTCGGCTCCATGTGAGTTGGTTAGTTACTTAACTAATGAACCATGGTTCCGAGAGTGGTGTCAAGGGTCGAAGGCGATCCGAGCGGGCAATCCTGGCCCTTACCCCAACTACTACCTGACGGCGGCTGAGCAACCTCGCGCGAGGTTGCTCAGCCGCCGTCAGGTAGTAATAGGGAGGTGCCGGGGGTTTCGTTCCCGGTCAGCGGCGTCGGCTGTGGCGGATCATGTCCGTGCACAGCAGGATCACGGCGATCCAGATGACGAAGAAGCCGATCCAACGAGTCGTCGACATCATCTCCCCGAGCACCGTGACGCCGAGGGTGAATTGGATGGTCGGGGTGAGGTATTGGAGCATGCCCACCCAGGACAGGGGGATGCGGCGGGCGGCGGCGCTGAAGAGGATGAGCGGGATCGCGGTGGCCGGGCCGGTGATGATGATGACGAAGACGTGCCAGCCGCCGAAACCGGTGAACGTCTGCAGTCCCAGCGAGCCGAGGACGATGAGGTAGATCGCCGAAGGCACGGCGAGGACGAGGCTTTCGACGGCCATGCCTTCGACGGCGCCCACACGGGAGCCGACCTTGTTCTTCACCAGTCCGTAGAGTCCGAACGACAGGGCGACGGTGAATGCGAGATAGGGGACGCGGCCGAGGCCGATGCCGACGATGATGACGGCGAGCAGGCCGAAGCCCACGGCAGTCCACTGCAGGGGGCGCAGCTTCTCGCCGAGGAAGATGACGCCGAGGCCGATGGAGATGAGCGGGTTGAGGTAGTAGCCCAGGGAGATCTCGACGAGTTGGTTGGTTTCGACCCCGTAGATGAATGTCGTCCAGTTGATGGCGATGAGTACGGATGCCAGAAGCAGGAGGCCGAAGAGCCGCGGTGAGCGCAGAATCTGCCAGGTGCGGAGGAATCCGCCGGTGAAGACGAGGAGGATGGCGCAGAAGCCCAGCGACCAGATGACTCGGTGGGAGACGAGTTCGAGGGCGCCGGTGGGGGCCGCGGCGGCGAAGAGCAGCGGCATCACACCCCACAGCAGGTAGGCGGAGAATCCGTTGATCAGGCCGGCACGGCGGATTGCGCTCTCATCGGGGGCAGGGTTCTGGCTCACAAGCTTCAGTCTAATGAGGGCGGGTTGCCGGGGGAGACGTCCGGGCCGCGGTGAGACGAGGCCAGGTGGAGGGCTGTCGTCTGGCCGGTCGAACGGCGGTGATGCGAGTTTGGTCACGTCATTGTAAGGATGACCTACATTGACGATAGACTCGGTGGGACTGAAAAGAGAGGTGTGAGAATGACTCGTCCCTTCCGGGTGGCCATCGTCGGCGCCGGTCCTGCTGGGATCTACGCGGCCGATCTCATGACGAAGGCGGAGCGTGATTTCGATCTGAGCATCGATCTCTTCGACCGTCTGCCGACTCCCTTCGGACTCGTCCGCTACGGAGTCGCCCCCGACCACCCGCGGATCAAGGGCATCATCAACGCCCTGATCAAGGTCCTCGACCGAGGCGACATCCGCCTGTTCTCCAACGTCGAGTACGGAGTCGACCTCCACCTCGAAGAGCTCACCGACCGCTATGATGCGGTGATCTTCTCCACCGGCTGCTTCGTCGATGCCGCCCTTGATCTGCCCGGCATCGATCTGCCCGGATCCTACGGCGCCGCGGACTTCGTCAACTGGTACGACTCGCACCCCGACGTCTCGCAGTCCTGGCCGCTGGATGCCGAGCGCGTCGCCGTCATCGGCAACGGCAATGTCGCCCTCGACGTCGCCCGTGTGCTGGCGAAGCAGGCCGACGATATGCACACCACGGAGATCCCCGACCACGTGTATGAGGGGCTGAAGTCCTCGAAGGTCACCGACGTCCACATCTTCGGCCGCCGCGGACCCGCCCAGGCGAAGTTCACTCCGCTGGAGCTGCGTGAGCTCGGCGCCGTCAAGGACGTCGACCTCATCGTCTACCCCGAGGACTTCGAGTTCGATGAAGGGTCGATGCAGGCGATCGAGTCGAGCAACCAGACCAAACAGGTCGCGAAGACCCTCACGGACTTCACCATGCGCGAACCCACCGGAGCCAAGCGCCGCCTCCACCTGCACTTCCTGCACGCACCGGTCGCCATCCTCGGCGAGGACCAGGTGACGGCGCTGCGCACGGAGCGGATGGAACTCGACGGGAACGGCGGAGTCAACGGCACCGGAAGCTTCCATGATTGGGAGCTCGACGCCGTTTACCGGGCCGTCGGTTACGCGGGCACGCGACTGCCGCAGCTGCCTTTCGACGATCGCAAGCGTGTGATCCCGAACCACGAGGGTCGCGTCGTCGACTCCGACGATCAGACCACGGCCGCCGACGCCGACGTCGTTCAGGGCGTCTACACCACCGGGTGGATCAAGCGCGGACCCGTCGGCCTCATCGGCCACACGAAGGGCGATGCGCTCGAGACCATCGGCCACATCCTCGACGACCGTGCCGCCGGTGCGCTCACCGATCCGGTGTACCCGGACGAATCGGCCATCATCGAACTCCTCGAATCCAAGGGCGTCGACTACGCCGATTGGGAGGGCTACCACCGCGTCGAGTCCGCTGAGAAGGCTGCCGGCGAGGTCGAGGGACGTGAGCGGATCAAGCTCGCCACCCGTGAGGCGATGCTCGCCGAGGCGCGCGGACACGTCACCGCCGAATCCGTCGGTCAACCGTCCGCCGGCAGCTGAGGCATCCCGCACCGTCAGTGCGTTGCCCTCTCGTTAGTGTCATCTCCTCCACTTCGGACACCAGCAGGCACCGTCAGTGGCTTCTCTCCCCGTTGCAACGGGTGGACGAGTCGCTGCCGGTGCCTGATGCTTCCACCGCGTAGAGTCGGAGACGTCCAGACCACGCCAGCGCACACCAAGTCGCACCAGCGAGCGTGGACCATTGCGCTGAAGGCCGGCAGGGGAGACCGCGTGAGAAACGAATCGCAGCTCAAAACGATCGTCGAACGTGCCTATGTCGAACGGCTCAACGCCTGGCAGACGGCGGCGGTGCGGATCAAACACTGGCTGACCGAACAGCAGAAGGGCCTGCTCAAGGACAAGGACATCTCCCGCCTCGACGTCGATGGTCATCGGATCAAGGACGCGGCACGGACCCTGGCGAAGCTGACGGAGAAGACCGACGACGATCCAGATCTGACGATCACCTCCGCCGAGGATGTCGAAGACCAGATCCGCGACATCGTCGGCGTCAAGGTGCTGTGCAAATCACCGCGTGATCAGTCGATGATGTTCGCCGCGCTGCGCGATCCCGATCAGCTTGGCGCGTTCGAACTCATCGAGTGGAAAGACTACACGGACCCGCCGAAGGCCAGCGGCTACCGTGCGTGCCACGTCATCCTGCGCATCCCGTCTGACCAAGGGCCGCCCGTCTTCGCCGAGATTCAGGTCAAGACCCGGCTCCAGGACGCCTGGAGCGAACTGACCCATGAGGACATGTACAAACCCGGCGCTGCGATGAAGCCGAGCAAGCTCCACGGCGAATTCGCCCGTGCCATGGCGAACATGCTCGCGACCGTCGATGACATGGCCGATACCCTCGCCGTCGAGCTCACCGCGCTGACGAATCCGGAACCCGTCGTCGAACTCGACGAACTGCGGGAACAGGACACGGGAATCGATGTCCGGGTCCGCGCGACCGGCCCGAAATACGCGCTCGCCGTCGACGGCTCGGGACGCCAGGGCCTCATCCCCGCCTTCGCCATCCGTCGCCTCAGCGGCCAGAAGGGCACCATCAAGGTCAATGATTTCATCCACCTCGGCGATCGCCTCCGGGCCAGCGTCGAAGAGGACTCGAAGGGTCTGTACTACATCCCGCTCGAACTCCCCGAACACTGACCGGCCTCTTGCGGGTCACAGCGTTACGGGCGAATACGACACCGGCCCGGTCCGCACTCAGCAGCGCGGATCGGGCCGGTGTGGTGCGCTGGCAATCAGCGGTAGTTCGTGAACCGAGGATCCATGAACGGCAGATGCTGATTCTTGTTGTGATCGTTGAATACTCGCGGATCGTGAGGTTCGGCATGGCTGTGGATGATTGACCGAATATGGTGTTTCGTGGACTTTTTGCGGACAATTTGCGGACATCGGGCAAAGCGAAACCCCCGCGACAACCTGGATAGGTGCGGCGGGGGTTCGGCTCGAACAGAAGAGTCCTCTTCAGAAGGACACTCCCATTCTACCTCAAATGACGAGAGACGGGCCTGAACCGCGCATTGACAGACCCGCCTCTCGAGATCACTTCTCAGGCACGTCCTTGGAGCTTCACGGCCTGGAAAATCGGCTTATCGTATCGGTAACGCAGCTCAGGCGGACCGGGAGTGTAGTCGTGGTCCTCCCAGCGGATGCGAGTGAACCCCATCTCGAAGTCGACGACCTCCATGAGGGCTGTCAGCTCCTTGGTGAACGTCAGTCCCGGCCCGGACCCCTGAGTCACGCCGGTCGATTCGTAGTAGACGTGAGCCTTGACGTCGACGAGCGTCGCATTCTTCCAATCGGCGGTCACGACACCGCGGACGGTGACCTTCTCGGCGATCACAAGCTGAACCGTCTGAGTGAGCCCGATCATCACTTGGCTCGGATCCGGTAGGTGTTGAGGACTGCGAGCTCGGCGAGGTTGAACCCGTCGAACACGCTCGGCGTCTCCTGGTATTCGCCCACCTGGAAGCGTTTCGTCTGAGTCGGATTGACGGTGATCCGAATGGCTGCGAGCTTCACCGCTGAGCAGATCGACGGTGCTGCCTGCTCTCCGTCTGCGCTGAAGCCGCGGCCTCGCGTGTACTCGTGAGCCATGCTCCACACCACGTCGATGTAGGCAGACGCCAAGCTCACGGCCTCAGTGTCTCCACTGCGGTTCATGAGCTTGGCGATCTCCGAGCCTTCCGGCTTGGACTGCATGGGCTGCATGTCAGGCCTCAGCGGCAGTCAGGATGGTGACGGCCTTGGGCTGCAGCAGGGCCAGATCAAACCGTGCGGTGACTCGCAAAGCCACTTCATCAGTATCGAAGTAGCGGGACGAATCGACCGTGACAGTCGGGGACTCGTCTCGAGCGACCACGACCTTACTCATATCCGCGAGCACGGCCTTGCCGGTCGGGATGCGAGAAGTGATCGTCGCGGGGACTCCGAACAGGGACTCCTGCCCGGTGGCGGTGATGTCAGGCTGCAGAATGTAGCGACCGTCTGCGTCCTTTATCTTTCGGATCGCGAGGTAGTCGGCCGGCGAGAGGAACCACCTGCTGGGCTTCGCCTCATTGGCGCGGGCGATGCCGATGCCCTCGAGAAGCGAATCGGACTCGTTGGCATCGAGGACGCCCGTGGCCACGCCCGGCTGATTGAGCAGACCCTTGATGGTGTTGGAGGTGCCGGTGCCGGTGAACAGTGCGTCGTCCAGTGCCGCGGCGGTGTCGGTCGTCAGGCGCTGCTTGAGCAGAGCATCGAGAGCGACGGCAGAGGACCGGAGAACTTCGGAGGTCACCCGCGAGATGACCTTGAGGCTCTTGAGCGTCGAGGGCAGCATGTCGATCTCATCGAGACCGACCGAGGACTCGGGAATCTGTGCGCCCTCAGCGACGAACCCGACCTCCAGGCCGGAGGCGACGCGAGGAATGCGGATCGGACCGTTAGTGTCGATGATCTTCGGTCCGGAGGCGAGAAACACGGACTCGGCTTCGAGGGGCTGGACGAGAAGCGACTGAATCTCGGCCTGCTGGAGAGTGGGCAGTGTAGCTGTGGTCTGAGTGGCCATGATGGCACCTTTCACGAGAAGTTGAACTTAGTTCCCGCGGTGCCAGACCGACGATGGGGAGCCGCCACCAGGACGACTCCCCACCATTGTAGCAGTTACCCCCTGGGGGTATGCTCTCCTATGCTTGAGAGCGCATTATGTCTACGAGGTTCACAGTACCGCTGCCCCCTGACGCGCCCTGCCCAATGTCACCTTTCGGGGTGCGCTTGCCGAGGTAGGGCTTCTCCTTCAGCAAGTCATCGATGGACGCTTTCAGCTCCTGCGGATCCTTGATGTGGGATTCGTCGAACTCGAGGTCCGAAGGATCCATGAGCCGCCCCGTCGCCGCGACGAGAGCATGATGCAGCCGCTCGGCGAGGTCGTCGGCTTGGCCGGCACGCTGCCGATACCGTGCGTTCTCGTCCCGCAGCTTCTCGACATAGTCCCGTGGAAACGTGTCCGGCTCGTCGTCGACCTGGTCTTCATCGGACGGCGTCGAATCCTCGTCGGTGCCCTCGGTAGTATCGAGGTCACCGTCGGACTTCTGGACATTTTCGTCCGAAAGCTCCTCGACGACGGGCTCGACTTCCTCGGTGGTCTCGGTGATCTGCTGTTCAGTCATTTCATTCTCCTACTCGGGTTTCATTCGCGGCCGCGAACAGTCCTGCCGCGGCCAGGCTTGCGGGTTGGTTCATGCCTCGGCCCTCGAGGTTCTGGGCGAGGTCGGCACGGGCCTGCACATCGGCAATGGATGCTCGAGCCGCTTCACGGTCCTTCGCGGCCTCAATGGCGGTGATCTCGTCCGCGTCGTATCCCAGACGCTCGAGGGCGATCGAGGCGGGGAGGATGCCGGCCTGCACGAGCTTCGTCACGGCGTCGGCTTCCTGAGCTGTCGAGCGAGTCGACGGGTCTGCCCACTTCACTCCCACGTCGACTGATGCCGGGTCCGCGCCGGTCTGGATCGCGACGATGAGCTGGGCCACCTGCCGCCATGACCTGCCGAAGATGCCCTGTCGTGCCTCGGCCTTCGCCGTCAGTGTCGCCTCGGATGCCCGGATGCTGTCCGCACTCGTCGGATTGGACCCGGCCAGGCCGAGCATGTGATCGGGCAGACCGGAGACTGCACTGATCTCGCGCATGATGATGGACACGGCATTCTCATAGCCGATGAGGTCCGCAGCCGGCAGCTGACCGAACTTCGATTCGGGAGCCTCGGAGATCATCATCTTGTCGGCCTCGCCGTATGGGTTGACGACCTCTGCCGTCTCATCGTCGGGGTCGGTGAGCTCAATGCCGGTTGCCCAGCGGCGAGGACGTGCCGAGGACTCCGAGGCTGTGAGCAGATCCGTCGTGAGCTTCACGAGAGCGTCAGTCAGCGGCAGCACGTCGAGCATTTCGGAGACACCGCGGGTCATGAGCCGGCCACCGTTGCGGAATTGAACGACGGGGACTCGGCCCAGCGGGTTGTCCAGAGACTCGACCGGCTCGAATCCCGTCGTCGTCGCCCCGACACTGCGAGCCTTGTACCGAATGATCTCATCGGGTCCATACCAAACAGCGTGAGTGGCGTCCTTCGTCTCCCACCGCTTCACCGCCGATGTGATCGCTCGAGTCGCCGGGTCGATGTTGACCGCCATTTGCGTAGCAGACTCCACTGACACAAGGGGTTGACCTTGAGAATCAGCCCACACAATGACATAGGCGTCGCCGAGCAGTAGAGCTTCCCGGTGGACGACCGAGGACAGCGTATCCATGTCATTGACCAGCCATGAGGGCCAGATCTCGGGTTTCGTGAAGCCAGTGACGCGCAGCCGCTCCGCGATCGTCTCCACGACCAGGCGAGGGACATTGACCGAGACCGTCGAGAGCCGGCTACCCAGATTCTCGATTGCTTCAGGTGAGAGGAACGTCAGCGGCTGCTTCCCCTCGTAGTATCTGACCAGGCGGGAGTGATCCGCGACCGGCTCGTCGATCTTCTGCAAGATCTCTGTCAGTTCATTCTTCGTTGGCATTTCTTCATCTCCTAAATGAGCGCGCTCGACGGCGCTTCGGTTTCTTCGTTGCTCTCCACGTCGCCCGTGAGTGAGCCATGACCAGACACGCAGCCAAGTCGATCTTTCGGGCCTGCCGAGAACGAGAGGACTTGTTCAATCGGACGCCCCGTTCACCCTCAGTCACAACCGCTGCAGCCACATGCGCGGCGAGCTTCGGTTCACCTGAGTGAGTCAGCTTCCCGTTCACCGCGGCGCTGTACAGGTCGCCGGTTGCCGCTGTGAGCCTCGTTGGGGAGTGTGGGAACTCCACGACCGGCAGAGACTCCGCGGCGAGGATTTGCAGAGTTCTCGTGAACCTAAAAGGGTCAGCTATGATTTCAACAATTTTGAATTGCTTGCACGCAGCCCGGATGGTGTCCTCGATTTCCTCGACCGGCACGCGCCAGTTGTCATCACCCTTCGGCTTCTCCCAGACGGCCAGCGTGTGAAAATGCGGCTCAGCAGACACCGTGGCAAGCAGCAGAGCACTCGTATCGTCGCTGAAACTTCCATCCATCGAAAGCACACACTCCGCACCGTCCTCGATGATCTCCCCAGTGTTCAGCGACTCCCACACACCAGGCGGCAGAAACCCGCCCTCCGTCTCAGAGGCCAGTTGGCAGAGCCGAGCGCGGCGGAATGTCGCCTCGCGTGTTTTCGGCGGCTGCAGGGCTTGCAAAGCGTCCCTGTGCAAGAAATCATCGAGAGCAGGATTCGCCAACTCCCAGCAGTGGGAGCAGTCTGGTGGATGATGCTCGAACCCGGCAGCCGAGAACTCTCGGAACCGCAGCGACTTATCCTCAGGATGATCGGCGGCGTACTCCCTCAGCGAGAGCAGTACCTGGTCGTCGAGGTTCGGTCCCGGTGTTCCGATCGCCACGAGCACTGAGCGTTCACGCTTGCCCTGAGCCAACTGCACGACCTCGAATAGATCCCGGTTCACGACGCCGGCCTCATCGACGATCGCGAGCACATAGTCCAGCCCCTCAGCCGATGCAGCCGAGGCCGGCATGACCTGGAAACTCGAATCAGTGGACGGGAAGTAGAGCCGGTCCTTGAACACCTGACAGCGGCTCGACAGTTCCTCGGAGAGCTCGACCATGCGACGAGCAGCGGAGAATGCGAGACCCGCCTGGCGCTCATCGACAGCGAACACGACGACGTTGGCACCGTCACCCCAAGTGAAGAACGCATACAGGCCGATCGCGGCGTTCAACGTTGTCTTGCCGCTACCTCTCGGTAACATGAGGCCGACAGTGCGAGCACCATGATCGAGCACATCGGCGGCGATCGAGACCTGCCAGTCTCTGAGGCGTAGTTTTCCCCTAGCGCCCGTGCCTTTGGGAGTCCTTAGAAAGCGATCAGCGAACTTCACGAATCTTTCTGACTCAATCTTGCTCCGAGGCTTGAACGGCAGCGGCGAGTCATCGACAGCACTCTTGGGACCAGCCTTCAATATCGTTCACCTCTCTCATTCAGCATACCCCCGGGGGGTGTGTAACGGTCTCTGTGCCTACCAGGCGGCGTCGGGGAGTAACTTAGGGAGGGGCCACTCCCCCTATCAATCTGCTCGGCGATCATCCGCTCAACTTCGGGACTCGCCTTCACTCCTGCCAGTTCGGAGTTGCACGGCTTGCACAAGATCCTCAGGTTCGCTTCCTCGTATGCCCACTCGGGGCGATCCTTGAACCTCACGATGTGGTCGACGGTGAGTCGATCCTTCGATCCGCAGCGGTCGCAGAAGCGCTGCTGTCGCCTGAGCCGTCGAGACAGGTTCTTCCAGCGTGTCCCATTGGCATAGGCAGGGTGCTCGACGTTGGGTGTGCCTGAGTGGGTCGGCAGTTGATGCTCGGCGCATCGTGTGGTCGCTGATGGTTCACCGCAGACGATGCAGGGCTTGAGCCTACTCATCTCGAAGTCCCATGATCTCTGCTCGCATCTGGGCGAGGTAGCTGCTTGGATCTCCTGGTGTTCCCATAGCTCGTGAGCCAGTGAGCAGGGCCAGGTCGGAGATGCTGGCGAGCAGTGTGCTGCTGTCGGTGTTGGCCAGGATAGCCTCGAGCCCTTCCCGGTCGTCGCTGGCGTGAGCCTGCATGAGTGCGAGGGCATCGAGGTAGCGGTCTCGGATGGTCATGATGCTCTCTCCTGTGCGTTCGGGTTGACTCCCCATTGCAGGGGAAGGGATTCGGATTGGTCCTGGTCCTCGTCGGGGTCTGTTCCTTGTTCCTCACACATAGGGGTAGGAACGGGGAACGGGTCAGATTCAGGCTGTTCCTCGTTCCTCGGGAACGGTTCGGGAACGGGGAACGTAGTCTGTTCATCCGGACTCGGGTCGTGTTCCTCGTTCCTAACCCCCTGTGTGGGGAACGGGGAACGCTCCTGTTTCTCGGCTTCAGGGCTGACCTGTTGGCGGAAGACCTTGTAGGCAATGGATGCTCTGTTGCTTCCCCAGCCGAGCCGGTCCTTCACGTCTCTCACCGAACTTGGTGCGGGGTCGAGGGCTTGCAGGGCTGCTACATCTTCGCCTGGTGCAGAGCCTGGCATCGAGTCTCCGTCGTCAGGAGCATAGATGCTGTACTTCGTCCGATAGCCGTCTGGGTGCAAGGCGAACGTGCCGGCCAGTGGTTCGTTATCTCCTGCTGGTGAAGTGGCCCTGAGTCCTCCGTGCCGGTCTTTGCGGATACTGATGTATGCAGATCCACCTCGGCCTGGCGCGAAAGCCTCCTTGACCTTGACTCTCAGGCTCACGCCGCCGATCGCCCTGGACTTCGCCGCGGTTCCCGTTGGTCCTCGTGATGCGCTGTCGGGATTCTTGGCAACGTGATCGATTGCGATCACGCATGCACCGAATCTAGCCAGTGGCTTGAGAGCGAGGCTGTGGGCTGCGGTGAAGTCGTCGGGACTGTTGCTGTTGAGGCCGAGGGCAGGCAGTAGTTCCCCGATGGAGTCGAGGACTACAACGTCGGGACGCATGTCGACGAGCTCATGCACGACCGCATACATCTCGTCTCGGTCCTCAGGCTCGACGTATCGGAACTGATCGAAGTTGACTAGGGCATCCTGACTAGCGCCCAGGGATACCAGTCGAGAGACCGTCGAAAGCATCCCGTTATGGTCAAGGTCAATGATGACCGCCGATCCGCCTTCGTTGAGGGTTTCAGCAGCAGCGGCCAGCGCGATCCACGTCTTGCCCGACTCGGGCTCACCGAACAGGCTATTGACCTGCCCTCGGTAGAACAGTGAGTTCCCGTCGTCTCGGCCGAGAATCTCGGGGGCCGGTGGCTCTGGCAGCGTCCCATCGAGAAGACTCGCAACGTCACCCCACCGGATCACGGGTTGTTCACTCATGCTCTCGCCGCCTTCCTGCGCTCGATGTTGGCCGCGTTGTTGGCACGTTTCGCGTCGATGGTGCTGACGAGGTTCTCGAGGAACGCTCGGCTCACGGTCACGGTGTCGGCGTCCTCTCGTGGGTAGGTGGCGATATGGTCGCGCAGGCCGCGCAGGAACTCGTTGTCATTGACGTGGGCGACGATCACGCCTTGGTTCCATCCGGCGAAGTGGCCTTCTTTGTGTCCGCGGTCGTAGGCGACTTGTGTGCCGCCGTGGTAGATCTTCAAGGTTTCCTCGTCTTTGCTGAGGTACTTGGTCATCGTGTTCTCGGCGGGGAGTACGCTTCCAAAAATGTCCACGTACTCCCCGCGCACTTCCTGGCATGGGTAAGTGCGAACGGGTAGTCAGTGCTTGGGCTTGAGGTGCTGCACCTTCTCGACGATTCCCATCAGCCAATCGGTCAGGGTCTCGAGCTCGGCAATGTCGAGATTGAGCACGGTGTTCCCGAAGGGCGCACTGTCGACGACGAGATTGACGTACGGGTCGGTGGTGAGGCCGTGGCCGATTTCCTCGAGCTGGGTGACTGTCGCCTTGAGGCTGTACTCGTCACCGTTCTCATTGGCGCGTTCGAGGCTGTACGTGGTGCCCTGGTGCATGACGTCGGTTCCGAAGACGCGCATTTGGTTCGGGACGGACCATGAGGGGTGCTTCACGGTGCCGGTCTTGCTAGAATTGGTGGTAGACATTTCATCCTCTTTCTGGGTGTTTTGGCATTGGTTGTGGCGGTCGCAGCGTTCATTGGCATGGGTGGCGACCGCCACATTTTTGCTTTCTTCCTCGAACTTCATTCTGCGCATCATGTCGCCGGACACGGGGAAGAACACCGTGTCGTCGACGGGCACGTCGTAGATGGTCACGATGCAGCCTTGTCGAACTGCTCCTGGATCCACGCCTCGACGTCGGACTCTTTGAACATGCGCCGGCCGCCGATCTTGGCTGACTTGGGCGCGTCCCCGCGCTGGATCATGTATCGGAAAGCCGCGGGAGTCTTGCGGATCATCTCGGCGACTTCCTCGATATAGAGCAGCCGATCGACGGGTGTGGTGGTCATTACTCCTCCTGAAACAAGTATGTTGGAGTGTCCAACACTGATGAATATACACACGATTGATTGTGTGCGCAACATTTGTGTGGGAGTATTCTTTTATGACCGCAGAAGAAAATGATTGGGTGGGCCTGGACGCGCTTTTCGCAAAGAACGTCGAGCACTACCGCCTTCGAAACAACTTGTCCCAGGGAGACCTGGCGCGACGAATGAACGACCTCGGCTTCAAGTCCTACAGTCAGATGACGGTTTCGAGGACTGAGAAGGGGAGCCGGCAGGTCGGCGTAGCTGAGGCGCACGCCCTCGCAGAATCGCTGCAAGTCGACTTCGAGGAGATGACCAAAGGTTTCCGGCTCGTCACCCTGCGAAAGCGAGTTGAAGCGGTCGTCGAAAACTACGAACGAACACACGAAGCGATTGCCGATATCCATGCCGCAGAGGAGCTGCTGCGAATTGAGCTCGAGAAGGTGAACCCGGTGTTCGACCTGGCCTCGGAGCTCGACAAGCCGGTCAATGACCATGTTGCCGATGAACTCCGCGTAGCTACCCGCACACTTGAGCGGACACAGTGGAAATCGCTGGCTGAGGCGATTACCAGGTGGACTGATGAGTTCGATCAAGAAACGTGACAACGGGAAGTGGCGAGCCCGCTACCGTGACCACGACGGCAAAGAACACGCGCGACACTTCGACCGCAAGATCGACGCTCAGGATTGGCTCGACGGTGAGACAGTCAAAGTCCGCACCGGCACATGGGTGGAACCTCGAGCCGGTCGGATCACGTTCGAGGAATGGTTCACAGCATGGTCGTCAATCCAAGTGTGGGAGCGCGGCACCTATCTGGCTGCTGAGCAGGCGGTGAAGTCGACCCCGTTCTACCGGAAGCGTCTCGACAAGATCAGCGCGAACGATGTGCAGGCGTGGGTGAAGTCGATGACGAAACCGAACGATCGTCGCAAGAAGGGGTTGGAGCCGTCGACGATCCGAACTCGACACAACTACGTGCACATGGCGTTCATGGCAGCGAAGAAGGCGGGAAAGATCGGTGTCATACCGTCTGCCGATGTGACTCTGCCAAGGCTCGGCCGTGCAGGGTCATCAATGCTGATTCCGACCCCTGAGCAGGTGGGCAAGGTGATCGGCGCCGCGGATCCGTACTTCAGCACGTTCATTGAGCTCTGCGCGTTCGCCGGTCTCCGCCTCGGTGAAGCGGCAGGGCTGCAGGTGCCCGACATTGACTTCCTGGGCCGCACAATCACCGTGAACCGGCAGGTGCAGGGGGCGACGAACAGTGACGTGCAGGTGAAGGCTCCGAAGTACGGGTCGCAGCGGACAATCCATGTGTCAGAGAAGCTTATTGAGCGGATCTCTGCCCACATTGCCCGGTTTGGCATCTGGGAGGACGAGCGCGGTCAATGGTTGCTCGTCAACGGCGGGAACCTGTTCCAGCGGGGGAGTGCCGGCCACTACTGGCGTGAAGCGCGATCACAGGTCGGCATGGACGAGTACACGCTGCACGATCTTCGGCACTTCTTCGCCTCGGGCCTCATTGCCTCCGGCTGTGACGTGGTAACTGTGCAGCACGCTCTCGGGCACTCCACACCGTCGATCACGTTGAACACGTATTCGCACCTATGGCCGAACGCGGACGACAAAACCCGCACCGCCGGCACTGCCCTGATGGACTCAGTTTTTCCTTCTGCGGACTCTGTGCGGACTGGTGCGGGTTCTGCCCTGTAAACTCGCGGGATTTAACGGTAGTTCGTGAACTGCAGGTCGACCTCGAGGTCCTGGCCTTTGAGCAAGGCGATGACTTCCTGCAGGTCGTCGCGCTTCTTCGAGCTCACGCGCAGCTCGTCGCCCTGGATCTGCGCCTTGACGCCCTTTGGGCCTTCGTCACGGATGATCTTTGAGATCTTCTTTGCGTTGTCCTTGTCGATGCCCTCCTTGATCGAGGCATCAATGCGGTATTCCTTGCCCGAGGGGTAGGGGTCGCCGTCCTCGAGGGACTTCAGCGAGATTCCGCGCTTGACCAGCTTCGATTGGAAGACGTCGAGGATGGCCTTGACGCGGTCCTCGCTGTTGGCTTTCATCTGCACGGCTTCGCCGCTCCAGGCGATCGACGCATCGGTGCCGCGGAAGTCATAGCGAGAGTTGATCTCCTTCGCCGCCTGGTTGAGGGCGTTGTCGGCTTCCTGGCGGTCGACCTTGCTGACGATGTCGAATGAGGATTCGCTGGCCATGAATGCTCCTTTGTCTGCGATCGGTGGTGCCCGATGGAAACGGGCTCGGCTGTTGGGTCCGAGTCTAGCCGAGGCTGCGAACTGTGATCTGCGTCTATCGAGCGAGGTGCCTCACTGAGGAGTGAGCGCGTGATCCGTGTTGGTGCCTCAGCATTTTTGAGCGTGAGGCTTACGGTTCACTAATTCGTTTGGAGTCGATTCATCGACGGTTTCAATGATGCCATGTCC
>NZ_FXYY01000029.1 GCF_900169165.1 Brevibacterium linens ATCC 9172
CGACGGGACCAGCGAGTCAACGTCTGGTGTTCTTCATCGGTGAGGATCAGTTCAGCTTTCGGACGACCGGTGCGAGGCATACTCCATTCTACAACTTCTTACACGAATTTACGGCGCAGGACACTAGCGAGGAACAACCCTGCAGAAAAAGAGCGAGATCTCGTTACATATTCTGCGGATTCACTGCATAATTGTGCGCATGATCGATCCGCGCCTGACGACGCTGCGCACCTTCGCCGCCTGCGGCACCGTCGCCGCCACCGCCGAGCTCACCGGCTACTCGCCTTCAGCGGTCTCCGGCCAGCTCAGAGAGCTGCAGCAGGCCCTGGGAATGACGCTGCTCGTCAAGGACGGACGCGGCCTGCGATTGACGTCGACCGGCCGCTATCTCGTTCGCCGCTCCGACGAGTTGACCGCTGCGTGGGAGGACATCCGCGCCGGTGCTCTCGGAGCCGGCGACCAGGCTCCGACGCATTTCGGCATCGGCGGATTCTCGACCGCCTCGTCGAACCTGCTCGCTCCTTTGGCTGCCAAGCTGCGCACGACTCGCCCCGGGATCAGCGTCCACGTCATCGAAGCCAGCCCGACTCGCTGCTTCGAGCTCCTCGTCGCCGAGCGCATCGACCTCGCCGTCATCGTCTCGATGCAGGGCAATGTCCAGGTCGAGGAGGACGACCGGTTCGAGAGCATCGACCTCCTCGACGATCCCCTCGACGTCATGGTGCCCGCCGACCATCCGATCGCCGACCGCGAATCGGTGACCTTGGGCGAGTTGGCCGGCGAGGAGTGGATCACCGCAGGACCGGGCTCGCCCTACCACGCCCTCTTCGTGGCCGCGTTCACCGCGGCCGGGGTCACACCGACCGTGGCCCATGAGTCCGTCGAATGGGAGACTTCGGCAGCGCTCGTCGGAGCCGGGGTCGGAGTCAGCCTGCTGCCCAGGCTGGCCAGCCTCGCCGGGGAGGCCAACGTCCGCCGCGTCCGACTGACGGGAACCGGCCGCCTGAGCAGGAAGATCATCGCCGCAGTGCGGGCCGGAAGCCGCCGGTCTCCCCTGGTCAGAGAGTCGATGCAGCACCTGCGCACGATGTCCCAGTACATCCTCTCGACGCGCCTGCGCGAGGATTCCTGACGCGTGTTTCGCTGGCTGCGGCGACGAATGCAAAGCGCTTGATATTTCTTCCAGCGGGGGCTTGACAGAGTCCGTCGCGGGCGGCGAGACTGCAGTCACGTCTGATGAAAGACTGATATGTCAGCGCAGTCTCTCGACTCGCTCACATGCCCAACTCCCCCGCACACGCATTCATGGAGGCTCGACGATGAGCAATAAGGCAATCAGCTATGCAGGCCCCGGGAAGGTCGAGGTCGTCGACACCGAGTACCCCGAATTCGTCCTCAAGGACGGGCCTGGAGTCAACCCCGCCAATATCGGCCGCAAGGTCGATCACGGCGTCATCCTCAAGACAGTGGCCACGAACATCTGCGGCTCCGACCAGCACATGGTCCGGGGCCGTACGACTGCCCCGGAGGGCCTCGTGCTCGGCCACGAGATCACCGGTGAGGTCGTCGAGGTCGGACGGGACGTCGAATTCGTCAAGGTCGGCGACCTCGTCTCGGTGCCGTTCAACATCTCGTGCGGCCGCTGCCGCAACTGCAAGGAGAGCAAGACCGGCATCTGCCTCAACGTCAATCCGGACCGCCCGGGTTCGGCGTACGGCTACGTCGACATGGGCGGCTGGGTCGGCGGACAGGCCGAGTATGTGCTCGTACCCTATGCCGACTGGAACGTCCTGAAGTTCCCGGACAAGGATCAGGCGATGGAGAAGATCCTCGACCTCACGATGCTCTCGGATATCTTCCCCACCGGGTTCCACGGTGCCGTCAGCGCCGGCGTCGGTGTCGGCTCGACGGTCTACGTCGCCGGTGCGGGCCCGGTCGGAATCGCCGCGGCCACCTCGGCGCTGCTGCTCGGTGCCGCCTGTGTCATCGTCGGCGACCTCAACGAGGATCGCCTGGCCCAGGCCCGCGGATTCGGCTGCGAGACGGTCGATGTGTCGAAAGGCGACCCGAAGGATCAGATCGCGCAGATCCTCGGCGAACCCGAGGTCGACTGCGGCATCGACGCCGTCGGCTTCGAAGCTCGCGGACACGGCAAGGACGCCGGTCACGAGGCGCCGGCGACGGTGCTCAATTCGCTCATGGACATCACCCGGGCCGGAGGCAGCCTCGGCATTCCCGGCCTCTACGTCACCGGCGATCCGGGGGCTCCCGACGAGGCGGCCAAGGAAGGGTCGCTGTCGATGCGCTTCGGCCTCGGCTTCGCGAAGTCGCATGTGTTCGTCACCGGCCAGTGCCCGGTGATGAAGTACAACCGGGGACTGATGCAGGCGATCCTCCACGACAAGGTCTCGATCGCGAAGAACGTCAATGCGACACCGATCCGCCTCGAGGACGCCCCACAGGGCTATGCCGACTTCGACTCGGGTGTGGCGAAGAAGTTCGTCCTCGACCCCCACGGCCTCATCTCCGCCTGAGGCTCGTTCCACGGGCTGTTCTGCGAACAGTGGTCGCAATCGGATAGTGCGAGCCGAAATTCAGGTCGTAACCGGATACTCAGGAGGCCCTGAAAGTATCCGGTTACGACCTATTCTTGCGACCACAGCCGGCCATCAGCCCCGCTCCTCATCTTCCAGCCGCGCAAACGCCAGGTGGGCGAGCGCCGCAGCCTGATCGCCGAGCAGACCGTCGTCGAAGACCACCCTGGGCGAATGGTTCGTCTCGGCGTCCGGGTCGATGCCTTCGGGCGTCGCGCCGAGGAACACAAACGTGCCCGGCACTCTCTCGAGCACGAAGGAGAAGTCCTCCGACCCCATCCGCGGATGCTCCATCTCGACGACCCGCTCGGCACCGAAGACCGAGCCCAACCGTTCGAGCGCGACCGCTGACTCATCCGGGTTGTTCACGGTCACGGGGAATCCCACCTGGAAGTCGACCTCGGCGGTGCACCGGTGCGCCCGGGCGACGTTCTCACCGATCTCCGTCACCCGCTCCTGCAGCAGTGCCAGAGACTCGGCGGAGAGGAACCGGATGGAGGCGGTGAGCTTCGCCGAGTCCGGAATGACGTTGCTGGCCTGCGCGGCTTCGAGCTGCGTGACCGAGACGACGACAGGGTCGAAGATGTCGAAGGACCTGCCGGTCATCGTATTCAGGGCCAGCACCACCTCGGCGAGCGCCGGCACGGGGTCGCGGGTCGCCTGCGGTTGGCTGCTGTGCCCGCCGGCCCCGTGGATGGTCAGGGTGAGATCGGCGAACCCGGCCATGAGCGGCCCGCCCTTCGTCGTGAAGCGACCCCGCACATCGGCTTCGACGTGGATGCCGAAGGCCGCGACGACGGGGACGCCGGCGGCCTCGAGCACCCCCTCGGCGATCATCGGCTCGGCCCCGCCCTCGACCTCCTCGGCGGGCTGGAACATGAAGATGATCGACCCGGGAATCTCCTCCCGGTGAGCGGCGAGCAGGCGGGCGGCACCGACGAGTCCCGCCGTGTGCAGGTCGTGTCCGCACGCGTGCATGTTCCCATTCGTCGACGCGAAGTCCAGGCCGGTGTCCTCGACGACCGGCAGCGCGTCCATATCCCCGCGCAGCAGCACCGCGGGACCGGGCTTCCCGCCCTTGAGGACGGCCACCACCGAGGTGAGCGACTCCCCCGTGGTGATCTCAAGTCCCAGCCCGGCGAGCTCATCGAGCACCGTCCGCTGCGTGAAGGGAAGGTCGAACCCGAGTTCGGGGTTCGCGTGCAGCTTCCGTCGCAGGGCAATGAGATCGCCGAGGTGGCCCTGAGCTTCGGTGCGGAAATCTGGGGTGGTCATGGGGCTCCTCATCGTATGGGTGGCGTGCGGTTCGGTTCGACCGGTTCCGGTCGGCTGCTGTTACCAATCTATGCCCTCCGGTGGTCGACGCACCCTTTTTGCCGGTCTCGTCGATGAGTATCGGATGTTCACCTATCCGGTGTGGCAGGGTCGCGGACACCCTGGACCGAACTGACCAATCCTCACGCCGTGCCGAACATGACCTTCCGACCGTCGGGGTCCTCGACCGTGACGACGACGTCGTCGACGGCCACAAGCGGGGTGCCCGCGTGTCTGATCCGCGTCAGGAACTCCGCCTGATCCGGGATCCGGAAGTACAGGTGCGTGAGATTCGACTCGGCTACAGGCGGGAACGCATAGTCAGCGAAGGCCTCGGCCGAATGCAGCGCCACCTGCACTCCCCCGGCCTCGGCAGTGAAATACGTGTACTCCTCATCACCCTCGGTCGTCAGCGGCAGCCCTGCGATCTCGCGATAGAAGGCGGCGGTCGCCTCGGCGTCGGTGCAGGTGAGGAACACCCCGCGAAACGTCGATTCCATGCTTGGCTCCCTTCGCTGCGGATGGCACGGACTGTGCTCCACGCGATTCCGGTAGCCGCAGTGTACCCGAATCCACCTACCGCAACCACCCTTGCCAAGTGACGCACATACTCCACACATTCTTCGGGGAGTCGGCCCTGTTAGCCTGGCAGGCTGAAACCGATGAGCAGGAGTGAATGTGCGAACGAACCGGTGGCTGCTGGGCCTGGCCATGTCCGTTTCCGTGGTGGCGTTGGCCGCCTGCGGAAGTCAGGATGACGAAGCATCGCCGAAGGACTCCTCGGCCGCAGCCGAACAGTCGCCCGGCGCCGACTCCGCCCAGGACCAACAGGGCCAGCAGGGCAAACCGAACACGAAGGACATCCCCGACGTGGTCGCCGAGGTCAACGGCAAGACGATCACGAAGGACGAGTTCGTCCCCCTCTTCGAAACCCAGTACCAGCAGATGCAGATGCAGGCCCAGCAGTCCGGCCAGCCGGTCGATGAGACGGGCCTGAAGAAGCAGACCGCTGAGAACCTCGTGAGCACCGAAGTCCTCGTCCAGGAAGCCGACAAGCGCAAGATCGACGTCACGGACAAGGACATCGACAAGGGGCTCAAGGAGTCCGCGAAATCGGGGCAGATGAGCGAGAAGGACTTCCTCAAGGCCATGAAGGACCAGGGCATGGATGAGCAGAAGGTCCGCTCGGAGCTTGCCAACCAGCTGAAGATCGAAGGCCTCATCGAGGACGAATACGGTGAGTTCGAAGTCACCGGCGAAGAGATCGGCCAGGCCTACGAACAGGCGAAGACCCAGCAGGAGCAGATGGCTGCGCAGGGCGGACAACAGCAGGAGATGCCGCCGATCGAGGACATGCGCCCCCAGCTCAAGAAGCAGGTCAAGCAGCAGAAGTCCCAGGAGGCGACTCAGAAGTACGCGAAGAAGCTGCGCAAACAGGCCGACGTCACGATCCACCTCTGAGGCCCGAACGCCACGGATTCCATCCCATTTGGCAAGAAACTGCCGCCTTTTCTCAAGAAAAAGCCGAGCGTTCCTCGCATTTTTTTGTATAAAACTTACCCTGAGGTGGACTATCCGGTCGGTCGGCTGACCGCCGGTCGCACGTTCCGTCCGCTGACCAGTGTCGACGGTGACACGAGTTTCATCGCAGAAAAGGACTTCCCGTGGCTTCCATTCTCACACGCTCGGCGATCGTCGCGCCGAAGAACTTCAACCGGTGGCTGATCCCACCGGCCGCTCTGGCCATCCACCTGTGCATCGGCCAGGTCTACGCATTCAGCGTCTTCAAGATCCCGTTCATGTCCCACTTCGACTCCGGTGAGGTCGCGATCGGCTGGATCTTCTCGATCGCGATCCTCATGCTCGGTATATCTTCGGCCGTCTTCGGCCCCTGGGTGGAGAAGAACGGCCCCCGCGCCTCGATGGTCGCCGCCGGAACCTGCTGGGTCGTCGGCTTCTTCATCGCCTCGCTCGGCATCGTCGCCGGTCAGCTGTGGCTGGTCTACCTCGGCTACGGAGTCATCGGCGGCATCGGTCTGGGCATCGGCTACATCTCCCCGGTCTCGACCCTGATGAAATGGTTCCCGGACCGCCCCGGCCTGGCCACGGGACTGGCCATCATGGGCTTCGGCGGCGGAGCGCTCATCGCCAGCCCGATGTCGAACCAGCTCATGGCCCTCTACGGCGGCGGTGCCGATCCCGAACACCTCGTCGCGGGCCTGACCCCGACCTTCGTCACCCTCGGCATCGTCTACGCCGTGGTCATCGCCGCCGGCGCCTTCGTCATCCGCGTCCCCCACCCCGATTGGGCCCCGAAGGGCTTCGACCCGGCGAAGGTCAAGGCGAAGCCGATGCAGACGAAGGGCAACGTCTCTGTCCGCAACGCCATCCGCACACCGCAGTTCTGGCTGCTGTGGGCCGTCCTCTTCCTCAACGTCACCGCGGGCATCGGCATCCTCGAGAATGCCGCCCCGATGATCCAGTCCTACTTCGGCATCACCGCCGCCGCGGCCGCCGGCTTCGTCGGCCTGCTCTCCATCGGCAACATGGGCGGACGATTCATCTGGTCGACGACGTCGGACTACCTCGGCCGGAAGAACAACTACATGCTCTACCTCGGCGTCGGAGCGCTCCTCTACCTCCTCGTGGCGCTCTTCGGCGGCGATTCGCTCATCCTCTTCGTGCTGGCCACACTGGTCATCATCTCCTTCTACGGCGGCGGATTCGCCACCGTGCCCGCCTACCTCAAGGACCTCTTCGGCGTCTACCAGGTCGGAGCCATCCACGGCGCCCTGCTCACCGCCTGGTCGGCCGCCGGTGTGGCCGGTCCGCTCATCGTCAACTCCGTCGTCGAGGCGGGAGAAGCGGCAGGGAAGGAAGGCCCCGCCCTCTACACTCCGGGAATGTTCATCATGGTCGGCGCGTTGGTCATCGGCTTCATCGCCAATGCCCTCATCCGCCCGGTCAGCGAGAAGCACTTCGAACGCGAAGAGGTCGTCGCCGCCAAACAGGCCGCCGCCCTCGAAGAGAACTGAAGGAAGGAACAGATCATGAACGAGTCCACCTCCGTCGCCCACGTTCCCGACTCCGGCTCCCCGCAGTCGCCGGTCGGCGGCGCCTACAAGTCCGTCGGCTCCGTCCTCACCGTCGTCGTGGTCGGCGGCCTCCTCTGGGGCCTGTCCCTGACCGTGATCAAGGCCGTCGCAATCTTCACCGGCTGACCCCCTCGCCGAGGCGGCCCCGACGCAGCCGCGAACCCGCCGTTGTCATCGCGGGCCCACAGAATCGAAGCCTTGCCTCAGCCGCGCCACAGCCCAGCCACAGCGTGCGGGTGCTGAATAGGAGTCATCAGGAACTCCTCCTCAGCACAGAAAGGCACGACCATGAACGAGTCGAGGCGCATGAGGTCAGCACAGACGGCGACCGGCGCTGGGCACAACGGTGAGAACACAATCGGCACCGAGACGACGGCGACAGCCGCCACCCGATCCCGTCCCCGCAGGCGTCGACTCGCCATGGCCGTCACCGGAGCCGCCGCGGCCCTGGCGCTGAGCATCGGATCCGCAGCCGGCCTGTCGGCCGCTGCCGCCGGCCATGCCCGCACGGTCGCGGCCGGGACCACCCAGTCGGCCATCCCCTTCATCGGGCAGCCGACCGACCCCAGCCAGGGAGGCAGCAGCGGCCAGGGAGGCAGCCAGGGCGGATACTCCGGAGGCACCACGCCGGGCGGCGGCTCGCAGTCGCCTGACACCGGGCAGGGCGGTGACGGTTCGTCCCAGCAGGAGGCCAGTCCGGCGGGTGCGAAGGAGTCGACCGGCGTCGTCCTCATCGACACCCAGCTCGGCTATGAGAACGCCGAGACGGCCGGCACCGGCATCGTACTGAGCAAGGACGGTCTGGTGCTGACGAACAACCACGTCATCGCCGATTCGACGAAGATCTCCGTCACCGTCGCCACGACCGGCAAGACCTACGAGGCTTCCGTCGTCGGTTCGGATTCGACGAAGGACGTGGCCGTGCTCAAGCTCAAGGACGCCTCGGACCTGCAGACGGCGACGATCGACGACGACTCCGTCTCGGTCGGCGACGACGTCACCGCCGTCGGCAACTCCGAGGGCGGCGGAGTGCTGCAGGCCGCCGACGGATCGGTCACCGACCTCGGCGCTTCGGTCACCACCACCGCACAGGGCTCCAAAGACTCGGAGACTCTGGGAGACATGATCGAAGTCCAGGCCGATATCGTCTCCGGGGATTCCGGCGGTGCGCTGCTCGATGACGAAGGCGAGGTCGTCGGCATGAACACCGCTGCTTCCTCCGGCAGTGCCGTGGTCACCGGCTACGCCATTCCCATCGAGTCGGCGCTGACGACCGCCGAATCGATCATCAACGGACAGCAGACAGCCACGAACACGCTCGGCTATCCGGCGTTCCTCGGCATCGGAGTCCAGCAGGATTCGCAGAGCGGACAGTCGGGCCAGTCAGGTCAGGGCAGCCAGTCGATCCAGCCGGGAGACGGCAGCTCGAACGGCCAGTCGAACTCATCGTCGCAGACCGCAGGTGCCGTCGTCGCGGGAGTCTACGAGGACACTCCGGCCGCCGAGGCGGGACTGACCGCCGGCGACACGATCACGAAGATCGGCTCGACCCAGGTCACCGACGGCAACTCGTTGTCCGAGGCCATCGCCGAGCACAAGCCCGGAGACACCGTGTCCGTGACGTGGACAGGCACCGACGGTCAGACCCACACCGCCGAGGTGACCCTGACCGAGGGTCCCGCGGCCTGACGCGGAGATTGCCCGACCGCCGCGAGCGAGACGTAAGATCGGGCCATGCCCGGACACGAAGACGCCTCGCCCTTAGAGCGGTCGCCCCGCCCCCGGCTGGGCCGGGAGCGCCTCGACTGGCCGACGATCCTGCGCAATATCGCCCTCGCTCTCGCCCTGCTGGCAGGAGTGTGGGCGGTCTTCAACGTCCGCCTGCCTTCGGTCGATGTGCTGCAGAACGACATCGCGGCAGCCGGATTCTGGGGCTTCGCCGTCTTCATCCTCATCTACATGGGCGTCGCCGCCACACCGATTCCCGTGACGATCATGGCCACTGCCGGCGGCCTGATCTTCGGGGTCGGCTTCGGCACCCTGCTGTCGATGATCGGCGTCGTCGCGGGCTGTTGGATCGGGTACTGGATCGCTCGGGCGCTCGGCCGGGACACCGTGCTGCGGCTGCTCGGCTCCCATGCCGAGACGATCGAATCCAAGCTCACCGGCGGCGGCTTCTACGCAGTGTGCGCCCTGCGCCTCTTGCCAGGGCTCCCGTATTGGCCGGTCAACTACGGCAGCGGGGCACTGGGCATCGACAACCGCACGTTCCTCTTCGCTACCGCTGTGTCGTCGCTGCCCGGTCAGCTCTCCCTCGTCGCCGTCGGGGCGTTCATCGGAGATCCCGGCGTCCTCACCGGGACAGTGGTGGGCATCTCATGGGCGCTGGTCATCGTCCTCACGCTCATCACACTCAAACGCTGGCGGTCGGCGAGCCATGCAGAAGACCACCCGAGCGACCACACCACGGACGACCGTCCTGACGCATCACCGGCCCAGGAGTCCTGACTCGACGCTGCCCGAACCTCATTCGAAGTTCGGCTTCCGCCTCTCCTGGAAGGCCCTGAACCCTTCGGCATAGTCCGGGGTCTGCCGCGCCGATTCCTGCAGGGCCGCCTCTTGGGCCAGCACCTCGGCGAGGTTCGGACGTTCGTCGGCGAGCTTCTGCACGAAGCCCTTCTCCATGGCGAAGGCCTCGGCCGGTCCGGTGACGATCTTCTCCAGCTTCGATTCGACGAAGTCGGTCAGTTCCGCGGCTGGGACCGCACGGGAGACGATCCCGGTGGCGGCCGCCTCGGCGCCGGTCATGAAGTCTCCGGTGATGATGAGGTCCATGGTCCGGTGGTAGCCGACCCGGTCGAGGAACACATGGTGGGCACCGGAATCGAGCATCGCACCGATCGCGGCGAACGGGGATCCGAACTTCGCGTCCTCGGCGGCGACGATGATGTCGGCGGCCGCGGCCACTCCGTACCCGAGCCCGAGTGCCGCCCCCTGGACCTGCGCGATCACGGGGATCGGCAGCGCCCGGATCGCCTGGAAGACGGGGGCGAAGATCTCGGCGAGGAAGGCGTGGGCATCGTCGGTCTCGACGTCGACGTTCGCGATGTCACGGCCGGAGCAGAAGACCTTGCCCTCCCCGCGGATGACGAGCGCGCGGACGTTCGGGACCGCCTCGGCGACCTTGGCCACGGCGGCGGCGATATCGCGCAGGTTGTCCGCGTCGAGGGCGTTGCGGGAGTCGGGTCCGTCGAGGACGATCTCGGCGATCGGGCCGCGGTTCTTCAGCTGGATCTCGGTCATGGATGCTCCTTTGCGTGTCCGTGTTGCGGGGATGTCACCAGGTGTAGAAACCCTGCCCGGACTTGCGGCCGAGTTCGCCGGCGGCGACCTTGTCCGTCAGTATCTGCGGGGGTGTGAAACGCTCGCCGATCTCTTCGGCGAGGTGCTCGGCGATGCCGAGGCGCACATCGAGGCCGACGATGTCCGTCGTCCTCAGCGGCCCGGCCGGATGCCGGTAGCCCAGAGTCATGGCCCGGTCGATGTCTTCGGCACTGGCGACGCCGTCTTCGACCATCCGCATCGCCTCCAGAGCGAGAGCCACGCCGAGGCGGGAGGAGGCAAATCCGGGCGAGTCCTTCACCGTGATCGCCGTCTTCCCCAGTCCCGTCACCCAGTCCTTGGCGACGTCGACGAGCGTCGGTTCGGTGTGGGTGCCGACGACGACCTCGACGAGTTCGGACACGGGCACCGGGTTGAAGAAGTGCAGTCCGATGAGCGCCTGCGGACGCGGCAGGGCCGCGGCGAGCTCGTCGATCGACAGCGCCGAGGTGTTCGTCCCGATGCTCGCGGCGGGAGCGTGCTTCGCGATGGTCGCGAGCACCTCCTGTTTGAGTTCGACGATCTCGGGCACGGCTTCGACGACGAGGAGGGCCTCGTCGAGCAGGGTCGGGTCGCGGTCGACGATGACGGTTCCGGGCACCTCGATGCCTTTGGACGCCGACTTACTCGTAGATGCGTCGATGCGCTGCCTGGCGGCGGCCACAGTGTCGTCGGTGTTCTCGATGACGATGACGCGGGCTCCGGCGGTGGCGAAGGCATGCGCGATTCCCGCCCCCATCCGACCGCCGCCGAAGACGCCGACGACGTCGGGGACGCGGGCGGTGGTACCGGCTGCCTCGGTGGGGGTGATTGTGGTGTCGCTCATGTGTTGTCGCCTTCCTTCGCCGCCTGTTCGGCGGCCTTCTTCGCCTTCTTGGCCTCGCGTTTGGACAGGAACGCGTCCATGCGGGCGAACTTCTCGTCGGTTTCGAACAGGACCGCCTGGGCCACATTGTCGATGAGGGGATGGGCCTCTCTCGGGGCGTGGAACGCCGACTTGCTCAGGCGCACGGCCAGGGGTGCGAAGCTCGCAATCCGATCGGCCAGCGCCTGACCGGCGAGTTCGAGGTCCTCGGGGTCGACGACGTCGCCCAGCAGACCGATGGCCTTGGCTTCATCGGCCTGCAGGGTCCGTCCGGCCAGCAGGATCTCCTTGGCGCGGGGTTCGCCGACGAGTTCGCGCAGGCGCCACGCGGCTCCGGCTGCGGCGAGGATGCCCAGACCGGTCTCCGGGTTGCCGATCTTCGTCGACGGGGTGCCGATGCGGAAGTCCGCGGCGAAGGCGAGCTCGGCTCCGCCGCCCAGCGCGAATCCGTCGATCAGCGCGATGACCGGCATCGGCAGCTCCTGGATGCGGGAGAAGATCTTCGAGTTGATCCCGGCCAGGGCATCATCGCGGCGACGATTGCGCAGCTGCGAGATGTCGGCCCCGGCGGCGAAGATGCCGGAGGTGCCGGTGAGGATCGCAACCTTCGGTTCGGCCTCGAGTTCAGCACACACGGCGTGGAGGGCATCGACCATCGACTGGTCGATGGCGTTGCGGACCTCGGGTCGGTTGAGCCGGATGATCGTCCGGTCGGGGTGGCGTTCGATGAGCAGCGGGGAGGCGGAATCGTTCACGCCGGTGCCGCCGTTCACGCCGCCGGTGCCGCCGGCACTCACACGCGCTCCAGCAGCAGCGCCGAACCCTGGCCGACGCCCACGCACATGGTCGCCAGGCCCTTCGTCGCCCCGGCCTGCTCCAGACGGTTGAGCAGGGTCAGGGTGATGCGGGTCCCGGAGCAGCCCAGCGGGTGGCCCAGAGCGATCGCTCCGCCGAATCCGTTGACGGTCTCCGGGTCGAGCCCGAGGTCGCCCATGCACGCCAGTGACTGGGAGGCGAAGGCCTCATTGAGTTCGACGGCCTCGAGGTCATCAACGCTCCAGCCGGTGCGTTCGAGCACCTTGCGGGTCGCGGGGACGGGGCCGATGCCCATGATCTCCGGGGACACACCGGCATTGGCTCCGGCGACGACCCGGGCGCGCGGGCTCAGTCCGTGCTTGTTCGCATAGTCCTCGGATACGAGCACGACGACGGCGGCACCGTCATTGAGCGATGAGGAGTTCCCGGCGGTGATGACCCCGCCGGGTCCGTGGATGGGACGCAGCTTGCCGAGCTTCTCCAGCGTCGAATCGCGTGGTCCCTCATCGGCGGTGACCTCGCCGACGGGCAGGATCTCACGCTCGAAGCTGCCGACCTTCTGCGCGGCCAGGGCCAACTGATGCGACCGGTAGGCGAATTCGTCGAGGGCCTCGCGGCTCAGCTGCCACTTCTCGGCGACGCGTTCGGCCGTCTGCGGCATCGACAGGGTCACGTCCTCACCGAAGGCGGGGTTCGTGAACCGCCAGCCGATGGAGGTGTCCCAGGTCCGGCCCGGCTTCGACCACGCACGCGAGGGCTTCTCGCTCACCCACGGGGCGCGGGTCATCGATTCGACACCGCCGGCCACGACCACATCGGCGTCTCCGGCGGCGATCATCGCCCGGGCCGTCGTGATCGCGGTCATCCCCGAGGCGCACAGACGGTTGACGGTGAACCCGGGCACGGATTCGGGCAGTCCGGCCAGGAGCACGGCCATGCGGGCGATGTTCCGGTTGTCCTCACCGGCCTGGTTCGCCGAGCCGAGGATGACCTCGTCGATATCGGTCGGGTCGATGCCCGCCCGCTCGACGACGGTCTTCATCGTGGCAGCCACGAGGTCATCGGGCCGCTGGTCGGCCAGTGCACCCCCGTAGCGTCCGATGGGGGTGCGCAGTCCGTCCAGAATGAATGCCTCGGGCATGGGTCTCCTCGCTGACGAGTTCGGGTAGGTGACATGGTACGGGCTTGCACCCGTTGGTGTGCGGGCTAGCGCCCGGTTGGGTTCGGGCCGCTTACGAGTCGAAGTCGACGGTGACTTCGTCGCTGACGGGGAACGTCTGGCAGGTGAGGACGAAGTTCGCCTCGACCTCGGCGTCCTCGAGAGCGTAGTTGCGGACCATGTTGACCTCACCGCCGCAGATCTTCGCGCGGCAGGTTCCGCACACCCCGCCCTTGCAGGCGAACGGCAGATCGGACCGGGATTCCTGTGCGGAGTCGAGGATGGTCTTGCCCTGCGACATCGCCGAGGTGGAGCGTTTGCCGTCGAGGATGACGGTGACGTCGCTGGTGGCTCCCTCGATGACCTTGTCCGCGTGGACGACTTCCGGTGGGGGTTCGTCGACGTAGAAGAGTTCGAAGTGGATCCTCTCCTTCGGCACGTCGAATTCGGCGAGCACCTTGCGGGCGTCTTCGAGCATGCCGAAGGGTCCGCACAGCCACACATGGTCCATGCTGCCGATCGGGACGATGGCGGTGAGCAGGTCCCGCAGCTTCTCCTCGTCGAGACGACCGGAGAAGAGCTCCACATCGCGGGGTTCGCGGGAGAGCACGTGGACGAGGTCGAGCTGCTGGTTGCGGGCGTCCTTGAGGTCGGCGAGCTCCTCGGCGAACATCACGGTGTTCGTGTGCCGGTTGCCGTAGAGCAGAGTCACCGAGGCGTCGGGGTTCGACAGGACGGTCGAGGCGATGGAGAGCATCGGGGTGATTCCCGAGCCTGCGGCGATGCACAGGTGCCTGCCGCCGGCGGAGGCATCGGCGCGGAAGCTGCCCGAGGGAGGCTGCACCTCGATGACGTCACCGGGACGGACCTCGCGCACCAGCCACAGGGAGAAGAGTCCTTCGGGGACTTCGCGCACACCGATGCGCGGGGCGGTTCCGGCCGGGGCGCAGATCGAATAGGTGCGGCGGTGCTCGGCGCCGTCGATGATGCGGCGCAGGGTCAGGGACTGTCCTGCCGCGAAGTCGAAGAGTTCGCTGTATTCGCCGGGCACGTCGAAGGTCACGGCGGCCGAATCCTCGGTGAGGTGGTCGACGGATTTCACGGTCAGCGGGTAGAAGGCCGACCGGGAGAATCCGTCGGCAGGCTCGGTGGCGGGGGCCGCCTCGGCGGTGTGATCGATCGTCTGAGTCATCAGATCTCCTTCACATGGTCGAACGGTTCGAGGCAGTCGTTGCACTGGTACATCGCCTTGCATGCGGTTGCGCCGAACTCCGAGGACAGCCTGACGTCGTCGGATCCGCACAGCACGCAGGTCACGGCGCGGCGGGTGGGCATGAGGGTCAGCGCCACCGGGCCGGAGTTGCGCGGTGCGGCTCCGGGTGGGGAGATTCCGGCGTCCTTGAGGGCTTTCTTCCCGCGTTCGGTGATCCAGTCGCTCGTCCAGGCAGGGGTCAGGGACACGCGCACCTCGGCATCGGGGAATCCGGCCTCGAGGAGTTCGCGCTGCAGGTCATCGCGCATCGTCGCCATCGCCGGGCAGCCCGAATAGGTGGGGGTGATGATGGTGACAACGTGGCCGTTCTCGATCGTGACGTCGCGCAGCACCCCGAGATCGAGGAGGGTGAGCATCGGCATCTCGGGGTCGGTCACGCGTTCGGCGGCGGCCCAGGCACGGTCGATCGCCTCGGCGTCGGTGACTGGTGCGGTGTCGGTGGTGCCTTCCGGGCGGGTGTCGGTCGGGGAGGTCTCGAGCATGGCGGTCACCACTGCCCCTCCGGGTGCTCGCGGGCGACGACCTGCATCTCGGCGAGCAGCTTCGACAGGGCCTCGGTGTGGAGTCCGTCGCGGCCCTTGCCGCCGTGGACGCCGACTCCGGCCAGACCGCCGCGTTCGGGCCGGTCGATTCCGGCCGCGGCGAACACCTGGTCGAGGATGACGGATGCCTCGTCGGCCACCGTCGCGGGGTCGACGCCGATTCCGGCTTCGGCCACGGCAGTCTCGACCGGGTGGGTCTCGAAGAGTTCGGACCACAGCGGCCACAGGCCGTTCAGTGCGGTGACCAGGCGGGATCGCGATTCCTCGGTCCCGCGGGCCAGGGTCACGACCCAGCGTCCGGCGAAGTCGCGGTGGTAGGACATCTCCTTCACACCCTTGGCCGCGATGGCCGCGAGCACGGTGTCGCGGCTGCTCGAGAGTCGTTCGAAGATCGACAGGCGCCACGTGGAGTAGATGAGGATCTTCGCGACCGCCTCGGCGAAGTCGCCGCCCGGCACCTCGGCCAGGCGGACGTTGCGGAAGTCCAGGTCGTTGCGGAAGTACGCGAGCCGGTCTTCATCGGGGACCGGGGAGCCGGCGGGCAGTTCGGGCACGAGCTGCGGATCGGCGGCTGCGGCGCGGGCGAGCAGGAGACGCGCCTGTCCGAGGAGGTCGAGGGCGATGTTCGCCAGCGCGATGTCCTCTTCGAGATCTGGGGCGTTCGAGCACCATTCGGAGATCCGCTGGCTGAACACGAGCGCGTCGTCGCCGAGCATGAGGCAGTACGCCCCGAGGTCCTTGGCATCAACACCGTCGGGAACGGTCGTATCGACGCCGGCCAGGGGGTCTTCGAAGTCGGTGCCGAAGGCCCAGTTCGCGTCGTTGACGAGCAGTCCGGAGTACGCGTTGTCGTGGTCGCCGTGTTCGACGTTCGTGCCGGCTTCGTCGTGTTCGACGTGGATGGTGGGTTCGTTGTTCGCAGTCATCTCTCGCCCCTTCTCACATATGGGGGACATCGGAGGGGATGTCGTAGAAGGTCGGGTGGCGGTAGACCTTGTCGCCGCTGGGGGCGAACATCGGGTCCTTCTCGTCCGGGCTCGAGGCCGTGATGTCGGAGGCGCGGACGACCCAGATGCTCACGCCTTCGTTGCGTCGGGTGTAGACGTCGCGGGCGTGGTGGACGGCCATCTGATCGTCGGCGGCGTGCAGGGATCCGACGTGGACGTGGTTGAGTCCGCGCTTGCCGCGCACGAAGACCTCGTACAGCGGCCATTCGCCGCGGGTCGAGCCCGCAGTCGAATTGTCCTTCGCCGAGGTGGGGCCGGGGTTGGTCTCGGTCATTTCGCTGCCTCCTCAGGCGTGGTGGTGTCGACGCCGGCGGCGGGAGTCTCGTCAGCCGCCGCCTCGGCGGTCTGGTTCTCGGCGAAGGCGAGCGCGGCTTCGCGCACCCACGCCCCCTCGTCCCAGGCGCGCTTGCGGTGGGTCAGGCGCTGTTCGTTGCAGGGTCCGTCGCCCTTGACGACGGCCCAGAACTCGTCCCAGTTCGGGGTGGAGAAGTCGTAGTGTCCGCGTTCTTCGTTCCACTTGAGGAACTCATCAGGGAACGTCACGCCGAGGGCTTCGGCCTGCGGGACGGACATGTCGACGAACTTCTGACGCAGCTCGTCGTTCGTGTGGGTCTTGATGCCCCAGATCATCGACTGTTCGGTGTTCGGCGAGTTGTCGTCGGGCGGGCCGAACATCATCAGGGCCGGCCACCAGAAGCGGTTGACCGATTCCTGGACCATCTCACGCTGGGCGTCGGTGCCGCGCATCATCGTCATGAGCAGTTCGTAGCCCTGGCGTTGGTGGAAGGACTCCTCCTTGCAGATGCGGATCATCGCGCGGCCGTAGGGGCCGAAGGAGGTCCGGCACAGCGGCACCTGGTTGCAGATGGCCGCCCCGTCGACGAGCCAGCCGATGGTGCCGACATCGGTGTAGGACAGGGTCGGGTAGTTGAAGATCGAGGAGTACTTCTGCTTGCCGGCGACGAGCTTCTCGGTGAGCTCGTTGCGTGTGGCGCCCAGGGTTTCGGCGGCCGAGTAGAGGTAGAGGCCGTGTCCGGCTTCGTCCTGGACCTTCGCCAGCAGGATCGCCTTGCGACGCAGGGAGGGCGCGCGGGAGATCCAGTTGCCTTCGGGCTGCATGCCGATGATCTCCGAGTGCGCGTGCTGCGCGACCTGGCGGATGAGCGTCTTGCGGTAGGCCTCGGGCATCCAGTCCCGGGGTTCGATCCGATCCTTGGCCTCGATCGTGGCGTCGAACTGCTCCTGCAGCTGCGCCTCGTCGAACCGGTTGTCGTTCACTTGAGTTGTCATGACCACTCCGCCCTTGGATGTGCCCTTGTCAGGACCTGCCTCGGTCAGCGGCTGCCGACCTCGAATCGGTCCGACCATCGTATGGCCTTCTGGTCCGGGGCATCCATTTACTGACCATTTGTTCTGTATTGTTGCCACCAGTGTCGCACACCCCTCGCCCGGGCGCAATGCCACCCACGCGAAAGAGCCGCTCAACCCCGCCGCGTCGCCGAATCGCCCCTCTGCTCAGCGGCGCCCGCCGAATTCAGGTCAGCATCGGATACTTTCAGCGCCGGAAAATGTCCGAGAGCGACCTATATTTCTCGGCAGCTGTCCGATAGTGACCTATTCCCGCCTGGGCTTGACGATGCGTGCGCAATTCGCAGGCCGAATCACCCCGGGACTTGACACCGAAGACGATCGGCACGATATTTATTGACCAGATGGTCGTTTATTCTCCGACGGGCTGACCGTCCGGAATCACGGGGAACTCTCACCGTCGTCCACACACAGCGGCGCAGGCGCTCCTCGTGCACCGGCGCCCGAACCCGCGACTCGAGGAGGAGCCGACCATGGGGCAGCCCGCCCACGATACGACGACCGCGGAGTCGCAGACCCCGAACGAACCCACCCCCACCGAGGCGGCCCCCGAGTCCCCCACCGAGGCGTCCTCCCCGGTCCCAGAGACCACGACGTCCTCACCCGAGCTCACCGGTGCGGCCGCGATGTTCGCCAATGACCGAGCGTCCCAGCACTTGGGCATCACCGTCGATGACCACGGACCCGGGTGGGCGCAGTGCTCGATGACGGTCACCGAGATCATGACCAACGGCCATGACATCACGCACGGCGGCTACATCTTCCTCTTCGCCGACACGACCTTCGCGATGGCCTGCAACTATCCCGGATCGATCACGGTCGCCTCCGGCGGAGACATCGACTTCCTCAAACCCACGTACCTCGGTGAAGAGCTCGTCGCTCGCGGCCATGAGGTCATCAAGCAGGGACGCTCGGGCATCTACGACGTCACGGTCACCCGCGGCGACGAGATCATCGCCACCTACCGCGGTCGCTCGCGTACGCTGCCCGCCCGCAAGTAGACCTGGCCAACCGCACGACTTCCCGACCCGCGTCCGGCTCCCCGCCGAGCCGGAGGACCCCCACCGAACCACCCGTCGACGACCGGACACCGAAGAACGGTGGACCACCTCGGCGGTCTTTGGATCTGACACACAGAAGAGATTCGCAAGGAGACGATGATGACTGAGACCGACCTCGACGCCGGCGAACGGATGAGCCTGGACGAGCTGCGCGCCGACCAGCTGACAAACCTCAAGACCACGGTGACCGCGGTGTACGAACGGGTGCCGTTCTACCGGAAGGCCTTCGACGAACTCGGCGTGACTCCCGCCGACATCACGAGCCTCGATGACATTGCGAAGCTGCCGTTCACGACCAAGCAGGACCTGCGCGACAACTACCCGTTCGGGCTCTTCGCCGTCCCGCAGGAGCAGGTCGCGCGCATCCACGCCTCCTCGGGAACGACGGGTCTGCCGACGGTCGTCGGGTACACGATGGGCGATCTCGATCGGTGGGGCAGCCTCATCGCGCGGTCCATCCTCGGTGCCGGCGGCAAGCGCGGTCAGATGATGCACAACGCCTACGGCTACGGCCTGTTCACCGGCGGTCTGGGCGTCCACGGGGCAGAGCGTCACGGGTTCACGGTCGTCCCGATCTCCGGCGGTCAGACCCCGCGCCAGGTGCAGCTCATCCAGGACTTCAAGCCGGACATCATCACGGCCACCCCGACCTACCTGCTCACGATCCTCGACGAGTTCCACAAGCAGGGCATCGACCCGACCTCGACGAGCCTGAAGACCGCGATCTGCGGTGCCGAGCCGTGGACGGACGAGATGCGCAAGGAGATCGAGAGCTCCTTCAACATCAACGCCGTCGACATCTACGGCCTCTCCGAGGTCATGGGACCGGGCGTGGCCTGCGAGTCCGCGGTGACGAAGGACGGCCCGACGATCTGGGAGGACCACTTCTACCCGGAGATCGTCGACCCCTTCACCGGTGAGGTGCTGCCCGACGGGCAGGAGGGCGAACTCGTCTTCACCTCGCTGACGAAGGAAGCGCTGCCGATCATCCGCTACCGTACGCATGATCTGGCGACCCTGCTGCCGGGCACCGCTCGCCCGAACTTCCGCCGTATCTCGCGCATCACCGGCCGTTCCGATGACCTCATGATCATCCGCGGCGTCAACGTCTACCCCGCGAACGTCGAGACCGTGCTCTTCGAGTTCGCGCCGCTGAGCCCGCACTTCCAGCTCGTCCTCACTCGCCCGGGTCGGATGGACGAGATGACCGTCGAGGTCGAAGCCCGCGACGGCGTCGGCGCCGTCGAGCTCGAGGGTCTCGACAAGCTTGTGGCCGCCCGCATCAAGGAGCGCCTCGGCGTCTCCTGCACCATCGACATCAAGCTGCCCGGCGACCTGCCGCGTTCGGTCGGCAAGATGAAGCGCATCATCGACCGCCGCGAAGGCGTGCGTGAGATGAGCGCCTCGGATTCGCAGCATGCGCACCGACCTGTGACCGGCATCGCGGCGTGCCGCCCGGCACCTCGTTAGACTGGTGCGCATGCCTGAATCCCCCTCACCTGCGCAGACTTCGCCGCAGACAGCGATGACTGCGGACCCGGCCGCCGCGGCGAACGCCCAGTCGTCGACGTCAACATCGTCAACGACGTCCTCGTCGACCCCCGCCGAGGCGGCCGCCCCCAAACGCTCGCGCCGCGGCCGTCCCGGATACGACCGGGAGACCCTCATCAACAGGGCCACCGAAGTCTTCGTCTCCCGCGGCTATGACGGCACGTCGATGGACACGGTCGCCCGTGAGCTCGGCATCACGAAGTCGGCGATCTACCATCACGTGACGTCGAAGGAAGAGCTGCTGCACCTGGCGATCAGCCGTGGCATCCGCGCGCTCGATTCCGCGGTGGAGACCGAGAGTCTGCGTGAGAACGTCTCCGCACTCGAACGCCTGCGCCTGGCCGTGCGCGCCAGCGTGGTCATCCTCATCGAATACCACCATTCGGTGACTCTGCTGCTGCGCGTGCGCGGAAACTCAGCCTTGGAACGCGAAGCCCTCGAGGCGCGCCGCAAGATCGATGCGAAGGTCCGAGCCCTCGTCGAGGCCGCCATCGCCGAGGGCGGCCTGCGTTCGGACTTCACCGCCGGGCTCATCACCCGCCTGCTCTTCGGCATGGTCAACTCGATCACCGAGTGGTACCGCCCCAGCTATCCCGTCGACCCCGACACCATCGCCGAGGCGGTCACGACGATGGCCTTCCAGGGGCTGGAGGCCTGAGGCTCAGCCCTCCCCGGGCGCTCAGTCGATCCGCTCGAGCTCCTGCTCAGTGATTTCAGCGATCAACTCGAAATCCTTGTCCTGATGCAGGACAACAAGCCCATTCACCTCGCCGATCGCGGCAATAAGCAGATCTGGGACCGACGGCGCGCGGTGATGACCCTGGTCAGCCAGGATGCCCTGCACCTCAATGGCTCTTCTCTCGACCGCCGGTGTAATCCCTGCAAGTGGCATCAGGGAAATCGGGGGTGTTTCGATGGCTGCGGACCAGTCTGTCGGGCTCGTCGCCGAATACCCTACTTCCAGCAGAGTCGGGATTGAGATCTGGACCAGACCACGGTTGATCCGGTCCAGCCACTGCTCGGCCTCACCGCTGCGTCCGACTCGAACCAACGCAGATTTGTCAATGAGCCACGAGAGCCCCTTCACCCCCACGCCCCACTCATATGCTGCTCATCTGCCAGTCGATCGAATTTGCGCAGGTCCTCGATAGTCGCCGCTTCATCGGAGCGAAGCGCCTCCCGATCAATCGTCCGCCGCAGATATTCAGCACGAGACAACCCCGCGCGCCGAGCCATCGCATCGACTCTCGACAGAGTCTCATCCGAAATGTTTCGGATCAGCACATCAGTCATCTCGCATCACCTCCATTTGATATCCAATGATATCATCCGAATCGCGCAGAGGGAACGGATCACCCAATTCACGGGCGCCGCGGCTGACCATCGATCATCGCGCAAGACCAGAATCCATAGCCTGAGGCTCAGCCCTCCCCGATCGCGCCGGCCGCGAGGACCCAGCCGAGTGTCGATTCGATCTCGGACAGCAGCTCCTGCCTCGGCGGCTGATAGTCGCCGATCACCCAGTCGACGACGATCTGAATACCGGCGCCCACGAGCAGGTCACCGAGCACTCTCCGACGCGTGTCGGTGAGTACGGTGCCCGAGACGGCCACGCAGAGCGCATCGGCGAGTTCGCCGCCGATCACCCGACCGTGCCGCCGGTAGAGCTCGTCGATGCGGCCACTGACCCCGAGCACTTCGAAGAGGTGAACTCGCGCGAAGATCGGGTTCTCCTGCGCCCAACCGAGAAAGCCGCCCATAAATCCCCGCAGCACCGCCATGGCCTCGGCGTCGGGCGTCTCCGTCGCAGTCTCAGAGCCTCCTGAATCGGCCGCACCACCGGCCAGCACCGCGGCCCGCAGATCGGCCACCACCCTCTCATAGACCTCAACGAGGAGATCCTCCAAGGCGGCGAAGGACTCATAGAAGTAGCGCTTGTTCAACCCCGCGGTCTCACAGATCGCGCCCACCGTGGCCGCCCGGTATCCCTGAGTCCCGAACAGTTCGATCCCTGCCGCGATGATCTGCTCCCGGCGAGCACTCTCCCGTACCTCCCGGCTGGCTCCCGCGTAGGGGCGTCCCTCATTAGTCACAATGTGATCTTGACAACACTGATCGCCGAACGCAAACTGGTACGGCATCGTGCCAGAAAGGGCGGGAATGACCTCCACCAATGCAGATGACAGCCCCACGGCCTCGGCGGGACTCGGCTCCCACGCCACAGCGAATACCTCGTCCCTCAACGCCGCTCAGCGCGAACGCGACCTCGCGGCCGCCTCGGCGAATGTCTCCGACGTCGTCGTCATCGGCGGTGGATTCACCGGCGCCGGCGTCGCTCTGGACGCGGCCAGCCGCGGGCTCTCTGTCACCCTCGTCGAACGCGGCGACCTCGCCTCGGGCACGAGCAGCTGGAGCTCGAAACTCGCCCACGGCGGACTGCGCTACCTCGCGAAGGCCGACGTCGGGATCGCCTGGGAGTCGGCCGTCGAACGCGGCCGGCTGATGAACACCATCGCACCGCATCTCATCCGGCCGCTGCCGATGATCTTCCCGCTGCGCCCGGGGGTCGGCCGCGTCGAGGCCGCCATGACGAACACCGGCTTCCACGCCGGCGACCTCCTGCGGATGCTCACCCGCACGCCGAATCCCCCATCCCCGCCGCGTCTCGGCCGCCGCAGTCCGGCAGCTCGCCCCGACGACGGCGAGCGACGGTCTGCGCGGCGGGCTGCTCAGCTGGGACGGTCAGCTCGTCGACGATGCCCGGCTCGTCGTCGCCTTGGCCCGCACCGCCGCCGAACGCGGTGCGGGTGTCATCACCTACGCCGAGGCGACCGACATCGAACCCACGCGCGTGCACATCAGGGACCGCCTCACCGGGGATGAGCACACGCTGCGCGCCCGACAGATCGTCAACGCCGCCGGCGTCTGGTCGGACACTCTCTCGGACGAGGTCGAACTGGCCCCGAGCAAGGGTTCGCACATTCTCGTTCCTGCCGCTCGCCTCGGCGATCCGCAGGCCGCGATCACCGCACCGGTGCCCGGTCACTTCGGCCGCTACGTCTTCGCCGTGCCGTGGCACAACGGTCTGGTCATGATCGGTCTCACCGACGATCCGCACCACGGTCCGATCCCGGACCGCGCCCTTCCCGACGAGGGCGAGGAGGCATTCCTCCTCGACACGATCAACGCCGTCCTCGAGGACAAGCTGACCACTGACGACATCGTCGGCGGCTACGCCGGCTTCCGTCCGCTGATCAAGAGCAGCGATTCCACCGACAGCGCCGACCTCTCCCGCAGACACGCCCTGCTGCGCGACTCCCGGACCGGGGCGCTGACGATCGTCGGTGGCAAGCTCACCGCCTACCGCCGCATGGCCGAAGACGCCGTCGACGACGTCGTCAAGGTCGGCGGACTGCGCGCCGGAGGGTGCCGGACGACCGAACTCGGCCTCGTCGGCAAGGGCACACCCGCACCCGGCCTGCCCGACCGCCTCGTCGCCGTCTACGGAACCGACGCAGCGACAGTGGTCGCCTACGGCGATGCCGACCCCTCCTTCAACGAACCCGTGCGCGAGGGCATCCCGCTGACCGGCGCGGAAGTCCGCTTTGCCGTCGACCACGAACTGGCGGTGACGATCGAGGACGTCATCGACCGGCGGACCCGGTGGGGACTCGTCGACGCCGACCGCGCCGACCTCTATGACGCCGTAGCCCGGCTCGCTCCGGAACTCACCACCGAATCACGAGGATGACGATCATGGACAAGCCGCGTATGCGCTGGTGGGGCTGGGGCGAAGACGGCCACGACGGACCCATCAAGCCCGGCGCAAAGGTGATACTGAGCAAACACTGCGGGGGGCCGGCCGGAGTCGACAGACCCCATGTGGACCTCGACGACGTCGAACTGCCCGAATCAGTCCTGCCGTCCGCAGTCAGAGTCCGTTTCGCCGAGGCGGTGGGCGAGGCGTTCGTCCGCGATGATCACGCGACCCGAGTCTCCCATGCGGCCGGGCGCAGCCTGCCCGACCTCATCCGGCTGCGCAGAGGCGAGCTGGTCACCGCTCCCGATGCGGTGCTCTACCCGGCTTCGAACGCCGAGGTGGACGCCCTCCTCGCGCTGTGCGCCGAGGGGTCCGTGGCGGTCGTTCCCTTCGGCGGCGGCACCAGTGTCGTCGGCGGCATCGATGCCGTACGCGGCGAGTTCTCCGCGGTCGTGAGCATCAGCCTGGCCCGGCTCGACCGGATCATCGACATCGACGAGGAATCGCTGACGGCCACCGTCCAGGCCGGAGTCTTCGGACCCGACCTCGAGGAAGCACTGCAGACCCGCGGCTTCACTCTCGCCCACTATCCGCAGTCCTTCGAGTTCAGCACCGTCGGCGGCTGGGTCGCCACCCGCTCGGCCGGTCAGCAGTCGACCGGCTACGGCCGCATCGATGAGAACGTCTGCGGTCTGCGCTGCTCGACCCCGAACGGTCCCGTCGAGCTGCCCACCACCCCGGCCACGGCGGCCGGCCCGAACCCGCGGCAGCTCTTCGTCGGCTCCGAAGGGACGCTGGGCATCATCACCGAGGCGACCCTGCGGATCCATCGCGTGCCGAAGGCAGTGCTGGGCGACTCCTGGTTCTTCCCCGACTTCGCTTCGGGCAGCGCAGCACTGCGGGAGATGGAGCAGTCGGGACTGCACCTCGACATCGCCCGTCTCTCGGATGTCAACGAGACCGCGTTCGGTCTCGCGCAGCTCGGCAGCGAGCTGCAGCGCAGGGGCGTCCTGGCCTACCTGCGCGCCCGCGGCCTCACGGATCCCTGCCTCCTCATCGTCCGCTACGACGGCACCCCCTCCGATGTGCGTGCGCGTCGCTCCCAGGGCCGTTCGATCGTGCGCAGGCACAAGGGCGTCAACCTCGGCGCGGTTCCGGAGACCTCGTGGGAGAAGCACCGCTTCTCGACTCCGTACCTGCGGGATCAGCTGCTGCGTGAGGGCATGATCGTCGAGACGATGGAGACCTCCGCCCCGTGGTCGAAGGTGAATGACCTCCACGGCACGATCACCGCCGGAATCGAGACAGCGATGGTCGAGCGCGGCACTCCTGCATTCGTGCTCTGCCACGTCTCGCATCTCTACGCCACCGGCTGTTCGCTGTATTACACGGTCTTCGCCAAGCAGGAGGTCGGGGCGGAGATCGCCCAATGGAAGGCGCTGAAGTCCGCGGCCAGCGACGCCATCATGGCAGGCGGCGGAACGATCACCCATCACCATGCCGTCGGCACCGACCACGCTCCGTGGCTGCCCGCCGAGACCGGTCAGATGTGGCTGCGGATGCTGCGTGCGGCCAAGGCCGAGGTCGACCCGACCGGCATCATGAATCCCGGCAAGCTGATGAACGGACCGGATCGACTGTGAGCGGCATCGACGACAAGGGCGCCTTCGGCACGGGTTCGACAGACCGGGGCTCTTCGCGGCCCGTCGCCGATCCGGCGGTCGTGCCCGTGATCCTCAATCCCACGGCCCGCCGTGGGGCGGTGCTCAGGCGGATCGATCCGCTCGTCCACGCCTTCGCAGTACACGGCCTCGAGGCGCGGCTTGTCAGAAGCACGAGCGCCGACCACGCGAAGGAGCTCGCCGCAGCATTCGCCGCCGAGGGCGCCCCAGTCGTCGGCGCACTCGGCGGGGACGGGATGGCGCGCACAGTGGCCGCGGGGCTCGTCGACACCGCAACATCACTGGGCGTCATCGCCGGTGGGCGCGGCAATGACCTCATCGGCAAACTCGGCATCCCGAAAGGCGTCGAAGAGGCCGTGGCCACCATCGCGAACGGAACCGATCGTGCCATCGACGTGCTCGACCTCGATCTGACAGTCGACGGACAGCGCCTCGACTTCCGGGGCCTGACTGCGGGTTTCGCGAATTCCGGCCGCTACGGGGGCGGACTCACACTCTCCACTGAGGCGGCGATCGACGACGGACTCATCGACGTCGTCCTCCTCAAGGAGGCGTGGCTGCCGAGGCTCGCCGTCGAGCTCGTCGCGTTCATGTCCGGCAAGCACGACCGGCATCCGCATATCCACTTCGCCCACGCGCGGGAGGTGAAGATCGACACCCCCGCCGGTGCCGCGCCGGTCGAGATCGTCGCCGACGGCGACGCGGTCGCGCAGACCCCGGCAACAGTGACGATCCGCCCGTCATCCCTCAAGGTCCGCGTTCCCCACGACCGGTGATTCGGGTCGCCCAAGGTTCCGGCGGCAGTCATCCGCCGCGGGAACACTCAGCACAGCGAGAAGGCCCAGTCCCGGACGTTCCGTGCGGTCGAACTGCTCGAAATCCCGCACAGGACGTCCGGAACTCGACAACCTTTTGCGCCCTCAGTACTCCTTGGCCACCAGGGTGAGCACGTCGTAGTTCGCGACGGGCTCCTCGTTCTGGTTGACGACCTGCGCGTCCCAGCGGACCTCACCGTATTCGTCGGTCTCACGTGGGGTGATGCGCTTGGCTGTCAGTGTCACCTTGAGCTTGTCACCTGGGGAGACGGGCGTGATGAAGGTGAGCCCCTCGAGTCCGTAGTTCGCGAGCACCGGGCCCGGGTCCGGCTGGACGAAGAGTCCGGCGGCGAAGGACACGATGAGGTAGCCGTGCGCCACGCGTCCCGGGAAGAACGGGTTCGCGGCGGCCGCCTCCTCGTTCATGTGGGCGTAGAAGGTGTCCCCGGTGAAGTTCGCGAAGTGCTCGATATCGTCGAGCGTGACCTCGCGCCATTCCGAATCCAGGGTGTCGCCGATGCGCAGATCCGCAAGCGACTTCGTGAACGGATGCTCGCCGAGGCGGCGCTCCGATCCGTTGACCCATTCCCCACCGATCGCGGTGAGCATGTCCGGGGAGGCCTGGATCGCGGTGCGCTGCATGAAGTGTGTGATACCGCGCAGTCCACCCATCTCCTCACCGCCGCCGGCCCGACCGGGGCCGCCGTGGATGAGGTTCGGCAGCGGCGAACCGTGACCGGTCGACTCGTCGGCATCGTCACGGTCGAGGACGAGCACGCGGCCGTGCCACGGGGCGACCTTCCGGACGAATTCGGTGGCGAACTCACGGTCGTGGGTGACGACGGAGCCGACCAGGGAGCCGCGGCCGCGGGCGGCCAGACGGACGGCATCCTCGGTGTCGGAATAGGTGATGATCGAGGTCACGGGCCCGAAAGCCTCGATGTCGTGGACGGCATCGGACCAGGCGTCATCGGCCTGGAGGACGGTCGCCGCGACATAGGCTCCGCCGTGCTCGGCAGCCAGACGATCGGACTCCTCACGTCCGCCGGTCAGCAGGTGGGCTCCCCCAGCGATGATCCGGTCGACCGCATCGAGGACGTCGGTGCGCTGTTTGTCGGAGACGACGGGGCCCAGGCGGGTGGACTTCTCGCGCGGATCGCCGACGCCCTGGGTGGCGAGCTTCGCGATGATCGCTTCGCCGACCGCCTCGGCGTGGGCCTTAGGCACGAACGTGCGGCGGATCGCGGTGCATTTCTGTCCGGCCTTGACGGTCATCTCGGCGACGACGCCGGAGACGAAGAGGTCGAACTCCTGTGTGCCGGGTGCGGCGTCGGGACCGAGCAGGGAGAAGTTGAGCGAGTCCGCCTCGGCGAAGAAGCGGGTGCCGCGCTGGGTCACGCAGTCGAGCGCGGACAGCGTGCGGGCGGTGTTCGCGGACCCGGTGAAGGCGATCGCGTCCTGTTCGGCGAGGTGGTCGAAGAGCGGGGTGACGTCGCCGCTGACCAGCTGGATCGCACCATCGGGGAGCAGCCCGGACTCGATCATGTCGGCAACGACGGCACGGGTCAGGTGGGCGGTGTCGGTGGCGGGCTTGACGACGACGGGGACGCCGGCGACGAACATCGGGCCGAACTTCTCGAGCATGCCCCAGACGGGGAAGTTGAAGGCGTTGATCTGCAGCGCGAGTCCCTGTCGGGAGGTGAGGATGTGGCGGCCGACGAAGGTGCCGTTCTTCGACAGACGCTCGACTCCGCCGTCGAGGTGGACGGTCGAGTTCGGCATCTGGCGGCGGGCGACGCCGGAGTAGGTGAAGAGGGTGCCGATTCCGCCTTCGATGTCGACGAAGGCGTCGCGCTTCGTGGTGCCGGTGGAAAACGAGATCTCGTGGTAGTTCTTCGTGCGCTCCATGAGGTAGGTCGCGAGCTTCTTCAGTATCACACCGCGCTGGTGGAAGGTGAGTGCCTGCAGCGCCTCGATGCCGGTGGTCCGGGCATGATCGGCGACGGCGGCGAAGTCGATTCCGGCCGAACTCACCGAGTGCAGGAGCTCTCCGGTGCCGGCGTCGCGGACGGGTCGGGCGGACTCCGTCGCTCCGGGTGTGTGCCAGCCTCCGGCCACATAGGAACTGAGGATTTCGGTCATGCTTTGCTCTCCCTCGCGGAACGACGTCTCCCGGTTCACGGTGGCCGATGTCGGCACCGCTGCCGATTCATAGAAATATACTAACCAATTGGTCGGTAATTGTCATCGCAAGGAGTGGCGTACGCCACTGTCCTGGTCTATGATCGAGAGCGATTACTGACCGAACGGTCACCATCGGCCGGCCCGAAGACGGACTCGCCGGTGCGCCGCGGTCCTCGGCAATGTCGCCCAGCAACGGAAAGTCCAGGCATGTCCACAACCGCTCAGCACACGATCACCCGCGAGGAGCGCAAGGTCCTCGCCGGCACCCTCGTCGGCACCACCATCGAGTGGTACGACTTCTTCATCTACGCTCAGGCCGCCGGTCTTGTCCTCTCGGCTCAGTACTTCGGCCCGCTGGCCTCGGACAATCCGGCGCTCGGCCAGATCATGGCCTGGGCGTCTCTGGGCATTTCGTTCCTCTTCCGACCGTTGGGCGCAATCCTCGCCGGCCACCTCGGTGATCGGATCGGGCGGAAGAAGATGCTCGTCCTCACGCTCATCCTCATGGGGGCCGCGACCTCGCTCATCGGCCTGCTGCCGAACTACGCGATGATCGGCATCGGCGCACCGATCCTGCTCACCCTGCTGCGGATCCTCCAGGGCTTCTCCGCCGGCGGCGAATGGGGCGGTGCCGCACTGCTGTCGGTCGAGCATGCCCCGGTCTCCAAGCGCGGGATCTTCGGCGCCTACCCGCAGATCGGCGTGCCCGTGGGCATGATTCTCGCCACCGGCGTCATCTGGATCCTGACCACCGTGCTCACCCCCGAACAGTTCGCGAGCTTCGGCTGGAGGATTCCGTTCCTCTTCTCCGTCGTCCTCGTGCTCGTCGGCTATTACATCCGCCGCCAGGTCGAGGAGTCACCGGTCTTCGCCGAACTCGCCGAACGCAAGGCCGAGTCCTCGGCCCCGCTGGGCACGCTGTTCAAGAAGAACACGAAGGAAGTCGTCCTCTCTGCGCTCATCTTCATCGGCAACAACGCCGTGGGCTACATGATCATCGCGTTCTTCGCCGCCTACGCCTCTCGTCCTCTCGCCGAGGGCGGATCCGTCGGCCTCGACCGGGCGCCCGTGCTGCTGGCGACGACCCTGGCGAGCTTCGGTTGGTTGGTGTTCACGATGTGGGGCGGCGCGCTGTCGGACAAGCTCGGTCGCGTGCGCACCTTCCAGATCGGCTACATCCTGCTCATCGTGTGGCTCATCCCGACGTTCCTCATGATCGACATGGCCAATATCTGGATGTACGGCATCGGCATCTTCGTCCTCACCGTCGGCATGGGTCTGTCCTACGGCCCGATGTCGGCGATGTATGCGGAGATGTTCCCCGTCGAGGTCCGCTATTCAGGTGTGTCGATCGGCTATGCGCTCGGCGCGATCCTCGGCGGCGCCTTCGCCCCGACCATCGCCGAGACCCTGCTGGCCGAGACGGGTTCGTCGATCTCGATCGCGATCTACATGATCATCGTGTGCGTCATCTCGCTCATCGGCGTCAGCCTCGTCAAGGAGACGAAGGGCAACGACCTCGGTTTGGCCAAGCTCCACTGAGGCTACCGCGAACCCCTGGGTCGTCACCTGCACCTCGATTTCCTGGTCGATCCACGGTGATTCCTCCGCCTGTACCACCGTGGATCGACCCAACAATCCACCGAGGCGGCGCACCCACTCAGCAGCTCTCGCATAGGCTGATGGCATGACTGAGCTGACGTATCCCGACATCGAAGCCGCAGCCGAGCGGATCGCCGGCCGGGTGCGCCCGGTGACCGTGGCCCCGACCGACAAGGACGGACTCGTCTTCGCCCTCGAGTTCATGCAGCACACGGGCACGTTCAAGGCCCGCGGTGCGCAGAACTTCATCCAGGCGCATCTCGCCGAGGGCACCTTCCCCGAGGCGGGAGTGACGATCGCCTCGGGCGGCAATGCAGGCCTTGCCTGCGCCTGGGCCGCCCGTGCCGCCGGTGTGACGGCGACCGTCTTCCTGCCGACCACGGCACCGAGCGTCAAGGTCGAACGGCTGCGCTCCTATGGGGTGCGTGTGGAGTTGGTCGGTTCCGAATACGCCGAGGCGGCCGCGGCCTGCCAGGAATTCGTCGACTCATCGGGTGCGTTGGCCTCGCACGCCTACGACCATCCGCTCATCGCGGCCGGTGCCGGCACCCTGATGACCGAGATCCTCACGCAGGTGCCCGACCTCGACACCGTCGTCGTCTCCGTCGGAGGCGGCGGACTGTTCGCCGGTGTCGCGACGGCCGCGACCCATCACGGAGTGCGCACGGTGGCGGTCGAACCGGAGAACTGCCGGGCGCTGAACGCCGCAGTGGAAGCGGGTGAGCCGGTCGACGTCACGGTCGATTCGCTGGCAGCGGACTCGCTCGGCGCACGCCGGGTCACGCCGCTGGCACTGGAGGCGGCAAGGTCGGATCTGGTCACCTCGGTGCTGGTCAGCGATGAGGCGATCATCGGAGCGCGGCAGCACCTGTGGGATGACCACCGGCTGGCGGTCGAGCATGCGGCGGCGACGGCATTGGCGGGAGTCCGCGGTCAATACGGCGAGTCGGCGAGCGACGGGAAAACTGTGAGCGGCTATGTGCCGGTCGAAGGAGAGAAGGTCTGCGTCGTACTCTGCGGGGCGAACACGAGCCTCGGCGATCTCTGAGGCGACGTCAGCGCGTTCGGTCGCGGTCCTTGGACTTCAGTGAGGCCTTGATGAGGCCGAAGATCGCGAGCGCCACGACAACGGTGATGATGGCCTTGACGAGGAACCACGCGACGGAGAACGCGACGTTGACCACCCACCACGCGATGATGATGGCGATGATCGCGCCGATGACGCTCCACACGGTACTCATCTTCATGCCTCCAGCCTAGGCCCGAGTGCACGGCGGTGCAATGCGCGCGGTGATCGTCCCAGCCGATACCCAGCAGTCGTGCAGTTCGTCAGCCGAGCACCGCACCGGACCGGACCGCGCGGGCCGACCACCGGCGGTCGGCAAAGCCCACCTCGATCGGGTGGTCGAAGGCGGCAGAGACCTGCTCGGAGGTGAGCACCTCGGCGATGGGACCGGCAGCGGTCAGCCGACCGTCGGAGATGAGCGCGGCATGCGTGGTGGTCTCCGGAATCTCCTCGAGATGATGCGTGACCAGCAGCGTCGCCAACTCCGGTGAGCGCAGCGACAGGGCATCGATGGTTTCGAGCAGCTGTTCGCGGGCGGCCACGTCGAGACCTGTGGTCGGTTCGTCGAAGAGCAGCAGCTGCGGGTCGGCGATGAGCGCACGTGCCACGAGCGCACGGCCCCGCTCCCCCTGCGACAGCACCTTCCACCCGGCATCGGCACGAGAGCCCAGCCCCACCTCGGCGATCTGGGCATCGGCCTTTGCAGTATCCGCATTTGCGGGTTCCCACCGCATGGGGCGCTCGACGGTGCCGGTCAGCCCGGTGAGGACGACCTCGCGGACGGTGAGGTTCGAGCGCAGCGGGTGGCGCGGGTTGACGTGTCCGATGAGGCGGCGCAGGGCTGCGAGATCGACCCGACCCATGCGTGATCCGAGGATGTCGACGGTGCCCGAGCTCGGGAACACCTGCGCCGAGGCGAAGCTCAGCAGGGTCGACTTCCCTGCTCCGTTCGGCCCGATGAGCACCCAGTGTTCGCCGGCACCGATACGCAGATCGATGCCGTGGAGAATGTGCGTCTGCCCCCGGCGGAACGTCACATCGGCGATATCGAGCACAGTCTCCGCCACGTCTCGCTCACCCCTCAAGATCGACGGCCCCACCGGCCGGTTGGACCCATTCGATTCTAGGACCCACCTCGCCGAGGCGGCTCCCACCCTGAGATTCCGACGTTTCGCATGGTGGATCAGGAGTTCGCCCCACTGGCGCGGTCTCATCAGTGCGGTCTCGTCAGTGCAGCGTCGGGCCATAATGGAGACATGCACAACGGCGCCGATTCGAATGAGGACCTCCGCGAGGAATATCGCATCAAGATGCGCGGTCGGCTGCTGCGCCGGTCGGCGTCGTTCAACGTCGCCCACGCCGTCGACAGCCTCGAACCCGGCACCGGCGCGCAGAGCATCCAACGCGCGCTCACGCTGCTCAACCTCGTCGGGCTCATCGCCGGGGAGCGCCGTGAAGGCGCGAGCCTGTCCGAGCTCGCCTCGATCAGCGGTCGACCGAAGGCCAGCGTCCACCGCATGCTCCAGGCGCTCATCGCCATGGGCTACGTCGAACGCCTCGAAGAGGGCGGGTATCGCCTCGGCGTGCAGTCGCAGATCCTCGGTCAGCTGGCCCAGAAGTCGGTCGATCCCCTGGTCACGGAGTCAGAGTCGAGTCTGCTGCGCCTGGCCGAACTCAGCCAGGACACCGTGTTCCTCACTCTGCGCACGGGCAGCTATTCGATCTGCGCCCGCCGCGAGGAGGGCTTCGGTGAGATCTTCAACAACGCCCTGTCCGTAGGCGACCGACATCCCCTGGGCATCGGCGCCGGATCGCTGGCGATCCTCTCCGAGCTCTCCCCCGCCGAGGTGGACGCCCAGTTCGAGGCCAACGCCGAGATCCTCGCCGAGAGATATCCGAAGGTCTCCGTCCCGCACCTGCGCGACATCATCGATCAGGCCCGCATCGACGGCTTCGTCCACAATCCGGGGCTCTTCGCCAAGGGGTCGTGGGCGGTGGCGGTGCCGCTGCGCATCCGCGGTTCCCGCCCACGTGCGGCTCTGTCGATCGCCTCGATCGCCGATCGCGTCACCGGCTCCCGAGTCGAACGTCTCGTCGCTCTGCTGCGCCGGGAGGCGAAGGCCATCGCCGAGGCGCTGAGTTCGCAGACCGACCCCGCCCCGGACTCCGGCGACCTCTGACCGACACCGCGCCTCGGTGCCGTGCGTGATCTCCGGTAGCGTGAAGGCCATGCCGGAGACTCCTCACGCCACGACCGTGTCCCTGCCGATCACCGAACTGCGGAACCTGTGCATCGCTGCGATCACGGCGGCCGGCGGCTCACCCGCGCTGGCGCAGTCTCTGGCGGAGGCGACCGTGGCCGCCGAGCGGCGGGGTAAGGCCGCCGTCGGCACGGCACACCTCGTCGATTATCTCGACGGCCTCGAGGCCGGCCGCATCAACGGGCAGGCGCAGCCGCGAGTGACGAACCGCCTGCCCGCCGCGCACCACGTCGATGCCGACCGCGGCACTGCGCAGCTCGCCTTCGACGCCGCTTTCGACGACTTCGCCTCGTCTGCCGCAGACCTCGGCATCTCCGTGCTCAACATCGCCAACGCCTTCACCGCCGGCGAACTCGGCTATTACACGACCCGACTCGCGGAGCGGGGTCTGCTGGCGTTTGCCGGCGCCAACTCGCCGGCGCTGATGTCGCTGTTCGGCTCACCGGGTTCGGCAACCGGAACGAACCCCTTCTCATTCGCCGTCCCGCACCCCGATGGCCCGCGCATGTTCGACCAGGCGACCAGTGCGACAGCCTGGGTCAACGTCCGCGACGCTGCCGATCGAGGAGAAACGATCCCCGAGGGGTGGGCACAGGACCCGAGCGGGGCGGCCACGGTCGAGGCCGAAGCCGCGCTCGCCGGTTCCCTGCTGCCGTTCGGCGGGGTCAAGGGCAGCAATGTGGCTCTCATGATCGAACTCCTCGCCATCCACGGCGGGGGCCGCTTCTCCGTCGACGCGCCCGCCTTCGACTCGGGGCAGGAGAACCCGGGCACGGGACTGTTCATCATCGCGATCGCGGCAGACGCGTTCGATCCCGACTATTCGCAGCGGGTCACCGACCACCTCGACCGCCTGCACGCCAGCTTCGGCGTCGACTTCGGTCGCAAACGCAGCCTCGAGGTCATCGAACTGCCCCGCGACCTCCATTCAGCACTCCTCACCCGCAGCCGCAGCTGAGCTTCGCCGACCGCTCGAGTTACCGTCGAACGCACACCACATAACTCGGTACAGCGACGGTAACTCGAACGGTCGGCATGCGAGAGCGAAGCTTGAGTGAGCTGATTCTGAACTAGGGCATGTCTCCTTTATTGGCGGAGCCATGTCAGGATCGCGCTGATCACGACGGCCGCTCGATAGGTGATGGCGAGCTTGTCGTATCTCGTCGCTAACCCCCGCCATTGCTTGACGTAGGCAAA
>NZ_FXYY01000030.1 GCF_900169165.1 Brevibacterium linens ATCC 9172
CGTCGGCCTGTTGGTGCTGGTAGGTAGTCGGCGATGAGGGCCCATTGGTCATCGGTGAGTAGTTGGAATCGAGACACGATTCCAGGGTTTCAGAATCCCACCGCGATATTTATCAGACACGCCCTAGGGGAGTGGACCTTGAACGGCCCACGTGCCAGATAGATTCCATCGGGCCGGAACGCGTCGTCCAAGTCGTGCACGGAATCCAGATTGGTGATGATGAAGTCCTCTTCATCGGCACCATCAATGTCATCGCCGTCGTAGACGGATTCTTCGTTCATGCGTCGTCTCCTTCGTGAGCAATCCGGCGGATCGCCCCGACAAAGGCGGGGTTGGGATTCGCCATCGGCAAGACTGCGCTGACCTCGCGCAGCGCATCATCGACAGGCACGCCGAGGTGGCGCGCCGCATAGAGTGCACCCACAGTTGGCGTTCGGCTGTGGGCCTGTACGCAGTGCAGCAGGACCGTCTTACCTTCCCGTCGCATCCGCGCAACCATGTCGGCCGCCTCGGTGAGGGTGAAATCAACGTACTGGTTGTCCGCCGGCGATGATGAGTCTACGAGCCAAACGGAAGCGCGATTCTCCCGATCGATAGAGTCGGGGACCTGTTTGCGACCGATTCGACACAGCGAGATCACTGCATCGACATCTGACGGAAGCCGGTCAAGAGCACCGATACCGCCGAGGTAGACGCTCCGGTCGTGCGGATGGGCGACACAGGTGTCGATTCTGCGCCAATCCGAGTAGTCACAGTAGTCGGTCGATGGCCAGACGTTGTCGAAGATCTCGCCATACTCTTTCCACACGCGCGTGGCGTTGACAGCGTGTTCGACGAGTTCCTCTGACCGCCATCCGGGCCAGCCGTGGATGCGACGCTTCCATTCCAGAGGTATCGCACTGACTCCGTAGGCGCCGCCGATGAGACCGCCGGCGATGGCTGCGACAGTATCGGTGTCGCCTCCTCCGCGGACAGCCATCTCCAGCGCTCGCCGCACGTGGTTCGGATCGTTGTCGGCGCGGTCCCCGCTGTGAACGATCGATGACCATGCGCCCTGGAATGCCTGGACAACCCACCCATTCTTCGTAAAGTACTCGGGTGGATGGGTCTCAGCTTCTTCGACCCGACTGAGCCACAGCTTCCGGCTGTTCTCATCAAGTGTCTCGATAGCGCTGGCCGCAAGACCATTGCGAATATCGAGCTCGCCGGTATCTACCGCGTGAGAGATCGCCGCAGACCAGATCGCGCACGCGGCCATGGCGTCCTGGTGCGGGTGGGTGAGCATACTCTGACCAGCTGCGGTGATAGCCACATAGCCAAGGTCCTGACCGACCAGACCGTAGGGCGCTGTACGCATAAGAGACCCATTGCCAGCAGCGTCTGGGAACCGCTCCTGGAATTCGCGTGCGGCGCGAATTGCGACTCCGTCCATTTCGTAGAAATCGCCATTCGATGCCCGACCAACCTCACCGAGCACGGCAGAAGTCTGATTGCCGACGTCCTTTGCGCCTTTCATCCACTCGAGCCATCCCTGCACTGCCTGCCGGAGGTTATACCCGCGCGGACGCACCCCGGTCTCGATGAGCTCGAGCAGAGGAACCGCCATGGCAGTGTCGTCGGTCCACTCGCCTGGTTCTCATCCGAAGGCTCCGCCGCCTTTCATCTCGTCAGGCATGTCGGCTGGGTATGGTCCGCCGAATTCGTAGGCAGCTCCGAGTGCATCACCGCATGCAAGGCCGACCATTACTCCGGCGGCGCGGTCCAAGTGTCCCGGCTTGGCCATTGTGGTGCCTTTCGTCCGTGGCCCGCTTCATTGTGTCGGACCGCCATAGGTAAAGCAGAGTTGCGCTAACTAACGACAGGTTAGCGCAGTTCTGCTTTAATGTAAACATGACCGGTTGGACTGATGAACGTGGCAAACGACTGACTGACTACCCGCGGCCGTCGGTCGCAGTCGACACGGCGTTGTTGACGGTGAGAGATGAAACTCTGTGCGTCGCTGTCGTGGATCGGGGTGGGTCGAAACGTCTGCCAGGGACATTCCTTCACGAGGGGGAGCTCCTCGCCGAGGCGGTCGAACGTTCCCTGCAACAGCGAGTGGGATTGGCCGGCGTTGTTCCACGGCAGCTGCGGACCTTCGATGCGATCGACCGAGATAATCGTGGGCGGGTGCTTTCTGTGGCCCATATGATCGCCCTGCCAGAGCAGCAGCTGGTTGACATCGGAGTCGTTCCGGTTGATGAGGCCGTTGGTTTGGATTTCGACCATGACCTCATCGTCGCCGAGGCGGTCGCCACCTTACGCCGCGAGTACGTTGGCCATCCCGACCCTGCATGGCTGCTGGGGGAGCGCTTCACCATCCTCGATCTGCATCGCACGCATGTGGCGATTGACCCGACGACGGCGCACAAGGACACTTTTCGTCGGGCAATGATGCGCCAGCTAGTCGAGACTGATCAGATGGAAACAGGCACAGTGGGAAAGCCGGCACGGCTGTTCCGCCGGATGTAACGAGGCTGGTGTCAGTTGCCGGCGCCGAATCTGCCGATAGCAGCGGCGGCCGCCGTAACCGTGGGGTCATCCGAATCATGATTGAGTTCATGGATGGCGGACACCAACTCTTTGAGCCGTCGTTCGGGAGCGGTCAGTTGCGAGTCGAATGCGGGGTCGAGGAGGTATTCCCGACTGTCGGTGGAGAGCATGAGCAGGTAGTCGAGGAAGAGTTCGAGGACCCGACCTGCCGTAGCGGTGTCAGTACCGGGCGGTGACATCGGCTGCAAGGTGATCTTGTTCTTCCACGCTTTCTGCTCAAGCGAATCGTCTTTGAGGGTCAGCGCGATGGCCCTGCGCGAGATCGATTCGGGGGAGACCTCGCGGACGTCGTGGAGGATCTGGTGGAAGTGATCATCGCCGAGGCCGAATCCGATGAACACGAGGCGCTTGGTTACCAGACTGGCTTTGACGAGGGCCGCGAGCACGTTGCGGTTGGCATCGAAGCCGAGGTAGTCGCTGCGCGTGAGCACGATGGTGGAAGCATCGGATACTTGGCCGTGCATCTTCAGCAGCCAGCGACTGGCTTCTGAATTCTCATCCCCGGGAATGACGGCACACTTGTGGCCAGCATCATTGCTGGCGATTTCGAACAGCTCGTCGTAGTTGAGCGTGATGGCTTGGTCGAGTGGCAGGTTGGCAATGAGGGTCGGTGCCAATCCATAAGCCGTCTTGTTGACCAGATCGGCGACGGCCTTGTTGAACGCTTCAGGGGTGGAATAGAGGTTCTTCAGGATTTCCGCTTGGTCGAGGGTCCCTTTGCCGCCAGCGATGCCATTTCTGCGTCGGTAAGTTGGTCGGCGACTTCGATGGTCAGTTGGGAGACGAGTGCTGGCCATGACGGGGCACCAGCAGAAATGCTGATGCCAGCGCCCAGGAACGGCACGACGTTTCCAGCGGCGCAATCTGTCGCGAGTTCACTTGCCGCTTGTTTGAGTTCAACCGACAGTTCGTTCCACTGAGCATCAGAGCTTTCGCGGCGAATTCGTTGTGCCAGCCCCATCTGTGCGGCACTGCGGACGACAATGACAATATCGACGAGGTGGCGCACCGCTGCTTGTTCGGCGGCTTTGAGGACGACTCGGATGAGGTCGCCGAGAACGTCTTCACCACCGCCGCCTGAACCGATGACCGGTATTGCCAGCAAAGGGAATAGCCGTGACTCGCCTCTGCCTGATTCTGCGATGGCGTGGGCGGCTGCCTCGGCAAAGCTGTCGATGATGTCGACGAACTCAGAGGCATCATCGAAGCCGAAGAAAGGAACTGCGGTGAACACAGGAATCGGGCTTGCATCCGACCACTGTTTAACTGCTGATGCGTGTGTCTTTCTATCTAAGAAGTTCTCATCGGAGAAAGCCCGGATCGCCTCGAACAGAGCAGGGTTGTTTTTGGTCCAGTAATTACGTACCGACAAGGTGCGGTCGGTCGGTAACATCCACGCATCGCACGCTACATGTGTGAGATCGCCACGAGTGACGAAAACATGAGGCGAAACAACTGACTTCGTGGACTGAGGTACAACGCCGTGTTCCACGTCAAAACTCCTTGCCGAAACACTTGCTTGTTTCCAAAAGCCTATTACTTACTCTTGAGTCTGCAGGAGGGCTGGCGGTGTGACAGGCAGCACTTATCCAGAACGATCCGAGTATACCAAGCACCTTTGGATGTTCTCTGTTCACGTCACCGCTTTGGCGTCAGCTCAACTCGTGTTTAAGCAAGCAAAAACACTGGCATGGATTAAGATCCAACTATGACTGCTATGGCTTTTGACGAGGTGTTTGACCGCCTCTACTTCTCCGCAACGAGCGAGCACGACAAGGGTTCCAAGTTCGAAGAACTCCTCGAGTCCTACCTCCAGACGGAACCGAAGTACGCTGACCAGTTCTCAAAGGTCTGGCGATGGCAACACTGGCCGGGCCGAGCAGGGCGGGTTGATACCGGTATCGATCTCGTTGCTGAAGACCGCTATACAGGTGAACTCGTTGCGATCCAAGCAAAGTTCTATGACCCTGAACGAAAGCTCGAAAAACACCACATCGATTCGTTCTTCACTGAACTCGGTAAGGAACCATTCGCGCGCGGCATGATCGTATCTTCGACCGATCAGTGGTCATCACACGCCGAAGCAGCCTTGGCTGGTCAGACGAAGGAAGTCCAGCGCCTCCGGTTGCGGGACTTCGCGGAGTCCACCATTGATTGGTCGGCCTTCGATCTCGACAGGCCTCACGAGCTGACCGCCAAGCCAGGCAAACAACCACGGAAGTATCAGCGCGAAGCCATCGACGACGTCATCGACGGATTCACCAAAAATGATCGTGGAAAACTGATCATGGCCTGCGGTACAGGGAAGACCTTCACAGCGCTGTCACTGGTCGAACAATACGTACCTGCGGGAGGCAGTGTCCTCTTCCTCGTGCCATCTATCGCGTTGTTGCAGCAGACGTTGAATGAGTGGACTGCGCAGGCAAACGTGAATCTGCGCCCTTTCGCCGTGTGTTCCGATACTTCGGTGGGGCGGAAGCAATCCGAAGATGTTTCAGTTCACGATCTTGGATTCCCCGCGACCACAGACCCGAACAAGTTGGCGGCACGTTTCAATATTTCGACCGGTGACGAGTCGATCAGCGTGGTGTTCTCCACCTACCAGTCCATCGACGTCATCCACCAAGGCCAACAGTCGGGTACCCAGCGGGGCGAGGCCGGGCTGCCCGGTATGGGGGCATTCAAAAAGGGCTTGCCTGACTTCGACCTGATCATCTGCGACGAAGCCCACCGCACCACCGGCATCTCCCAGCCAGGAGCCGATGACTCGGCGTTCGTGCGCGTGCACAATGACGAGTTCATCCGCGCCAAAAAGCGCCTCTATATGACGGCTACTCCGCGAATCTATGTGGAGGACTCGAAAGCGAAGGCTGCGCAGGATGGTGTGGCCGTGTATTCGATGGACGACGAATCCACGTACGGGCCCGAGTTCCACCATCTCGGGTTCGGACGGGCAGTGGAACTCGGACATCTGTCTGACTACAAGGTCCTGATTCTCGCAGTTGATGAAGCCTCGGTTGCTACTTCGTTCCAACGCCTGCTGTCCGAAGACGGTGACCTCAACCTCGACGACGTCGCCCGGATTGTCGGATGTTGGAATGGTCTGTCGAAACGCGGCGTCCACGGGCAACGATTGGCGATCAACGATGATTCCCCAATGAACCGGGCCGTGGCATTTGCACGGAATATCAAGGAATCAAAAGCTCTAGCGGACCAGTTCGAAAAGATCGGACGGGAACTACTGGTCAACCGCACTGATGATCAGTCGAAGTTGCGGATGGAAGCGGAACACGTCGATGGCACATTTAACGTCCTAGAACGCTCCAAACGCCTCGAATGGTTACAGGAAGAAGCCGGTCCCAACACATGCCGGATCCTCACAAACGCGAAATGCCTGACCGAAGGGGTCGACGTTCCCAGCCTTGATGGGGTCCTGTTCCTCAACCCGCGCAACTCGCAGGTTGATGTTGTTCAGGCTGTTGGTCGTGTCATGCGTAAGGCCCCCGGTAAAGAGTATGGGTACATAGTGTTGCCGATCGCAGTGCCGGCCGACCAGGACCCTGAGACGGCGTTGAATGACAACAAGAAGTACAAGGTCGTGTGGGATGTGTTGCAGGCACTGCGCGCTCACGATGACCGTTTCGAAGCGATGATCAACAAGATCGACCTGGACAAGGGGGCGAACAAAACGGTCGATGTTATCGGCGTCGGCAACGGTGATGACGAGGATGCAGGTTCTGACCGGTCGTCGGGACAAGACAGCTCCGAGGCTCTGTTCTCAATGGTTAATGCGGCCGCGTGGGAAAACGCGATCTTCGCCCGCATGGTTAAAAAGGTCGGCGACCGTAGGTATTGGGAAGACTGGGCTGCTGATGTCAAAGACATCGCCGACCGACAGACCGCCCGGTTGCTTTCCATTATCAACGACCCTGAAAACACGGTGGTTGAAGCTCGTTTTACCGAGTTCGTCTCAGCACTTCAGGCGAACCTCAACGACGGGATCACTGACACTGATGCCGTTGACATGCTTGTCCAGCACATGATCACGAAACCGGTCTTCGACGCCTTGTTCGATGACTATGACTTCACTGCCCATAATCCGGTCTCGAATGTCATGGATACCATGCTTGCCGTGCTGGGGGAGTACAACCTCGATACGGAAACTGGAAAGCTCGACGAATTCTACCGGTCTGTCCGGGTACGTGCTGAAGGGATCGAATCTGCTGAAGGTAAGCAGAAGATCATCACCGAGCTCTATGAGCGGTTCTTCAAGCTCGCGTTCCCCAAGACCGCTGAGTCTCTCGGCATTGTCTATACCCCAATTGAGGTTGTGGACTTTATCCTCCGGTCAGTCAATGACGTGCTCAAAGAGCACTTTGGGACCACGATCTCTGGTGAGGGCGTTCATGTGCTCGATCCGTTCACTGGGACAGGCACGTTCATCACCCGGCTCCTCCAATCAGGATTGATCGACCCGGCTGACCTCGCCCGGAAGTACGCCAATGAGATACACGCCAACGAAATTCTGCTTATGGCCTACTACATTGCCGCGATCAACATTGAAGCGACCTTCCACGGTCTCCAACGAGAAGCCGCTGCGGAGAAAGGAACTAACCCAGACCAGGTTGAGTACAACCCGTTCGAAGGAATCGTGCTGACCGATACGTTCCAGATGACGGAAGACGGGGACACCCTCGACGAATCAATGTTCACCGGTAACAACGACCGTGTCATCGCCCAGAACGGCCTCGATATCCGCGTTATTTTGGGCAATCCGCCGTATTCTGTGGGACAAACCAGTGGTAACGATAACAACGCCAACCAGACGTATCCGACACTGGACGAGTCAATCCGATCAACGTATGCCGCGCGGTCATCAGCGACGAACAAGAATTCCTTGTATGACTCATACATTCGTGCGATTCGATGGGCATCGAACCGTGTTCTTGATTCCGACAGCGGTGGCGTCGTCTGTTACGTCTCCAACGGCGGCTACATCGACGGCAACACTGCTGATGGCCTTAGGAAGACCCTCACAGATGAGTTCCACGACGTCTACGTCTACAACCTTCGCGGCAACCAACGTACAGCGGGTGAACTGAGCCGAAAAGAGGGCGGAAAAATCTTCGACTCTGGTTCACGGAACACCGTTGCGGTGATGGTGCTGGTGAAGCGCCCAGGCAATGTGACCGGTTGTGTGCTGCACTATAAGGATATTGGGGACTATCTCGACCGGGCGACGAAACTCGCCACTCTCGACGAGAACTCGCTAGCCTCCCTCGACTGGGACGCGATCAAACCTAACCAGTACGGCGATTGGATCAACCAACGCGACCCCAACTACGAAAACTACCCCCTTATCGCTGACAAGAAGGACAAAAGTGGTCGAACCATTTTCTCGATCCAGTCTGGCGGCTTGAAAACCAATCGAGACGCGTGGGCCTACAACTCGTCCGGGGAGAAGGTCGCTACGAATGCGGAGTCCATGATCAAGTTCTATAACAGCGAAGTCGACCGGTGGGAGGCTGGCGGAAACGCAGGCAAGGTGGATGGGTTCATTGACACTGATCCTACGAAGATCAGCTGGAATCGTGCCGACAAGAGCCAGCTTGCGCGTGGCCGCCGATATACATACAAGCCACAAGCGATACGCACTAGCACCTACCGTCCATTCAATAAACAACACGTCTATTTCGACCGTGAAGCCAATGACATGGTTTACCGGCTGAATGAGCTATTCCCGACCCCGGAGACCACCAATATCGGGTTCGTCACGGTCTCTCCAGGAGGGTCAGGCGAACACGCGAGTCTAATGGTCGGAGACATTCCCGATTTGCATTTGATTGAGACTAGTCAGTTCTTTGCGAGGTATTCATACTCGACAGCCGACGGGGATGCTCTTCTGGCGGGCCCTACTCGCTGCGACAACATTACGGATTGGGCGTTGAACGAATACAGAGCAACCTACGGTGATGATGTAGCGAAAGATGACATCTTCTTTTATGTGTATGGTCTGCTTCACTCGACGGACTATCGGACCGCATATCAAGCCGAGCTGAAGAAGACGCTGCCTCGCATCCCTCAAGTCAAGGGTCGTGAGAGCTTCGACGCATACGTCAAAGCAGGGCGTCAGCTCTCCGCGCTACACATAGGATACGAAGGCCTCGATCCTTATCCTCTGACAGAGACAGTAGCGACCGTGGCTCCAGAAGATGAGTTCGAAAGATTCGCCGTCACGAAGATGAAGTACGGGGGCAAATCTGGGGCTTGGGATAAGACGGTGATCAAATACAATCCTTACATCACCATCGAGGGGGTCCCTGAGGAAGCGCAGCAATACATGCTGGGTTCTAGGTCGGGTCTCGATTGGATTCTCGAGCGTTACCAGGTCAAGACGGACAAAGCATCCGGAATTGTCAACGATCCAAACGATTGGGGTCGGGAACACGATCAACCGCGTTACATCATCGACCTGATCGGTAAAATCACCACGGTGAGTGTAGAAACGATGCGCATCGTGGACAATTTGCCCCCACTCCAGGTGGACTGACCAAACAATCGCGACAGGTGAGATTGCGCGACCGATCTGACAACTGGGAATCATGTTTGGCTTCAATCCCCGAACCTAAACAGGCTCTTCGCAATCGAGAGTGTAGATCTGTGATTCCAGGACACGGCGAGTCGCTGCCGGGATAGACGCCGAGGTCTTCCGATGATGGAAGTTCTCACACAGTCCATCCGAAAGACCTCGACGTGGCCAAGCCTACTTTCTCAACCCCTGACCTCACGACATTCTGCCGACTCGACTCCCTCGACCTGACCTGTATTGGCCAGCATGTCACCGGACACAAAGCCATTCTGGAATGCCGGCCCAACACCGCCGATGACTGGTGCCGACGGTGTGGTGGGCACGGGATCGTCCGCGACACCGTCGTCCGCCGTCTCGCCCACGAGCCTTTCGGCCACCGACCGACCATGCTTCATATTCGCCTCCGCCGTTACAAATGTGTCGAGTGCGGCCGCGTATGGCGACAAGACACCACTGCTGCGGCGCCACCACGAGCGAAGATTTCGCGAACCGGCCTCGACTGGGCGCTGCGTGCCCTCGTCATCGATCACGACACCGTGTCCGTGATCGCTGCGAAGCTCGCCGTGTCCTGGCACACCGCGAACTCCGCCGTCCTCGCTGAAGGTCAACGACTATTGATCAATGACCCGACCCGGTTCGATGGTGTGTCCATCATTGGTGTCGACGAACACGTGTGGCGGCACACCAGGCGTGGTGACAAGTACGTCACCGTCATCATCGATCTCACCCCGATCAGCAAGGGGGCAGGCCCGGCACGTCTGCTCGACATGGTGCCGGGACGGTCGAAGCAGGTGTTCAAACAATGGTTGAAAGGCCGACCGAAAGACTGGCGTGATGGCATCGACGTCGTCGCGATGGACGGATTCTCCGGCTTCAAAACAGCCTCAGTTGAGGAACTGCCCGAGGCTGTGGAAGTCATGGACCCGTTCCACGTCGTTAAGCTCGCCGGTGATGCTCTCGACGAAGTCCGCCGTCGCATTCAGCAGGAGACCACCGGGCATCGTGGCCGGGCGAAGGATCCGCTCTATCGGGCGAGGAGGACTCTGCACACGGGTAGCAGCCTGCTCACGACCAAACAGCAAGAGCGGATCGCAGGCCTCTTCGCTGACCCCAACTTCACCGAAGTCGAAGTCACCTGGGCCGTCTACCAAGACATCGTGAGCGCCTATCGGAGTGCCGACCGTAACGAGGGCAAGAGGCTCCTGCAAGCGGTTATCGACGTCCTGACGACGAACCTGCCCACAGAGCTCATTGAGCTCAAACGGTTGGGACGAACTTTGAAGCGTCGAGCTGCTGATGTGCTCGCGTTCTTCACCCGACCAGGTACTTCGAACGGGCCCACCGAATCGATCAACGGACGGCTCGAGCACCTTCGAGGATCAGCACTCGGGTTTCGCAACCTCACGCATTACATCGCCAGGTGCCTGCTCGAGTCCGGTGGCTTCAGACCGGTTCTACACTCTCGTTTACGATGAGCCAATTTACGTCGTCAGCACAACCTTCCCCGTGGTTTTCCGACCCTCCAGCGCCCGATGCGCATCGGCCGCATCTGCCAGAGAGAACGTGGCGCCGACGCGGAAGTTGAGCCAGCCGTGCTCGATTCCGTTGAAGAGCATGGCCGAACGCTTCGCGAGCTCCTCCGAGCTGCGCACGAACCACGCCAGCGATGGACGCGAGAGGAAGATTCCGCCCGAGGAGTTCAGGCGCTGAATGTCGAACGGCGGGACCTGGCCCGACGCTCCACCGAAGAGCACCATCGACCCCAGCGGCTTGATCGAGGCCAACGAAGCATCGAACGTGTCCTTGCCGACCCCGTCATACGCGACATCGACACCCTCACCGTCGGTGAGCTCCTTGACCTTCGCCGTGATGTCGACGCCCTCGCCGTAGAGGAACACCTGATCGGCACCGGCCTTCCGCGACAGCTCCGCCTTCTCCTCGGTGCTCACCGTCGAGATGACATTGCCGCCCAGGTGCTTGATGATCTGCGTAAGCAGCAGCCCGACACCACCGGCGCCAGCGTGGACGAGTGCCGTCTGTCCCGGCTTGATCTCATGCGAACTCGTCGCCAGGTACTGCGCCGTCAGGCCCTGCAGCGGCATCGCCGCAGCCAGCTCGGCGCTCACACCCTCCGGCACGCGCAGCAGGTTATCCGTATTCACGACGACCTGCGTCGCGTACGAACCCGGGCCTTCGTGCCAAGCGACGCGGTCACCGACCTGCCAGCTCTCAATGCCTTCGCCCACCTCGGCGATGTATCTGGTTCCCTCGACGCCGACGACATGCGGGTACTCCATTGGATACACACCCGAACGACGGTACGTGTCAATGAAATTCACGCCCGCAGCCTCGACGTTGACGAGCACCTCACCGGGGCCGGGCTTCGGAGTCTCGATCTCACCGAACTCCAGGACCTCGGGTCCACCAGCCTGCAGCGCACGAACTGCCTGAAATACAAACGGGCCAGTGCGTAGTTGGCGCTAGGCCATCTCGCTTTGTTCATCGCGGGGGAGGAGCAAACCTTCAAGGTCGGTGATCAGATCGAATGCCTGCCTTTCGCTGTGACTGGAACTAGCTAGTGCTCTCAGCTGGTCGAATAGCAACGAAGGAGATGCTGCTCGTTGCTCGGCTTCCCATGATTCGGACCAATCGTTGCCTTCGAACCTGCTTCCCTCGGCGAAGATCAGGTACTCCACATCATCGATCCGTATCTCCTGACCGAACCGTTGGGCGATATCCGATGCCCATTCCTCGAGACTGTTGAGGAACTGCTCATAGCTCGGGGTATGCCAGAAGTCGACACGGAGTTTGCGATCTGGAGCATGTTTTCGGAACCATCGGTAGACCACAGCATCCATAACTGGCGCAGGTTCTTGACGATTGTTCTTTGCCGTGAGGAAGTATATGTATTTTGTACCGAATGCAGGACCGAGCCATTTGAGAAAAGACCTAGACTCTCCGTTGCGGCGGTCCACAACCAGTTTGAAGGCAGCCAGCCCGCCATCGCGCTGTGCAACCTGGGCAACTTCTAATAGCTCGGCTGCGGCCTCTGGCCGGTCCAAGATTCGACTTGTTCGGAATGGTCCATAGCCGACGAGTCCATGGCCCCACAACATTGCCAGCAAGAAAACCTGTACGGCTTCTTCTTCGTTTGTGACTATGGGGGAGAGCTGAACTGCCTGCTTGCGATCGATGGGGTCGCCGTTAAGACGATTGAAGAATTCTTTGTATTGCCCCAGCTGGTTCGTCCATGATTTCAGCTTCCACGGGGACGGGATTTGAGTCGGCCGGCCAGCCTTTTGCCAGCGTTCATACGTGGTAATCAGAGCATCTGGAGTAGTCATGATCACAGCTTAGGCGCGATTCCTTGAAATCGGGGCCGTAATGGCAGCGCGATCCAACCGAAGGTACAGGCAGGCAGTGCTGGTTGGTTGTGGCCCGGCTACGGCAGCAATGAACCGTGTGACCTCTCTGCGTCAGTGCCTGACGTTAGCCTCACCCTATGACGAACTAGCGACAATATCGATGAACAGAGGGAGGCTCTTTTGAGATGGCCGAGAACGACTATTTCTTCAAGATTTCGAGGCTGCACCGTGGTATCACCATGCTTGACGAGCGAATCGTAGCCGCGCCTTGGCGAGAGCCACAGCCCGGTGAGAACGACGACAAGTTTGGTGAACTAGACGTGGTCTCTGATCCGCTGAATTTGATGAAACTGACTCGGATACTTTCGGAAGGACAAGTTTCTCTCGCTTCAATGAAGGCATTCCGTGAACCTCTGGTTGCGAAGATGCGCCAGGCGTATCAGAACTTCGCGAATCAAGAGTTGGAGAGCATCTCCGAACTTCAGGCAGGCTCGGCGCTGGGTGGACTGTCTAAACAGTGCGCGTTCGCTATCACTGCGGTGCTCGACTCATTCACTGGTCAGTTCGAGGAGCACATCGAGCGAAAGAACTCGAGAGTGGAGTATCTTTTAGAATTCTCCGATGAGCTCGGCCTGCCGGAGCAGTCTAAGGGTGACCCGGAGCCACTCTCAGGTTTGGACATGGTTCGGTTACCTGGGGGAAGCGGTACACCGTGTAATGGCATCAGAGTTGGCGGTGACGAGGTCAGAAAGATCGACGAGGCGCAAGCGTTCACCGAGTTCGTCAACCAGATCGCGGCCACTGCGAGTGGCTTCATCGGTGAAGCTTCGTCTTCTGAGCGCGCTCAAACCATGGAACGTGAAACGTTCTCAGTGTCAGAAGGACGCGAGTACTCATATGGCGAGGCTATATTCCCGAGTAATGGTGGTGACGACAAGAGATGATTGACGATTCACTGTTCGATCGAACTGCTGAATTGAGCAGCGACCTCAAACAGCTCAAGGCCGACGAACGTTTGCTTTCAGCCAAACTGCCCGCGAATAGGGGGTACGAGACAACGTGCGAAGACGGTTTGGGCTATTACGCTTCGCCCATAGGCGAGTCTCAGCAATCGGTCGACGAGCTTGAGCAACTGAAAGAACTGCGAGCTGAGATTTGGGAGACTCTGGTTGAGCTGGAGTCAGTATTCGCTGAATTAGCGAAGTCTGAAATCGCGCAGTTGGACGCGCTTTCAGAGGCGATTCCCGGGGGTGACCTCGGCGCGGTTTGCTCTGCGGCAGTGCGAGCCGTGGTCGCTCGATACGTACAGACCTTTGGTTCGCTCCTCAGCAAGAACAACAACGTGGCTCATCTCTTGTTGGAGTTCTCACCGTGCCTGGATCGGGGCGGCCAGTCGGACAGCGGAAAAGCTAAATCAGGCAGGCCTGATGTAAGGGTTCTGCGAGACTACGATAGGACTCGGTACTGCGGGGTGAGCGTCAATGATCAAGAAGTCCGTTTCATCGACGTCGATATGGCCTTCGACGAGTTTCAAGCGACTGTGCTCAAAGCGGTCGAAGGCTGGAAACAGAAGCAACTCGTTCAGGTGCAACGCAGGGCCGTGGTGCGCAAACAGCTTACAGAAGAGAACAGCCGAAACTGAAAGGGGTCGGGTTCACCGATAGCGGAGAACCCGACCCCTTTCAGAGCGGTCAGGCAGTCAGCACAACTTTGCCAGTCGTCTCTCGGCCCTCAAGTGCCCGATGCGCATTCGCGGCATCCGCCAGGGCGAACGTCGCGCCGATGCGGAAGTTGAGCCAGCCGTGCTCGATGCCGTTGAAGAGCATTGCCGAGCGCTTCGCCAGTTCCTCTGAGGAACGGACGAACCATGCCAGCGACGGACGCGACAGGAAGATTCCGCCCGAGGAGTTCAGGCGCTGAATGTCGAACGGCGGGACCTGGCCCGACGCTCCACCGAAGAGCACCATCGACCCCAGCGGCTTGATCGAGGCCAACGAAGCATCGAACGTGTCCTTGCCGACCCCGTCATAGGCGACGTCGACGCCCTCACCGTCGGTGAGGTCCTTGACCTTCGCCGTGATGTCGACGCCCTCGCCGTAGAGGAACACCTGATCGGCACCGGCCTTCCGCGACAGCTCCGCCTTCTCCTCGGTGCTCACGGTCGAGATGACGTTGCCGCCCAAGTGCTTGATGATCTGCGTCAGCAGCAGGCCGACTCCGCCCGCCCCGGCATGGACGAGTGCCGTCTGTCCCGGCTTGATCTCATGCGAACTCGTCGCCAAATACTGCGCGGTCAGCCCCTGCAGCGGCATCGCGGCAGCCACCTCGGCGCTCACACCCTCCGGGACACGCAGCAGGTTGTCCGTGTTCACGACAACCTGAGTCGCATACGAACCCGGTGCCTCATGCCAGGCGACACGGTCACCGACCTGCCAGGACTCGACACCCTCGCCCACCTCGGCGATGCGACCCGTGCCCTCGGACCCGACGATGTGCGGGTACTCCATCGGATACACGCCCGAACGACGATACGTATCGATGAAGTTCACACCCGCCGCCTCGACATCGACGAGCACCTCACCGGCACCCGGCTTCGGGGTCGGAACCTCACCGAACTCGAGCACCTCGGGTCCACCGGCCTGCATCGCACGCACTGCCTGGGTCATCACGCCTCCTGCATATAAATTAATTGCCTGGTATGGTTATACATATGAACGATCTTACGGTTGCCGTCTCCGGTGCCACCGGATACGCCGGGGGAGAGGTCCTCCGGCTGCTGAGCACTCACCCCCACTTGAACGTCACCACGGTGTGCGGACATTCCACCGCGGGCGAGAAGCTCGGCCGACATCAACCCCATCTTCCCCGATTCTCCGATCTTGTGATCCAAGAGTCCACCGCCGAGGTGCTCGCCGGCCACGATGTCGTCATCCTCGCGCTCCCGCACGGCCAGTCCGGACAGATCGCCGCCGAACTCGAATCCACGAGCCCGGACACCCTCATCGTCGACCTCGCCGCCGACCACCGCCTCATCAGCGCCGCCGCATGGGAGAAGTTCTACGGCTCCGCACACCAAGGCACTTGGACCTACGGACTGCCCGAACTGCTGACCGCCGACGGCACCAAACAGCGCGAAGCACTCAAGTCCACGAAGCGCATCGCCGTGCCCGGATGCAACGTCACCGCTGTGAGCCTTGGGCTCGCGCCGATTATTCAAGCAGGACTCGCGGCACCTGCCGGACTCAACGCCGTGCTCGCCAACGGAGTCTCCGGTGCGGGCAAGGCGCTCAAGCCGCACCTGACCGCAGCCGAAGTCCTCGGCAATGCGTCGCCGTACGGCACCGGTGGCACTCATCGGCACGTGCCCGAGATCGAACAGAACCTCAACGGAGTCCTCGGCACCGATGCCGCTGACGGCCCCACCCGCATCACCTTCACCCCCACGCTCGTGCCCATGGCCCGCGGAATCCTCGCGACAATCACCGCCGACGCCGGGGAAACAGCACCGCGGACCGCCGAAGGACTCCTCGACGCCGCCGCGCTCAAGGACCAACTGGCCGCTTCCTTTGCTCAGACTTACGGTGACGAACCCTTCGTCCGAGTCCTGCCCGAGGGGCAGTGGCCACAGACCGCGGCAACCACCGGATCGAACGTCGCACAGATCCAGTTCACCGTCGACGAACGCGCCTCAACAATCCTCGTGGTCGTGGCACTCGACAACCTCGTCCGCGGCACCGCAGGACAGGCCCTCCAATCCATCCACTTAGCCCTCGGCCTCGACGAGGCCACCTCACTTCCCCTCGAAGGAGTCGCCCCATGAGCGTCACCGCCCCACTCGGCTTCACCGCCGCCGGACTCACCGCCGGACTCAAACCCTCCGGCACCAAGGACCTCTCACTCGTGGTCAACAACGGACCCGACACCGCCGTCGCCGCCGTCTACACGTCCAACCGGTGCAAGGCCAACCCCGTTCTCTGGTCCCAGAAGGTCTCGGCCGACGGACACGCCCGCGCCGTCGTCCTCAACTCCGGGGGAGCGAACTGCTACACCGGCGACTTCGGCTACGAGACGACGACCCTGACCGCCCGGAGCACCGCCGAACTCCTCACCGACGCCGGCACCGAGACGGTGCCTGAGGACGTGCTCGTCTGCTCCACCGGACTCATCGGCGTCGGCGGTCAGGACTTCCGCGATGCCATCGTGGGCAACCTCGCCCCACTCGTCGCCGCGGCTGATACCAGCGTCGAAGCCGGCCAGTCCGCAGCTGAAGCGATCATGACCACCGATACCGTCGCGAAGGTTGCCGCCCGCACGGGCTCGAGCGGCTTCACGATCGGCGGCATGGCTAAGGGCGCGGGCATGCTCGCACCCGGACTGGCCACGATGCTCGTCGTCATCACCACAGATGCTGGTCTCGACCAAGCGACTCTCGACCAAGCACTGCGCGCCTCGACGAACCAGTCCTTCGACCGCCTCGACACCGACGGCTGCATGTCGACGAACGACACCGTCATCCTCATGTCCTCAGGCGCCCACGACGCCGCCGTCGACGCCAACGAGTTCACCACCCTGCTGCGCGAACTCTGCCTCGACCTCATGCACCAACTGCACGTCGACGCCGAAGGCGCCCACCACGACATCGCCATCACCACCCGCGGAGCCGCCAGCGAGAAAGACGCCGTCGAAGTCTCCCGCTCCGTCGCCCGCTCGGCCCTGTTCAAGGCCGCGATCTTCGGGGAGGACCCGAACTGGGGCCGCGTCGTCGCTCAGGTGGGAACCACCTCGGCGGATTTCGACCCCACACTCATCGACGTCGCCATCAACGGCGTCCAAGTGTGCACGGCGTCGGGCCCCGACGAAGACCCCGCGAACGTGGTCTTCGAACGCACCGTCGACGTCACCATCGACCTCCACGCCGGTGACGACACCGCCACCGTGTGGACCTCGGACCTCACCCACGACTACGTCGAAGAGAACAGCGCCTACTCCTCATGAACAGCCCCGTAGACATGTCCACGAAATCCACGGCCGCCCGGCTCGCCGCCGCCCAGGTCAAGGCCGAAGCGCTGACCGAGGCGCTGCCTTGGATCAAGACCTTCGCCGGCGCCACGATCGTCATCAAATACGGCGGCAACGCCATGGTCTCCCCGGAGCTGCAGCAGTCCTTCGCCGATGACATCGCGTTCCTCCGCTTCGCCGGCATCCGCCCCGTCGTCGTCCACGGCGGTGGCCCCCAGATATCGGCGATGCTCAAACGTTTGGGCATCGAATCCGAGTTCAAGGCCGGGCAGCGCGTGACCACCGAGGAAGCCGCCGAGGTCATCCGCATGGTGCTGTCCGGCCAGGTCAACCGCGACATCGTGTCCCGGATCAACCAGAACGGTGACGCCGCGATCGGACTGTCCGGTGAAGACGCCGACCTCCTGCTCGCGAACAAAACCACCGCCGAGGTGGACGGCGAAGTCATCGACCTCGGCCGGGTGGGCGAAATCGCCCAGGTCAACACCACCGTGCTCACCGAACTCCTCGACGCCGGCAGGGTGCCCGTCATCTGCTCCATCGCCTCCGAGATCGGGGGAGAGGCAGGAAAGCCGCTGAACATCAATGCGGACCTGGCCGCCTCGGCGGTGGCAAAGGCACTCAAGGCACACAAACTCATCATGCTCACCGATGTGCCCGGCCTCTACGCGAACTGGCCGGACACGTCCTCGCTCATCTCCCGCATCGACCCGGACAAGCTGCGCGAACTCCTGCCGTCGCTCGATTCGGGGATGATCCCGAAGATGACCGCCGCGCTCGAAGCGATCGAGCACGGGGTCAAGCAGGCCCACATCATCGACGGCCGGATGGCGCATTCCCTCCTCCTCGAGGTCTTCACCTCGGAGGGCATCGGCACCATGGTCGAGGACACCATCGTCGAACCCGCACCGCTGGGCGACGGCCACAAAGGAACACAGGAGGACGACAATGAGTGAAGCCACGCATCAGCAAGCCCCAACGGATCAGGCGCAGACGTGGCGTGATGACTTCTCCCGTGTGCTGTCCCCGGTGTTCGGCTCCCCGCAGCTCGACCTCGTCCGCGGCGAAGGCTCCTACGTGTGGGACGCGGCAGGCAAGAAGTACCTCGACCTGCTTGCCGGCATCGCCGTCAACGCTTTGGGCCACTGCCACCCGGCCTGGGTTAAGGCCATCACCGAGCAGGCCTCGACGCTCGGGCACATCTCGAACTTCTTCACCTCGCCGGCGCAGATCGGCCTGGCCGAGAAACTCCACGAGGTCCTCGACCTGCCGGCCGGGTCCGCCGTGTTCTTCTCGAACTCCGGCACCGAAGCCAACGAGGCGGCCTTCAAGATGGCCCGCCGCGCCGCCGGCGGGGGACGCCCCTTCATCATCGCCATCGAGGGTGCCTTCCACGGCCGCACCATGGGCGCCCTCGCCCTGACGGCGAAGGAAGCCTACCGCGAACCCTTCGCCCCCGGTGTCCCCGGAGTCGTCCACGTTCCCTACGGTGACGTCGAGGCACTGGAGGCAGCGATCAACGAGAACACGGCCGCCGTGTTCATCGAACCCGTTCAGGGAGAGGTCGGGGTGCGCACGCATCCGGCCGGCTACCTCACTGCGGTGCGGGAACTGACGACGAAGGTCGGGGCGCTCATGATCCTGGACGAGGTGCAGTCGGGCATCGGCCGCACCGGCTCGTGGTTCGCTCACCAGGATCCCGAGATCGGTGAGGGCATCACCCCGGACATCATCACCTCGGCGAAGGGGCTCGGCGGTGGAATGCCGATCGGCGCGACCATCACCGTCGGGGACGCGAATACTGGTCTGCTCGAAGCCGGGCAGCACGGCACGACCTTCGGCGGCAACCCGATCGCCTGCGCAGCCGGACTCGCCGTGCTCGAGACCATCGAGAAGGACAACCTGCTCGACCACGTGTCAGAGGTGAGTGACTGGCTCAAGGCTCAGCTGGCCGAGGTAGACGGAATCGGCGAGATCACCGGCAAGGGACTGCTGCTCGGGCTCGAACTGACAGGCGGTGCGTCAGGTGACAGCGCAACAGGAGCGGCCGACGCTCAGGTCCCGGACTCGAAGGCCGTGGCTGCTCGCGCGCTTGAGGCCGGATTCATCATCAACCCCGTCGCACCGGGACGCGTCCGCCTCGCCCCGCCGCTGACCATCACCACCGACGAGCTCACCCCGTTCATCGAGGCCCTGCCCGGCCTCATCACCGGCTGAGCCCCATCCAGACTTTCGAAGGACACGTTATGACACGCCACTTCCTCAAGGACACGGACCTCAGTCCGGCAGAGCAGGCCGGGGTCCTCGACCTCGCCGTCGAACTCAAGGCCGCCCCGTACTCGCGGACCCCGCTGGCCGGCCCGCAGACCGCCGCGGTCATCTTCGACAAGACCTCGACGCGCACCCGGGTCTCGTTCGCCGCCGGCATCGCCGCGCTCGGCGGGCAGCCGCTCATCATCAACCCCGGTGAGGCGCAACTCGGACACAAGGAATCGATCGCCGACACCGCGCAGGTGATGTCCCGGATGGTCTCGGCGATCATCTGGCGCACCTACGCCCAGGCCGGCCTCGAAGAGATGGCCGAGCATTCCTCCGTGCCCGTCATCAACTCACTGTCCGATGACTTCCACCCCTGCCAGATCCTCGCCGACCTGCTCACCATCCGCGAACACCGTGGAGACGTTGCCGGACAGACGATGACGTACTTCGGCGACGGGGCGAACAATATGGCGAACTCCTACGCCCTCGGCGGAGTCAATGCCGGAATGCACGTGCGCATCGCAGCACCGGCCGATTATCAGCCGGCCGCGGAGATCGTTGCCGAGGCCGAGGCACTCGCCGCGCAGACCGGGGGATCGCTCACCGTCACTGACGACCCCGTTGCCGCCGCCACCGGCGCCGACGTCCTCGTCACTGACACCTGGGTGTCCATGGGCCAGGAGGCCGCCGGGCGCGACGACGCGGCCTCACCGTTCACGAAGTTCCAGGTCAACCAGGAACTCGTGAACTTAAGCAACGACGCGGTCTTCCTCCACTGTCTGCCCGCCTACCGCGGCAAAGAGGTCACGGCCGAGGTCATCGACGGCCCCGCCTCGGTGGTCTTCATTGAGGCCGAGAACCGCCTCCACGCGCAGAAGGCACTCATGACCTTCCTCCTGGAGCGATGATGGCCGAGAATAACAGCGCACCGCTGACGAAGACCGCCCGACAGCAGAAGATCATCGATCTCATCACCCGCCAATCCGTGCGGTCCCAGATCGAACTCGCCGAGGCGCTCGCGACGCAGGGCATCACCGTCACCCAGGCGACCCTGTCGCGCGACCTCGCCGAGGTGGGGGCCGTGAAGATCCGGTCCACCGCGGGATCCGTGTACGCCGTTCCCGGTGAGGGTGGGGACCGTTCCCTGCAGCAGTCGACGGGGGAGAGCCTTGACGCGAAGCTGCCGCGGATTCTTGAAGAGCTGCTCGTCTCTGCAGTGTCACAGGACAATACGGTTGTGCTGCGCACCCCACCGGGAGCCGCACAGTATCTGGCGTCGGCGATCGACCGGTCGTCGATGGTCGGGATCTTCGGCACCCTCGCCGGCGACGACACCGTGCTCGTCATCGCCGATGCCGCGGTCGGGGGAGCGGCCCTGGCCGAGACCTTCCTCGAATACGCGGCCGGTGGGCTGGCCGAGGGGTGAGCCTCTGTCGGTGGGCCTTGAAACTGGGCGGGTCGCCTCGGCAGGAATCCACGGGACGGACGGCCGCCTCGGCGAGGGAAAACTGGAACAATGACAACTGAGTTTCATCATTTCAATGAACGGGCCGGCGCATCCGTGCTGGTGGGAAAGGACGATCTGTGAGCGAACGACTGAGCCTGTGGGGCGGACGATTCTCCGACGGTCCGGCCGATGCGCTGGCCGCGCTGAGCAAGTCCACGGACTTCGACTGGCGCCTGGCGAAGTACGACATCGCGGGATCTAAGGCCCACGCGAAGGTCCTCCACCATGCGGGACTGCTCACCGATGACGAGCTGTCGGGAATGCATTCGGCACTCGACGAGCTGCAGCGTCGGGTGGAAGCGGGCGAATACGTCGCCGCCGAGTCCGATGAGGACGTGCACTCGTCGCTCGAGCGCGGGCTCATCGAGATCGCCGGACCCGAACTCGGAGGGAAGCTGCGCGCCGGACGGTCCCGGAATGACCAGATCGCGACGATGGGGCGGATGTACCTGCGTGACCATGCCCGTGAGGTCGCCGGTCTCGTGCTCGACACCGTCGAGGTGCTCATCGCTCAGGCCGAAGAGCACCCCGAGGCGCCGATGCCCGGACGCACCCACCTCCAACACGCTCAGCCGGTGCTGCTGGCTCACCATCTGCTCGCTCACGCGTGGCCGCTGCTGCGCGACGTCGCCCGCTTCGTCGATTTCGATGCTCGCGCCGGTGTCTCTGCCTATGGTTCGGGTGCTCTGGCCGGGTCGTCGCTCGGCCTTGATCCGCAGGCGGTGGCCGCGGACCTCGGGTTCAATGATTCGGTGGAGAACTCCATCGACGGCACCGCCTCACGTGATGTCTTCGCCGAGTACCTGTTCATCACGACGATGATCGGCATCGACCTCTCCCGTCTGTCCGAGGAGGTCATCGCGTGGGCGACGAAGGAGTTCTCGTTCGTCACCCTCCACGATGCGTACTCGACGGGGTCGTCGATCATGCCGCAGAAGAAGAACCCGGACGTCGCTGAGCTCACCCGCGGCAAGTCAGGTCGCCTCATCGGTGACCTCACCGGTCTGCTGTCGACGCTCAAGGCGCTGCCGTTGGCGTACAACCGGGATCTGCAGGAGGACAAGGAGCCGGTCTTCGATGCCACGGATACTCTCGAGCTGCTGCTGCCGGCGTTCACTGGAATGGTCGCGACCCTGAAGTTCGACACCGAGCGGATGGCGTACCTGGCTCCGCGCGGATTCGCGCTGGCCACGGACATCGCCGAATGGCTCGTCCGTGAGGGTGTGCCCTTCCGCGTGGCTCATGAGCTCTCGGGAGCGTGCGTGCAGCTGGCGGAGTCGCGGGATGTCGAACTGTGGGACCTGAGCGATGAGGACTTCGCGGGGATCTCACCGCACCTGACGCCGGCCGTTCGTGAAGTGCTCACGACTCTCGGGTCGATCGACTCGCGCAACGCCAAGGGCGGCACGGCCCGTTCGGCCGTCGAGGCACAGATCGCCAACGCGAAGGCCGAGGTCGCTCGTCTGCGGGAGTTCGCGGAGTCTGCTCGGAGCGTGTGAGTGGAATCTCCGGGTGTCACCGCAGTTGAGACCCGGAGACCCCCATCTTTCGTCGGAGAGGTGTAGGCAGCTGTTGCTCTTGCACCGACAGTCGCCGTCGCGTCCCGGTCGCACTGGCTCGAACAAGGACCTGAACGATACGACCTGCTTCAGCTCTTGAGGTCGAAGTCCGTATCCGCGTATTCGCTGCCCTCAACGGAGGGCTCGCCGCTGAAGGGGTGGAGCTGATCCTCGCGCGCCCGGAGTTCTACGCGACGGATCTTGCCGGAGATCGTCTTCGGCAGCTCCGCGAACTCCAGACGGCGGATGCGCTTGTACGGGGCCAGGTGCTCGCGGCAGTATGCGAGGATCGAACGCGCGGTCTCGGAGTCGGCCGTGAACTTCTCAGACACGACGACATAGGCCTTCGGCACCGCGAGGCGCACCGGGTCCGGCGACGGCACGACAGCTGCTTCGGCGACGGCTTCGTGTTCGATGAGCACGCTCTCGAGCTCGAACGGGGAGAGCCGGTAGTCGCTGGCCTTGAACACATCGTCGGCGCGGCCGACGTAGGTGATGTAGCCGTCCTCGTCGCGCTGGGCCACGTCACCGGTGTGGTAGACGCCGCCCTTGAACGCCTCGGCGGTCTTCTCCTCGTTGCTCCAGTACCCGCTGGTCAGACCGATCGGGCGGGGATCGAGGCGGAGGCAGATCTCACCCTCGTCACCTTCCTCACCCGTGCTGGGATCGATGAGGACGACATCGAAGCCGGGCAGTGCCTTGCCCATGGAGCCGTACTTGAGCGGCTGGTCAGGTGAGTTGCCGATCTGCAGGGTCGTCTCCGTCTGGCCGAAGCCGTCACGGATGAGCACACCCCAGTCGCTCTTGACCCGGTCGATGACCTCGGGGTTGAGCGGTTCGCCGGCACCCAGAGCTTTCTGCGGTGGCGTCTTGAGGTGACCGAGGTCGGCCTGGATGAGCATCCGCCACACGGTCGGCGGGGCGCAGAAGCTCGTGACGCCGACCCGATCCATGGTCTCCATGAGCGCGTTCGCGTCGAAGCGCGAGTAGTTGTAGAGGAACACGCAGGCCTCGGCGATCCACGGGGTGAAGATGTTCGACCAGGCGTGCTTGGCCCATCCGGGAGAGGCGACATTGAGGTGGACGTCTCCGGGGGTCAGACCCATCCAGTGCATCGTCGACAGGTGTCCGACGGGGTAGGAGACGTGCGAGTGGGCGACCATCTTCGCCTTCGACGTCGTGCCCGAGGTGAAGTAGAGGAGCAGCAGGTCATCGGCCCGAGACCGGCCCTGCGGGTCGAACGACGTGCTCTCCTCGGCGGCCTCGGAGTACGTGTAGTGCTGCTGACGAGTGGCGTCGGCACCGACGACGATGCGCACGACGTCGGACTCGACGTCATCGAACTTCTGGGCATCAGCGGCACCGGCGACGACGAATTCGGCCCGACCCCGTTCGACGCGGTCGGCCAGATCGATGGGACCGAGCTGGGTGGTCGCCGGCAGCAGCACCGCGCCGAGCTTGATGCCGGCGAGCATCGTCTCCCACAGTTCGACCTGGTTGTTGAGCATGACCATGACATGGTCGCCCCGCTTGACTCCGGCGCGGCGGAGGTAGTTGGCGACCTGATTCGACCGGGCCGAGAGCTCGGCGTAGCTCCACTTGCCCTCGGACCCGTCCTGCTCGACGATCCACAGGGCCGGGTCGTCATTGTTCTCGGCGACCTTGTCGAACCAGTCGAGGGCGAAGTTGAAGTGGGTGAAGCGCGGCCATTCGAACGTCGAACGGGCCGCTTCATAGTCGGTGCGAAGCTCGATCAGCTGGTCTCGGGCTGCCCGGAACTCCTCGGTCACTGTCATGGCTCTCTCCTCATCTCAAGTCTCGTCCTGCTCAGACGACTCCTACATCGTGTTTTGACGGGAAGACGAGGCGAGCGGCCGCAGTCGCCGCTCGCCTCTTCATTGTGCGGATGTGTCAGATCGCCATGGTCACTGACTTCACCTGAGTGTAGAGTTCAATGCTTTCCGCTCCGAGCTCTCGCCCCCAACCCGACTGGTGGTACCCGCCGAAGGGCAGTGCGCTGTCCAAGGCGTGGAAAGTATTGACCCACACGGATCCGGCATTGAGCCGGTTCGCGACTCGGTGAGCTCTGCTGAGGTCCTTCGTCCAGAGACCTGCGGCCAGACCATAATGGCTGCGGTTCGCAGCGTCGATGACCTCTGAATCATCGGAGAAGGGAATCGACACTGCCACAGGTCCGAAGATCTCTTCCTGCACGATTGACATGTCTTCAGTTGTGTCGGTGAAGACCGTGGGCTCGACGAAATAGCCCGAGTCACCGTGGCGGTTGCCACCGACGAGGGCGACTGCCCCCGCCTCCTTTCCGGCCTCGAGGTAGCCCACCACGCGATCCAGCTGCTCCTGAGAGACCAGTGGCGTGATGTCGGACGCAGGATCATTGCCGGGTCCGACGGTGAGCGCACGAACCTGGTCGGCCAGAGCATTGTTGAAATCATCGTAGATGGACTCGTGGACAAACACGCGAGTGCCCGCTTCACACGCCTGACCGGAATTCAGTGTGAAGCCTTGGAGTACACCGGCAACAGCACTGTCGATGTCTGCGTCTTCGAACACGATGTTCGGTGATTTTCCGCCGAGTTCGAGGGACACCTTCTTGAGGTTGCCCGAAGATGCGGCGACGATCTTCTTGCCGACTTCCGTGGACCCGGTGAATGCCACTTTATCGACACCGGGGTGCTCGGAGATCGCTGCTCCGATGTCTCCGTATCCAGTGACGATATTGACAACGCCGGCGGGAACTCCTGCGTCAACAAGAACCTGCCCGAGAAGCAGAGCAGTCGTTGGAGTCTGCTCGGCGGGCTTGAGCACAACAGTATTGCCGGTCGCCAGGGCAGGAGCGATCTTCCACGCCGCCATCAGAAGCGGGAAGTTCCAAGGGATGATCTGCCCGCAGACTCCAACAGGTTCATGTCGGGTGAATGAGTGGAACTCGGCTTCTTCCGGTGCGAGCAGCATCGACGGGTTGTTGACCGAACCCTGGATCTTCGACGGCCAACCGGCGTAATAGCGGAAGCAGTCTGCAGAGGCCCTGACATCGAAAGCGGCAGCGATGCCAACCGGCTTTCCGTTGTCGAGTGATTCAAGCTCTGCGAATTCGTGAGCGAGCTCACTGATCCGTTCGGAGATTCTCCACAGCAGTTCTTCGCGCTTGTTCGGGCGCCAGCGTGTCCAGTTCGACGTGTCGAACGCCCGGCGTGCGGCATCGACCGCCCGATCGATGTCATCGTTGTTTCCTCGGGGAACCTTCGCGATGACGTCACCGGTCGCAGGATTAAAGATGTCGAAGGTCTCGCCGGACGATGCATCGGTCCAGAGACCATCGATGAGTATCTTCTGCGGGCGTGCGAGGAATTCCTGCAATTCGGAAGACGAAGATGTGGATTGAGTGATCGAAGTCATTGTCGATTCCTTTCGACCGATCAGCAGTGATCGGTCTGACGTTTATGTGAAGCTATCGCGCTGGGTCGGTCTGTGTCTCAGAACGAAGTGATGACAGACCGGATGACTTCACCCTTCAACAGCTGCTCGTAGCCTTCATTGATCTCATTGATGGAGATCTCCTGGGTGACGAGATGGTCGAGTTCGAACCGACCTTGGACATAGAGGTCAGCATAGAGCGCGATATCGCGTTTGACGTTCGACGAACCCATAAGGACTGCGTGCAGACGCTTCTGCGCGAAGAGATCGCCCAGTGAGGAATCGAACGGGGTCGTCGAGCCGGGAGGAGCGATACCGATGAGGTACGCTGTGCCGCCGGGCCTCGTCATATCCTGCACCTGACGCTGAGTGACGTCCAACCCGATGGCTTCGAAGGCGTGATCGACTCCGCCAGTCAGTTCCTGTACTGCTTCCACGGGGTCGGTAGAAGCAGAGTTGATCACGTCGGTGGCGCCGAACTTCTTCGCTGCCTCGAGCTTGCTGTCGAGGATGTCGATGGCGATCACGTTCTTGGCTCCGCAGAGGCGCGCGCCGCTGATTGCGTTGAGTCCGATGCCGCCGGTTCCGATGACAGCCACAGTTTCCCCGGGGCGGACGTGAGCGGTGTTGATGGCAGCTCCCGCTCCCGTCACGACGGAACAGCCGAGCAGCGCTGCCTGAGGGAACGGAATCTCATCATTCACCACAGCCAACTGGTTCTCGTGGACAAGCACCTGCTCTGCGAACCCGCCGACACTGACGGATTGGGCGATTTCGGTGCCGTCGGAGAAGGAGACACGCGGCTTCTCACCCTCCTTGCGCGCCACAGCCGAGGGATTGGAGCACAAAGTGGTCCGACCTGAGAGACATTCTGCGCACGCGCCGCAGTAAGTGATGAGGCACGCGACCACTCGGTCTCCGACGCTCATACTTGTGACACCGGGACCGACCGATTTGACGACTCCCGAGATCTCGTGACCACCGACTGCTGGAAGCGGCATCCCAAAATCATGGTCGATCAGATGGAGGTCTGAGTGGCACAGACCGCTGGCCTTGACATCGACGAGGACCTCACGGCCGACGGGGTCATCGATCACAACATCGTGTAGTGAGAACTTTTCGCCGATAGCTGTCGCCAGTGATGCTTTCATCAGTTCTGTCCTTTCAAACGTTTGTGCGGAACCGAATCTTGGCTCCTGCTACTAAGCTATGGTGTGAGTCACATGAGCAAGTGTGCAGTTATGAAACACTGCGCATGGATGTTCGCATGGTGATCACCGCTTGTTGTCCGCATCCGATGAGTGCGGTAGCTTCGAAGCAATCCACAGACGGTGCAGTCTCTTCTTCGACGGAGGTCAAGTTCAGTGATGTCGCAACGGAGCGAGCTGATTCACTATGGCTGGAAACGGTCCGAGCTCTCAGGTGTCACACGGTCGGCACGCCCTGAACCGGCAGCGGCCTCGTCGACGGAGCTCGGCAGTTCACTTCTCAGGGCCAGCGATGCCGCATTCGCCGCAGTGGCAGACGATCTTGCAGGACTCGATCTCACCTTGCTTCTTGCAGATCGAACAGGACGCCTGATCCAGGCTGTCGGCGATACGGCGAGTCGGACCAGGATCGAAGCGCAACGTCGCGGTCTCATCGTCGGAGCCGACCTTAGTGAGGACAAAGTAGGGCTCAACGGCATTGGAACCGCGTTGGAGATCGGTCGCGGAATCACGATTGACGGGAACGAACACTTTATCGAGGCCTTCCGCGACTTCTCGTGTTTCGGAGTACCCATTGTCCACGGAGGAAGCAAAAGACTCGAAGGCGTGCTCAACGTAACGGCGCCGACAGCTGCCACCGGTTGTCTCCTGGAAGGATTCGGCCGGACGCTCGTCCGTCAGATAGAGGCGCAGCTGATGGCCAACACCTACTACGACGAATACCGACTCTTGGAAGGCTTCATCCGTACTTCCCGTGGCTCATCCGTAGCAGTCTGCGCATTGGGCGAGGGAACGATGATGAGCAATGACAGAGCAGAGGAGATTCTCGAAATCGTGGATCTGACAGAGCTGCGGATGACTGTGCGCAGAGCCGCCGAATCCGCAGCCTTGCGCACCACCATGGATGTCGGCCACGGCAGGGAACTCGATATCGACATCCATAGTGTCGGGCCCCGGCAGACGATTCTCACCCTTCATCCGTCCTGGCGCGAACGACGGTCGGTTGCGCGAGGTGCCCCGCGTTCCGACAACTCGGGGTATCTGTGGAATTCCCGATTGGATCACGTCAAAGGCCGAAGTGGCACAATCGCCGTCGTCGGGGACACCGGGACGGGCCGGACATCGGCCGCGACAGAGATCATGCGAGGCTGTTCTCCGATCCGAATCGAAGCGATCGATCTGCTCGAGGGGGGCTGTGAGGGTCTGATCGATGTTTTCAGAACCTTGTCTCAGGGATCCTCCGGCGCTCTGATCCTCGACGACATTGAGGTGCTCTCAGAACAGCAGCTTCGAGTGCTACGTCGGCTGGTCGGATCTTTCGATGGAAGAACACTGGTTCTCACCTCGACTCCGGCGGTCGAGAACCAACAGCCGCTCGCGTCAGTCCTGTCCGGCGCCGATCATATCGTCACGCTGCCGCCGTTGCGCGAGAGAACTGCCGAGTTCGGTGCACTTGTCCAAGGCGTGGCCAAACAGGTCAATGATGGGCGGGAGGTCGTCTTCTCGCCCCCGTGCCTCCAAGCGCTCTCTCGCGGGAATTGGCCCGGAAACCTCGCCCAGTTGAAGAAGGTGCTGACTCGGGTTCTCATCGATCGCACGGGAAGCACCATCGGAGTGTCCGATCTTCCTTCCGAACTCAGGGCCAAGGACGGTGCTGCGACCACAGCAATGGAAAAAGCAGAACAGGCAGCCATCCTCGAGGCACTGGCCTCCTCCGACGGCAATAAACACCAAGCGGCTAAGGCGCTGGGGATCAGCCGGACTACGCTCTATCGGCGCCTCCGCGAATTCCGGATCGCTGTCTGACAACAACGTCGAAGGGTTAGTCGAAAGTCGCAGGCCTATCTGGGTTTCCCACATCAGCTGCCAGCTCAAATATGGGCCAACCCGGTCAATGCCCATGGTGCTCGATGGGCGATGTTGCCCTGTCGGAAGACGCCCGCTGCTGATCTGACCAGAGGCGCTTCGAATGTGCGACGTGCACACCGTATTATTGAACTCGAGCCGACGTCGGATCGGCACACACACGCAGGAATCGCCGTGTTCGTCTTGACACGAATCGCGATTCTGACTCGAAAGGACCGAAGTGACCGACATCTTCAGCGAACTCAAGGCCCGCGGGCTCGTCGCAGTTTCCACAGACGAGACCGCCCTGCAGAAAGCCCTGGCCGAGGAGTCGCTGACCTATTATGTCGGTTTCGATCCGACGGCCCCGAGCCTGCACATGGGCAACCTTGTCCAGCTGCTGACCGCCGCCCGCCTCCAGCAGGCCGGACACAACCCGCTGGCCCTCGTCGGCGGCGCCACCGGTCTCATCGGCGATCCCCGCATGTCGGGGGAACGGACGCTCAACCCACGTGAGGTCGTCGAAGAATGGGTGGCGAAGATCCGCGCCCAGGTCGAGAAGTTCCTCGACTTCGACGGTCCCCACGCCGCGCAGATCGTCAACAACCTCGACTGGACTTCGCAGCTGTCGGCCATCGACTTCCTCCGTGACATCGGCAAGCACTTCCCGGTCAACCGGATGCTCGCGAAGGAATCCGTCTCCGCGCGCCTCAACAGCGAAGCCGGCATCTCCTTCACCGAGTTCTCGTACCAGATCCTCCAGGGCAACGACTACCTCGAACTCAACCGCCGCTACGGCTGCTCCCTGCAGACCGGCGGCTCCGACCAGTGGGGCAACCTCACCTCGGGCGTCGACCTCATCCGCCGCGTCGAGCAGAAGTCCGTTCACGCCCTGGCCACCCCGCTGATCACGAAGGCCGACGGAACGAAGTTCGGCAAGACCGAATCCGGCACCGTGTGGCTCGACTCGTCGCTGACCAGCCCGTACGCCTTCAGTCAGTTCTGGCTCAACGCCGACGACCGCGACGTGGTGAAGTACCTCAAGGTGTTCTCGCTGCGCCCGCTCGACGAGATCGACGCCATCGAAGCCGAGTTCACTGCTGCCCCGCATACCCGTGTAGCGCAGAAGGCCCTCGCCGAGGATGTCACCACCTTGGTCCACGGACGCCAGGCTTACGAACAGGCCATCGCCGCGGCCTCCGCCCTCTTCGGCGGGGGAGAGCTCACCGGCCTTGATTCGTCGACGCTGGGTGCGGCAACTTCCGAGCTGCCGCGGGGTGAGGTGTCGACGACCCAGCTGGCCGAAGGCCTGCCGGTTGCTGATGCGTTCGTCGCTGCCGGCATCGTCAAGTCCAAGGGTGAGGCTCGCCGTGCCATCAAGGACGGGGGAGCTTACGTCAACAACGTCAAGGTCGCCGACCAGGAACAGACCCTGTCTTCCGATGATGTGCTCTCGACAGAAACTGGAGGAGTCGTCCTCCTGCGCCGAGGCAAGAAGACCCTCGGTGCTGTCGACATCGTCGGCTGAGCAACCTCCGTCATTGATAATGCCGTGTCCTCCGCACCCGGAGGGCGCGGCATTGTCGTATTCACGACAGTTGGGACCGTTCGACAACGGAAAACCTTGTCATCGACGAATACAAGAGGCCGCATTGTAGAGGCGGCTTCAGCGGCAGCCTTGCCGCCAACGGAACGCGGTCAATCAGCGTGCGCTCCGGCAGCCGGCGGTCAACCGGACTGGCGATGTGGGGCCATCACCATGGAAAAGCATGCGGTCATCTAGTGTCCTGCGCCGGTAGTTCGTTGCATTAGTCGTGAGAGAGATTCCAGTATCTCTTCCGCGGTTTTCGTCCACACGAATGGTTGCGGGTCCTCGTTCCACGCCTTAACCCACTCGCGAAGGTCT
>NZ_FXYY01000031.1 GCF_900169165.1 Brevibacterium linens ATCC 9172
ACAGACGCGGGTGTGTGGTTGAATAGCACCTGAGAGGTGCCCCTTTCTTGAACGGGAATGTTGACTTCGAACATCATCATTTTCCCAGTTCAGAAGGGGCATTTCCATTTCACGCGCGGCTTGATCCGGCTACTCGCATCGGTGGATCAAGGCTAAGGTGAGCGGTCGGCGCCCGCCCCTCACGCCACGGCAACAACCACTCCGGCCGCAAGCAGCAGCACGAAGTAGCCCCAGGCGTGGAGGATCTCGGGGATCTTCGGCACTCGGCGGCGCAGGAACACGATGATCGGCAATCCGCCGATGAGCAGCGCCGCGGCCGCCACCAGGTCGAGTGATCCCACGATGCCCGGGGCGTCGATCGCGGCCGGGGTCAGGATCGTCACGAGCACGGCCGGGCTCATGATCACCAAGGTCAGCGGGTTGGCCAGGGTCGTGGCCACGGTCACCGTCGCCCCGGATCGGCGCATCATCGGCACCGTCATCACCGATCCGCCGACGCCGAGGAACGACGCCAGCCCACCGATCGGCACACCCCAGGCCGCTCCGATTCCGCGTCCGCCTTCACTGACCTCGCCGACCTCATCGACAACTGCAGCCTTACGCCGGAAGAACCCGGGCCGAACGAGCAGATCGATGGCCGTGGCCGCGATATACGCGACGAACCCCCACTGCAGCAGCACTTCCGGAGCGAACCTTCCCGCGAACGCACCCAGTCCTCCCCCGAGCGCGAGCAGTCCAAGCAGCCACCACCGCCCCGTCAGGTGGGCGAGCGTCGATCGCTTCGTCGACACCGTCGCGACGATCGCGTTGACGAGCATCACCAGCGCCGAGGTGGCCGCCGCCACCCGTGCCGTGTCCTGTCCGAGGTCCGCATCGACCAGGGTGATGATCGGGACCGTGACGAAGCCTCCGCCGAACCCGAAGAGCACGGTGGTCAGGCCGACGAAGCAGCCGATGAGAACCAGCCCGAGGAACTCCATGCCCTCAGAGTTTCAGAGTCGGGCGATGAGCAGCGGCTGGGTCACGGCGCCGACGTAGCCGATCTCGTCAGCCAGGTCGCCATTGGCGACACCGCGACCATCGGGGCCGACATGGGTGCGGACGTTCATGTTCAGCCACTCGGATCGCGGTTCCCGCGCGAAGGTGAGTGACAGCGACGGTGGGATGAACGTCCACTCCCCGTAGGGCACAGCCGCCGAGACGCCGTTCGCCGAGTCCGCCACGATGACGAAGCGCTGGATCGGGCTGGTGTCCTCCCCTGCGACGAGCGGGATGCGCGGACGCACCCAGACGTCGGCGGCTCCGAGTTCCTGAAGGCCGCCGGAGACGAATCGCCATTCGATGGCACGCCCGTAGCCCCAGTCAGGGCTGATGCCGGGGAAGTACTTCTGCTCCTGCGGTTCCGGCACCGAGGATGTGTCGAAGTTCGCAGCCACCTCGGCGCTGGATTCGGGTGTCGAGCGCATCCGCCACGCGGTCGCGGTGACGGCAAGACGGTCTTCGGCCCAGAGTTTGGCTTCGACGAGTTCGATGCGCTTTCCGGGTCGGACGATGGTCGCCTCGGTGCGGATGCGGCCCTGCGGGATGGGGCCGAGCATGTCGATCGTCAACCGGCCGATGCTCATCGCTTTGTCTTCACGAACGCGTTCGACTGCGCGGGTGAGCAGCGCTGCGGGCGGGCCGCCGTGCTGCATGCGTTCGTCCCAGGGGCTCGTCGTAGCCCGGGTCGAGTCGAATTCGTTCTCGCCGCGAGGAAGGTAGAAAGCCTCGGGCAGTGGTGTGACCTCGTTGTCTGTCACGCGTCCTCCTCAATCGTTCGTTAAGTACTCAGGCTATTGTCTCTCTGCTTTCGCCGCGAAGGCGAGCGCGCGTTCGTCGACCGCGGTTCTCCCGCCATCGGGCACAGCTCCTTCCTCAACCGGGGAGGCCACCTCGGCGACGATGTCGTGAGGAACCCGCAGGCCAGCATGTCTTCGCGCTGAACCGGTCGCCGGTGAGGACGAATTCGGTCGCTTTCGTCCAGCCCATGAGGCGGTGGAGGTTGACCGATTCGAGTACCGAAGGGATGCCGATGCGCACCTCGGGCATCGATTACCAGGAGTCGCTGCTGCCGATGCGGAAGTCCGCGGCCGACGAACGCACGGTCGCCGAGCTCGCCGATGCCCGCCATGTACTCGAGACAACCGCAGTCGAGCGGGCTTCCGAACCCATGCGGCAGCGGCTGGCTGCCCGCCTCGAGGAGTTCATTGTCGAGCAGCGGTCCGCATTCGCCGAGGCGGACGTCGCCCGGTTCATCGACCTGACGTTGGAGTTCCACCGCGGCTTCGTCGAGGCCGGGGACAACCAGGTGATGCTCGAGATGTACGCACTGCTCTCCGACCGGCACCGGTTCAGTCTGTTCATGATCAGCCGTCGCCTGCTCGACCGCTGTGATGAGATCATCACCGAACACGAAGCACTGGTCACCCACTTGCGCTCGGGTGACTCCGCAGCATTCGCGGCTACCCTGCGCGGGCACATCGAGGAGAACGCCGGCCCGACGCACTGATACTCCAGGGTCCTCCCACTGCGGCCCGACTCGACGCTTCCTCGCAACGGCACAGTTGAGGGTGAGCAGCCCGGCCTAGGGTGAACAGAGCCTTCCGAACGGCATCTTCTTCACAGCACACTTAAAGTCGAGAAGCACTGATTTGAAACAGTGCTTACTGACTCAAACCGTGCCGGGGCCGCTCCGTGGCCGCACGCGCCAGCCGCGCAGTCACCACCTGCGTCGCGTACTCACCACGATCACCCGCCGCGCACTCACCGCCTGCGCCGCCACAGCCTCGGCGAGGGGGTTCCCCACTCCCCCGCCCGGTCGTAGGCTGAGGTCATGGAACACAGATATCTGGGAAACAGCGGACTCAAGATCTCCGAGATCACGTATGGCAACTGGCTCACACACGGTTCGCAGGTGGAGAACGACACCGCCACCAAGTGCGTGCACGCCGCCCTCGACGCGGGAATCTCGACCTTCGACACCGCCGACGTCTACGCGAACACCGTCGCCGAGCAGGTCCTCGGCGATGCGCTCAAAGGCCAGCGGCGGGAGTCGCTCGAGATCTTCACGAAGGTCTACTTCCCGACCGGACCGAAGGGCCACAACGACACCGGTCTGTCGCGCAAGCACATGATGGAGTCGATCAACGGCTCGCTGCGCCGCCTCGGCACCGACTACGTCGACCTCTACCAAGCCCACCGCTACGACTACGAGACTCCGCTGGAAGAGACGATGCACGCCTTCGCCGACATCGTCCGCTCCGGCAAAGCCCTCTACATCGGCGTCAGCGAATGGAACGCCGACCAGCTGCGCGCCGCCCACCACCTGGCCGACGACCTCGGCATCCAGCTCGTGTCCAACCAGCCGCAGTACAACATGCTCTGGCGCGTCATCGAAGAACGGGTCGTTCCGACCTCGAAGGAACTCGGCATCTCGCAGATCGTCTGGTCCCCGATCGCCCAAGGTGCGCTGACCGGCAAATACAAGCCCGGCCAGCCGGTCCCTGCCGGATCCCGGGCGACCGACGAGGACGGCGGCGGCGCGGAATCGATCAGGAGCCGCTATCTTCACGACGACAAGCTCACGGCCGTGGCGAAGCTCGAACCGATCGCCGACGAGCTCGGAATCACGATGGCGCAGCTCGCGATCGCCTGGGTGCTGGCCAATGACAACGTCGCCACCGCCCTCGTCGGCGCCTCCCGCCCCGAGCAGATCGCCTCGAACGCCGAGGCCGCCGGGGTCACCCTCGACACGGACGTCCTCACTCGCATCGACGACATCCTCGGCGACCTGCCGGAGACCGACCCGAACAAGACACAGTCGCCGGCCACCCGCCTGACCTGACCCCTCACCGAGGCGGCCGACCGTCATGATTCCGACCGCGCTCCCCCTGTGGGGCCGCGGTCGGAATCATCTGCACCAGCGGCGGACGTTCCGCACCAGCGGCGGGTGCCCGCACCAACGGGGCGTATCCGCCACCGGGCCGGACGATGAACTCAGCGAATCTCACACCGACCCGGGGCCACCTCGGCGAGGGTCGTACGTTAAACTGCATGAAGCGGTTATATAACCAAAGAATTTATTTCCGGGCGCGATGAGGGGCCGATTCAGCGCACTGCTCCGGTCAGGCTGTCGCTGGAAGACGAGAAGAGACACAGACGACGAACAGGTGAGGGGATGCCATTGGCGAACGGAGACGAGACTCAGACGGACCCGACAGAAGGCGCCCCGATCAACCGGAACCTCGTTCTCGCCATCCTCGTCTCCGGCGCGTTCGTCATCATCCTCAACCAGACGTTGCTCAACACCGCCCTGCCGCACTTCATGTCGTACTTCGACATCACCTCCGGCGCGGCTCAGTGGGTGACGACGAGCTTCATGCTCGTCAACGGCATCATGATCCCGGTGACCGCGTTCCTCATCGAGAAGTTCACGACACGCGGTCTCTTCTTCACCGCCATGGGCCTGTTCATCCTCGGCACGATCGTCTGCGCGATCGCCCCGGTCTACCCGGTGATGCTCATCGGCCGCGTCATCCAGGCCTCGGCCGGCGGCATCATCATGCCGCTCATGCAGACGATCCTGTTCGCGATCTTCCCCGTCGAGAAGCGCGGATCGGCCATGGGCACCTTCGGCCTCGTCATCGCCTTCGCCCCGGCCATCGGCCCCAGCCTCTCCGGCTGGATCGTCGACCACCTGCCGTGGCAGACGCTGTTCTACATGATGCTGCCGATCGCGATCATCGACCTCGTGGTCGCGTACTTCCTGCTCAAGAACGTCACCGAGCGCACCTTCCCCCGACTCGACATCCTCTCGATCATCCTCTCCACCCTCGGGTTCGGTGGGCTGCTGTTCGGCTTCGGCACCGCCGGTGACGCCGGCTGGATCAGCGCCCAGGTGCTCATCCCGCTGGCCGTCGGTGCGATCTGCCTGACATTCTTCATCACCCGGCAATTCAAACTCGAGCAGCCGATCCTCGAGTTCCGCATCCTCCGCTACCGCATGTTCACCCTCAACACCCTGCTGGGCATGTGCGTGTTCATCGTCATGGTCGGCGGCATGATGGTCCTGCCGCTGTACATGCAGAACATGAATGACTTCTCGGCCATGGAGTCCGGACTGGCCCTGTTGCCGGGCGCCGCAATGATGGGCTTGATGTCTCCGGTGACCGGTCGCATCTTCGACGCCATCGGTGCCAAATGGTTGGCCGTGACCGGCTTCATCCTGCTCACCGGAACCACGTTCCTCTTCGCACGCCTGGAGACGGACACCTCGTTCGTCTACCTCGCCGTGGTCAACACGGTGCGCATGTTCGGAGTCGCCATGGTGATGATGCCGGTGACCACGGCCGCGCTCAACCAGCTGCCCTCGCACCTCATCCCCCACGGCACCGCCCTGAACAATACGATGCGTCAGATCGCCGCTTCCGTCGGCACAGCAGCGCTCGTGACAGTCATGACCTCGGCCGCGCGCAATCCGGAGACCTACGGGATGGCCGGCCTGGTCCACGGCGCGAACGTCGCGTTCTTCGTCGCTGCCTGCGTCGGCATCCTCGGCGTCATCGGTGCGTTCTTCATCAAGAACTCCCACGGACTCGAACCGGGACAGAAGACGACCGCCGAAAAGTGACCCCGGGGCACCTCAGGCGCCGAGCCGGTCCCCTCGGCAGCTCCGAACCGTGCCCAGCCACGACCGGCTCAGCTGTCCCCGGCAACTCCCGCCCGTGCTCACCACCGCAACCGGCTCAGCTGTCCCCGGTGCTGCGCATCTGCATCGTCCGCGCGATCCACGACAGGGCACCGGCGAACAGCAGAAGCAGAGCGCACACGAGGAAGGTCGACGATGACCCCAGATAGGTGAAGCCGAGCCCGCCGACCACCCCGGCGATGGCCAGCCCGATGTCGAAGTTCATATTCCAGGCGACGCTGGCCCGGCTCGGCGAACTCACCGAGGCGAAGGCCATGACGAGGCTCGCCGACTGCATGGCACCCAAGCCCAGTCCGATGATGAGCATCGCGACGAACAGCGCCGCACCGTAGAAGACGACAGCGCAGACCAGTCCGATCGCGGTGAGGACGAGACCCAAGATATTGAGGGCGAAAGGCGGGAAGCTGTCCGAGACGGCTCCGACGACGAAGCGTCCGATGACCGCCGATACCTGCATGCCCGCGATGAACAGAGCCGCCGCCGCGACGTCTTCGCCCGGCCCGAAGCCGACGATGATCCCGAAGACGATCATGCCGACGAGGAACGGTGAGAGCATGAGGACGAGCCCGAGGGCCTCCCCCGCCCGGCGCCCGACCTTCCGCCGGCTCCGCTTCTCGTTGCGACCGGGCCGGATCCCGGCCGTTTCGCTACCTCGCGCCGATTCTCCCGCATCGTCGTTCCCTCGCCGAGGCGACCGACCGGGCACGTATCTGAGCACCGTGGGGATGGCCAGGAGGAGACAGCCGCAGACGATGATGCGGAAGATCCAGATCGGGATCGTCTCGACCAGCCACAGTCCCAGCGGTGCTCCGACGGCCGCCGCCAGGGAGGTGATCCCGCCGAAGAAGCCCAGCGCCTTGCCGATCCGTCCCGGTGACGTCGTGCCCGGAACCGCCGCATTGGCGAGGACGACGAAGAGCCCGAACCCGGTGCCCCCGCAGAGTCCGGCGAGGATAAGCGCCAACAGCGGCGGGGTGATGAAAAGCCCGAGCAGCTGGCCCAAGAACTGCAACATGAGAGCAAACAGCAGCGAGGCCTTGAACCCGAAGACCCGGCCCGCCCACGGGGCGAAGGGCTGGGCGACGATGACACCGATCATCATCGTCGTCAGAACGGACCCGCCGGTGACCGTCGACAGCCCGTCTGTCGCCGCAATCGTCACCATCGTCGAATAGCTGAAGAAGAAGGCGGAGAACCCGAACATCGCCGTCCACACCAGGCCCAGCAGGGCCGGGGTGTACGTCGCCTGAGACGGGTGTTCGGGGGTCATAGTCCGAGGTTACGACATCGACACTGCATCGGCCGTGTCCGCCCCCTCTGCCGTCCATCCGGCCCAGAAGTGTTCACCTGCTCGTCAGAAAAGTCCCCTACCATCGGTCCATGAACTCATCGGAACTCAGCTCGGAACTCAACCGCGACGCTCCCAGCGGCACCGTCGACACCGCGTTCGTCCTCAAATACGAACCGCACTATGTCCTCACGGACCTCGAATCGGAGATCTTCGGCGACATCGGCCCGAAGACGAAGGTCCGCGAATCGTACAAACGCAAGCACTTCCTCAAGGTCGCCGAGTGGAAGGCCGTCGGAGTCCTCCCGGGGCTCGAGGCGATCTCGGCCGACGACATCGATTTCGTCACCGGCGTCGCCCTCGACGACGACACGCCCAACCGCTTCCGTCTGCCGCTGCTGCGAATGCTGCCCGGAGTGGGAATCCCGATGGCCAGCACTCTGCTCACCGTCGTGAATCCGAAGAAGTTCTCCATCATGGATTCCCGGGCGCTGATAGTGCTGCACGACTACAACCTCGTGCCCACGGACAACCCGGCGCAGATGGACTACCAGACCTATCGCAAACTCATGAAGTCCCTCGCCAAGGGCGCCAACTGCGCGCCGATCGATCTGTATCGGGCACTCATCGCCTATTCGCGACAGGCTCGGGGCTGAACCTTCGACTCGGTCAACCGGCCGATCTCTGAACGGCCCGCAGTGCCGGGATGACCTCGTCGCGGGTCAGCGGCGCGAACTGGCGGACATCGTTATCTGCGGGCAGCGGGTCGATGGGGAACCAACCGGCTTCGGCGATCTCGGCCAGGTGCTCGATGTTCTCGACGTCGAGTGCCTCGGGCACACCGTCGTAGCAGAACACATCACCGATGACACGGTGATCGGCCTCGTTCGCCGCCGCGGCAGCGAACGTTCCCAATGCACGCAGACGGTGCCGGTCCAGATCGAGTCCGAGCTCCTCGGCGATCTCACGCACGATGGTGTCCTCAGCAGTCTCTGACTCTTCGGGTTTGCCGCCGGGCAGCATGAAGGAACTGGTCCCGGTCTTGCGCACCATGAGCAGCTCCCGGCGCTGCGGGTGGAGGAGGGCGAGCGCGGAGACGCGGATGTCGTTCATTGCGACCACACTCCGGAAGCGCCTCGGCGGTGGGAATCGAGCAGGTGCGTATCGACCATGCCGATGGCCTCCATCAGCGCATACATCGTCGTCGGTCCCACGAAGCGGAAGCCCTTCTTCTTCAGTGCCTTCGACAGGGCCACGGATTCCGGTCCGGTCGTCGGGATCTCGGCGACTGTGCGCGGTCGCGGCGTCTGCGCAGGCCGGTGCGACCACAGGAGGGCATCCAAGCCGCCGTCGTCACGCAGGTCGATCACTCGCGCAGCATTGTTGACGCAGGCTTCGATCTTGCCGCGGTGGCGGATGATCCCCGGATCGGTCAGCAGCTGTTCGACCTCGTCGTCGCCGAATCGGGCAACGGCGTCGGGATCGAATCCGGCGAAGACCTCACGGAATCGCTCCCGCTTCTTCAGGATCGTCAGCCACGACAATCCGGCCTGGAAACCTTCGAGGCTCATCCGCTCGAACAGGCCGGCCTCGTCGTGGATGGGCAGACCCCATTCGCTGTCGTAGTAGTCCAACAGCATCGGGTCGCCGTACGCCCACGGGGTGCGAGCCAGCCCGTCGTCGCCGATGACGGCTCCGCCCGGTGAGCTCGGCTGTGATTCGTCGTCCATCCTCAAACCGTATCGCGTCGGGCTGACATCACCCGCGCGCCCCATATTCCGGTCGCCTGCGGCCGGCAGTCGCGCGGTTCTGAGCCTCGGGAACCTGTCTTCAGTATTCTCTGCGTCAGTCGTCTCCGATAGGGTGCGGCCATGACCTCAGTGCTCCTCCTCGGATTCGGTGCCATCGGCCGTCACGTCGCCCAGCTGCTCTCCCCCGAGCTCGCCTCCGGGACACTCCGCCTGACCGCCCTCGTCTCGGATCGGACCAAGCACGCCGACCGCCCGGATCACGGTGCCGAGGTGGTCGACCGTCCCACTCTGACCGACCGACAGACGCCCTCGCCGAGGATGTTCTCCGGTTTCGATGTCATCGTCGAATGCGCCGGTGTGCCTGCCGCCGCACAGCTCGGTCCGGCTGCCATCGCGGCCGGCCGTCCGCTCGTCCTCACCAGCGTCGGCGCCCTGGCCGAGCCGGAGACCCGTGCGAGGCTGCTCTCCGGCCCCGGCCGGCTGCATGTGACCAATGGGGCGGTCGGCGGACTCGACGTGCTCGAGGCGGCGGCTCAGGCCGATGGCCTCGACAGCGTCGACATCACCACCTCGAAGGAGGCGAGCGGGCTCATCCGGCCGTGGATGTCCGAGACCGAAGCCGAGCGTCTGCGTGACCTCCGCCCCGAGGACGGCCCCCTGACAGTGTTCACGGGCAACCCCGCCGAGGCGATCGAGAAGTTCCCGGCCAACGTCAATATCGCTGTCGCTCTCGCGTGGGCCACCCGCGGACTGAAGTCTGCTGCGCCCGCTTCAGCCTCCGGGACCAGCGCGGTGTCGACCGATTGCGCAGCTGAACGAACCGATGCCGACTTACTCGGCGCATCATTGAAGCGGGTGCAGGTCGAACTCCAGGCGGTGGCCGGTCAGACTCAGTCCGCCCACCGGATTCGGGCATCCGGGTCCGCAGGCGAGTTCTCCTTCGACATCCGCTCCTCCCCGAGCCCGGAGAACCCTGCCACCAGCGGGCTGACGGCCCTGTCCGTCACCCGAACCCTGCGCACCGTGCGTGCGGAGAAATGACGACGCCCGGGACCACCGGCCGTCAGGCCGGGATCCCGGGCGTCGCACTCACCCGGTGAGATTCAGTCATCCGGATGCCGCAATTCAGTCATCGCCGTGGATGATGTTCTCCTGCAGCTGCAGGAATTCGACGTGGCGTTGGTACTGGTCGAGCACGTCATCGATGATCTGCTCCTTCGAGAAGCCCATGATGTCGTAGCCCTGACCGGTGCCTCCGTCGAGGTAGACCTCCATCCGGTAGTAGTCCTCGCCGGTTCCGCGGGGAACCATTCCACCGAACGACGGCACGCTGACCTTGTGCGGCCACACCTGATAGCGGAACGGGTACTCCCCGTCTCCGTCGACCTCGAACTGGAAGAGTTCGCCGTCGTCGACGAACACACCTTCGTTGTCGACGCGACCGCAGCGTGACGAGATTCCGCGGCCTTCCATCTCTGCAGCCACCTCGTGGAGGGTGGGAATGAGGACCTTCTGCTCGAACTCCTCGGCGCGCGCCCGATTCGGGAAGGACAGCACTCGGCCGAGCTGACGCTGCCAGGTCTCGTGACCGGGACCCCGGGAACGACGGGCCAAGGATCCGGGCAGGGTCGTATCGACACTGTCGACGCGGTTCGCCTCGACCCGCAGCGCCTTGTACAAACCGATCATGACGAGGATGACGACGAAGGCGAAGGGCAGGCCCATGATCACCGTCGCGCTCTGCAGGGCGCCGATGCCTCCGACGAGCAGCATCGCCACCGTCAGGGCACCGGTGAGCACGGCCCAGAAGATCCGCAGACCGGCGCGACCGTCCTCGGAGGGGTTGCGCAGATTCGACGACAGGTTCGCCATCACCAGGGCCGCAGAGTCCGCGGTGGTGACGTAGAACAGCAGAGCCGTGAGCGTGGCCAGACCCGCGATGAGGAAGAAGGCCGGATAGCGGGAGAGCAGGTCGTAGAAGCCGCCTTCGGGGCTGACCATGACCGCTTCGCCGAACTCCACATCACCGTTGCGGATGATGTCCAGGGCCGAGTTTCCGTAGATCGAGATCCACATGAAGATGTAGATGAACGGAATCGTCAGGGTGCCCAACACGAACTGACGGATCGTGCGCCCGCGGGAGATGCGGGCGAGGAAGAGACCGACGAACGAAGCGAAGGCGATCCACCAGGCCCAGAAGAACAGGGTCCAGTCGGTCATCCATGTTCCGGTGTCCTCGAAGGCGAAGGTCTGACCGGCCATGTCCGGGAACAGGCGGACGAAGTCCGTGACGTTGAGGACGAAGGCGTTGAGCAGGAACTGCGTGTTCCCGGCCACGAGCACCCAGAAGCTCAGCGCAATGGCGAGCACGACGTTGAGGACGGAGAGGAACTTGATGCCCTTGTCCACGCCCGAGACCGCCGAAAGCGTGGCGACTCCGACACCGACGACGACGATGCCGACCTGGGCAGCGGTGCCGACCGGGATCCCGAAAACCGTGTTGAGGCCGACGTTGACCATGACGACGCCGATGCCCAACGAGGTGGCGACACCGAAGATCGTGCCCAGCAGAGCAGCGAAGTCGACCGTCTCACCCAAAGCGCCATGGACACGCTTGCCGAAGATCGGGGCCAACGCCGAGCGGATCGCCAACGGCATGTTCATCCGGTAGGCGAAGTACGCCAGAGCCATACCCATGAGTGCGTAGAGTCCCCAACCGCTCAGGCCGTAGTGGAAGAGCGCCCATACGGTGGATTCGCGGGCCGCGGCGACCGTCTCGGGCTCCGTGCTCGGCGGGGTGAGGTACATCGTGACCGGTTCGGCCACGGCGAAGAACATGAGGTCGGTGCTGATGCCGGCCGCGAAGAGCATCGACGCCCAGGCGACGAGGCCGAATTCGGGCTTCGAGTGCTCGGGGCCGAGCTTCGTGTTGCCGTAGCGAGAGGCCGCCAGGTAGATGACGAAGACGAGGACGACGAGAACGAGAAGGACGTAGAACCAACCGAACCAATCGGAGGTCCAGCCGACGACGGCACCGAGGACCGCCTCGGCGTTGGTCGGTGAGATCAGAGCCCATACGGTGATGGCGAGAGCCACCGCGGCCGCGGCCGCGAATACACGCTTATTCAGGGGCGGAAGCGACGGCTTCACCGTGCCCTTCGCTTCTCCCTTCGGTTCACCCGGCGGGGTGTCGACTGATGCTGACATGGTTGTGCTCCTTATCCGGACGCTGTTGCGTCGTGGCATCGGACCCGATCGAACGACATGCTCAACCGGGCATGATCAACGGCTGTTGCTGAAAGATATTCCGTCCTCGCCGAATCCCCGGTTCCACGGGAACGGCCAACAATGGAGGTTACCACATAGACACTTCCGGTCATTTGTCCTGTTATGCCACGCGATTCTGCAGATCAGCGGCTCACCCTCGCCGAGGCGGGGCTCAGAGGGAGACGAAGAGCAGCGCGGCCGCCATCACCACCCCTGCGCCGAGGAACGTGATGACGGTGTAGCCGAGGATGTCACGCATCTTCAGCCCGGCGATGGCGAGCACCGGCAGCGCCCAGAACGGCTGGAGCATGTTCGTCCACTGGTCACCGTAGGACACGGCCATGATCGCGACCGACGGGTCGACGCCGAGCTGATTGGCCGCATCGAGCATGATCGGGCCCTGTACGGCGAACTGTCCGCCGCCGGAGGGGACGAAGAAGTTGACGAGTCCTGCCGAGATGAGCGCGAGGACCCCGAACGAGGCCGGGTTCGCGATCGAGACGATGGCGTCGGAGAACACCGCGATGAGTCCGGTGGTCGACATGATGCCGAGAATTCCTGCGTAGAGCGGGAACTGCAGGAGGATCTCGCCGACATTCGATGCCGCCTCCTTCGTCAGGTGGATGAGTTCGAAGGGATTGCGCACGAGCAGCAGGATGAGCGCGAGGAACGACCAGTTGACGATGTCGAGTGTCAGTCCCCCGCCCTGCGCGAAGTGGATGACGAGGTAGACGACGAGCGCCAGACCGATGATGAGGGTGAGGATGCGCGAGGCATCGATGCGATCGGCCGGTGTCACGACCTCATTGTCGGCCTGCGACTGCGTCTCCGAGCTCACCGAGGCGGGCAGTTCGTAGACGGGGGCACCGGCCTTGGGTGCGACGAGGAAGAAGAGGAGACCACAGACGATGATGACGCCGGCGATGGCCAGCAGGTTCCAGCCGGCGAAGATCGTCTCGGAGACGGGAACCGTCTGCCCGCCGAGGGATTCGGAGAGGAAGGAGTCAGGGGTGGCCGCGGTCAGCGGGCCCGATCCCGAATAGCCCATATGCCAGACGACGAATCCGGAGTATCCGGCGGCCACGAGCAGCGGGAAGTGGACCTTGATCCCGCGTTCGCGCGACTGCACGGCGATCTCACGGGCGAGCAGAGCGCCAACGACGAGGCCGAGGCCCCAGGTGATGAGGCTGGCGAGAGCGGCGACGAGGAAGACGAAGACATAGGCGAAGGTGGCGTTGCCCGGGACGCGGGCGAGCCAGGCCAGCAGTTTCCGCACGGGTCCGGTGTTGGCGAGGATGTGGCCGAGCAGGAGGATCAGACACATCTGCGTCATGAACTCGAGCAGTCCGGCCAGTCCCTCACCCCAGCCGACGACTACGTCGGTCGGGCCCGCATCGGTGAAGATGAACGCAAGGACGGCGACGATGAGGGTGAGGACGATGGCGAAGGTCAGGGCCGAGGGAATCCACTGTTCGAGGAATCGGTTGACCGGCCGCATGATCCCTTTTGAGGCTGCGGCGTTGACCTGGGTCGACGGCTTCGGTGCCGACATGGGAAGACCTCCCGCTGAGATTTATGAGAATTGGCTGTGTGTGGTCTCAGCATACAATCAGGGCGCTGTCTCCCGGTAGGAGACAGCGCCCTGACGGCGATCACAACCCGGTCACGATCGGAGCCCGGATTCGCAGGGCTCCGAGCACCTCGATCAGTTCTGTTTGTACACGAGCTGCTTGTTGACGAATTCGTCCATGGCCAGCGGTCCGAGCTCCCGGCCGACGCCGGAGCGCTTGACTCCGCCGAAGGGCAGGAACTCGCGTGTTCCTTCGGGGGCATTGAGGAAGACCATGCCGGAATCGATCTGGTCGCCGACGCGTTCGGCACGGGCGATATCGGTCGAGAACACGGCGGCCCCCAGTCCGAACGGGGTGTCGTTGGCGAGCTCGACGGCTTCTTCCTCGCTGCTGACCTTGTAGACGATCACAGCGGGTCCGAAGAGCTCTTCGTAGTATCCGCGCATGCCCTTCTGCACATCGGTGAGAACAACGGGTTCGACGTAGGCTCCGCCGCCGTCGTACTTCTTGCCGCCGGCCAGCAGAGTCGCGCCCTCGCTGACGGTGTCCTGGACCTGCTCGACGAAGCGGTCGGCGGCGGCCACCGAGGACAGCGGGGACAGTCGGGAGCCCTCCTCGCCGGGAACGGCAGGGGTGTTCTTCTGGGCCGCCTCGGTGATGGAGGAGACGAAGTCGTCATAGATGTCGTCCATGACGATCATCCGCTTGGGCGAGTTGCAGGCCTGGCCGGTGTTGCCCATGCGGGAGTCGAAGAACGTCTTTGCGGACTTCTGGACGTCGTCCGTGTCGAGCAGAATATAGGGGTCGGATCCGCCGAGTTCGAGTACGACCTTCTTGAGGTTCTTTCCGGCCTCGGTAGCGACGGCGGCACCGGCGCGTTCGGATCCGGTCAGGGACACTCCGTGGTTGCGCGGGTCGGGCAGGATGATGTCGGCGACCTGCTCGTTGCTGGCGTAGATGTTGATGTACGCGCCTTCGGGCAGGCCTGCCTCGATGAAGATCTCTTCCATGATCTGTGCCGAGCGGGGGCACTGCGGGGCGTGCTTGAGCAGGATGGTGTTGCCCAGGGCCAGGTTCGGGGCGGCGAAGCGGGCGACCTGGTAGTAGGGGAAGTTCCACGGCATGATGCCCAGAAGCGAGCCGACGGGCTTGCGGCGGATCATGGCGGTGGCGTCCTTGGGTCCGCGCAGTGGTTCGTCGGCCATGAAGGCTTCGGCGTTTTCGGCGAAGTACTTGTAGATCATCGAGCACAGCTGGACTTCGCCCTTGCCTTCGGGCACGGATTTGCCCATTTCGAGCTTGATGACTTCGGCGAGCTCTTCGGCGCGTTCGGCGTAGATCTCGGACACGCGGGTCAGCAGTGCGGCGCGCTCGGCTACCGTGGTCCGGCTCCACTCGTCGAATGTCGTCGCCGAACGGTCGAGGGCGGCGAGGATCTCGGCGTCGGTGGCGGTGGGGAATTCTTCGGCGACCTGGCCGGTCGCCGGGTCGGTCACGCGATACATGGTGGTCATGGCAGTCCTCTTTCACTTCGACGGGGTTGTGCGATCTCCTGTGGTGTGATCGCAGGTCCATCCCCCACGCTATGGCCGAACGCCGGCGTCGGCAACGGGGGGCTCATTTCCTGGGCGGATTCCCAGCCGTCACCGAGGCGGACGGCCCGGTCCGGCGGTGCGTTCACGGGCACCGCCGGGTCGGGTCCAGTCCGGTTTCGCGTCGCTGTCAGTGTCTGCCGAGGGTCCTCAGCCGGTGACGCCGGTGAGTTCGTTCGGTGCGTGCGGCAGCGTTTCCTCGGCCATCACCTCACCGGATTCGAGATCGACGATGTGGATCTTCTTCTCTCCCGGATCGCTGACATAGGCGACTTCGTCCTGGACGAAGAGCGTCGGGCGGGCCTTCTGCCATTCGACGGGTTCTTCCCATTCGTCGATGACCGGGTATTCCTCCGTCACCGAGGCGGTGGCGGGGTCGATGATTTTGAGGTTCCCGTCCGTGGTCAGGACGACGCCCTCCCCGTCGGGTCCGCGGCCAAGGGATCGGAAGCTGTAGGAGGCGTCGAGGTCGACGAGCGAGAGCTTGCCCGACTTCGTGTCGGTGACGCTCACCCGTTCGGGGCGTTCGAGTTCGGCGTCTTCGTCGACCTTGTAGTCGCCGAGGATGTACTGCGATTCGTCGCTGCCGGACTGGTTGCCGATGCGACCGAAGGAGTCGGGAGCGTCGATCTTCTCGAACTTCCCGTCCTTGTACAGAAGGATTCCGTCCTCGCAGCCGAGCGCGATGACCTCGTCCTTCGCAGCGGCTTCGCCGTGGACTCCGGGGCACTCGTCGCTGCTTGCGATCTCTTTGCCGGAGCTGTCGACGACCTTCGCACCCGAGCGTTCGTCCTCGGTGCCGACCGTGCGCAGCATCGACCCGTCGGCCAGCTTCACGGCGACACCGTGGTGGGGTTCGTCGACCTCGGTTACCTGGGGCTTCGGGGCGCCGTCGGAGAAGTCCTCGGTGTCGAAGGTCTGGATCTTGCCGTCGCCGTCGCCGAAGAGCACGGTGGCCTCGCCGTGGTTGACGACGTGTCCGGGCAGTTCGGTGTCGAAGACGGTGTCGGTGAGCTGCGGGTCGGCGGCGTAGCTGTGGGTGTGGTCGCCATGGGGCTGGGTCCAGACTCCGGCGTCGAAGAGGCGGAAGCCTTCGGCGACGGAGACCATGAGGTGGCGGCCGTCGCCGACGGGGTTGAGGCGGTTGAAGCCCTCAATCTTCGTGTCGTCGATGACCTCGAGCGTCGTCGCGTCGAGGGTGAGGATCCCTCCGTCGTAGGTAGTCACGATCCGCGGCTGGGCACCGGCGAGCTCCTGGGCGTGCCCTTTGTCGTCCTTGCTGTCTGCGGCGCCCGCGGTCTTCTCGTCCTTGCCGACCGCGTCGTAGTCGGTGGCGTCGTCGCCTGCCTGGCATCCGGTGAGCAGCAGCGCCGAGGCGACCACCGCCGATCCGAGCATGTGTCGTTTCATCATTCGCACTCTCTAGTTAATGCGACTCGTTATCATTAGCAGGTCGATACTAACCCGATGCAGGATGGATATGCGAAATCAGATGACGATCGAGGTCGACGAGAAGCTCGGTGGCCCGAGGGGTCCGGATCGATCCGCCGAGGGCCGGGCCGGACTATGTCATGGGTCACTGTTACGGTAGTGCCATGCCCAGTGTGACTGAACTCGTGAAGCGCTACTACTCCACCGTCGATGCCGGAGATGCGGGCGCCACCTCGGCGCTGTTCGCCGCCGACGCCAGCTATGATCGGCCCGGCTATCCGACGATGGTCGGCCAGCAGATCACCGACTTCTACCACGGCGAACGCGTCATCGATTCCGGTGCGCATTCGCTGCAGGAGATCATCGTCGACGGCGACCGCGCATCCAGTCGCGGAGTCTTCAGCGGCCGCCTCAAGGACGGCTCGGAGACCTCGGTGGGATTCGCGGATTTCTTCCTCTTCGACACCGAGGGTCTCATCGCCGAACGCACCACGTACTTCTACCAAGCAGCGGTCTGAGTCCCTGCGGCCCCGAAAATAGGTCACTATCGGATACTTCTGAGCCCGGAAGTTATCCGATACTGACCTCTATTTGGGACGAATGCGTCTCAGCGCCCCTGACCGCGGGCTTCGAGGACCGCTTTCTGGATCCGGTCGCGGACGGCGGCGGCCTGCGGAGTCGGCGTCGGGCCATAGGCTTCTTCGACCTGCTCGAAGACGTCTTCCATGGCTGCGGGGTCGACGTCGACGGGCAGATCCTCAATGGCGGCGAAGGCCGGGCCGATATGGTCCATGAACCCGCGGATCCCGGCCTCTCCCCCGCCGAAGTGCATGCCTTCGAACTGGCCGATGGCCGACCAGCGCAGACCCAGCGAATTCTTCAGCACCGAGTCGAGATCCTCGGCGGTGACGACCCCGTTCTGCACGAGCGAGATCGCTTCCTTCATCAGCGCATTCTGCAGCCGGTTGCCGACGAATCCGCGGATCTCACGCCGCAGCACCACCGGCTCGCGGCCGCAGCTGCGATAGAACTCGACGGCGGCGTCCACGGTCTCCTGGGAGGTCTGCGGGGAAGGCACGACCTCGACGAGCGGCATCAGGTGCGGCGGATTGAACGGGTGGCCGACGATGACGCGGGATGCTGCGGACTCCGGGAGCGCGGCTGCGATCACTGAGGCCGGGATCGTCGACGATGAGGTTGCGAACACGGTCTCGGTTGGAGCCGCCTCGGCGATCTGGGAGAACAGCACCGGCTTCGATTCGGGGTCCTCGGGACCGGCTTCCTGGACGAAGACGACACCGGCCACGGCGGCTTCGACGGTCTCGGCGATTTCGACGGTGCCGACCTGCGAGGCCAGCTCATTCCGGGCGGAAGCGTCGGCGGTGACCTCGGCCTGCAGCCCGGCGACCACCTGGGCGAGGTCCGGACGCGGGTCGAAGACCCGCACCGTGTACCCGCTGCGGGCGAAGAGGAAGGCGAACGATCGGCCGATGGTTCCGGCGCCGATGACGGCGACTGTTGAGCTCATGCGTCCAGGCTATACCTGCCCCATCCGTTCTGACGGCGGAGTTCACCGGGGCGTACGAGGACATTCACCCAGGCGCGTGTGGGCATGCTCCGGCCCGTTCTCCGTAGTCGAATCGTTGCCGTGCGTCTCCCGCCGGTGGTGGCATCGGGTGGCACAATGAACCCATGAGCGCGAACCCAGAACTGAGAACAGTGGACTCGGAGATCCTCGCCCTGGCGGAGGACGAATACGCCGCCGCTGCGGAGACCGCGCGCATCGACGTGCGCGAGATCCACACCGCCGACGAGGCGGCCAGGGCCTCGATGCTGCTCGACGAAGTCTGGAACGTCGACGAGACCGGCACGAACGTGTTCGAACCCAGCCTCATCATCGCCTTCGCCCACGCCGGCAACTATGTCTCCGCTGCGTACAGCGTCGACGAACCCGACGAGATGATCGGTGTGACCATCGGCTTCTTCGGCCAGCCTCTGGGCACGGTCATGCACTCGCATATCGCCGGGGTCCGCCACCAGATCATCGGCCGCGGCGCCGGATCCGCGATGAAGCTGCACCAGCGTCTGTGGTGCCTCAACTTGGGCATCACCGAGATGACCTGGACCTTCGACCCCCTCATCGCACGCAACGCGTACTTCAACTTCCAGCGTTTGGGCGTCGGCATGGTCGAATACCTCGAGGACTTCTACGGGCAGATGCGCGACGGAGTGAACTCCGGCCAGGCCAGCGACCGGATGATGGTGTCCTGGCCGCTCGACCGTCCGGCACGGGCCTCGGTCGTCGATCCCGGATCGGCCTTCCCCTGCCTGCGCGCCGATGATGACGGCGAGCCGCTGCTGAGCGAAGTGCCGAAGGAGACCGAATTCGTCTCACTCGACTTCCCCTCCGACATCGAGGACCTGCGCGGCCAGGATGCCGACCTCGCCAGCCGCTGGCGACTGGCGCTGCGCACCGCGCTGACCGGCCTCGTCGGCGACGGTTGGGTCGTCGACACCTGCCTCAAGGGCGGCACCTATCTCCTCCACCACCCCTGAGGCCCGTTCACCTCTGCGTCACCTGATTCGTGTTCACTGATCCGATGACCACTGCACCTGCCCGCACCGCCGAGGTGGCCGGATCGTTCCTTCGCCTGGGCCTGACGTCGTTCGGCGGCCCCGTCGCCCACCTCGGGTACTTCCGCGAGACCTTCGTCGGCCGCCGCTCCTGGCTGGACGACCGCGAATACGCCGACCTCGTGGCCCTGTGCCAGATGCTGCCCGGCCCCGCGTCGAGTCAGGTCGGCATGGGACTCGGGCTGCGCCGAGCAGGTCTGCCTGGGCTCGCCGCCGCGTGGGTGACCTTCACTCTGCCGTCGGCGATTCTGCTCACCCTCTTCGCGCTCGGGCTCTCGGCCTTCGGCGAGCTCGGCGATGCCGGATGGCTGCTCGGACTCAAGGCCGCCGCGGTGGCCGTCGTCGCCGGTGCCGTGCGGTCGATGGCGACAACGCTGACCCCCGATGCCAAGCGGGCGAGCATCGCCGCGGCCGCCCTCATCCTCATGCTCGTCATCCCGGATTCGATCATGCCGACGGCCCTCGTCCAGATCGCCGCGATCGTCCTCGGCGGAGTGCTCGGCCTGGTCTGGCTGAAACGGCCCCACAGAGGGGCGAAGAATCGGGAAACCCCCGCCGAGACCCGCGTTGCCTCGCGTGGCGCCAGGCGACTTGGCGTCTCCGCCCTCATCGCCTTCGCCGCGCTGCTGCTCGGACTGCCCGCGCTCACCGCGGCGACCGGGGACGCGACCGTTCGCCTCATCGACATCTTCTACCGGGCCGGGGCCCTAGTCTTCGGCGGCGGCCACGTCGTCCTGCCCCTGCTCGAGGCCGAACTCGTGCCCACAGGGCTGATCGATCACGACACGTTCCTCGCCGGCTACGGTGCCGCACAGGCCGTCCCCGGTCCGCTGTTCACCTTCGCGGCGTTCCTCGGCGCGTCGATGACGTCGGGACCGACCGGCATCCTCGGCGCCGGCATCGCCCTGCTGGCGATCTTCCTCCCCGCCGGTCTGCTGGTGATCGGGATCCTGCCGTTCTGGGAACGGCTGCGCGCCTGGGAACCGGCGACGGCGGCACTGACCGGAGTCAATGCCGCCGTCGTGGGGCTGCTGGGGGCCGCGCTCTACGATCCCGTCTTCGTCGCGGGGATCACTTCGCCTGCGACCCTGGCCCTGGCCGTCGCCGCCTTCGTTGCCTCGACCATGTGGAAGGTCCCGGCGTGGGCGACGGTGATCGGTGCCGGGCTCATCGGCTGGCTGCTGCTGTGATCGGTCAAGCCAGGGCTCGACCGACCCCTTACCGGATCAGCCCTGCGATCAGGACTCTTCCCAATCCTTGCGCAGCAGCTTCTTGTCGAGCTTGCCCACCGAGGTGCGCGGCATCTCGTCGACGACCTTGACCTCATCGGGCATCTGCCACTTGGCGAAACGAGAACTCAGGGTCTCGACGATCGACTCACGGGTCACCTCGGCGCCGGGGTTGGCGACGACGTAGGCGACGGGCCGCTCATCCCATTTCTCGTCGGGGACGCCGATGACGGCGGCCTCGCTGACGTCGGGGTTGTCGAGGATCGCGTTCTCCATGTCGATCGACGAGATCCACTCGCCTCCGGACTTGATGACGTCCTTGAGACGGTCGGTGATCTTGAGGTACCCGTACTCGTCGATGGTGCCGACGTCGCCCGAACGCCACCAGCCGTCGAGGAAGCGATCGGCATTGTCGGGCAGCTGATAGTAGGACTCGGTGATCCAGGGGCCGCGCATGAGCAGCTCGCCCATGGACTTTCCGTCGCGCGGCAGCTCATTGCCCTCGGGGTCGACGGTCTTCATCTCGACGCCGATGACCGGCAGACCCTGCGAGCGCTTGAGATCCCACTTCTCCTCCTCGTCGAGGTCGAGACCGGGACGGATCTTCCAGTTCGTCGACGCCAGCGGCGTGGTCTCGGTGGCACCGTAGCCGTGGATGACATCGGCCCCGGTGACCTCCTTGAACCCGCGCATCATCGACAGCGGCGGCTCTGACGACCCGGAGACAAGACGGACACCGCTGAGGTCCGGGGCCTGCGGCATCTTCTTCATCATCTGCAGCATCGGCCCGAAGATGGCAGGAGCGCCGTTGGCCAGGGTGACCTTCTCCTCGACGAAGGCCTGGGCGATGGCGCCGAACTCCTCGGCGGCGAACTTGCCCGGCAGGACGAGTTTGGCACCAGCGGCCACCGCGTTCTGCGGGAATCCCCACGACAGCACATGGAACATCGGGGTGATGGGCATGACGCAGTCGTCGAAGCCCGCGTGGAGTGCAGCCAGACCGCCCATGGTGTGCAGGTAGATCGAGCGGTGCGAGTAGTAGACACCCTTGGGCCGGCCGGTGGTGCCGGTGGTGTATCCGGCGTAGGCGGCGGTCTTCTCGTCGACGACCGGCCAGTCGAAGGTCTCGGGCTTGTCGGCGATGAGATCTTCGTAGGAGACGACGTTGTTCAGGCTCGTCTCGATCTCGGCGATCGGTTTGTCGGTCATGACGACCCAGCCCTTGACGTCGAGCTTCGGCGCCAGCGATTCGGCGACCTGCAGCAGAGACTCGTCGACGAAGATCCAGTCCGACTTCGAGTGGCTGACGACGTAGGCGAGGTCTTCGGGAGCCAGACGCAGGTTGAGCTGGAGCATGGTCGCGGCCACACCGGGGACGGCGAAGTAGAGCTCGAGGTGGCGGCGGGAGTTCCAGTCGAGGACTCCGACCATGGAGCCGGCGCCGACGCCGAGGTCGGCGAGGCCCTGCGCGAGCTGAGCCATGCGCTTGAACTCGTCGGCGTAGTTCGACCGGCCCCAGGAGCCGTCAGAACGGCGGTAGACGACCTCGACATCACCGAAGACGGTCGCTGCGTGCCGGATGAGGCTGGTGGTGTTGAGCTGGTAGCTGTCGCCCAGGGTGGACGGAATTCCTGTCAGCATGAGACTCCTTCGTTCGTGCTCCGGTCCCGTCGCGACGGTGTGGCTGCGACGGGAGAAGTATCGTGATCGCCGGTTTCGTGGTGGGCGGTCGTCACCATCACATCAGCTGTGGAGGCGGCGCGGATGCGGTTGAGTCGATTCGTGGTCAAACAGTTATCAACCGATCCGTAGTCGGGCGGTCATGGACCGATCCGTGGCCAGGCGGTCATGGACCGGCCCGTGGACTGGCAGTCATCAACAGTCTCATCCGCGCCGCTCCAGGATCATTCCCCGGTGAAGCCGGGTGCCCTCTTCTCGAGGAAGGCGGCGACTCCCTCGGCGAAGTCCTTGCTCGCCCGCAGCGCATCCTGGCCTTCGACCTCGCGGCCGAAGGACGAGTCGATTTCAGCCAGGCTGGCCCGATTGATCGCTCGCTTCGAGGCGGTCAGGGCGCGAGTCGGACCCTGCGCGAAGACCGCGGCGACTTCCTCGGCCCGTGCCAGGTGGCTTCCGACCGGTACGACTTCGCTGGCCAGCCCCCAGTCGAGAGCATCGGCGGCCTGCAGCTTCTCTCCCGTCAGCGCCATGCGCAGGGCCCGGTGACGCCCCGCCGAGGCTGCGACCAGCGCAGTCGAGCCCCCGTCGGGCATGAGACCGATCTTCGTGAAGGGAAGCATGAGATAGGACTTCTCGCTCATCACCAGATAGTCGCAGGCCAACGCGAGCGAACAGCCGATGCCGGCGGCCGGTCCGGACACTGCCGCGATCGTGGGGATAGGCAGGTCGAGGATCGAGGCGATGATCCTATTCGCACCGTCGAGGTCGATGCCGTCTTGTCGTTCCAGCCCTCCCTGCAGATCCGCCCCGGAGCTGAAGGACCGCTCATTGCCGGTGAGGATGAGGGCTCGGGAGTTCACGGCCGCCTCGGTGACGGCCGTGCCGATGGCCTGGAACGTCGACTCGTTGAGCGCGTTGAGGCTCTCCGGACGATTGATGGTCACGGTCGTGACATCGCCGCTGACTTCGGTGAGAACACTGGTGGACAATGCGACTCCTTCGTACGAATCCGATGATCCGAGTAGCTTTCGGGGCGACTGCTTCCGTCCGTCGGGGAGGAGTGCGGAAGCATCTACCGCCACTTTAACGTACGTTAAGTTGATCTGCGTCACATAAGCGAGGCGGATTGCTCGCTGCCGAGAAACGTGCTCAGCGTCGAGAAACGGGTTGTGGCAAAGCTGCTTCACCGAAGAACGGGTTGAGCGTCGAGAAACGTGGGCGCACCCGCGTGCCTCGACGTTTGACCCGTTTTTCGGCAGAATGCGACGAGCGTCAGGCCAACGTTGCCTCGAGCTGGGCGGCGGTGAGCTCCCGGTCGGCGAAGACCAGCCGGATGGCAGACGGGTCGGGATTGCCGGCGTCGGGTGCGCGGTGGACGAGTTCGAGGCCGAGCTTGCGGGCGACCACCGCCGAGGCGGTGTTGGCCTCGAGCAGATACGCCACGACCGGCAGTTCGGGGTCGACGTCCTCGGACGCTCCGATCGCATCGCGCGAGACCGCACTCGCCAGTCCCCGCCCCTGCGCCTCGGGGCGGAATCGGTAGCCGAGGTTCCAGAACGCTCCGGGTGTGCCGCGGGAGGCTCCGGGGCCGGCGACTCCGCGCAGCGAGCATCCGCAATGGCCGAGGATCTCCCCACCCGGAACCCGTCTGACCATCCACGGCCCGATTCCGTCGAGCTCCCACTGCGAGGCCAATCGGACGAGGATCGCTACGGCGTCTTCCCCATCGGTCAGGCGCCCGCTGGGCAGGTGCGTCCAGACCCGCGGGTCGGAGTCGATGGTGAAGAACTGATCACGGTCGTCCGTGCTGGGCCGGTCGAGCACGTAATCGGGCGCCTGCCCCATCAGGCCAGGGCCGCCTCGAGGTCGGCCCACAGGTCCTCGAGGTTCTCGATGCCCACGCTCAGACGGATGAGCCCCTCGGGCACGGTCGCCGGTTCCGCGGGGTGCCGGCGGCGACGTTCGATGAGGGATTCCACCCCGCCCAGGGACGTCGCCGGCGGCGACGTTCGATGAGGGATTCCACCCCGCCCAGGGACGTCGCCGGCGTCCACAGTCGGACCGCCTCGGCGATGGCGGTGGCCTTCTCCGCGGAGTCGACGGTGAAGGAGATGATCGCTCCGAACCCGTTCATCTGCGCGGCTGCACGAGCATGGCCGGGATCACCTGGCAGACCCGGGTAGCGGGTCTCGACGACGGTGGGGTGGGCGGCCAGGCGTTCGGCGATGGCGTGTGCGTTGGCCTGCGCGCGGTCGAGGCGCACGGCCAGGGTGCGCAGTCCACGCAGGGCCAGCCAGACCTCGAAGGGTCCGGCGATGCCACCGCGCATGGATCGTTCCGTATGCAGGTCCTCGCGCAGTCCGACATTGCCGGTGACGACCGCGCCGAGGACGACGTCGGAGTGCCCGGCCAGGTATTTCGTCACCGAGTGCACGACGATATCGGCGCCCAGATCGAGCGGCGTCTGCAGCAGCGGGGTGGCGAAGGTGTTGTCGACGGAGACGAGGAACCCGCGGTCCTTGGCGGCGGTGGTCAGCGCGGGAACGTCGGCGACCTCGAGCATAGGGTTCGTCGGCGATTCGATCCACAGCATTCCCGGGGATCCGGCTTCGCCGGCACTCGCCGAGGCGGCCGCCCCGTCAGCGTCCCCCGCCGAGGCGGCCGTTCCATCCGTCGCCGCCTGACCTGTAGTGGCGTGCCCTGCCCGGTCGAGGGCGGCGATGACCGCCTCGGTGTCGGAGATGTCGACGGTGACGAGGTCGAAGTTCTGCCGTCCGGCGATCTGCGCGGCAGAAGCGAGCGCCCCCTGGTAGCTGTGGGTCGGGATGATGAGCGTGCCGCCGGCGGGCACGAGGCTGATCACGGCGGAGATCGCGGCCAGACCGGAGCCGAAGACCAGCCCGGGCAGGCTCGCATGTTCGAGCTGACCGAGCGCCTCTTCGAAGGGCGTCCATGCGGGGGTGTCGAAACGGCCATAGGCATAGGGCGATGCGGAGATGTCGCCCGCGCTCACGAAGGTCGAGGACAGATCGATCGGCGGGTTCACGGCAGCGCCGTCGGCACGCTGCGGGCGTCCGGTTTCGACGACGATGGTGTCGGCAGCGAACTCGGAACGAGCGGCGGGCGAAGAGGAGGCAGGCTCAGTCTGTGTCATGTCCCCAATATACGATCGCGGCCGCCGCCGGTGCCGAGCCGTCCGGATTCCATCACTCGAGGCTGTCGACCATGTGCTCGAGCAGCAGGCGCGCCCCGGGCGACTGCCGCCTGCCCTTCGCCCACACGGCGTGGAGTTCACGGGTGAGATCGACGTCGTCGGCCACCGGCAGCGGCACCAGACGTCCGGCCCGGAAGTCATCGCGCAGAGCGAGTTCCGACAAGACCGCCGGGGCCACAGAGGTGGCTGCGGCGATGCGCAGGGCAGAATTCGATCCGTACTCCCCCGCCACGCGGACTCCTCCCACACCGAGCAGTGCCGCGTCGATGGCCTCCCTGGTGCCCGAGCCGATCTCACGCACGAGCAGCGGCACCTGCGCCAGATCCTCGGCGGTGATCGGCTTCGTCCAGGCGTGGGCGAAGTCCGGGCCGCAGGCGATCATGAGTCGGTCACGGCCGACCACCTCGGCGTTGAGGTCCTTCGGAAGGGACACGGATTCGATGAGTCCGAGGTCGCAGGTCTGCCGGCGCACCCGGTCGATGACGGTCGCGGAGTTCTCCACCGACAGTCCGATGTCGATTGTCGGGTGTGCGGCGCGGAATGTCGTGAGGTGGTGGGGCATGAGGTATTCGGCGACCGTCAGCGAGGCGCTGACCTTGACGGTTCCGGCACGGGCGTCCTGGATCGCGCGGGCCCCGGCGTAGAGCGTGTCGTAGGCTTCGATGACCTTCGACGCCCATTCGGCGACGGCGCGGCCCTCGACGGTGAGTTCGGTGCCCCGCGGAGAGCGCCGCAGCAGCGGCACCTTGAGATCGCGTTCGAGGTTGCGCAGGCTGCGGGAGGCATTCGGCTGGGCGAGATCGAGTTTCGCTGCGGCCTGGCCGATCGACCTGGCGTTGCCACTGAGGGCCACCAGCAGCCCCAGAGCCTGGAGCTCGGGCCAGTTCTTCATACTCCCGAGATCGTGCATATGCTCATCATGACATATCAGATCCATATGGGTTGCGAAGAAATCACCGTCTACTGCGACCGTCCAGGCGTTGACAGACTGAAGTCATGAACCGCTTCGTCTCCCTCTTACCCGGACTCGCCGTCGCCGCTGTGGCCACGGCCGTCGCGTGGCCGATCTCCATGCTCGCGCCCGTGCTCTCACCGCTGCTCGTGGCGATCGTGCTCGGTATCCTCCTGGGCAATCTCGTGCCCAACCTGTCCGAGGCGTTCATGCCCGGACTCAACTTCGCCGCGAAGCCGCTGCTGCGCCTGGGCATCGTCGCCCTCGGCGCGCAGGTGGTGCTCGGTGACATCCTCGAACTCGGCTGGCTCGTCCTCGTCCTCGCCTCCGTCATCGTCGCCGCCGGCATCCTCTCCGCCCTGGCACTGGCCAAGCCGCTCAAGGTCGACCGCCCGCTGGCAGTGCTCATCGGCAGCGGCTTCGGCATCTGCGGTGCCGCCGCCGTCGCCGGAGTCGAGTCGACGCTGAAGTCGAAGAAGGAGGATGTGGCCGCCGCGATCGGCCTCGTCGTCCTCTTCGGCACCCTGATGATCGCGATCGTCCCCGGGCTCTCGACTGCTCTGGGCCTGTCCCCGGAGACCGCGGGAATGTGGGGCGGAGCCGCCACGCACGAGGTCGCGCAGGTCGTCGCGATCGGCGGGATCATCGGACCCGCGGCCCTCGAGGTCGCCGTGCTCGTCAAGCTCGCCCGCGTCATCATGCTCGCGCCCACCGTCGCCGTGTTCAGCTATGCCGTGCGCCGCAGTGAGGACACGGCGATGGCGAACTCCACCGTCACCAAGCCGGCCGCGGGTACCGCCGCGACCTCTGCGAGGGCGGGGTCGGCCGCGGGTTCCGCGGCAGCCTCCGGTTCCGAGCCGGCCGCGGGGTCGGTGTCGAGCACGACGAAGCAGGCTCCGGCTCAGGGCAAGCGCCCGCCGATCGTGCCCCTCTTCGTCGTCGGGTTCCTCATCATGGCGGCTCTGCGCACCTTCGGTCTGCTGCCGGAGTTCGCGGTCACCGGCCTCAGTTGGATTCAGACCGTGTGCTTGGCGATGGCGATGTTCGCCCTCGGTCGCGGAGTGCAGTGGCGATCGCTGAAGAACCTCGGCGCCCGACCGATCGTCCTGGCCGCCTTGGTCACGATCATCGTCGCCCTCATCGCCCTCGGCGGAGCCCTCCTCCTCACCTGACCCGACCCCAATTACTACCTGACGGCGGCCCAGATACCTCGCGCGAGGTTGCTGGGCCGCCGTCAGGTAGTAATTGGGGCCGCCTTGGCGAGGATTTCCGATAATCGGGACTTTCCGGCGGACCGGACACGCCTCACCTGTACGCATCGGTAACACTGGTAGTCTCCCAGCGAATCAGCCAGCGATACTCAGTGTCGTTTCAGCCTTCGCAAGGACATCATGCTCACTCAGATCATTGCTCTGCTCATCTTCATCGCTCTCTTCGCCATCGGCGCGGTCCGCGGGGTGCAGATCGGCGTGCTCATGCTCGTCGGCGCAGCCGGAACCGGGCTCCTCCTCACGGATATGGCAGTTGACGACATCGTCGCAGAATTCCCCTTGAGCATCATGATCCTGCTGGCGGGCGTGACCTACTTCTTCGCAATCGCGCAGGAGAACGGAACGGTCGACAAGATCATCGACTGGGCGCTCGAACGCGTCGGATCCTCGGCGGTGCTGCTGCCCGCGGTGTTCTTCGTCATCACAGGCTGCATTGCGGCCATGGGCGCTCCGCTGGCGGGCCTGGTGATGATGCCGGTGGGCATGCAGGTCGCCCGCAAGTACGGCGTCGACTATGCGCTCATGGGCCTGGCGATCTGCTTTGCCATCGGCGCCGGCGGCTTCGCCCCGACGAGCCTCTACGGAATCGTCACGTATTCGACCGCGCACGATGCCGGAATCGACCTCTCCCCGTTCCTGCTCTTCGGCATCGCCGTGGCCGTCTACCTCGTCATGCTCACCGTCGCATACTTCATGTACGGACGGTCGCTGTTCTCGAAGACCACGGTGGCAGCCTCTGCGCATGCTTCGGCCGGGGCGCACGCCGGAAGCGCGCAGTCGACGATTTCCCGCGGTTCCGCCTCGGCGTCGAGTGTGGCCTTCGGTGAGGATGACGAGGACGAAGCGCTCTTCGACTCCTCCACCACCGACGAGGCGGGCGAATCCTCTCCGTTCACCTTCGTGCAGATCCTCACCGTGATCTTCATGGTCGGCCTCATCGTCTCCGTGGTGGTGCTCGCGGCACTCGGCCAGGAACCGGACATCGGCCTGCTGTGCTTCATGTTCGGCGCGATCCTCTCGCTCGTCGACCCGAAGACGGGCAAGGCCGCGATCCCGAAGATCGACTGGCCGACCGTGCTGCTCGTCGGCGGCATCATCACCTTCGTCGGCGTGCTGCAGAACATGGGCGCTGTGGACCTGCTCGGTGAGGGCGCCGAGGCGATCGGTTCGCCGCTCATCGCGGCCTTCGTCCTCTGCGTCGTCGGCGGCCTGGTCTCGGCGTTCGCCTCGACGACGGGCATCCTGGCGGCTCTCGTGCCGCTGGCTCTGCCGCTCATCGCGGCCGGTGGGGTGCCCGGCTGGGCGCTCATCGCGGCATTGGGCGTGTGTTCGGCCGTCGTCGACGTCTCACCGTTCTCGACGCTGGGTGCCACGGTCGTGGCGACCGCCCCGGTCGAGGACAAGCCGCGACTGACGCGCATCCTCGTGAAGTTCGGCATGTCGATGGTCGTCATCGGGCCGATCGCCCTCGTCGGCGGCCTCGTCGTTCCCGCCATGATGTTCTGAGGCTGAGTTCATCGAGAAACGGGCTGAGCGTCGAGAAACGGGTGTGCACATGCGTTTCTCGACGCTCAGCCCGTTTCTCGGCGAAGCCGCCCCTCACCCCAGGGGCTTGGACAGCAGCACGAATTCGAGGTCGTCGACCTTCGGCAGTCCGAAGCGTTCGTCGCCGTAAGGGAAGGGTTCGACTTCTCCGGTGCGCGAGTAGCCGCGACGTTCGTAGTAGGCGATGAGTTCCTCGCGTTTGCTGATCACGCTCATCCGCATCGATGTCGCGCCCCAGTGCTCGGCCACCCATGCCTCGGCGAGGCCGATGAGCGCTGACCCCACGCCTTTGCCCTGCCCCAGCGGAGAGACGGCGAGCACGCCGAGGTAGGCGGCTCCGTCTTCGGGCTCGCGCACGTAGACGCTGGCGACGGCGCGGCCCTGCTCATCGCGGGCGAGCAGGATCTGGGAGTCCGCCTCGGCGAGCATGTCCTCGGCCATCGGGCCGTCGAGTCGCTGTCCGCCCAGCAGGTCCGCCTCGGTCGTCCACCCTTGCTTCGACCCCTCGCCGCGGTAGGCCGAGGACACGAGCTCGACATAGTCGGCGATGTCGGCAGACGTCAGTTCGGCGATCTCGACGCCGACTGCGCGCAGCTTCTGGCGGTGCGCGTCGACCGGGGAGGCCGAAGGCTGTGCGGTCATGGGTGGGGCTCCTTCACAATCGTCCGTGCAGCTGCGACTGACCAGGCTAGTCATCCGATCAGGCTAGTCGCGTCCTCAGAAACACAACTATAGTGTCAACTGTCAGGACGGCGACGAGCGTCAGCCGATCGCCGACGACCATCGCGCAGTGCCGCCGACGCGGACATTCGGAGCACCGACATTCGGGAGGAACGACCATGGACATCGACATCTCGGGAGAGACCTTCACCATCGCCGAGGATGCCGCAGCCAAACGCTTCACCGTCTCCCACGCGGGCAAGGTCATCGGTGTCGCCGATTACGTCGACCGTAAGGCGAGTGCCGATGACACCTCCGACGGTCCGGTGCGCACCTTCACCCACACCGAGGTCTCGCCCGAGTGGGGCGGTCGCGGCCTGGCGGCCAAGCTGGTGCGCTATGCCCTCGAGACCAGCGCCGAGGCGGGACTGAAGTTCCGTACCACGTGCTCTTATGTGCAGAATTTCCTGGCCAAGAACGACGAGTTCGACAAATTCGTCGCCTGAAGACCCGGTTCCGTCTCGTCAGTTCCCTGCCCGATCTTGTCACGGCGCAGTGACCGGGCCGGTCTCGCTCAGTGTCGGGGGCGTCAGCGGCTCGCTGCCAGCGCCCTCGTCCGCGGTGCGCATACTGCTCGCGCCCTCCCCCATCGTCTGCGGCCGGCTGAAGAGTCCGCCGCTCGGACAGCCGTAGCTCGAACCCTCGAGATGGTCGATGCCGCCGGCTACTCCGTCAGCGCCGATTCGGTCGTCGATCAGTGCCGAGCCATCGCCGCAACGGCCCGCGACAACATCCGACCGATCGGCACTGAGCTCAGTCGCGATGAAGTCTGCCTCCGAGTGATCCGCGGCATCACGATGCACAACCGCCAGCTCATCGCCATCAGTGCACTCGCCCACGCTTCACTGTCGATAATCGCCCGCGCTTTGGCGGTCGACGGTGGCTCAGCAGCCGATGGGCCCGACGAGTCCCCCGCCTGAGGAGTCCCCCACGATCGGAAGAGCACACGTCCGCACTCGAGCCGCCGCCCCAACGGCCCGCGACAACATCCGCCCGATCGGCACTGGGCTAAGTCGCGATGAATTCTGCCTCCGAGTGATCCGCGGCACCACGATGCACAACCGCCAGCTCATCGCCATCAGTGCACTCGCCCACGCTTCACTGTCGATAATCGCCCGCGCTTTGGCGGTCGACGGTGGCTCAGCAGCCGATGGGCCCGACGAGTCCCCCGCCTGA
>NZ_FXYY01000078.1 GCF_900169165.1 Brevibacterium linens ATCC 9172
GGTGAGATCGATGATCACGGTCACGTACTTGTCACCCCGTCTGGTGTGCCGCCAGACATGTTCGTCGACGCCGATGACGCTCACGTTATCGAACCGGGAAGGATCGTCGATGAGAGCCCGATGTCCTGGCCGAAGGTGTTAAGAAGCCGAATTCGGTAGCAGCCGTGGAGCGAAACGGTGTGTAACCTCGCGACTTCGTGGACACTGAATCTCACCCCTTCGGGGACACTCGACCTCAGAGCTTTGTACACACCTACCATCGCTGGCGCGGCTGCCCAACAGCGTCAGGAGAACACCTCCGGCAACACCATCTGACGAGTCTCGAACTCTGCTTCGTACTCAGCGTGCTTTCGTACCCACTGTTTCGTCGGATTCACGATCTGGACTCCCTTGATCGCATACGACGCGACTGTTCTCTTCCGTTCCTTAATCGCGACCATCGGCAGGGGGAACGAGAACACGATCTCACCGGTGACCATATCCGAGAGAAAGAATGCCTCATCGGTGATCGCCCGATAGAACTGTCGACCAGCAAAGGTCATCGGCAGCGACACCTGTAACCCTTGATAGTAGACCTGATGGTTGGCCCGAGTAACCTCGACGACCGACTGTCCCGGTGCCTGCTCGCTGGTGGGGTCGGGGAGAATGTTACCGGTTTTCGATATCGCCAGTCCCACCTGGTCGAGGTTGTTCCGTAAGCGGATGCGTTTGCTCAGATATTCCGCAGCTTTCGCCTCCAACACGGCCATGGGAATCGGCTCTGTCGCCGGCGTGTGTTCCAGCAGGTTCCAGGCCGTGGCTGGAGTGGCACCACCGACTGACTGGTGGGGTCGTCGTTTGTTGTAATGGTCGCGGAAGCGACGCAGGAGTGCCCGTACGGCTTTCAGGTTGGCGGGGGTGCGAGGTGCCTCACTGAGGAGTGAGCGCGTGATCCGTGTTGGTGCCTCAGCATTTTTGAGCGTGAGGCTTACGGTTCACTAATTCGTTTGGAGTCGATTCATCGACGGTTTCAATGATGCCATGTCC
>NZ_FXYY01000018.1 GCF_900169165.1 Brevibacterium linens ATCC 9172
TTTGCCTACGTCAAGCAATGGCGGGGGTTAGCGACGAGATACGACAAGCTCGCCATCACCTATCGAGCGGCCGTCGTGATCAGCGCGATCCTGACATGGCTCCGCCAATAAAGGAGACATGCCCTAGATTGCGAAGCGAGTTCACGTCGTAGTCGAAGCATGTCTGCTTGGAATCTGTTAATCGTGAGGTCGGGGGATCGAGTCCCCCTCCCGCTACCGATCAACTCCCTCATCAGGATGATGAATCCGATGGGGGAGTTTCTGTGTCCGGGGACTCCTTGAGACCGTGTTGCGCGATTCCTTCCTGCCATGCCGGTCTTGCTCTGTGAGGTACGCCACAGACTGCAGAAGCGCAGTGACAACATCGGCGCGAGCCTCTCTTCCCAACACACCCGGTAGCGACCGCCGACTCATCTTGCGGGGTGCCCCCGCTAATGGAAGAAGCAATCGGGATGATCAGGGACGGACGCTCGGACGACGGCACCTGGACTCACGACCATCGTCTTGACGGCGACCTCTGGTTCCACGTCGACGCCCCGGTCGGCGAGCCCTCGAGGTGGGTGACTCTGCAGGCCCAACGGGTCCTCGACTGGTGGGCTGGAACACAGCCGGTCTGGACTTCCACAGTCGCCGCTCAGTAACGCCACAGTCCCGCGCCAGAGCCGATATCCACGATGGTGTCATCACACCATCGAAGGAAGGACAGCTCATGGCTCGCGTACCCGAACCGGACCAGACCCCCAACGGACCCGCCTACGAAGGACGGCTCCTCGATCGACCCGAGGAGGAGGTCGTCGACCAGGGCGCCTCGTTCGACATCCGCACCCTCTTCAGCCGACGTGGAGTCCTCGGGCTCGTCGGCGCCGGCGTCGGCACCATGGCCCTGGCCGCCTGCACCTCCGAGGCCTCCGGCTCGACGAGCTTGGCCTCGAGCAGCAGCGGATCGGTCACCGAGATCCCCGACGAGACGGCAGGCCCGTACCCGGCGGACGGAACGAACGGTCCGGACATCCTCGAAGATTCCGGAATCGTGCGCTCGGACATCCGCTCGAACATCGACGGGACCGACACCGTTGACGGGGTGCCTCTGACCTTCTCCCTCACGGTCACCGATATGGCCGGTGACAATGCTCCGTTCGAGGGCGCCGCCGTCTACGCGTGGCACTGTGATGCTCAGGGCCGCTACTCGATGTATTCCGAGGGAGTCGAGGACGCCACCTGGCTGCGCGGCGTCCAGGTCGCCGATGAGAACGGCGAGGTCACCTTCACCTCGATCTTCCCTGTCTGCTATTCCGGCCGATGGCCGCACATCCACTTCGAGGTCTACCCGGACGTCGACTCCATCACCGACGCCGAGAATGCCATCGCCACCTCGCAGATGGCCATGCCCGAAGACGCCTGCAACGCCGTCTACGAACTCGACGCCTATGACGGATCGGTGAAGAACCTTGCGAACGTCAGCCTCGACGACGATAACGTTTTCGGCGACGACGGAGGCGAGCACCAGATCGCCACGATCAGCGGCGACACCGACTCCGGATACACCGCCACACTCGACGTCCCCGTCGACACCGACACCGAACCGACCGGCGGCGATGCCCCGGCAGGCGGAGGCCAGGGAGGAACCCCTCCCGAAGGCGCCCCCGAAAAGCCCTGACAACTCCGGGAAAGGCTCGCCATCATGCTGCACAACCTCACGGGCTGACACGCCCTCGTCATCCTCGCCATCATCATCCTCGTCTTCGGCGCGGCCAAGCTGCCCGCACTCGCCAAGAGCCTCGGACAGTCCGTGCGCATCCTCAAGGACGAATCGGCCGACACCCGGTCGGGTGAGGCGGCACCTGCGCCGCGATACGAAGCGGTGACCGACCCGATCGTCACCGATCCCACCCCTGCGCCCGCCTCGGCGAGGGACGATTCCACCGCCGAGGCCGGCCCAGCCGATCAGACACGGCCGCGATCATGAGCACCGCCGCCGCGGAGAAGATGCCGCTGTCCACGCACCTGCGGGAGGCGCGGACACGGGCGGTGCGCGCGGCGGTGGCACTGCTCATCGGCACGGTCGTCGGCTATTTCACGTCAGACCTCGTCATGGACGTCCTCCGCGCTCCGATCACCGACCTCGCCGCATCCCGCAGCGCTTCGCTCAACTACGACAGCGTCACCGGGGCCTTCGACCTGCAGCTGCGCAACGCCGTGTACTCCGGAATCATCCTCTCCAGCCCGGTGTGGCTGGGGGAGATCTTCGGATTCCTCACCCCGGGTCTGACCGCGAAGGAGAAGAAGTACACGTTCGGCTTCCTCGGTGCCGCACTTCCTCTCTTCGTCGTCGGCTGCCTCACCGGCCTGTACGTCTTCCCGCGGATGGTCGAGGTGCTCACCTCATTCGCCTCGAGCGAGGACAGCACCATCCTCCAGGCGTCCTACTACTTCGACTTCGTCTTCAAGATCGTCATCGCCACCGGCATCGCCTTCGTCCTCCCGGTCTTCCTCGTCGTCCTCAACTTCATCGGACTGCTCTCTGCCCGATCGATCGCGAAGGCCTGGCGGGTCAGCATCGTCGGAATCGTCGTCTTCGCCGCCCTGGTCACCCCCGCCGCCGATGTGCTGTCGATGTTCTTCGTCGCCGCCCCGATGGTCCTGCTCTTCCTCGCCGCGCTCGCCATCGCGTGGCTCCACGCCCGGGCCCGCAGGTACCGCTCGAACCTCGGGGCGCCGACTGCCGATGAACTGAAGACCGGACGAGCGCAGACCACGCCCACGGAAAGGAGCCGGACATGTTCGGCCTGAGCTTCGAGAAGATCGTCCTCGTCGGCATCATCGCCGCGATCATCCTCGGCCCGAGGCGGCTGCCCCACTACGCTGAGAAACTCGGCGAAATGGTTCGCGTGCTTCGTGCCCAGGTCGAGGCCGCGCGGACACGCGCCGCCGAAACCGTGGGCGCTGAGGACTGGCAGACGCTCGATCCCCGCCAGTATGATCCGCGGCGGATCATCCGCGACGCACTGGAGGCACCGAATCCGGAGCCCGCCGAGGCGGCCGGCAGCTATGTCATCACCGGATCGTCGGGACACCCGCGGAGACGCTTCGTCGCCCACGCGGACGACAGCCACGCGGGCGACAGCCGTGCGGGCGACGAAGTCAGCGCTGACGAGAACCCGGCGACCGGGCGGAGAGGGGAGGGCCGCCTCGGCGATCTGCAGGAGGCCCCGGAGATCGGGGATCGCGTCGGCCGGGAGAAGGCCGCCTCGGTGATCAGTCCTTGAAGTCGAAGTCGTCCTTGTCGATTCCGGGGAACTTGAGTTCGTACTTGATCATCTCGCCCTTGTGGTCGACGATCTTCACGGTGCCGTAATAGGTCTTCTCGCCCTCGTAGGCCGACTTGTCCTTGACTGTGACATCGCAGGTCTCGAATCCGTACCATTCGCGCAGGTCCATATCGTCACCGCAATCGGCCTTCTTCACCTTCATGTCGAGTTTGTTCTCGAACAGGTCGATGAGGTCGGCCTCGATGGATCTGGCAGGCACGGTGCCGTTTCCCTCTTCGTCGACTTTCATCGCATCGTCGCTGGCCCAGTTCGTCGTCGTCGCGGCATCAGCGAACGGGTCGGTCGACTTCGTGTCGGTCGGTTCCGCCTCGGCGGGTTCCGACGCCGGTGTCTCCGCCGCCTTCGACTCGACGGCACCTCCGCCGAAGCCGCCGTCCGATGAGTCCTCGCTCTCGGTCGACTGTGCCGCTTCGGACTGCTCACCTCCGGCGGGGTTGTCGCCGGAGCCTCCGCATGCGGCCAAGGTCAAGGCAAGAGCCGTTCCTGCAGCGGCGGTCAGCAGGCGGGGCGCCCAAGTGGTCCGGCGTATCGGGGTCATGGTCTGGCTCCTTCGCACTCTCGCGATCACAGAAGTTGTCGGTACGTCAACGATTCTGCCATGGCCGATTGCTGTCAGACGTCGAATCATGTGAGCATCCGGCGACAGCTGTGGCGATTCGGGCACATCCGTGCCGGGGGCTGACCACGTTTCAGGTCGGGACGTGAGTATCACTCACCGCTCCTGGCACAACCACCCGTTGCAACAGGAAGTAATGCGAGGAACGGCCCGTGATGATCGAGCACCTGTAGGAGATGACGCCGCCGGTGCGAGGTGAAGGCAACGGCGCAGGTTGCGGGTGACGGTGCGTGATGACGGCCTGCTGGTGCCCGGCTACTCCGCGGTGGGGGAGTTCACGGCCTTCGCGAGAGCCTCGAAGGCGCGGATCGTCGGGAACATCTTCGTCGCATCCTGCGGCAGCCCCCAGCTCGAGAGCTTGACGCCGAGGACATTGGCGCCTGGGTTCATGTAGATCATCTGCCCGTGGATGCCCAGAGCCAGGAAGGCGTGGGAGTCGGGGAACGGGAACCAGAACTGGTTGTGATACGCCCCGCCCGGCATCCGATTGTCTCCGGGCCCATCGGCGAACGCCTGCCGCACATCCTCGGTGGTGGTCAGCGTATCGCCGATCCACGTCGTCGGAGCCACCTGCTGTCCGGTCAGCGACTGGCCGCGGTTGATGTAGACGTAGCCGAATCGGGCGAGATCGCGCAGACTCGTGTTGATGCCGCCGTCGAACATCCCGACCCCGTACTGGTCGGTGGCGATGATCGCGTCCTGTTCGGCACCGATCCGCGACCACAGCACCCGTGACATGAGCGACTGCATGCGTTCGCCGGCGATCTTCTCGCACACCCAGCCGAGCACATCGGTCTCGCACGACCGGTATTCGAAGACTCCGCCGTGGTCGGACTTCGCTTCGAGCGTGGCAAGGAACTCGTACATGCCGATGCCCGGGTTCTCCCGCTTGGCCTCGGCCCAGCCGATCTGCTCCTCGATCTGTCTGACCTCGGACTTCGGGTCGAGGTAGTTCTCGGAGAAGCGGATGCCCGAACGCATATCGAGGGTGTGTCGCACGGTCGCCCCGGCGTAGCCGGAATCGGCGAGCTCGGGAACATAGTCGGTGATGAGACGGTTCGGATCGAGGTCGCCGGAACCGGCGAGGACACCTGCGACGGTGCCGACAAGAGATTTCGACACGGACATGAGCAGATGTTCGGTCGCCGGGGTCATCTCCCCGAAGTACTCCTCGGTGAGCACGGTCCCGTTGTGCATGAACATCCACGCATCCGTGTCCGTGGATCCGATGACGCTGCGGACGCTGCGGGCTTCCGAATACTCCGTGGCCGGCACCTCGACCTCGCCGAGGTCCTGAAGGTCGACGGACAGCTCGGCCACGGGTCCGGTGCCACGCGAGATCGGCGTCGTCGGCAGAACTCGTGCGACGTTCTGGAATGACCAGCGCACATTGTCCGGGTCCTGCCAGTTGTCCCGGTCGATCCCGGCAGCCGGATCGACGGGTGCCGATGGGGTCGGGATCTGGTCGGCTGGGGGAGTGGCCGCGGTGTGCTCCGGTGACGGTTCGATCACTCTTCACCTCTGATTCTCGCATCGGATCGGGCGCGGAACGTGTCCGCGGGCGGCAGCTGGCAGCCGCCTCGGTTCGTGTTGAGGTTATCACCGAGGCGGCTCCGCCCACCGTGGATGTGTGGGCTCAGTCGCCCTTGGCTCCCGGCCCGCCGAGAGCCGGCGACGGATCGTCGGCGACGACCGGGACTCCGGCATACATCGCGCGGATCGAGTCGATGAAGTGCTTGGCCCGGATGCTCAGCGCATCGGGTCCGCCGACATTCGTCTGCAGCGGATTCTTCGTCACCAGCACTCCGAGGTCCGCCCCTTTCCAGCGATAGTCCCCGGCACCGAAGATGCGCAGGAAGAACACCTCGCTGCCGTTCTGCAGCGGGTGCCAGTCGAGCGCGGCACGTTTGTACGTCAGCGTCCCGTACTGGTCGAGATAGTACTGACCCGTCAGCGGGGAATGCGTGATGTACTCGGTGATCGGAGCCGTCTCCTTGATGATCATCTGGCTCCACTCATCGGCTCCGGAGAGCTCTTCCCAGCGCTCGTTGATCTCGTTGATGTCGAGGTCGAACTCGACATCGAGGTACTCGAGCAGATGGAACAGGAACAGCGGCACATCGGCATAGGCGCCTGCGGTGACGTTCGTGATCGCCGAGGCCCCGGAGATGCGCGGGTTGAGCTCACCGAGGTAGCAGTCGTCGTTGTCGAGATCGACGAGGACATCGACTTCGAAGAACCCGCGGTAGCCGCGTTTGCGCAGACCTTCGCCCATCTTGCGCACGAGCTCACGGGTCTGCGCTCGCTGTTCTGCATTGAGGACATCGGGTTTCATCTCATTGCCGCACCAGCCGCCCTTGTACGGGGTGAGTTCGGCGAAGCCCGCCAGCTCCGTGAGATACGGACCGACGACGACTCCGCTGGAGGTGATGACCGCCTCGACGGCGACCGGAGTGTTGTTGATCCGCTTCATCACCTTCAGCTGCTCGCCGATGATGTCGTCCTTGTGCGTCTCCCAACCGGAGGCATCGGAGATGAAGAACGTCGTCTTCCCGGAATCCCCGTAGGGGGTCTGCACGACGAGATCCGTGCCCAGCCCCGCCTCGGCGGCCCGCTCATTGAGCTCGTCATAGGTGTCAGCGGTGGTCAGCACGTTCGGGACGGAGAACGCACCGGCCTCATTGCCGAGCTTCGTCGTCTCGATCTTCGAATCGAGCTGATTGCGCAGAGCCGCCGACGGCAGGATGAGATCGTAGCCGAGTTCCCGGCAGATCCGCTCCGTCTCCTCGTCGAAGAAGACCATCGCGACCTTCACCCGCTCACCATGGGGGACATTGCGCGTCATATGAGCACGCACCTCGGCGTTGAGCAGCAGCCAGTTGTTGATCGCCTCACCCGATTCGAACTCGACATAGGGCTTGTAACGCGGGGAGAACACGCGCGGATGCCCGCCGTCCCAGCCGTCGTAGTAGGTGATGTACGAGAAATTGCGCACCCACCGGTCGAGACCGAGCAGGTTGAATGGGGTGGCGCCGACGAAGAAGATCGGGGTCTGATTCGTGCGGAAGTAGTGCCGGACCTCGGACACGTTGCGCAGCGGTCGATGCAGCTGGACCCTGTCGGCTTCCTTGCCGGCATAGGCGGCGTCGGTGGCCACGGCCACCTCGACCTGCGGTGGGGCGTCATCGGCTGCGGCCGGTCCGGAAGCGGCTGTCGCGGTTGCCGGCGCAGCGGCCGCCGGCGCACCGGCGGCGGGAGCGCCGGGACCGGGAGCCTGCGGTGAGGGGACCGCGACTGCGTCTTTGACTCGCGCGCCGGGTTTCGCCGTCTGTGCCTCGGGGCTCGTCGGGTCTGCGCTGGGGGATTCGTTCGTCATCGCACTACTCCTTACCAAATGTGATGTGGACAACATATATTAGTTTCGAAGCTATGAGGCCGATGGTGCAGGAATTGTATGAACCGGATACGAACGCGCGATCAATTCTTCGCCGGTGAGCCTCATCCAGAGGCCGTGCCTTAGGCTGGTGTCGATACCGACCCCAGCAGAAGAGAGAGCGCATATGCCGGTGAATACGGAGAAGCAGGGGGCCACGTTCTTCCTGCCGCAGCCCTATGAGGTCTCCAGGGAGGCGATCGCGGAATTCGCGCTCGCCACCGGAGCGAAGGCCGATTACCATTTCGACACCGAGGCGGCGACCGCGCTGGGCTACCGCGACGTCGTCGCCCCTGCCACCTTCGCCGTGATCATCGCGCAGAAATCGGAAGCCGCCTACATCTCCGACCCCGATTCGGGCATCGACTTCTCGAAGGTCGTCCACGGCTCCGAGCAGTTCTCGTTCACCCGTCCCATCGTCGCCGGCGACGTCCTGGCCGCCGTGACCCATGTCGACGGAGTCCGGGCCGCAGGCAGCAACGCCATGATCACCACCCGCACCGAGATCACCGATGTCGCGCAGCAGCCCGTCGTCACCGTGACCTCGACCATCGTCGTGAGAGGAGACGGAGAATGAGCGCCATCGACTTCTCCACACTGACCATCGGAGACACCGTCGTGGAATCCGAAATCCCGCTCTCGCGCGCCTCCCTGGTCGACTATGCCGCGGCCTCGGGCGATCACAACCCGATCCACTGGAACGAACGCTTTGCCCGCGAGGTCGGTCTCGACGATGTCATCGCCCACGGAATGCTGTCGATGGCGGCGGTCATCGCCCCGGTGGCCGAATGGCTCGGCGACCCCGGTGCGATCGTCGACTACCGGACCCGCTTCTCCGCGCCCGTCGTCGTCCCCGATGCCGAAACCGGATCACCGGCGACTCCGACGACTTCGCTGAAGCTCACCGCCACGGTCGGTGGCGTCGACCCTGCCGTCGGTACGGCCCGCATCGACATCACCGTGAAGTCCGGTGCGGCCGATGTCCTCAGCCGCACCCAGGTTCGGATCTCGGCGTGAGTCAAGCCCACTCGCAGGACCTGTCCGCGTTCACCACCTTCCGCCTCGGCGGGCCGGCCCCGCAGGTCATCGTCGCGAACACCCGCGACGAACTGCTCGACTTCTGCGCCGCCCACCCGCTCGAACTCAACGGTGAGGACACGGCGCAAGTCCTGTTCATCGGCGGCGGATCGAATCTGCTCATCGCCGATGCCGGCTTCGACGGCCCGGTCTGCGTGGTCCGGACCACCGGGGTGGAGACGACCGAGACCACGACGGCCGACACCCGGGTCACCGCTGAGGCGGGGGAGGACTGGGATTCCTTCGTCGCCCACACTCTCGGCCTGGGGCTGTCCGGGCTCGAAGCGCTGTCCGGGATCCCCGGGTCGGTCGGCGCGACTCCGATCCAGAACGTCGGTGCCTACGGCACGGAGGTCGGCGAGCTCATCTCCTCCGTCGAGGTCTTCGACCGAGTCGCCGGTCAGATCCGCCACCTCACCGCCGTCGAACTCGAATTCGGCTACCGCACCTCGGCGCTCAAGCGCGCGCAGGTCGCGGCCGGGACCCCGCAGTTCGTCGTGCTGTCGGTGACCTTCGACCTCCAGCGCAGCGAACTCTCCCTGCCCGTGCGCTACGCCCAACTTGCGTCCGCACTGGGCGTCGAGATCGGCACCCGCGTTTCGGCGGCCCTCGTGCGCGACAGCGTCATCGCGCTGCGTCGGTCGAAGGGCATGGTCCTCGACGGGGACGATCACGATTCCTGGTCGGCCGGCTCCTTCTTCACCAACCCGATCGTCGACGACCCCGAGATCCTGCCGGCAGAAGCCCCGCGCTACCCGGTGACCGATCCGCTCAGTGGGGCGAAGATCGAAGGGAAGACGAAGACCTCGGCGGCCTGGCTGATCGAACACGCCGGGTTCTCCAAGGGCCACAGCCTCGGCGAGGGGCGGGCGACGCTGTCGACCAAGCACACCTTGGCTCTGACGAACCGGGGACACGCGAGCACAGCCGATGTGATCGATCTCGCGGCAACGGTCGTCGCCGGGGTCGAGGACGCATTCGGCATCACCCTCGAACCCGAACCGACCTTCATCGGCTGCTCCATCGACGACGGGCGGCGTCCTTAGACTGTGGTCGTGTCATCACGTCGGAGAATCACCGCACTCGTCATCACCCTCGCGGCAGTCGCACTCGTGACCCTGCCCTGGGCACTGTTCACCTCGCGAGCCGATCTCACCTTCGGTCCGCATGAGGCGCAGTACCGGGTCACCGCGGACTCCCGGCTCACCGTCGACTTCGGCCCCCTGGGCAGGCTGCTCGTGCCCGCCGAGGATGTCATCCCCCTCGGTCTGGGACTGCACGTCGACATCGGGGAGATCCCCGTGTCCGGCGACTCGGACGACGAAGAGCGGCCCGCGGCCGACCTGGAGGCGGTAGCCGACCCCGGTGGGGGAGCCGTCGACGCCCTCGGCGGTGACATCGCGTCCTACGCTTCGCTGTTCACGGCCCCGCAGGCACAGATCGACCAGGTCATCGCCGGTCTCAGCCAGGAGATCCTCACCCGCTGGGCGCTGGCCGTCTGCCTCATCACCGGCGGACTCGTCGGCCTCGCCTTCTTCCTCGGACCCACCCGAGCCGAGATCGTCATCCGGGCCTTCGCCGGCAAGGAACTCCTCGGCATCGGGCTGGTGCTCGTGCTCGTCCTCACCGGACTGGGGACCGTCGTGCTCAACCGTCCGAAGCCGATCGTCGCCGATCCGGCATTCGCGGACACGCCGTTGGCCGGATCCCAGGTCACCGGCCGCCTCGGCGGGATCATCGACACGGCGTTCGGCGCGGTGCAGGACTTCGCCGCGGACAATGACGCCTTCTACGACGACGTCCTCGGGGCGCTGCGGGCGCAATGGGACTCCCGTCCGATCACCGGCAATTGGTCCGATCGGGGGCTCGTTCCGCCCGCCGGAGTCGGCGCACCTGCTGCCGACAGCGGCGATGGCGGAGGCGGGAGGGGCGTGTCGACGTTCGTCTACGGGTCCGATATCCACTGCAACATCGGGATGGCGCGCGTCGTCGGGGCGGTCGCGGGGATGAGTCGGGCCGATGCCTATATCGACGGCGGGGACATCTCCATGACGGGCACATCGGCAGAGAACTACTGTCTCGATGTCCTCGACGACGAACTGCCGGAGAAGCTGCCGCGCATGATCGTCAAGGGCAACCATGATTCGAGGGAAACGACCCAGCACGCGAAGACCCGCGGTTGGACGGTCCTCGAGGACTCCGCGGCGGAGCTGTCCGGGGTGACCTTCTTCGGCGCCGCCGACCCGCGTCGCACCGTGTTCGGGTCCGGTCCGCAGCTGGAGACGGACCTCACCGCCGACCAGTATGCGCAGCGGCTGCGTGACGAAGCCTGCGCGGCCGATTTCGACATTATGCTCATCCACGACCCCGCAGTCGGCGCACCGAGTCTGCGCTCGGGCTGTGCCGACTACGCTCTGAGCGGACACTGGCACCGACGGGTCGGACCGGAGAACTTCGGTTCGGGTACCCGCTACGTCAGCTCGACGACCGGGGGTGCCCTGGCGAATGCACTGACACCGGGACCGCTGAAGATGAACGCGGAACTGAGCATCATCCGCGTCGACAACGAGACGAAGCGCCCCATCGACGTGCAGGTCATCACCGTCACACCGGACAAGCAGGTGCAGATCGGACAGTGGGTGCGCTTCCCCGAACCCAGACCCCTCGTGGGTCAGCCGCCGGTCGACGAACCCGGTCGGTGAGTGAGCGTCGACACGTTCGAGACCTTGCGTCGCTCCTCGGTTCGACGAACGGCGGTCGGGCACGGTATGCTCGTTTCTCGTGGTCGGACACCACAGGGATCGAATCGATCACTGCAGTCCGATCAGAGGGGTGTGGCGCAATTGGTAGCGCAACGGTCTCCAAAACCGTAGGTTGCAGGTTCGAGTCCTGTCACCCCTGCGCAGTTGACTCTGCCGAAGTCTCATCGGCCAGGCGCCGTCCTCGACCGGCACGAACAATTGTGAAGCCAAACGAAACCGACCGAGTGGGGATGTGTGAGCGACACACCGGCAAAGAAGACTGGCAGCGCACCCAGCAGTGCCTCCGGTCCCAAGAAGCTCGGATTCTTCGGACGAATCCTGCAGTTCTTCCGCGAAGTTGTGGCAGAGCTCAAGAAGGTCGTCACTCCGACCCGGAAGCAGCTGCTCAACTACACGCTCGTCGTGCTGGGCTTCATCCTGTTCATGATGCTTCTCGTCACGGGCCTCGACCTGGTCTTCGGCAAACTCGTCGGCTGGGTGTTCGGCGGAACTCCGCTGTGGCCCCTGTGGTGACACGGCCTCAGCCGTGACCCACCCCTAAGCTCAATCTTCACCCCAACCGGGAATCACAAAACGCGAAGCGAGGAATTGATCGGTGTCGGATACCAACTCACCTGAGCAGGAGACCCCTGAGACCCAGGACGTCACTCCCGAGGAGCCGGGTGCCGCTGTGGTGCCCGAAGCCGAAGAGACGGCCCATGCCGCCGAGGCGCCCGCCGCCGAGACCGCAGACGCTCCCGAACCGGCCGACGCTGAGTCCGCTGAGGCAGCCGACTCGGACGACGCCGCCGACGGCGAGCAGGATGCTGCCGCCGCCGACGATGTCGATCCGGCCGAGGAATTCAAGGCCGAACTGCGCATGCAGGAGGGTGACTGGTACGTCATCCACTCCTACGCAGGCTACGAGAACCGCGTGAAGCAGAACCTCGAGAACCGCGCAGTCAGCCTCAACCTCGAAGAGTTCATCTTCGAGTCGCAGGTGCCGATGGAAGACGTCGTCGAGATCAAGAACGGACAGCGCAAGCAGGTTCGCCGCGTGCGGATCCCCGGCTACGTGCTCGTCCGCATGGAACTGACCGACGAGTCGTGGGGCGCCGTGCGCCACACTCCGGGCGTCACCGGATTCGTCGGCAACGCCTACGACCCCACCCCGCTGTCGATCGACGAGGTCTTCTCGATGCTCGCCCCGATCTTTGAAGAGCGCCAGGCCGAAGCCGCCGCTGCCGAGGGCCCGGCCGCCGAGGCCGCCGCCAAGTCCGCACCAATCACCGAGGTGGAGTTCGAGGTCGGCGAGTCGGTGCTCGTCAAGGAAGGCTCCTTCGAGGGCCACCCTGCCACGATCCAGGAGATCCGTCCGGAGTCGCAGAAGCTCACCGTGCTGCTGTCGATCTTCGAGCGCGATGTTCCCGTCGAACTCGGCTTCGACCAGGTCTCGAAGCTCTGACGACCGCACACGTGTGCTGATCGCCTCGGCGCGATCTCGACCGAAGGGGTCCGGATGTATCCGGGCCCCTTCGGCGTTCCCCGGTGGGGCCGCCTCGGCGAGAATTCGATGGCGAGAATTCGATTCGGTGATGCCCCTCACGAGCATTTGCCCACAGGCGTGCGCGCATGGAATACTGGTGTGGTTTGATTGCGGCCCTTATCGGAAGGCCGCCATCGAACGGTGTGCTGTATATGTCTGGCACATCGAAACCTCAAGATTAAGGACCGTACATGCCTCCCAAGAAAAAGGTAGCCGGCCTCGTCAAGCTCCAGATTCAGGCAGGTGCCGCTAACCCGGCTCCTCCGATCGGTCCGGCGCTTGCCCAGCACGGCGTCAACATCATGGAATTCTGCAAGGCCTACAACGCCGCCACAGAATCCCAGCGCGGAAACATCGTTCCCGTCGAGATCACCGTGTACGAAGATCGTTCGTTCGACTTCGTGCTCAAGACCCCGCCGGCAGCCGAACTGATCAAGAAGGCCGCCGGAGTGAAGTCGGGTTCGGCCACCCCGCACACCGTCAAGGTCGCTCACCTGAGCGCCGACCAGGTGCGCGAGATCGCCACCACGAAGTTGCCCGACCTGAACGCCAACACCCTGGATCAGGCCGACCGCATCGTCGCCGGAACCGCGCGTTCCATGGGCATCACCACCGACATCGAGGTCTGAGACCTCACCCCACACAGTGGCAGGGCCCACGCAGCCCACACCACGACTGCAAGGAGTAAAGCAGATGGCAAAGCGTTCGAAGGCCTACCAGGCCGCGGCTGAGAAGATCGCCGCAGATGTGAACTACGAACCGGCTCAGGCGATCGCCCTGGCCAAAGAGACCAACGTGGCGAAGTACGACGCCACGGTCGAGGTCGCTCTCCGCCTGGGTGTCGACCCCCGCAAGGCGGACCAGATGGTGCGCGGCACCGTCAACCTTCCGCATGGTACCGGTAAGACCGCTCGGGTCCTGGTGTTCGCTGCCGGCGACCGTGCAGAAGCTGCCCGTGAAGCAGGTGCTGACTACGTCGGTTCCGATGACCTGCTGGAGAAGGTGGCCGGAGGGTTCACCGACTTCGATGCCGCTGTTGCGACCCCCGACATGATGGGCAAGGTCGGTCGTCTCGGTAAGGTGCTGGGTCCCCGCGGCCTGATGCCGAACCCGAAGACCGGCACCGTGACCATGGATGTCGCCAAGGCCGTCAACGACATCAAGGGCGGAAAGATCGAATTCCGCGTCGACAAGCACTCGAACCTGCACTTCATCATCGGAAAGGTCTCCTTCTCCGAGGAAGCTCTGCAGGAGAACTTCGATGCTGCGATCGAAGAGATCCTGCGTCTGAAGCCGTCCTCGTCGAAGGGCCGCTACATCAGCAAGGCCACGATCACGACCTCGAACGGCCCGGCCGTTCCGGTCGACCACTCGGGTCTGCGCATCTGATCGATGCACTGCGAGAGGGCGGGAAGCGATTCGTTCGCGTCCCGCCCTCTCCTTTTCCCAATTGCTACCTGACGGCGGCCCAGCAACCTCGCGCGAGGTTGCTGGGCCGCCGTCAGGTAGTGCTGGGAGCGGACGGGGCCTTGTTCACAGGCAGGTTCGCGATTAGATTATGAGCAGTTGAAACACTCTTCCGACACCCGCCGATGGAGGTGGACCGTCCGCCATGGATTCGACGCTGTTGCTCGAAGACACCTATCAGAGCGCCGTTCGACGCGCACATGAGCGTCTGGCAGGACCGTCGGAGACGAGCCTCCACCTGCCGTCGTCAGGGCCCGGGGTGCGGACCTCGGTCCTGGAATCATGGGACCGGTCTCTGGCCCGGCTGCGCGACCCCGACAGCGTGCAGGTCCAGGTCGCATTCGAAACCGATCGTCTCGCCGAGGTGCGCCGGCGACATCCCTTCCACGCGATCATGCCGTTGCTGCGGTCCCATCTCATCGAACCCGCCAAAGACGCCGGACTGCTGGCCGCCCTCGGCGACGAACAGGGGCGACTGCTGTGGGTTGAGGGGGAGCGGGGCGTGCGCGACCGTGCCGAAGCCATGGGTTTCGTCTCCGGGTCGGACTGGTCAGAAGAGGTGATGGGCACCTCCGCCCCGGCCCTGGCCCTGCGATCGGGCCGGCCCGTGCAGGTCAGCCGCGCCGAGCATTTCGCCCCCGACGTCCATTCCTGGAGCTGCAGCGCCGTCCCCGTCACCCACCCGCTGACCGGGCAGGTCATCGGCATCATCGATGTCACCGGGGGAGACGACGCCGTGTCCTCCATCGTGCTGCCGCTGCTGTCGTCGACGGCGAAGGCCGCCGGGGCTCAGCTGTCCCAGCTCTTCACGCCGCAGCAGATGCACACCGGCACCGAGGTGGCCGGGACCAGACTGACAGTGCTCGGTCCCAGCCCCGCTTTGGAGAACCCCGATGGAACGCGGATTCCCCTGAGCCGTCGGCACGCCGAGATCCTGTTGCTGCTGCACAGGCGTCCCGACGGCATCAGCGGTGCCGGACTGGTGGAGCGGCTGTGGTCGGTCGGCGGCAGCGAAGTCACGGTCCGGGCGGAGATCAATCGTCTGCGCAGAACGATCGGCAGCCTCGGCGATCTGCGCATCGACGCCCGCCCCTATCGGTTGCGCGGGGACGTCGATTCGGATCTGGAGCTCACCGTGCAGGCTCTGGCTAGCGGTGACACGGATTCGGCCCTCGAGCAGTTCAGGGGGACCGTCCTGCCGGATTCCGAAGCGCCGGGAGTCCGCGAGATCGCGGCGGAGGTCGATGCGCTTATGCGCGAGACCCTGCTCCAGGACGGAACCTGGCAGCAGCTGTGGCGGTTCGCGAACCTGCCGGACTTCCGCGACGACGTCGAAGTCCTCATGACAGTGCTGCGTCTGGCACCGCCCGAGGCCGCCGAACGCAACGCTGCGGTCGTGCGCCTGGAGGCGCTGGGCCTCTGAACTCGGCGAACCGATTGCGGTTCGGTGTGCGGGACGGGGCGGCCGCCTCGGCGATGTGATGCAACCCACATGCAACGTTGCGCTCGGTAGCGTCGTGGTCACACGGAGACAATCCGGTGGAATCAGACGCATCAAAGGAGTTGCAATGACTGTCTACGCACAGCCTGGTCAGGACGGGTCGCTCGTCACCTTCAAGTCCCGGTATGAGAACTTCATCGGCGGTCAGTGGGTGCCGCCGGTCAAGGGCAACTATTTCGAGAACCCCAGCCCCGTCACCGGCAAGACCTTCACCGAGGTCCCGGCCAGCACCGCTGAGGACATCGAACTCGCTCTCGACGCCGCGCACAAGGCGGCTCCGGCCTGGGGCAAGACCTCGGTCGCCGAACGGGCCAACATCCTCAATCGGATCGCCGACCGCATCGAGGAGAACCTCGAGATGATCGCCGTCGCCGAGACTTGGGACAACGGCAAGGCGATCCGCGAGCCCCTCAACGCCGACCTGCCGCTGGCGGTCGATCATTTCCGCTACTTCGCCGGAGCGATCCGGGCACAGGAAGGCGGACTCTCGCAGATCGACGATGACACCGTGGCGTATCACTTCCACGAGCCGCTCGGTGTGGTCGGCCAGATCATTCCCTGGAACTTCCCGATCCTCATGGGCGTGTGGAAGATCGCACCGGCGCTGGCCGCGGGCAACGCGATCGTGCTCAAGCCCGCCGAGCAGACTCCTGCCTCGATCCTCGTCCTCGTCGAGCTCATCGCCGACCTGCTGCCCGAGGGCGTGCTCAACGTCGTCAACGGCTTCGGTCTGGAGGCCGGCAAGCCGCTGGCGTCGAACAAGCGGATCTCGAAGATCGCGTTCACCGGTGAGACCACAACCGGTCGTCTGATCATGCAGTACGCCTCGCAGAACATCATTCCGGTGACTCTGGAGCTCGGCGGAAAGTCGCCGAACATCTTCTTCGAGGATGTGCTGGCCAAGGACGATTCGTATGCGGACAAGGCCCAGGAGGGCTTCACGATGTTCGCTCTCAACCAGGGCGAGGTCTGCACCTGCCCGTCGCGTGCGCTCGTCCAGGAATCGATCGCCGATCCCTTCCTCGAGAAGGTCGTGGCCAGAACGAAGAAGATCGTCCAGGGCAATCCGCTCGACACGGACACGATGATGGGCGCCCAGGCCTCGAACGACCAGTTCGAGAAGATCATGTCCTACCTCGACATCGGCCGTCAGGAAGGCGCCGAGGTGCTCACCGGCGGCGGCAAGGCCGAACTCGACGGGGATCTGGCCGGCGGCTTCTACGTGCAGCCGACGATCTTCAAGGGCACGAACAAGATGCGCATCTTCCAGGAGGAGATCTTCGGGCCCGTCGTCTCGGTCGCGACATTCTCCGACTACGCCGACGCCATGGCCACGGCCAATGACACGCTCTACGGCCTCGGCGCCGGTGTCTGGTCGCGCGACGGCAACACCGCCTACCGGGCCGGTCGCGAGATCCAGGCCGGTCGCGTGTGGGTGAACAACTACCACGCCTACCCGGCTCATGCGGCCTTCGGCGGGTACAAGGCTTCGGGCATCGGTCGCGAGAACCACAAGATGATGCTCGATCACTACCAGCAGACGAAGAACCTGCTCGTCAGCTACTCGGAGAACGCCCAGGGCTTCTTCTGAGCTGACTGGAGTACAGCACCGATCCACCCGCACCTGAATAGCAATTCACCATCATCACAAAGGAGTCAATGATGTCAGGAATGAAAGCAGCAGTCGTCGAAGAGTTCGGCAAAGATCTGACCGTCGGGGACAATGAGATCCCCGAACCGGGACCGGGACAGGCACTGGTCAAGCTCATCGCCTCCGGTGTCTGCCACACGGACCTGCACGCGGCCCACGGAGACTGGCCGGTCAAGCCGAAGGTTCCACTCATTCCCGGTCACGAAGGTGTCGGCATCGTCGAAAAAGTCGGCGAAGGCGTCACCGATGTCGAGGTCGGCCAGATGATCGGCAACGCCTGGCTGTGGAGGGCGTGCGGGACCTGTGAGCACTGCCGGCAGGGGTGGGAGACCCTCTGCGAATCGCAGGTCAACGGCGGCTACGGCATCGACGGATCCTTCGGTGAGTACATGCTCGTCGACACGAAGTTCGCCGCGATCATCCCCGAAGGATCTGACCCCTATGAGATTGCGCCCGTCCTGTGTGCCGGAGTCACCGTCTACAAGGGTCTCAAGCGCACCGAGGTGAAGCCCGGGCAATGGGTCGTCATCTCCGGCATCGGCGGGCTCGGCCACATCGCCGTGCAGTACGCGGTGGCGATGGGGATGCGCGTCATCGCCGTCGACGTGGCCGACGACAAGCTGGCCTTGGCGAAGAAGCACGGAGCGGAGATCACGGTCAACGCCTTTGCTGAGGAGCCGGCCGACATCATCCAGGAGAAGGTCGGAGGCTCACACGGTGTGCTTGTCACGGCGGTGCATCCGAAGGCATTCGGGCAGGCGATCTCAATGACTCGCCGAGGCGGAACCATCGTCTTCAACGGCCTGCCCCCGGGTGACTTCCCGGCCCCGATCTTCGACATCGTGCTCAAGGGGCTGACGATCCGCGGATCGATCGTCGGCACCCGCCAGGACATGGTGGAAGCCTTGGAGTTCTACGCAGCGGGTAAGATCCATCCCACGTTCAGCAAGCGGCCGCTCGAGGACATCAATGCCATCTTCGACGAGATGATCCACGGCAAGATCGACGGTCGCGTCGTCATCGAATACTGACAAACCAGCACACCCGCGCCTCAAGAACTACCTGACGGCGGCGCAGCAACCTCGCGCCAGGTTGCTGCGCCGCCGTCAGGTAGTGTGGGAGGGGTCTCGGTGAGCGGATTGGACTTGCCGGGAATGACTTCGCTAGACTTGAGACACCCAAGACCGTCGGTCTCTGTGGAATCACCAAGATTCGCCATCGAATCTCGGTGTCCGCAGACGAAGACTCCGTGAGGAGTGACCCGCGCAGGTGAGCTCGAGATTCTTCCGTCGGATTCCGCAAGGAATCGGCGGCCAAGCGTTTCACGCCTGCCTGCGTGGAGCGCTTTTTCTGTTGTCGGGACAGGCCGGACGACTTATGAAAGGAACACCATGGCGAGGCCAGACAAGGCAGCCGCAGTCGAGGAGATCAAACAGCAGTTTGAGAACTCCGACGCTGTGTTGCTGACCGAGTACCGCGGTCTCACCGTCGCGCAGATGAAAGAACTGCGCGTCTCTCTCGGTGAGAACGTCAGCTACGCCGTGGTAAAGAACACGCTGACCAAGATTGCAGCCAAGGAAGCCGGAGTCACCGGTCTCGATGAGCACCTCAATGGGCCCACCGCGATCGCGTTCATCAACGGCGAACCACCTGAGGCTGCCAAGGCTCTGCGTAACTTTGCCAAGGCGAACGACAAGCTCGTGGTGAAGGGCGGCTACTTCGATGGAGCCGCACTCAGCCCCGAACAGGTCAACCAGCTCGCCGACCTCGAATCCCGCGAAGTGCTGCTTGCAAAGGCAGCCGGTGCCATGAAGGCAAGCCTCCACCAGGCGGCTTACCTCTTCACCGCTCCGCTGGTCAAGGCCGTGCGCACTGTCGATGCCCTCCGCGAGAAGCAGGACGACGCTCCTGCTTCCGACGCCTGAGCATCACCCCAAACCGAACCGGTCACTGATCGTGGCCAAAACAGGAAGGACTAGCCACCATGGCTAAGCTCACCACCGACGAGCTCCTCGAGGCTTTCAAGGAGCTCACCCTCATCGAACTGTCCGAGTTCGTCAAGAAGTTCGAAGAAGAGTTCGACGTCGAGGCTGCCGCTCCGGCCGCCGTTGCCGCTGCCCCTGCAGCCGGTGGCGCAGACGCCGCTCCCGCTGAAGAGCAGACCGAATTCGACGTCATCCTCGAATCGGCCGGCGAGAAGAAGGTTCCCGTCATCAAGGAAGTCCGTGGACTCACCTCCCTCGGACTCAAGGAAGCCAAGGACCTCGTCGACGGAGCTCCCAAGGCCGTCCTCGAAGGCGCTTCGAAGGAAGACGCCGAGAAGGCCAAGGAAACCCTCGAGGCTGCCGGCGCCACCGTCACCCTCAAGTGATTTCCTGAGCAGCAGCCTGCCTGCTGCCTGAGATTGAGACCCCCACACTCTGCTGTGGGGGTCTTTCTCATGCCGCTGACGTCAGCGTCTGACCAGAGCGAGGCAGACAATTCTGGGAATCCCCGCACAGAACTATTACTCTTGACTGGTGCCCTCGACGCCAACCATCGAAGACGAGCTCCTCGCCGGCCTGCGTTCTCGCCTGCAGTCGGCGTGGGCGACCGATCCGCTTTTCATCGATCCCATCATCGCCGGCGGCCTGAGCCGCAATCAGCTCGATGGCATCGAACTCGCGGCGACTGAGGCAGCGGAGTCCGATCTCCCCTTCTTCATTGCAGTTCTTCCCGACCAGCCGGACGGCCCGGGCAACTTCGAGGCCTGGGGCAGATTCACCTCGAGCTTGGCTCAGACGATGTACGAGGACTCCGAAGCCGACCAGGTCCTTGTGCTTTTCGCCACCGCTGGTGGAGGATCCAGGTCATGGCCGTATCTCGTCTCCGAGCTCGGCCCGGTCATTCCCCGCGGAGGAGGCGGCCTGACGCGATCGGCCACTGACGACTTCCTCCCGGTCGAGCTCAATGTGCACTACCAGATGCAGATCCTGCGTGCAGCCGCTGCCGGCGATCCGATTCCGGAACCTCCGCAGTTCGATCCCAAGGACGTCGGGCAGTCCAGCGGGGACTACATCGCCAGGTGGGGGCTCGACGAAGGCGCCCCCGATATGCTGGTCATGGGAGCCGCCGCGGTGGCCGCAGGAGCACTCACCACCTGGGTGCTCGCGCGGCGCCGTCGCTATGCGTGGAGAACCGAACTGACCACGGAGCCGGAACTGACGAAGCGCTTCGACCTGCGCTCCAGGGTTGTGCGCATCGGCGAGAAGCTGCCCGAATCCGAGACCGCCGACGATGCGGTGTGGCGACTCTACGCGCGGGGTCGCCGCGTCCAGGAGGCGGTGGCGGCGATCACTCATACCCAGCCTGATTGGGCGACGGCAGAGGATTTCTCGCATCGGATGGCGATTCACTGTCTGAGTCGGACTGACAGATGGATCCGTCGACGTCTGCGCGATCGAGGCGATGCCGAGGAGCCGCTGTTCTGCTTCTTCATGCCCAGTCATACCGGCAGCATCGAACCCGTCGCATGGAGGCAGAAGGGGACGGCGCTGACGGTCCATGCCTGTGACCGGTGCCGAAGCGACCTGACGACCGGTCACGAGCCGGAGACGCTGATGGTGCCCAGACGTCCCGGCGCCACGAGAGTCAAGCCGGTACCCTATTTTCTGCGCGACGACGCGTACTCCAACAGCGGATTCGGCAGCTTCCAGCCACTCGAGGCCGCGGTCGTGTCGGGGACTCCGACAGCCGACGCGACAGAGACCGAGGCGAGATGAGTCAGCGCAGCGCAGCCAGGAAGAAGGTCGCCGATGGCGGCCCCGGTCCGCTCCGACTCGGGATCGCGACACTGCTTTTCCTCGCCGTCGTCGTCGGAGCGACGGCATTGAGCCATTCCCTGTTCGACGATGCCAGAGACACTCGGATCGCCGAGGCCGACAGCGGTCAGCCCCGAGTCGACAGCGTCTATTCGGATCGCATAGAGAGTCAGTACGATTCCGACTACGACCGCTCCCGGTATCAGGAGATCGCGCACGCCTTCGAGAAAGATCCGGTCTGGGTCGATGATTACCTCGCGTTCGAGATGCGTGATGAGGACCTCGACGACATCCACGAGGCGATCGAGAAGACTCGCACACCGATCTATGTGGCCTTCCTGGCCGCCACAGAACTCGATGACACCGACGGCCAAGCCGAACTGCTGGCCAATCGCATCATCGCCGAGGTGCCCGACGACGAGGCCACCGTGCTGGTCATCGGCGACAATCGAGAGGCGGTGGCGAACAAGGGAATCTCACGGGAGATCGTCGATCGCCCCGACACACTCGACGACGATCATCTGTCCCAGGTCGGGCTGACCTACGTCCGGGCCCTGCTCTCGGCACCGATCGAAGAGGAGAACTTCGGCTACGGTGCTTCGTTCGACCGCAGCGGCAACGCGATCGTGGTCAACGAGAAGGACGACGAGGCGGATCCTCGGGCATTGCGCTATTCCGTCGGCGGCGCGGTGGGCGGAGCCGTGATCGGACTGCTCATCGGCGGCGGTCTGGCAGTGGGCGGGATCTCCGGCTACCGGTTCTGGCGCAGACGCCAGCTGACTCTCCAGTCCGAACCGCAGACCCAGGAGCAGACACAGGATCAGAGGAAATGAGCCAGAACGACGTGGACGCAGAGCAGATCGCGCAATCTCTGAAGACCGACCCGATCTATATCGACCCGGCGGTCGCAGACACCCTTGACGGACGTCTCCTCGACAAGGCCGAGGCCACGGTCAAGGAGCTCGACTTCGATGTCTACGTGGTCGCAGTGGATGCCGAACACGGCAGCATCGATCGAGAGATGCTTGAGCAGATCAAGGTCCTCAACGGGTCCGAAGGCTCATTCGTCATGATCGATGACGGCACAGCCATCGCCGTCGACACCTATTTCACCGATGCGCACCACGACAAGGAGATGGAAGTCGTGGACCAGCAGCTCAATGCCCACGACGAATGGAACACCTCCACCCCGTCGGTGTCCAAACTCAACATCCTCCTCGACCTCTATGAGGATCCTCAGGAGCACGTCGAGTCCGGCGACACTGGTGCAGAGCAGCAGCCGGGCAGCGACGTGATTCAGGACACCGGCAGCGGCGGATTCGCTCCACTCTTCCTGGGCGGTTCGATCCTTGTCCTCGCCCTCGTCATCGGCGGCATCTTCATCTTTCGCTCGATGCGAGCCAAAGCGGCCGAGGCGCGCAGACGGGATCGGTTCAGACTGCCCAGCTCGCTGCTGCACAGAGTCGATCATCTGCAGCGCAGCGCTCTCCGTGAGGACATCAACTCCGAAGCCACGGAACTGGCGTCGTCTCTGGACCAGCTGCGCACCGATGATCTCAGTTCGGCCGAACTCACCCAGGTGGAGAGGGCGTTCGATGCCTATTATGAAGCGAGGTCGATCGTCGATGACGAAGCGGCCGAACGCATTGACCTCGCCGGCGCCATGGTGCTGCTGCGGCAGGCTCGACGCGAGATCGGTCTGGCCGGCCAGAGCAGGGGAGCCCGGTCGAGCAGGCCCGAGAGCCTGTGTACGGTCAATCCGCTGCACGGTGAAGCGAGGACGACCTCACCGGTGTCGGTCGGAGCCCGGGCGGTGCGCGTGCCGGTGTGTTCCGCCTGCGAAGGCGATCTGCGAGGCGGCAGAGACCTGCAGTGGATCTTCGACAAGGGCAGGCCGTACATCGAGGCCGAGAGTGTGTGGGCCGAGACTCTGTTCGGAGCCATCGGGGGAAACCTCGTGACCGCACTGAAATCGCTGCCACCCCGTTGAGGACGGCTGAGAATCAGACCAGACGGACTTCGCGAGGCACCGCACGATCGTGATCGCCGGGCATGACACGGCCCGGCAGAGCCACCTCGGAGTCGCCCTGATCGCTGCGCATCCCTTCGAGGTCGGCGAGCTGACGGGTGACGAAATCACGGTCGACCGGGACTCCGTGACCGGGGACGAAGACGTTCGCCTCGGCAAAGGACAGCAGGGTCCGCAGGCTCGCCGCCCATTCGCTCAGCGAGGAGTCGGCGCCGGCCTGCGGGGGATCGGCCTCCTCGACGAGGTCACCGGTGAACACGATCCCGAGCTCGGGAAGCCGGACGACGAGATCGGCGGTCGAATGCCCGCCGAGGACGTGGAATTCGACCGGGCAGCCGCCGAGATCCAAGGTGCCCGCCTCACCGGGGGACGCATCGACGGTGGAGACGTCGACGACGAGTTCGGTGGGATCGGTCGGCAGCTGCCGGCGGTACTCGCTCGGCTCATCGCCCCGGCTGATCGCATCGAGCGCGATCCACGCGCTCGCCTCCTGATCGGCGGCGAACGCAGAGGACGCGTGGACGGTCGACACTCCCGACGAGACCGCCTCGGCGGCGCCGAAGAAATGATCCCAGTGATCGTGGGTGAGCACGAGATCGATATCCTGCCCGCCCTCTCCCGCGATCTCCTCGCCGAGGCGGCCCGCCCGTTCCAGCAGGTGTGCCGCAGCCGCGGGGCCGGGTCCGGCATCGACGAGCAGGGTGCGATCGGAGCCGACGATGATCCCGCAATTGACTTTCGCGGGAGAGAAGGTGAGGACATGCACGTGTGTCATGCCCGCAGTCTAGAATGTCTGTCACCGGCTGTCGCGCAGCCGGGCACACGACGGCAGACGATCACACGGTGGCCGACGTTGCCGTCGGGCGGTGGGATGTGTCGAGAATCCGCATGGAGCTCACACGGGACAAGGTCGGCGTCCTCGACGGTCAGGGAGTGGCTTCGCCGAGGCGGCCGCCGATGTGGGGCGGTCCGTGGAAGAAGATCCACGACTGACAGAATTCGATGTTGCCAGGCTTGACCTGATGCTATAAGATTGATATTTGCATCGTTCTGCCTGTGGTGTGCCTTCATATAGCGGTGGGCACAGCATTTCCACTCAAGTGAACCATGCCGACGCCGGGAGTCGAAATCTGACACACCCCGTGGAGGTCCGGACGTCGCCGGAGCGAGTGGGCAGACGAAGTATCAGATGGTGAAGCACTCGGAAGGAACCAATTGGCCGCCGCCAACGACAACACCAGGACCGCTAATCCCCCCAAGAGAATTTCCTTCGCGAAGATTCGCGAGCCCCTCGAGGTTCCCGATCTGCTCGGTCTGCAGACGGACAGCTTCGACTGGCTGATCGGATCGGAGGCGTGGCAGGACCGCGTCGCCGAGGCCATCGAGATCGGGGACGACTCCGTCGCAACCACCTCGGGTCTCGAAGACATCTTCGAAGAGATCTCGCCGATCGAAGACTTCGGCGGATCCATGTCGCTGTCGTTCCGCGAGCACCGGTTCGAGGCTCCCAAGTACTCGATCGATGAGTGCAAGGAACGCGATATGACCTACTCGGCGCCGCTGTACGTCACCGCCGAGTTCATGAACAACAACACGGGCGAGATCAAGAGCCAGACCGTGTTCATGGGTGACTTCCCCCTCATGACCGACAAGGGCACGTTCATCGTCAACGGCACCGAGCGCGTCGTCGTCTCCCAGCTCGTGCGTTCGCCCGGCGCCTACTTCGAATCCAGCGTCGACAAGACCACGGACAAGGACATCTTCTCCGCGAAGATCATCCCGTCCCGCGGTGCCTGGCTGGAGTTCGAGGTCGACAAGCGCGACCAGGTCGGTGTGCGCCTCGACCGCAAGCGCAAGCAGTCCGTGACGGTGCTGCTTAAGGCCCTCGGCTGGTCCGAAGCGAAGATCCTCGAGGAGTTCGGCGAGTTCGAATCGATCCGCGAGACGATGGCCAAGGACACGGTCAACACGCAGGACGAAGCGCTGCTCGACATCTACAAGAAGCTGCGCCCGGCAGAGCCCGCGACCGCCGAGGCCGCTCGCAACCTGCTCAACAACCTGTACTTCAACCCGAAGCGCTACGACCTGGCCAAGGTCGGCCGCTACAAGGTCAACCGCAAGCTCGGCGTCGAAGCACCGCTGTCGGACTCCGTGCTCTCCACCGAGGACGTCGTCGCCACCATCCGCTACCTCGTGTCGCTGCACGCCGGAGTGGACACCGCCAAGGGCACCCGCGACGGTGAAGAGGTCGAGATCAGCGTCAAGCTCGACGACATCGATCACTTCGGAAACCGCCGCATCCGCGCCGTCGGTGAGCTCATCGAGAACCAGATCCGCACCGGCCTGTCCCGGATGGAGCGCGTCGTCCGCGAACGCATGACCACCCAGGACGTCGAGGCGATCACCCCGCAGACCCTGATCAACATCCGCCCCGTGGTGGCTGCGATCAAGGAGTTCTTCGGCACCTCGCAGCTCTCCCAGTTCATGGATCAGAACAACCCGCTCGCGGGTCTGACCCACAAGCGCCGTCTCTCCGCGCTGGGACCCGGCGGTCTCTCGCGTGACCGTGCCGCCATGGAAGTCCGTGACGTGCACCCCTCGCACTACGGCCGCATGTGCCCGATCGAGACCCCCGAGGGTCCGAACATCGGTCTGATCGGTTCGCTGGCGTCCTACGCCCGCATCAACCCCTTCGGATTCATCGAGACGCCCTACCGCAAGGTCGTCGACGGTGTCGTGACCGATGAGACGCAGTACCTGACCGCCGATGACGAACTCGAGTTCAACATCGCCCAGGCCAACGCGCCCCTGACCGACGACCAGCGCTTCGCCGAGGTCGAGGTCCTGGCCCGTCCGAAGGGCGGCGGCGGTGAGGCCGAGCTGGTCCAGCACGACCAGATCGACTTCATGGACGTCTCCGCACGTCAGATGGTCTCTGTGGCGTCGGCTCTGATTCCGTTCCTCGAGCACGATGACGCGAACCGCGCCCTCATGGGTGCGAACATGCAGCGTCAGGCCGTGCCGCTGGTGATGGCCGAATCACCTGTCGTGGGCACCGGCATGGAATACCGTGCCGCCGTCGACGCCGGCGATGTCATCACCGCTGAGAAGTCCGGTGTCATCACCGAGGTCTCGGCTGACTTCGTCACGGTGCTCGCCGACGACGGAACCCAGCTGACCTACAAGGCTGCGAAGTTCAAGCGTTCGAACCACGGCACCTCGTACAACCAGCGCATCCTCGTCGACGAAGGCGACCGTGTCGAAGCCGGCACCGTCCTCGCCGACGGCCCGTCCACCGAGAACGGTGAGATGGCTCTGGGCAAGAACCTCCTCGTGGCGTTCATGTCATGGGAAGGCTACAACTACGAGGACGCGATCATCCTCTCCCAGCGCCTCGTCCAGGACGACGTGCTCTCCTCGATCCACATCGAGGAGCATGAGGTCGATGCTCGCGACACCAAGCTCGGTGCCGAGGAGATCACTCGGGACATCCCGAACATCTCGCCCGACGCCCTGGCCGACCTCGACGATCGCGGAATCATCCGCATCGGCGCCGAAGTCACCGACGGTGACATCCTCGTCGGCAAGGTCACCCCGAAGGGTGAGACCGAGCTGACACCGGAAGAGCGCCTGCTGCGCGCCATCTTCGGTGAGAAGTCCCGTGAGGTCCGCGACACCTCGCTGCGCGTTCCCCACGGCGAGATCGGCACCGTCATCGGTGTGCGCGTCTTCGACCGTGAGGACGACGACGAGCTCTCGCCCGGCGTCAACCAGATGGTCCGCGTCTATGTGGCCCAGCGCCGCAAGATCACCATCGGTGACAAGATGGCCGGCCGTCACGGAAACAAGGGCGTCATCTCGACGATCCTGCCGGTCGAGGACATGCCGTTCCTCGCCGACGGCACCCCCGTCGACGTCATCCTCAACCCGCACGGTGTTCCCCGTCGTATGAACATCGGCCAGGTCTTCGAAGTCCACCTCGGATGGATCTCGAAGCAGGGCTGGAAGATCGAGGGCAACCCCGAGTGGGCCGCCGAGCTGCCCGAGGCCGCTCGCGAAGCCGAGGCCGGCACCAACTTGGCCACCCCGGTCTTCGACGGTGCGCACGAGCAGGAGCTGCGCGGACTGCTGGATTCGACGACCCCGAACCGCGATGGGGACCGCCTCATCGACTCCTCGGGCAAGGCCCAGCTGTTCGACGGTCGCTCCGGTGAGCCGTTCCCGTACCCGATCTCGGTCGGCTACATGTACATGCTCAAGCTCCACCACCTCGTCGACGACAAGATCCACGCGCGTTCGACCGGACCGTACTCGATGATCACCCAGCAGCCGCTCGGTGGTAAGGCGCAGTTCGGTGGTCAGCGCTTCGGTGAGATGGAAGTCTGGGCCCTCGAGGCCTACGGCGCCGCCTACACCCTGCAGGAGCTTCTGACGATCAAGTCCGATGACATCCCGGGCCGTGTGAAGGTCTACGAAGCCATCGTCAAGGGTGAGAACCTGCCCGATCCGGGAATCCCGGAATCGTTCAAGGTCCTCATCAAGGAGATGCAGTCCCTGTGCCTCAACGTCGAAGTTCTGTCTTCCGACGGAGGCCATGTCGAGATGGGCGAGTCGGAGGACGAGGTCTACCGCGCCGCCGAGGAACTCGGCATCGACCTCTCCCGCCGCGAAGCACAGACCGTAGAAGAAGTCTGAGGACTTCCACTTCAACCGACACAACTTTTTGATGAACGATTCGTTCATCGCCAGGAAAGAGGATTTACGTGCCTGACGTCAATTTCTTTGATGAACTGCGCATCGGTCTTGCCACCACGGAGAACATCCGCGGCTGGTCACACGGTGAGGTGAAAAAGCCTGAGACCATCAACTACCGCACCCTGAAGCCGGAGAAGGACGGACTCTTCTGCGAGAAGATCTTCGGCCCCACCCGCGACTGGGAGTGCGCCTGCGGAAAGTACAAGCGAGTCCGGTTCAAGGGCATCATCTGCGAACGCTGCGGCGTCGAGGTGACCCGTGCCAAGGTGCGTCGTGAGCGCATGGGCCACCTCGAGCTCGCCGCTCCTGTGACCCACATCTGGTACTTCAAGGGTGTGCCCTCACGTTTGGGCTACCTGCTGGATCTGGCTCCGAAGGACCTCGAGAAGGTCATCTACTTCGCGGCCTACATGATCACCTCGGTCGACGAGGATTCCCGTCACCGTGATCTGCCCAGCCTGCAGAACAAGATCGACGTCGAGAAGCAGCAGATCGGCACCCGCCGTGACGCCGACATCGACCGTCGTGCCAAGAAGCTCGAAGAGGATCTCGCCGCGCTCGAGGCCGAAGGCGGAACCGCCCAGGCCAAGAAGAAGCTGCGCGACACCGCCGAGAAGGAAATGGACAAGCTGCGCAAGAACGCCGACCGCGAGGTCGACCGTATCGAGCAGGTGTGGGACCGGTTCAAGAACCTCAAGGTCAACGACCTCGAAGGTGACGAGAGCCTGTACCGCGAGATGTTCCACCGCTTCGGCCTGTACTTCACCGGTGCCATGGGGGCCGAGGCCATCCAGAAGCGCCTCATCGAATTCGACCTCGAAGGCGAAGCCGAGAAGCTGCGTGAGCTCATCGCCACCGGCAAGGGACAGCGCAAGACCCGTGCGCTCAAGCGCCTCAAGGTCGTCAACGCGTTCCTGACCACCGACAACAACCCCGAGGGCATGGTCCTCGACGTTGTCCCGGTGATCCCGCCGGAGCTGCGCCCGATGGTGCAGCTCGATGGTGGACGGTTCGCGACCTCGGACCTCAACGATCTCTACCGTCGCGTCATCAACCGCAACAACCGCCTCAAGCGTCTGCTCGACCTCGGTGCTCCCGAGATCATCGTCAACAACGAGAAGCGGATGCTGCAGGAGGCCGTGGACTCGCTGTTCGACAACGGACGTCGCGGACGCCCGGTGACCGGACCGGGCAACCGCCCGCTCAAGTCGCTGTCGGACATGCTCAAGGGCAAGCAGGGACGTTTCCGTCAGAACCTGCTCGGCAAGCGTGTGGACTACTCGGGCCGTTCGGTCATCGTCGTCGGTCCGCAGCTGCACCTGCACCAGTGCGGTCTGCCGAAGACCATGGCGCTGGAGCTGTTCAAGCCCTTCGTGATGAAGCGCCTGGTCGATCTCAACCACGCTCAGAACATCAAGTCGGCCAAGCGCATGGTCGAGCGTCAGCACCCGCAGGTGTGGGATGTCCTCGAAGAGGTCATCACCGAGCACCCTGTGCTGCTCAACCGTGCACCGACCCTGCACCGTCTGGGCATCCAGGCGTTCGAACCGCAGCTCATCGAGGGCAAGGCCATCCAGCTGCACCCGCTCGTCTGCTCCGCGTTCAACGCTGACTTCGACGGTGACCAGATGGCTGTGCACCTGCCGCTGAGTCCGGAGGCACAGGCCGAGGCCCGTATCCTCATGCTCTCGGCCAACAACATCCTCAAGCCCTCGGACGGCAAGCCCGTGACCATGCCTTCGCAGGATATGATCATCGGTCTGTTCCACCTCACCTCCGAGCGCAAGGGACTGGCCGGCGAGGGGCGCGCGTTCTCCGGAATGGGCGAAGCCATCATGGCCTTCGACCATGGGGAGCTCGACCTCGGTTCGCCGATCACCATCCGCCTGGAGGACGTCGTTCCCAACGCGGACATGGAGCTTCCCGAGGGCTGGGAGGCCGGCGACCCGCTGGACGTGCAGACCACTCTGGGTCGCGCAACGTTCAACGAGTACCTGCCTGCCGACTACGCGTTCGTGAACTCGACGATCGACAAGAAGGCTCTGAGCCGCATCGTCAACCACCTCGCCGAGGAGTACCCGAAGGTCGAGGTCGCACACACGCTGGACAACTTCAAGGCCGGCGGCTTCCACTGGGCCACCCGCTCGGGCATCACCATCGCGATGTCGGATGTCGTCTCACCCGAGGCGAAGACCGAGATCATCGACGATGCCGAAGTCATCGACACGAAGGTTCAGCAGCAGTACGAACTCGGTGCCCTGACCGACGACGAGCGTCGCAACGAGCTCGTCAAGCTGTGGACGGAGACGACCGAGAAGGTCGACCAGATCATGCGCACGAACTTCCCCGCGGAGAACTCGGTGCTGCGTCTGGTCGAGTCCGGTGCATCCGGCAACTGGATGCAGGTGCGTCAGCTGGCCGGTATGCGCGGCCTGGTGACGAACCCGCAGGGTGAGATCATCCCGCGTCCGATCGTGTCGAACTACCGTGAGGGACTCGCCGTGCTCGAGTACTTCATCGCCTCGCACGGTGCTCGTAAGGGTCTGGCAGATACCGCTCTGCGTACCGCCGACTCCGGTTACCTCACCCGTCGTCTCGTCGACGTCTCGCAGGATGTCATCATCCGCGCGGCAGAGGCCGAGTCGAACAAGGGCATCACCCTCCCGATCGCCGAACGCGATCACGAGGGCAACCTGGTTCCGCACGACTACGCCGAGACCAGCGTCTACGGTCGTCTCACCGTCTCCGATGTCACCGACGCCGAGGGCAATGTGCTCCTGCCGGCGAAGTCCGATGTCACCGGTGCTGTGGTGGACATGCTCGTGGCCAACGGCATCGAAGAGCTCAAGGTCCACTCCGTGCTGACTGCGGATTCCGATGCGCAGATCTCCGCCGAGCACTACGGTCGCTCGATGGCGACCGGTCAGCTCGTCGACATCGGCGAGGCCATCGGCACCGTCGCTGCCCAGTCGATCGGTGAGCCCGGTACCCAGCTGACGATGCGTACCTTCCACACCGGTGGTGCCGCCGCTTCGACCGGTGATATCACGCAGGGTCTGCCGCGTGTGACCGAGCTCTTCGAAGCTCGCACACCGAAGGGCTTCGCCCCCATCGCCGAGGCGACCGGACGGGCGAAGATCGACGACAGCCGCAAGACCCGCTTCGTCATCATCACCCCCGATGACGGCAGCGAGGAGATCGAGCACGCAGTGTCCAAGCGTGCCCGTCTCATGGTCGAGGACGGCCAGCACGTCAAGGCCGGAGAGCAGCTCATCGTCGGTGCCGTCGATCCGAAGCAGGTGCTGCGCATCCGCGGTCGCCGTGAGGCCGAGCGCTTCCTCGTCGAGGAGGTTCAGAAGGTCTACCGTTCGCAGGGTGTGGGCATCCACGACAAGCACATCGAGGTCATCGTGCGGCAGATGCTGCGTCGCGTGACCGTGATCGAGTCGGGCGACACGAACCTGCTGCCCGGTGAGCTCGTCGACCGCGGCCGCTACCAGGCGGAGAACCGTCGTGTGGTCGCCGAAGGCGGCCAGCCTGCCTCGGCTCGTGACGAGCTGATGGGCATCACGAAGGCTTCGCTGGCCACCGAGTCGTGGCTGTCGGCCGCATCCTTCCAGGAGACCACCCGCGTCCTCACCGAGGCGGCCATGGAAGGCAAGTCCGATGCGCTCATGGGGCTGAAGGAGAACGTCATCCTCGGTAAGCTCATCCCTGCCGGCACCGGCCTGCAGACCCACCGCAACCTCGTGGTGGAGCCGACCGAAGAGGCCAAGGCCGAGATGTTCACCAACAGCTACGGCGACTTCTACGCGGGCATCGGCGCCGATTCCGGCTCCGCCATCCCGCTGGAGGACTACGACTACGGTGCGTTCAGCTGAGACTGAACGGCTGAGTCGCAGCGTCTGAGAGAGGCAGGCGAAGAGGGGCGTCCACCACACGGTGGATGCCCCTCTCGTCATTCACGCTGCGACATCGAGAAACGGGTGGAGTGTCGAAACACGGGTGTGTGCGCCCGTGTCTCGACACTCCACCCGTTTCTCGGTGAAGCTCTCGCAATCACTCAGCCGAAGAGCACCTGTGCCTCTTCCCAGCGATGCAGCGGCACTGACTTGAGACTGTCGACGGCCGATGACATCTCCACCGAGACGATGTCCGTGCCCTTGAGGCTGGCCATCTTGCCCCAGTGCCCGTGCTGGGCGAGGTCGGCTGCCGCCATGCCCAACCGGGTCGACAGGACCCGGTCGTACGCGGTGGGGGAGCCGCCTCGCTGCAGGTGCCCGAGGATCGTCGCCCGAGATTCGATACCGGTGATCTCCTCGATCTTCGGGGCCAGGTAGTTCGCGATCCCGCCGAGGCGGACCCGTCCCTTGTTGTCGACGCCGTGGTCGGCGACCTGTGAGTCGAATCCTTCGGGAATGAACCCTTCGGCGACGACGACGATGGGTGCGCGTCCGCGGTCCCTGGCCGAGCGCACCCAGTCCGAGATCTGATCGAAGGAGACGGGGAACTCGGGCATGAGGATCGCGTGTGCGCCTGCCGCCATGCCGGCGTGCAGCGCGATCCATCCGACATTGCGTCCCATGACCTCGATGACCATGCAGCGGTGGTGGGACTCTGCGGTGGTGCGCAGCCGGTCGATGGCCTCGGTGGCGATGGACTGGGCGGTGTCGAAGCCGAAGGTGTAGTCCGTGTTGCCGAGGTCGTTGTCGATGGTCTTGGGCACGCCGACGATGTGCAGGCCCTCTTCATGGACCAGCCGTGAGGCGCCGGCCAAGGTGCCTTCGCCGCCGATGGCGATGAGCGAATCGATGCCGTGGGCGGCCATGACCTCCCGCATCCGCTCGGGTCCGCCGTCCTCATAGGGGTGGGTGCGGGAGGTGCCGAGGATGGTTCCGCCGCGTCCGGACAGGCCGCGCACGTCGAGCATGGTCATATCGAACAGGTCGTCGTCGAGCAGACCCCGCCAGCCGTCGCGGATGCCGACGAACTCCGCATCATAGGCGCGGATGCCTTTGCGGACGATGCCGCGGATGACAGCGTTGAGGCCCGGGCAGTCGCCCCCCGAGGTGAGTACACCGATCTTCATTCCAGTTGACCCTGATCCTTTTCTCGATAGCCTTTTGCGAGCCGGACGTCGTGTCCGGCCATGAGGGAGAATCCCTTGAGGATCACGGTCCCGTTGGATCCGTCACCCTGCGCGGATCGGCGGACCTCATTGCCCGCCATGATGTTGATGGTCTCGTCGCGGACGCGCACTCCCGGCGGCACGTAGATATCGTTGCCGGCCCACATCGCATACGAGTTCAGTTCGACGGTCACCCCGGGACCCATGACTTCGCACAGGTCGATGTTGTCTCCGCCCATGAGGGCGTACGTGGTGACCTCGGCGGTGCCGGGAGGCACGTCGAGCTGACGTCCGGACATGATGGCCACGGAGTTCATCGGCGAGGCCGATCCCGGTTCCGCAGCTGGGGAGAGTTCGCCAGGTACGCGCCGCTGCAGCTGGGAGCCCGGATCTGTGGGACCAGGTGTCCGGCCGGTCTGGCGGGCGAGCCGCCGGTGGAGCGAGTCTCCTTCGGGCAGGTCGTCGATGAGGGGGATGAGCTCGTCGAGGAATTTCGCTCCGATGGCGTCATCCTGTCGCTGCGCCGTCTCCTCGGGATCGAGGCGGCCGTTCGTCACGGCATCGGTGATCACTGAGAGGACATCGTCGCGGTCCTGGTCCGAGGCGCGGATGCGCCGCTGAGGAGGAGGGGAGTCGTCGTCGGCCATGGTGCCCAGTGTAGCGGTCTTCACATCTGCGAGCAGGAAGGACTGTCGTGACGAGGACTCCACAGGAGGGCCACAGGTTCGACCAATGCTGGGCCTATCGACCGCAGCGAATGTGGAGGGCATGAGACATGAGAGCAGCGCCTGGCGGCAGCCGGAGACGCAGACGGCAGACACGACCATCCGACCGACCACGACTGTCGACCTCGTCGTCCCGGTGTACAACGAGGAGGCCTCGCTGGCCGCCTCGATCGAGACCCTCCTGGCCGTCGAACCCGCCCGCGGCACCGAGGTCACGATCATCATCGCCGACAATGCGAGCACCGATGAGACTCCGATCATCGCCGCGACCCTGGCGGCGACGCATCCGCAGGTCGAGTACGTCCGCCTCGAACAGAAGGGCCGCGGTCGCGCATTGAACCAGGTGTGGCAGGCCTCGTCGGCGGACGTCGTCGCCTACACGGACGTGGATCTGGCCACAGACATCCGCGTCCTCGACCCGATGGTCGAGATCATCCGGTCGGGGCTGGCCGATGTCGCCATCGCCTCGCGCCTGCAGCCCGGAGTTGCGGTCGAACGCGGGATCAGACGCGAGATCATCTCCCGCTGCTACAACCGACTGCTCAAGCTCAGCCTCGGAGTCGGGTTCAGCGACGCCCAATGCGGTTTCAAAGCGCTGTCGGCACGGGCAGCGAAGGAACTGCTGCCGCAGGTCGAGGATTCCGAGTGGTTCTTCGACACTGAGCTGCTCGCTCGCGCCGAGTGGGCCGGGTACCGCATCCACGAGTTCGGCACGGACTGGAGGGACGACCCGGACTCCTCCGTCGACGTGGTCAGCACGGCGTGGAAGGACATCAAGGGCATCGTCCGGCTGCGCACCGGCGGACGCACCCGGGTCAGTCACGCAGTCCCCGCACCGAACACCGGAGCACAGATCCTCCACTTCATCGACGTCGGGATCATCAGCACCGTGCTCTACGCCGTGCTGTTCCTCCTCGGCATCCAATTCGTCTCGGAACCCACGGCGAACATCCTTGCGCTGCTCCTTTCGACGATTGCGAACACGGCTCTCAACCGGGGCCACACCTTCGGGGTGAGTTCTCCGCACCGCCGCCTGACCTCCCAGGTGAAGGGCTTGGCAGCCTTCGGCCTGTGCCTGGCCTTCACCTCGGCGGGTCTGGCCGTCGGCGACGGATTCACCGGGCCGTGGGCGACCGTCGGCACCCTCGCAGTGCTGACCGCGGCGAACCTCGCCGCCACTGTGGTCCGGTTCGTGCTGATGCGCACATGGGTCTTCGCCCGTGGTGCCCACCACAGCGCCCACCGCGCGACCACGCCTGCTGCAGCCGGAACGGCAAATCCGAACGAGAAGGACATCGACCATGTCTGAGGCCCCCACCCGATATGCCCGCACCCGCGGACTGCGACGGCACTGGTACCCGATCACGCTCACCGTGCTCACATTCGGCACGATCGCTGCCTTCCTCTTCAACCTCACGGCCAACGGCTGGGCGAACTCCTTCTATGCGGCAGCCGTGCAGGCCGGATCGGCGAACTGGGAGGCGTTCCTCTTCGGCTCGCTCGACTCGGCGAACGCGATCACCGTCGACAAACCCCCGGCCTCCCTGTGGCTGATGGCCCTGAGCGCCCGAGTCTTCGGCTTCTCATCGTTCTCGATGCTGCTGCCCCAGGTCCTCCTGGCCGGGGTGAGCGTGCTCCTCATCGTCCATTCGCTGCGGCTGAGCCTGCGGTCCCATGTCGGTCCGGGGCTTGAGAAGGCCGCCGCGCTGGGTGCCGGTGCGATCTTCGCCGTCTCCCCGGTCGTGGCGATGATGTTCCGGTTCAACAACCCGGACGCGCTGCTGGTGACGCTGATGATCGGTGCGGTCGTCGCGACCCAGCACGCCCTGCGCACGCTCACCGAGGCCCGCCGGCGACGCTCGGCCCGCCGCATCGTCGGCTGGCTCGTCCTCGCCGGGGTCTGCCTCGGGCTGGGCTTTCTGACCAAACAGTTCCAGGTCCTCCTCATCGTCCCCGGCCTCGCTGTGGCCTGGGTGCTCTTCGCCCGCACCTCCTGGCCCCGTCGCCTGCTGTGGCTGCTCGTCCCGCTCGGGTCGATGATCGTCAGCGCCGGCTGGTGGATCGCCCTCGTCGAACTCACCCCCGCCGGCTCCCGCCCCTACGTCGGCGGTTCCCAGTCGAACTCCTTCCTCGAGCTCACCTTCGGCTACAACGGCTTCGGACGGCTGACCGGCAACGAGACCGGGTCCGTCGGCGGAGGAGGCGGCGGTCAGGGCGGCGGATGGGGCGAAACGGGAATCACCCGCCTCTTCACCGGCAGCTTCGGCCAGCAGGCGTCGTGGTTCCTGCCCACCGCCTTGTTCTTCCTGGTCGTGACGATCGTTCTCCTCACCCTCGCCGAGGTGGCCCGCCGTCGCCGTGTTCCCACCGTCACGGACGGTGACCAGGGAACCGGCCGTGCGGTGAGCGCGTCCGGCGCAATCGGCACGGGCAGCCTCGGTGCGGGACTGCTCATGTGGGGTGCGTGGCTGATCGTCACGTGGCTCGTGCTGTCGAATATGAACGGGATCGTCCACGAGTACTACACGGTCGCGCTCATTCCCGCGATCGCCGCCGTCATCGGCCTCGCCGTCGCGGTGCTGCTCGCTCGTGACGGATTCCTCCCGCGTCTGCTGCTGGCAGTGGCTTGGGCCCTGACCGGGGCGTGGCAGTTCATCATCAGCTCGGAGATGACCGGGATTCCGAGCATCCTGCGCTGGTGCGTGCTCATCGTCTCGATCCTCGGCGCTCTGGTTCTCATCGTCACCGCGCACCGGCGGTTCGGCACGGCGCTCGCCTCGGTGCTCGTCGCGCTGGCCGTCCTCGGCAGCGCCGCGATTCCGGCTCAGCTGGCCGTGCGCACGATCGCCGGGACGACGCAGGGATCGATCGTCACGATCGCCGGCACGAGCGCAGGTCTGGGCGGTGGACCCGGCGGTGGCGGAATGCCCGGCGGAGGAGCCGGGCCGGGCGGCGGCACGGATGGCACGCCCGGCGGGGCAGGCAATTCCGAAGCCGGCAGGGGCGGCACCGGTGGGATGCCCGGCGGCGCCGGCGGCGGAGGCGGAATGGGCGGTCTGCTGGGCGCCTCCGACCCCTCGGACGAACTCACACAGCTGCTCGAACAGGATGCCGCGGACTACACGTGGGTGGCGGCGACGACGGGGGCGAACCAGGCGGCGGGATACCAGCTCTCGCTCGAAGAACCCGTGATGGCGATCGGCGGCTTCAACGGCACCGACCCTTCGCCGACCCTCGCCGAGTTCAAGCAGCTCGTGTCCGAAGGCACAATCCACTACTACATCGGATCGGGTTCCGGCGGCCAAGGTCCCGGCGGGGGCTCGGACTCTGCCTCATCCCAGATCGCGGACTGGGTCGAGGCGAATTACGAGGCGACTACCGTCGACTCCGTTTCGCTCTACGATCTCAGTGCGGGTTGAGGGGATAATCGAGTTATGAACCCGACAGCGAATCCACCGGCGCGCATCCTCATCGTCGACGACGAAGCGAACCTCGCCGAGCTCCTCGTCATGGCCTGCCAGGTTCGCGGGTGGGAAGCCGAGGGAGTCGGCACGGGCCGCGAGGCAGTGGCGCTGGCCCGCAGCGAGCACTTCGACGCGATCGTCCTCGACGTGATGCTGCCCGACCTCGACGGTTTCGCCGTCATCGAGAAGGTCAGGGGAAAGGGCATCGACACTCCGGTGGTCTTCCTCTCGGCCAGAGACGAGGTCGACGACCGGCTGACGGGTCTGCGGCTGGGCGGGGACGACTATGTGACGAAGCCGTTCAACCTCGACGAGGTCATCGCCAGGATCGAGGTGCGCCTGCGCCGGGGGATCTCGAACGGTCAGGTCGATGAGGATGATGTGCTGCGTGTGGGTGACCTCGAACTCGACGAACGCTCCCACGAGGTCACCCGCGCCGGTCATCCGATCGAGCTGACGGCACGCGAATACGAGGTGTTGCTGCTGTTCATGCGCAACCCGCGGGTGGTGCTGTCGAAGGCCCAGATCCTCGATCGCGTGTGGGACTACGACTTCGGCGGCAACGGCAACATCGTCGAACTCTACGTCTCCTACCTGCGGAAGAAGATCGACACCCCGTTCCCCGACCTGCCGAACCTCTTCCACACCAAGCGCGGGGCCGGCTACATCATGCGGGCGGAACAGTGACGCTGCGCCGGTGGCGGCTGCAGACGAGGCTCATCGTCCTCGCCGGACTCGTCCTCCTCCTCGTCGGCGCCGGAATCGGCACCGCCTCCTGGCTGAGCGTGCGCGGTTCGCTGATGACCGACCTCGACGCCCAGCTGACGTCGATGACCTCGCATGCACGTTCGGGAGACGGCCCCGGCGCGGGCCCCGGAACGAGCGGCAGTCCGGGCACCTCCGGTGGGGGCGACGACTCGGCGGCGGCGGTCGATTCGGCTCTGCGCTATCTCTTTCAGCCGGGGGTCGGCGACGGAGCTCTCGTCGTCGTCGATTCCGGCGGCGGGGGAGAGGGACTCATCGCCGAGGCGGGGCTGACCCGTCCGCGCGCCCTGTCCGCAGAAGCCATCGACGCCCTGCTCGAGGTCGAACCCGGCGGCGCCTCGTCCGCCCATGAGTCCGTGCGGGTGCCCGGGTTCGGCGCCTACCGGGTCGTGGCCTTCGACGACGGCGGAACCACCACTGTCTACGGCGTCCCGCAGAGCAGTGTCGATTCCGCGCTCGAGCGCACGGCGTGGACGACCGCGTTCGTCGTCCTCTTCGGCGTCATCGCCACGGCCGCGCTCATGGCCGTGATCATCCATCGCCAGCTGCGGGACCTGCGCGATGTCGCGCGCACTGCCAGGGAGGTCACCGACCTCGAGCTGAGTGCCGGCAAACCCGAGCTCGCCCTGCGGGTTCCCGCCGAGCTCGCGGTGCCGGGCACGGAGGTCGGCGATGTGGGAGCCTCGGTCAACCGGATGCTCGACCATGTCGGATCCGCCCTCGAGGAGCGCTACCGCGGCACGGAGCAGATGCGCCGCTTCGTCGCCGACGCCTCCCATGAGCTGCGCACTCCGATCGCGACGATCCGCGGTTGGGCCGACCTCACCCGCCCGTACCGTGATGCTCTGCCCGCCGAGGTGACCACCTCCTTGGGCAAGATCGATTCCGGAGCGATGCGGATGTCGTCCCTCGTCGATGATCTCCTTCTCCTCGCTCGGCTCGAAGCCGGCCGCCAGCCGACGAGAGAGGACACCGTCGACGTCTCCTCACTGCTCGTCGAACTCGTCGAGGATGTCCATGTGGTCAATCCCGACCATGCGATCTCCCTCGATGTCCCCCCGGAGGCCCTCGAGGTGCGCGGAGCAGCCGATCAGGTCCGCCGGGTCGTGTCGATCGTGCTCACGAACGCCTGCGTGCACACGCCGCCCGGCACCAACGTGCACGTCGAGGCACTGGCGACCCGGAAACCGGTCTCCGGCCAGCTGCCCAGCGATGTCGTGGCGATCCGCATCAGCGACGATGGTCAGGGCATTCCGCCCGAGATCCGGGACCGAGTCTTCGACCGCTTCGTGCGTGGAGACCCCTCGCGGACACGGCAGGACGGAGCCAAGGGAGGTTCCTCGGGGCTGGGACTGTCGATCGCCGCCGGACTCGTCGAACTCATGCGCGGCGGCATCTCGATGTCGAGCACGGACGCGGGTACGACCTTCGAGCTGCGCCTGCCTGCGGCTTGAGGCCAATCGCACAGGCTGGCCACAGGCACGACCGGGACGGGCTACAGCGAGGGGGCCGAGAGTGGTATCACCGACAACCAGAGGAGATTCCATGACCGAGAACCAGAACCCCGACCAGAACCGCAACCACGAGGAGAACCGGGACCACGCGGAGAATGCAGCGCCGGACTCGAACGGCGCGGACACCACTCGCAGGATCGAAGCGCAGGGCACGGCAGGACCTCATGCCGGACCCAACTGGGCAATGCAATCGCCACCGGCCGACCAAGGCCGTGCGAACGGATGGGCCGAGCAGACCACGCGCTCGGCACCCGATCCGCAGGCCGGGGTCCCGGAGGGTCAGCGGCCGTGGGTGAACCCCTACGAACAGTCTGCGCAGAGTACACAGTTCGGCAGCACCGCAGGACCGCGGAAGCAGAAGCGGAGAGTCCCGCTCGTCCCGGCGGTGCTCGCCGGTTCGGCCCTGTTCGTCGTCGGCGGTCTCGCCGGGGGAGCGATCGGGGTATCGGCGGCAACAGCGTCGAATGATTCGGGGACGAGCCAGGGCCCGGGAGGCCAGAACGGACCCGGCGGAATGGGCGGCCAACAGGGCGGTGCTCAGGACGGCGGCGGACAGTCCGACGGCGGAGGCATGCCCGGCGGGCAGTCCAACGGCGGCGGCATGCCCGGCGGACAGTCCAACGGAATGCCGGGAAACCAGAACGGCAGCACCGACTCCGGGGACTCCTCCGACGGGTCCGGCTCCGATGGATCCAGCTCGGACGGCAGCGCCTCCGACTCCGACGGATCGGACGCGAGCGCTGACACCACCTCGGCAGGCACCGACGAGACGACGATCGAGAACGCAGCCGTCGCGCACTTCGACCGGATCTTCACCGGATTCGCCGTGCTCAACCGGGACGAGTGAACGCTGCTGATATCAGTGCGGCACAGACGATGCCCCCACCGATCGGTGGGGGCATCGTCATGCTGACGCGTCGGTCACCTCGGCGACCGTCGCCGGATCAGCGCTTGAGGTCGAAGCGATCGGCTTCGACGAGCTTCGTCCAGGCCCTGACGAAGTCGGCGACGAACTTCTCATTCGCGTCATCCGAGCCGTAGACCTCGGCGATCGCGCGCAGCTCGGAGTTCGCTCCGAACAGGAGGTCGATCCGGCTGCCGGTCCAGAGTTTCTCGCCCGAGGGGGAGAAGCACTCGTAGACATTGGCGGTCTCGGACGGTCCGACGGGCTTCCAGACGTTGCCGAGCTCGAGCAGATTGACGAAGAAGTCGTTCGTCAGTTCTCCGGGCCGGTCGGTGAAGACACCGAGAGCGGAGTCCTCGTAGTTCACACCGAGGACGCGGAGTCCGCCGATGAGGACCGTGAGCTCGGGCGGGGTCAGACCCAGCAGGCTGGCCTTGTCGAGCAGGAGGTACTCGGCCTTGAGCGGAAGGCCCTCGGTGAGGTAGTTCCGGAAGCCGTCGTGGGTCGGCTCGAGGTAGCCGAAGGAGTCGACATCGGTCTGCTCCTGGGTGGCGTCGCCGCGACCCGTGGAGACCGGAACCGTAACCGGGTGACCGGCCGCAGCGGCAGCGGACTCGACTCCGACGGCACCGGCGATCGCCAGCACATCGGCAAACGATGCTTCGGTGGACTCGGCGATGCCCTCGAGTACCGGGAGCACCTCGGCGAGCTTGGCAGGCTCGTTGGCCTCCCAGCTGCGCTGCGGTTCGAGGCGCAGACGACCGCCGTTGACTCCGCCGCGCATATCCGAGACGCGGTGGGACGACGCGGCGGCCCAGGTCGTCGATACGAGCTGCGAGACGGTCAGACCGGACTCACGGACAGCGGCCTTGACGGCTTCGAGGCCGGCGTCATCGAGCGGAGTTCCGGCCGGGACCGGGTCCTGCCAGATGAGCTCCTCGGCCGGAGCTTCGGGACCGAGGTAACGGGTCGCGGGACCCATATCGCGGTGGGTGAGTTTGAACCAGGCGCGGGCGAAGGCGTCCTCGAACGCCTTCTGATCATCCTTGAAGCGGCGGGAGATCTTCTCGTAGATGGGATCGAAGCGCAGCGACAGGTCGGTGGTGAGCATGCGGGGCTCGCGGCGTCCGTCGCCCTGGGCCATCGGGACCATATCGTCTCCGCCGCCGTCCTTGGGCCGCCACTGCAGGTGTCCGCCTTCGTTCTCGAAGACCTCCCACTCGTAGGCGAAGAGGATGTGGAAGAACTCGTTGTCCCAGCGGGTCGGGTGGTAGGTCCACGTGACCTCGATGCCCGAGCCGATGGAGTCATTGCCCTGGCCCGAACCGAAGTCGGATTTCCAGCCCAGACCCTGCTCTTCGAGCGGGGCGGCCTCCGGGTCGGCGCCCTTGTGAGATTCGGGGCCGGCACCGTGCGTCTTGCCGAAGGTGTGTCCACCGGCGATGAGAGCGACGGTCTCCTCGTCATTCATGGCCATCCGTCCGAAGGTCTCGCGGATGTCGATCGCGGCCTTGACCGGATCGGGTTCGCCTTCGGGGCCCTCGGGGTTGACGTAGATGAGTCCCATGGTGGTCGCGGCCAGGGGCTTCTGCAGCTCACGGTTGCCCACATAGCGCTTGTCGGTGCCCAGCCACTCGGTCTCGGAGCCCCAGTACACATCGTTGTCGGGTTCCCAGACGTCCTTGCGGCCGCCGGCGAAGCCGAAGGTCTTGAAGCCCATCGATTCGAGCGCGACGTTGCCGGCGAGGATGAAGAGGTCGGCCCAGGAGATCTTCTTGCCGTACTTCTTCTTCACCGGCCACAGCAGGCGACGAGCTTTGTCGAGTGAGACGTTGTCGGGCCAGGAGTTCAGCGGTGCGAACCGCTGCTGGCCTTCGCCGCCGCCGCCGCGGCCGTCCTGCACGCGGTAGGTGCCGGCCGAGTGCCAGGCCATGCGGATCATGAACGGACCATAGTGCCCGAAGTCAGCGGACCACCAGTCCTGGTTGTCCTTCTGCAGTGCTTCGATGTCGGCCTTGAGCTGGTAGTAGTCGAGACTGTTGAACTCCGCGTCGTAATCGAAGTCGGGGTCCATGGGGTCGCGTGCCGGCTGACCCTTGGCGAGGATCTTGAGGTTGAGCCGATTGGGCCACCACTGAGCGTTGGCATCACCCTGGACGGGATTGACCAACTGGTCGGAATCCGGCGCCGCCGGTTCCGTGGAAGTGTGTGCGACCGGGCAGCCGCCGGTGGTCGTCTGGGTCATCGTGTTCCTTTCACAGTCGAGTCGCATTCGACGACTCGGATGACGGGATGGGCAACCCTCGCAGAAAGGGCATAGTCGTGTCCTCGGGAGAAGACGGGTGGTGGTGAACGGAAGCCGGAGTCACACGACCGAGAACTGATCGTCGCCGGTCGGCTGAGCACCGGCGGCCGCGCAGTCGGGGCACAGACCCCAGAACGTCACTTCGGCCTGCTCGATGACGAAGCCGGCATCATGGGACGGGGTCAGGCACGGAGCCTGCCCGATCGTGCAGTCAACATCGACGATGAGATTGCACGATCGGCACACCAGATGATGGTGGTTGTCCCCGATGCGACGCTCGTACCGCGCCACCGAGCCCGCAGGCCTGATGCAGCGGACGAGCCCCACCTCGGTCAGAGTGTGAAGCGAATCATAGACAGCCTGGTGGGAGACCGCTGGCAGCGATTCCCGCACCGAGCGGATCACGGTCTCGGTGTCGGCATGCGGGTGATCCCGCACGGCACCGAGGACTGCGACCCGCTGTTTCGTCACGCGCAGCGACGTCTGCCGCAGAGCCGCAGCGGCGTCGTCGTGTTCATGCTTCGTCCCTTTCACAGCACCAGAATGCCTGCTTCTCTTGAACGAGTCAAGGAAAGTGGGGATGGGTCCTCGCCGAGGCGGCCGACCGGAATCGCTGTGAATCCGCCCCAGGCGGCGACCGTGGTTCGCCGAGTGCTGAGAAGTGCGCCGCCGGTCTGTGAATACGCTGGTGAGCCGTGTGGTTGATCGGGCGAGGGGAGTGCTGCGTGATTTCGCCGGTGCGGAGAGGTAAGATGGATGATCGCCATTTTGACCAGACGTGCTCGAGAGAGATATTCTGGTAGGCGACTGATTGTGTTATCTGCGTCGTCGATCGATCCTGCCGAGTGTTCTGTGAGGCTCGGAATCCCTGAGAGAAGTCGTCGATGCAGGCCGCCGAGATGTCGTCTCTGTGCTTCCGTGTCCTTGCGACACACCCGGGCGCAGGGGTCGATGACTCGCGTGGTTACTGGCATCGGGAGCCAAGCTTCACCCGGTGTCCGGTCGGATATGTCCCACGGTTCACAGAGGCGACTGCGGTCGTGGCCGGCATTGGGAATTAGGTCTATCGAGAAGCAAATGGAGAACGCTTAGTGCCGACAATCCAACAGCTCGTCCGCAAGGGACGGCATGTCAATACAGCAGGATCGGACGCTCCTGCCCTCAAGGGCAGCCCGCAGCGTCGTGGAGTGTGCACCCGTGTGTACACCACCACCCCCAAGAAGCCGAACTCGGCTCTTCGCAAGGTCGCTCGTGTCAAGCTTTCGAGCCAGATCGAGGTGACCGCCTACATCCCGGGCGAGGGACACAACCTGCAGGAGCACTCGATCGTGCTCGTGCGCGGTGGCCGCGTCAAGGATCTGCCCGGTGTCCGCTACCGGATCGTCCGCGGTTCGCTCGACACCCAGGGCGTCAAGGGTCGCCAGCAGGCCCGCAGCAAGTACGGTGCGAAGAGGGAGAAGAAGTAATGCCACGCAAAGGTCCTGCACCCAAGCGACCGATCGTCGTTGACCCGGTCTTCAGCTCACCGCTCGTCACGCAGCTGATCAACAAGATCCTGCTCGACGGCAAGCGCTCGACCGCAGAGCGGATCGTCTACAGCGCCCTCGAAGGCACCCGCGAGAAGAACGGCAACGACCCCGTTGTCAACCTGAAGAAGGCTCTCGACAACATCCGTCCGTCTCTCGAGGTCCGCTCCCGCCGCGTCGGCGGTGCGACCTACCAGGTGCCGATTGATGTTCGTCCGGCTCGTTCGACCACTCTGGCTCTGCGGTGGCTCGTGGGATACTCCCGCCAGCGCCGTGAGAAGACCATGACCGAACGGCTCATGAATGAGATCCTCGACGCCGGCAACGGCCTCGGCGCAGCAGTCAAGCGCCGCGAGGACACTCACAAGATGGCCGAGTCCAACAAGGCCTTCGCCCACTACCGCTGGTAATCGTCTGCCCTGCGCGCCGGTCGGCGGACCTCGTCCGCGAGTGCCGCCGGCCGGCTGCACAGGGGAGTCGAGCAAATCATCGATCGAGAGAGAGACACCGTGGCACTTGACGTGCTCAGCGACCTGAACAAGGTCCGTAATATCGGCATCATGGCCCACATTGATGCCGGTAAGACAACGACGACCGAACGCATCCTCTTCTACACCGGCGTGAACTACAAGATGGGCGAGACCCACGACGGCGCCGGCACCATGGACTGGATGGACCAGGAGAAGGAGCGCGGCATCACGATCACGTCGGCCGCGACGACCTGCTACTGGGAGAACAACCAGATCAACATCATCGACACCCCCGGTCACGTCGACTTCACGGTCGAGGTCGAGCGTTCGCTGCGCGTCCTCGATGGTGCCGTCGCCGTGTTCGACGGCAAAGAGGGCGTCGAGCCCCAGTCGGAGACCGTGTGGCGTCAGGCCGACAAGTACGACGTTCCGCGCGTGTGCTTCGTCAACAAGATGGACAAGCTCGGTGCTGACTTCTACTTCACCGTCGACACCATCAAGGAGCGCCTCGGCGCGAAGCCGCTGGTCATCCAGCTGCCGATCGGTGCCGAAAGCGAATTCGCCGGTGTCGTCGATCTGCTCGAGATGAAGGCCTACATCTGGCCCGACGAGACCAAGATGGGTCAGGACATGACGGAGGTCGAGATCCCCGAGGATCTCAAGGACAAGGCTGTTCAGTATCGTGCGCAGCTCGTCGAGGACGTCGCCGAGAACTCGGAAGAGCTCATGGAGAAGTACCTCGAGGGCGAAGAGCTCACGACGGCTGAGATCAAGGCCGGCATCCGCGAACTCGTCATCAAGTCCGAGGCCTTCCCGGTCATGTGCGGTTCCGCCTACAAGAACAAGGGCGTGCAGCCCATGCTCGACGCGGTCATCGACTACCTCCCCTCACCGCTCGACGTGCCTCCGATGATCGGACACAACCCGAGCAACGACGAATTGGAACTGACCCGCAAGCCTTCGACGGACGAGCCGTTCTCGGCTCTGGCCTTCAAGGTCGCCTCCCACCCGTTCTTCGGATCGCTGACCTACGTGCGCGTGTACTCCGGTCATGTGAAGTCCGGCGAACAGGTGCTCAACACCACGTCGGGCAAGAAGGAACGCGTCGGCAAGCTCTTTCAGATGCACTCCAACAAGGAGAACCCTGTCGAAGAGGCGTTCGCCGGCCACATCTACGCCTTCATCGGTCTCAAGGAGACCACGACGGGCGACACGCTCAGCGACCCGGCCAACCCGATCGCTCTCGAGTCGATGACCTTCCCGGAGCCTGTGATCTCCGTGGCCATCGAGCCGAAGACCAAGAGCGACCAGGAGAAGCTGTCGTCGGCCATCCAGAAGTTCGTCAAGGAAGACCCGACCTACCAGGTCGAGCTTGACGACGAGACCGGCCAGACCGTCATCCGCGGAATGGGCGAGCTGCACCTCGACATCCTCGTCGACCGCATGCGTCGCGAGTTCAAGGTCGAGGCGAACGTCGGCAAGCCGCAGGTCGCCTACCGTGAGACCATCCGTCGCACTGTCGAGAAGTACGATTACACCCACAAGAAGCAGACGGGTGGATCGGGACAGTTCGCGAAGGTCCAGGTCACCTTCGAACCTCTCGAGGTCGAAGGCGATACGATTTACGAGTTCGAGAATGCCATCACGGGCGGACGCGTTCCGCGCGAGTACATTCCGAGCGTCGACGCCGGCATCCAGGACGCCATGCAGCTCGGTGCCCTGGCCGGTTACCCCATGGTGGGTGTCAAGGCCACTCTGGTCGACGGCGCCTACCACGATGTCGACTCTTCGGAGATGGCATTCAAGATCGCCGGTTCGATGGTCTTCAAGGAGGCCGTCCAGCGGGCGAACCCGGTTCTTCTCGAGCCGGTCATGGACGTCGAGGTGCGTACCCCTGAGGAATACATGGGTGACGTCATCGGCGACCTGAATTCCCGGCGTGGACAGATTCAGTCGATGGACGATGCTTCCGGTGTGAAGGTCGTCAAGGCTGTGGTCCCGCTGTCGGAGATGTTCGGCTACATCGGTGATCTGCGGTCGAAGACCCAGGGCCGTGCGGTGTATTCGATGACTTTCTCCAGCTATGCGGAGGTCCCGAAGGCTGTTGCCGAGGAGATCATCCAGAAGGTGCGCGGCGGAGAGTAATCTCCGAATTCCGGTCGCCCCGGTGATCAAGAACATGGTCGCCGGAATGAAAGATAACCAACAAAAGGTCTAAGATATGAACCGCATATCTTATTCCAACCACGAGGAGGAACCCAGTGGCAAAGGCTAGTTTCGAACGGACTAAGCCGCACGTCAACATCGGCACCATCGGCCACGTTGACCACGGAAAGACCACCCTGACCGCTGCGATCACCAAGGTCCTGGCGGATCAGTACCCGGATCTCAATGAGGCTCGCGCCTTCGACCAGGTCGACAACGCACCTGAGGAGAAGGAGCGCGGCATCACCATCAACGTCTCGCACGTTGAGTACCAGACGGAGAAGCGTCACTACGCTCACGTCGATGCCCCGGGTCACGCCGACTACGTGAAGAACATGATCACCGGTGCCGCTCAGATGGACGGTGCGATCCTCGTCGTCGCCGCTACCGACGGACCGATGCCCCAGACCCGTGAGCACGTGCTGCTCGCGCGTCAGGTCGGCGTTCCCTACATCGTCGTGGCTCTGAACAAGTCCGACATGGTCGATGACGAGGAGCTCCTCGAGCTCGTCGAATTCGAGGTCCGCGACCTGCTCTCGAGCCAGGACTTCGACGGAGACAACGCTCCGGTCATTCCGGTGTCCGCTCTCAAGGCGCTGGAAGGCGACGAGAAGTGGGTCAAGAGCGTTCAGGATCTCATGGCTGCCGTCGATGACAACGTTCCGGAGCCGGAGCGCGATGTCGACAAGCCGTTCCTCATGCCCGTCGAGGACGTCTTCACGATCACCGGTCGTGGAACCGTCGTCACCGGTCGTGTCGAGCGCGGCGTGCTCCTGCCGAACGACGAAATCGAAATCGTCGGCATCAAGGAGAAGTCGTCCAAGACGACTGTCACCGCTATCGAGATGTTCCGCAAGACCCTGCCGGATGCCCGTGCAGGTGAGAACGTCGGTCTGCTCCTCCGCGGCACCAAGCGCGAGGATGTTGAGCGCGGTCAGGTCATCGTGAAGCCGGGTTCGATCACCCCGCACACCAAGTTCGAGGCTCAGGTCTACATCCTGAGCAAGGACGAGGGCGGACGTCACAACCCGTTCTACTCGAACTACCGTCCGCAGTTCTACTTCCGGACCACGGACGTCACCGGTGTCATCACGCTGCCCGAGGGCACCGAGATGGTCATGCCCGGCGACAACACCGATATGTCGGTCGAGCTCATCCAGCCGATCGCTATGGAGGACGGCCTCCGCTTCGCAATCCGCGAAGGTGGCCGCACCGTCGGCGCCGGTCGAGTCACCAAGATCACCGCCTGATCTGACTGACTGAGCACCACAGGTTGGGGTCGCAGTCCTTCGGGACTGCGGCCCCTTCTGTATGCCCGGGCAATGGTCGTCATTTCCAGCCGGTGTCGTCAGTGCTCGATCGGACGGTGCAGGTGGATGAGCAGCCGAGGGGCGCGGAGCGCGAGGCGAGAACAGAAGTGCCTCACTGAATCCTTGAGAGTTCCCTCACAGGCACGGTCCCCGGAATTGCGCGGGTGAAGTGCTCTATGACAAGATAGTGAAGTTGCGTTTCGGGCGTTGACCCCTGCACTGCGGTAGTGATACCGCGAACAGCCCGAAACACTATCGGATCGATGAATCTGCACCATGCGGGTTCGGACCGAGCAGCCAATGAGTAGAAGCGCCGTCGGCGCCTGCGGTGAAGTGAGATCTTCTCCGGTAGGAATAGCCGACACGCCCGACCTCGGGGGTCGGTCATGGTCAGCCGGCACAGACGGCAGTGAGCCTTCGAGCCTCTGCGAGTTGATGGCCGGAAGCAACTAAAGAAAGAGACGACGCCATGGCGGGACAGAAGATCCGCATTCGGCTCAAGTCGTACGACCACGCTGTGATTGACAGTGCCGCACGCAAGATCGTGGACACCGTCACTCGCGCTGGCGCGACTGTAGTGGGCCCCGTGCCGTTGCCAACGGAGAAGAACGTGTACTGCGTCATCCGTTCGCCGCACAAGTACAAGGACAGCCGTGAGCATTTCGAGATGCGCACGCACAAGCGTCTGATCGACATCGTCGACCCGACGCCGAAGGCAGTCGATTCGCTGATGCGCCTCGACCTCGCTGACGACGTCAACATCGAGATCAAGCTCTAAGGGAGGCAGCAATGGCGAACACTCGTTCATCCGCTCTCCCGACCACCAGCAAGGTCAAGGGCCTGCTGGGAACCAAGCTGGGCATGACCCAGGTCTGGGATGAGCAGAACAACCTCGTACCGGTGACCGTTGTGGCCACCGGAAACAACGTCGTAACTCAGGTCCGCAACGAGGAAACCGATGGTTACCCCGCTGTGCAGATCGCATTCGGCGAAATCGATCCTCGCAAGGTCAACAAGCCGACTGCAGGCCACTTCGAAAAGGCCGGTGTGACCCCACGCCGTCACCTGGTCGAACTGCGCACTGCAGATGCTGCTGACTACGAGCTCGGCCAGGAACTCGGCGTCGACACGTTCGAAGCCGGAATCAAGGTCGATGTGACCGCGAAGACCAAGGGCAAGGGAACCGCCGGTGTCATGAAGCGTCACGGCTTCGCCGGTGTCGGTGCCTCCCACGGTCAGCACCGCAACCACCGCAAGCCAGGTTCGATCGGCGGAGCCGCAACACCTGGTCGCGTGTTCAAGGGTATGCGCATGGCCGGCCGTATGGGCGCTGTCAAGCACACCACCCAGAACCTCACGATCCACGCCGTGGACAACGAGAACAACTTCCTGCTCATCAAGGGCGCCGTTCCCGGCCCCAAGGGTGGAGTCGTCCTCGTTCGCTCGGCCGTGAAGGAGGCCTGAACGTAATGACTGATGTCAAGACAGTCGACGTCATCGATGCCGCTGGTGCCAAGGCCGGTTCGGTTGATCTGCCCGCCGAGGTCTTCGGCGTGCCGACCAACGTGCCCCTGATCCACCAGGTCGTCGTTGCACAGCTGGCTGCGGCCCGTCAGGGCACGCACAAGACGAAGACCCGCTCCGAAGTTCGCGGTGGCGGTCGCAAGCCCTACCGCCAGAAGGGAACCGGCAACGCCCGTCAGGGTTCGATCCGCGCTCCCCAGTACAACGGCGGCGGAATCGTGCACGGACCGGTCCCGCGCGACTACTCGCAGCGGACCCCGAAGAAGATGAAGGCCGCCGCTCTGCGCGGAGCCCTGTCCGACCGCGCACGGCTCGATCAGGTCTTCGTGATGAAGAACCTGGTCACCGGCGACGCCCCGTCGACCAAGCAGGCGAAGGCCGCACTGGCCGGCCTGTCCGAGCGCAAGAACACTCTCGTGGTGCTCGAGCGTGACGACGAGCTCACCTACCTGAGCGTGCGCAACCTGCCCCTCGTTCACGTGCTCACCTCCGATCAGCTCAACACCTATGATGTGCTGCTCGCCGATGACATCGTGTTCACCGAGGCAGCTCTTGCCGCGTTCCTGAGCGGAAACCGCAAATCGGAGGACGCATCATGAGTCTGAACTTCAAGGACCCGCGCGACATCATCGTCGCTCCGGTCGTCTCGGAGAAGACCTACAGCCTGATGGACGAAGGCAAGTACACCTTCCTCGTCGACCAGGACTCGAACAAGACCGAGATCAAGCAAGCCATTGAAACGATCTTCGATGTGCAGGTTGCCAAGGTGAACACCCTGAACCGTCAGGGCAAGCGCCGCCGCACCCGCACCGGTTGGGGAAAGCGCAAGGACACCAAGCGTGCCATCGTCGCCCTCAAGGACGGATCGATCGACATCTTCGGTGGATCGCTCTAAGCGATCCTTCGTCAAAGAAGGACAAGACTCATGGGAATCCGTAAGCACAAGCCGACGACCCCGGGCCGCCGTGGCTCGTCGGTCGCCGACTTCGTCGAAGTGACCCGGTCTACACCGGAGAAGTCGCTTCTGCGCCCGCTGCCCAAGCGCGGCGGCCGCAACAGTCAGGGACGCGTGACCACTCGCCACCAGGGCGGCGGTCACAAACGTCAGTACCGTGTCATCGACTTCCGCCGCCATGACAAAGATGGCGTTCCGGCGAAGGTCGCACACATCGAATATGACCCGAACCGTACGGCTCGCATCGCTCTGCTGCACTACGCAGACGGAGAGAAGCGCTACATCATCGCCCCGCAGAACCTCAAGCAGGGCGCACAGGTGGAAGCCGGTCCGGGTGCAGACATCAAGCCGGGCAACAACCTTGCCCTGCGCAACATCCCGGTCGGCACTGTCGTGCACGCAGTCGAAATGCGTCCCGGCGGCGGTGCCAAGATCGCTCGTTCTGCCGGTTCGTCCGTGCAGCTCGTGGCGAAGTACGGCCGTTTCGCACAGCTGCGGATGCCCTCGGGCGAAATCCGCAACGTCGATGCGCGCTGCCGTGCGACGATCGGCGAGGTCGGCAATGCCGAGCAGTCGAACATCAGCTGGGGCAAAGCAGGCCGCATGCGTTGGAAGGGCAAGCGCCCGACCGTCCGCGGTGTCGTGATGAACCCGATCGACCACCCGCATGGTGGTGGCGAGGGCCGTACTTCGGGTGGTCGTCACCCAGTCAGCCCGTGGGGTCAGTTGGAGGGCCGCACACGCCGGCCGAACAAAGAGAGCGACAAGTACATCGTGCGCCGTCGCCGGACCGGCAAGAAGCGCTGATTGGAGTACTGACTTATGCCTCGTAGCCTCAAAAAGGGTCCTTTCGTCGACGAACACCTCTTCCAGAAGGTGGCTCGTCAGAACGAGAAGAACACCAAAAATGTCATCAAAACCTGGTCTCGTCGCTCGATGATCATCCCGGACTTCCTGGGACACACCATCGCAGTACATGACGGACGCAAGCATGTCCCCGTCTTCATCACTGAGTCGATGGTCGGACACAAGCTCGGCGAGTTCGCACCGACACGGACGTTCCGTGGCCACGAAAAGGACGATCGCAAGGGGCGCCGCCGCTGAGGCGGGGCACTCTTTCGATCCTAGAGAAGAGAGAAGGAAGCGATGGAAGCCAAGGCTAAGGCGCGTTACCTGCGCGTTACGCCTCGCAAGGCTCGGCGCGTCATCGACCTCATTCGTGGTCAGCAGGCGACCGAAGCACTTGCAGTGTTGAAGTTTGCAGAACAGTCGGCATCAGATCCGATTTACAAGCTCGTGGCCTCCGGCATCGCCAATGCGCGTGTCCGGGCCGACGAGGAAGGCGTTGCGTTCGACGAGAACGAACTGGTCATCTCCGAAGCCTTCGTGGACGAGGGGCCGACCATGAAGCGGTTCCGTCCGCGTGCCCAGGGCCGCGCTTTTCGCATCGAGAAGCGCACCAGCCACGTGACAGTGGTCCTGGCCAGCGGTGACGACCTGCCTCAGCGCAAGAGCCGGAAGGGGAACCGCTAATGGGCCAGAAGATCAATCCGAATGGATTCCGACTCGGAATCACCACGGATCACAAGTCGAAGTGGTTCGCTGACTCGACCAAGCCGGGGCAGCGCTACCGCGACTACGTGCTCGAAGATGTCAAGATCCGCCAGATTCTGAACACCGGTCTCGAGCGGGCCGGCATCTCGAAGGTCAACATCGAGCGCACGCGTGACCGTGTTCGCGTCGACATCCACACCGCACGTCCGGGCATCGTCATCGGCCGTCGCGGAGCCGAAGCGGACCGCATCCGCGGTCAGCTCGAAAAGCTCACCGGCAAGCAGATTCAGCTCAATATCCTTGAGGTGAAGAACCCCGAGGTCGACGCACAGCTCGTCGCTCAGGGTGTTGCCGAACAGCTCGCCAGCCGCGTGGCCTTCCGCCGTGCGATGCGCAAGGCGATCCAGAGCGCGCAGCGCGCAGGTGCCAAGGGCATCCGCGTGCAGTGCTCCGGCCGCCTCGGCGGTGCTGAGATGAGCCGGTCCGAGTTCTACCGTGAAGGTCGTGTGCCGCTGCACACCCTGCGCGCGAACATCGACTTCGGCGTTCACGAAGCCCACACCACTTTCGGACGCATCGGCGTCAAGGTGTGGATCTACAAGGGCGACATGACCGACAAGGAGCTTGCCGCCGAGCAGGCCAAGGCTCCTGCTGCTCGTGGCCCGCGTGGCCGTGGGCGCGGTCGTGGAGGCCGCGGACGTGGTCAGGAAGGCGCACCGCGCCGAGGCGACCAGGCCCGTAATACTGAGAACAGTGCCGAAGCCCCCGCGGCTGAGGCCGGATCGGAGGGCTGAGAAATGCTGATCCCTCGTCGAGTGAAATTCCGCAAGCAGCACCACCCCAACCGGGGCGGCGCCGCCAAGGGAGGCACGACGGTGTCCTTCGGTGACTACGGCATCCAGGCTCTCGAGCCGGCTTATGTCACCAACCGTCAGATCGAGGCCGCACGTATTGCCATGACCCGCTACATCAAGCGCGGCGGCAAGGTGTGGATCAACATCTACCCTGATCACCCGCTGACGAAGAAGCCTGCCGAGACCCGCATGGGTTCCGGTAAGGGTTCGCCGGAGTGGTGGATCGCCAATGTCAAACCCGGTCGAGTCATGTTCGAACTCGGCGGTGTGTCCGAGGAAGTTGCTCGCGAGGCCCTGCGCCTGGCGATCCACAAACTTCCGCTGAAGGCCCGTATCGTGGCCCGCGAAGGTGGTGAGTGAGAATGGCTATCGGTTCGAAGAACCTTTCCATCGACGCGCTTGACGGTTACGACAACGAGCGTCTGCAGGAAGAGCTCAAGAAGGCCAAGGCCGAGCTGTTCAACCTGCGTTTCCAGTCGGCCACCGGTCAGCTGGAGAGCCACGGTCGCCTCAAGGCCGTGCGTCGCGACATCGCTCGTATCTACACCGTGCTCAACGAACGGGAGCTGGACATCCGTCCGAACCCCGCTGATGCCAAGGAAGAGAGCAAGTGATGGCGGAGACCACGAATACCGAGGCCACTGCTGCGGAACGCAACTCCCGCAAGACCGCACGTGGTTACGTCGTATCCGACAAGATGGACAAGACCATCGTCGTCGAGGTTGAGGAGCGCATGAAGCACCGCCTCTACGGCAAGGTCATGCGCAAGTCGGTCAAGTACAAGGTTCACGACGAAGAGAACACCGCCGGCATCGGCGACCTCGTCCTCGTGGCCGAGACGCGGCCCCTTTCGGCCGCGAAGCGTTGGCGGCTCGTCGAAATCGTCGAACGCGCCAAGTAGTCAACGCCACCCCACCCACCCGGTCCCGCCCGCGGCCTCCTGCAGGCCGCGGGCGGCTACCGGGAACGGGGTGAAATGTCAATGAATCCGTTCCGCAAGGCTCACGCTTAAGGCGTGAGAACCAGCGCGACGACAGGAGAAAATAGTGATTCAGCAAGAGTCGCGACTCAAAGTCGCCGACAACACTGGCGCCAAGCAGATCCTGGCAATCAGGATCCTGGGTGGCTCCGGTCGGCGCTACGCCTCGATCGGTGACACCATCGTGGCAACCGTCAAGGATGCGATCCCGGGCGGAAACGTGAAGAAGGGTGACGTCGTCAAGGCCGTCATCGTTCGCACTGCCAAGGAACGTCGTCGTCCCGACGGTTCGTACATCAAGTTCGATGAGAATGCAGCCGTCATCCTCAAGAACGATGAGGAACCGCGCGGCACCCGTATCTTCGGACCCGTGGGACGCGAACTCCGCGACAAGAAGTTCATGAAGATCGTCTCCCTGGCACCGGAGGTGTTGTGAGCATGGCGAACAAGCTCAATATCAAGAAGGGCGACCTCGTCCAGGTCATCGCCGGCGCTCGGCAGTCCCGTGGTGGCGATCGTGGCAAGCAGGGCAAGGTCCTTGCCGTCTACCCCGAACGCAACCGCGTCCTCGTTGAGGGCGTCAACCGCGTGATCAAGCACAAGAAGGCTACGCAGACTCAGGCCGGCGGCACCGCTGGTGGCCGTGAGACCCACGAAGCCCCCATCCACGTGTCCAACGTGGCGCTCGTTGACCCCAAGGACAACAAGCCCACCCGCGTCGGATACCGCGAGGAGAGCGCCGAGCGCGACGGTCGCACCAAGACCGTTCGGGTTCGCTTCTCGCGTCGCACCGGGGAGGAGATCTGATGACGGAAACAACCACCAGCCGTCCCGCACCGCGTCTCAAGCAGATTTACCGCGAAGAGATCGTTGCGAAGCTGCAGGAAGAGTTCAACTACGCCAACCCCATGCAGGTTCCCGGACTGACCAAGGTCGTCGTGAACATGGGTGTGGGTGACGCAGCACGCGATTCCAAGATGATCGAAGGCGCGATCAACGACCTGACTCTGATCACCGGTCAGAAGCCCGTCGTGACCCGTGCCCGCAAGTCCATCGCACAGTTCAAGCTGCGCGAAGGTCAGCCCATCGGCGCCCACGTGACCATGCGTGGAGCTCGGATGTTGGAGTTCATCGACCGCGTCATCACTCTGGCACTGCCGCGTATCCGCGACTTCCGTGGACTCTCGGATCGTCAGTTCGACGGACACGGCAACTACACCTTCGGCCTCACGGAACAGTCCATGTTCCACGAGATCGACCAGGACCGGATCGACCGTGTCCGCGGTATGGACATCACCGTCGTCACCACCGCGGCAACCGACGATGAGGGACGTGCACTGCTGCGTCACCTCGGGTTCCCGTTCAAGCAAAAATAATCGCTACGTTGCAGGTCCAAGCACAGCATGTGGGCGGAAACCGTAACGAGGAAGGGCACGTGCCCAAATGACAATGACTGATCCAGTCGCAGACATGCTTACGCGTCTGCGCAACGCCAACTCGGCTTATCACGAGGACGTCAGCATGCCGTTCTCGAAGCTCAAGTCGAACATCGCCGAGATCCTCAAGACCGAGGGCTACATCACCGGCTGGAGCGTCGAAGACGCCGAAGTCGGCAAGACGCTGCTCCTGGACCTGAAGTTCGGACCCAACCGGGAACGTTCGATCGCCGGCCTGCGCCGTGTGTCGAAGCCGGGACTGCGCGTCTACGCGAAGTCCACGAACCTGCCCAAGGTTCTCGGCGGCCTCGGCATCGCCATCCTGTCGACCTCGTCAGGTCTCCTGACGGACCGTCAGGCCGCCAAGAAGGGTGTGGGTGGGGAAGTCCTCGCCTACGTCTGGTAAAGGAAGGAGAGAAGAACATGTCACGTATTGGCAAGAACCCGATCTCCGTTCCCAGCGGCGTCGAGGTCAAGGTCGACGGCCAGGATGTCGCCGTCAAGGGACCTAAGGGCGAGCTGTCCGTCACCATCGCCGAGCCGATCACGGTCTCGCTCGAAGACGGTGTCATCACAGTGGCCCGTCCGGACGAGGAGCGCGAATCGCGTTCGCTGCACGGACTGTCCCGTACGCTCATCAACAACATGATCGTCGGTGTGACCGATGGCTACTCCAAGGCCCTCGAGATCGTCGGAACCGGTTACCGTGTCCTGGCCAAGGGATCGAACCTCGAGTTCGCCCTCGGCTACAGCCACCCGATCGTCGTCGAACCGCCGGAGGGAATCTCCTTCAGCGTCGACGGCCAGACCAAGGTCGCTGTCCACGGAATCGACAAGCAGCTCGTCGGTGAGACGGCTGCGAACATCCGGAAGCTGCGTAAGCCCGAGCCTTACAAGGGCAAGGGCGTGCGCTACGCCGGCGAAATCGTCCGTCGCAAGGTCGGAAAGGCTGGTAAGTAAAGATGGCCTTTGGCAAGAAGGAAAGCTACGGCAAAGGCAGGGCAGCTGCTCGCAAGCGTCGTCACGCTCGACTGCGCAAGCATGTCAGCGGCACGACCGAGCGCCCTCGCCTCTCAGTGACTCGCTCCACGCGCCACGTCTTCGTCCAGGTCATCGACGACACCGTCGGCAAGACCCTGGTTTCGGCCTCCACCATGGAAGCCGACCTGCGGACATTCGAAGGCGACAAGACCGGCAAGGCCCGCAAGGTGGGCGAGCTGGTTGCTCAGCGTGCCAAGGACGCCGGAATCGAATCCGTCGTCTTCGACCGTGGAGGCAATGCCTACCACGGCCGTGTGCAGGCAATCGCCGAAGGTGCCCGTGAAGGAGGATTGGCCCTATGAGCACTGAAGAGAACAAGGAACAGCAGGCAGCTGCTGAGACCCGCACCGACAACAGCGGTGACCGTTCTTCCCGTGGCCGCGGCCAGGGCGGACAGGGCGGTCAGGGTCGCGGACGCGGCGAAGGTCGCGGACGCGGCGGTCGCAACGACCGTGAAGACAAGAACCAGTTCATCGAACACGTCATCACGATCAACCGCGTGTCGAAGGTCGTCAAGGGCGGACGTCGGTTCTCCTTCACGGCTCTCGTCGTGGTCGGCGACGGCGACGGCATGGTCGGCATGGGCTACGGCAAGGCGAAGGAAGTTCCTGCCGCCATCGCCAAGGGTGTCGAGGAAGCGAAGAAGAACTTCTTCCGCGTTCCCCGCATCCAGAAGACCATTCCGCACCCGATCCAGGGCGAGGAGGCTGCAGGCGTCGTCCTGCTGCGTCCGGCCGCTCCGGGTACCGGAGTCATCGCCGGTGGACCCGTCCGTGCGGTCCTCGATGCGGCAGGCGTCCAGGACGTCCTGTCCAAGTCGCTGGGCTCGGCGAACGCGATCAACATCGTGCACGCCGCGATCGCCGCGCTGAAGGGCCTCGAGCGTCCGGAAGAGGTTGCGGCTCGCCGCGGCCTGCCCGTCGACGAGGTTGCTCCGCACGCACTGCTGCGAGCAGCCGCTGAAAGTGGGGCGAAGTCCTGATGGCAAAGCTCAAGATTACTCAGCGCAAGTCCGCAATCGGATACCGTCAGAGCCAGCGCGACACGCTGCGTTCGCTCGGTCTCAAGCGGACCAACGACGTTGTGGTGCAGGAAGATCGCCCCGAGATCCGGGGAATGATCAACGCTGTCCGCCACATCGTGACTGTGGAAGAGGTCGATTGATATGTCGAACAACGACTCGCTGAAGCTGCACGATCTGCGCCCTGCCCCGGGAGCCAAGACCGCCAAGACCCGCGTCGGTCGTGGTGAGGCTTCGAAGGGCAAGACCGCCGGACGCGGAACCAAGGGCACGAAGGCCCGCTACCAGGTTCCGCACGGCTTCGAGGGCGGCCAGACTCCGATGCACATGCGTCTGCCCAAACTGCGTGGATTCAAGAACCCCGCCAAGGTGGAGTTCCAGGTTGTCAACCTCGACAAGCTGTCCAGCCTGTTCCCCGAGGGCGGAGACGTCACCGTCGCCGACCTCGTGGAGAAGGGCGCTGTGCGCGCAAAGCAGCCCGTCAAGGTTCTCGGCACCGGTGAGATCACCGTGGCCCTGAACATCACTGCAGACAAGTTCTCCGGCTCCGCAGCCGAGAAGATCAAGGCTGCAGGCGGAAGCGCCAACGAGGCCTGATCCGTTCGTCTCGGACGGTATCCCGGTCTCTACGCCGGCAAGGGGGCGGCCACTTCGGTGGCCGCCCCCTTCTGCATGCCCGCAACTGTCAAGGCGGCGAGCATCGCTCCGACGCGAGCACACCGGTGAGAGTCCATGACGATGCCACCTCGAACCGAGCCCCCGAGACCTCTCGGACACCGCCTGAAACTCAGGCCGCAACGGGCTCGCCGGTTTCGGCCTGGAGGGCATACCCTGGTAGTCTTTTGCAGGTATTTGTCTCAATCGCCAGGTCGCGACCACGACTCTGACTTTTCATCCCCCAACGAGGAGGACGCTTGATCGGCGCAATCCGGAGGGCCTTCAGAACGCCCGACTTGAGGAAGAAACTCCTCTTCACCCTGGGCATTCTTGTCATCTTCCGACTCGGCTCGTTCATTCCCTCGCCTGGCATCGACTACACCAAGGTGCAGGAATGCGTGGCTTCGCCTCAGCTCAATGAGGGCGGATTCGCCATGATCAACCTCTTCAGCGGCGGCGCGCTGCTGCAGTTGTCGATCTTCGCCCTGGGCATCATGCCCTACATCACCGCGAGCATCATCGTCCAGCTGCTGCGCGTGGTCATTCCGCGCTTCGAGGCTCTTCACAAGGAAGGAGCCTCGGGTCAGGCGAAGCTGACTCAGTACACTCGCTACCTGACCATCGGCCTCGCCATCCTCAACTCGACGACTCTTGTGGCGACCGTCCGTTCCGGTGCGCTGTTCGGCAATGTCGAAGGCTGCCAGGACCTCATCGCCAACGACACCTGGTGGGGCATCGCAGTCCTCGTGCTGACTCTGACCGCAGGCACCGGCCTGATCATGTGGCTCGGCGAGCAGATCACCGAACACGGTGTGGGCAACGGAATGTCGCTGCTGATCTTCACCTCCGTCGCCTCCGCCTTCCCATCCTCGCTCGGTGCGATCTTCCGCGAACAGGGCGTCGACATCTTCCTCATCGTCATGGTCGTGGGTCTCGTGCTCGTCGCCCTCGTCGTCTTCGTCGAGCAGTCGCAGCGCAGAATTCCCGTCCAGTACGCCAAGCGGATGGTGGGCCGTCGGATGTTCGGCGGAACCTCGACCTATATTCCGATCAAGGTGAACATGGCCGGTGTCATCCCCGTCATCTTCGCGTCCTCGGTGCTCTATCTGCCGAGCCTGGTCTCGCAGTTCTTCGATCCCGAATCCACGTGGGTCGAATGGATCAACACCTACTTCACCCGCGGTGACCACCCGATCTACATCACCGTGTACGCCCTGCTGACGATCTTCTTCGCTTACTTCTACGTCGCCATCACCTTCAACCCGGAAGAGGTTGCGGACAATATGAAGAAGTACGGCGGGTTCATCCCGGGTATCCGCGCCGGTCGCCCGACCGCCGAATATCTGAGCTACGTGCTCAGCCGCATCAACTTCCCCGGCTCGCTCTACCTTGCCTTCGTCGCCCTCATCCCGCTGATCGCGCTGGTGCTCATCAATGCCAATCAGAACTTCCCGTTCGGCGGCACCTCCCTGCTGATCGTCGTGGGCGTCGGCCTCGAAACGGTCAAGCAGATCGACGCACAGATGCAGCAGCGCCACTACGAGGGTCTGCTGCGCTGATACGACCGGACGCTGACGTTCAGCGGACATCCCATTGGAAGGACATCTTATGAGTTCACGCATCATCCTGATCGGCCCTCCCGGCGCCGGCAAGGGCACCCAGGCCGCCCGCCTGTCCGAGGCGCTCGGCATCCCAGCCATCTCGACCGGAGACATCTTCCGGGCGAATGTGAAGGGTGAGACCGAGCTGGGCAAGCTGGCGAAACGCTACATGGATGCCGGCGAATACGTGCCCGACGAGGTCACGAACTCGATGGTCGCCGACCGTCTGGCACAGGACGATGCAGCTGTCGGGTTCCTCCTCGACGGATACCCCCGCACCAGTGCCCAGGTCGATGAGCTCGATCGGATCCTCGCAGCCGAGGACACAGCCATCGAGCACGTCGTCGAACTCACGGCCGACACCGACGAGGTCGTCGCCCGCCTGCTCGCGCGGGCTCAGACCGAGGGCCGCAGCGATGACAGCGAAGACGTCATCCGCCACCGTCTCGACGTGTACGAAGAGCAGACGCAGCCGCTGACCGATATCTACCGCAGCCGCGGACTGCTGCGCCAGGTCGACGGCCTCGGCGACGTCGACGACATCACCGAACGCATCCTGTCGTCCATTCGATGATCTTCGGACCGCGTATCGAGCTGAAGACTCCCGCGGAGCTTGAGCTCATGCATCGGGCCGGGCAGCTGACACGGCAAGTGCTGTCAGCAGCCCGGTCCGCGGCCGTTCCCGGGGCCACCACGGCCGAGGTGGACGCCGCCGCCGAGGCGGTCATCGACTCCGCCGGGGCACGGTCGAACTTCAAGGGCTATCAGGGATTTCCTGCGGTCGTGTGCATCTCCGTGAACGAGGAGATCGTCCACGGCATCCCGGGGCCTCGTGTCCTCCACGCCGGCGACATCGTCTCGATCGACGGCGGTGCGATCGTCGACGGCTTCCACGGGGACTCCGCGCTGACGATGATCGTCGGCGGCGACGAAGCGGGCACGGCCGCCGACCGTGAGCTCTCAACCGCCACCGAGGCGGCCATGTGGGCAGGCATCGCGGCGTTCGCAACGGGCACGAAGGTCAGCGACATCGGAGACGCCATCGATGACTTCGTCTCCGAGTCCTTCCCCCACCTGGGTCTCGTCGAGGAATTCACCGGACACGGGATCGGCACCTCCATGCACATGGCTCCAGAGGTGCTCAACTACCGTGCGCGTTCGAACGGCCCGAAGATCAAGCCCGGAATGTGCCTGGCGATCGAACCGATGCTCACCACCGGCGGCGCGGATACGCGCACCCTTGCCGATGACTGGACAGTCGTCACGGCAGACGGCTCACGGGCGAGCCACTGGGAACACAGCGTGGCTCGCCACGATGGGGGAGTCTGGGTACTCACAGCCGCCGACGGTGGAGCGGCCGGATTGGCACCGTTCGGAATCACTCCCGTGCCTCCGAACGGCATCTGAGGGGAGATCCGCGGGGGAGGGGGCCCGAGCCCGAACTCAGGTGGCCGCCATCTGCCTCCTCAGGGTCGACCTGCCGACGAAGTAGACGGCGGCGAAAGTTCCGGACGCCGCCATCAGCCCGAGCGCGAACATCCATGTTGCGGTCTCGGCGATGGTGAAACCGAAGATCTGGAACGCGCAGAAGGCGATGAAGGCCGTGATGGCCCCCGCCAGCATTCCCGATGTGCGGGACATCTGGTACGCGCGCTGATCGATTGAGTGCTTCTCGTCATCCATGTTGTGGCTCCTCGTCGCTTCGCTGCGATCTCGGTCCTTGTCGGCACCGATCCTTGTGTTTTCACGGTAGGATCTGGCCATGACGAGTGTCCACGATGTCCCGAAACGTCGGACAGATGTGGGCGATCGCTATCGGATGACACGTATCGCCTTCGATGTGATCTCCGCTTTCGGGTGTCTGCAGGCGAGTGGACTGCCGGGGCCCGTCATCGTCAGTGTGCTGGGTGAGCACGGGTATTCTTCCTCGAGCGTGCACAATCAGCTCGTGCGAATGGTCCAACGAGGCATCATCAGCAGTGAGCGTTTCGGGCGGGTCTCCGTCTACCGCCTGAGCGAACACGTCCTCTCGGACTTCGGCGACATCGCAGGCGACCATGTCTTTCCGGACTACGAGGGTCGCTTCCACACTGTTGTGTATTCCGTTCCGGAGTCCTCGCGCGGTCTGCGGGACCGACTGCAGTACATTGCCCAGAGCTTGGGATACAGGCAGCTGAGGCCGGGAATCCTCATCGGCTTCGCAGACCGGTCCGCTCAGCTGTCGGCGCGGCTGCCCGAGATGTCGGGTCCCAGCTGGTCCGAGGCGGGAGAGCTGACACCCGACTCCACGGCCGCGGCTCGCAGGATGACGACTCGGGCCTTCGAACTCGATGCCGCTCTCGCCCAGCTGCCTGAATTGGAGCAGCGCATGAACGCACTGACCTCGGGCGGATCAGCGCCGGGAACCGGATGCCCGGAGCTGAGCTTGAGAGGCTTCTTCGATCTGTACTTTGACATCGCGCGTGCCGTGATGACCCACCCGCTGCTGCCCGAAGCCCTCGTCGACGGCACTCAGCCGGCCGTGCGGTTCCGCGCTCTCATGCAGCAGTGCAATCTCGAGTACTATCTGCGCTTCGATCAGCAGATCCGCGAGTGTGCGGGAGCCAGCTCCTCTTTCGACCTCATCGAATGGCTGCCCGAGCACTGAGCCGCCGAAGAACAACGTGCCTCGGGACGGGGCTCAGAGGATCCGGGCGATCCTCTCGACCGCCTCGGTGAGCAGAGGACGGGGGAGGGCGAAGTTGAACCGGATATGCCCGGCCCCGACCTCACCGCACAGGCGACCCTCGGTCACGGCCACCTCGGCGCGGGAACGGATGATAGCGGACAGACCCGACTCCAGGCCGTAGCCGCGCAGATCCAACCACGCCAGATACGTGCCTTCGGGTTCGATGTAGGCGGCCCCCGGCAGCAGCGAGCCGACGAGATCGGTGAAATGATCGCGGTTTGCCTTGAGGTAGCCGTTGACCTCGCTCAGCCAGTCGCTCGAGCGGGTGTATGCGGCGGTCGTCGCCAGGATTCCCGGGTTCGAGGCGGCACCGGAGACGAACTGCCCCTTCTCGGCCCAGACATCACGGTCGGCAGAAGAGGTGAGGATGAGCTGAGCGCATTTGAGGCCGGGGATGTTGAAGGCCTTCGACGCGGCCGTCGCGGTCGCGGTGTGCGCGGCGGTCGCCTCGGTGAGGGCGGCATACGGGATGTGCCGTGCGGGGGCATAGACGACGGGAGCATGGATTTCGTCGGAGAACACCCGGGCTCCTGCGTCCTCGACGACGTCCGCGAGTGCCGACAGCTCGGCCTCGGTGTAGACCTTGCCGATCGGATTGTGCGGATTGCACAGAACGAATGTCGCACCGGGCGTCAGGGCAGAGGCGATGGCGTCGAGATCGAGGGACCAGCCGGATTCCGACCGCAGCATCGGAACTTCGATGAGTTCGCGGCCGGTCACCCGCGCGACGTCGAAGAAGGGCATGTAGGCCGGTGTCGGCAGCACGATCGGGGTGTCGGGCGGGGTGAGGTGGGTGAGCACGCCGAGGAACGCGGCCAGCACATCACTGGCCGGTTCGATGTGGCCGACGGGGATGCGCCAGCCGTAGTGCTCGGAGCAGAAGCTCGAGGTCGCTGTCTTCAGATCGGCGACGAGATCGGCGGGAGCGTAGCCGTAGAGGTCGCGGTCATCGATGGTCTGCAGCGACTGACGCACTGCAGGAGCGACCCCGAAGTCCATCTCGGCGATGAAGGCTCCGATGGAACCGGGGAAGGACGACCACTTGCGCCCGCCCTTCGTGACCAGGGACTCCTCGGTGATGGCATCGAAATCGGACATCTGTGTACTCCTCTTCGGGGACTGCGTCGGGGGCGGTTCTCACGCTAGCAGTCGCGTCGGTGAACGTCGGGTGCATTCGACCTCAGCCGTCACGGGAGCGGTCGGCCGCCTCGGCGAGGATGGAATTGTAAGGGACTTCACGCCCGGAAGCGAACACCGTGTGGAAGAATCTTTCCCCGTAGTGTAGGGTTGATGATTGGTCTGTTCTCATTCAACTCACCCTTTTTCAGTTGTGGGCGGCTTCTGCCATCCACATCTTTTCATGTGGTGACGAGGACGGCAGGCCGAGGGGTCACCGGCACTGAGTCGGTGATACACGATTACGTCGAACGCGAAGGTTTCGCGGGAATACGAGGTTAGCGAACGATATGGCCAAAAAAGAAGGGGTCATTGAGATCGAGGGCACCGTTGTCGAGGCTCTGCCGAACGCATCGTTTCGGGTCGAGCTGAGCAACGGGCACAAGGTGCTCGCACATATCTCCGGAAAGATGCGACAGCACTATATCCGCATCCTTCCCGAGGACCGGGTCGTCGTGGAGCTGTCTCCATACGATCTCTCGCGCGGACGAATCGTTTACCGCTACAAGTAAGGATCTTCGATCATTCGCGTCCTGTCCTGCCGGGCAGGGACCGAAAGAAGGAAAAACGATGAAGGTTAAGCCCAGCGTCAAGAAGATCTGCGAGAACTGCCAGATTACCCGCCGTCACGGTCGGGTCATCGTCATCTGCTCCAACCCGCGCCACAAGCAGCGCCAGGGCTGAGCAGCTCGTTCTGAGCAGATCGAGGCTCCTCCGAGAGGGGCTTCAGCAGCACCACACCCGCGCAGACCTCGCCATCTGCGTTCGGACCCGCGAGAAGTGAGAGCTTCGGCGGAACGGACACAGGACGATACCTCCGGTCGGGGGCCGGAGACCTTGGGAGACCAAGGACAGGTCTGCATCAGCACCTCCGAAACAACAACAGGAGACAGTACCCATGGCACGACTTGCCGGAGTCGACATCCCGCGTGAAAAGCGTGTGGAAGTCGCCTTGACTTACATCTATGGTGTGGGCCGCACCCGTGCGCGCCAGACCCTGACCGAAACGGGAATCAGCCCTGATACCCGTGTGAAGGACTTGAGCGACGCAGAGCTCGTCCAGCTGCGTGACTACATCGAGGGCACATTCCAGGTTGAGGGTGACCTCCGTCGTGAGGTGGCCGCCGATATCCGCCGCAAGGTCGAAATCGGAAGCTATGAAGGCCTGCGTCACCGCCGCGGTCTGCCGGTTCGCGGTCAGCGGACCAAGACCAATGCGCGTACCCGCAAGGGACCCAAGCGCACCGTGGCCGGTAAGAAGAAGTAACACGCTCACCCGGTTGGCCAGCGCCAACCACCTCGATCAGGAGTAGGACATATGCCTCCCAAGTCACGCGCCGCTACAGTGCGCAAGCCTCGCCGCAAGCTGAAGAAGAATATCGTTGCCGGCCAGGCTCACATCAAATCAACCTTCAACAACACCATCGTGTCGATCACCGATCCGACCGGTGCTGTCATCTCCTGGGCCTCCTCAGGTGAGATCGGCTTCAAGGGTTCGCGCAAGTCGACCCCGTACGCCGCTCAGATGGCTGCTGAATCGGCTGCTCGCCGGGCGCAGGAACACGGCCTGAAGAAGGTCGACGTGTTCGTCAAGGGACCGGGCTCGGGCCGCGAGACGGCCATCCGTTCGCTGCAGGCCGCCGGCCTGGAACTGGGAACCATCCAGGATGTCACCCCCGTTCCGTTCAACGGCTGCCGTCCCCCCAAGCGCCGCCGCGGCTGATCCTTCCGTGGAACTGCAACGGATGACGGGCACTTGTCCGACATCGGTCGCAGAACGGATTCCCAGATAACCCGAACCGTTCTTCATGGCCTCAGAGCCATGACGTGCAGTGCGAACGTCATATAGCGGATGTTCGCTGAAAGGAAGCCCACGTGCTCATTGCACAGCGCCCAACGCTCACGGAAGAAGTCGTCTCCGATAACCGCTCACGGTTCGCCATCGAACCGCTCGAGCCCGGATTCGGCTACACCCTCGGCAACTCGCTTCGCCGGACCCTGCTGTCCTCGATCCCTGGTGCCGCCGTCACGTCCATCCGGATCGACGGAGTGCTCCACGAGTTCAGCACCGTACCGGGAGTCAAGGAGGATGTCACCGAGTTCATCCTCAACCTGAAGTCCCTGGTCGTATCGTCCGAATTCGACGAACCGGTTGTCGCCTACCTGCGCAAGCAGGGACCCGGCACCGTGACCGCTGCCGATGTCTCTGCTCCCGCCGGGGTCGAGATCCACAATCCGGACCTGCACATCGCCACGCTGAATGGTGAGGGGCGTCTGGACATGGAACTGACCATCGAACGTGGACGCGGATACGTTTCGAGCGCTCAGAACAAGAACGCGGATGCAGAGATCGGCCGGATCCCGGTCGATTCGATCTACTCCCCGGTTCTCAAGGTCACCTACAAGGTCGAAGCCACGCGTGTCGAACAGCGCACCGACTTCGACCGACTGGTCCTCGACGTCGAAACCAAGCCCTCGATGACCCCGCGCGATGCCATCGCATCTGCGGGCAAGACCCTGGTCGAACTCTTCGGCCTGGCTCGAGAGCTCAACGTCGAAGCTGAAGGCATCGAGATCGGACCCTCGCCTGTGGACGCGGCACTGGCCGCCGACCTGGCGCTGGCGATCGAAGATCTCGACCTGACCGTGCGCTCCTACAACTGCCTCAAGCGCGAAGGCATCCACACCGTCGGTGAGCTCGTTGCTCGCAGCGAAGCCGATCTGATGGATATCCGCAACTTCGGTTCGAAGTCGATCGACGAGGTCAAGGCGAAGCTCAACGAGCTCGGCCTGAGCCTCAAGGACAGTCCTGCCGGCTTCGAAGCCGGACTCGTTGATGAGGACCAGTCCTACGTCGAAGACGAACAGTACTGATTAAGACCTAGGAGTAACTGACAATGCCAACCCCAACCAAGGGTCCCCGCCTCGGCGGATCGCCCACACACGAGCGCATGATGCTCAACAACCTGGCAGCCCAGCTGTTCGAGCACAAGCAGATCAAGACGACCGTGACCAAGGCCAAGCGCCTGCGCCCGGTTGCCGAGCGCATGATCACGAACGCCAAGAAGGGTGACCTGGCCGCACGTCGTCGCGTGCTCGGCCAGATCTCCGACAAGTCGATCGTGCACGAGCTCTTCACCTCGATCGCCGAAACGATGGCCGAGCGTCCCGGTGGATACACCCGGATCACCAAGATCGGTCCTCGCCCCGGCGACAACGCCCCGATGGCCGTCATCGAACTGGTCCTCGAGCCCTACTCGCCGAAGCAGGCGACCGTGAAGGAAGCCGAACAGGCCACCGCCGCTGCCGCTCCGGCTGAAGAGGCACCGGTTGAGGCCGAGGTCGTCGACGAGGCGCCCACCGAGGACGCCGCTGTCGAGGCCGATGCTGTCGAGGCTGACGCCGAGACCGCTGACGAGGCTGCCGAGGAGAAGTAAACTCCTCGACCGACTCTCGGCCGGGATCTGCCGAGCCGTGAGTCAGACACGTCGGGCGGGCACCTGCACAGGTGCCCGCCCGACGTGTCTTCACCGCTGGTGCGGCGGTCGACAAGGTCGTGCAGGCCGCCTCGGCGGGGTCAGTGTGGACGCACCTGTCTGGCCACCTCGGCGTGAATAATCGCTTTTCGTTCCGATCATCGCTCTCGATTCAGATGATTGGAACGAAAAGCGATTATTCGGGTACGCAACCTGAGGCGCGATCCGTTCGGTGCACCGATGGCGGGTAGGCCATGGGTCGTACTGACGTGTCGATACGAAGAAGGCCGGGGCACGACGCAGGCCGGGGCACGAAGAAGGCCGGGGCACACATGCCCCGGCCTTTTCCACGCGTGCGTCGGCTCTCACGCCCCGCGCCGTCGTGCGTCGGCTCTCACCGTCACACGTTCGCTCTCACTTGGCTCGGGAGAGCGCCACGGACTCGTCGAACTCGATGTCAGAGGCCTCATCGTGCTTGTAGGTGAAGCGGCTGACGACGACGGCGACGACGAGGTTGACGATGAAGCCGGGAATGATCTCGTAGATCGCGTCCGTCATCGGAGTGCTCACCTGCCCCCAGACGAAGGCCACCACCGCACCGGAGAGCAGACCGAACAGGGCGCCCCAGTTGCTCAGTCGCTTCCAGAACAGAGTGAGCAGGACGATCGGGCCGAAGGATGCGCCGAATCCTGCCCATGCGAATGCGACGAGGTCGAGGATGCTGTTCGACGGCGAGATCGCGAGCACCACCGCGATGATGGCGACGACGAGCACGCCGAGGCGGCCGAGCAGCACATAGGTCTTGTCCTGCAGAGTGCGTGTGGAACCGGTGCGCAGGGCGACGATCTTGAAGAGGTCCTCGATGAGCGCCGATGACGTGACGACGAGCTGCGAGGAGATCGTCGACATGATCGCAGCCAGCACCGCTGCCAGCACGAGGCCGGCGATGAATGGGTGGAAGAGGATCTGCGCGAGGTCGAGGAAGACGGTCTCGGCATCGGCGGGCTCCATGTCCGCGTGCTGGGAGAAGTAGGAGATGCCGACGATGGCGGTGGCGATGGCGCCGAGAGCGGAGATCGCCATCCAGCTGATGCCGATGCGCCGGGCGACGCCGGCATCGGCAGGAGTGCGCAGAGCCATGAAGCGCACGATGATGTGCGGCTGTCCGAAGTAGCCCAGTCCCCAGGCCAGCGCGGAGACGATGGATGCGATCGTGGCGAAGGTCCAGAAGTCTCCCGAGCCGACGAGGCTGAGCAGGCCGGGGTCGATCTCGGTGACGTTGCTGATGACGGTCGAGGGGCCGCCGGCGTTGATGACGGCGACGATCGGCACGGCGATGAGAGCGGCGAACATCAGCAGCCCCTGGGCGACGTCGGTGAGAGTTGCACCGAGGAAGCCGCCGAAGAGGGTGTAGACCATGGTGATCGCGGCGACGAGGAGCATTCCGCCGAGGTAGTTGAGTCCGAAGCTCGACTCGAAGAACTTTCCGGCCGCCACCATGCCCGAAGAGACGTAGAAGGTGAAGAAGACGAGGATGATGATGCCGCACACGATGCGCAGCAGTCGTGTCCGATCCTTCAGGCGCTGTTCGAAGAAGCTGGGGATCGTGATCGAATCGTCGGCCTTCTCCGTGAACGCGCGCAGTCGGGGTGCGACGATCTTCCAATTGATCCACGCGCCGACGGTGAGGCCGACGGCGATCCACGCTTCGATGAGACCGGAGACGTAGATGGCGCCGGGCAGCCCCATGAGCAGCCAGCCGGACATATCCGAGGCGCCGGCGCTGAGAGCGGCAACGCCTGGCCGCAGTCCACGGCCGGCGAGCATATATTCATCGAGGTTGTTCCTCGTCTTGCGGTAGGCGAACCAGCCGATGGCCAGCATGCCGATGAAGTAGAGGACGATCGCGATCATACGGAAAGTGGTTTCCGACATCTGAACTCAGCTCCTTTGATAGACCGAGCCGACCCTACAGCACAAGAGGTCGGAGGTGTGAATTCCCTGTGCGCCTACCTGGTGTGAAGATACACCTCGACCTGCCTCCGACAGCAGGGCTCGACAGACGCCAGCGTCAGACAGTCGGCAGACGGGGTGCTCGGGGAACCGGCGTGGTGGAGGCCCCCGCCGAGAAGGCCGCGATCGGCCGACCGCGGAGGAAGGTCGCCAATTCGCGTCGGACGGTCGGACTGTCCTTGACTTCGGAGTGGACATCGACGCGCAGCCCGTGCCGGTCGAGTGTCAGCCAGAGCCGCAGCAGGATCCGTCCGACCCCCACCTCGTCCGCGGCCGACAGCGTCGGTCGATCGGGGACGGACAGGACCAGATGATGGGAATGACGTCGGTCGTGACGAGCAGACGAGGTGGGCTTTGCCGCAGAGGTCCGCCGAAGTCCCGCACGCAATGAACGGCGCAGGGTCGACCGTCGTGATCCCCGATCCGAGTTCGCGAATGACCTCATCGCGGAGTCCGCGAGTGCGAATGGTCTGAGCCCCACCGATGTCAGGCCGACGATCCAGGAGCGCAGCCAGGGGCGATCGAGGAAGACAGCGGCTCGAGCACCTGCCGCCGGGATGCGCAGACACTCGGCGGTGAGTCCGTCCCGGTGGTAGCGCGGATCGGCGGGGTCGAAGCGCAGCCACCGCAAGGTCTCGGCGAACACCGGTCGGTCACCGAAGGAATGCAGTGCGGCACGACGCAGCCATGCCCGCCAGGCGCGGTCGGGGACCTCCACCAGGTCGACCGCTGTGTCGGCCATGGCGCTGCGACAGATCGCGGCCGCCTCGGCGAATCGGGCCTCGGCCCGGACCAAGGGGCCGCGGTCGACCTGACGATGGTGCAGGTCCGCGGTCCCGAACGCGGGCCACACACTGCCGTCCGCCGTCGCGGAATCCCTCTCGGCGGGGTCCGCGATGGATTCCCCGGTGGCCAAGCGCACCCGGATGTCCACGGTGGGCCCGCGCCCTCGGACGGTGACCGATTCGGTGCGCAGCCCCACCTCGGCGGCGGCGATCGTCAGCGCCTCCACCCAGCAGCCCAGGCTCAGGTGGAGATCCTCACTGCGCGGGTCCCCGTGGGGCAGCACGCGGGCGGGGTCGGCCCCGACCCGCACCTCGGCGACCGTCGGCGTGCAGCTCGTGATCTCAGGAACCCAGGGCTGGGTGTTGTGGGCGGATGGGGCGGAGGCGGCGACAGTGAAGAGCGACTCGACGAGGGCAGTGGTCAGTGTCAACGGTGCTCCTCGGGCGGGGACGGAGGCAGGGTGCGGTCGACGAACACGAGCCGGTGCAGCTGCCTGCCCCCGGAACGGGCGAAGACCGCCGCCGAGGCGGGATTGTCCTCGGCGATGAACGTGACCCGCAGCCGTCGATATCCCTTGGCGACCAGCGCACAGTTGAGTTCGCGGATGGCCAGGCTGAGCAGACCCGACCCCTGATAGCGAGGGTCGGTGCCTTGGATGATGAGCACCGCGTCGCTCATCGTGCGACGGTGCCGGAGCAGGTCGCAGACGGTGCGCACACCGAGGCGGCCGCCGTGGCGACGCAGGATCGGCACCGGGTCGGGAATGACGAGAGCGAAGCAGCGAGGCGGGGCGTCGGCAGGATCGTCGGCACCGGTGATGTCGATGATGAGATCGGGGTCCATCAGGGCGGACAGGCCCTGCATCTGCGAGCGCAGCTGAGCGGGTGTGATGGACGTGTAATAGGGCAGTTCGGAGAAGGCGGCATTGAGGCTCGGCAGCAGCCGGTCGGCGAAACGGCGCAGGCCGAGACGGGAGACAGGGCGGCGACGCAGCCTCAGGCGACGCCATTCGTCAGCGGTGACCGCAGTCGCACGGGCTGCGGGAATGGAACCGACGGGCACCTCCCACGTGTGTGCCGGCCCCCAGGTCTCGAACCCGGCCGCGGCGAATGCCGGCCAGCAGAAGGCGGGATTCCACGCTGAGTCGAAGAAGCCGGGATGGCGGACGCCGTCGGTGAGCAGACCGCCGGTGACGTTCGGCAGGGGAGAGACGGGACCGAAGATCCGTGATGCTCCCACCTGTTCGGCTCGCTCGTCGAGGAACGCAATCAGCACGTCCAGCGCCTCCTCGTCGGCGACTTCGACGGCGCCGAAGAACAGAGGCGCAGCGGTTGCGTCAGCAGAACCCAGTTCGGCGGCCAATGCTGCCGACCGGTGGCACATGACGCGGGCCGCCGCTTCTGCCCGATCGGTGTCGAACAGCCAGAGCTCGGCGGGTTCGTCGAACCACCCGCGACCGGCGAACCAGTCGCGGATATCGGCGGCGAAGAGTGGAACATAGTGGTCCTCTTCGCCGCGCGCCCGCGCCAGGCGAGGAGCCAGGTCGATGAACTCGGCGAGATCGGCCCGGGAACGCACCCGCCGCGGTCTCATTCGGAACTGAGTTTCGTGAAATCGTCGATCATGCCCAACCGGCCGTCCTCGGCTCGGAACTCACCATTCGTGTATCCCCACTCATCGGCCGTGAGGATCCGGATGAAGCCGCCTCGGGCCGGGGAGTCCTTGCCGCTGCCGACCAGCCATTTCATGATCTCCCGATGCTCGGGGGTGCGTGCATAGGCGAGGAGGTCGTCACGGGTGGCGAAGGCGACCATCAGTCCGATCCGGTCGGGAAACTCGAAGTAGCTGCGATGCCACAGGTAGCCGGCTGAGGCCTTCAGCCCCTTGGCCACCCGCGGCCACCTCCGCAGCTGGCCCATCATCGCCAGCGGATTGCGGTAGCGGTTCGCGCCGAGGAAGAACGCCTCGGCGCGGGCCTGTGGGGGAGCCTGGGAGAAATCATTCGATCGCATCGTCACCCTCCTGCGTTCGTTGGACATAGACGTTCTTGATCTTCGTGTTCGCCGTTTCGAACGGGCCTGTGGCGTGATCGTGGATCTCGACGTGGATCTCCGCGGTCGTCGGGTCCTCCTCCAGGCTCTGCGCGAAGTCTCTCGACACCGACGCCAGGTGTCCGAGCACCCCGGCCCGGATCGTCCCAGCCAGGTCCTGCCGCGCAGCCCCGTCCATGGACGGGGACTCTTCCCGCAGCTGGATGTGCAGGGCGGGGCGCTGTTCGTGCCCGGCGATCTCACGCAGTTCGATGCGGAAGGACTCGATGAGGTGGGCCCGGGGATTGTCTCGGTAGAGCCCGTTCTCGATGTCGAGGGGGTAGATGTTGGCGCCCATATACGAGATCGTCGAATCCGCGCGCCCGAACAGCAGCACGAACGGCAGCTTCATCCCATTGCCGGCGAACGCCGCCGAACACTCTCGCGCCAGATCCGGATGGCGACGGGTGAGCTCGACCATGGTCGGGAAGTCGATGAGCGTGGCCTCGTCTCCGATGTTGTAGCGCAGCCGTGGACTCATCACCGCCGCCGAGTTGATCGTGGCGACCAGTTCACCGTCGTCGGTGGTCTCCAAATAGGTCTCCAACGGGTTGTACTGGAAGACCATCGGCACGCGAGACTCGTCGGGGCCGAGCGCATCGGCACGGAAGTCGAGATCGTGGGCCAAGGCCCGACGGATGACGACCGAGAGGTCGGATTCGCCGGCCATCCCGATCGTCAGGTCGCTGGCGCCGTACCCGGAATAGACCCGCTCGAAACGCGCCTCGAGGTAGTCGCGCAGACCTTCCGTCATCGCTTCTCCGCCGACGAACCCATTGAGCCGGAAGTCTGCCCATCTGTCTGGCTCGGAGTCCATCCGGTCGACGAGATGCTTGAGGAACGGGGGATAGGCGCTGATGAGGTAGGAATGGTTCGGTCCGAAATGCTGCATCGTGTCGAGGATCTTCTCGAGATCCGGGCCGGTGTTCTTCACCATCGCCACCTTGGCCATGGCCAGCCCCGTGTTCGTCCCCGTCGCCCAGGCACCCATCGAGAAGGCGTTGATGCAGAACAGGTCCGTGTGGTCGAAGAGCATCGTGACGTAGCCGGCGACGTTCTTATGGACGGTGTCGAGCTCCTTCTTCGACCGCATCCAGTTGAATGGGGTGCCCGAGGAGCCCGAGGATTCGTCGACGACAGTGCCGACACGGTCGATCCGACCGTCCCAGCAGCGATGTTCCTCGCTGTAGCGGCGAACGAACTCGTCCTTCGACGTCGGCGTGTAGGCCTCGAGGTCCCACCACCGGAACTCGAAACCGGAACGCGCAAGATAGTCCTGGTACGCCGGCACATCGAGGGAGGCCTGCTGGCAGATCATCCATGCATTGAGCTTCGCGAAGGGTTCGAGCCGCGGGTTGTAATGGCGGGCGGTGAAACGCCAGATCGCGGGGTGTGCCCGGTAGGCGCCGTAGGCGGCGGTGAGCCCGACGTTCGCCATGCGCAGCACGGCCTGTCGGGCCAGGTTGACCGGTCCGCGGGGGATCGGCAGACGACGGAGTTCGACTTCCGGTGTGAGGTGGGTCTCTCTCATAGTCCGAGGCTAACCCAGCCTCGGGTCCGGGCACACGGAAAGCCCGCAGATGTGTCAGAACCGCATCAAACGACGGGGCGAACTCCGACCATCACCGAGGCAGCCCGGTCAGGGTCGCGCCGCCTCGGCGAGGTGATGGTTCAGTCGAAGACGACGGTGCGGTGGCCGTCCATGAGCACCCGGCCTTCCGCATGCCAGGCAACGGCCCGGGCGAGCACGGCCGCTTCGACGTCCTGACCGTGCCGGACGAAATCCGCGATCGCCTGATTGTGATCGACGCGGGCCACATCCTGTTCGATGATCGGACCCTCGTCGAGGTCGCTCGTGACGTAGTGGGCGGTCGCCCCGATGATCTTCACACCCCGGGCATGGGCCTGATGGTAGGGTTTCGCGCCCTTGAAGCTGGGCAGGAACGAATGGTGGATGTTGATGACCCGACCCTCGAGGCGGTCGCAGAGGTCGGGGGAGAGGATCTGCATGTACCGGGCCAAGACGATGAGCTCGACATCGAGGTCGTCGACGAGAGCCGAGAGCCTCGCCTCGGCGTCGGCCTTCGTGTCCCGGGTGATCGGAATATGGTGGAAGTCGTGGCCGTGGAACTCTGCGAGCGGACGCAGGTCGTCATGGTTGCCGGCGACGCCGACGATGTCGATGGGCAGCTGACCGGCCGAATGCCGGAACAGCAGAGTGTTGAGGCAGTGCGCGGCCTTGGACACCATGATCAGTGTGCGGGTCCTCTTCTCCACCGGCTGCAGACTCACGGTCATCGCGAACCGGGGAGCCACCTCGGCGAGGCCGTCTTCCACGGTCTGAGCCGAGGTCTGCGCGGGCGTCGAGAATTGGACGCGCAGGAAGAACTGACGCGAATCGGGGGAGGAGAACTGCTGCGATTCGGTGATGTTGCCGCCGAGGCCTGCGAGCACCCCGGTCACGGCATGGACGATTCCGGTCGAATCGGGGCAGGTGACTCTCAGGATCCATTCGCAGCTCATGGTCTCGATCCTAATCGGTGGATGCGGATTCCACCCATCCGGCATCGGCATCCGGATGGCGGTCGCAGCCCCGGAAGCAGGCGGGGTCGCTGTTAGCATGGTGCCGGGTGACGGCCGCAGTGTGCGCGTTGCTTCGCTCCCATCATCGGATGCCACAGGAGAGTACTCATGACCGAAAACTCGATGCAGGCCTCGCTTGCCGACATCGACCCGCAGATCGCCGAAGTCCTCGACCTCGAGCTGGGCCGCCAGCGGTCGACGCTTGAGATGATCGCCTCGGAGAATTTCGTCCCCCGCGCCGTGCTGGAAGCACAGGGGTCGGTGCTGACGAACAAGTACGCCGAGGGCTATCCCGGCAAGCGCTACTACGGCGGCTGCGAATACGTCGACGTGGCAGAGAACCTCGCCATCGACCGCGCCAAGAGCCTCTTCGGAGCCGACTACGCGAACGTCCAGCCCCACTCCGGTGCCTCGGCCAACGCTGCAGTCATGCACGCCCTGGCTCGTCAGGGTGACAAGATGCTCGGCCTGTCCCTGGCCCACGGCGGACACCTCACCCACGGGATGAAGATCAACTTCTCCGGGCGCCTCTACGACGTCGCCTCCTACGAGGTCGACCCCGACACCTACCGCATCGATATGGACAAGGTGCGCGAGAAGGCTCTCGAACACCGCCCCGACGTCATCGTCGCCGGCTGGTCGGCCTATCCTCGTCAGCTGGACTTCCAGGCTTTCCGCGACATCGCCGACGAAGTCGATGCGAAGCTGTGGGTCGATATGGCCCACTTCGCCGGGCTCGTCGCCGCCGGTCTGCACCCGAACCCCGTGCCGTTCGCCGATGTCGTGTCCTCGACGGTGCACAAGACGATCGGCGGACCTCGCTCCGGTTTCATCCTCGGCAAGGAGGAGTACGCGAAGAAGCTCAACTCCGCTGTCTTCCCGGGCCAGCAGGGCGGACCGCTCATGCACGTCGTCGCGGCGAAGGCAGTGGCCTTCAAGCTCGCCGCCTCCGCCGAGTTCAAGGAACGTCAGGAACGCACCGTCCGCGGTGCACAGATCCTGGCTGACCGTCTGCTGGCCTCCGATGTCGCCGAAGCCGGGGCCACCGTGCTCACCAGCGGCACCGATGTCCACCTCGTGCTCGTCGACCTGCGCAACTCGGTCCTCGACGGACAGCAGGCCGAGGATCTTCTCCACGCGGTCGGCATCACCGTCAACCGCAACGCCGTGCCGTTCGACCCGCGCCCGCCGATGGTCACCTCCGGACTGCGCATCGGCACTCCGGCACTGGCCACCCGCGGATTCGGGGACAAGGAGTTCACCGAGGTCGCCGACGTCATCGCCGAAGCGCTCAAGCCCGGCGCCGACGTCGAAGTGCTGGCTGCTCGCGTGAAGAAGCTCAGCGACGATTTCCCGCTCTACGAAGGTCTGGAGCAGTACTGATGAGCGCGCAGATCCTCGACGGCAGAGCCTGTGCGAAGCAGATCAAGGCCGAACTCACCGAGACGGTGGCGGCCCTGGCCGACTCCGGGATCGTCCCGGGCCTCGGCACCGTGCTGGTGGGGGAGGACCCCGGTTCGAAATGGTACGTCGCGGGCAAGCACCGTGACTGTGCCGAGGTCGGGATCCAGTCGATCCGTCGTGACCTTCCGGAGTCGGTGAGCCAGGATGAGCTGTTGGCTGTCATCGATGAACTCAACAACGATGACGAGTGCACCGGCTACATCGTGCAGCTGCCGCTGCCGGACCATATCGACACGGACACGATCCTCGAAGCGATCGACCCGGCCAAGGACGCCGACGGGCTGCATCCGACGAACCTCGGGCGTCTCATGCTCAACGTCAACTCGGAGATCACGACCCCGCTGCCGTGCACTCCGCGCGGGGTGATCGAGCTGATCACCCGCAACGGCATCGAACTGGCCGGCAAGCACGTCGTCGTCATCGGCCGCGGGGTCACCGTCGGCCGTTCGATCGGGTCGCTGCTGACCCGACGTGAGCACAATGCGACGGTGACGCTGACGCACACCGGCACCCGCAACCTCGACGAGCTGCTGGGTCAGGCCGATGTCATCGTCGCGGCCGCCGGTGCGGCTCGCATCGTGAAGGCGGAGGCGGTCAAGCCCGGCGCGATCGTCCTCGACGTGGGCGTCTCACGGGAGACGGACCCGGAGACGGGGAAGTCGACGATCGTCGGAGACGTGGACCCGAAGGTCGCCGAGGTGGCGTCCTGGGTCTCACCGAACCCGGGAGGCGTCGGACCGATGACTCGAGCCCTGCTGCTCAAGAACGTCGTCGACACTGCCCAACGCTCAACCACCTGACCCCAATTACTACCTGACGGCGGCCCAGCAACCTTGTGTGGAAACTCGCGACCTTGCTGACAACCTCACTCATTACCTTGCTGACAACCTCGCTCACCAGCGTGCTGACAACCTGACTCACTAGGTTGCAGACACTCTGGGCGGGGTTGTCTTTTCTTCAGTGACATATCGTGACGGTCCGGTCAGCTGGTGCCTCGGATGGGAAATGCTTGAGCAGATAGTCATGCTGTTTCGTCAGCCACGTCTTCGTAGCTCCACGCATTCTGGCTCCAACGACTCTCCACAACGGATACCGCCTGACTGTTTCAGCGGTGCGAATTGGCAGCGGAAAATACACCGCTTCCTCACCAGTGGTCGGGTCGAACAAGGTGTAAGCGTCCTCGGTGACCACTGACTGATAGGTCCCGACCAGGGATTTCGGTACTCCGAGTCCGACAGCGTGGACATAGAGCTGTGGATTGCCCGCGGCAATCACAACACGGTCTGGCACTGCATCGGCGGCTTCTGGAAAGGGTTCGCCGGCAAACCTGTGCTGATCGGGAAGTGGTTGGTTCAACGCGGCCTGAACTCGGCGGCGTTGAGCATACTCACGTGCGATCGCTTCGACCTCAGTGCGCGGGATCGGTGTGCCGTTTGAGGGAGTATGCACGGCGGCTTCC
>NZ_FXYY01000032.1 GCF_900169165.1 Brevibacterium linens ATCC 9172
GTAGCTAAGCCCATTCGCGCTGATGGTACTGCAACTTGGTGGTTGTGGGAGAGTAAGTGACTGCCGCAATGTTTTTTAAGGTGATGGCCTCGTCCAGTGTTTGGGCGGGGCCATCACTGTATTCACGGATGGGGTGTGTTGTCCGTGCTTATTGCTACCTGGCGGGGGCCCAGCAACCTCGCGCGGGGTTGCTGCGCCCCCGCCAGGTAGTAATAGGGAGGTGGGGAATGTCTTTTGGAATGGTCCGGAGATCCCTACTTCGGATCAAGTCGTTTTGTCACTAATCTGATTACCATGATGACGCAAGACACTGCGATACAGGAACAATCAACAGACCAGTCAGCTCAGTCGGTTCGGCCACGGTCCCGATGGGTCGGGATCCTTTGGGCCCTCCATTGGGTGCTCCGGATGGGGCTGGCGGTGTCTCTCCTGCCCTACGCCTGGACGAAGATCTTTCACGTTCAGATGGGTTACGCCGACTACGCCGATGCACTTGTCCAATACGGCGAGATGAGCCCCATGGGACTGCTGTGGCGCTTCATGGCGTTCTCCCCGACCGTGCAGTTTCTGGCAGGCCTTGCTGAGCTGATCGCCGTCATCCTGCTGCTCTTCCGGCGCTCAGCCTGGCTCGGTGCACTCATCGCTGCTCTGGACATGAGCGTCGTCTTCCTGCTCAACCTGACGTTCGACGTGCCGGTCAAGCAACTGTCCGGAGCGATGGCGCTGGTGGGTCTCATCCTTCTCATCCCCAATGTGCCTCGAGTCGTGCGATTCGCACTCGGGCGCAGCGTCGGACCTGCAGTCAGCGGCCTCATCTGGCGCAACCGGATCTTCGTCCAGATCACTCGCTGGGTATCCCCGATACTCGCCATCGTCATCATCATCGGCAGCGGTCTGGCAATCGGTATCAGCCTGAGGTGGGGCAGCCCTGGGACTCCGGAGGAGATCTCAGGTGTCTACACTGTCACGGCGTCAAGCAAGACGACCCCGATCGACGGCACCGACCACACGACCGCGGACATCACTCAGATCGCGTTCGGGCAGATCGGGTCCCGCAGCGGCAAGAGAATGAGCGTGCGGTACTCCGATGGTGACTTCCAGGACGGCGTCTACAGCGTCGACGGTCAATCGATCACAGTGGAGCTCTTTCCGGTCCGGAAAGGTGCTCAGGCGCCCGTTCGCGGTCCTTCCGGCACCGTCGAATTTCGGTACTCGACGACCGAGGATGGGGAGTTCTCCCTGCGGACAGAAGACTCGGAACTGACACTGCACAACGATGACGAGCGACGTTTCCTCTTCGACCGCGGCTTCCGATGGGGTCCCGAGGCACCCGTGAATCGCTGAAGGGCGATGAATGATTTGGGGCCCCGCCGATCGGCAGGGCCCCAAATCATCTGTCCATGATCCGGCAGATCAAAAGCCGCTTCAGCGTCCGAACAACTTCGAGAACAGCCCTTTCTTCTTCGGCTTGGCCTCCTTGCTCGGTTCTTCCTCGGCAGAAGTCTCTGCCTGCGCAGGCTCGACAGGGTGGTCTCCACGCGGTCGTTCGTCTTCCGGCTGCTGCTGTCCGCGTGCGGCATCCGAAACCTCCGCGGCAGGCTCTGCGGCTTCGTCGACCCGAGCCTCGGCCGCCGGGGGAGGCTCCGCTGCCGGCTGCTCGTCCGGCACGGACTTCGTGGGTGCAGTTTCCTCTGTCTGAGCAGGCGCCGGAGTTGCCGGGGCCGTCTCAGACGGTGCGGCAGCGTCGTCCGCGGCGGAAGCGGAAGCCGAATCCGGCGTACGGGAGGCTGCGGCCGCCTCGGCGGGGGTGCCCGTGGATCCCCCGGCGGCGGCGAACTGGTCGGCGGCCTCACCTTCCAAGGGAGCGTTCAGATCGCAGTTGGAGATGCGACGCTCATCGTCGAAAGACAGGTCAGCGGAGCCGTCGGCGAACAGCATCCGCAGCCCACCATCGGGCAGCTCTGCCGTCGGAATGCCGCGTTTGACGACGTACGCCTCGACAGCCGCCCGGTGATCGGTCACCGTCGTCTGCGTCAGACCCTGCATGAGCGCGCGCACAGAGACCTTGACCTGCGGTGCGGGCAGGGCGACCTCGGCGGCATCGACGAGCAGCCATACCGTGGTCCCGGCACCGGCGGCGGCTGGATAGTGGGCCCACTTGTCGGTGGCCTCCTTCGACGCCAGGGTCAGGCGCAGTGCGAGCTCCTCATCGAGGGAGAGCTCCGGTGTCGTGAGCTCGGTGACATCTTCGGCGGCCCCGAACTTGCGCACCTCGTGGGAGAGCCCGACGACGGCATCGGGGAAGTCATTGACGTTCTCCCATCCCCACAGCCACGTCTTCTCCCTGCCTGACTCGGAACCGAGCAGATGTGGTCGGGCGCGCAGAACGCCACCGTCGGCCGACGTGAACGTCAGACGCGGGTCGGAGCTGAAGTCGACTTCCCACTCGGCGTCGGCGATGAGCGCACCGAAATGCGTCTGCACCTCCGTCGAGTAGAAGACGGCGCGATTGACCAGGTCCTGCAGAGTTGAGCTCATGGTTTCAAGCGTATGCGGGAGCGCCCGAGAATCGAGGAGGCACGCGGTGCGATGGCCGTGTCAGTGCCTCATGGTGGAGTAGATGTCTCAGCAGAACTGCCGGAATCATCGTCCGTACATATACCTCGGGGAGGAGAACTCATGTAAGGTAGTCTGTTGCGCTTCGCAACTCTCACGACTCTATTGTCAGCCTTTCTTCACTCAGGACGTTCAACGTGGCCTTACTCCGCCTGTCCCTGAAATACGCCAAAAACTACTGGCTCTTCATCATTCTGGTCGTCATCCTGCAGCTGGCCTCGACCATCGCAGCGCTGTACCTTCCCAGCCTCAACGCTCGGATCATCGACGAAGGCGTCGCCAAGGGCGATACCGACTTCATCTGGTCGACAGGCATGACGATGCTGCTCGTCTGCCTCGTGCAGGTCGTCACCGCGATCACCGCGATCTACTTCGGCGCCTGCACAGGGATGGGCGTCGGCCGCGACCTCCGCAGAGCGATCTACCGCCAGGTCGACGACCTGTCGATGCTCGAGGTCGGACGATTCGGCTCCGCCACCCTCATCACCCGCAACACCAACGACGTCCAACAGGTTCAGATGCTGGTGCTCATGACCCTGAACTTCATGGTCTCGACCCCGATCATGTGCATCGGCGGCATCATCATGGCCCTGCGAGAAGACGCCGGGCTGTCCTGGCTGGTGTGGGTGTCCGTGCCCGTCCTGTTCATCGTCGTCGCCATCCTCGTCTACCTCCTCATGCCGCTGTTCCGCCGCATGCAGGACCAGGTCGACGACATCAACGGCGTTCTGCGCGAACAGATCACCGGCATCCGCGTCATCCGCGCCTTCGTCCGCGAACCCTTTGAGACCGACCGGTACGCAGACGCCAACCGTGCCCTGACCGAAACCTCGGTCAAGGTCGGCAATCTGTTCGTGCTCATGTTCCCCGCCATCATGATGATCCTCCACCTCGCGACTGCAGCCGTCCTGTGGTTCGGCGGTCACCGCGTCGACGCCGGACAGATGGAAGTGGGATCGCTGACGGCGTTCCTGCAGTACCTGCTGCAGATCCTGGTGGCCGTGATGATGGGCGTATTCATGATGATGATGATTCCGCGCGCCGTCGTCTGCGCCGAACGCATCGCAGAGATCCTCGACACCCGCAGCACGATGACCATCCCCGCCGGTGTCACGGACCTGCCCGGACGTGGTGAGCTCGAATTCCGCAATGTCTCCTTCGGATATCCCGGCGCCGAGGTGCCTGTGCTGGAAGGACTGACCTTCACCGCCCAGCCCGGGACGACCACCGCGATCATCGGCTCGACCGGCTCCGGCAAGTCCACGATCGTCAACCTCATCCCCAGACTCATCGATCCGCAGGCAGGCGAGATCCTCATCGACGGGATCCCCGTCACCGAGTTCAACCGCCACCAGCTGGCACAGCTCATCGGTCTCGTCCCGCAGAAGCCGTATCTGTTCTCCGGCACGATCGCCTCGAACCTGCGCTTCGGAAACGAGGACGCCACCGATGACGAGCTGTGGGAGGCCCTGCGCATCGCTCAGGCCGACGACTTCGTCATCGAGAAGGAGGACCGGCTCTCAGAGCGCGTCGCCCAGGGAGGCACGAACTACTCCGGCGGGCAGCGTCAGCGTCTCTGCATCGCCAGAGCCCTGACGGTGAAGCCGCAGATCTATGTCTTCGACGATTCGTTCTCCGCCCTCGACGTCGCCACCGACGCACGGCTGCGGGCAGCCCTCGACGAATCGACGGGGGAGGCCACCGTCATCGTCGTCGCCCAACGCGTATCGACGATCCGGGACGCTGACCAGATCATCGTCCTCGAAGCAGGGAAGATCGTCGGCCGCGGCACCCATGACGAACTCGCCGAGGCGAACCCGACCTACCGCGAGATCATCGAATCCCAGCTGACCGCGGAAGAGGTGAACTGACATGGCCGACGACACCTCGACCGAGACCGTGGTGGCTGCGGAAGACGAGTACATTCCCAGCGGCGAGGAGCTGGAGATGAGCGGAGGCACACCTCCGCGCAAGGCCAAGCACTTCTGGCCCTCGGTCAAACGGCTGTTCGGACTCATGGCCAGCGAGAAGAAGGGCATGATCTACGTCGTCGGCCTCGTCGTCGGCTCCGTGGTCCTCACCGTCATCGCTCCCAAGGTCCTCGGCAAGGCGATGGACGTCGTCTACTCCGGAGTCATCGGTGCTGGGCTGCCCGCAGGTGCGAATATCGACGACATCATCGCCGGGGCCCGCGCCGAAGGCCGCGACGACTTCGCCGATATGCTCGCCACCGCCGAAGTGGTGCCCGGGCAGGGAATCGACTTCACCGCCCTCGGGCAGATCATCATCGCCGTCCTGCTCATGTACCTCGTGGCCTCGATGCTCATGTGGGCGCAGGGATACATCCTCAACGCCCTGGTCATGCGGGTCGTCTACCGACTGCGTGAGGACATCGAACGCAAGATCAACCGACTGCCGCTGCGCTACTTCGACACCCGGCAGCGCGGCGACGTGATGTCGCGAGTGACCAACGACGTCGACAACATCCAGCAGGCCCTGCAGCAGGCCTTCTCGCAGCTCGTGCAGTCGGCGCTGACGATCATCGGCATCGGCGTGATGATGTTCATCGTGTCCTGGCAGCTCGCGCTGCTGGCCCTCATCGCACTGCCGCTGTCGGCGATCATCGCCGGTGTCATCGGCACTCGGTCGCAGAAGCTGTTCAAGGCGCAGTGGAAGCACACCGGCGAGGTCAACGGGCACGTCGAAGAGTCGTTCTCCGGTCTCGACATCGTCAGGGCCTTCGGCCGTGATGAGGTCATGCTCGACGAGTTCGACCGTCGCAACGAATCGCTGTACAAGGCCTCAGCGGGAGCACAGTTCGTCTCCGGCATGATCATGCCCTCGATGCAGTTCGTGTCCTACCTCAGCTATGTCCTCATCGCCGTCGCCGGCGGCCTCAAGGTGGCAACGGGGCAGATGACGCTCGGTGATGCGACCGCGTTCATTCAGTATTCCCGTGAGTTCTCGCAGCCGATCTCCGAAATGGCCGGTGTCGCGAATATGCTCCAGTCCGGTGTCGCCTCGGCGGAGCGGACCTTCGAACTGCTCGACGCCGAGGAGGAGGATCCCGACGAGGTGCAGCGGGAACTGCCCCCGCGCACCTTGGGCAAGGTCGAGTTCTCCGAGGTGAGCTTCCGCTACGCTCCCGAGATTCCTCTCATCGAGAAGGTGTCCTTCACCGCAGAGCCGGGACATACGGTGGCGATCGTCGGACCCACCGGCGCCGGCAAGACCACCTTGGTCAATCTCGTGATGCGCTTCTACGAGATCACGGGCGGAACCATCTTCCTCGACGGCATCGACACCCGCGACCTCAGCCGTTCCGACCTCCGCTCGCATGTGGGCATGGTCCTTCAGGACGCCTGGCTGTATGAGGGCACGATCGCCGACAACATCCGCTACGGTCGGCTGGGTGCCACCGATGAGGAAGTCGTCGCCGCGGCCAAGGCGACGATGGTCGACCGGTTCGTGCGTCAGCTGCCCGACGGCTATGACACGGTCATCGATTCCGACAGTGGAAGCGTCTCGGCCGGTGAGCGACAGCTCATCACGATCGCCCGAGCCTTCCTCGCCGACCCCTCGCTGCTCATCCTCGATGAGGCGACCTCCTCGGTCGACACCCGCACCGAGGTTCTCGTGCAGCAGGCGATGGCGGCACTGCGGACCGATCGGACGTCGTTCGTCATCGCCCACAGGCTGTCGACGATCCGTGACGCTCACACCATCCTCGTGATGGAGGACGGTGCAATCGTCGAGCACGGCAATCATGAGCAGCTGCTTGCCGCACAAGGCACCTACTACCGGCTGTACATGTCGCAGTTCCGCGGGGAGGACGCCGAGGAGCAGTTCACCGCCGAGGTGCTCGCCGAGACCGAGGCCGAGTCCGGTGTGCAGAGCGACGAGGCTGCGGCCTCCGCCGGTGACAGGGCGGACGAGTCGGATGCCGACGGTGAAAGCACCGAGGCGCCAGCAGAGGAGGGGCCCTCGCCGCGGGCCTGACAGGACCGACCGGCCGCAGGGTCCCCGAGCTCGAGCTCGGGGACCCTGTCTCGCATTCACCGCAGAAATCAGACAATGAACGGACATCTGCATAACGATTTCTGCCTGGCTTATGCCGAAATCGACCCGAATGTGACATTGATCTTTCTGCTCTGCCGTGTGGATCTCCGAGCTCGATTCGAAGTTCCTGTGCAGGTGAGAGGACAGCAGCTGGAGCGAACACGAGGGGAGCCATGACCCGGGCGCGCGAACTGTATTGCGAAGTGATAACCATTCGGCACAACACCTCTATCACTTCTGTCATGACCTAAATGAACTAAAGTCGTGCGCACTCCTGTGCCTGCGTATGGTCCAAGCCATAACTGAAGACGGCAACCGGCCAGAACTCTGGAAGGACCATCATGAGACGCTTGGCAATGGCGGCAACATTCGCACTGGCACTCTCCATCGGAGGACTGAGTCCGGCGGTCGCGCTGGCCGACGACAACTCTGCAGCGGACGCAACGGTCGTACCGGCGACAGGAAACGGCGACGCAGAAACCCCGGGTCCGGAGGATCCTCCCGCAGGCCCCGGTGACGACGCTGGTCCCGGCACCGACGGCACACCTGCCGAACCCGGTGACGGGGAGGACTCGACTGATCCGGGCGGCGACGAGAACGCGGCCGATCCCGGTGACGGTGAAGAGGCGGCCGATCCTGGCGAAGGTTCGGGCGAACCGACCGAGGACTCAACCCCGATCGATGCCTCGTTCTCCCTCGACCGGTCGACGATGCCGGTCGACGAGGCAGCTGAAGCCATCCCCTACACGATCACCGGCCTCAAGGCAGGAGATACCGTCACCGCCGAACCGGGCGAGAACGGTTCCACCACCGTCGACAGCGACGGAACGTACAACGGTGAGCTCCGCGGCAACACCGCGCTCAAGGTCGGCGATGTCGTCGACGTCACCGTGGTCGTCGCCCGCGACGGGCAGGAGTCGAAGACCTTCACCGGCAGCGTGGAGATCACCGACAGCCACGATGACTCGGATGCGACCGTCAGCGTCGACCCGCAGAGCCAGACGATCGATTCCTACCTCGACAACGGTGTCGACATCACCGTGAGCAGCTGCGAACCGGGCGAAGAGGTGACAGTCACCATCGTCCGCAAGGGAGAGGACACGAACATCTGGGAAGAGACGAAGACCGCCGGCGACGACGGTTCGGTCTCGGCGTCCTTCATGCCCGGCACCGGTGGCGACGGCTGGATCGGCGACTTCGTGGTCAGCGCAGAATGCGGTGACATGACCGCAGAGACGACATACTCGGTCACTGAGAACGACGACGGAACCGATGCGGATCTCAGCGTCACTCCACAGAGCCAGAAGCTGGCCGACTTCCTCGAGAACGGCGTCAACATCACCCTCGTCAACTGTTACGTCGACTCCGAGGTGACGTTCCAGGTGAGCTCCGCGACAGACCCCGACACCGTGATCTGGGAAGAGACCCAAGACGCCGGTGAGGATACGGCCGGATCCGTACGGTTCGTCCCCGACGGTGACGGCGGCACCGGTTGGATCGGTGACTTCACCGTCGCAGCCACCTGCGGTGACAAGAGCGCCGAGACCACGTTCACGGTCACCGATGACGGCAGCGTCATCGACCCGACGCTCTCGATCAGTCCCGAACGAATCTCCGGAGTGGATTTCATCGACCGAGACAAGGGCGCACAGATGACGCTCACCGACTGCGCGGCGGACGCCGATGCGCATTTCGAGGTGTACTCGGGTGACAAGAGCGAGAAGCTCTACGAGCAGACGGCAACGGCTGATCAGGATGGCACAGCCGGAATCCAGGTCTATGGCCTCGGGGACGATCCCGCGTACTACGTCGGGACGTACCACGTCGTCGCCGCTTGTATGGACGTCAGCAGGTCAGGAAAGTTCGTCGTGACCGGTGGTGAATCCGGCGGCGGAAACGGAGGAGAGTCCGGCGAAGCCGGCGGATCCGCAGGCGGCTCGTCGATGCCGCGTACCGGTGCCGAACTCACCGGCCTGACGGCAGGCGCCCTGCTCATCCTCGGCGGTGGAGCAGCCATCGGACTGGCCCGCCGGAAGAATTGGAGCTGACAGCGGCCGGTGACCCGTCGGGTTGGTGACTGCACCCGGCCCGACGGTGACCAAGGTGGCGGCGAAAGCGACACAGCTCTCCGGCCACAACGGCTCAGGCCCCGAACTCGCAGAGAACCGAGTTCGGGGCCTGATGCATCTCCGAGCAAAGCCGGACCATGTTCCGGGGGCGGTCTCAGCCCTGGGCGACGAGTGTGCGCACGGCCGAGGAGAAGAACCCCTGACCGTCGACTCCACCGCCGGATTCGGGGCCGAAACCGGCCTCGACGGCGTGTTCGGGGTGCGGCATGAGACCGACGACGTTGCCTGCTTCGTTCGTGATTCCGGCGATGTCGCGCAGAGACCCGTTCGGGTTGAAGCCCTGGTAGCGGAAGACCACGCGTCCGGTCGACTCGAGCTCATCGAGCACCTCGTCGGTGGCGACGAACCCGCCCTCGCCGTTCTTCAGCGGAATGCGGATCGTCTCACCCCGCTCGTAGTCGCTCGTCCACGCGGTTTTCGCGTTCTCCACGACCAGGTCCTGGTCGCGGCAGATGAAGTGCTGGTGATCGTTGCGGATGAGGGCACCGGGCAGCAGACGGGACTCGCAGAGGATCTGGAAGCCGTTGCAGATGCCGAGCACCGGCATACCGGCATTCGCCGCAGCGACGACGGACTCCATGATCGGAGCGAATCCGGCGATCGCACCGCAGCGCAGGTAGTCACCGTAGGAGAATCCGCCCGGCAGGATGACGGCGTCGACTCCGGACAGAGTCGAATCCGCATGCCACAGGTTCACCGGGTTCGCACCGGCCAGGCGCACGGCTCGAGCCGCGTCACGGTCATCGAGCGTTCCGGGGAACGTGACGACTCCGACGGAGACGCCGGATTCGGCAGCTGAGGCGGTGGGATCAGCAGCGACAGCGGTCACGATGCGTCCTCGGCCACGCGGACGGCCACAACGTTTTCGATCACGGGGTTCGACAGAAGCTTCTCTGCGGCTTCGCGTGCCTGGGCGAGGACCTCCTCGGTGGCTTCGCCGTCGACCTCGAGTTCGAACCTCTTGCCCTGACGAACCTCACCGAACCCGGTGAAGCCCAGACGGGTCAGTCCGCCGGAGATCGCCTTGCCCTGCGGGTCAAGGATCTCGGGTTTGGGCATCACCTCAACGACGACACGTGCCATGCGTGTACTGCTCCTTTGTGAAAGTGTTCGGGAGTTCCTCCCGCGCTCACTCAGAGTCTACCAACCACGGCCGAATTCCCCGCCCGCGGTCCGGTCGCCGGACAGGCCGGAGCCCTCACGAGTCGAAGCCCATGCCCGCCGCATCGAGGACCTTGAGCAGGGGGCCGCGCCGACCCTCGTTCTCATCGGCCTTGATCAGCGCATTCGTCGTCAGCTTGATGCCCAACCAGGCCACGGGTTCGGGAGGGAACGGCAGGGGGAGCTTGCGCACCATCTCGAGCTCGGTCAGCTCGGTGTCCTCGCCGGAGAGCAGATCGAGCATGACCGTGCCGGCGAACCGGGAAGCGCCGACACCGAGCCCGGTGAACCCGGCAGCCATGGCGACCTTCTTCCCGTAGGCGCTGGTGAAGAACGAGAAGAACCGCGAGCAGGTGTCGATCGGTCCGCCCCATTTGTGAGTGAACTTCAGTCCGGCCAGCTGCGGAAAGGTCTCGAAGAAGTGCTCGGCGAGGGTCTCGAAGGTCTCGGGCCGCTGATCGTACTTCCACGACACCTTCCGCCCGAAGTGATAGACGGCGTCCCAGCCGCCGAAGAGGATCCGATTGTCCGCGGTCAGCCGGTAGTAGTGGAAGCGATTCGCGCAGTCGCCGATGCCCTGGCGGCCCTCCCACCCGATCGCGGCCATCTGCTCATCGGTCAGAGGCTCGGTCATCAGCGCATAGTCGTAGACGGGCACGGTGTGCAGACTCACCCGCTTGAGCAGGGACGGGAACACATTCGTCGCCAACGCCACCCGCTTCGCCGTGATCGTACTGCACTGAGCGGCCGCGCAGTCCTCGATCGTCTCCGCGGTCACGCGGGTCTGGACTCGCACGGTCGACGTCGCATCGCTGACATCGGTGACCTTCGTGCCCTCATAGACGTCGACCCCGAGTTCGCGGATGACGCGCAGCAGCTCCCAGCACAGCTTCGCCGGATTGACCAGCGCGACCTCGCGAGAATCCCACAGTGCACCCTTGTACGTCGGTGACTTGACGATCCCCGCGAGTTCCTGCTGGTCGAGGAAGACGAAACCGGAATCCGGATCGTGGGCCTCCCGCAGCTCGGCGACCTGGTAGTCCTCGGTGGCGACGTCGAGTTCGCCCGTGCGTTCGAACTCGACATCCATTCCGTACTTCGCCACCGCGGCTTCGACGGCGTCGAGGTTCTCCCGGCCCAGCTGCGCGAGCCGATCGTTCTCCTCCGGCAGGTGGGCTTGCCCGTTGTCGTAGCCGTGCGTGAGGCTGGCCGCGCAGAATCCGCCATTGCGCCCCGAGGCGGCCCACCCGATCGAGTTCGCCTCGACGAGCACGACCCGACGGTTCGGGTCCCGTTCCTTCGCCTGCAGCGCCGTCCACAGACCCGTGAACCCGCCGCCGACGACGAGGAGGTCGGTCTCGCGGTCCTCGACCAGCGGCGGCAGCGGCTGCGGGCGGAGGTCGGTATCGAGCCAGAACGGAATGGTCGAGGCGTCGGCCAATGCGGGGTGCACGTCCATGTCACTTCACTTTCTTCATGGTGCAGGCGGCAGCTCTCAGGCGGCCATGGTCTTGATGATCTCGGTGGCGTTGCCTCCGGCCTTGCGCAGGACGAACCCGACGAAGCCGAGGGCGGCGAGGGTGAGCACGAACATCACCGTCGACATCGCCGCGACCTCGGGGCGCAGAGCCACGCGGACGGCGGAGAAGATGTAGACCGGCCACGGGGTGTAGCCCGGCTGTTGGACGAAGCTCGACAGGATCGTGTTGTCGAGGCTGACGGTGAACGACATCAGGGCACCGGCGAGGATGCCGGGAGCCGCGATCGGCAGGGTGATGTCCTTGAACCGGTTCCACGGTGTCGCGCCGAGGTCGGCGGCGGCGTCCTCGAGCTGAGTGTCCATGCCGGCGAGTCGGGCCCTGATGATGAACGTCACGATCGCCATGGAGAACATCGCATGCGAGATGATGAGCCTGACCAGACCGTTGTTGAGTGGGGTGATGCCCCAGTCGACGCCGACGGTGACGAACCACGGCAGGAACGAGATGCCGTCGACGATCTCGGGCGTGACCAGGGTCAGACCGAGGATCGCGGTCAGTCCGAGCGTCCACCATGCGCCCCTTCGCGCCCTGGCCAGAGCGACCCCGCCGAGGGTGCCGAAGATCGTCGAGACGATGGCCGTGCCCACCGCTGCCTGCAGGCTCGTGACGATGGAGGAGACGATGATGTCGTTGTTGATGCCGCTGATGTAGGCGTGCAGGCCGAAACCGCGGAAGTTCGCGAGCACCTTGCCGTTGTTGAACGAATAGGCGATGATCACCGCGATCGGCACGAACAGGTAGACGAAGACGATGATGCCCCAGACGTGCAGAGCGATATCGGTCGGTGTCCGACGTGCGAACGTGTTCTTCTTCGGCATCTCAGGCCCTCCCGTCCTGCAGCGGAACACTGTTGAGTTTGGCCGTGATCGCCTGCCCGAGCTTGAGCAGCGCGAATCCGAGGCCGACGACGACCAGGGTGGAGATGATGAGGATCATCGCCATGGCCGCTCCGACAGCCCAGTTCTGTGCGGTGTTGAACTGATTGGCGATGAGCTGTCCGACCATCGAGCCGCTCGCCCCGCCGAGGACGGTTGCCGTGACGTAGTCGCCGTTGAGCGGGATGAACACGAGCAGGCAGCCGGAGACGACTCCCGGCATGGCCATCGGCAGCGTCACCCGCATGAAGGTCTTCACCTTCCCCGCGCCGAGGTCGTAGCTGGCCTCCCGCAGCTTCTTGCCGGAGGCGTCGATGGCGACGAACAGCGGCAGGATCATCAGCGGCAGATAGTTGTAGACGACGCCGATCTGCACGGCCGAGCGGGTGTAGAGGATGTCCAGCGGTCCATCGAGCAGCCCGAGACCCTGCAGCCAGTTCGACAGGAACCCGTCGGGGGAGAGCATGATCTGCCAACCGAGGGTGCGGACGAGGAAGTTCGTCCAGAACGGCACCATCACCAAAGCCAGGGCCAGGGAACGGCGGGCCGGGGAGACCTTGACCGCCAGCCAGTAGGCGAAGGGCAGGGCGATGAGCAGGCACAGGATCGTGCCGACGATCGAGATCCGCAGGGTCGCGAAGAACGTGGAGACGAAGCTTGCGCTCATCGCCTCCGGGTAGCGGTCGAAGGACAGCCGGTCGGTGGCGATGGCCGTGAACTCATCCGGTTTGTAGCCGAAGCTGTAGAAGACGATGAGTGCCAGCGGAACGATGAAGAAGAACAGCGCATAGGCCCACGTCGGAAACGACATGGCCGCCGGGCCGAAGAAACGCGGGGAGAGCCCGCGCTTGGCTGTCTCTGTGGTCGTGGTTGTGCTCATGCTCCACTCCTGGCCTGGGCGTCGGCAAAGATCTTCGTGCGGATCTGATCGGCCGGGGTCTGCTTGCTCGGTTCGAGACGGTCGAGGACCTCCTGGGCCGGGAAGATGAGGTCACGTTCGTCGAGGTCGGCTTTGACCGCCTGCTCTTCGAGCCCCTTCGTGCCGATCGGGTAGCCGATGTAGTCGAGCTGCTCGACGGCCGTGTCCGGGGAGATCATGTGGTTGATGAAGGCGTGGGCGGAGTCCGGGTGCGGAGCACCGGTGGCGATCGCCCACGTGTCCGTCCACAGGTTCGCCGACGGTGTCGGGAACACGAACTTCCAGTTCTCCGGGTCCTTGACCTCCGACAGTCCCTGCCGGGCGTCACCGTTGAACGCATGCAGCATCGTGAAGCTGCCTTGGATCATGCCGGTCGCAGCATTGCCGATATAGGCCTTGATGTTCGGGGCCAGCTGGTCGACGACGATCGTCCGGGCCCGGTCGAGTTCGTCTTCGTCCTCGGTGTTGAGGCTGACATCCATGGCGGCCAAGGCGATCGCTGAGACCTCCCACGGGTCCTCGAGCAGCGCCGTCGTGCCGGCCGCTTCCTTCTGCGCGGCGTCCACGAAGTCCTGCCAGCTGGTCAGCTCACGGTCGATCTTCGTCGTGTTGTAGACGAAGCCGGTCGTGCCCCACGCCTTACAGACGGTGTACGTGTTGTCCGGGTCGAAGTACTGGTTCTTGAAGTTGTCGTCGATGTGTTCGAAGTTCGGGATGAGCGAGAGATCGAGTTCTTGGAGCAGATCATGGTTGAGCATCTGCGGAACGTTCGATCCCGTCGGGACGACCACGTCGTAGCCGGAGGTGCCGCGTGAGGTGGAGAGCTTCGCGGCGAGTTCCTCGTTCGATCCGTACGAGTCGACCTGGACGAGCACGTCATACTTCGATTTGAACGCCTCGATGAGTTCCGGAGCATCGTAGTCGCCCCACGAGTAGAGGTTGAGCTTCGATTCGAGTTTGCCGTCGGTCGGCGGCGACGCCGCCATCTTCGTGGTCGTTCCGCACGCGCTCAGTGCGCCGAGGCCTGCGACACCGAATCCGGCCAGCAGCGCTCGCCGGCTCAACCTCGCCGAGGCGGCCCGCGGGGCCAGGAATGTCACATCGGGTCGTGTGCGGGCCATCTCAGGCACCGCCCTCGACGGCCGCGGCCGGCAGGCCAGGCTCACGGTCGTACACGGTCACGGCGTCGGCGTCCCAGCTCAGCTCCACCTCGGTGCCGGCGCTGATCGGCTCCCGCCCGGCGGCGGGGACGCGAGCGAGGATCTCGTCGTTGTCGCCGACGACGATCATGTACTGGATGACGTCGCCTAAGAACGAATACGAGATCACCGCGCCGCGTGCCGTGTTCGCGTCCCCGGAGGCCTCGCCGGCCGGGGCGACGTGCATCCGTTCGGGGCGGATGGCTGCGCGCACCCGGTCGCCGACGGTGAGATCACGGGGTTCACCGGCAGCAGTGGACGGTCTGAGTGTCAGCGTCGGGGCCGTGAGCACGGCGTTGGCCGTGCGCAGGGTCGCGGTCGTCGCATCGGTGGACGCCACCTCGGCGGAGATGAAATTCTGCTTGCCGATGAAGCCGGCGACGAAGCCGTTGTGCGGATTCGCGTAGATGTCCTCACCGGTCCCGATCTGCTGGATGACCCCGTCGTACATGACGACGATGCGGTCGCTCATCGCCAGTGCCTCGTCCTGGTCGTGGGTGACGAAGACGAAAGTCGTGTCGAGTCTCGTGTGGAGTCGTTTGAGTTCGAGCTGCATCTCCTCGCGCAGCTTCCGGTCGAGCGCGGACATCGGCTCGTCGAGGAGGAGGACCTGCGGGCGGTTGACGAGCGCCCGGGCCAGGGCGATGCGCTGCTGCTGACCGCCGGAGAGCTGTTCGGGTCTGCGTCCGGCGAAGTCCTCCATCTGAACGAGTGCCAGGGCCTCTCTGACCCGTTGGGCGATCTCCGGCTTCGGAACCTTCGCCTGCTTGAGTCCGTAGGCGATGTTGTCGGCGATGTTCATATGCGGGAAGAGCAGGTACGACTGGAACACCGTGTTGACCGGCCGGCGGTGCGGCGGCAGGGACACGATGTCCTTGCCGCCGAGCAGGATCGCCCCGTCGGTGGGGGTCTCGAAGCCGGCGATCATCCGCAGCAGGGTGGTCTTTCCGCAGCCGGAGGGGCCGAGCAGGGAGAGGAACTCGCCCTTGTGGACGTTCAAGTCGAGGCGTTCGATGGCGGTGTTGTCGCCGAAGACCTTCTTCACTCCTTGGATCTCGAGGTGGTCGAGTCCGGTCTCCGCAGAGGGCGCCGAGGTGGCTGTGCTGGTCATGATGGCCTTTCGTCGTCAGCGGGCTGAGCCGGTGGTGGTCGGTGCGGACGTGGTGGTCGGTGTCTGAGGCGGCAGATCATCGTGGACGATGCGGCCGTCGCAGATCGTCAGAACGTTGGTGATTCCGGCGATGTCGGTCGTCGGCAGTGTGAAGGGGTCGGCGCTGGCCAGGGCGAGGTTGGCCGGCTGACCGGGGCGGATGTGGCCGTTGTCGGTCGAGCGCAGGAGGTGTGCCGAGCCTGCGGTGTAGGCACGCAGTGCCGTCGTCAGGTCGATCGCCTCGTCCGGCAGCAGGGGAGAGGCGTCCGCGGCGGTCGGGTGTGAGCGGTTGAGCGCGACATGGATCGCCTCCCACGGGTTCGCCGTCGACACGGGCCAGTCCGAGCCCATCGCCAGATGGGCGCCGGTGCGGTTGAGAGACCCGAAAGGGTAGAGCCAGCCGCTGCGTTCAGCACCGAGGAACGGTAAGTTGAGGTCGATCATCTGCTCGTCATGGCAGGCCCACAGCGCCTGCAGGTTCGCGGTGATGCCGAGTTCGGCGAAGCGCGGCACATCGGCGGGATCGACGACCTGGACGTGGGCGATATGGTGGCGCCGGTCGGCGGTGTCAGCTGCGCCGGTCGTCCCGGTGCCGGCCGTGCCCTGGCCGCGGACGGCCTCAAAGGCGTCGAGGGCGGCCTTGACGGCGGCATCGCCGATCGCATGGCAGTGGATGTCGAAGCCGGCCGCATCGAGGGCCGCGAACGAGGCCTCGAGGTGGGCTTTCGTGAAATAGCTCGTTCCGAAGCCGCCGCAGGTGCACGTGTATTCGGTCGTCATCGCCGCGGTCCGGGATTCGACGATCCCGTCGAGCATGAACTTCACCGAGGTGGCGCGGAAGCGTCCGTCGGCACGGGCGAGATCGGTCAGTCGGGCCACCTCGGCGTCGATGTCGGTGACCCCGCGCGGCCACCACAGGCTGCCGACGACCTCGGAATGGAGCTCGCCGGTCTCCGCCGCCCCGGCGTAGGTGCCGTACGGGTCGCGGTGACCGCCGTAGTCGCCGACGATGGCGTCCATCCACGCAGTCACACCGAGGGAGTTGAGATAGCGCTGGCCTTCGCGCAGGCCGGCCAGGACCTCCTCGTCGGAGGCGGCGGGAACGTGGGCTGAAACGAGGTCGATGGCCGATTCGTGCAGGCACCCGGTGGGTCGACCGGTCGAATCGGTGACGATGATGCCGCCGGCAGGGGCCGTCGACGTCTCGTCGAGTCCGGCCGCGGTCATCGCCTGCGTGTTCACCCATGCCGAATGGTGGTCGGCGCTGAGCAGGATCGCGGGCCGATCGGGGCAGGCCGCGTCGAGGATGTCGGCACTCGGGTCTCCTCCGGGGAAGTGGGCCATCGACCAACCGCCGCCGATGACCCAGTCGTTCGCAGGGTCGGTCGCGCCGTCATGACGGGGCGTCTCGGCGACATAGTCGCGGATCATCTGCAGCGCCGCCTCGAGGCTGTCGGCTCCGCTGATATCGCAGGCCAGGGCCTCCTGGCCGCCGAAGGTCGTGTGCACATGCGCATCGACGAATCCGGGAGTGAGCAGCTTGCCGGCGGCGGTGATCGTGCGCGCGGCGGGCACCGCTGCGGGACCGGTGCCGATCTCGGCGACGATCCCGTCGCGGATGCTCACGCGATCCTCGGGGCGCAGAGCCTCACCGTCGAAGATCGCGACGTCGAGGATGTCGAGGTCCATCGGTGCCTCCCGGCTGCTGTGTCGTGGCAGAGGCGGATCGCAGAGTCCGCCCTCTAAGTGTGTTGTGGATCACTGTGAGGTCACCTTGGCGGAAGTTCTTCCCCGATTCCACTGATTCCGTTGCCGAATTGCGGCTATGTTGATGGAAACTGCAATGCAGATTGCCAGTGATGCTGAATCAGCGTCTCATTCCGCGATATTCGCACAGTAGTTGTTGGCGGCTCGGCTGTCGGCGACAGCGGGCGCGAGGTGGCCGGGGAGTCTCTGGGAACGACGAAGCCGCGGGGCACCGACTGTGCGTCGGTGCCCCGCGGCTCACGTGCCGGCGCTCTGGGGCGCGCAGGGTCTCAGGCGGGGAACGTCTCCCCGGTGAGCTTCTCGAAGGCCTCGATATAGCGGGCGCGGGTCTTCTCGACCACCTCGGCGGGCAGTGCCGGGGGAGGAGTGTCCGACGCCTTGTCCCACCCGGATTCGTCGGTCAGCCAGTCGCGGACGAACTGCTTGTCGAAGCTCGACTGAGTCTTGCCGGCCTCATAGCCCGCGGCGTCCCAGAAGCGAGAGGAGTCAGGGGTGAGCACCTCGTCGCCGAGGACGATCGTGCCATCGGACAGGGCTCCGAACTCGAACTTCGTATCGGCCAGGATGATCCCGCGTTCCCGAGCGATCTGCTCGGCACGCTGGTAGATCTCCACGGTCAGATCGCGCAGCTTCTCCGCCGTCTCCGTCCCGACGGTCTCGGCGACGGCGGAGAAGCTGACGTTCTCATCGTGGTCTCCGAGCTCGGCCTTCGTCGCCGGAGTGAAGATCGGGGGCTCGAGGCGGTCGGCCTCGACGAGCCCGGCCGGCAGTTGGATGCCGCACACGGACCCGGTGGCCCGGTAGTCGGACATTCCCGAACCGGTGAGGTAGCCGCGGGCGACGCACTCGACGGGGAACATGGAGAGATTCTGCACGATCAGCCCGCGCCCGGCCACGGCGGCCGGCACATCCGAGCTGATGACATGGTTGCCGATGACATCGGCGAGCTGATCGAACCACCACAGGCTCAGGCCGGTGAGCACCTTGCCCTTGTCCGGGATCTCCGAATCGAGCACCCAGTCGTAGGCGGAGATGCGGTCCGAGGCGACCATGAGCAGCTGCTCGGCGCTCGCGGCATCGGCGGCGTCGGCGGGAATGTAGAGGTCGCGGACCTTCCCCGAATACACATGCTTCCAGCCCGGCAGCACCGGGGCGACCGGGGCGGGGGCGGCGTAGCCGGAAGCGAGCTCGATGCGCCCGGCGGCGGCTGCCTCGGCGATATCGGTGCGATGCTGCTCGCCGTCCCATGCGATCTCGTCGACCGCGGCATAGGCCCTCGCGCGGGCATCGTCGAGGTCGTCACCGAGGGAGACGACGGAGAGCACACGGCCGCCGGAGGTGACGATGTCACCGGTCTCGGCGATGTCCTTCGTGATCACGGCGTCCTCGGGGGCGAATCCGCCGCTGGGGCCGGTCGCGAGCTTCGTGCCCGCGTGCAGGACGCTGACGTCGGGCAGGGCCGCGGCGGTGTCGAGCCCGCGGATGATGTCCCCGGTGCTCGGCGTGGCCGGGTAGTTCTCGGCGGCCATGACCACGGTCACCGAGGAGCGCTGATCCCATTCGAGGGCCGCGACCTCGTTGAGGCGCCCCTCGGCGGCGGCGAGCAGCGTCTGCCCCAGGGGGCTGGCCAGCCGGGCGAGCACGGACTGCGTCTCCGGATCGCCGAAGCGGACGTTGAACTCGATGACGCGCAGGCCTTTCGACGTCAGCGCCAGACCGCAGTAGAGCAGACCGGTGAACGGGGTGCCGCGGCGGGCCATCTCATCGACGACGGGTTGGGCGACGGTGTCGACGATCTCCTCGACCGTGCCGGCGGGCAACCATGGCAACGGCGAATATGCGCCCATTCCGCCCGTGTTCGGGCCGGTGTCGCCGTCGCCGATGCGTTTGAAGTCCTGCGCCGGGGCCAGGGGGACGGTGGTCGTGCCGTCGCAGAGGACGAACAGGGACACCTCGGGGCCGTCGAGGTAGTCCTCGATGACGACGCGATCGGAGACCTCGAGGCAGGAGCTCGCATGCGCCAGCGCGGCATCGAGGTCATCGGTGACGACGACTCCCTTGCCGGCGGCCAGGCCATCGGCCTTGACCACGTGCGGGGCACCGAATTCGCGCAGCGCGGCGGCGGCCTCATCGGTCGAATAGGCGACGACGGTGCGGGCAGTCGGCACGTTCGCGGACTCCATGACCTCCTTCGCGAACGCCTTGGAGCCTTCGAGGTGTGCGGCGTCCGCGCTGGGGCCGAACACGGGGAAGGAGGCTTCGCGCAGAGCATCCGCAACACCGGCGACCAGCGGGGCTTCGGGCCCGATGACGACGAGGTCGACGTCGAGGGTCTCGGCCAGCGCGGTCACGGCGGCGGCATCCGAGGCGTCGACGGCCTCGGTGTGGGCGATCTGCGCGATCCCGGGATTGCCGGGAGCGGCGATGACGGCGTCGACCTGCGGGTCGCGCGAGAGAGCAAGGACGAGGGCGTGTTCACGGGCGCCCGAACCGATGACAAGAACCTTCACGCCACCAGCCTAAAGGGTCGTAGGCTTGAGTGCGTGACCCTCTCGACTTTCACTCCCGCCCAAGCCGCCGAGCTCGCAGTCGTCGAGCGCTCCGGGTTCATCGAATCCCGACACATCGGGTCCGCCGTGGTCCTGGCCCCGGACGGATCACCGCTGATCAGTCTCGGCGCCCCGGAGGCAGCCGTGTTCACCCGTTCCAGTCTCAAACCGCTGCAGGCGATCGCCGCGATGAGCCTCGGCGCGCAGCTGACAGGTCCTGCCGCGGCCCTGGCGACCGCCTCGCACAAGTCCGAGGCCGGGCACGTCGAGGTCGTCGAATCGATGCTCGCGGCCGCCGGGCTGAGCGTGTCCGACCTGCAGTGCCCGTCCGCCCATCCCGCCGACGGAGCCTTCCGCCGCGAACTGCAGGAGCGTGCACGGGCTCGTTCAGATGCGGACACCGACCCGTGCTCGCCTCTGTACTTCAACTGCTCCGGCAAACACGCGGCGTTCCTCGCCGCCGCCCGTGCCATCGGTGCCGACACCTCCAGCTACCTGTCCCCGGACCATCCCGTGCAGCAGAAGGTCGCCGAGGTGGTCGCCGCCTTCGCCTCCGAGCACCCGTCCGCGGTCGGCATCGACGGCTGCGGGGCTCCCGTGTTCGCGCTCAGCCTCACCGGACTGGCCCGCGCGGTCGGCCGCATCGTCCGGATGGGCAGCACCGACGGCGCCGCCGAGGCGTCAACAGAGGCATGGGCCGCGTATGAGGACGAGGCGCGCACCCTCACCGAGGCGGTCTTCGCCGACCCGTGGGCGATCGAGGGCCACGGCCGACCGAACTCGACCGTCATCGACCGGCTCGGCGTCTTCGCCAAGGGCGGGGCCGAAGGCGTCATCGTCATGGCCACCCGAACCGGGTATTCGGTGGCGGTGAAATGCCTCGACGGGTCCTCGCGGGCGACCGGGCTCGTGGCGCTGACCCTGCTCCAGCGGGCCGGAGCGTTCGCTGCCGGGCCGGGAGCCGCCTCGGCGCCGGAGGACGACACGGTCGACTCCGTGATCGCGGCGATCACGGACACGGTCACCGGGGGCACGGATTCCGAGGGGCGGACGGACGTTGTCGGACGCCTGGAGCTCGGGGAAGATATTGCCACAATCGGTGAGAGGAAGAGGGACTGATGGCGATTCGCAGAAGGATCGACCCCGATCAGGGGCGCAGCGCACTCGAGTTGTGGCTGACTCAGGCGAGGCTCGATGCGGCCCCGGCCGACCGGTCGACCACCGCCACCGCCGTGCGTTTCACCCTCGAGGAACTCGCCTCCCGCGCCGAAGGCAACAGCGTCGAGGTCCGGGTCCCGCCCTTCGGGGTCACGCAGTGCATCGCCGGACCCCGGCACACCCGCGGCACCCCGCCGAACGTCGTCGAAACCTCCGCCGAGGTGTGGCTGAGCCTGGCCACCGGACGCACCGACTTCGCCACCGCGCTCGCCGCCGGAGACATCGACGCCTCGGGAACCCGAGCCGACCTCGGCGACTTCCTGCCCCTCTTCACCACCGCAGAACTCGAGGCCTGAGCATGAGCGCACAGATCACACAGACGACGTCGTTCATCGGCGGGCGGCATGTGCCGTCCCTGCTCACCTACGCGAATATCGACCCGGCGACCGGCGGCCAGCTCGGCGACATCGCCCGCGCCGGAGCCGACGAGGTCGACCGAGCCGTGCGGGTGGCGGCGAAGGCGCAGCAGGAATGGAAGCGCTCGAGCCCCGAACAGCGCTCCCGTCTGCTCATCGCCACCGCGGCCGTCATCACCGCCAACCGCGACGATCTGGCCCGCATCGAATCCGAGGACACGGGCAAACCGCTGACCCAGGCCTATGCCGACGTCGACGTGTGCGCCCGCTACTTCGAGTTCTACGGCCACACCATCGAGTCCTACTACGGTCACGCGATCCCGCTGGCCGAGGACATGCACGTCTACACGCGGCGGGAGCCCTTCGGCGTCACCGGCCACATCGTGGCCTGGAACTATCCGCTCCAGCTCATCGGCCGCGCCGCCGCCACCTCGCTGGCCACCGGCAACTGCGCCGTGGCCAAACCCGCGGATGAGACCCCGCGGTCGACCGTGCGACTGGCCGAACTCATCCACTCCGTCGGCTTCCCGGCCGGAGCCTTCAACGTCGTCACCGGACTCGGCGCCGAGGCGGGAGCGGCGTTGAGCGCCCACCCCGGGGTGGCACATCTGGGCTTCGTCGGGTCGACGCAGACCGGTTCGGCCATCGCCCACGCCGCCGCCGAGAGGGTCGTGCCCACGGTCCTCGAACTCGGTGGGAAGTCCGCGAACATCGTCTTCCCCGATGCCGATGTCGATGCGGCCGTTCCGTCGCTCGTGCGCTCGATCATCCAGAACGCCGGGCAGACCTGCTCGGCCGGCTCCCGGCTCATCGTCCACCGCGACATCCACGCCGAGGTGGTCGAGAAGATGGCCGCGGCCATGGCAGCCGTGACCATCGGCTACGGCCTCGACGACCCGATGCTCGGCCCCCTGATCTCGGCCAAGCAGCACGATCGGGTGGGCGGGTTCCTCTCCGAGGTCGATTCCGGGCAGATCGTCACCGGCGGCACCCGGCCCGACGGCCTGGCCGACGACCTCGCCGCCGGGGCGTTCATCACCCCCACCATCGTCGACTCCGTCGACCCGCAGTCGCGGATCGCCCAGGAGGAGGTCTTCGGTCCCGTCGTCGTGACCCTGCCGTTCGCCGACGACGATGAAGCCGTGGCCCTGGCCAACGGCACCGACTACGGGCTGGTCACGGCTCTGTGGACGCAGAACATCTCCCGTGCCCACCGGCTGGCCGCCGAGGTCGACGCCGGTCAGATCTTCGTCAACACCTACGGTGCCGGCGGGGGAGTCGAACTGCCCTTCGGCGGGTTCAAGAAGTCCGGCTACGGGCGCGAGAAGTCCATCGAAGCCCTCGACGAATACACGCAGACGAAGACCGTCGCCATCAAGCTGTGACAGTGCCGACGAGGCCGGTGCTGAGGTGACCTTCCCCGTCCTCGGGCTCGTCCTCATCGCCGCGATCGCCCACGCCGTGTGGAACCTCGCCGCGAAGTCCGTCACCGGCAAGGGCTTTGCCTTCGTGCTCGGCTACCACGGGCTCTCGGCGATCCTGCTCGCCCCGGTCGCGGCCGTCATCATCGCCACCGGCGCGCAGCCGCTGAACTGGGGGCTGGTCGGCGCGGCGGCACTGAGCGCGGTGTTCCACATCGCCTACTCGGTGGCTCTGCAGTCCGGCTACGACCACGCGCCGCTGGGCGTCGTCTATCCGACGGCGCGCGGCACCGGGCCGGTCGTGACGATCATCATCGCCGTGGCCCTCCTGGGTGAGCGTCCCACCCTCGCCGAGGGGCTCGGAGCCTTCACCGTCATCGCCGGAATCGCTGTCGTCACGATCCGCCCCCGCGGTGGCGGGGACGGTCCCACCACCAGCGACGGTCTGCGGCGCGGCCTGGCGTGGGGTGGGCTGATCGGGGCGTTCATCGCCTCGTACACGCTCTGGGACGACTTCGCGGTCAACCATGTCAGCGACTCCCCGCTGCTGTACTTCGCCGTCTCCGAAGCCTGTGTCGGAGTGATCATGACCGCGGGAGCGTTCACCCTGCCCGGAGGTCGGGACCGGCGTGCGGACCTGCGTGAGATCCTGAGGAACCACAAGCGGGCACTCGTGGCCGTGGCGATCCTCTCGCCCCTGGCGTATGTGCTCGTCCTCTACGCGATGCAGCAGGCGCCGGTGGCGCTCGTGGCTCCCGTCCGAGAGACCTCGATCATCGTCGGCACCCTGCTGGCCTGGTGGTTCTTCGGGGAGAGGGACGTGCTGCTCAAACTCGTCGGTGCCCTCGTCGTGGTCGCAGGCATCGGGCTCATCGCACTCGGCTGACGGGGCTGCGGCTCAGCGGCGACGGCCGGGCTGACGGCGGTTGACCCGCACCACCCGCACCGGACACACGGTGTGCGAGAGCACGCCCTGCGACGTCGACCCGAGGATGGTGGAGATGAAGCCGCCGCGGCCACGGGAGCCGATGACCATGAGATCGGCGGTGTACGTGGCGGACACGAGCACCTCGGTGGCGGGAGCATCGAAGATCGAGTACCGCACCTCGAGGTCGGGGAAATCGGTCGTGAGCGAATCGGCTGCGGCGGTGAAGGCCTTCGCCGCTTCGTCGTACATCCGGATGAGATGCTCTTCGCTGGGCATCCACTCCGGCGAGAGGATGTGCGTGGCGGTGACCCCGACGAGGCGCAGCGGAACACCGTAGATCGTGGCCTGCGAGGCCGCTGCGCGCAGCACCGGGGTGTCGGTTTCGAAGGGATCGACGGCGGCGACGACCTCCCCGGAGAAGTCGGGGCGTGAACCGGTCGCCGCCTCGGCGGCAGGATCATCCGTCGTGCGGACGGGATCATCGACGGGCAGGGGAGTCGTGGGCATGACCCGGGTGGGCCAGGTGCTCGGGACGACGACGGTGGGGCACTGCGAGTGCGCGGGCATCGCCAGGGCCACGGACCCGAGGAGGCGACCGGCGAACCCGCCGCGACCGCGCGCCCCGACGACGGCGAGGGCGGCGTTCTTCGAATGCTCGACCATCACTCCGGAGGCGTCACCGGGCACGATCGTCGTCGACACGGGAACGCCGGCCTTCGTGACGGTGGCGGCGGCCGCCTCGGCGATGTCTTCGACGGTCTTCTTCACGGCGCTGTCGAAGTCGGCGGGGTAGACGATATCGGCCTGGCTCATATTGACGCCGGGGACGGTGTAGGCGGAGACGATGCGGATCTCTGCGGAGGTCTTCTGTGCGTGTGTGATCGCCCACTGCAGGGCGCATTCGGCGTTGTCGGAACCGTCGATGCCGACGATGATCGTGTGGGACATATCGCAAACCTCTATCTTCAGTGACCGTCAATCTGGGTGAGTCCAGTTTAGTTGTGTCCAGTTTATGGGAACTGGCCTGAGACTGCCTGGGAGGAACATCGAGCTGACTCGACTAGACTGTTCGCGACCTGTTGTTCCGGGGCCATCCCGGCGTTTCATCGGCCTCAAGGCCACGTGTCCAAGGAGATCATGAAGGATCAGATCGACGTCTCCGTCCGTCGCAGCCCAAAGTACCCGGTGTTCATGGGCATCGGCGCGGTGCTCGGCATCGTGCTTGCTGGAATCCTCGCGGTCTTCGTCGACCCGGACGATATGCCGATGGGCTACACGGTGGCCAAGGGACTGGGCCTGCTGCTGCTCGTCCTCGGGATCGGCGGACTGTTCCTCGGTGGGCTCGTCGCGCTCATCCTCGACTGGCGGGGACGGAAGAAGTCGAAGGAGTTCCGGGTCGGTGCGCAGATCGACATGGTCGACGACCCGAAGGAGATCGCGCGCCGTCGCATCGCCGAAGCCCGCGGGGAGGTCCCCGATGCCGGTGCCGACGAAGGTGCGGCCGCCTCGGCGAACACGGAGTCCGCGCCCGCAGACGATACGCATGCTCAGCCCGCAGCCGACGACGAGGACGATGTGGGAACCGGACGGGATTCGGCCCCCGGTTCCACAGTCTGAGCACCGGGTCAGAGCGCAGCTGCGGGTATGAGACAATTTCACTCGTGGCAAGAGGAGACGGGCAGCTGACGCACGAAATCGACCCCCAGGACCGCGGACCGCAGGACGAATGCGGTGTGTTCGGAGTCTGGGCCCCCGGCGAGGAAACCGCCAAACTCACATACTTCGGGCTCTACGCCCTGCAGCACCGCGGACAGGAGTCCGCGGGAATCGCTGCCAGCAACGGCAAGCAGATCCTCATCTACCGCGACATGGGCCTGGTCTCCCAGGTGTTCCACGAACGCGATCTCGAGCTCCTGCAGGGCCATATCGCCGTCGGCCACACCCGGTATTCGACGACCGGATCACCGTCGTTCGAGAACGCTCAGCCCACCCTGGGGCCGACCCCATTCGGCACCGTGGCGCTGGCCCACAACGGCAATCTGACGAACTTCGACGCCCTCGAAGCCATGGCCGATGCCCGCCGCGACCACGCGACGAAGGTCGTCGAGGAGGCCACGAAGAAGTCGGCCCGCACCCGGCCCTTCCGTGATTCCTCGAATGACACCTCCCTGGTCACCGAGCTCTTCGCGACCGAAGACGGAGAGAACCTCACCGAGGCGGCGCTGAGTCTGCTGCCGCATGTCGAAGGCGCGTTCTCGCTGGTCTACATGGACGAGCACACCCTCTACGCCGCGCGTGACCGGCACGGGGTCCGACCCCTGTCGCTGGGCCGGCTGGAGAACGGCTGGGTCGTGGCCTCGGAGACCGCGGCACTCGACATCGTCGGTGCTAAGTTCGTCCGCGACATCGAACCCGGTGAGCTCATCGCCATCGACGAAGACGGTCTGCGTTCGCACCGCTTCGCCGAACCGAGCCAAGCTCGCTGCGTCTTCGAATACGTCTACCTCGCGCGTCCCGACAGCAAGCTCAACGGCAAGAACGTCCATGCCGCGCGCACCCAGATGGGCCGGCAGCTGGCCGAGGAGTACCCGGTCGACGCCGACCTCGTCATCGCCACCCCAGAATCCGGCACCCCGGCGGCCGTCGGCTATGCCGAAGCCTCGGGCATCCCGTTCGGTCAGGGGCTGATGAAGAACGCCTATGTCGGCCGCACCTTCATCCAGCCCTCGCAGACCCTGCGACAGCTGGGCATCCGCCTCAAGCTCAACCCGATCCGGGAGAACATCGAGGGCAGGCGCCTCATCGTCGTCGACGATTCGATCGTGCGCGGCAACACACAGCGGGCGCTGGTGCGGATGCTGCGGGAGGCCGGAGCGGCAGAGGTCCATGTGCGCATCTCCTCCCCGCCGGTGAAGTGGCCGTGCTTCTACGGAATCGACTTCGCCACCCGTGCCGAACTCATCGCCAACGGACTGACGACGAATGAGATCTGCGAGAACCTCGGCGCGGATTCTCTGGGCTATATCTCTCTGGACGGCATGATCGCCGCCACCCAGCAGGAGCGCAGCCAGCTGTGCACCGCCTGCTTCTCGGGCGAATACCCGATTCCCGTCAACGACACCCCCGCCGACAAAGGATGCTGAGTTGAGTTCCGACGCGAACCCGAAGTCCACCACCTATGCCGCCGCAGGCGTCGACGTCGAGGCGGGAGACCGCGCCGTCGAACTCATGAAGGCCGCGGTCTCGGCCACCCACAACTCCTCGGTCGTCGGCGGGATGGGCGGATTCGCCGGACTCTTCGACGTCTCCGTGCTCAAGGACTTCGAACGTCCGCTGCTCGCCTCGTCAACCGATGGCGTCGGCACGAAGGTCGCCATCGCGCAGGCCATGGATAAGCACGACACCATCGGCTACGACCTCGTCGGCATGGTTGTCGACGACATCATCGTCTGCGGTGCCCGGCCTCTGTTCATGACCGACTACATCGCCTGCGGCAAGGTCGTGGCCGAACGCATCGCCGATATCGTGCGCGGAATCGCTGACGCCTGCGCCTCGGCCGGTGTCGCACTGGTCGGTGGGGAGACCGCCGAACACCCGGGTCTGCTCGGGGCCGATGAGTATGATGTCGCCGGTGCCGCCACCGGAGTCGTCGAAGCCTCGAAGCTGCTCGGGCCCGAGAAGGTCCGCGCCGGGGACGTGCTCATCGGTCTGCCGTCTTCGGGCATCCACTCCAACGGATACTCCCTGGTCCGCCATATCATCGCCGAGGCGGGATGGGGCCTGGACAGGCAGGTCCCGGAGTTCGGCCGCACCCTCGGTGAGGAGCTGCTCGTTCCCACCCATGTCTACACCGGCGAACTCGCCGCTCTCTTCGACGCACTGCCCGATGCCGTCCATTCGGTCTCGCACGTCACCGGCGGGGGACTGTCGGCCAATGTGGCCAGGGTGCTTCCGCAGGGTCTGGTCGCGAGGATATCGCGGGCCTCATGGGAGATCCCGGCCGTGTTCTCCGTGCTCGGCGAGCTCGGCGGAGTGCCGCAGGGCGACCGTGAACGCACCTGGAACCTCGGCGTCGGCATGGTCCTCGTCGTCGACGCAGCATCCGCCGACGGTGTCCTCGCCGCGAGCCCCGGAGCCTGGGTGCTCGGCGACGTCGCCGCCGATGACGGATCTCTGGCGACCGATCCCTACTATGTGCAGGGCGCCAAAGGCGTCGACGGGGGTGCTGCGATCCTGCAGTAAGGGCCGCGGTCGCCGTGCCCCGCACCTTGCTGCGCGGCTTCCCTCACCGAAACTCTCACACCCTCGTGTTCCTGCACGGGGGTGTGCTGCTTGCGGTGCGTGATGGCCAGGTAGGCGGAGAAATTGCACGTAACGGTGCGTGATGCGCGTGAGGGCACGGCCGCCTCGGCGAGGGATGCCCGGGCGTACGACAGAGGGCGGGGACCGAAGTCCCCGCCCTCTGTGCGTGTCAGATCAGCCGTGCGCGGCTGGACTCATCCGAGTTCAGTCCTCGTCCTCGTCGTCATCGTCGACATTGTACTTGTCGGCGTAATCCGAGTAGTCGGGTTCATCGTCGTACGGATCGGACGGACCGGACTTGCTCGCGTCGGCGCCCAGCTCCTGCTGGAGTCTATTAAGGTCGGTATCCGGGCTGTAGTACTTCAGCTTCCGAGCTACCTTGATCTGCTTTGCCTTTGCGCGGCCGCGACCCACTGGCGTGACCCCCTCCGTCGTCGATGGGACCGATTGCCCCGGACTAGATCTCTGCTATGCGCTTAAATCCTACCTGTTCATACTGGGAAGTTCCATTTTGTGAGTGGACCTTGGATAGGCTGAACCCATGGCTTACCGTCGCGATTATGTCGTCACCCTGCGGATCTTCGAACCTCTTGTGGTGCATTCCGAATTGCAAGACAGGCAGGTGGAGGACAACCGGTCACGCATCGAGGAGCAGATTTCTCACGACGCTGACAAGCGCTTGATCTCTCTGCCCCCGTCGCCCGTGGCTGATTCGTTTCGGCGCACTCCGATCTTCCTTCCGGCGTCTCAGACCGCGGACGGGGTCGACCGTTTCTGCCCTGCTCAGGAGGACATCCGGGGGTGGGAGGCGCTCGATTCGCTGGCCGAGCACACCTCGAAGGCGACCTTGGACATCGTCGCTCCGAAGTCTGCTCGCCGGCGTGCTGCCAGCCGTCGTGCGGAGTGGCTGCAGGATGCCAAGGACACGCGGATCTTCACCCGCGTCTCTGCCTGGGACGTGCCGCCGTCGTGGTGGCTGTTCTTCTCCCTGACCGAGGATCAGATCATCACCGAGGAGACCGACGAGGGCCTGCGGGTGCTCATCCGTACGGATATCCTGGCCGCCTCGGCGCGGATGGAATGGGCCTCGGAGACGATTGCGGACACCTCGAAGGTCGTCGATATGGTCGAGCAGACCTCGGTTCTGGCCGAGTGGATCGACACCTTCGATATGAACTCGATCCTCGAGCTCGACCTCGGCGGGATGTCGGATGTGCTGTGGCCGAGCGAAGCCGCCGAACTCGTCGACTCGTGGGTCACGGCACTGAGCAACAACGATTCCGAGTCCGCGGTCGCCGCCTTCCAGAAGTATGCGGCCGGCTGGGAGCAGCTCAACCTCTACGCCCGCAGCTCCTGACCCCTCTTACTACCCGACGGCGGCCCAGCAACCTCGTGTGGAAACTCGCGACCTTGCTGACAACCTCACTCATTACCTTGCTGACAACCTCGCTCACCAGCGTGCTGACAACCTGACTCACTAGGTTGCAGACACTCTGGGCGGGGTTGTCTTTTCTTCAGTGACATATCGTGACGGTCCGGTCAGCTGGTGCCTCGGATGGGAAATGCTTGAGCAGATAGTCATGCTGTTTCGTCAGCCACGTCTTCGTAGCTCCACGCATTCTGGCTCCAACGACTCTCCACAACGGATACCGCCTGACTGTTTCAGCGGTGCGAATTGGCAGCGGAAAATACACCGCTTCCTCACCAGTGGTCGGGTCGAACAAGGTGTAAGCGTCCTCGGTGACCACTGACTGATAGGTCCCGACCAGGGATTTCGGTACTCCGAGTCCGACAGCGTGGACATAGAGCTGTGGATTGCCCGCGGCAATCACAACACGGTCTGGCACTGCATCGGCGGCTTCTGGAAAGGGTTCGCCGGCAAACCTGTGCTGATCGGGAAGTGGTTGGTTCAACGCGGCCTGAACTCGGCGGCGTTGAGCATACTCACGTGCGATCGCTTCGACCTCAGTGCGCGGGATCGGTGTGCCGTTTGAGGGAGTATGCACGGCGGCTTCC
>NZ_FXYY01000007.1 GCF_900169165.1 Brevibacterium linens ATCC 9172
ATGGGCAGACCGAGGTCGACCCGGTCGGGGTGGTGATGCCGCTGACCGCGTGATTCGTAGCCCGACCCCGCTGCTTAATACCAAGTTAAAGGAACTACCGAAGAACACCACGAAAAGGGACTTGACCGAATAGATTTTGCGCTTCCTGAAGATCGGCTGAGAAATCACGGCTCTTCGATGGCGGAACGCGATCAGAATCGTCACCTACAAGCGAAGGTCATCATGTCCTACGACGCGAATGCAGCATACAACTCCGGCACCCCCGGTCAAGGAGCGCCAGGAGCCGGAGTGCCGGTCGGCCAGGGCTATGGGGGGCAGGGCTTCGGTGGAGCGCCACGCGGTGCCGCCAGCCCCGATGACCTCTCGCTGCCGCTCTACGGCGCATCCTTCGGCCAGGCCGTCAAGCGCTTCTTCAAGAACTACGTCAACTTCAAGGGACGCGCCTCGCGCAGCGAGTACTGGTTTGCTGCACTCTTCGTCTTCCTGCTGCTGCTCATCCCGGGGATCTTGTCGGGCATCGGTGCTGCGCAGACGTTGTCGGCTGCCGCCGGCTCGATCGATCCGGCCACCGGGCAGATGAACAGTGTGGCTGCCGGTGGTGGCTCGGTGCTGTCGATGATCGGTGGCACTCTCTCGACACTCATCGGATTGGCGCTCTTCATTCCACAGTTGGCGATCTCGTGGCGCCGTCTCCATGACGCCAATCTCGCTGGACCGTTCTGGTTCCTCGGTCTCATTCCGTTCGTCGGAGGAATCATCTTGATCGTCCTGATGGTCTTGCCGTCCAAGCCCGAGGGGCAGCGCTTCGACGTCTGACTCTCACGGCCTGTGACTCGCTGATGGTCGGCCGGCATTTTCATCAACATCGACACCGATGAGATGATCGGCTGGCCGACCATTCTTGTACGCGATCACTATTTGAGAGTCACCATGTCCTACGACGCGAACGCAGCATACAACTCCGACCCCGACGTGCCCGGCCCAGGAATGCCGGACCCCGGAATGCCTGGCGGACACGGGTACGATGGGCTCGGATATGGCGGAGCGCCTCGCGGTGCTGCCAGTCCCGATGACCTCTCGCTTCCGCTCTACGGCGCGACCTTCGGCCAGGCCGTCAAACGCTTCTTCAAGAACTACGCGAAGTTCTCCGGGCGGGCTTCGCGCAGTGAGTACTGGTTCGCATACCTCTTCACCGTCCTCGTGGGAATCATTCCCATGATTCTGGGGTTTGCCGGGTCGGCGATCGCCGGAATCTCGGCGTCGGGCGACTCATACAATGCCACCCCTCCCGCCGGTGCGACAGCACTCATGGCGACTGCCGGAATCCTGATGCTGGTCGCCTTTTTGGCCACGATCGTTCCGTCCATCGCGGTCTCCTGGCGACGCCTGCACGATGCGAATCTTGCGGGGCCCTTCTACTTTCTCTCGCTGATTCCCTTCGTCGGTGGGATCATCCTCATCGTGCTGATGGTCATGGAATCGAAGCCCGAAGGGCAGCGCTTCGACCGCTGAGCCAGGCACCGGTCTCGGCGCAGATATCTGTGTGAGCATCACGCCCCGCTGCTCACACGTCCTACAGCTGCGCGACCATCACGCCCCGTCAGTGGCATCTTGCACCGTTGCACAGGTGCGAGATGCCGCCGGCGGGGCGTTGTGCTGCCACGAGGACGTATTGCGAGGGCCGACCGATCAGGGTCGGCGGACGGTCCTGATGAATGACGTAACCATGGCGACGAAGACGATTGCCCATACCGCGAGGCTGACCCAGAACCAGTGCTGCCCGATCCACTCGATCGCCGGCACATGATCCGACCGACCCAGGTAGATGCTCGCCACCGCGTACATGCCCACAGGGAAGACCATGCTCCACAACCCGGCCGCATAGGTCATCGGCACCCGGTGGACGAGGTGTTTCCAGATGCCCGCGGCGACGAGCGCCGGGACGAGCCACGTGGCGATCGCCCACAGCAGCGCCGAGGATGCTCCGACCAGTACACGTGTTGCCTCGAGCAGGGGAGTCCCGCCGAGATCGAGGATCCGCGAACCCGCCACGATCGCGATCGCCAGTGCGCCCATCGTCACCCAATACGGGGCATCGAGGTCCTCGGGCCCGAACCGATGTCGAAGCACGCGCACAATGATCGCAATCACGCAGACAATGTAGAGCGACAGACCCACGGCCGACATGACCACCGCTGTGAGCACGAGGAATATGACCAGGCCGGGCGCGGAATCTGAGGTGTTCGGAAGTTCGATCCCCAGGCTCGCGGCGACCACCGCCACTGATTGAGCGGCCACTGCCCACACGAGCCACGTGCCATTCACCCCTGCCGGCACCGGCCGCGTGTGTGACCCGAGGATCGCGGTGAAGGGAATCCCGTACCCGAGCACCAGCCACAGCAGGCCGCCGAGAATGAAGAGGCTGAGCGCAGGCGGAATCATCCCCAGACCGACGAAGCCCGTCCCCAGGATGTTCGTGCCGGCCACCGCGGTGAAGAAACCGAACGCCCGGGAGGGATCATGCAGGTCGGCGCGAACAGCATCGGGATATCGGAGGACCCGCACCACGGTGAGTACGGTGAAGAACACGTACAGGGCGACGGCGAGCCAGAGCAGGCCCACGGACAGCAGATGCCACCCTGCGAGCTCGGCACCGATCGACACGATCCCGGTGGCCATCACCGAGGCGAAGCATCCGGGTGCCAGTGTCGACGGGCTCAGTCCCCACCGTCTGTGCAGTCCGGTGAGGTTGCGATCGACCGTGCTCATTCGCTCCTCATTCTCGTCGCCGTGCGTCGAGGGATATCGACGTGTTCGATACTACGACCCCGCCCTCTGTCATCGCGTTACGGCTCCCGCCTTGCGGAGCCGTGCTGCGATCCCCGCCGAGCAGCCACCCGTGCGGCAGCCCGAGGAGTCCGCTCGAGGGCCTCTGCGCGGATAACCGATGTGCAATTCGCGACATCTGAGCGTTCTCGGCTCACGCTCCCATCATTTTCATGAGAGAATTCATTGGAGTTACCAATAGGTAACTTCGCGTGGAGTCGCCCGCTCCACGCTCCCGCGCGCCGGTAGTGGCGTATTCTGCAGTTACCTGCGCGGTGCAGAGATCTCCGGTACAGACCGGTTCGACAAGGGCACAGACGACTGGGAGCGATGGCTATGGAGAGCACAACGGACACTCTCGCCGAGGACGCCGACATCGACGCGCCAGCGGTCTCGCTGCGCGGTTGGTCCCTGTCCGGAAAACAGGGCGATGTGTTCACCGATATCGACCTCGAGGTGCCGACCGGCGCCATCGCCGTCGTCCGCGGGCCCGCCGGCAGCGGGAAGACCTCCTTCCTGCTGTCCTTGGCTGCCAGGATGCGGGTCTCGGACGGGGAGGGCCGCCTCTGCGATATCGATATCCGCAAGCAGGCCCGCACCGTGCGCGGGCAGGTTGCGGTCGGACATATCGCCGGGCTGACGGACCTTGAGGACGACTTCACGGTCGCTCAACACGTCGCCGAACGACAGATCATGCTGCAGCCCTGGTATAAGCCGTGGGCGTCGAAATCGACATTGCGCGAGGTCATCGGCCTCATCCGGGACACTTTCACCACGGCCGGTGAGATGATCGACGAACTCCCGCCGGGGACGTTCTCGAAGCAGGACGCCCAGCGCGCGGACTTCCTCATCGACGATGACGGAGAGGTATTCGTCTCCGAGCTGAGCGAGCTGCAGAAATTCTTCCTCGAATTCGGGCTGGCAAGCCTCAGCCGCCCACCTGTCGTCGTCATCGACAACATCGACTACCTGCGCGAATCCGCCGACCGAGCCCGCGCTTGGGCCGGGATCCTCATCTACCAGCAGCTGCGCAGATCACGGGATCCCGAGGACCTGCTCACGGTCATCGTCTCCTGCGAGGACTCGAGCGAACTCGACATCGCCACCAGGTCGCTCGGCTCCCGCGCGGAGCCGTCGATTGTCGATCTCGAACTGCCGCCCCACCCTCCCGCTCATCGCGGGTCCAAACACTGAACTTCCTGCCCCACGTACACGAATCCGAGGAGATTCCCGAATGTTCTCCCTGCCCTGGTTAGAACTCTCACGATTCAAACGCCACACGATCACGCGCTTGGCGATGATCGTCATCATCGTCATCCCGTCGATCTACGGCGGGCTGTACCTGGCCTCGAACTGGGACCCGGCCGGGCACCTCGACAAGCTGCAGGCAGCGATCGTCAACGAGGACACCGGTGCCGAGAAGCCCGACTCGGACGGAGAGAAGCTCGACGCCGGTCAGGAACTCGTCGACGAGATCACGCCGAAGGGCGAAGGCGGATTCGACTGGGAGGAGACCAGCCAGGAAGAGGCCGACGAGGGGCTGGCCGAAGGGAAGTACTTCGCGGTCCTCGAGATCCCCTCGGACTTCTCCGAGAAGCTCGTGTCGACCGGCGGTGACGATCCGGAGCAAGCAGGGCTGCGGCTGCGCACCGACGACGCCCATAACTTCATCGTCGGGCAGATGGCCGGGACCATCCTCTCCGAGATCAAGGACGGACTGAGTAAGACGACGACCGCCGAGTACGTCAACCAGGTGTATCTCGGATTCAACGATATCCACTCCGAGACGGAGAAGGCTGCAGACGGTGCGGCCGAACTGCACGACGGAGCAGGCCAGCTCCACGACGGCACCGGAGAGCTCGTGGACGGGACGACGAAGCTCGACAAAGGAATCGGAACGCTGCAGACAGGACTCATCGACCTCGACGACGGTGCGGGAGAGCTGAAGAAAGGCAGCGGCGACCTCGCCGACGGAGCCGATACCCTGGCGAAATCCACCACCGAGGCGAAGAACGGCTCGAAGAAACTCGCCGACGGTGCCGGGCAGGTCGCCGACGGCACCTCCGAGCTGCGTGATACCGCCGATGAAGCCACGAAGAAGGCCGAGGACGTCAAACGCAAGGCTGATGACGTCGTCGACGGGGCGCGGCCGAAGCTCGAGCGCGCCGAGGGTGACTTCGACGATGCCCGGACCACCGTGCGCGGGGACATGGACGAGCGGATCAAGCAGCTGCAGGAGGACTATCCGGACGACCCGAACGTGCAGAAACTCGCCGAGGATGCCGACAGCCTCGGCGAGGACCTCGATTCCGCGCACAAGCGCGCCTCGGATGCCAAGGAAGAAGCCAAGAGCCTCGAGGACAAGCTGACCGACGCGGTCGACGGGGTGATGGACAAGATCCGCACGGCCGATAAGAAGATCGGTCAGCTCGACGACGGAGCGCAGAAGGTCGCGACCGGTGCCGACGACCTCCACTCCGGGCTGATCAAGCTCGACGCAGGTGCGGGAAAGCTCGCCAAGGGAGCCGGTGACCTCCATGACGGTGCCGTCCAGCTCAAGGACGGCACGGCGAAGGCTAAGGACGGAGCCGGTGATCTCAAGGACGGTTCGGAACAGCTCGTTGACGGGTCGACCGAACTCGACAAGGGCGCGGACAAACTCGATGACGGCTCCGGCGAACTCGCCGATGGTCTGCAGAAGGGACTCGAGCAGATCCCGACCTATGACAAGAAGGACCGGGAGAACCGTTCGGATGTCGTGGCTGTTCCCGTCGATGCAGACAAGGTCAAGGACAACGCGGTCGACGCCTACGGCGAGGGACTGTCCGCGTTCTTCGTCTCCTTGGCTCTGTGGATCGGCGGAATGATCACCTATATGGTCATCAACGCCATTCCATATCGGGCGCTGTTCTCATCGGCGACTTCGTCGCGCATCGCCTGGGCCGGCTACGTTCCCGGGCTACTCTTCGGTATCGCTCAAGTCGCAGTCCTCTACGCGATCCTCGCATTCACCTTGGACTTCTCGGCCGGAGCGTGGCTGTGGACGCTGCTGTTCTCGATGCTCGCGGCGGCGTGTTTCCACTCCGTGCACCAGTTGTGTGTCGCGGCCTTGGGCGGTGTCGGCAGACTCGTCGCTCTGGTCCTGCTGATGCTGCAGATCGCTTCGGCGGGCGGGACCTATCCGGTGGAGACGGCACCGAAGATCTTCCAGATCATCTCGCCGTTCCTGCCGATGACGCACGCGGTCAGCGGTCTGCGCACACTCGTTGCCGGTGGTGACATGTTCATCGCAGCCCAGGCGGCCGTGGTCCTGCTGCTGATGACCGCGCTCTCCCTGGTCGCCACAACCGTGGTCTGCAGTCGCAAGCGTATGGTCACGCTCACTCAGCTGCACCCGAGCCTGAGCCTGTAGGCCCGGCCGGTTGCAGGGTCGTGCCTTGGGGTGCGGGCTGCAGAGTTGTTGCAGGGCACAGGGCTGCTACGGACGACAGGCCTGATCGCAGCGCGGGCGTGGCAGCGCGAGCGTGGCCCGTTGCGGGTGCCAGACACTGTCGGCGCATTGTTTGGTCGATCCACGGTGTTTTCGCTGGGCGAAACAACGTGGATCGACCAAACAATCCAGCGAAATCCAGTTGGGAGGTGATCAAGCAACCATCGCCGAGGTGTTTGGGGGTCTCCCGGGTGCAGACTGCGCGTGTCAGCAGAGTAAGGAGTGGGTCGCCTCTGGCGTTGCGGGCGTAGGCGGCGGCTCAGTCGTCGAGGTAGCGCAGGTATCGCTGCGGGTCGTGGAGGAAACGGCGCCAGTGATCGACCATGTCGAGGTCCTCCCACGCGGATTCGCGCAAGCCCCACTCGCCAACCTCGAAGATCTTTGCGTTGTCGGCCCGGGCGAGGATGGGGGAGTGGGTGGCCATGACGGTCTGCAGGCCCTTCCGCTGGCGTTCGCGGATGAGCTGCAGAAGAGTCAGCGAGGCCGTGAACGACAGCGCGCTCTCCGGCTCGTCGAGGATCCACAATCCCAGCTCCATGAAACGGCCCGTGAGCATGTCGACGAACATCTCGCCGTGCGATCGCCGGGCATAATGATGGCCGCGCATCGAGCCGACGCCCATGAGATAGGCCATGTTCTCGTGCATCGTTTCGGCGCGAAGGAAGAATCCGCTGCGATTCGTCGTCGCTCCGCGCACGATCTGCAGGTGTTCACTCAGCTCGGGGGGCGCCTCGACGTGATCGCGCACCTCCCAATCTGAGCCGCCGCCGTGCGGGAGGTCAAGAGCCGTGGCGATGGCCTCGATGATGGTCGACTTGCCTGAGCCGTTCTCGCCGACGAAGACGGTCGTCCGATCGAATTCGAAGCCGGACAGTACGTCGCGAACGGCCGGCAGATCACGCAGCCAAGGGCTCAGCTCCGGAGGGGACAGGGCATGCTCGGCCACAGAACGCAGTGGCAGGTCGACGCGGGGATCCATGCCTGCGACGGTATCGCTCGGCTCCGACACGACCGCGGAGCCTCCGTCTGCATGCCGACCCGAGCCCCAGCTCCCACCGCGGCGACTTCCCTGCTACCCCAGCGCCAGCCGCGCGGCCAGCAGCACGAGCACGACGGCGATGATGACGTCGAGGACCTGCCAGACTCGCGGCCGCCCCAAGTAACGGGAGAGCCCACGGGCGCCGTAGCCGATGACGAGGAACCAGCTGATCGAGCCGAGCATGGCCCCGAACGTGAACGGCCAGACTCCGCCCGGACCCTGCTGGTTCGCGAGGTTGCCGAGCATGACGACGGTGTCGATGTAGACGCCCGGATTGAGGAACGTCAGCGCCAGAGTGGTGAGGATGACGGATTTGAGGGTCCGCTGATGAGTGTCCGCCTTCAGCCCGGTGGCCTCGCGCGCCGATTTCAGGCTCGTCCACGCGAACCACAGCAGGTAGGCCACGCCCAGCCAGCGCAGGACTTCGAGCGCCCACGGCGCCAACAGCACGATCGCCCCGATCCCCACCGTGCCCGCCGCGATGAGCAGCACGTCGGCGACGATGCAGATGGTGACGACGACGCCGAGGTGCTCGCGCCGAATCCCCTGCCGCAGCAGGAGCGCGTTCTGCGGGCCGACGGCGATGATGAGCGACCAGCCGGTGAGGAGTCCGGTGACGAGATGAGTGAGCACGGACCCAACAGTAGAGACCGAATGTTCAGAAGAAAAACAACAGAATATGCATGTGATGCACAATCGCTTCATGAACATCGATCACGTCAAAGCGCTCGCCGCCGCTGTCGACGAAGGCACCGTCGAGGGGGCGGCCTTCGTCCTCGGCATCACTGCCTCGGCGGCGAGTCAGCGCATCCGCACACTCGAGTCCCGCCTCGGGCAGGTCCTCATCCGCCGAACGAATCCGATCACCGTCACCGAGGCGGGGCAGGCGATCCTCCGCTACGCCAGGCAGGTCGAGCTGCTCGAGTCCGAGGCGCTCGACCGGCTGCACGGCATCGACGCCGACTCCCTCGGAGCGGGCGGATCCGGCGACCGGGGTCGTGAGCCCACGGTGCTCCGGGTGGGGGTGAATGCCGATTCGATGGCGACGTGGTTTCGCCCGATATTCGCCGAGGCGGCCGGCTGGGACGATGTCGTCCTCCGCATCGAGATGGTCGACCAGGACAAAGCGCTGCCGCTCTTGGCATCGGGAGAGGTGCTCGGCACGATCACCTCGACGTCGACCGGCGGATACGGGACGACGGTCGCCGAGCTCGGGGCGATGCGCTACACCGCCGTGGCCGAACGCTCCCTGATCGATCGGCATTCCACCGGCACCGAGGCGGACCTGACGAGGCTGCCGATGGTGAACTTCGGGAAGGACGACGACCTGCAGTTCGAGTTCCTCCGCCGCTGCGGAGTCGACGGTCGGCCGCCGATGTCGGTCGTACCGGGGTCGGCGGAGTTCGCGGCCTCAGTGGAGGCGGGCCTCGGTTGGGGGATGGTGCCGGTCATGCAGCTCGACGAACTCGACGCCGACCTCGTCGAGATCGGCACCGAGCCGCATATCGACGTCCCGCTGTACTGGCACCACTGGACTCTGGCATCGGACAAACTCTCGCGACTGACCGAGGCGCTGCGCCGCGCGGCCGCCGATATGCGGTGAGTGGGTGAGGCCGGCGTGCGGTGAGTCTCTGCTGGGCCGCTCAGGAGCTGAGGAGCTTGTCGATCGTCCATTTGACCTGTTCATGTGCAGCGTCGACCGTCATGGTCTCGGGCGAGATGATCGAATGCAGCGCGATGCCGTCGATGGTGGTGAATAGCGTTGTGGCGGTTGGCTCCACCTCGGCGGGGTCGATGTGTCCCTCCTCGGCGAGCAGATTCAGCCACCGATGCAGGCTGTCATAAGTGACCCGGTGGCCATGTTCGAGGAGTCGACGGGACACGGCCCGCTTCTCGGCGCCGAGAGCGTGCAGGTGCATGGAGAACCAGGTTTCGAGCTGCACGTCCCGATGCTCATGAGTCGGCAGAAACTGGGCACAGCACTCATAGAGCCGGTCGGCTGGGGCGCGGGCCGCATCGTCGATGGAGAAATCCTTGACGACGGTGTCGATGGAACGCAGCGCGACCGCCTCGTGGAGGTCTGCCTGGGTGGGGAAGTAGTGGCGCAGCGTCGACGGTCCGACCCCTGCTTCCTTGGCCACAGCGCGCACGCTGAGGTTCGCCTCGCCGGGCCCCGACCGTTCCGCCAGTCGGATGGCCGCGGTGATGATGTCGTCTCGCTTCGACAACCGAGCTCCTTGCGTCATTGACATCGGTGCTTTGCCTCAGTGTATAGTACATTGTACTAGTACGGTGTACTAAAGCGTGAAGAGGCGCGGCAGGAACAGTGTGCTGACCCGACCAGAGGACCCCAACGGAAGAAGAGAGAGCCCTCATGATCGACAGTCTGCAGGAATTCGCCGGAAGTTTCCCCGACTGGCTGCAGTGGGCGGGCGTTCTGCTCGTCTCAGCCATTCCCTTCGTCGAGTCGTACTTCGGCTCCGTGATCGGCGTGGCAATCGGCTTGCATCCCGTCGTCGCAATACTGGTGGCCGTCATCGGCAACGTCATTTCAATGCTCGCCTTCGTCTACGGAGCCGGTGCGATCAGGGACAGGGCGACGAAGAACAAAGAGGTCGAGGAGAAGCCGAAGCGTCAGCGGCTCAAGCGCATGTTCGACAGATTCGGCGTGCCGGGAGTCTCGTTGCTGGGCCAGACTCTCCTGCCCTCGCAGATCACCTCATCGGCAATGGTCGGATTCGGTGCGAATCGCAATGTCGTGGCCATCTGGCAGATCATCTCGATCATCCTCTGGGGCATCCTCTTCGGTGTGCTCGCCACCCTGGGCGTCGAATACGCACTGCGCTGAGCCCAAGGCGGTCCTGACCGAGCCCCGTCTCGATGTGCTGACCACATTGTGATGCGGCGCGGGGAGCGGCCCGCGATGTCAGTGCCTCCACCTAGACTGACCCCATGACGGAATCCACCCCGACATCCCCACCCGCTGCCGGCTCTTCCGGCACGCCTGACGACTTCGCGATCGAGGCGCAGCGCATCCTCGCCGAGCTCACCGCGAACCCGACCGCGCGGTTCCGCGATGGCCAGCTCGAGTCCATCCGCGACCTCGTGCAGGGCAAGAAACGCGTCCTCGTCGTCCAGCGCACCGGCTGGGGCAAGTCGGCCGTGTACTTCGTCGCCACCCGTATGCTCCGGGCCTCGGGCACCGGGCCGAGCCTCATCATCTCCCCGCTGCTGGCGCTCATGCGCGACCAGATCTCCGCAGCCGAACGCGCCGGGGTCCGCGCCGCCAGCCTCAACTCATCGAACGTCACCGAATGGGACTCCGTGCTCGAGGACCTCAAAGCCGGCAGCCTCGACGTCCTCCTCGTCTCCCCGGAGCGGCTGAACAATCCGCAGTTCCGCGACGAAGTGCTGCCGCAGCTGCTGGCCTTCCTCGGCCTCATCGTCGTCGACGAAGCCCACTGCATCTCCGATTGGGGCCACGATTTCCGCCCCGACTACCGCCGCATCGGCAGGATCCTGTCCGAACTGCCTCGCGATACCCCGGTGCTCGCGACGACGGCAACCGCAAACTCCCGCGTCGTCGCCGACGTTGCCGAACAGCTCGGCGATGACACCACCGTCGTCCGCGGCGAACTCGCCCGCGATTCCCTGCGTCTCGGAGTCCTCAGCGGGCTCGACGCCAGTGCCCGCATCGCCTGGCTGGCCTCGCACCTGAACGACTTCACCGGGTCCGGCATCGTCTACACGCTCACCGTCTCTGCCGCCGAGGACATCACCCGAATGCTGCGCGAACAAGGCCACGAGGTCCGCGCCTATACGGGCCGGACCGATGCAGAAGAGCGCGCCGAACTCGAACAGCAGCTCAAGGACAACCGCCTCAAGGCACTGGTGGCCACCTCGGCGCTGGGCATGGGATTCGACAAGCCCGACCTCGGATTCGTCATCCACATCGGCGCGCCCTCCTCGGCCGTGGCCTACTACCAGCAGGTCGGTCGCGCCGGCCGCGCCACGGACTCCGCCGACGTGCTCCTGCTGCCGGGCGCGGAAGATGAGCAGATCTGGGAGTACTTCGCGACCGCGTCGATGCCGAACCAGGATGACGCGAATGCCGTGCTCGCAGCCCTCGCTGAGGCGGACGGACCCCTGTCCGTGGCTCGCTTGGAGACCTTGGTCGGAACCAAACGCTCCCGACTCAACCTGCTGCTCAAGACCCTCGAGGTCGAAGACGCCGTGACGAAGGTCAAGGGCGGGTACGTCTCGACCAGGTTGGGGTGGACGTATGACCGGGAACGCTATGAGAAAGTGGCGGCCGTCCGAGCCGAAGAGGCCCAGGCCATGCTCGACTATGAGGCGACCGGGCAGTGCCGGATGGAGTTCCTCATCCGTCAGCTCGACGATCCCGATCCGCAGCCCTGCGGTCGCTGCGACAACTGCGCGGGAGTGTGGTTCTCCGCCGAGATCTCTGACGAACAGCGTCAGGCAGCGGCCGGAAACCTGCACAAGATCGGCCTGCCCATCGAGCCGCGCAGCACCTGGCCCAGCGGGCTGGCCAATATCGGCGTCCCGCTCAAGGGCCGGATCCCGGCCGAGGAACTCGCCGAGGAGGGGCGCGCGATCGCGCGGCTGTCCGACCTCGGGCAGGGGCAGACCCTCCGGGCGTTCCTTGCTCCGGATGCTCCCGACGCCGAGGTGCCCGGTCAGATCGGCAAGTGGTGCCTCGAAGTCCTGGCGCAGTGGGATTGGAAAACTCGGCCCGAGGTGGTCGTATCGATCCCGAGCAACCGCCGTCCCGTGACGGTGCGGTCTCTGGCCGCGAACCTTGCGGCGGCCGGCCGTCTCATCGACGGTGGCGAACTGCTGCAGGTCGGCGACCACGGCACCCCCGATGTCAACAGTGCCTTCCGCGTCAGAGACCTCTACGAGGCGTTCGTTGTTCCTCCGGAAGTCGAGGAGGCAGTGGCCGGGAATTCCGTGCTGCTCGTCGACGACGAGGTCGTCTCGCGGTGGACGATGACGGTGTGTGCACGATTGCTGCGCAAGGCGGGAGCCACCTCGGTGCTGCCGTTCGCGCTCGCTCTGCGGGCCTGAGGTGGCTGGGCGCGACGTCGAAAATCGCTGCGGCGACGACTCCTCAGCTTGCGGCTTGAGGAGATCGCCGCCACAGCGGTGCGACACGATCGGTGTCAGTCACGGTCGGTTCAGCGACGGACGGACTGCGACCGTGCGCAACTGAGCCGGGCCGCCTCGGTAATGGTCACAGATTCTGCTGCAGCTGGAACGTCGCACCCTCCGGGTCGGTGACCGTGACGATGCGACCGTACGGGGAGTCTTCGGGACCGGCGAGCACTGTGCCGCCGAGCTCGGTCACCTTCGCGGCAGAGGCATCGGCGTCTTCGACGTTGAAGTAGGTGCGCCAGTAGGAGTTCTGTGCCCACTGACTGGCATCACAGATTCCGGCCACAGCCTCGTCGCCGTCGCCGTGTGTCGAGTACGGGAAGCCCTCCATCGGGGTGATGTCGAATGAGAAGACCTTGGCATAGAAATCATTGGCCGCCTGATAGTTCGTCGTCATGAGTTCGAACCACACGGGAGTTCCCGGAGTGAGCGGAGTATCGAAGCCGGAGAACTCACCGGGCTGCCACATGCCGATGGGTGATCCCGTCGGATCGACGACGACAGCCATCTGACCGAGCGGGCCGACGGGCATGGGGCCGACGACTTCGGCCGCTCCGGCGCCCAGCGCAGCCTGATAGGTTCCGGCGATGTCGCCAGTGTGCAGGTAGGTCGACCAGGCTGTGGGCATCTCCGGACTAGGGGTGCCGTCCATGTTCATGGCTCGCATGGCGCCGCCGACGTTGCCTCCGTCCTTCGTGATCATGTTGTAGTGGCCGAAGTCCTCACCCATGTCGGTGAATTCCCAGCCGAAGAGCTGAGTGTAGAAGTTCTGGGCGGCCTCGAAGTCCTGGCAGACATAGTCGATCCAGATCGGCTGGCCTTCGCGGGGGTTGGCAGGCATTGCGTCTCCTCGTGTGATGGGTGGAGGTGAGTTGCAGTGAATGATGCCGACGGCAGGGGGATGACCCTACCGCCAAGCGCGCGTGAAATCCGCGAAGCAGTCGGTCAGCGCCGCCTGCAGAAGCGGACCGAAGGTCACGCGCCCGACCCCGAGTTCAGCGAGCTGAGAGAGGTCGAGTTCTTCGGGCACCGCGCCCTTGATCGGGTGCGCGGTGACATTGAGCGGCAGAGTGATCTGCGCGAGGATCGACGTGAGCGTGCCCACATCGGGCAGCCGGACGGGATAGACGGAGTCCGCGCCGGCTTCCGTGCACAGACGAAGGCGGCGGACCACCTCGGCGGTGGGGTCGTCGAAGTCGCCCGGATACTTGAACACATCGGTGCGGGCATTGATGACCACATGGACCCGCTGCGCTTCCGCGGCTTGGCGCAGGCTCCAGATGTATTCGGCGTGCTCTTCGGGACTGCGCATGCTGCCGCGACTGTGGACCGTGTCCTCGATGTTCACACCGACGGCTCCGGCATCGAGGAGACCGGCGATGAGTTCGGGGGCGGGGGTGTCGTACCCGGATTCGAGATCCGCGGTGACAGGAACATCCACCGCCGAGGTGATCCGGGAGATTCCCTCGAGAGCCTGCTCGAGCGTCATCTGCTCACCGTCGCCGTGGCCGAGCGAATCGGCGAGCGGATGGGATCCGATGCTCAGCGCATTGAAACCGACGTCGACCATCGCGCGAGCCGACCAGGCATCCCAGATGGTCGGCAGCACGAGGGGTTCGTCCTGGTGATGTCCCTGCAAGAGGGTGAAAGCGCGTTCGGCGAGAATCGTGTAGTCGACCATGGTCAATACTTTTCCACTGTTGTGCCTCGACACGCCAGGGGTCGGACCGGTTCACCAGAAGGTTTCAGGCGGGCGCAGTGATAGCGTGACCACCATCCGATGTCGCCGTACGGAGGAGCACAGGTGGCCGGTTCGGGCACCATCCGCGTTTCGCCCAAACCCGAGCGGGTGTGGGCACTTCTCGCCGTGCTCGCCGCCATCGCCACGATCCTCATCGAGATTCCCGCAGCTTTGCTGTCCGAAGGCGGCTACTCTTTCGCCCAGCAGCCCATCAGCCACCTGGGAATGACCGGATGCGGGGATTGGGGAGACGCGGAAACCCCGATCGAGGTCTGCTCACCTGCCCATCCCTTCGTCAACGGCGTCTCCATCATCGCCGGATCGATGCTCGCGATCATCGCCTTCATCTGGCACGACTGGATCGCCCCGAGTCGTTGGGGCAGGTGCGGGTCCTTCCTGCTCGCCGCCGGCGGAATGCTGTTGGCCGGAACCGGGATGGTCCCCGCCGATATCGATCCGAGGCTGCACGCCGTCTTCGGAATCGGCGGATCCGCAATCCAGAATCTCGGTCTGCTCTCCGCAGGCATTGCCTTGATCCGGTGGACCGAGAAACGTTGGATCGGTCCCGTCGAATTCGGCGGGCTCACTCTCGGACTGGGCGTTTTCGGTCTCGCCGGAGCACTGTTCCTGGCCGCTCCCGAGACCTGGAACCTGCCCGTCGGCATCGTCGAGAGAGCCGCGTCCTACCCGTTCCTCATCTGGTTCATCCTCGCCGGATGGATGCAGCTGCGCGACGCCTCCAGGCGAAAACGCGATCTCGCCTCCGGGAGATGAGATTCTACAGCCGCGGAGTCCGCGGCGGCGCTTGGCGACGGTCGCCCGTCGCCTCGAACGCCGCTGCGATCTCGATGAGCGCAGCATCGTCCCAACCGCGTCCGGCGATCGTCAGACCCACGGGAATCCCGGTATCGGACATGGTCCCCATCGGCACCGTCACCGAGGGAATGCCCAGATGTCGGGGCACGAGGTTGCCGTTGGCCACCCACGTGCCGTTGCGCCATCCCAGGTCCGCCGACGCTTCGTCGACGTCCATGTCCGCCGGTCCCACATCGGCCATCGCCGGGAAGACCACCGCATCGAGGCCGTGCTCATCCATCCACTCCTCGAGGTCGACCCGGCGGGTCTCCTCGAGCCCGCGCAGACCGGATGCGAGCTCGGGGATCTCCGTGACCGCGGCGTACCGGTTCGTCCGCACCTGCTCCGGGTAGGTCGTGATGTCATCATCGAAGCCGACGTAGCGGTCTGGCAGTGCACCGGGAGGATGGGGGAAGATCAGGGCTCCGTCCACCTCGGCGAGGGTGGAAAGGTTCGGGTCGCCGTTCGCGGCGAGGAAATCGTCCCACCCCCACGACGAGAGGTCGTTGATCTCCCGATCGAGGTAGTCGGCGGTGACGAACCCGCGCGTCGCGATCGTCGGGGCACCGGGCCGGTCGCCTTCGTAGTTGCTCACGACCGGGAAGTCGGTCTCGACCACCTCGGCGCCGGCCGATTCGAGATCGGCTCGCGCTGCCTGCCAGGCCTCCATCACCGAGGCGCGCGTCTCGACTCGTTGTCCGGTAGGCCCGCCGATCCCGCCGTCCGGGTTCGTCCCGGCCTCAGGATCGGCGTTGATGTACATCCGCGGCACCCCGAGCCGTTTGCCGGCCAATACTGTCTGTGCCACCGCGACCGATTCCGGCAGCAGCGCAGCATAGGAGTCCGGACGCACCATGCTCGACTTCGGGATCTCCACCCACGGCTGGACGCGCCAGAAGTCCCCGCGAGTCTGCTCGTCATCGGCGACGATGACGTCGAGGACCTCAGCGAGGTCGGCCATGGAACGGGTGTGCGGAACGACGACGTCCATGGTCGGCACGAGCGGCCAGTTTCCGCGCACGCTGATGGCCCCACGCGAAGGCGTGTAGGCGATGAGCGCATTGTGCGAGGCCGGAGCGCGACCCGATGACCACGTCTCCTCACCGAGCCCGAAAGCCCCGAAGCTCGCCGAGGTGGCTGTGCCCGAGCCGTTCGAGGAACCGGAAGCGAAAGCGCTGGTCAGCCAGTCAGCGTTGTACGGACTCTCGGCGCGACCGTAGAGTCCGCGCTGCATTCCGCCGTTGGCCATCGGCGGCATGTTCGTCAGCCCCAGGCAGATGGCACCGCCGGCACGCAGCCTCTCGATCGTGAACGCGTCCTTCTGCGCGATGAGGTCGGCGAAGGCCGGCGACCCGGAGGCCACCGTGAGGCCTGCGACCATGTAGCTGTCCTTCGCGGTGTACGGAATCCCGTCAAGGGGGCCGAACGTCTCACCTGCTGCGCGCCGTTCGTCGGAGGCGGCCGCCTCGGTCAGCGCTTGCGGATTCTTCACGATCACGGAGTTGAGCTTCGTAACGGTGTCGGGGCCGTCGAAGGCCGCGATCCGGTCCTGATAGGCCTCGACGAGCTCGACCGAGGTGGTACGGCCGTCCTCGAGGGAGGCTCGCAGATCGGCGATGGACGCTTCGACGACATCGAACTTCGACATGATCTTCCTCCGGGCACTCGGCGGTGCGTGCGCGATATGGGTGTGTTCCTGCCCAGAGTAGCGCCGATTCGACGAGGATGGGCTGCGGATTTCGTTGCCCGAGGTCCCGCGAAACCAAATTCTATAAGTTGTAGAATGGGGGTGGAGATAGTCTCCGAGCAGTTCCCCACTGAGGCAGTCGCAAGGATGTGTTGACATGCCGCGAAGAGTGAACGATTTTCGAGGACTGGCCGAGGTCAGCCGAGTCCTGCTGCTGGGCGCTGTGCAGAACCACCCGGGCAGCCGACTCAAAGAGCTCGCCGAAGAGGCCGGTCTGCACATCAACACCGCCCGTGACCACCTGCGAGTGCTCATCGACGAAGGATTCGTCTACCTGCAGTCCGAATCGACAGGGGAGCGGGGGCGGCCGCCGATGGTCTACCATCCGGTCGACGATCCGGAGTCGAACGCGGCCGCAGCCGAACGCATCGCTCGCGCTCGCGAACACCACGAAGTGCTCTGCCTCCTCGCGCCCGGAGCCGAACTGAGGCCGGCGGAGCTCGACGAACTGGGCGACGAAGCAGGTGCCCAATTCGATCTGCTCTACGAACATCTCGACGATTCGGGAATGGAGCCCGAGCCCGATTCAGAGGACCTGCGGATCTCGCTGGCACCGTGCCCGCACTATCGGATGGTCGGCGAGGAGCGCGCGATCGCCTGCGGTATTCACGCGAAGATCGTCAGAGACCTCCTCAGCCAGGTGCCGGGACCGCTCGAACTCGACCGCCTGCAGCCCTATGTCGAAGAGACCCGTTGCCAGATCCTGCTTCGCGAACACCGATGCCCGAATCCGCTCGATGCCGAAAGCGCTGAAACAGAAGGCACTGAAGCCGAAGCGTCCGATGCGGAAGGGGCCGATACCGAAAGGGCCGATGGCGAAAAAGGCGAAGGCGACCGCCCGCGATGACCGTCAGTCTCGATTGACCGTCCGTCCCCCTTTCGCCTGTCTCAGTAGTCGATGGTCTCCCAGCCGCGACGCTGGGGCTGACGTTGCCTGTCCTTCGACCGATAGATGATGTACGGCCTGGTCAGGTATCCCAGTGGTGCGGCGAAGACGTGGACGAGTCGGGTGAAGGGCCACAGCGCGAAGATGAGGATCGCTGCGAGCACGTGCACTTGGAATCCGATCGGGGCGGTCGACATGAGGGCGATATCGGGTTGGAATGCCCAGAACTGTCGGAACCATACGGACACGCCCTCCCGGTAGTCGTACCCGCCGAGTGCCGAGTCGAAGATCGTCGAATAGACCCCGGCGAGGATGACGACCGAGAGCATGAGATACATGAGTTTGTCGAGCCGGGTGGTCGCACCGAACACCCGATTGTTCGTTCTGCGACGGTAGATGAGCAGGACCAGCCCGCCGACCGTGGCCGCAGCTGCGCCGAGCCCGATCGTGATCGCCATGAAGTGATACATGTGATCGGTGATGCCCACCGCCGCAGTCCACGACTTCGGAATCACCAGGCCGACGACGTGGCCGAGGAAGACGAAGATGATTCCGTAGTGGAACAGCGGGGAACCGATGCGCAGGAGCTTCGACTCGTAGATCTGCGACGACCGCGTCGTCCAACCGAAGCGGTCACGTCGGAACCGCCAGATATGACCGAGGATGAACACGGCCAACGCCATGTAGGGGATGATCACCCACAGGAACGTCTCGAGCACCGTCGGTGAGTTCATGATCGCTCTCCTGTCACGTCCGTCAGCGGGATGAATGTCTGTTTGCCACCGGCCGAACACGGTCCCGCAGCCGCCCCAGACGACACCGAGGCAGCCGCCGTCATCGCCGCGGTGGTCTCGGCCGCGCTCGGCGGAAGATCGCCGTATCCTCCGAGTCCGTCGAGTCCCACCGTCTCCGTGGCCGGTCCTTCGGCAGCGAGCCGTTCGACGGCATGGATGTCGTCTCCGTCGAGGGCGGGCAGGGTGCCGCAGACCGCGCGGATGGTTCCGGCCCAGGGCGAGCCGATCTCGTCGAGGTGGAGACGCAGCAGTTCGATCCCGGCCCGGTTGGACAGCAGGATCCGCACCCCGGCGCGAAGATCGTGCCCGGCGGCGAACTCGAGCACATAGGTGAGATGGTCAGGCAGCTGTGATTCGTCCATGTCGAGCCCTGCCGCCCGGTAGATCTCCTTGATCTCCAACAGCGCCTGCCCGCGCTTGCGCGTGTCGCCGTTCGAGAAATAGGTAAGGAACAGACAACCGCGCCGCCTGGTATCGAAGGTTTCGACATAGTCGGCGCGCAGTCCGATGGGATCACCGGCACCGAGGTGGCCGATCGTCTCGTCCAGATCGTCCTTGAGATGATCGGGGACTCCCGCCTGGTCGAGCAGCGCAGAGATCTGAGGCAGCCGTTCGAGCAGATCGTCACCGGGGTAGTCGATGAGCCAGGATGCCGCCGCGAAGACGGCATGCAATGCCGAATCGTCGATTCCCGGGGCAGTCTGTCCGCCCGACTCGGCATGGTCGGCGGCGCGTTTCGTCCATTTGGACAGGAACTTCAGAGGTCGGTACATCGTCAGGCCCCTGCCGGTCCGTCGACGGTCGGGAACAGGCCGGTCGGACGCCCCTTCCCGTCCCAGTTGAGCAAGTTGAGCCGACCACGCAGATGCGAGCGTTCTCCCTCGTCCTCTGCGCTGCGTTCGGCCAGCGGGTCCGACATCCCAGAGGTGCCCGCAAATCCTCTGGAGGCGACATCGGGCATCTCGTTCATGCCCGGTCCGCCGTCGGCATTGAGCGGGCAGTCCGTGCCGATGCCTTCGAGACTGTGGGCCTGCTCGGAGTGGCCGGCGGGGATGACATAACGTTCGTCGTACTTCGCGATCGCCAGCAGTCGGTACATCTCCTCCATCGACTCCGGAGTCATCCCCACGGCATGGGGTATGCGCACATCGGGCTCGATGCCCATATTGATATCGCGCATGAATGCCCGCATCGCTGCCATTCGGCGGAGCACATCGGCGACGACATCCGTATCCCCGGCGGTGAACAGGTTCGCGAGGTATTCGATGGGGATGCGCAGCTCATCGATCGCGGCGAAGAGGTTGACGGCGTTCTCCGCGTCGTAGCCGGTGTCCTTGACGACGTCGACGACCGGCGACAGCGGCGGGATGTACCAGACCATCGGCATCGTCCTGTACTCCGGATGAAGCGGCAGCGCGAGGTCGTATTCCTTGATGAGCTTGTACACCGGGGACCGCTGGGCGGCCATGATCCAGTCGTGCGGAATGCCTGCCCGCTCGGCGGCATCCATGACATCCGGATCATGTGGGTCGAGGATGAGGTCCTTCTGCGCGGCGAAGAGGTCCTTCTCATCGGGGACCGACGCCGCCTCGGTGACTTTATCGGCGTCATAGAAGACCAGCCCGATATAACGCAGGCGACCCACACAGGTCTCCGCACAGACAGTCGGCTCACCGTTTTCGATGCGCGGATAGCAGAACGTACATTTCTCGGCCTTGCCGGTGCGGTGATTGAAGTAGATCTTCTTGTACGGGCATCCGGAGATGCACATCCGCCAGCCACGGCAGGAGTCCTGGTCGACGAGCACGATCCCGTCCTCCTCGCGTTTGTAGATCGCACCAGATGGGCAGGAGGCGACGCAGGAGGGGTTGAGGCAGTGTTCGCAGATGCGCGGCAGGTAGAACATGAAGGTCTCTTCGAACTCGAGTTTGACCTTGTCGCCGATCGACTTGAGCATCGGATCGAGATCGGCCTTGGCATACGTCCCGCCGAGGTCGTCATCCCAGTTGCCCGACCACTTGATGTCCATCCGCTCGCCGGTGAGCAGGGACTTCGGCGGCGCCGTGGGAATGTGCTTCTGCTCCGGAGCCGAGAGCAGGTTGTCGTATTCGTAACTCCACGGCTCGTAGTAGTCCTCGATGCCCGGCAGCTTCGGATTCGAGAAGATGGACGCGAGCTTCTTCAGCTTGCCGCCGGCCTTGAGCTTGAGCCGGCCGTTCCTGCTCAGCGCCCAGCCGCCCTGCCACTTCTCCTGATCCTCGTAGCCGCGCGGGTAGCCCTGCCCGGGCCGGGTCTCGACATTGTTGAACCACACGTATTCGGTGCCCTTGCGGTTCGTCCACGCCTGTTTGCACGTGACCGAGCATGTGTGGCAGCCGATGCATTTGTCGAGGTTCATCACCATCGCCATCTGCGCCATGATTCTCATCAGTGTGCCTCCTGTCCCCGAGTCGGTGTCTGGTGCTGATCGTCTGTGTGGGCCACGGCTGCTCAGTACTCCACGTTCTGGTTGCTGCGACGCCGGATCACGGTCACCTCGTCGCGCTGATTGCCTGTGGGCCCGTAGTAGTTGAAGGCGAACGACAGCTGGCCGTACCCACCCACGAGGTGAGTCGGCTTGATCATGATCCGTGTCAGGGAGTTGTGGATGCCTCCGCGCTGTCCGGTCGTCTCAGTGAGCGGAACATTGACCGTTCGCTCCTGCGCGTGGTGCATGAACGCCGTCCCCTGCGGCATCCGATGGGACACGACGGCGCGGGCGGCTACGACGCCGTTGCGGTTGATCGCCTCGATCCAGTCGTTGTCGGCGATGCCGACCGCCTCGGCGTCCTCGACGCTCATCCAGATCGTCTGCCCGCCGCGGCCGAGGCTCATCATGAAGAAGTTCTCCTGATACATCGAGTGGATCGCCCATTTGTTGTGCGGGGTCAGGTAGCGCACCGCGATCGCGGTGCCGTCCGAGTCGCCGATCTGCGGTTCGCCGAACAGAGCATTCATGTCCAGGGGCGGGCGGAACGTCGGCAGTGCGTCCCCCATCTCCATGAACCAGTCATGGTCGACGTAGAACTGATAGCGTCCGGTCAGTGTGTGCCAGGGTTTGAGCCGCTCCACATTGATTGTGAAGGGCGAGTAGCGGCGTCCGCCGGACTCGGAGCCCGACCACTCCGGGGAGGTGATCACCGGCACGGGGGCAGCCTTCGCATCCTCGAAGGAGACCTGTTTGCCCTCGTGCTCGGCGGAGAGATCTGCCAGCTTCTGCCCGGTGCGCCGCTCGAGGGTGGTGAAGCCCTCGGTGGCCATCAGCCCGTTCGTCGTGCCGGACAGACCGAGGATGTAGTCGGCGGCGCGCCGGTCGGTGTCCAGTCGCGGCTGGCCCTTGCCCGCACCTTTGCTCGCGACTCCGTTGAGCCGACGCAGCCGTTCGACGTGATGATCGACGTCATAGCGGATGCCGCGGGCGTTCATCCCCTGGGACTCGAGCAGCGGACCGATCGAGGTGTACTTGTCGTGGATGGCGGTGTAGTCGCGTTCGACCTCGACGAGTTTGGGCATCGTCTTGCCCGGCACCGGTTCGCATTCGCCGAACTTCCAGTCCTTGACCCGTCCGTGCGGGGTGTTCAGGGCGTCCGGGCTGTCGTGCTGGAGCGGTTGGGCCACGACATCCGTTCGCGTGCCCAGGTGAGTGCGGGCGAGCTCGGAGAACTTCTCGGCGATCGTCGCCCAGGTCTCCCAATCGTTGCGTGACTGCCACGGTGTGGAGATCGCCGGGTTGAACGTGTTGACGAAGGGATGCATGTCCGTCGTCGACAGGTCGTGCTTCTCGTACCAGGTGGCCGCCGGCAATACGACGTCCGAATGCAGCGTCGTCGTGGTCATCCTGAAATCCAGGGTCAGGAGCAGGTCGATTTTGCCCTGGGGAGCATCCTCGCGCCAGTCGACGTCGCGCGGTCGCAGATTCTCAGGCGTCTCCTCGGCGGAGACCGAATTGTCGACACCGAGCAGGTGCTTGAGGAAGTACTGGTCGCCCTTGGCGGAGGAACCCAATGTGTTCGCCCGCCACATCGACCAGATGCGCGGATAGTTGTTCCGCGCATCCGGGTCCTCGACGGCGAAGCGAAGCCTTCCGGCCTTGAGCTCGTCGACGATGTGCTCGGCACTGGTCTTGCCCGCCTGGTTGGCCGCCTCGGCGATGTCGAGGGGATTGTCGTCGAAGGTCGGATAGTACGGCTGCCAGCCCAGACGCGCGGATTGAGCGACGGCATCGGCGGTCGACATCCCTGTGAACTTTCCGTGTCCGGCCCGCGCCGAGAGCATATCGGCCCCGAACTGGTCATAGCGCCACTGATCGGTGTGCATGTACCAGTACGTCGTCTGCGTCATCTGCCGCGGCGGGCGCACCCAGTCCAGGGCATTGGCCAGGTGCAGCCATCCGGTGAAGGGACGGATCTTCTCCTGGCCGACGTAATGGGCCCAGCCGCCGCCGTTGACTCCCTGCGTTCCGCACAGCGTGGTCAGGGTGAGGAAGGTGCGGTAGGTCTGATCCGAGTGGAACCAGTGGTTCGTGCCCGCACCCATGATGATCATCGACCGGCCCTTCGAGTCCCGCGCATTGGCGGCGAATTCGCGGCCGATGCGGGCTGCTGCCTGCCACGGCACTCCCGTGATCGCCTCCTGCCAGGCCGGGGTGTTCGGGCTCGTCGCATCCTCATAGTTCTCCGCCCACGTCCCGGGCAGGCCGGGCCGCCCCACCCCGTATTCGGCGAGCATGAGGTCGAAGACCGTGGTCATGACCCTCTCGCCGAGGCGGACGACCGGAACCCCGCGCGTGATCTCGTCAATCTCGCCTTGGGCAGCGGTATCGAAGCGCGGCAGCGTGACCTCGACGGCATCGCGGATGCCGTCGGTCGCCTCGGCGATGGACAGGGCCGGGTCGATGTCCTCGAGGTCGAGGTTCCACTTGCCTTCGCCGTCGGCGGCGAAGCGGTGGCCCAGGGTGCCGTTGGGCACGGCCGGTGAGTTCGTGGCCTTGTCCCACAGGGCGGGTTTGAAGTCGGCATCCTCGGTGTCGGCCTCGGACGTGGCTGCGGAGCCGAGATCGGTGGCGGTGACGAAGCGGCCCGGTCGAAATCCACCGGTCTCGTCGGGTTCGAGCTCGACGAGGAACGGCAGGTCAGTGTACTTGCGGACATAGCCGTCGAAGTAGTCCGTCGTCGCGTCGACGAAGAATTCCTTGAGGATGACATGGCCCATGGCCATCGCCAGGGCGCCGTCGGTGCCGGTGGCCGGTGCCAGCCATTCGTCGGCGAACTTCACGTTCTCCGCATAATCCGGGGCGATGGAGATGACCTTCTGGCCGTGGTAGCGGGCTTCGGCCATCCAGTGGGCGTCCGGGGTGCGGGTCAACGGAACATTCGACCCCCACATCATCAGGTAGGAGGAGTTCCACCAGTCACCGGACTCGGGCACGTCGGTCTGGTCGCCGAAGACCTGTGGGGACGCCGGCGGCAGGTCGGCGTACCAGTCGTAGAACGACAGCATCGAGCCGCCGATGAGCTGGTGGAACCGGGCTCCGGAGGAGAAGGAGACCGGGCTCATGGCCGGAATGGGGGAGAAGCCGGTGGTGCGGTCGGGTCCGAGGTATTTCACGGTATAGACGTAGGCGGCGGCGACGATCTCGACGGCTTCGGCCCACGTCGCGCGCACGAGTCCGCCCTTGCCGCGGACTGATTTGTAGCGGCGGGCCTTGACCGGGTCCTCGACGATGGACTTCCACGCCAGCACTGGGTCGTGGCCGTTGGCGGCCTTGGCTTCGCGGAAGAGCCGCAGCAGTGCGCCGCGGACATAGGGGTAGCGGACTCGGGTGGGGGAGTAGGTGTACCAGGAGAACGAGGCTCCGCGAGGGCAGCCGCGCGGTTCGTATTCGGGCATGTCCGGGCCCGGGCTGGGATAGTCCGTGGCCTGGGACTCCCACGTGATGAGTCCGTCCTTGACGTAGACGTGCCAGGAGCACGAACCCGTGCAGTTGACCCCGTGGGTGGAGCGGACGACTTTGTCGTGTGACCAGCGGTTGCGATAGAAGGAGTCGCCCTGCCGCCCGCCGGAGTAGTGGATCTCGCGCTTGTCCTCGCTCATCGTCGCCCGAGGGGTGAAGAACTTCCGGCTTCCGATGAGCGTGTCCATGAGCGAGTTGTCGGTGCCCGGACGGACGGCCTCCGGCGGCGAGGAATCGGTCGGCGTGTACTGGTTTCTGCCCTGCGCCGTATTCTCGGTGGTCATGACCGTGTCTCCTTGTCGTCGTCGCTGATACCCGAACCCGTCGGGTCGCTGTCGGTTCCGGCGCGCTCTGCGCTCGAGCCGGCGCTGGGGGCTGCCGCGGCGGAATCATGATGGTCCACGGCTTCGGCCGTCGTCGGCGGGTTGGCGCCGATCCAGAGTGTGATGAGGAGCGCGATGACCGTGAAGCCGGCGAGCAGCAGCAGACCCAGCGAGTAGTCGTGGGTCGCCGACCACATCGCTCCCAGCAGGAGCGGCGGGACGAATCCGCCCAGTCCGCCGGCAGCGCCGACGAAGCCCGTGATCGAGCCGACTCTTGCAGGATCCGAGCGCTGCGCGATGAGCGCGAAGGTCGCACCGGAGGCCAGTCCGAAGCCTGCCGACATCGCAATGAACTCTGAGCTGTAGACGATGAACTCCACGGGGTGGAAGGACAGGGCGATGGCGCAGATGGCGACGAGTGAGTAGGCCACGCCGAGGGCCTTCACCGCCCCGAGGCGATCGGCGAGGATTCCGCCCAGCGGGCGGGTGATGACTGCGACGATGACGAAGCCGGCCATGCGCAGGGATGCATCGGCGGGTTCGAGGCCATAGTCGTTGTTGAGGTAAGTCGGCAGGTAGACGGAGAAAGCGACATAGCCGCCGAAGGCGAGAGCGTAGAGATAGGCAGCCTGCCAGGTCAGCTTGACCGACAGCGTCTGTCCCAGGGTGGTGATGAGGTTCTGGCGCACAGGCTGCCAGTCGGGTGGATTGCGCATCAACGTGAAAGCCAGGAGCGCGTAGATGACGAGGACGACGGCTGCGACCACGAAGGGCAGCTGCGGCCAGATGTTGTACAGGGGCACGGTAGTGAAGGCCGCGATCGCGGTACCGCCCATGCCCATGCCGTAGACGCCGATGGCTGAACCGCGGGACTCCTTGGGGAACCAGCGATTGACGTAGGGGACGCCGACGGCGAAGCTCGTGCCGGCGACGCCGAGGAAGAATCCGCCGACGATGAGCGTGGCGTAGTTGTACTGGCCGATGAAGCCGACGAAGAGCACCGGAATGACCGTGATGAGGGCGATGAATGACATCATGAAACGTCCGCCGAGGCGGTCGGTCAGCGCTCCCACGACAATTCGTCCCAGCGAGCCGACGAGGACGGGCACGGCGACGAGCAGCGCCGAGTCGTCGGTGAGTTTCTCCTCGACGAAGTGTGGTCCCAGGGGGCTGATGAGCGACCAGGCCCAGAACGTCACAGTGAAGCCGACGGTAGCGAAGATCAGTGCTCTGGTCCGCTGCGCATTCGTAGCCGAAGCAGGTGATCCGGCGGTCGATGGTTGATGCATCTCAGGCTGTGACATATTCTGCCCCTCCACGACGAATGTGCCGACTGCTTTCCATCACAGCAGAGTTGAGGGGAAAGTGGAACAGTTTCCACCGTGTTTAATCAGGAGGCCGCTCGGGCCGCGTCTGTGTGGAAGGTCGGACCTCGCCCACGGGGTCACAAAGTGATATACGTCATAATTGTGTGACTGATTCTACTGTCTGTAGAAAAGCGTATGATCGAGTCATGTCGATCACAGCGATGATACTCAGCGGCGGTCGCTCCCGGCGGTTCGGGGGCGTTCACAAGCCAGGTGTCCGCCTCGGCGGGCAGACGGTGATCTCGCGCATCCTCGGCACCGTCCGACAGGCCGTGCCGGAAGCGGAGGTGTGGGTGGCCGGAACCACTGACGGACTCACGGACGCCGAGGTGGACTCGGTCGGCAGCGTACGGGAGGAGCCCGAGTTCTCGGGCCCTCTGGCCGGAATCGAAGCCGCTTCCCGGGCGATGGATGACTCCGAGGTCACCGTGATCCTGGCCGGGGACATGCCGCTGGTGCGGCCGGACCATCTGCGGGCGCTCATCGTCGCGAGCCGGGAGTCCGGGCAGCCTGCCGCCGGCGTCGATGATCGCGGCAAGCTCCAGTACCTCTGCACCGCGTGGCCGACTGCGCTGCTGCGTCGACGCCTGGCCGATATCGGCCTGACACAGGACAGGGCGGTCAAACTCCTCTTCAGCGGACTCGAGGTCGCACCTGTCGACGTCGACCCCGCGGAGATCGTCGACTTCGACACCCGTGAGGAGTACGAGCGCGTCGCCCGCAGAATCTGGGCCACGGGCGCGGATACGGCAGGCGATCCTCGGGACGGGACTGCGGCGGGTGCCGACGCTCCAGGTGGCGCCAGAGCCGTACCGGAGCAGGTGCTGCGGATGCGGGATCTCGCAGCCGCCGAACTTCCGGAAGGGGCGTGGATGACAGATGACGAGGTCGCGGCCGTGCTCGAGTTCGCTTCGCACGTCAAGCATTCGGACTCATCGCTCAGTCCAGTCGTCGCCGCATTCCTCGCCGGCAGGCTCCACGCTGCGACGAGGGAGGGCGGAGCCTCACTCGCGGAAGCGCTGGCTCATGTGGAGGGGACCCTCACTCGCTCTCAGGGCTGAGCCCGAGCCCGTTCACCAAGCTGTCGACGAAGTCCAGCCCCCGGCGGTCACGGTCCGCGCCGACCACCTGGTCGTCGAGGTCTGCCCCGTCGACGCAGCCGGCGAGGAAAGTTCCGAAGGGTCCTGAGGCCCGGGTCCCCGTCTCGTCGGACCAGCGTGCGCTGGCATCGAGCAGCTCAGCGACGAGCTCGACGGCGGGCTGCGTATCCGGGAGCGGGACTCCCAACGTCTGCGCGGCGGCCGAGAGTTCGGCCGCCATCGCCGCGATGCGGTCCGATGAATAGTCTCTGGGCATCTCGTCCTCCTTGGTCACCGACCCTAGCGCAGGTGTGATGGCGGGCCCGCCGTTTCGACCGTGAATAAGTCCGGCCCGCCTCGGCGAGGGTGTCGGGGCGGGCCGGATACGGCGGTCGTCGGGGGAAGGCGGCGGCCGCCTCGGCGAGGGGATTGATCAGTCGTCGATCTGGGTCTGTTCGACGGCTTCGACGGCCTCCTCGGGGGTCAGGCGGCAGGAGATGCCGACGTAGAAGACGATGATCGAGAAGATCACGGTGACGATCTCGCCGACGATGAAGCCCATGATGTCGAGCCCGCCGCCGTAGTGGCCGATGAGGCTGAGGATGACGAGTCCTGCCATCCACAGGATCATCCACCAACCCGAGCGCATCTTCAGGTCGGGCAGGCGCGACTTGTCCGTGGCGAAGAGGTGGTGGGCAGTCATGACGACATAGCCGATGGCGACGGCGAGGAAGAGCTTCCAGTTCGTCTCCCAGCCTGTCCAGTAGACGATGAGGTTCGCGCAGACGAATCCGATGATCGGCAGCCCGTCACCGCCGGGCAGTTTGAACGGACGTTCCTGTTCAGGCAGCTGACGGCGCAGGGCGGCGCCCACGACGGGGCCGGTGGCAAACGACAGCACAGTTCCCGAGGTGATGAACCCGACGAGCTTGGCCCATGAGGGGAACGGCAGGAACATGATGCACGAGACGATGAAGACCACGAGCAGCGAGATCCAGGGAACGCCGTGCTTGTTGAGCTTGGCCAGTGCGCGCGGTGCGTTGCCGACCTTCGCCTGAGAGTACGACAGGCGTGGAGCCAGTGCAGTGTAGATCAGGCCGGTGTCGGCGGGGGAGATGATCGCATCGCCGTAGAGGATGATCGCCAGCCACACGGCACCCAGCAGGAGCGAGATCTCGGCCAGCGGGCCGGCATCATTCGTGAACGCGAGGTTCGCCCAGCCGTCCTTGAGCAGGTCGGTGGGCAGCGCCCCGATGAACGCGGCCTGCAACAGGATGTAGATGAGGCCGGTGACGAGGATCGTCCCGACGACGGCGAAGGGCACGTTCTTCTGCGGGTTCGTCGTCTCACCGGCGAATTCCACACCCTGACGGAAGCCGAGGTAGGAGAAGACGATGCCTGCGGCAGGCAGCGCAGCAAGGATCGGGGCGACTCCGTTCGGGGCGAAGCCACCGAACTGCTGGGAGGTGAAGTGCCCGGGATTGAACGCCAGCGCGAAGAACACGACGATGACGAGCAGGATGACGGCGAGCTTCCACCACACGAGCACGTTGTTGAACCGCGCGAACAGCGAGACGCCGTAGAGGTTGATGATGCTGAAGACGAGCATAAGTGCGATCGACACTGCGATGCCGGGGCCGGTGAGGACCGCGACGCCGTCGACGGTGTGCATGAGCCAGGGAAGGTAGCTCGAGGCGTACTGCACGGCCGCCATGACCTCGATCGGCACGGTCGCCGCGACCGACAGCCAGGTGATCCAGCCGGAGGTGAAGCTCGCGAAGGATCCGAATGAGAAGTGCGGGAAGCGGATGACGCCGCCGGTGACGGGGAACATGACGCCGAGTTCGGCATAGTTGAGCGCCACGAAGATCATCATCACCGCGCCCAGGCCCCACGAGATCAGCGAGGCGGGGCCGACCATCACCGAGGCGTTGAAGGCACCGAAGAGCCAACCGGATCCGATGATCGAACCGACTCCGGTGAACAGCAGGCCGATTTTGCCGATATCTCTCTTCAGACCTTTGTCATTGCGGACGTCGACCCTCATCGGTCTGCCCGGCCCGGAGGCCGCAGCTCCGGACGTCGGGGGATTCAAAACGGACATCATTGGCCTTTCGATTGTGAATTCAGTTTTCGACTGTTGAAGTGTGCGCCGCTCAAATGGTGATGTCAATGACCTTTTCGGGCTTCAGCGGCCGATTGCGCTTGCGTCTATATACAACCAATGACCAGCGAAGATACTCAGTCTTCCCAGCGATGTCCGGAGCGATTCGGAATTGGATCCAATGGTGTTGTGATTGGTGGGAAAGGGACCGGAATATCGGGGCTGCATGACAAGGGGAAATGACGGATCGGATCCGATCAGCGCATTCATTCACAGAATCTCTTCAGGGCAGATTGGTGCGGAAATGCCGCGAATCGGCCTGATTGCATTTGGGTTGCATTTTCTTGACCGCCCCGCGCGTCGCCGCGGAGGTCTATGCTTCACTGCAGGTCTGAGCTTCACAGCGGGGAACGTTGTGCGGTGGGGCCGCGGTTTCCTGGTCAGGAAGGGGCCGCCTCGGGGAACGTCTTACGGGGCGGGGGAGCCGCCTCGGTGAGGGAACGGTCCGGGAAGGGGAGTCAGGCGATGGTGCATGATCCGGCGCGCAGTGCCGCGATTGCGGCCGAACTGCGCACCCGAATCATCGGCGGACGGCTGCAGCCGGGTGCCCGCATCCGGCAGGAGGAGATCGCTGCCGAATTCGGCGTCAGCCGGATTCCCATCCGCGAAGCTCTGCGCAGCCTGTCCGATGCCGGACTCGTCACTCTCGTGCCGGCGACCGGTGCCTGGGTGACCGAGCTCAGTCTCGAGGAATGCCGCGAGGTGTACCTCATGCGGGAGCGTCTCGAACCGCTGCTGCTGTCCTTGGCGATGCCTGCCCATACTGCTGAATCGCTAGCGGAGTTCGCTCAGCTCGCCGAGGCGGTCGAGGCCGCGGACTCACCCGGTGAGTTCCTCGACCGCGATCGTGACTTCCACCGGGCGATCATGGCCGCCGCCAGAGCGGACCGGCTGCGCGCGACCGTCGACCACCTGTGGAACCTCAGCCATTACTATCGCCGTCGACTGGTCGCTCCGCAGGTGAGTCGTCGCAAAGATGATATCTTCGCCGAGCACCGGATGATCCTGCGTGCGCTCGAGATCCGTGACGCCGAAACCGCCGAGGCGGCCATGTCTGCCCATATCCGGCACACCCGCCTGCTCGCCGAGACGGCCCCGCAGCTCTTCGAGCGCGGCTGAGGTTCAGCCCTGGCGGGCTTTGAATCGGGGATTCTTCTTGTTGATGACATAGACGCGTCCGCGGCGGCGCGCAACCTGTGAACCGGGCTGGGACTTCAACGAACGCAGTGAACGACGAACCTGCATGAGCGTGACTCCTTAATGAGAATGAGTAGCATTAGATTCAATACTATGTTCTCGACCGGAGGGAAGCGAATGCGGGAATCAGGAGAGCGCGGCCGAAGCCCTGTTCTCGACGGAATCGAAGCGATCGCCGTCGTCGGACTCTGCACAAGCGAGCGCAGGCGCTATGCGATGGGGCTGGCCAGGGATCGCGGTTATGTGTTCGTGCCCGCCGAGCAGACTGAGCAGGGCATCGATGCGATCGACCGCCTCGTCGATCTGGTCGGAATGACTGCGGGAGTGCATGGTTTCGTCCTCGAGTACGGCGATGATGCGGACTGCGCGGAGATCATCGGAGCGCTCAGCGCTGCGGAATCGCGGGCCGTGCTCACAGACCTCGTCTGTGTGCTCGACTTGGCCTGCCTGCACAGTGATCTCGAGTCCGAGACTCGCGCCGGAACACTGGTCGGGCAAATCGAATTCGCCTCGACCCTGGCGCTGTTGGCATCCGATGCCTCCGCTTCGACGGGGATCGAGGCGGCTGAATCTTTGGTCGCGCATCTCGCGTCCGAAGCGCAGCGGTTCCTGCTCCGCGATTGAGCCGTGCATGAGCCCGTGTGCTGGCGGTTCGGGCAGAGGCCTCCTGCTGCGGGGTAGACGGCGATACTCAACTCGGAGTTTCGGCCGCAGATGCAGTCCGGTGGTGTCCGCGTGTGCCGTTTCGAACAGCCGCGGCCGTTTCATCCCCGGCGGCTGCAGGCGGTGCTCGAGGCTGCACTCGGGAGGGACTGTTGGGGTCGGATCGTCCGTTCTGCCGGATTCGCCAAACTGGCATCTCGGCCCTATGTGACAGCGCACTGGGATCAGGCGGGCACCCTGCTCACGCTGGCACCGCTGACGGCTGATCCTCTGCCCGGTGATGGTGCCGAGCTGCTGGCGCTCGGCCAGGATCTCGCGTTCATCGGCATCGACCTCGATGAGGCGGGGCTATGTGCAGCGCTCGAGAGCGCGGTCCTCACCGATGCTGAGCTGCTGGACGGGCCGATGGCATGGCTGCAGTACGTTGATGAGTTCCCTGCCTGGGACTCCGCCCGCCGCGGCTGAGCTGGTCTTTTCCGGCTCCAGCTTGGTGAACCTGCAGCAGCTCGGTCCCTGCACCAAGCTGTTGCGGTTTCACCGAGCTGAAGTGCCTTCTGTCGTCACCCGGCTGCGGCTGCCGCCCCGGCAGTCGGCGCACAGGCCGAAGATCTCGAACACGTGATGGGTGACCTCGAAGCCGTTCTTCTCGGCGACCTTGCGCATCCAGTCTTCGCTGGGCGGGTCGATCTCAACAGCGGTGCCGCAGTTCTCGCAGACGAGGTGATGGTGGTGTTCGGTCTGTGAACAAGCGCGGAAGAGCTGGGTCTCGGCAATGGTGATCGTGTCTGCGGCGCCGCCTCTAGCGAGGGCATTGAGCTGCCGGTAGACGGTGGCCAGCCCGACGCTGGCACCTTCGTCTTCGAGCCGGCGGTGAAGCTGTTTGGCAGAGACGAAACGGGTCTCAGTTTCCAGGGCTGAGCGGATGAGGGCCTTTTGTGCAGTGCTGCGCGTCTTCCTTGGGTGTGCGTTCCCAGATGTCTGTGCGCTCATGTCCGTCCCCTCTCTGGCATCGCCGGACCCATTATCGCTCAATCGTGCGAACCGTTCTGCGCACTCGGCCGGTGCGTGCCTCCCATATAAGCACACCATCGCCGAGGCGACCGAAAGAGGCCGTCCCCGCCGGGGTGGGCGAGGACGGCCGTTGTCACCGCGGGTCAGATTTCGAATTCAGCTGACGGGTTGGCCCTCCCGCAGTGCGGTGAGACGTTCGAGAACGGTCTCCGGAACCGCCTCGGCGGGGATCTCAGCGAACAGGACAGATCCGGTGACGGCCGCCTCGGTGCCGGTGAAGATCTCCGGATCTGCGATCGGGATCTCTGTGCTCGGATTGAAGTACAGAGTCTCGTCGTGGCGGTGGCCAAGCAGCACTCCGAAGTGCTCGGTGGTGTTGGTGATCGGCTGGTAGACCGCGGCGGGACAGAGGTGGCTGCGTTCGTCGAAGATGATGCCTTCGATGCCGACCGAAGCGAAGCCGCGGATCCAATCGGCGCCGTATACGGCGGCATTCTCGGCATCATCGTCATCGAACTCGTGTCCGCTGCCCGGCGCGGCAGCCGCATCCGCGGCCAAGAGCAGCGCCTTCGGGGACGGCAGTTGGACGACGACGGGGCTGCGCTGGGTCTCGGCGGCGGTGCGGACGAGGGCCTGAGCGGTTTCACGCAGCTTCTCATCGCTGAGCAGGGCACGCAGAGCGAAGCCCTTGCGGGTCTTCACTGTCATCGCCTCGCGCAGTGCCGAGTTCGATTCGATCTCCTCGGCGAGCATGTCGTCGAGGCGGATGAGCACGATGTCGGATCCGAGCAGCGACTGTATGCTGGAGAGATGGTTGGAGAATGCGGTGGCATCGTGCCAGGGCACGGGCCGATCCTGGAGGATCACGTGCTGAGCGTAGGCGGCGGCGTCGAGGAGCAGTTTGGGCGGACCATCGGTGGTCTCGAGCAGCGCGGTGAGTCGGGCGGACATCATGCTTCCTTTCATCGGTGCGGGGTTGTGAACCGGTGGAACCGGCACCCCTGAATCGGGGTGCCGGTTCCGGGAGGTCCGGCCGGACTCAGGTCCGGTGCTGGGTGACCTCTTCGTAGCGTTCTTCGAGTTCGCGGATGCGTTCCTCGAGTTGGCCGATCTTCACCACGTGCCGGTTGGGCACGGTGATGAGCGGGATCTCATCGACGGTTCCCTCCACCCGCTCGGGGCCGTTGTGGCCCCAGACGGTGGCGTAGAGATGTTCGTCGTTCTCCTGGCCCCAGGAGCCGAAGTACGGCACATCTGCCGGTGGTTCCTCCTTGACGAATTCCTTGACGAACTCGGCGTAGGGCTTGGATCGCTTCAGTCGTGCCTGACGCTCGGCGTCACGCATCCGCTGCGTCTCTTCGGCGTCGACGGCGAAGGTCTCCGGATCCCAGGCCACCTGGTAGATGTCCCGGGCGACGCGGTCGGAGATCCGGTCGAGGCGCAGATCCTCCAAGACGTTCTCCGGATCGCGTTCGAGCACATCTCCGTAGCCGCCGCCGGCACCCTGGGCGATCATGTACAGCTCGCCTTCCTGCGCGACGTCGAACTGCAGACCCATGTGGTAGGTCTGGTATTTCCCGCCTTCGAAGGGCTGCTCGTTCATCACCCGTTCCATCGAGAGGTCGAACTGCGAAGGGTCCTTCTTCACGATGTCGAAGATGTTGATGCCCTTGACCATCGCCAGCGGGTAGGTCGGGCAGCCGTAGCCGCCGAACAGTCCGGCCACGGAGGAGAAACTCGCACCGGAGGTCACTGTCATGAAGCCCCAGTTCGGTGTGTTCCGTGCGGCGACGATCATTTCGTAGCCCATGCCTCCGCGGAACTTGCCGAAACCCTGGTTGTCGCGCACCACGCGCTTGCTCACCAGTTGGAGGAACGGCACTTCCTCCTCCATGACTTCCTGTTCACCGGTGTCGGCCATTGCGCAGAACAGAGGAGCCACGGCATCCTCACCGTCCTGGAAGGGCTTTGCGCCGCCGCTCATTCCGTTGAGGTCAGCACACAGGTTGCCGACCTGTTCGCTATGCTGCGTGGTTCCACCCCAGAGGAAGTTGTTGATCTGGTTGAACCAGGGGGCGAGCACGTTCGCATACTTCTCCGTGACAGAGAACTGGAGCTTCGCATAGGCGATCTGCAGGGCGCTGAAGGCGCGGAACGAAGCCTGCAGGTTCTGCCCGGTCGGAGCATCGTAGCTGCAGTCGGCCCAGGTGCCTTCGTCGGAGATGACCTCGATGGGAGACAGGGCTCCGGTCGAACGCGGCAGGTCCGGCCACCAGTAGGACAGGATCGCCTGGGACAGGAACGCCTTCGTCGATGCCAACGGTGAGTTGATCGCCCGGTTGATGATCTCCGGTCCGGTGCCCCGCAGATCGACGATGAGCCGGTCGCCATTGACGGTGACCTTCGCGGCGAACTTGATGAGGATGTTCTCCTTCAGCGTCGAGTCGACGAACTGGTTGACCGTCACCGTGCCGTCGGGCATTTCGGTGATGCGACGGCGCACTTCCTCTTCGACGTCCTCGACGGTCATCCGGATCGAACCCACGAAGGTCTCGACTCCGAACTCTTCGATCGACTGATCGACGATGTCCATCACGCGTTTGACAGCACCCATCTTCACCTTGATGTCGGCGAGCATGAGCTTCGGGTCGCGGGTGGAGTGCTGGAGGAAGGTGAGGAGGTCGCGGCGCAGCTTGCCGCGCTCGACGATCTTCATCGGGGAGCCGCGCAGACCGTCGTCGAAGGGCGTCTCCGAGCCGGACGGCATACCGCCGGGCTCACAAGCACCGTTCTCGCCTTCATGGATCGTCGCACCGACCCAGGCGATGACCTCGCCTTCGCGCATCACCGGCACGAGCATCGACTGGTCAGTGTTGTGGACCATGCCGAAGCGCGCATCGTTGTGGAAGAAGCCGTCACCGGGGTTGATGCCGACCGTCGGCTCATCCTTCCAGTACTTCATGATGTGGCGGATCGGGTGGTGGAGAACAGCGGAGAACGCGATGACTCCGCGGTTCGACATATAGGCGACATCGCCGGAGGCCGTGTACACAGCAACGGAGAGGTCGGCCCACTTCGCGCCGGGTGCAGCACCCATGCTCTCGCACATCTCGAACGCTTCGTCCAGCGCTCCGGCCAAGCGCCGGCGGATCCGATCGGCGACCAGCGGGTCGAGGTCGTTGGCGAGGATCCGCGTCTCGAGCGGGGTGCGCTCGGCGATGCTGTGCTCACGCATGATCTCCGGATCAGGGCCTAAGAACAGCGTCGTATCGTTCATGAACGCATTGACCCATTCCTGCTCCTCAGCGGTGAGGTGCGTCTCCGGAGTCGGGTGCGAGTGTGTGTGGGCGATCTGTGGTGAATCTGTAGTCGTCATTGTCCTGCTCCTTTACTCGACAAGTGCTGACGAGGTGTCCGAATCGGCCGAGCTCTGCGATGAGCCCGAACCTTGGGAGGCCGAAGCGAAGTCGGCGGGAGAGCTGCTCAGCGTCGATTCGCTGAGCAGCCAGACGGCGCCCTGCGGCGTCGGCTCGATGCGCCAGCCGTGTTCGACGAGGTAGGTCGTGTTGTCCGTGGTGATGACGGCGGGTCCGTGCACGACATAGTCGGCGCTCAGAGCGCTGGCGTCGTAGATCGGAGTATCGACCGGGTCGTCGTGGCCGACGAAGTGCACGAGGCGACGTTCGACGGGTTCGGGTGTGCTGCGCTGACCGCCGTACTCGAGGTCGTCGAAGTTCACGACCTCACCTTCGATGTACGAAGCCACGCGTACCGTCTGCACCCGGACACCCGCCTCGGGGGCCTGTGTGCCTTCACCGTAGCGATCCCCGTAGATCTCGGAGAACTTGCGGATAACGCCGAGCACATCACCGACGTTCTCGATGCGGTTGATGTCGAAGGACACCGCCGTGGTGACGAGCTGGTTGCCGTAGCGCATGTCCATCTCCAGACGGTGCTTGACCTTGTCACCGTCGTAGCCCTGCCGCACGAGGTCCTCACGGCCGCGGCGTTCGAGCTCCTCGACGTAGCCGTTGAACCGCTCGTACTCATCGAACAGCGACCGCCCGATCGGTTCGTAGAGCACGATGTAGGCGCTGCGTTCGTGGATGTGCAGCGGGTTGAGGTTGCTGGCGCCGAGGGCGGAGAACACCGAGGCGAACGGCGGGAAGAGGATCCGCGAGATTCCGGCACGGGAAGCGATTCCGCAGGCGTGGAGAGGACCGTTGCCGCCGTAGGCGACCATTGTGTAGTCCTCGACAGTGCCGCCGCGCGAACGCAGCTCCATCTCGATGCCGATGGCCATCTGCTCGTCAACGGTGCGCTTGATGACCTTGGCTGCATCGACGGGTTCGAGGTCGAGCTCATCGCAGAGCGCTTCTTCGATCGCGAACGTTGACCGTTTCGGGCTGAGCTTGATGAAGCCGTTGGCGTAGTTGTCCGGGTCGAGGTAGCCGAGTACCAGGTCGGCATCGGTGACGGTCGGGCGCAGTCCGCCGCGGTCATAGCAGGCGGGACCGGGATCCGAACCGGCTGATTCGGGTCCGACCACCACAGACTTGTGGATCCGGTCGTAGGAGGCGATCGAACCGCCGCCTGAACCGAGGGTGTTGAGGTGGATCATCGGTACGGACACGAGCCAGCGTCCGATCGTGGGCTGGAAGTCGTAGTGTTGGACTCCGCCTTCGGGCACGAGCCCGATGTCGAAGGAAGTTCCGCCCATGTCCATCGAGACAACGTCGCCGATGCCGGTGGACTCCGACAGGTGCTGTGCCCCGCCGACCCCGGCGATCGGACCCGAGTGGATCGTCTGCAGCGCGTCGGTCGAGTTCGATTGCGCCATTCCACCGGAGTTGTGGATGACGAGCATCGGCTTCTCGTAGCCGGACTCCCGGAGGTTCGCCGAGAGCTGGTTGAGCGCGTGGAACATCGTCTCGTGGAGGAAGGCGTCGATGATCGTCGAGTTCGCGCGGACGTATTCGCCCTTGCGTCCGGAGACGTCGCTGCTGAGCAGGACGGGGATCGAGCCGAGCTCGTGAGCCGGGTAGTCCTCGAGGATCATTTCGAGGATCTGCTGTTCGTGTGCGGGATTCTCAGTCGCGTTCGTCAGCGCCACGACGATCGCCTCGGCGCCGTTGTCGACGAGTTCACGGACCTGTTTGCGCACGTCATCGGCTTGGACGGCGACGAGGACTTCACCGACGGAGTCGACGCGTTCCTTCACCGACCGCACCATGTCCCTGGGCACGAGTGGGGCCGGACGTGCGGCGTCGGCCATATCGCCCTGTTTCTGCGGGTCGAGACCGGCTCCGTAGCCCTTCGACCGGGAGATGTGGATCGTGTCTTCGAAGCCGTGGGTGACGATCGCAGCCACACGTGGACCTTTGGCCTCGATGAGGGCGTTGGTGCCTAGCGTAGTCGCGTAGCGGACCGAGTCGACTTCCTTGAGCACGTCCTCACGGGTCAGGCCGGCCGCCTCGCAGGCGTTGTCGAGTGCCGAGTTGAACCCGAGCGCGAGGTTGTGATGGGTGGTCAGTGCCTTGGACTCGATGTAGTGCTCGTCCCAGGCGAAGAAGCAGTCCGTGAAGGTACCGCCGATGTCTACTGATATGCGTTTCATGTCGAGTCTCCGGTTCAGCTCTGTGCGGCCGGGGCAGTGGCCGCCTCGTCGTAGCGTGGACGCAGGTCGGCGAGGGCGTTCTCGTCGGGTCCGTAGTTGATGACATCGACGGCGTTCTCACCGAAGCGAGCCCATCGTTCCTTGAGGGAGTCGATGTCCCAGATCATGTCGACCGTCGGCGGGTGGCCGGGCGGCAGGTACTCCGCTTCGATCTGCGTTCCGCAGCCCGGGCAGCAGTATTCGAGGATCCGGCAGAATCCCGGGTCGGGCGAGAAGGTGTATTTGTACTTCGTCGGGTCGATGTGCGGGGAGTGGATCTCCTCGGGGTTGCGGTCGTAGACCAGCGTGCCTTCCTTGTAGTTCCCCCGTGCATCGCCGAGGTCGTGAGCGCAGACGCGGCACTGCCAGCGTTCGCTCTCGAGGTCGATGTAGAGGTATTCCGTCATCGGGACTTTCATTGCACTGTTTCCTTCCAGTTCGTCATTGAATGGGTCTGCGGAATTGATGAGCGCCGAGGCGGCCCTCCGTGACCGCCCAGATGGCCCTGCGATCGGGGCCAGGTCAGGCGCGGTCGTTGAGCAGGAGGTCGCCGGTATCGGAGACGACGAACTCCCAGTCCTCGGGCACCCGGGCGGTGAAGAACGGGCCTTCGATGATCGCCGGTCCCACGCCTGCGGCGTTGGGCGCTTGATCTTCGAGGACGACGACCGGGACGTCCGTGCGCTGACCGTTCGTGCCGAGCACCGTGCGGGTCGACTCGGCGACCGCCTTCTCTCCGCCGGTCGGCAGGGTGGTATTGAGCTCGGGGTGCGGAAGCGCGTGCCGGGCGTCGAGTTCGAGGAAGGTCCGCTGGCCCTCGCCGAGGCGGCCGGCATCGGGCAGGCCCTGATCGGCTGAGTGCCGGGCGCCTTCGCTGCCGTCAGCGTTTTCGACGATGAGGCTCCAGGTCAGGGTGCAGTCTTCGAGCGCATACCCTTCCTGGTACATGTAGCGTTCGGCGCGGTCGAGGAAGTCCTTGCGGATCTCTTCGACTGCTGCCTCGTCCAGTCCGGTGACATCGGCTTCGAAGTTCTGTCCGATATCGGAGAAGCTGATGCCGTAGGCGGAGAACACAGACGCAAGCCGGGGCACGAGCACCTGCTTGACGCCGGCCGCGCGAGCGGCCAGGCAGGCGCTCATCGGTCCGCCGCCGCCGAAGGCAGCCAGCGTCGTCGAACCGTCGGGGCGCACCTGGTCGGCGAACGCTTCGGCGATCTTCGTTGCGTGGGCCTTCTCCAACTCCAGCAGCGCCTCGTCGAGGGAGACTCCCAGCGGTTCGGCGATGTTCTTCTCGATGACCTGCTTCGCGCGTTCGGGGTCGAGCCGCATCGCACCGTTGAGGTAGGTCTCGGGGTCGAGGATGCCCATGAGCAGATTGACGTCGGTGATGGTCGCTTCCTGACCGCCGAAGCCGAAGCAGGCGGGTCCGGGGGCGGCACCGACACTGTCGGGACCGACCTTGATCTGTCCGTCGACGACGCGGAAGATCGAGCTGCCGCCGACGCCCTTGGACTGGACATCGCTGAGTTCGAAAGAGATCGGGACTCCGCTGACTCGGCCGCGACGGTCGGTGGCGATGCGCAAGTCTTCGACGGCGCCGACGTCGGTCGTAGTGCCGCCGACATCAATCATGAGCACATGCGGGATTCCGTAGGCTTCGGCCAGGGCGCGGGTGCCTTCCAATCCACCGCGTGGACCCGAGGAGTAGGTCTTGAGCGCCACGGACTTCGCCACACGGGAACTCGCTCCGTCGTTGCGGTAGATAAGCAGAGGGTTCTTGACCTTCTGCGCCCGCAGACGGTGTTCGGCGCTGTAGAGGAAACGTTCGAGTGTGGGGTGGAGGAACGAGTTGAGGATCGCCGACCACAGGCGCCGGCTGCGCAGCGAGTCTGCGGCGAACTCCCACGAGAAGAGCACTGGCACCGAGCCGAGCAGGTGACGGGGGAAGCGGCGGAGGAAGATGCGCTTGACCTCCTTCTCCTTGGCCTGGTCGGAGGCCGCGACGACGAGTCGTTCGGCACCGGCCGTGGTCAGGGTGTTGACCGCTTGGACGACGACCGAATCGAGGGCCGTGGCATCCTCGGTGGCATCGATGACGGAGACCCGGTCGCCGACGAGTTCGTCGAACAGCTCCGAGGTGGTCTCGTCGAAGCGGATCTGGTCGCGGAAGTCCTTGTCATCGGTGAGGATACCGATGGCTGGTCCCTTGCGTTCAACGAGGGCGTTCGTGCCCTGTGTCGAGGAATAGCGGATGATATCGGTCTTCTGCAGCAGAGGGGCCGGGTCGTTCGAACCGGTGACTTCCTCGGCCGCCTGCTTGATGCCGTTGAAGAAGCACTCGGAGAGGTCGGTCGGGGTCGTCAGGGTCTTCGTATAGAAGATCCCTTCCTCTCCGGCGACACACACATCCGTGAGTGTGCCTCCGTTGTCGATGTTGATCAGGTAGTCCATTGAACTCCTCCTTGAGTTGAGCGGATCGCCGAGACGATGCTTACCGGTCTGGCCTTGAGGCCGCCTCGGTGACATTGAATCTAGCGACGGTCCAGGAGGGGCCCGCAAGCCGCCCAGGGGGAGGGTTGGCACGGACCACCCGGGGTGGTTGAGGGGCACAGGGGGTGGCCGGCGGGCGGTCTCACGATAGGATTCGTCGCAAGCACAGACGTACACGCCCAGACGTACGTGCCGATTCGACCACGCTGGAGTGCCTCGATGATCCATATGCCGCCGACTGCTTCTACCCGGTTCCGGCCACCCACCCCGGTGGGGCGCTGGCTGACGCGTCCGCGCATGGACGCGCTCATCGACCAGGTCGAACTGCGTCGCCTCACCCTCATCCACGCCCCTGCTGGATTCGGGAAATCGACCGTGGCGGCACAATGGGCGGACGAGCTGTCCCGCCGCGGCAACAAGACGATGTGGTTCTCACTCGACGACGATGACAACCGCACACCGTGGTTCCTCGGGCACCTCCTCGAATGCCTCCGCCCTATTCACCCCGACCTGGATGAGAGCATCTTCCAGATACTCGAAGAACGCCCCGAAGACGCCGAACGCTTCGTCGTCCCGCTCATCATCAATGTCGTCCACCAGGCCGAATTCCGCACCGTCGTTGTCCTTGACGACTGGCATGTCATCGATGATGAACGGACCCAACGGGCCTTGGCCCGACTGCTTGAGGACTCAGGTGACAAGCTCGGACTCCTCGTCACCAGTCGAACGGCAACGGGACTGCCGCTGACATCCCTGCGCGTCCACGACCAGGTCGTTGAGATCAGCCCGGAGACACTGCGCTTCGATGAGCGGGAGGCACGCCAGTTCCTCGTTGATGTCAAAGGCCTCGACCTCAGCAGCACCGAGCTGACTGCACTCCATACGAAGACCGAAGGGTGGATCGCAGCCCTGCAGCTGACATCGTTGTCTCTGCAGAAGGACTCCGATGTCACCGGACTGCTCGACAGTCTGGCCGACCGTCAGCACGGGATCAGCGATTATCTTGCGGAGAACGTCCTCGACCGTCTTGACCCCAAACTGTTGAAGTTCCTGCTCTTCACCTCGGTCCTCGACCGGGTGAATCCGGAGCTGGCCACCCTGCTCACAGGAGAGCCGCAATCTGAGCTGAGACTTGAGCAGGTGCTCTTCGGAGACCTCTTCCTCCAACGTCTCGACGATTCGGGCACGTGGTATCGCTACCATCATCTGTTCCGGGACTTCCTGCGGCAGCGTCTCGAACGCGACCATCCGGAGAAGGTCGCTGAACTCCATTCACTGGCCGCTCACTGGTTCCACACCGAAGGCATTTTCTCCTCTGCCGTCGACCATGCGCTGCTTGCCGACGAAGCCTCCTTCGCGGCCTCCGTCGTCGAGGAGCAGGCGCTGCGGCTCGTCGAACATTCGCGGATGACGACTCTGCTCGCGCTTGTTGAGAAGCTGCCACATGATGAGATCAGATCCCGGTCCTGGCTGCAGCTGGCCATCGCGTGGGCCCACTGTCTCCTCCATTTCCCCGATGAGGCCTTTGCCTCCCTCGACCTCCTTGCCGAGGCGGCAGCTGCCGATCCGCGGCTCACCGCGGCCGATCGGTTCCGGATCACGCATGAATCCCTCGTCGTGCGCGAATGCGTGGCGATGTACCGGGATCGGGTGCCGGAGGACCAGCAGCTGCGCCGAGAAGTGCTCGAAGAGGCCGAACGCCTCCATCCATGGACGGTGTCCGTGGCTGCCAATGTCGTCACCTTCTTCGATATCCACCGCGGCCGTGGGGCGGAGGCAGAGCGCCTGCAGCAGTGGGCACATCAATACCACCGGCAGGTCGTCGGCAGCTTCAGCGAGGTCTACGGCGACTGCTTCGCCGGACTCATCGCCTTCCACAACCTCGAAATCGCCTTGGCTCAGCACCATTGGACGAACGCGTTCCGCACCGCCTGCGAACGTTCGGGGCGGCAGTCGCATGCGGCACGGCTGTCGCTGGGGCTCGTGGGCAAACTCCTCTACCACCGGGGTGAGGGAGACCGTGCCGAAGAGCTGCTCGAAGAAGCGCTGCAGCTGGGACAGCGGGCCGGAGTCGTTGACTTCATGTTTCCTGTCTACGAGTCCTTGGCGAATATCCGTGCTGGTCGCAATGACTTACAGGGTGCGTGGGACATCCTCGAGCAGGGTGAGCAGGCAGGACTGTCTCTGTCTCTGCCGCGGCTGTGGTCTCGAATGGTGACGACGAAGCAGCGCCTGGGTTTTGAGACCAGGCGACCGACGAACCCCTTCGACGCGGCAGATGATCACACCGATGACCAGTCGGCCGGAGATCGGTACGTGATGGATCGGCAACGTGCAGAATTCGAGGGCGAACTCCTCCGCTTCGACCTGGCCCGAATCCTCCATGACGCTGATGGTGACGCTCTGGCGAGACTCGGACCGTATGTCGAGGTATTGTTCGCAGAGTCGCAGGGTCAGGGAAACCGCTTCCAGGCGCTGCGTGACCAGATTCTCTGGGCGTCGGCACTCGAAGCGTGCGGACAGACCGATCAGGCGGAGGAGACGATGCACGACGTGATCCCGGACTGCCAGGCCAGCGGGCTGAGCCAGCCGCTGCTCGAAGGCGGACCGCTGATACGCCAGATAGCAGCACGGCTCATCGCCGATCCGGAATCTTGGTGCCTGCGTCAACGGACTCTTGACTGGATGACGGAGGTGTTCGACTCCAACAGCCCCCTGCGGGCGAACCTCGGAACAGCAGTGGCCGCAGGTGTGGCCGGTGCCAGCAGAACTTGGGGAACCGGACCAGATGAGTTCGACGTCCTCGCTGCGGTGCCGAAGCGGTCGATCTCCTTGAGCGAGCGGGAACGCGATATCCTCCGCCTCGTCGACGCGGGGTATACGAATCGGGAGATCGCCGGACGGCTGTACATCGGCCAGAACACGGTGAAGTGGTATCTGCGCAAGCTCTACCGCATGCTCGGGGTGTCCTCGCGCGAAGACTGTGTGCAGCGTGCGAAGAATCTGCAGGTGCTCCACTGATATCCCGCACCATCCCTCAGACGAACCGCGCAGTGGGCAGGTCGTCCCGAGCCAAGCGCAGACCCGCGATCCCGGTCATCCTGCTCACCGGCTACCTCGGTGCCGGAAAGACGAGCCTGCTCAACCACCTCCTGCGCCATCCGGATGCTCGCATCGGCGTCATCGTCAACGACTTCGGCGACCTCAACATCGACGCGGGACTCGTCGTCGGCCAGGTCGACGAACCGCTGTCGATCTCCGGCGGCTGCGTGTGCTGCCTGACGGATGACTCCGAACTCGAGGACGCCCTCGTCGCCATGACGAACCCCAAGCTCCGGCTGGACGCGATCATCGTCGAGGCCAGCGGATTCGCCGAACCCCTGACTCTGGCCCGCATGATCACGCGCATGGGCCATCACCGCTTCCACCTCGGCGGGGTCATCGACGTCGTCGACGCGACCATGTACTTCGACACCGTCGACACCTCGAGTCTGCCGCCGCTGCGCTTCGCGGCAACGACATTGGTGCTGGTCAACAAGCTCGACCAGCTTCCGGCCGCCGACCGTGACGCCACGGTCGAAGCCGTCCGCGCCCGCGTCCACGAACGCAATCCCCGCGTCATCGTCATCGGCACCCACCACGCCCGCCTCGACCCCACCCTCATCTTCGACCCGGGCGAAGGAGAGCGAGACCCCCGCCGAGACGGCTCCGACGTCGGCGAGGACCCGATCCAACCCGAACTGCCGATCCGGGAACTGCTGCGTCAGGCCTACGCCGAGGCGGCAGTCGACGAGATCGGTGACGACGAGGTCGATGCGGAATCCATGCCACACCGCCACGCCCAGTCCGTGACCGTCACCGGCAGCGGCCCTGTCGATCCGGATGCGGTGATGGATTTCGTCGAGGACCTCCCGTCCGGGGTGTACCGGGTAAAAGGCACCGTGCGCGTGGCCGCGGGCTCCGGTCAGCGCGACTTCGTCGTGCAGGCGGTCGGCCCGAACGTCTACGTCGCCGAGGCCGCCCGACCCGCACCGAAGGCTCCGTCCTCGAACGTGGGAGACGGTGAGGGGCCGGATGCCGACAGCGTCCTCGTCGCCATCGGAGAGGACTTCGACACCGAGGCGGCCGAAGCCACTCTGACCGCCGCCCTCAACAGCGACGCCGCCGGAGGCCTGGATGTCGCGGCACCAGGCAGTGACCGCTCCGAACGCCTCCTCCACCACGTCCGCCTCCACACGTAGTTACTACCTCACGGCGGCCCAGCACCCGCGCGAGGGGTTGCGGGGCCGCCGTGAGGTAGTACGGGGAGTGGCAATCCTCCGGTTTCCCTCCGTGTTTCCTAAGGGTGGTCTGGAGGTCAACACCCGTGCCGGGAACCTGTGACCGCTTCTAGGGTCGAAACGTGATCCGCCGAACGGGCATGATCGACCTGCCGGGAACAGCAGTGAGAATCATCCTTTTGGGGGACACCGTTGACTACTTTCGGGCGATCCGCTGAGGCGCTGCGCTTGGAAGACTGACTGGAGCACCCTGCTCACACCCCCGAGCCCGGAGGAACCCCGTGCACCTGATCACCCGGATGAGTCTGAAGAACCGCCTCATCGTCGGATTGCTCACCCTCGTGATCGCCGTCTTCGGCATTGTCGCGACCACCTCACTCAACCAGGAGACGATGCCCTCGGTCGACCTGCCCGGCACCTCGGTGCAGGCCACCGTCCCCGGAGCCTCCCCGGAGGTGATCGAGGAGACCGTCACCAAACCTCTCGAGACCGCGCTCGACGGGGTCGGAGAGCTCGAATCGGTGACCACCTCCACCTCGTCGGGGATGATGACCGCCGAGGTGACCTGGCCCTTCGGCAAGGACTCCGAAGAGATGACCGACGCCGTCCGCTCCGCCGTCGACGGAGTGAAGTCCGACCTGCCCGCCGATGCGGAAGCCGAGGTGCTGTCGTATCAGATGGATGAGGTCCCGGTGACGATGTTCGCCGTCTCCGGCGGGGACTCCGCCACCCTCGGTGACCGTCTTGAGACCGACCTCGTCCCCGAACTCCGCGCCCTCGACGGAGTCTCGAGCGTTGAGGTCACCGGCCAGGACGAGCGGCGAGTCTCCATCACGTTCCGACCCGAGGATGTGGCGGAGAAGAACGTCGTCGAATCCTCCGTTCCCGACGAGCTCGAAGCCGCCGGCACCGTCGTTCCCGCCGGCCAGAGCTCACAGGGCGACACATCGATGGCCGTCGAAGTCGGCACCGAGGTCGACGCTGTCGAGCAGATCGAGAAGACGCCGCTGCGCACCGCAGACGGCACGGTGCTGCTGGGCGAGGTCGCCGACGTCGACCTCGACGCGGTCGAGAAGACCTCCCTGTCCCGCGCCGACGGCAAAGATTCCGTGACTGTGTCGGTGACCAAAGACCAGGACGCCAATGTCGTCGATGTCTCCCACAAGGTCGCCGACACCCTCGAAAAGGTCGGCCCGAAACTCGGTGAGGACACGCAGTTCTCGACGATCTTCGATCAGGCTCCGGAGATCGAGAAGTCGATCCACGACCTCTCCGTCGAAGGCGGACTCGGCCTGATCTTCGCGATCTTCGTCATCCTCGCCTTCCTCGGCTCGTTCCGTTCGACCATCGTCGCCGCGATCTCGATCCCGATGTCGCTGCTCATCGCGATGATCGGCCTCATGGTCGGCGACTACACGCTGAACATCCTCACCTTGGGTGCCCTGACGATCGCCGTCGGCCGAGTCGTCGACGACTCCATCGTCGTCATCGAGAACATCCGCCGACGCCAGGGCACGACCGACCTGACGGTCGAGGACATCGTCGCCAGCGTCAAGCAGGTCGCCGGTGCCATTACCGCCTCGACTCTGACCACCGTCGCCGTGTTCCTGCCCATCGCGTTCGTCGACGGCATCGCCGGACAGCTGTTCCGGCCCTTCTCCGTCACCGTGTCCTTGGCACTGCTGGCCTCCCTCGTCGTGGCGCTGACGATCGTCCCCGTGTTCAGCTACTGGGTCCTGCGCCGCAGCCCCAAACCGCTCTCGCCCAAACGGCAAGCCGCCACCGACCGCAGCTATGAGCTGTGGGCGGCCAAGCAGCACCGCCGCTCGGTGGCCCGAGCCGAACGCCGCCAGAAGGCGATCGAGAAGAAGAACGCCAAACGCGCGGCCAAGGGCAAGGACCCGCTGCCGGACGCGACCGTCGAACCCGTCGTCGCTCCCGCACCCGGAAACGGTGAGGCCTCCGGCCGAGTCGATCGCCTCCAGCAGCGCAGCCTGCCGGCGGTCATCTCGGCCCTGCACCACCCCTGGAGGACCATCGCCTTCTCCGTCGTCATCTTCGTTGTCACGATGATGTGCGCGACCTTCCTCAAGACGGACCTGCTCGGATCGGCCGGGCAGAACTCCGTGTACATCACGCAGACCCTCCCCGCCGGCGCTTCGCTCGAAGCTGGTGACAAGGCCGCGAAGCGCGTGGAAGCCGTGCTCGGCGATGATCCGGACGTCGACACCTACTCGACGACGGTCAACGGCCCGGAATCCGGAGCGGAGAACCAGTTCAACGTCACCCTGGCCGAAGACTCCGAGGCCGAGGTCGCGACGAACCGCCTCCGCACCCAACTCGACGACCTCGGGAAGGACGCGGGCGAGATCGACGTCCAGGACGCCGGCGGCTCCGTCAGCGAGGACGTCGAGGTCACCCTTTCGGGCACCGACCTGGGTGCGCTGCGAAAGGCTGCCGACGAGGTGACGAAGAAGATGGCGGACACCGACGGCGTACAGTCCGCCCGCAACGACCTCGCCGCCGATCAGCCGGTCATCGAGGTCGACGTCGATCGGGAGAAAGCCGCCGACTACGGATTCAGCCAGGCTGAGGTCGGGCAGGCCATCGCCGCGGCCCTCCACGGTGTCGAGGCCGGCACCATCACCCTCAATGGCCAGGAGCGCGACATCACCCTCGCTCCGACTCATCCGGATGCGACCCCGGACGAGATCCGTGCTCTCGAACTGCCCGTCACCGAGGTGCAGACGCAGAACGCACAGGAAGATGCGACGGACCGGGTCGAGGAGAAGACCGATGCCCGCGCCGAGGAGGCCAAGCGCAAGGCCGCAGACGAATCGGCCGAGCAGCTCGAATCCGCTCGCGAGGCCCGTGACGATGCCGCCGACCAGCTCGAAGAGGCCCGCAGGGCCCTGCGCGATGCCGAGAACCCGCCGCCAGCACCGAGCCCCGGCGATATGGCGGCCGACCAAGTGGAGCAGGCTCGCGAAGGTGTCGAGCAAGCCGAGAAGGGACTGAAGGAAGCCAACGACGCAATCGACGACCTCATCGACGTCCAGCGTGAACAGGAGCAGACCCAGGAGGAGGAACAGGCTCTTGCCGATGAGCAGGCCGCCATTCCCGACATCAAGGGTGAGCCGATCACCGTCGATGAGATCGCGGAGGTGAAGAAGACCGAGACTCCGGCCACGATCGACCGCGCCGACGGGGAACGGAAGGTCACCGTGTTCGCGACCCCGTCCAGCGGCCAGCTCGAAACGGTCACCGCTGCGGCCACCGACCTGACCGAGACCATGGATCTGCCCGACGGAGTCAGCTTCGACGTCGGCGGTGCCAGCCAGGAGCAGGCGGAGTCATTCGGTCAGCTCGGAATGGCGATGGCAGTGGCGATTGTGCTCGTCTTCCTCGTCATGATCGCGACCTTCCGCAGCTTCGTCCAGCCGCTCATCCTGCTCGTGTCGATCCCATTCGCCGCGACCGGAGCTGTGCTCCTTCTACTGGCGACCGGCACACCCCTGGGCATCCCCTCGCTCATCGGTCTGCTCATGCTCATCGGCATCGTCGTGACGAATGCGATTGTGCTCATCGACCTCATCAACAAGCTGCGTGAGGACGGACTCGAGCTCATGGACGCGATCGTCCACGGCACCCGACTGCGCCTGCGCCCGATCCTCATGACCGCTGCCGCGACGATCTTCGCACTCGTGCCGATGTCGCTGGGACTCACCGGCGGGGGAGTGTTCATCTCGCAGCCCCCGGCGATCGTCGTCATCGGCGGCCTCACCTCATCGACGGTGCTCACGCTCATCCTCGTCCCCGCCCTCTACCTCCTTGTCGAACGACGCAAGGAGATCCGAGCGGCGCACAAGGAGCAGAAGCGCGCCAAGCGACAGGCGGAGGACGAGGCGAGGATCGAAGAGGAGACCTCCGAGGTGGCCCTGCACTCCAACGACCACTGAACCCCCAACTACTACCTGACGGCGGCCCAGCAACCTCGCGCAAGGTTGCTGGGCCGCCGTCAGGTAGCAATTGGGGTGGGTTAGGTTTCGGAGAGGCCGGGGAGGCGTGAAGCGGCGAAGCGGATGTGCTCTTCGGTGAGAGCCGCGGCATCTTCGGCGCGACCAGCAGTGATGGCGTCCATGATCCGGTGATGCTGGGACTGCAGCGTCGCCATCAGCGCCTGCTGGTCGTCGACGCGGCTGAATGAGGAGAAGATCGACTTCCGCAGAGAAGTGCGGATGGCCCCGGTGAGGTCGGAGAACAGCTGATTGCCCGCCGCCTGGGCGATGGCGACGTGGAAAGCGGTGTCCGCGTCGTTGAAAGTCTCCAAGCTGATCCCGGGAGTGTCCATCATCGCCAGCTGCGCATTGACCTCGGCCAGCGCGTCCTTATCGGCACGGGTCGCCGCGAGGACCGCGCTCGAGCGTTCGAGCTGGATGCGCGTCTCAGTCACGTCGTCGATGCTGAAGTTCGTGAGCGCGACGTGGAGGCGGAGGAACCGGGTGAGTGCAGCCGATGGCATCGCGGCGATGAACGTGCCAGCGCCGCGGCCGGATCCGCCCGAGGACCGGACGACGCCGAGGCTGTCGAGCACGCGCAGCGCCTCGCGCACACTGGTGCGACTGACGCCGAGCTTCGTCGCCAGGTCGCGTTCGGCAGGCAGAGGGTCTCCGACCCCCAGCGAACCGGTCATGATCTGCTCTTCGACGGCATCGATGACGAGCTCATAGGTGCTCGCACGGTTCACGGGTTTCCATTCGGGACCGTCGGCCGCCTCGGCGCTGACTGTCTGTTCCGGGCGGACCTCGTTCGTGTCATCGTTCATGGTCGTCTCCACCGCGCCATCATGTCATGCCTCTCTGCGCACTGCTCGTGGGCGTGACCGGAGCCGCTGCCGGATGGACAGTTGACGCAGATCACACCCTCGTCCTATGCTCAGATTAATGGTCTGACCTCATAAAGGCCATACTGAAAATTTTGATCGTTCGAGTTCGGAGCGCGTTCACAGGGGAACGGACCCGATGTGGGCAGGCCCGGCCGATTTGGAGAAGCCATGTACACACCTGAAATCGCGCCGGTGGCCGACAGCCTTCTGTGGTCGTCTCTGCTGGCGATCCTGCCGCTGCTGACGATCTTCGTCACCCTCGGCGCACTCAAATGGAAGGCCCATTGGGCCGGACTGACCGCCGTCGGTGTCGCTCTCATCGTCGCGATCGCCGCCTACGGAATGCCCGTCGGGCTCGCTGCGCTCTCGGCGACACAGGGGTTCGCCTTCGGACTGTTTCCGATCATGTGGATCGTCATCACCGCGATCTGGCTCTACGAACTCACCGTGCGCTCGGGCCACTTCGAGGACTTGCGGTTGGTCATCAACGTCATCTCCGATGACCCGCGCATCCAGGCCATCATCGTCGCCTTCTGCTTCGGCGGCCTCCTCGAAGCGCTCGCCGGATTCGGCGCCCCGGTGGCGATCACCGGTGTCATGCTCGTCGCCGTCGGCTTCACCGCTATGCGAGCTGCCGTCGTCGTCCTCGTTGCCAACACCGCTCCCGTGGCCTTCGGCGCCATCGCCATCCCGATCATCACCGCCGGCACTCTGACGGGAATCGACTACCAGGACATCGGCGCCATGGTCGGCCACCAGACCCCGTTCCTCGCCGCGGTCGTGCCGCTCTTCCTCGTCCTGCTCGTCGACGGGCGCCGCGGGCTCCGCCAGATCTGGCCTCTGGCCCTCGTCGTGGGCATCGCCTTCGGCCTCGCGCAGTACGTTTCGGCCACATTCCTCTCCGTCGAACTCACCGACATCATCGCTTCCCTGGTCGGCCTCGCCGCCGTCGTCATCATGCTCCGGTTCTGGAAGCCGAAGGGCGGTCAGGACGCACTCGACCGCATGGCCGACGAGCGCGAACACGAAGGCGCCGCCGCCCCTAGCGCCGGCAGCGCTTCTGCAGCTGTGGCCACCGATGTGATGAAGGAGACCGCACCGCTGACAGGGGCCCGGGTGTTCCTTGCGCTCTTCCCATACCTGCTGGTGATCGTCATCTTCTCCGTGGCCAAGCTCGTGCCTGCGCTGAACAACTGGCTGGCCTCGACCGATGTGAAGATCCCCTGGCCCGGACTGGATGGGAACATCCTCAACGCCGCCGGCGAAGTCTCGACGAGCACGGTCTACAACTTCCAATGGCTGTCTTCCCCTGGCACCCTGCTGCTCATTTCCGGTATCATCGTCGCGATCGTGTACAAGATGTCGGCGAAAGACGCCGTCGATGTCTTCATCGTCAACGTTGTGAAGATGAAATTCTCGATCCTCACCGTCGGATCGGTTCTCGCGCTGGCCTATGTCATGAACCTCTCGGGCCAGACGATCACCATCGGCACCTGGATCGCCGGCACCGGAGCCTTCTTTGCCTTCCTCTCGCCGATCCTGGGCTGGCTGGGCACTGCTGTCACCGGTTCGGACACCTCGGCGAATGCACTGTTCGCCACTCTGCAGCAGACCGCCGCGCACGAGGCTGGACTCAATCCGCTGCTGCTCGTCGGCGCCAACAGCTCAGGCGGTGTCCTCGGCAAGATGGTCAGCCCGCAGAACCTCACCATCGCGGCCACCGCCGTCGGTCTGCTCGGCAAGGAGTCCTCGATCCTCCGCCGCGTCATCGGCTGGTCGTTGGGCATGCTCGTCGCTATGTGTCTGCTCGTCGGACTCCAGTCGACGGTGCTGTCCTGGATGGTGCCCGGCTCGTGAGTCCGTGCGGCGCCGTCTCGTCGATCGGGCCACCCACACCAGCTACCACCCACTGCTAGTCAACCCCGCTTAAGAAGGAGCGATGAACATGGTCAAGAGGCAGATTCCTCAGCCGTCCGAGATCTTCGAGCTGATGAAGTTCAAGAAGTTCGAACTCGACCCGAAGAAGCGTCGCTTGGAGAACGCGCTGACGATCGAGGACCTGCGCAAGATCGCGAAGCGCCGGACCCCGGCCGCGGCGTTCGACTACACGGATGGGGCCGCCGAGGGTGAGATCTCGATGGAGCGCTCGGTCCAGTCCTTTCGCGATATCGAGTTCCACCCCTCGATCCTCAAGGACGTCACGAACGTCGACACCTCGACCCAGATCATGGGCGGCAGCTCGGCCATGCCCTTCGGCATCGCGCCGACCGGCTTCACCCGACTCATGCAGACCGAGGGTGAGACCGCCGGCGCCGGCGCCGCGGGGGCTGCGGGCATCCCGTTCACGCTCTCGACGCTGGGCACGACGTCGATCGAGGACGTCAAGAAGACCAACCCGCACGGGCGCAATTGGTTCCAGCTCTATGTGATGAAGCAGCGCGACATCTCCTACGGCCTCGTCGAGCGGGCGAAGAACGCCGGGTTCGACACTCTCTTCTTCACCGTCGACGCTCCCGTCGCCGGTGCCCGACTGCGCGATACGCGCAACGGCTTCTCCATTCCGCCGCAGCTGACCCCGCAGACGATCCTCAACGCGATCCCGCGGCCCTGGTGGTGGTGGGACTTCCTGACCACCCCGAAGCTCGAGTTCGCGTCCCTGTCGGAGACCGGCGGCACCGTCGGCGAGCTCCTCGATTCGGCGATGGACCCCTCCATCAACTTCGATGACCTCGCTGAGATCCGCGCCATGTGGCCCGGCAAATTCTCCGTCAAGGGCGTGCAGACGCTCGAGGATGCGAAGAAGCTCGCCGACCTCGGCGTCGATTCGATCGTCCTGTCCAACCACGGCGGACGTCAGCTCGATCGCGCGCCCGTTCCCTTCGAACTCCTCCCCGAGGTGGCTCGTGAGATCGGCAAGGACGTGGAGATCATCATCGACACCGGAATCCGCAACGGCGCCGACATCGTCGCGTCGTTGGCGCTGGGCGCTGACTTCACGCTCATCGGCCGCGCCTACCTCTTCGGCCTCATGGCCGGCGGTCGAGCGGGAGTGGACCGGACGATCGAGATCCTCGGCGAGCAGGTCGAGCGCACCATGCGCCTGCTCCAGGTCGCCGATGTCTCCGAGCTCAACCCGTCCCATGTGACCCAGCTGCGTCAGTTCAACCGCGACGAGCGCGCGGAGATCATCAGCTCCCGACCGGTCAAGGGCTGATTCGCCGAGGCGGCCCCGCGGCTGGCAATCAGATCACCGAGGCGGCCCCGTCCGGAGAGCCCAAAGGGCTCCATTGGCAGAGAACGGGCGGCCGGCAGCGAAAGAAATCTTCGCTGCCGGCCGCCCGTTTCGTGTTCAGGTGCTCACTTGCCGAATTCGTCCTCGATGCGGTCGAGGACGTTCGTGGCGGAGTAGTAATCGAGGCGGAATGAGTCGAGGCCCATCGCAAAGACGGCATCGTTCTTCACCGCTGGTGTGCTCTCGACCAGAGAGTTCTTCGCATACGAGGCGGCGGCCTTCTCGTTCGCGTTGAACAGGAACACGGATTCGCCGGTGACGGCCTTCGACAGGTTCTCACCGGTGACTTCGACGATATCGGCGCGTTTGCCCATCTCGCCCTGGCCGGCTGTGCCTTCGGGGACCTCGGCGAGTTCGAAGCCGACCTCTTGGAGGAGCTTGCCCTGCGCGGATTCCGGTGTCCAGATGTTCGCGCTCGCCCCGGACCCACCGCCCTTGGCCTTCTCGTTGAAGATCATGCCGGTGACCGGCTGCTTCGGGGCATCGATGGCGGATTTGACCTTCTCGGCGCGCGAACCGAATTCGTCATTGCCCTTCTTCGCCTCATCCTCGTGGCCGGTCATCTCACCGAGCTTAGTCGTGACCTCCTGCCAGTCCTTGTCGCCGTAGTCGATGACGACGGTCGGGGCGATGTCGCTGAGCTGATCGTAGATGGCATTCGCCGAGTCCTGGCCGGTCTTCGAGACCACGATGAGATCGGGTTCCTCGGCGAGCACGGCCTCAACATCGGGGTCGCCCTGGTAGAGGGCTTTGACGTCCTTCTCCTTCGCGGTGTCGCTCCACTGCGTGAAGAAGCCTTGGTCGTCGGCGACGGGGGAGTTGGGCACGGTGGCGCCGGAGGCAGTGACCGGTGCGTCGACGGCGAGGAGGGTGCCGGTGAGGGTCACCGAAGTGGAGACGATCGATTCGGGTGCTTCGTCGATGGTCACTTCGTGGCCGGCATCGTCCGTGATGGTCAGGGGCCATCGACCGTCGGCGGTGGCGTCGCCATCGCCGGAGTCGGAAGAGTCGGACCCTCCGCAGGCGCTGAGGCTGAGAGCGGTGATGAGTGTGACTGCGGCAAATACGCGTGTGCTGCCGAGTTTGACGCGGGACATAGGGGCCTTTCGAGAATGATTGCTTGAGAAGATGAGCCTAACCTAAGTTAGCCCGTGATACTGCATTCGTGATGAGACTCCGCGAAAGATGCGGTGTGTCGAGCGAGGTGAGTGCTTAGGGTAGGCTCATCTGTGTGAATCTGACGTTGAAGAATCGGGCGGTCGCAGCGGCCGCCTCCGCACTGACTCTTGCCCTGCTCGCCACCGGCTGTGCTGCCGAGGACGACAAAGGCGCCGATGGGGATGCCAGTAACAAGGACGTCGCCGTCGGCGGCAAAGACTTCGGCACTGCTGATGAGGAGACCGCGAAGCTCGGCAGCGATGCCGAGGCCGGGGTCTTCCCGCGAACGGTCACGCATGCCAACGGCACGACCGAGATCGAGAAGAAGCCCGAGCGAGTCGTCGTTCTCGACACCGGAGAGCTCGACGATGTCCTGTCGCTGGGCATCACACCCGTCGGCATGGTGACGACCGAAGGCGCCAGTCCGGTGCCGAGTTACCTCGAAGACCAGGTCGAGGGAGTCGAGACGGTCGGCACGATTCAAGAGCTTGATCTCGAGAAGATCGCCTCGCTCGAACCCGATCTCATCCTCGGCAGTCAGCTTCGCGCCGACAAGCTCTACGACGAGCTCGACTCGATCGCCCCGACGGTGTTCTCCATCCGTCCGGGATTCCCGTGGAAGGAGAACTTCCGCCTCGTCGGTGAGGCGATGGGCATGGAAGACGAGACGACGAAGGAACTCGAGGACTACGCTCGTGAGGCCGGTGACCTCAAGGACTCTGTCGACGGTGATCCGACGATCTCACTCGTGCGCTTCATGCCCGAGCGCCTGCGCCTCTATGCGAATCAGTCGCTCATCGGAGTCATCCTGAGCGACGCGGGTTTCAAGCGCCCGAAGAATCAGGACGTCGATGAACTCGCCGTCGAGATCTCCCCGGAGAACCTCGACCAGGCCGCCGGGGACTATGTCTTCTACACCAGCTACGGCGACCCTGGTGCCACAGGTGAGACGAAGGCGCTCGAGTCGAGCCAGTGGCAGGGGCTCGACGCGGTCAAAGAGGGCAGAGCCATCCGCGTCAACGATGATGTCTGGTTCCTCGGCCTCGGGCCCACCGGAGCAGGTCAGATCCTCGACGATCTGGAGGACCACCTCGGCGATTGAGTCGAATCCTCAGCTCCCCGAAGTCGCTCCTCTAGTCAGTGATCCGTGAGTTGAGCTGATCGATGAACTCATCTGCGGCGGCGAGCTGACGTGCGAGTCTGCTGCGGCGTTCGTGAGCATCATCGAGAAACTGCGCCAGCTCATTCGCTCCATCGGCCCGGGACGGCTCGCTTCCGCGAGCACTCTCCAGTGCCCGGAGCAGGTCACCCATCTGCTCCAGCGAATACCCCAGCGGCTTCATCCTGCGAATCAGCATCAGCTGGTCGTGATCGTCTTCCGTGTAGAGGCGGAAACCTCCCTCCGACCTGCCCGAAGGAGTCAGCAGGCCGATCTGGTCGTAATGGCGAATCGTCCGCAGCGACAGCCCCGTGCGTTCAGCCAGCTCTCCGATGTGCATCATTCCGGTCTCGGCCATCGACACTCTCCTCAATTCACGCCAACCCTTACGTTACGTTAAGGTTGATTCCGGCGCCCGTATGGCGGCGCGGTGCGTTCCCGGATTTCACCTTTCGCGTGAAGCGGGAGCATGCCGAACTCGCGCAGGCGCATCCCTCTTTCAGATGGTGTCACACCTGACGTGCTCCCGGACTTGGAGGCTCAAACATGACGACGACCACGACCACCGCCGACGACCGGAGCCGCTACCTGCCCGACCCCTCGGTGGCGACCGCACTGAAGACTCCGCGCCTACTCGTGCGAGAAGTCCTGGCGGGACTGGTCGTTGCGCTGGCGCTGATCCCTGAGGCGATCTCGTTTTCCATCATCGCCGGCGTCGACCCGAAATTCGGCCTGTTCTCCTCATTCATCATGGCCGTGACCATTGCCTTCGTCGGCGGACGCCCGGCGATGATCACCGCCGCGACCGGTGCGGTCGCGCTCGTCATCGCGCCGGTGGCCCGTGAATACGGAATCGACTACTTCATCGCCACCGTCCTGCTCGCCGGAGTGCTGCAGATCGTGCTCGCCGTGTTCGGTGCCGCGAAGCTGATGCGTTTCATCCCCCGCAGCGTCATGGTCGGATTCGTCAACGCTTTGGCGATCCTCATCTTCTCGGCGCAGCTCCCACAGCTGATCGATGTGCCCTGGATGGTCTACCCGCTCGTCGCAGTCGGTCTGGTCATCATGATCGTCATGCCGAAGATCACCAAGGTCGTCCCCGCTCCGCTGATATCGATCATCATCGTCACCGTCGCAGTCGTGGCCTTCGCGCTCAACGTCCCCACCGTCGGCGATCAGGGGGAGCTGCCCCGCAGTCTGCCGGAGCTGTTCATCCCCGGCGTCCCCCTGACCTGGGAGACGTTGACGATCATCGCCCCCTACTCTCTGGCGATGGCCCTCGTCGGACTCATGGAATCACTGATGACGGCGAAGCTCGTCGACGATGTCACAGACACGCATTCGAACAAGACCCGCGAAGGTTGGGGCCAGGGAGTGGCGAACATCCTTTCAGGGTTCTTCGGCGGCATGGGCGGATGCGCCATGATCGGCCAGACCATGATCAACGTCAAAGCCTCCGGCGCCCGCACCCGCATATCGACCTTCCTCGCCGGGCTGTTCCTGTTGATCCTCGTCGTCGCGCTCGGCGACATCGTGTCCGACATTCCGATGGCGGCCCTCGTCGCCGTGATGATCATGGTCTCGGTCGGCACCTTCGACTGGCACTCAATCAGGCTCGCCACGCTCAAGCGAATGCCCAAGAGCGAAACTGCCGTCATGGTCATCACCGTCGCCGTGGTCGTCGCGACTCACAACCTCGCCATCGGCGTCGTCGTCGGGGTGTTCGTGGCCTCTGTGATGTTCGTCCGTCGCGTTGCCCATCTCATCGACGTTCGCCGTGAGATCCAGGTGCAGGGTGATCAGAAGGTCGCGCGCTATGCAGTCGAAGGGCAGCTGCTGTTCGCCTCCAGCAACGACCTGACGACACTGTTCGAATACGCTGACGATCCGGATCGGGTCGTCATCGATTTCACGAAGTCGCATATCTGGGACGCGTCGACCGTCGCCGCTCTCGACACGATCGAGACGAAATACGAGCAGCACGGGAAATCAGTGGAGTTCGTCGGCATGAACGACTTCACGACTGCGTTCCATGCTCGCCTCACAGGCGGTCTCGGCGGTGGCCACTAGTGGTTTGTCGCCCTCTGTCCTCTGTCCGGCTCTGACAGGCTGCAGGGCCGGCGGGGCTGGGCCTGCGGTCATTGCGTGTCGAAGGCGAGTTCGCACGTCTGCGGTCGGCTGCAAAAAGAATTTCTCTCCCGCCGGAATAAAACGGCCCTCAGCAAAGTTGAGTCTGGTGTACGCAACTTTGATGAGGTCGACTTGACGGTCGAAACCTCGAAGAGAATACTTGAGTCCAGTTGGCTCAATGTGTGCGGTCGAGTGGTTCTGACTCAAGAACCGGAGCCGCCCGATCGCACACATTCGAGTCGCAGGAACTCACGAACAAAGGAGAGAACACTATGGCACGTGCAGTCGGAATCGACCTCGGAACCACGAACTCCGTCGTTGCCGTCCTCGAGGGCGGCGAGCCGAAGGTCATCGCAAACGCCGAGGGCGGTCGCACGACCCCGTCCGTCGTCGCGGTCAACAAGAACGGCGACTCCCTCGTCGGTGAGATCGCCAAGCGCCAGGCCGTCACGAACATCAAGAACACCGTCGCATCGGTCAAGCGCCACATGGGCACCGATTGGTCCACCGAGATCGGCGGCAAGAAGATGACGGCTCCCGAAGTCTCGGCCCGCATCCTCCAGAAGCTCAAGCACGACGCCGAGGAGTACCTGCAGGAGAAGGTCACCGACGCGGTGATCACCGTTCCCGCATACTTCAACGATGCTGAGCGCCAGGCTACCAAGGACGCCGGTGAGATCGCCGGCCTCAACGTTTCGCGCATTATCAACGAGCCCACCGCTGCCGCTCTGGCCTACGGCCTCGAGCGCGGCAAGGAAGACGAACTCATCCTCGTCTTCGACCTCGGTGGCGGAACGTTCGACGTCTCGCTGCTCGAAGTCGGCAAGGACGAAGACGACTTCTCCACCATTCAGGTCCGTGCGACCTCGGGTGACAACCGCCTCGGCGGTGACGACTGGGATCAGCGGATCGTCGACTGGCTGGTCGAGCAGGTCAAGAACAACTACGGCGTGGACCTGACCAAGGATGCCACCGCTCTGCAGCGCCTCAAGGAAGCCGCTGAGCAGGCCAAGAAGGAACTGTCCTCGGCTACCAGCACGAACATCTCGCTGCAGTACCTGTCGATGAGTGAGAACGGACCCATCCACCTGGATGAGACCCTCACCCGGGCGAAGTTCGAGGATCTGACCAAGGACCTCCTCGAGCGCACCAAGGCTCCGTTCCACGCTGTGATGAAGGATGCCGGCGTGTCCGTTAAGGACATCGACCACGTCGTCCTCGTCGGCGGATCGACCCGCATGCCCAGCGTGACCCAGGTCGTCACCGAACTCACCGGAGGCAAGGAGCCCAACAAGGGCGTCAACCCCGATGAGGTCGTCGCAATCGGCGCCGCCGTGCAGGCAGGTGTCCTCGTGGGTGAGCGCAAGGACGTTCTGCTCATCGACGTCACCCCGCTCTCGCTCGGACTCGAGACCAAGGGCGGCGTGATGACGAAGCTCATCGAGCGCAACACTCCGATCCCGACCAAGCGTTCGGAGACCTTCACCACCGCAGAGGACAACCAGCCCTCCGTGTCGATCCAGGTCTTCCAGGGTGAGCGGGAGTTCACTCGCGACAACAAGAACCTCGGCACTTTCGAGTTGACCGGTATCGCTCCGGCTCCGCGCGGTGTGCCGCAGATCGAGGTCGCCTTCGACATCGACGCCAACGGCATCGTCCACGTGTCTGCCACCGACAAGGGCACCGGCACCGAGCAGTCGATGACGATCACCGGCGGTTCCGCGCTGCCGAAGGAAGACATCGACCGCATGGTCCGTGAGGCCGAGGAGCACGCAGAAGAGGACAAGAAGCGCCGTGAGGCTGCCGACGTCCGCAACAATGCGGAAAACCTCGCCTACCAGACCGAGAAGCTGCTGACCGACAATGCCGACAAGCTGCCGGAAGAGCTCAAGACCGAGATGCAGGGCGATGTCGACGCCGTCAAGGAAGCCCTCAAAGGTGAAGACGACGACGCCGTGAAGAGCGCCTACGACAAGCTCGTGGAGAACCAGCAGAAGATCGGCGAAGCCATCTACAGCCAGCAGGGCGGTGCCGAAGGCGCCGAAGCTGCCGGTGAAGGTACCGCCGATGCAAGCGCAGACGACGATGTCGTCGACGCCGAAGTCGTCGACGATGAGGATGAGGAGAAGAAGTAATGACTGCCGAGGGCAACGACAAGTCGTCCGAGGAGCCAGGCTTCACCTTCAGCGACAAGCGCCGGGTCGATCCGAACACCGGTGAGGTCCGTCCCGAGGCCGACGCCCAGTCGGCCTCGGCCGGGGCCGACTCAGCGTCGACCGCGGATCCGAACGCCGAACAGGCAGCCGATGCCAGCGACCTCGGTGTGGACATCCCCGCCGATGCTTCGGGGCTTGAGGACGTCGAACCGGAGGCCGAGCCCGAACCGGGTTCGGACGCGGCGGGCTACCTGGCCGACCTCAAGCGCATCAACGCCGAGTATGCGGCCTACCGGATGCGCGCCGACCGCGAACGAGAGCGTGCGGCCCTCGGCGGCACGATCAAGGCCGTCGAGGCCCTGATTCCCGTGCTCGACGAGGTCAAGCTCGCTCGCGAGAACGGCGATGTCAGCGGGCCTTTCGAGACCCACGTGAACAAGCTGGTCGAATCGCTGAACAAGATCGGCGTCGAACAGTACGGCGAGGTCGGCGACGAGTTCGACCCGAACATCCACGAAGCGCTCATGCAGCAGCCGTCGGATGAGGTCGAGAATCCGACGCTCTTCCTGGTCATGCAGCCGGGCTACCGAATCGGGGAGCGCATCATCCGCGCCGCCCGCGTCGGTGTCCAGCAGCCGGAGGACTGAACGACAACGATCGCCGAGGCGGCCGTCCGCCCCGTACGCCGGTTCACCGACGTACGGGGGCGGGCAACCGCCTCGGCGGCGGTCCGGATCTTCGGGGCAGTGCCCCGGGGCTGCGGATTGTGAGAGGACAAGTGAATACCGTGATGACAGGATTGATTGGAAGGAAAGGAGGTGCCAGGTGAATACCGGACCTCAGAATGATTGGTTCGACAAGGACTTCTACAAAACCCTCGGCGTCTCCAAGGACGCTTCCGATGCCGAGATCAAGAAGGCCTACCGCAAACTCGCGCGCAAGTACCACCCGGACGCCAACCCCGGGGATGAGAACGCCGAGGAGAAGTTCAAGGAGATCGGCCAGGCCCACCAGGTGCTCTCCGACAAGGAGTCCCGGGCTCAGTACGATCAGGTCCGTGCCATGGGCGGCGGTGCCCGGTTCAGCGCCGGTTCCGGTGGACCCGGCGGGGCTGCCGGCGGCGGATTCGACGATGTGTTCTCCGACCTCTTCGGAGGCGGCGGACGCACCAGGACCCGCACGACCTACACCGGTGGGGGAGACGTTCCCCCGGACCTGGCGGATCTGCTCGGCGGATTCGGCGGAGGTTTCGGCGGTGGCGGTTACGGCGGCTACCAGCCTCCGGTCAAGGGCGGCGACATCAAGTCGAGTACGACGCTGTCGTTCACCGAAGCGATCAACGGTGCCTCGGTGAAGCTGAACATGCCGGGTGGGAAGCCGCTGACCGTGCGGACACCGATCGGGGTCAAGGACGGGCAGAAGATCCGCCTGGCCGGCAAGGGCAAGACCAGCCCCAACGGCGGCGAGCCCGGTGACGTCATCCTCACCGTGCACGTACGCCCGCACCCGGTCTTCACCCGCGATGGTGACAACCTGAGGGTTGAGCTGCCGATCAGCTTCGACGAGGCGGCTCTCGGCGCCGAGGTCAAGGTGCCGACCCTGGGCGGAACGCCCGTCAAGGTCAAGGTCGCACCGGGGACACCCTCGGGACGGACCCTGCGCGTGCGGGGCAAAGGTGTGAAGACGAAGAAGGGCACCGGCGATCTGCTGGCGACAGTTCAGATCGTGGTGCCGAAGAATCTGTCCAAGGAGGCCAAGGCTGCGGTCGAGTCGTTCAGGACTGCGACCGAGGGTGAAGACCCCCGCGCCGGCCTCCTGGACAAGGCCAAAGCCAGTTGAGGTGATGAAACACAATGCACATGCACATTTCGTCGAGTGCTGCGGTGTATGTCATCTCGGTGGCGGCGGATCTGGCGGGTATTCACCCGCAGACCTTGCGGCAGTATGACCGACTGGGTCTCGTCTCTCCGGAACGCACTGCGGGCCGGGGCCGGCGTTATTCCGGGAAGGACATCGCCAAGCTGCGACTGATCCAGCAGCTGTCGCAGGACGAGGGAGTCAACCTCGTCGGGATCAAGAAGATCATCGACCTGCAGAATCAGGTCGATGCACTCAGGAGCCGCAATGAAGAACTCGAGGACGAAGTTCGGGCACGCAGGTCGGCACAGGAACGCGATGCGCGCGTCTTCGCGGCCGGCACCGTGGGCGGAGACGTCGTCTCGATCTCGCGGGGACGTCGCCCGCAGGGCCGTCCGGAACCAGGAGCCCTGGTGCTGTACAACCGGTACCGGCGCGGCTGATCCTGACGGGGAATGGCTGGGACGCTGAGAACAGCGCCGAGGCGGAGTGCGAACCGAACTTTCGGTTCGCACTCCGCCTTTTCGCGTTACTCGACGAATCCTGTTCATTGCGGCGTGTAAAAGTACAGATGCTGTGCGACACTGACTCTGTGAACGAGAAAGAGAAGGTTCAACAGGTCGCCGACAGGGCCGATTCGGCGGCCCAGGAAGCCGCGGACAGCCGCTGGTTCGAGCGTGTGGCCCGCGCGGGATTCATCGCCAATGGATTGGTCCACGCGATCCTCGGTGCGACGGCAGTGACGATCGGCCTGGGGCAGGGCGGCGGCGAAGCCGACCAGGCCGGAGCGGTCGGACAGATCGCTTCGCAGCCCTTCGGCATGGTGCTGATCGTCATCTGCTTCCTCGGCTGTGCGCTGATGGCGTTGTGGTGCTTGGTCAACGCGTTCTTCGGTGCGTCGTCGCTGCGCGGTGCCGGAACTCGCGACCCGCAGGAGAAGCAGGGGAGGAAGCAGTGGATCGACTTCTTCTCGACGGTCGGTTCTGCCATTGCCTATGTGGTGGTTGCCGCGACCTTCTCCCAGTTCGTCTTCGGCGGAGGATCCGACTCTGGCAAGGCGAGTTCACAGGCCTCGGCGACCGTGGCGAAGGCTCCGGGCGGACTGTATATCCTCATGGCTGCCGGCGCCGTGATTGCGATCATCGGCATCGTGTTCTGTATCAATGGTCTGCGCCGGAAGTGGAAGGATGAGCTTCGTCGGCCGCGCAGCGCGTTCACCCGCTTCCTCGTCGGTTTCACCGGTGTTGTCGGGTATCTGGGCAAAGGTGCGACTTTGCTGTCGGTGGGCACCCTCATCGTGGTGTCGGCAGCGACCGGCGACCCGGAGGAATTCACGGGAATCGACGGAGCGCTCAAGGGCATGCGCGACCAGCCGTTCGGGCCGTATCTGCTGTTGGCAGTGGGCCTTGGCTTGGTTCTCTACGGCGTATTCCTCGCGCTGCGCTCGAGGTACGACCGCATGGATTGAGCAGTCTTCTGTTGCGCGGCAACTGGCGCAGCGCCCGCAATGTCCCCTGCCGACATCTGCTCGAAACAGAAACTGACACGTGCGGAAACAATCGACTGCGAACATGATTCCTGATCGCACTCGCCGCACGAGTCAGGAAACCACGATGACGCTGTCCGCAAGCAGGACCACACCGCCTCCCGCGACCCGGAACGAAGCGAAGCTCGCCGCCTCGGAGAGCCTCGAGGACTACACCCTGCGCTTTGCCCCCAGGTCCTACTGGAAATGGGCCCCGGGAGTCGTAGCGACGAGCGCATTGGGCGGCATCGCCTACCTCGCCGACTTCTCGACCGACCGTCTCGGCGAACACGTACTGCCCGCGGACGCTCCACGCAGTCGTGGGGACGCCCCATGCGATGGTGCGGGGGCCTCGCGCGTTCCCACGAAAGGCTGAGGGAGCTGATGCATTTCACACCGGCTGACACCGAGAAGCTCCTCCTGTCCGTGGCAGGAATGGTCGCCCGAGATCGTCGGGAACGCGGGATCGCGCTCAACTATCCGGAGACGGTCGCGCTGCTGAGCACATGGGCGATCGAACGTGCCAGGGAAGGTGCGAGCGTCGAGGAGCTCATGACCACCGGGCGCGAGGTCCTCACCCGCGACGACGTGCTCACAGATGTCGCAGACATGCTCGGCGACGTCCAAGTGGAGGCGACCTTCCCCGACGGTCGCAAGCTCGTGACCATCCACAACCCCATCGACTGAAAGATCCGACAGTGACAGGTTTACGTGACCGCGGACCGGGCGCCGTGAGGGTCAGCGCCGGAGAGCGCGAACTCAATGTGCGCGCCGACCCTGCCGAGACGGCGACGCTGACGGTCGAGAACACCGGAGACCGGCCGGTCCAGATCGGCTCGCACATCCATCTTCCCGACACGAACCCGGCGCTCGCCTTCAACCGCAGCCGGGCCGAGGGCTTCCGCCTCGACATTCCCGCCGGCACCTCCCTGCGGTTCGAACCTGGAGCGTCCCGCACCGTGCCGATCGTCGCCCTGGGCGGACGCCGACTCGTGCCCGGAATCGGACTGCCCGACGCTGCGGCGGGTGATCGCTGATGGCACGATTGTCGACCGACCGATATGCCGCGCTCTACGGCCCCAGCCTCGGCGATCAGCTGCGCCTGGGGGACACAGACCTGTGGATCGAGATCGAGGAGGACCGGACCGCAGGCGGCGACGAATCGGTCTTCGGAGGAGGGAAATCGATCCGCGAATCGATGAATCAGGGGACGACGACGACCGCCGAGGGGGCGCCCGACACGGTCATCACGAACGCCGTGGTGCTCGACTGGTGGGGGATCGTCCGGGCCGATGTCGGCATCCGTGAAGGCAGGATCGTCGCGCTCGGACGGGCCGGAAACCCCGACATCGCCGATGGTGTGCATCCCGAGCTGCGGATCGGTCCGTCGACTGACATCATCTCCGGTGAGGGACGCATCCTCACTGCCGGCGGCTTCGACTCCCACGTCCACCTGCTCTCACCGTCCCAGCTGCACGAGGCGCTCGCCACCGGCATCACGACCGTCGCCGGCGGCGGCACCGGGCCCTCCGAGGGCAGCAAGGCCACGACAGTGACACCCGGTCCGTGGCATCTCGGGGCGATGCTCCGCGCCCTCGACGACATCCCGATGAACGTGCTTCTGCTCGGCAAAGGCAATACCGTGTCCGCCGCGGGGCTGGCCGAGCAGGCGCTCGGCGGAGCCGCCGGCTATAAGGTCCACGAAGACTGGGGTGCGACGCCGGCCGCCATCGACGCAGCCCTGACCGCAGCCGACGATCACGGCCTGCAGGTGGCGCTGCACTCGGACTCCCTCAACGAGGCAGGATTCGTCGAATCGACGATCTCCGCGATCGGCGGACGCAGCATCCACGCGTTCCACGTCGAGGGGGCCGGTGGAGGCCACGCCCCCGACATCCTGTCGATCGCGGCTCTGGAGAATATCCTGCCGGGGTCGACGAACCCGACCCTGCCGCACACCGCGAACACGGTCGCCGAGCACCTCGACATGCTCATGGTCTGCCATCACCTCAACCCCGCAGTGCCCGAGGACCTCGCGTTTGCCGAGTCCCGGATTCGGGCCACGACCATTGCGGCGGAGGACCTGCTTCACGACATGGGCGCACTGTCGATCACCTCCTCCGACGCTCAGGCGATGGGCCGCATCGGCGAGGTGATCACCAGGACCTGGCAGGTCGCCCACGTGATGAAGCACAGGATGGGCGACCTCGGTGAGTCCCTGCCCGCGGACAATGAGCGAGCTCGCCGCTACGTCGCCAAATACACGATCAACCCTGCGATCGCCCATGGGGTGGATGCCTACATCGGGTCGATCGAGGCGGGGAAGACGGCCGACCTCGTGCTGTGGGATCCGCGCTTCTTCGGAACCCGCCCGGACCTCGTCATCAGAGGCGGGTCGATCGCCTGGGCGGGACTCGGTGACCCGAACGCCTCCATTCCGACACCGCAGCCTGTCCTCATGCGGCCGACCTTCGGCGCCGACGACGGGGCCCGGCTGTCCGTGTCCTTCACGGCACCGGCCGCCGTCGAATCGGGCCTACGAGACCGGCTCGGTCTCAGCCGTGACCTCAAGCCCGTCGCACCGACCCGAGACATCGGCAAGAAGGACATGCGCTGCAATGATGCGCGCCCGGACATCGACATCGACCCCGACACCTTCGCCATTGCGATCGACGGTCAACCCGTCACCGCTGCGCCGGCGCAGACGCTTCCCCTCGGCCGTCTCTACCAGATGTTCTGATGCTCGTGAACTCCATCGACCTTCCCGCCCGCACCAACGCTTCGGCGACCCTGGCGATGCTGCTCGCGGACTCGCGACTGCCGGCCGGTGCTCATGTGTCCTCGAACGGAGTCGAGGCCGGTCTGCGACGTGGCTTGGACCCCGGCGAGATCGCCGACTACATGCGCGCCCGAATGGCCACGGTCGTGCGCGTCGAAGCGGGTGCGGCCGTGATCGCCAGGCACCTGACAGAACACGGACCGTTATCAGCGGCCGGGATCGTCATCGACCGCCTCGGCGACCTCGAAATCGAATGGGCCGCCCGGACGCCGAGCCCTGCTCTGCGGGACATCGCCATCGCACTCGGTGCCGGACTGGCGAGAATCGGGCAGAGGATCTGGCCGCAGACCGCCGAGGTGCTCCGAACGCGGCCCCTGCCCCGCCCCATCGTGCTCGGCATCATCGCCGCCGGAGCCGGCATCGGGCCCGACGACCTCGTGCGCCTCGTCGCCTACGACGACGCACAGACCGTTGCCGCCGCCGTACTCAAACTCGAACCCACTGACCCCATCCGCGTCACCGAATGGGTGCTCGACGCCTGCGCGGCGATCGAGGGATCCGTGTCCGAACTGTCCCGACTCACCCGCACTGAGGCGCTTCCCGCAGCGGGTGCTCCATTGATCGAGGACTGGGCGGAGGTCCAGTCCTTGTTGCCGAGGAGGCTGTTCCGTGCCTGAATTCCCACCTTCCGAAAGGGCCCTGCGACTCGGGGTTGCCGGTCCTGTCGGAACCGGAAAGAGTTCGCTGATCGCGCTCATCTGCCGAGCGCTGGCCGATGAGATCCGCATCGGCGTCATCACCAACGACATCTACACCGATGAGGACGCTCGGCTCCTCCGTTCAGCCGGGGTGCTCGACCCCGACAGGATCCGGTCAGTCGAAACCGGGGCCTGCCCCCATACTGCGATCCGCGACGATGTGACGGCGAACCTGCAGGCGGTCGAACGGTTGGAAGGCGACTACTTCCCACTCGACCTCGTCCTCGTCGAATCCGGGGGAGACAATCTTACGGCCACGTTCTCGCCGGCGCTCATCGACGCGCAGATCTTCGTCCTCGACGTCGCCGGCGGCGGGGACGTCGCCCGCAAGGGCGGACCCGGAATCGCCCGCGCCGACCTGCTGGTGGTCAACAAGACCGACCTTGCCGAGTACGTCGGCGTCGACGTCGAACTGATGGTCGCTGATGCCACCGAGGCGCGTGAGGGCGGGCCGGTCCTCGCTCTCTCCCGCAGAGACGAGTCCTCCATTGCGCGGCTGCGCCAATGGCTGCTCTCGCTTCTGAGCGATCATCGAGCCGGGGCGCATGAACCGCAGGACCCGGGGCCGATGGCTCCCCACTTCCACGCCGACGAGGACGGAGGATACGTGCACAGTCACGAAAGTGCAGATGACGCGCACGACCATCGACACGAACCGGTATGACGACGATCGCGGTCACCGAGGCGGCGCCGGGCGGACGGCTGAAAGTTCGACTTGCTCCGGGACTGCTGCAACCGAGGCTGGTGACCCGGACGGCAGGATTCGCGCATGTCGCGCTCGTTGCGGGAGGGGCGACCCTCCTCGGCGGTGATTCGGTGTCGATCAGGGTCGAAGTCGGCGCCGGATGCACACTGCGGATCGAAGACATCGGTGGCACGGTCGCCTATCCGTCGACGGGAAGGCTGTCCGAATGGACTGTCGATGCGGTCGTCGGTGACGGGGGCGTCCTGGTGTGGGAGTCGTTTCCCTTCGTCGTCGCCGACCGCGCCCATGTCAGACGCCGCACCACCGTGCGCAGGGGTGCAGATGCGCAGGTGTGCCTGCGCGAGACCCTTGTGCTGGGGCGGACCGGAGAGGCCGGCGGCAGAATCGTCAGCACCACTGATATCCGGGACGTCGATGGAACGCCGTTCTTCGTCGAAGAGCTGTCCCTCGACGGAGGCCACCCACAGCCGGGTGTGCTGGGGCAGTCGCGGGTCCTCGACACGGCGATCATGATCGGCGCCGAACCTGAGGCGGAGGCGACGCCGACCGGTACGCACGAGGGACATGTGTTGGTCCTCGCCAGGCCCGGTGCCGTGGCGAGAGCGATCGGCTCGGCAACCCATGCGGCACACGTCGACGACCGGTGGCGGCGTTGGACGAACAGAGCAGAACGGAGAACAGAGTGACGAGTGAAATGACCCAGACGCAACTGACCCGAACACGCGGTGCGATGCTTCCCCACGTCTTGACGCTGGCAGGCATCGCGATCATCGGAGGTGTGCTGGTGATCGTCTCGCTGCGGGAGACCGCCCCAACTGTGGCGTGGGGCCTTGCGCTGACTGCGGTGCTGCTGGGAGCGCGACATGCCTTCGACGCCGATCACATCGCCGCCATCGACAATGTCACCCGTCGCATGTCGGCGAAGGGAACGCCTGCCGGCACTGTCGGGTTCTGGTTCTCCCTGGGGCACTCGTCTGTCGTCGTGGTCACCGGTGTGCTCGTCGCGTTCGGGGCAGGGCTGGCTCTCGACCTCGTATCGGAGGAAGATTCTGCCGCACGCTTCGGCCTCGGACTCTGGGGACTGTCCTTCGCAACCTTCGTCGTCGCCGTCTTCGGCATGCTCAATCTGATTTCACTCGTGAAACTGCTGCGTGGGACCGACGACGATGCGGCGAAGGGGCCCAAGGGGCCGCTGACATCGGCGTTCGCCCGTGTCCTCGACACTGTAGACCGCCCTCGACATATGTTTCCCATCGGTTTGCTCTTCGGCCTCGGCTTCGACACTGCGGCGACGATCGGCCTGATGATCGCGGCAGGGACGACGGCTGCAGGCTCGTCGCCCACGCTGGCGCTGTCGCTTCCGCTGCTGTTCGCGGTGGGAATGGCCGCGTGCGATACGGCGGACGGCCTGTTCATGTCGAAGCTCTACGGCTGGGCATCGCGGGGCGCCGACCGCTTCCGCGGATACAACATCGTCATCACCGGCTTGTCCGTGCTCGTCGCGGGGCTGGTCGTCGTCGCCGGTGTCGTCGAGGTGGGTGCGGAGACCGGGACGTTCGTCCTGCCCGAGCTCGATACGAGCTACCTGGGAATCGTCGCCACAATCCTGTTCGTCATCATCGCAGCAGCGGCCGCCCTCACGCTCCGGAGGGTGAGGGCCGACCGGCCCGACCGATCCATCGTGGCGAATGTGACCAGCAGAGGCGAGCATGACCAGCAGAGGCGGGGCGTGGCCGGCTGAGACTGGACCTGACCCAACTGAGGCGAGGCGAATCGGGCCCCGGCAGTTGAGGGGAAAAGAGAACAGAAGAAGAGCGCGAACCCGGCTCGGGTTCGCGCTCTTCTCTATGGGGACTGCGGATCAGCGAGTCCTGAGGATCAGGCTGTTCTGAAGATCAGGCTCAGAACTCTGCGGGGTCCTGGGCGACCTTCTTGCGGCGCATGGTCATGGCAACTGCGACTCCACCGATGAGGAGGAGGCCGGCGCCGCCGACGAGGCCGGTCAGCTCGGTACCGGTGCGAGGCAGGTCGCCGCCGTTGCCGGCATCTGAGTTGTCGCCATCGTCGTTGCCGTCTTCATCGCCGTCGCCGCCACCGGCGTTCGGGTCGTCCTCGACCGAGAAGTCACCGGTCAGTTCGTCATCGCCGCAGGTGACGGTGACATCGTAATCGCCGATGTAGGCCGAGGCGTTGGAGGCGCTGGTGCCGTAGACGTTGACGTTGGCCTTGCCTTCGTCGTCAGCCTGGACGGTCTCGTCGAAAGCGGTGACGCTCGACTCGCCCTTGGGGTTGACGAGGAAGCGAACGTCTTCACCGGGCTCGCAGTTCTCGACGGCGAGGGTGACGCCCTTGTCTTCCTTGACGAAGTCAGCGGGGGTGATCGACTCGGGGGAGACGGTCAGCTTGGCTTCTTCAGCAGGAGCGGTGGGCTCTTCGGTCTCATCCTCGGTGATGGTGAAGTCCTGAGCCGGGGAGTTGGTCTCGGTCTCCTGGTCGACGCCCCAGACGGAGTAGTCGCCGGCCGGAAGTGCTTCGTCGCCCTCGAACTTCAGGGTTGTTGCGGCGATCTTTCCTTCGGCGTCTGCTGTGACTTCCTGGGTCGCGAACGGCGACGTCGCGTTGCCGCCGACGACGGTGACCTTGCCGTTCGGGGTGAAGCCCTCGCCGGTGACCTCGATGCCGTTCTCGTTGAATTCGCTCTGCGAGATCTTGTCGGTGTTGAGCGAGACCTTCGGGTCGACCTCGGGAGCCTCGGGCTCGTCGGATTCGCCGGCGTTGACTTCGAAGCTCATCTGGAAGGAGATGTTGTTGTCTGCACTGTCGGTGACGACGACGTCGTAGGTGCCGACGAATGCCGGGTCATCCGCGCCGTAGATTTTGTGCGAGAGGGCACCTTCAGCGTTGGTGGTGGAAGTCGTCTCAAGCGCTTCGACGTTCTGACCACTGGTCGGCGTCACAGTGATTGTGTAGTCATGTTCAGCCTCGAGGCCGGCACCGACGATGTCGACACCCTTCTCAGCGTTGCCGAAGTCAGCCTGCGACAGCTTTTCAGTGGAAAGGCTGACCTCCGCCTCGTCCGCTGCCTGAGCTTTTGCAGTGCCAGCCTGAGCCTTAAGAGCGGCAGGTGCCGCGGTGGGCTGGGTATCGGCCGACGGAGCCGAGGCAGGAGCCTCAGGGGCAGCGATGACTGGGGATGCGGCCAGGCCGGTGATGGCGATGGCCACCGCGGGTGCGAGGGCGAGCTTCTTCATGTATTTCCTTCGAAAATTACAGCTGAGTGTGAAGTATTACGAATGTAACGGTAATGCAACATTCACCACACACATAGTTGTGGTCGTTTTGTTCAGCACTGACTTCGGCCCCGTCGCAGAGTTCATTTTCCATTCACCTGGAAGCACCGATTCGTCTCGGACGGCAGAACAGACGAAGGGGCGGCTCAGTGTGTGCTGAGCCGCCCCTTCGTCTGTCGTTCCAGGCTGACCGCCTGGCTCGGATCAGAAGCTCGTCGGAGTCTGTCCGAACTTGTTCTTGCGGCCGGTCAGTGCGATCGCAGCACCACCGACGAGGAGGAGCAGGGCTCCCGTCGTCAGTCCGCCGAGGTCGGCACCGGTACGCGGCAGCTGGCTGCCGTCGTCTCCGCCGTTTCCGGCATTTCCGTTGTCGCCGCCGTCAGATCCGCCGCCATTGGCGCCACCGGTGACTGTGAAGGAGTCTTTCATGGTGTCGTCACCGCAGGTCGCGGTTGCGGTGTAAGCACCGACGTAGGCCGAGACATCCGACGAGGTGCCGAAGACGTTGACCGAGGCATTGCCTTCGTCATCAGCCGTGACGGTGTTCTCGTACGCCGTGACGTTGATGCCCTTCGGGTTGACCTCGAAGTGGACATCCGCACCGGGCTCGCAGTTCTCGACGGCGAGGGTGACGCCCTTGTTCTCATTGGCGAAGTCCGCGGCCTCGATCTTCTTCGGGGAGACCGTGAAGGATGCATCGGCGGGAGCTTCGGTCTCACCGTCGTCCCCGTCGTCGCTGCCATCCTTGCCATCGTCATTGCCGTCTTCGTTGCCGTCGTCCCCATCATCGTCTCCGTCTTCGGCGACAACGTTGATGTTGCCCTCGAGGGTCTCCGACTCGGTGCCTTCACGGTCGATGGTGACGGTGAACGGAACCTTGCCGACCTCGAGGTTGTCGGGGTTGCCCTCGTACCAGAGGTTGAGCTCGTAGTCACCGTCGGCTTCTGCCGTCTCGGTCTCTCCGGTGAGGGAGTCCGTGATCTTGTCACCCTTCTTGACACCGGAGACAGTGACCGTCACGCCCTTTTCCCTGTTGGCGAGATCCTCGGCAGTGATCTCCTTCGGATCAACCTTGAGTGAGGCATCGATCGGTTCAACAGCGTCGTCTTCGGTGACGGTGAAGTCCTGAGCCGGGGACTCGGTTTCGGTGTCCTGGTCGACGGCCCAGACGGAGTAGTCGCCGACGGGGAGTTGGCCGTCGCCCTCGAATGTCAGGGGTGCGGAGACCTTTCCTTCGTCGTCGGCTTCGACTTCCTGAGTTGCGAACGGCGACGTTTCGTTGCCGCCGACGACGGTGACCGGGCCGTTCGGGGTGAAGCCCTCGCCGGTGACCTTGATGCCGTTGTCCGCGAACTCGCTCTGTGTGAACTCATCGGCGTTGAGCGAGACCGTCGCATTGACCGTCTCGTTCTTGAGGAGTGAAACCTCGGCATTCTCAGTGGTCGACGGGACGCCTTCCCGCTGCACCTGGACTGCGAAAGACACCGACTCCTGCGTGACTTCCTTGGCAGAACGCAGCTTCATCGTCGCGGACGAACCCTGAGCGGTCGTGGCCGGGCCGGTCAGGCCGGACTGGGCCGAGACCTTGTCGCCTTTCTCCAGGCCGGAGACCTTGACGGTCACGCCGTTCTCGTGGAGCTCTTCGGCGGTGACTTCATCCGAGGTCACTTTCACCGAGGCGTTGATCGGGTTGGCCTTGTCCTCGGACTTGTCGTCGTCCTCGGCGTCCTTGTCCTCGTCCTTGGGGGCAGGAGCGGGCTTCGGATCGACCTTCTTCGGAGGCGCCTTCGCCTCGTCCTTCTTATCCGCTTTGTCCTCGGCGGCCTTCTTATCATCCGCCTTCTTCTTGTCAGCGGCCTTCTTGGCGGCTTCGGCTTTCTCCTTGGCCTTCTTTTCTGCAGCCGCTTTCTCTGCCGCTGCGTTCTTCTCGGCTTCGGCCTTCTCAGCTGCGGCCTTCTTGGCCTCTTCCTTCTTGGCCTTGTCGGCTTCGGCCTTCTTCTGCTCGGCAGTCTGCGTGGTTGCCGACTGAGCGGACGCCGATTCCGCGGCGGCGACCGGGCTCGCGACAAGCCCGGTGAATGCGAGCGCGACTGCCGGCGCGAGGATGATCTTTTTCATGGGTGTGCCTTCAATCTCTGTGGCGAGGGGTGTGATACGGCACTCATCCTAGGTTCTGAGGGTTTTCCAAACTATTTCTGTACGTTTTGTTCAGGTGTAATTGCTGTAACGCTTAGGTGAATTCCTTTTACCGTTTCGTGACCTACTGGTCGGTAAAGGAATGACTGTCGGGGCCGCCTCGGCGAGAGGAATCGTCGCCCGCGCCAACTCAGCGGTTCCGAGCTAGACCGGCCACGCCTCGGCGCGGATCTGCTTGCGCTGTTCGACGGTCGGCACACGGACGGTCAGAGCCGCGGGGGCGACCTCCATCTCGAGGTACGACGACTGACCCAGCGGATCCCCGTCGAGCTGGATATCAACGTCATCACAGGCTTCGATGACGACCTTGCGGCACTTCCGGATGTTCGTGTGCAGCCCGCGTGAGGCCCGCCGGCCGGCGATCGATGCGAGCACCCCGACCCATTGGCCGAGGTTCTTCGGGCTGACGATGAGCACATCGAGCATGCCGTCGTCGATGACTGCCTGCGGCAGCAGCTGGATGCCTCCCTGCAGACGGCCGCAATTGCCGCCGAGCACCGAACGGACCCTCGCCGAGACCCGATATTCGTCGTCGAACGTGACCTTGACATGACTGGGTTTGCCGGTGAGTTTCCGTGATCCGGCTTCGACGTAGGCGAGCCAGCCGAGGCGGGCCTTGAGGTCGTCGCTGGTGTCGGCCATGACCGCGGCGTCGAAGCCGAGCCCGGTCATCACGGTGAAGATATGGGTATCGCCGTCCGGATCGGTCTTCGCCGTCCCCACGTCGATTTCGCGATTGCGTCCCCACAGGGCGATCCGCAGCGCCCACTCGGTCTTGTCGAGGACGAGGTCGATATTGCGGGCGAGCAGATTCCCGGTCCCCAACGGCACGATCCCCATCGGGGTCGATGTCCCTGCCAACGCCGAGGCGACAGCGCGGATGGTGCCGTCCCCGCCGGCGGCGATGACGACGTCGACCCCCTCGTCGAGGGCGCGGACCGCGGCCCCTTCGCCGGTGTCCTCAGGGGTGGTCTCGAGCACGAGTGGAGGGTTCCATCCCTCGAATCGGCAGATCGCCTCGGCGGTGGAGGCCAGGTTGTGCACATCGGTCTTCGTGGGGTTGACGATGAGCGCGGCACGGTACCGGGCGGCGTCATCGACCACCTCGTCGGAGAGGTTCGCCGGGTGGGCGCGTCTCATCGTGCTGAGCGTGCGTCGCACGCCGGTGCGACGGCCGATGAGGAACGCGGCCGCGAGCACAGCGAGAGCGCCGATGATGATGACCCAGGTCATCAGGGGATCCAACTCGATGATCATGGCCCAAATGTACAGTGCGGAACTCAAATGCGAGCTGAGGGTCGAATATCGAAAACACGCCCGGCCCGTTAAGCTGAGAGGGTGATCGATCTAGCGCTTCTCAGAGACAACCCGGCCCTGTTCAAGGCATCGCAGGAGGCTCGCGGGGCATCCGTCGAGCTCATCGACGAGGTCATCGCCGCCGATTCCGCTCGTCGTGCGGCCATCACCGCGTTCGAAGACGCACGTGCGGATCAGAAGTCCTTCTCCTCCCAGATCGCAAAAGCGCCGAAGGAAGACAAGCCGGCACTCATCGCCGAAGGCAAGGCGAAGTCCGAGACCGTGAAGTCGCTGTCGGCCGAATCCGAAGAAGCCACGTTCGCCTTCGACCAGCTCGTGTCGAAGGTCCCGAACCTCATCATCGACGGCATCCCTGCCGGCGGCGAAGAGAACTTCGCGACGCTCAAGACCGTGGGCGAGCCCCGCGACTTCACCCCGGACGGCTTCCAACCGCTCGATCACCTCGAGATCGGTGAGAAACTCAAGGCCATCGACACCACCCGCGGCACGAAGGTCTCCGGTTCGCGTTTCCACTACCTCACCGGCTTCGGCGCGAAGCTGGAGATGGCTCTGCTCAATCTTGCGCGCAATGTCGCCGAGGAGGCCGGGTTCAACCCGACCATCACGCCGACCCTGGTCCGCCCCGAGGTCATGCGCGGCACCGGGTTCCTCGGTGAGCACGCCGACGAGGTCTACCGTCTCGAAGCCGACGATCTGTTCCTCGTCGGCACCTCCGAGGTGCCGCTGGCCGGCTACCACATGGACGAGATCATCGACCTGACCGACGGTCCGCTGCGCTACGCCGGCATCTCCTCCTGCTACCGCCGCGAGGCCGGCTCGTACGGGAAGGACACCCGCGGAATCATCCGGGTCCACCAGTTCCAGAAAGTCGAGATGTTCGCCTACGTTCCGGTCGAGGACGCCGAAGCCGAACACGAGCGGATGCTGTCGCTCCAGGAGAAGATGCTCGGACTGTGCGAACTGCCCTACCGGGTCATCGACACCGCTGCCGGCGACCTCGGCGATTCCGCCGCCCGCAAGTTCGACTGCGAAGCCTGGGTGCCGACTCAGGGCACCTACCGTGAGCTGACCTCGACGTCGAACTGCACGACTTTCCAGGCTCGCCGCCTGCAGATCCGCGAACGCCGTGACGGTTCGACCCGCCCGGTCGCCACCCTCAACGGAACCATGGCCAACACCCGCTGGCTGGTGCCGATCCTCGAAAACCACCAGCAGGCAGACGGTTCGGTCACGGTGCCCGAGGCACTGCGGCCCTACCTCGGCGGGATGACCGCGCAGGGCCCGGAGGGACCGCGCTACTGAGGCCGGACCCGGTCACGGGGCACTGACCGTTTCGGGGGACTCAGCGGAACTCGGCTCTTCTCGGTTGGTTTCGGCCGCCTCGGCGCCGGGAAGAACGAAGACAAGAAGATTGACGCATACGTTGGGAGACACCTTGACCCCGCACCTCATCGCACTCGATGTCGACGGCACGATCGTCGGTTACGACGGATCTCTGTCGGAGTCGGTGAGGCAGGTGCTCGATCGGCTCGCCGAGGAGGGCCACCACCTTGTGATCTCCACCGGCCGTGCCCTGCCGGGCGCGCTCGAGGTCGTCCACGCGCTCGATCTCAAGCACGGATTCGTCGTGTGCTCGAACGGGTCCGTCGTCGTCCGCCTCGACCCGGAGCTGCCGTTGGGGTGGGAGATGCACCATGTGGTGTCCTTCGACCCGAAGGATGCGCTCGAGCAGATGCACGCGGCGCTGCCGACGGCGCTGTTCCTCGTCGAGGATCCGGACCTGCACCGGTGGGCGTCCGGAGCGTTCCCGGTCGGTGAGCTCGCCGAGTCCGACACGCTCGACATCGTCGACTTCGACGAGCTACTGACCAAGCGGGCCACCCGCATCGTCATGCGCGAGGTCAACGGCACCGCCGAGGAGTTCGCGGCCGCCGTGGACTCGCTCGGACTGCATGAGGTCAGCTACTCGGTCGGCTGGAGCAACTGGCTCGACATCGCCCCCGACGGGGTCTCGAAGGCCAGCGGGCTGGAGATCGTGGCCGACGAGCTTGGGATCGAACATGCGCACACCGTGGGCGCCGGAGACGGACTCAACGATCTCGAGATGATCGAATGGGTCGAGCACGGAATCGTCATGGGCCAGTCGAAGGACGAACTCAAGGTGCTCGCGAGCGTGGTCACCGATTCGGTCGCCGACGACGGCCTGGCAGTGGCGTTGGTCGACTACTTCGGCATGGACACTGCACTTCTCGAAGCAGAGGGCACCACCAACACCCGCCCCTAACTACTACCTGACGGCGGCCCAGCAACCTCGCGCGAGGTTGCTGGGCCGCCGTCACGTAGCAATTGGGACTAGTTGGGGCGGGCGTCCAGGACGGCGTCGAGGTAGCGGGCGACTCCGTCGTCGTCGACTTCGTCGGTGACCGCCGCGGCAATCGCCTTGACCGAACCCAGTGCATTGCCCATCGCGACTCCGTGCCCGGCCCACGACAGCATCTCGACGTCGTTGGGCATGTCCCCGAACGCCATCACCTGCGACCGCCCCACGGCGAGGTGGTCGCACAGGTCCTCAAGCGTCTTCGCCTTCGTGATCCCGAACGGGGCGAGTTCGACGAGCCCGTTGTCCGGCTCGGAGAACGAGGCATGGCAGGTGCCGTCGACGAGCGGATCGATGAGGTCGTGCATCGCCTGCGAATCGCTCGTGGCCAGACGCACCAGCACCTTGACGACGTCTTCGCCGGCGAGTTCGGAGACATCATCGATGATCCGGGCCTCTCGCGGCCGCCCGGTGACGAATTCCCGGTCGATGAAACCGCCGTTGAGGGTCTCGTAGGCGAACCGGGCCTCGGGATGGTCGACGCGGACAGCCGCGATGATCTCCGTCAGCGACTGTGCGTCGATGGTGTGGGCATCGACGATGGACTGAGAGGCGATGTCATAGACGACCGCTCCGTTGAGGCACACGACCCGTCCGAGGTCGGGGATCTGCTCGGCGATCGGCGCCAACCACCGCATGGGCCGCCCGGTGACCGGAACGAAGGGGATTCCCGCGTCCTGGCAACGGTGGATCGCATCGATCGTGGCCGTCGAGATCGGCTTCCAGTTCAGCAGCAGAGTCCCGTCGATATCGCTGGCGACAAGGCCGAGGTCGAAGTCGTCGGGCGGCAGGATGTCGGGGCTGATCGGAGGTCTCATGATGCCTCCACCCTAGCGAGAATCTCCCGCGCCCGCCCCAGCAGCTCCTCGGCGTCCGTGATGAATCGAACCGTGGCCTCCGCACTCGAGTCGATCGACCGGCCCGTCGGCACCTCCGACCGTGCCATCGACGCCGCGAGCACCGCCTCACCGACCTTCGACGAGGCCTTCGTCAGCAGCTCCGGCACGTCGCCGACGACCTGCCGGGTGGGCCCGGGCACCACCTGACCGGTGACGGGACAGCGGGCGTGGAGGGTCGCCGTCAGGCCGTCGACGACATCGACGAGTGCGTTGAGCCGGTGGGTGCCGTCGACGATGACGTCGACCGGATCCGTCGCCGAGGCGGTTATGTCCTCGCCGTCGGATGTGTCCGCCGAGGCGGCTGACGAGGTAGTGCTGCCACCGGAGTCCCGTGCTTCGTGGAGGGCCACCGCGGTGGTGTAGTACCGGTCGACGGCGCGGATGAAGCGGTCACGGTTGTGCCGCCACAGACCGGTGCCGAACCGGTCATCGTCCCTGACCGCGGTCGTCGCCTTCTTGCGCAGACCGGAGAAGAAGCGCTTCACAGATAGTTTCCGGTGCCGGGGTCGTCGCGATCCGACTCCTTCTTCTCACCCGGCTGTCCCTCGGCCGGTGTCATCCCGGGCGGAACCATTCCCGGAGGCAGCTGACCGCGACCGGCCATCTGCTGGGCCATGGCCTGTTGAGCCGCGATCGCCGTCTGGATGCCGTGGAAGAGACCCTCTAACCAGCCGACGAGTTGGGCCTGAGCGATCCGCAGCTCCGACGTCGTCGGGGGACCGTCGGCCGAGTCGAAGGGCAGGTCGAGGCGTTCGAGCTCCTCGATGAGATCCTTCGACAGGCCCTCTTCGAGTTCGTCGATGGACCGACGGTGGATCTCGGCGAGACGTTCGCGTCCCTTCTCATCGAGCTCGGTGCCGCGGACCTCGTCGAGCAGCTGCTTGACCATGGTGCCGATGCGCATCACTTTCGCCGGCGACGAGACATCCGCCTGAGACTGTTGCGCCCGCGCCAGACCGGACTGCACACTGTCGGCGTTCGCCGCACCGTCTGTGTTCGCAGCATCCCCGGCGCGCATCTCACCCGCGGAGTTCCGGACGCCGTCGGCGGAGTCGGGAGTCTCACTCATCGGTCATGCACCTTCCTCATCGACGATGAGCAGAACCTTGCCGATGTTCGCCCCATCCTCGAGCGTCTGATGGGCACGGACAACATCGGTCAACGGCATGGCTTCATGGATGATGGGGCGGATGTCTCCTGAGATCACGGCCGGCCACAGCTGCTCGGCCACCTCGGCGACGATGGCGATCTTCTGGTCCTTCGGCCGCGCCCGCAGGGTCGTGGCGGACACGGTCTTGCGCGGCTGCATGAGCCAGCCGAGGTTGATCTCGGTCTTCGTCCCGCCCTGCATACCGATGATGACGAGACGGCCGTCGGTGCTCAGCGCCTTGATATTGCGCTCGAGGTACTTCGCGCCGATGATGTCGAGGATGACATCGGCGCCGGTCGACCCGTCGTCGTGGGTGCAGATCTCACGGACACGATCGACGAAGTCCTCGTCGCGGTAGTTGATGACGGCGTCGGCGCCGAGTTCACGGCAGAATTCGGCCTTCTTCTCGGAGCCGACGGTCACGACGATCTTCACGCCGAGGTGGCGCGCGATCTGGATGGCGGCCGTGCCGATTCCGGACCCGCCGCCGTGGACGAGCAGCCATTCGCCGGCCCGCACCTGCCCGCGGCCGACGATGTTCGACCAGACTGTCGACAGCACCTCGGGCAGGGCGGCCGCCTCGGTGAGGTCGAAGCCGTCGGGAACGGGAAGCAGCTGACCTGCGGGAACGGGCACGTATTCGGCGTAGCCGCCGCCGGAGAGCAGGGCCGCCACCCGGTCGCCGACGGACCAGCCGGTGACATCGGCGCCGAGCCTCTCGATCGTGCCGGAGACCTCGAGTCCGGGAATCTCGGTGGCCCCGGGTGGGGGATCGTAGAATCCGCGTCGCTGCATCAGGTCGGCTCGATTGACCCCGGCGGCATGGACGCGGACGAGGACCTCATCGGCGGCGATGTCGGGAGTCGGTTCGTCGGTGACCTGCAGGTTCTCGGGGTCACCGGGGGAGGAGATCGTGATAGCGCGCATGCGTCCACTCTAGTAGCTGGGCGCGCGAGAGGGCTGGGGCACCGGGGCGCGGGAGCCGTTCGTGCTCATCGCTGCTGCCCGGCGAGTTCTGCGTCGGCGCTGTCGGATTCCGGCGGCTCCTTCGCCGCGCGACGCATCGCCGCGATTCCTTCGATCGAGACGAGGACGCTCGAGCCGATGATGACGATGTCGATGGCCAGAAGCAGCCAGTCCGGGCCGGCCGGGTCGGCGAACGAGACGAGCTGTTCGATCGCCGCCCAGAACGAGAGGACGAAGACGAACGCCAGCGGGATCAGAGCGGGCCAGGGATTGCGGCGCTTGCGGATGAGGACGACGGCGATGATGATCAGCGTGAGCGCGGCCAGCAGCTGATTGGTGGTGCCGAACAGCGGCCAGATGCGCATGCCGCCCTCTCCGCTCATTCCCTGCGAGAAGGTCAGACCACCGCCGAGGACGAGCACCACGAGAGTGGCGGGGACCTTCGGCAGTCGGATGTTCATGTTTCCGCCGATCTCTTGGACGACGTAACGCATCAGCCGGACCACCGAATCGAGCGTGGTCGCGGCGAACAGCACCGCCATCGTCGCCAGGACGGTGGCGCTCAACCCTGCGGGCAGTCCGATCCCGGTCTCGAGCAGCATGCCGCCCCCTTCGACGAACGACTGGACCCCGGCATCGCCGAACTTGCTGTAGACCTCTTCCCAGTCGGCGACTGTGCGGTAGCCGCCGGCGATCGCGAGAATGGCTCCCAGCGCCAGCATTCCCTCTCCGACAGCGCCGAAGTATCCGACGAATCGTGCATCGGTCTCCGTGTTGAGCTGTTTGGAGGTGGTCCCGGACGCGATGACCCCATGGAAACCCGAGATGGCTCCGCAGGCGATCGTGACGAAGAGAAGGGGGAGGATGCTCGGCGTGCCCGCGGGCAGATCGGTGTTGATGGCGGGAGCGACCAGTCCGTGTCCTGTGCCGAAGAGCGCCGAGGTGATGACGGCACCGTAGAGGAGGATGAGGGCGATGAAGAGCTGGACGCCGTTGATGTAGTCGCGAGGCTGCAACAGCACCCAGACCGGCAGGACAGAAGCGATACCGCAGTAGACGAGCAGGACGATGATCCACAGGGCCGTGGGTTCGAGCCCGAGGAAAGAGTCCGGCATCGACACCGGGAACCGGTCGCCGAGGAGGATGAGCGAATAGAGAGCGGCGACACCGACGATGGTGACGGGGATGAGAGGCCACCGCAGCCTGTAGATCGCAACACCGACGAGCAGCGCCACGCCGATGGCACCCCAGGAAGGGATCACTGCAGAGGGCAGGGCCACGAGCAGGTCGGTGATGACCACGGAGAACGCGGCGATGACCATGAACCCGAGAATGAAGATGACCAGGAGGAAGAGCGCAGCTCCGCGTCTGCCGATGTAACGAGCCGACAGCGCCGCAATGGTCTGTCCCCTGTTCCTCGTCGAGGCCCACAGGGAGCCGAGGTCGTGCATTCCCGCGAAGAAGACCGTGCCGATCGTGACCCAGAGGAATGCGGGCAGCCATCCCCAGATCATTGCGATGGCGGGCCCCACGATGGGAGCGGCTCCTGCCACGGAGGTGAAGTGGTGGCCCCAGAGGACGAATCTGTTGGTGGGCACGTAGTCGACGTTGTCGCGCAGCTCATGCGCCGGCGTTGTGAATCGGCTGTCGAGCCGGTAGATCCGTTTCGACAGGAACTTCGAGTAGAACAGGTATCCGAATGCGAAGATCGCGATTCCCAGCAGGAGAAGCAGAACGGGACTCATCGTTGAATTCCTTTCGGAGACTGGGCGACATCAGCGTCCTCGCCCTTCTGCAGGCGAGTTGTGACCCGGTCAGGGGACGGTTCTTAGTAGAATCCTAACAAGCGTTCTCTGTTCTGAAATCCCTCATCGCCGCCGAGGGTAGGCGGTGTCGGCCCGCCGCCCGGTCCCTCAGGCGAAGAGGCGGAACATCGGCGAGTTCTGGTGGACGCGCTCGACTTCGATGTTCGAGGCCTCCATCCGCTCGAGCAGATTCGGCAGGTCTTCGGCATAGCCGAGCTGGATACCGACGAAAGCCGGTCCGGTCTCCCGGTCGGAGCGTTTGACGTACTCGAACATCGCGATGTCGTCCTCGGGTCCGAGCACCTCGTTGAGGAATCGGCGCAGGGCTCCGGGCTCCTGCGGGAAGTCGACGATGAAGTAGTGTTTGAGGCCTTCGTGGACGAGTGAGCGTTCGAGGATCTCCGGGTAGCGGGAGATGTCGTTGTTGCCGCCGGAGACCAGGCACACCACGGTCGATCCGGGTTCGATCGTGATCGGTTTGTCCGAATCCGGTCCGCCGATCCCGGCCGAGGCCAGGGCCCCGGAGGGTTCGGCGATGATTCCGTCGACCTGGTACATGTCGAGCATCTCGGTGGCCACTGCGCCCTCGGCGACGGGACGGATGTCGAGGCCGAGTTCGGCGATGACGTCGTAGGTGATGGCGCCGGCGCGACGCACGGCCGTGCCGTCGGCGAAGCGGTCGATGTTCTCCAAGGTCACGGGGTGGCCGGCCTTAAGCGCTGCGATCATCGAGGCGGCCCCGGCGGGTTCGGCGCCGATGATCTTCGTGTTCGGCATCCGTTCGGCCGCATAGGCGGCGATTCCCGCGAGCACGCCGCCGCCTCCGACAGGCACGATGATGTAGTCGGGATCGGTTTCGAGCTGAGCGTGGATCTCAGCGGCCACGGTGCCCTGGCCGGCGATCGTGCGCATGTCGTCGAAGGCCGAGACCAAGAGTGCCTGATTGCGTTCGGCGAACCGGTGCGCCAGCGCCGAGGCGTCATCGTAGGTGGAGCCGGCGATCTCGATCGTCACCTGCTCCCCGCCGAAGTGGCGGACTCGTTCGATCTTCTGCTTCGGCGTCGTCTTCGGAACGAAGATCGTGCCCTGGATGCCCAGTTCCCTGCAGGCGCGGGCGAAGCCCTGGGCATGGTTGCCCGCCGAGGCGCACACGACACCGCGGGCGCGTTCGTCGGCATCGAGCTGGAGCATGAAGTTGAAAGCGCCGCGGATCTTGTAGGACCTGACCATCTGCAGGTCCTCGCGCTTGAGGTAGACCGTGGAACCGGTCGCGGTCGTCAACCGCTCGCAGATCTGAAGTGGCGACAGGATGACGGAATCGGAAATTCGCAGCGCAGCCGCCTCGACCTCGGCGGCGAGTGTGAGCTTCTGGGGAGTCATGTCTGTTTCAACCACCAGACTATTGTGCGCCCTTTGTCTTGCCATTTGGCAATTCGTATCAATATGAGGTCTGTTGCTCGGTCATTGAGAACCCGCCCCGTGCGCGCCCCGCGCCCACAGGAGTCCCGTGATTCGGCTCCCGACTTCGGGGTTTCGGGTGCGCCCTGGACCGCGAATACCCCATATCATGATTGGATGGAGGATGCCCGTAATCCCTTCTAGGAGACGTCATGGCCATCAGCAGTGAGCTCGAACAACTGTTAGCCAGCTGGATACCCCGACAGCCGTGGTTCCCCAAGCTCGCAGCAGATTTCGGGACCGACCCCGACATCACCCCCATGTCGGTGGCCCGTGCGTTCAGTTACACCGCCGAGGAGCTCGGTGGCTTTGCGGGCCTCGTGACCGTCATCTCCGTCGGCGACGGCCCCACCCTGCGTCGCCTCAACATCCCCCTGACCCTGCGCGGTGCCGAGGACATGCACCTGCGCCACGCCCTCATCGGCCGGATCGACGATCTCGCACTCGGCACCGTCTACGTCTACGACGGCGCAGCCGACCCCGTCTTCGTCAACCTCATGGCCGATGCGATCACAAAGCGCAAGGTCTTCGACGGCGGGCAGCTGTCCACCGAATCCCTGCGCCACAGCCAGGAGAAGACCGAAGCTCGGGACCGCGCACCGATGCCGTTCCCGGTGACCGCGAACGGCGATGCCGCCTCGGTGAATGGATCGACGAACACCGCCGCCGAGGCGGTCCCGCCGAAGCCATCGATCGGTGACCTCACCGTGGGGGCGGAGGACGTCATGCCCGTCGAGATCCGCCCGATCGAGGTCTCGGACTCCGGGCAGCACAAGTCGACCGTCATCATCCACGACGAATACGAGCCGATGGAGCTCTCGTTCTTCCGCGTCCTCGAGAACGGAATGCCGTCATCGCTGACGATCCCCGTCCTCCTCACCGAGGCGGGTTCGCGCAGCGTGCCCGAGGTCATCGGCTGGGGCTCGGGCCGCTGGTACGACATGTTCGAGGTCCAGGAGATGGAGGCGCCGATGGCGCTGCTCTCCCACGTCGATGTCGATGCCGAACCTGCATGGCGCGAGGCCGTGAACACGGTGTGCGCCGTCGACTCCGGTTCGATCGGGGCCTACAACGCCCACGCCGCGGAGATGGGTCGGCGCATCGGCGAACTCCACACGGACATGGCCGCCGAGTTCGGTGTCGTCGAGGGCGCCGGCGAACCGACGAAGCAGCTGGTGCAGAAGTGGGTCGAACGCATCGACTGGGCGCTGGGTCGGGCACCTCTGGCCTTGGATTCGCTGGTCCCGGAGCTGCGAGGCCACCGTGCCCGGCTGCAGGGACTCGAGACCATCGGCACCCTGCAGAAGATCCACGGCGAGCTGACGCTGGACCATGTGGTCAGCTCGTCGACCGACGGCTATTCGGTTGTGAAGTTCACGGATTCGACGACTTCGGACCCCAAACCGGCAGCCTTCGACCTCGTGGCCCTGCTGCGCAGCATCGACTATGCAGCCGGTTTCGCTCGCCTGCAGCGCACCGACGCGCTGGACTCCGAGGACGGCTCGCTGGTCGTCAGCGGCTTCGGCAATGATCCGGGAGCGCTTCGCAAGATCTTCGACTCGCCCGAATACCTGTGGGCCTCGCAGGTGCAGAACTCGCTGCTGTCCGGGTATTCGCGCGCTCGCGGTGACAGCATCGGGCTGAGCGATCCGGTGCTGCGGGCGGCACTGGTCGACCGACTTCTCGTCGAGGTCGTTACCGAGTTGCGCAATCGCCCGAACTGGCTGTCCGTGCCGCTGGCCACGCTCACCCTCGTGCTCAAGGGCAAGCCGTCCCGCACCGAGGAGGCCGCAGAGACTCGTCCCAGCTGGGCCGATTCCGGCGAGACCGAGTCCGAGGCAGCCGAGGGCTCAGCTGCATCCGGCGACGCAGCCGGTGCTGCTGGTGCCGACGGCGGCGTTGCTGGCGGTGCGGCCGGTGCTGCTGACAGTGCTGCCGGCGCTGCTGCCGGTGATGAGGGATCGGACGCGGAGACTGAGTCGAGCGAGTCGTTCGCCGTGGCTCCACCTGCCGACGAGTCGACCGCTGCCGATTCGGAATCGGTCGGCTCGGCACCCCGCGGAACCTCCGGCGCCGTCGCGGCCGCGATCGCCAGCTCGGATACCGATGACTCGGACTCCGAGAACCCGGAAGCTGAGGGCTCCGACTCCGGAGAGTCGGGCTCCGAAGAGCCAGGTACAGCGAGCGGTACTGACGAACCAGTTGCGACAAGCACAGCGGACGAAGCGGCCACGGCAGAGCCTGAAGCCGGCGTCCCCGAAGCCGATGAAGTCGAAGTCGCCGATACTGCGGAGAACACCGTAGACGCGGTCGCGGATTCCGGGATCGACGATGTCGAGGACTCCACCGTGGTCCCGCCCCAGGACGATGCACCCGAAGCAGCTCCGGCTGACGACGACGAATTCGTCGACGAGGAGGAACCGGAAGCTCCGGTCCGACGAGTCCCGGCCTCCTTTGCGGCGCGCGGCGCCACCTCGGAGGATGCCGACAGCACCGGACACGAATCGCAGCCGGCCAAGCCGAAGGACGCACCGAAGCTCGGTCACACATGGAGCGAGCGTTCGCAGAACTCCGGCAGCGACCGCGGAACATTCGGTGAGCAGGTCTCCGACCGGCCGGACACGAGCCGTGATGATGCCGCGGCTCGGCCGGTCGAATCATCGGACAAGTCCGGCGACGATTCGAAGCCTGCCGGCGGATCCGTCTTCGATGATCTCCTCGGTACCGAACGCAAGCGGAACCGGATGAAGAAGCGCAAGAAGGACTGACCGCCTCCGCGGACCCGTTGCCTCGATGCCGGGCGTAGCCCGAGCCGGTGAAGTCCGTTCGCAGTCCGAGCCGGTGAGGTCCGTGCGCGAAACGGCCAATTGGCAGATGCTGTTGTGGTTGTGAGAAACTATGGTGGCTCGGCCTCGCGTCGAGCAGGCCGGGTTCGCTCCATCTCTGTCACAGGCATGGAAGAACCGAGGGAAGCGTGTCCGAGCGGCCGAAGGAGACGGTCTTGAAAACCGTTGTGCGGCAACCCCGCACCGTGGGTTCGAATCCCACCGCTTCCGCCCAGTGAAGAGCCCCCGAACTCATCGCCAAGAGCGAAGAGTTCGGGGGCTTTCACATTCCCGCCATTCGGCCGCGCCAGCACCCGCGGCTTCGAAATTCATACGCCCTGATCAAGATCACCGCATATGAATTTTGAGGCCGCTCATGCACACCATCCGGCCGATAGTGCGCGCCGGTGCCGCCGCCTCAGTCGCGGACCGGCGCTTCCGGTTCGGGGCCGCTGGAACCAGCGTGTGTCCCAGCGCCGTCGTCGGCCTCCGGCACCTCGGGTTCGGACATCTCGGCGTCGGCCTCGGGGTCGTCGAAACTGCGCACCGAACGTTTGAACCCGCGGGTGAGCACGGCCAGGTAGACAATGCCGATCGCCAGCCACACCAGGCCGCCGATGAGTGCGGTCCCGTGCAGGCTCGCCCACAGGATTCCTGTGAGGATCGCACCGATCCCCGGCATGACGACGAAGCTGAACGCCGACTTGAAGTCCTTGACCTGCCTGGTCCGGAACGCATAGTGAGCGATGACCGTGAGGTTGACGAAGGTGAAGGCGATGAGCGCACCGAAGTTGATGAGCGCGGAGATGAGCTCGAGGCTGAACGACATCGCCAGCAGGCACACCGCACCCACGAGCACGATGTTGAACACCGGGGTGTGCGTCTTCGGGTTGATGTATCCGAAAGCCGTGCGCGGCAGCACGCCGTTGCGGCCCATGACGAGCATCATTCGTGACACCGACGCGTGCGAGGCCAGCCCCGAGGCGGCGGTCGCAGCGAATGCAGCAGCCACGAAGAACAGCTGGAACACGTGGCCGCCGGTGATCATGCCGATCTCCGGCAGCGGATCGTCGACGATGGTGAACTGCGAATTGTCGGGGAAGAGCAGCTGTGTGAAGTAGCCGGCGACGAGGAAGATGAGGCCGCCCGCGAGAACGGTGAGCATGATCGCCTTCGGCATCAGGCTGACGTGCTTCGCCTCGTTCGTGTACATCGTCACGGCATCGAAGCCGATGAACGAGAAGCACACGACGGTCGCACCGGTGAGAACCGCGCCGAGGTGGACGCCCTCATGGATGAACGGCTCCGGACTGAAGACGACTCCGGCCCCTTCGCCGGCGTTGAGCTGCATGACGGCGAGCACGCAGAACGTGGCGACGAGCACGACTGCGAAGACGAGGAGGACGCCGTTGATGTTCGCCGTTCCCCGCATCGAGGACAGGACGATGCCGGTCGTGACGATCGTATAGACGATGACCCACACCCACGGGGGCGCATCGGGGACCATCGACTCCATGTAGAGCCGGATGATGAGGCAGTTGACCATCGGCAGCAGCAGATAGTCCAGCAGGGAGGTCCACCCGACGAGGAAGCCGAGCCCCGGTGACATCGTCTCCCGCGTATAGGTGTAGGCCGACCCCGCGGTCGGGAAGATCCTGACCATCTTGCCGTAGCTGAAGGCCGTGAAGATCATGACGATGAGCGCCACGAGGTACGCCGCCGGAACTGCTCCGTTCGTCTGTTCGGAGACGATTCCGAAGGTGTCGAAGACGACCGTCGGCGTCATATAGCCGAGTCCGAGTCCGACGATGGACCACAGTCCGAGGTTGCGCTTCAGTGAGCCAGAGGCAGCCATATCTATCCTCCCCGATGGGTCTTGCCGCCCACCGGGCCGTCGACGTTGCCATCGATGACCGGCCCGGAAGTGATGTGCGTCATGATCTTAACGCTCAAAGCACTGAAAGCGAAACCTTCGCCGAGGATTCGTCCGAGTATCCGTGCCCAAATGCAACGTTTTCGATGAAAAACGTCAAATCAGCGACGGTATCGGTAGTCCCGACAGGAACCGGCATGTCCGGTGATCGAACGAACCGTCAGTACCGACGGAAAACAGAGTAGATTGCAGTCAACGGACAATGTGGCCCCACGGAGAGGTGTGAGAGAAGTATGGCGATCGAAACGCTCAGTTCCCAGCAGTCGGCGGCATGGAAGGATCGCGTCCTGCCTCCGGTCGAAAAAGTCGCCGAAGGAGTCTGGGCCCTTCCGGTCCCGATCCCGAACAACCCACTTGTCTACACCTATTGCTATGCCATCGCCGACGGAACCGGCGTCGTCCTTATCGACCCGGGCTGGGACGGCAAGGACCAGTACCTGGCGCTCAACTCGGCGCTAAACGACCTCGGCTTCACGGTCGCCGACATCCATGGAATCGCGATCACCCACTATCACCGCGACCACATCGGGCTCGTGCCCGCACTGCTCGCGAAGAACCCCGAGGCCTGGGTCGCGATGCACGGCGAGGACCTGCGTGCAATCAAACGCTTCTACACCAATGCCGTCGACCTCGGTACCGGCATCGATCCCAACCTCAACATCGCCCGTGCCTACGGTGTGCCTGAGGGCCGCTGGGCCGAAGTCGAGAGCCTCCAGGCCGGATCGAGCAAGGGCGGGTCGAAGAAGGGCGGGTCGCAGAGCGACTCGATGGACCTGTACAGACAGGCGATGAGCCAGTTGCCCGAGAACATCCACGTCCTCGACGACGGCACCGAACTCCCGCTCGATGAGGGCCGCGTAACTGCTATGTGGACGCCGGGACACACTTACGGACACTCGGCATTCGTCCGCGACGAGGACAAACTGTTCTTCTCCGGCGACCACGTGCTGCCGACGATCACCCCGAACATCGGCCTCGATTCCGGCGCGATCACGCACAGCCTCGGCGACTACCTGCGCTCGTTGGAAAAGATCGGCCAGCTCGACGAGGACGTTGCGGTGCTGCCGGCCCACGGCTTCCGCTTCACCGGACTCCACGACCGCAAGGTCGAGCTCGTCGAACACCACCACGAGCGCCTCGGTGAGATCCGTGCGCGCATGGAGGCCACCGACGACCACAGCGTCTACTCGATCGCTGCCGGCCTGCACTGGTCTCGCGGCTTCGAGAGCCTGCACAACTTCAATCTCTTCGCAGCCCTTGCCGAAACCGCCGCGCACATGCATTATCTCGGTATCGACATCGGCGTCGGCTCTCTCGTCGGCAAGGACTGAGCCGGGCCCGGCCGCAAGAAACTGAACCGGGTCCGGCCAAAGAAAGCTGAGCCGGGCCCGGCCTGAAGAAGAGAGACAGCAAGGAGGAGGCACCATGAGCACTGAATTCGTCCCCGCCGCCGAGGTGCGGCCCGTGACCTTCGCCGTCCATGCGAGCGACCACATCGAACGCGGTCACCGCCGTGGCGAGGAGCTGCGCACGGGAATCGCCTCCACCCTGGTCGCGTATCGGCGCTACTTCTCGCACCTGTCCATCACCGAGGCGGCCGTGCACTCGGCAGCAACGTCGAGTTGGCAGCGACTCCAGCAATGGTGGCCGACCGGGGCTGAGGAAGTCGTTGCCGTGGCCGCAGGCGCCGGCATCGACGTCACGGAGCTCATGGAGATCGTCGCCCGGACCGAGATCATGACCCAGGCACCGGCCGCGCCGACCGAATGCTCGACCGCGAGCCACACCAGCCCGGGCGCCTCCGTGGCCGCGCAGAACTGGGATTGGGCGGCGGACTTCTCCACTCTGTGGCACTTCAACGACGTCGGTGCCGTGCCCGGGCAGCACCGGCATGTGGGCATCGCCGAGTTCGGAATGCTCGGCAAGATCGGTCTCAATGAGGCCGGAGTAGGGGTCCTGCTCAACATCCTCAAGCACACCGGCGACGAGGCCGGGGGAGTGCCCATCCACATGATCCTCGCCCGGGTCCTGGCCGAAGCCGGAACCCTCGCCGAGGCGCTCGAGATCATCGACTCGGCGCCGACGTCTTCGTCATCGGTCATCACCGTCATCACCGCCGAGGCGGCCGTCCAGGTGGAGATCGCCGGTGCACTCAAGCGCGAACGGCGGGCGCGGTCGGCCCGCGGGGCCGACGGGGAGACGGGGAAGTCCGGGTTCCTAATCCACACGAACCATTTCCTGCATCCGGATCTGCTCGACGGTGCGATGGAGCTGCGCCCCGATTCGACCTCGCAGGAGCGTTACCGTCACCTCGCCGAGGCGGTCGTGCGCTTCGAAGCCGACCGTGTAGGAGCGCGAGCAGGGGTGGGCTCGTCCGACGGTGCGGTCTCATCCGGCAGTGCCGCCGCATCCGACGGCGAGGGGCACGCGCCCGTCACGGTCGGAGATCTCACGAAGCTTCTGACGACGGGACCGGGAGAGGCACCCGTGTGCTGCACTCCGGCGCCTGGTGCCACCTACGGGAATCGTTCGGCCACACTCGTGAGCGTGCGCATCGATCCCGCTCGCAAGCAGATCGACCTCGCACCCGGGTCACCGGCCGACGGCTTGCACGGAAACCGCCGCTTCCAACTCTGAATCGGTGCTGTCGCGCGGGCCGCTGCCAACGCGGCTCCCGGGGCCGGCGGTCTCTCAGTCTTCGTCCGCCTCGGCGGCTTCCTGCTCGCGCATCTCGATGACCGCGTCGAGGGCCGACGCGATCGCATCGTCGTCCTCCAGTGCGGCCTGGATGAGCCGCCACGGCACGAGATCGAGGTTCTGGTCGCCGATGACGAAGCGGATGAACGGCTGCTTGCTGCGCGGATCATCGGCTTCGAGCCCGGCACCGTAGCGCCACTGACCGAAGGCGATGCGGCGCACCGTCTCACCGATGAAGCGCATGGCGCCGGCGGTGAAGGGGGTCTCGTCCTCGGCGATCATGTCATCGGGGCCGTCGTAGCGGACCGCGACCTGCTTGCCCAGACGGGCGAGGCTCTCCCGGTCGAAGCCCCACGAACTCGGATCGGCCTGCTCCTGCGTCCAGGCCGCGATGCCCGGTTCGACGGTGCCGATGAAACGGGTGAGGAATTCGACCTCCTCCTCGCTCGAGTTCTCGGCATTGAGCACACCGAGGGAGAGCCCGGTGCACTTGCGGCGCGGTTGGCCGTCCCCGCCGAGGAGCTCCCGTGCCTTCTCCAGCACGGCGGTGAAGACTTCGGCGCTGCGCTGATCGACGGCGGCCAGCACGATGCCCACGAGCGGGATCGGTTCACCGGCGGCCGGGCCGTCGGCGTTGTCGGGGCGGATGAACGGCATCCCGTTGCCCGTCGACTCGTCGTGGTCCCAGACCCCGCCGATCGCCCGCAGATAAGTTTCGCCGAGGTAGCGGATGAGTCCTTCGAAGAAGCGGCGGTGTTCCGGCTTGAGGATCTCTTCGGTGGTCGGGAACTTCGAGAGCACGAAGAGTTCGAGCATCGGCAGAGATTTCGGCCCGAAGTCCTTCGGGAACTTCACGGTCTCCCCGTCCTCCTTCTCGAAGGTTTCGGGGAGGTCGGCGAGGACGAACGCGCCGAGGCGGACGTCCATATTGTTGATGAAAGCAGAGAATTCGCGCTGGAGTTCGTTCACGAGCACCACCTTAGTGCCTCTGGCCGGTTCGTCGAGCGCGTTCAGGCCTCGTGATAGGGGCAGACTCGTTCAGCCATCGCTGTCGGGACAGAAGTCGATGAGGTGCATGAGAACCTCGACGATGAGGCTCGGATCGATGTCGACGTGCTCGTCCATCGCCTTGCCGGCGGCTGCAGACAGAGCGATCCGGTCGAATACGGAGATGATGACGGTGAGGAAGTCGCCGATCGGCTGCTTCGTCGTCGCACCGGCCGCATCGAGGGCCGTGGTCACGAGGGCGGCCAACCGGTCGAGCTGAGTGGTGTTGAGCTCGACATAGCGCGCGTGGAGATGAGGCACCCGCAGGCAGTAGAGTTCGATCTCCTGCTCGGTGATCGTCTCGGCGACGGTCTGCCTCTTCTCATTGAAGACATCGTCGATGAACGTCGTCATCAGCGCCTTGATCTCCGGCACCTCGGCTGTGGTCATGAGCTGCTCGGACCACCGCCGGATCGTGGCGTCGAGGCGATCGAGGTTCTCCGAGGTGCGCATCTCGATGATCGCGAGCACCAGGTCGTCACGGCTGGAGAAATTCGAATAGAACGCTCCACGGGTCAACCCACCGGCTTCGCAGATCTCCTCGATCGAGGCGCCGTCGATGCCGCGCACGGCGAAGACCGAGATGCCGGCCTGAACGAGGGTGGAGCGGGTCTGGCGTCTGCGCGGGCTGAGTTCGTCTGTGTTCATCGTCATTTCGTTGCAGTGGGGTCGGCGATGGCCGAGGATGCAGTCTGCCGCACCGGCGTCGGAGCCGGCCGCAGGGGCGGGGCGGAGGGCGAGTTGACTGAGCATCTCATGAGAATCCTCGGTCGACCTGGGATCCATTTGCATGGAGGGTGGGTATTGCACAACAATACAATACTGTATCCAATACATTTTTGTATCGAGGTTTTCGTGTCAACTTTCCTCTACGCCCTGGGCCGTCGTGCGTATCGGACCCCGTGGCGATTCATCGCTGCGTGGCTGCTGATCTTCGTCCTCGTCGGTGCCGGAGTCGCCGCCTTCTCCAAGGACTTCGACAACGACTTCACGCTCCCGGGCTCGGAGGCGCAGACCGCTCTCGATTCGATGAAGTCGACGTTCCCCGAAGCCGCCGGTGTCTCCGCCTCGGTGATCGTCGTCGCCGATGACGGCGATTCGGTCGAGGACGCGAAGTACAAGGACGCGATCGAAGACGAGATCGACCGCATCGAGGAACTCCCGCACGTCGACACGGTGACCTCCCCGTACTCCGACCTCGTCGAGGGTGCCATCAGCAAGGACGAGACGGCGGCCATGATCTCCGTCCAATACGACGGCACCCAGCAGGACGTCGGCGAGGACGCCGGCGACAACCTCATCGACGCCCTCGATCCGCTGCGCGACGCCCTGCCCGGGGCGCAGGTCGAGGGCGGCGGCGAACTCTTCCAGATCACCGGTGTCGAGATCTCCTGGGTCGAAGGCATCGGCGTCGTCATCGCCTTCATCGTCCTCCTGCTCACCCTCGGCTCCTTCCGCGCCGCGGGGATGCCGCTGATCACCGCGCTCATCGGCGTCGGCATCTCCGTGCTCCTCATCGTCGGGGCCACCGCGTTCGCGACGATCAACTCCTCATCGATCATGCTCGCGCTCATGCTCGGTCTGGCTGTGGGCATCGACTATGCCCTCTTCATCGTCTCCCGGGCCCGCGACCTCCTCGCCGAGGGCCACGACCCCGTCGAGGCGGCCGGACGCGCCGTCGCGACCGCCGGGTCCGCCGTCGTCTTCGCGGGAATGACCGTGATGATCGCACTTCTCGGCCTGTCCCTGGCCGGAATCCCCTTCCTCACGATCATGGGCATCGGCGCCTCCGGCTCCGTCGCCGTGGCCGTGATGATCTCCCTGACGATGGTCCCCGCCCTGCTGGGACTCGTGAAATCCAAGATCACTCCGAAGCCGACGAAGCGCTACCGGAAGGCCTACGCCGCGGCCGCTGAGCGGGCGACGACGGGCACGACCGCCTCGGCGCAGGGACCATCGACCGGCACCGAGGCAGGCGACGGTTCCACAGGAACCCCCGCCGAGGCGACCGACCCGGCACTGCGGGAGAGGATCGCCGACGAGGCGCGCGCCGAGGGCGGCGACCCGTACCCGCCGACGATCATGAACAAGTTCTTCGCCGGGTGGCTCAAGGTCGTCACGAAGATCCCGCTGCTGACGATCGTCGTCATCGTCGGCGGCCTCGCGCTCTTCGCGATCCCCGCCACCCAACTCCAGCTGTCCCTGCCCACCGCAGGCGACCAGGAGCAAGGCACCCCGGCGCGGGCGACCTACGACCTCATCGACGAACACTTCGGACCCGGCTACAACGGGCCCCTGGTCATGACCAGCCAGATCGTGACCAGCGACGATCCGCTCGGAGACGTCGAGGAGATCGAGAAGCGCATCGAGAAGGTCGACGGTGTCGAGCAGGTCATCATGGCCACCCCGAACCGGGATGCGACCGTCGGGCTCTTCCAGATCATTCCGACCACCGCCTCCGACGATCCGGCGACCCTCGACACTGTGGATCGGCTGCGGGACTTGAGCACGGAGATCGAGGACGACTTCGACTTCGACACCGCCGTCACCGGTGCCACCGCGATCCAGATCGACGTCTCGGACCAGCTCGGCAAGGCTCTCGTGCCCTTCGGCGTCTTCGTCGTCGGCCTGTCCATCATCCTGCTCATGATGGTCTTCCGCTCCGTGGCGGTGCCGATCAAGGCCACCGGCGGGTTCCTCCTCTCCGTGTTCGCCTCCTTCGGCACGGTCGTCCTCGTCTTCCACGACGGACTCTTCGCAGGCCCCTTGGGCATCGACGGGACGGGCCCGGTCATCAGCTTCCTGCCGATCATCGTCATGGGCATCCTGTTCGGCCTGGCCATGGACTACGAGGTGTTCCTCGTCTCAGGCATGCGCGAAGCCTATGTCCACGGCTCCTCGGCCAAGGACGCCATCAGAGCCGGATTCGCCTCCTCCGCCCGCGTCGTCTCGGCCGCGGCGATCATCATGTTCTCCGTCTTCGCGGCCTTCGTGCCCGCCGGCGAACCGATCATCAAATCGATCGCGCTCGCCTTGGCCGCCGGCATCTTCGTCGACGCCTTCGTCGTGCGCATGTCGCTGGTGCCGGCAATCATGCAGCTGCTCGGCGACAAGGCCTGGTGGCTGCCGAAGTGGCTCGATCGGATCCTGCCGCGCCTCGACGTCGAAGGTGAGGGCCTCGCCCACGAGGTGGCCCTGCGCGACTGGCCGGAACCGAACTCGGACTTTTCGGTCTACGGACGCGGAATCGGCGTGTACTCCGGAGACCGGGGCTTCGCCCGCGTCGACGTCTCCCTGCTGCCCGGTCAGATCCTCGTCGCCAGCGGCGATTCCCGTCGGGCTCTCCTGCTCGCCGTGTCCGGCCGCGTCGGACTCACGGCCGGGGAGATGAAGATCGGCCAGAACGTCCTGCCCGAACACGCCGGACGCGTCCGCCGTCAGGTTCCCTACCTCGACCTCAACCGAGGTGAAGCCGACCGGATGATCAGTCCGCGCGACATCTCTCGGATGGCCGCCTCGGCGCCGGATCTGCTCGTCATCGACGGGGCGGAGAAGCTCGCGGCCGGAGCACGGGAATCGGACGGACCGGCACGGGACCTGCGTGATCTGCTGCCGCAGCTCGTCGCCGACGGCACCACCGTGATCCTCGGCCTGCCCGACGGGGATGTGACCGGGATCTTCGATCCCGAAACGAACTACTTCCACCTCGACCTCGACGAGGCTCGACCCGATGAGCGGGGCGGAACCGACAGCGAATTCGACGGCGAACACACCCACGCCGTCGACAGCACCAACATGGAAGGTGTGCAGTCGTGAGACTCGAACGTGCGAACTCGAAGAAGCCGGTGAACTGGCTCTCCCTCCTCGGCCTGGTCCTCATCCCGATCATCGTGGCGGCCGGATTCATCCTCGCCACGTGGAAGAGCGGCGATCGTCTCGAGACCATCGAGGCGGCCATCGTCAACAACGACGACGGGGCGAAGGTCGACGGCAAGACCGTGCCGATCGGGCGACAGCTGACCAGCGGTCTGGTGGGCGAGGACGAGAACAACATCCACTGGGTCATCACCGACGAAGAGGATGCGAAGAACGGGCTGTCCGACGGCACCTACGCCGCGAAGCTGACGATCCCCGAAGGCTTCTCCCGCGCCGTGACCTCGGTCGATGATGCGAAGTCGGCGACGCAGACGCAGCTCGACGTCGACGTCTCAGGCACCGCTCCGGCGCTCGATACGCAGATCTCCCGATCCGTCGCCGAGGTGGCGCGGACGACCTTCAACACGCAGATGACCGAGACCTACCTCGACAACATCTACGTCGGCTTCAACAAGATGGGCGACCAGATGAAGGACCTCGGCGACGCCGCCGGGGAACTCGACAAGGGTGCCGAAGGCCTCAAGGAAGGCACCGGGCAGTCGGCTGAAGGCGCCGGTGAACTCTCCAAGGGCATGGACCAGCTCGGCACGTCCGGCGGCGAGCTCAAGTCCGGAGCCACGGAGCTGTCGAAGGGCGCCGGCGAACTGTCCAAGGGTGCCTCGGAGATGTCCGGGGGGCTGAACGAACTCGACAAGGAGACCTCGAAGCTGCCCGAGAGCACGCAGAAGCTGGCCGACGGCTCCGGTGAGCTCTCCGACGGTGTCCACGAGTACACGAAGTCCATCGACGAGATCATCAAGGGCTTCGCCGGATCCGGTGACTCGGGTGAGGGCGGCCTCGGCGACATCACGAAGGGCGGCAAGGAGCTCGAAAAAGGCGCCGAGGGTGTGTCCACGGGGGCCTCCGGCCTCTCCGACGGACTGCACCAGTACCGTGACGGGCTGAAAGACGGCGCCGACAAAGCCGATCAGCTGGCCGGGACGAAGCCGAACCTCGACGGGCTCGTCGCCGCGGGCATCATGACCGAAGGCGAGGCCGAGCAGGCACGGGCTCAGATGTGCCCGACCGGCACTCCCGACCAGGTCTGCCAGGGCATCGAACAGGCCTATGCGCAGGGGTTGCTCAACGGAACCTCGGGTGGACTGAACAAAGCCGTCGACGGGCTCGAACAGGAGCAGGACGGCTCGTCCCTCCTCGACGGGTCCGATGAGCTGGCCGACGGCGCATCGGAACTCTCCGACGGGGTGACCAAGTTCGTCAAGGGACTCGAGGACGGCCTCGGTGACCTGATGAAGGGCATGGAGGACATCTCGAAGAACGCTCCGAAGCTGCTCGAGGCCTCGCAGGGTCTGCGCGACGGAGCCGCCGGGGTCGCCGACGGAAACCAGCAGCTCGCCGACGGAATGCCGGCCCTGTCCAAGGGCATCGGCAAGGTCGCCGACGGTTCCTCGGAGTTCTCCGACGGTGCCGGTCAGCTCAGCGATGGGCTGAGCGAATACAGCACCGGCGTCGGCAAATACACCGACGGCGTCTCCGAAGCCGCGACCGGCACCTCAGAGCTAGCCGCCGGCCTCGACGAACTCGATGAGGGCACCGGCAAGTACGCGAAGGGTGTGAGCAAATTCGCCGACGGCGTCAAGGACGGTGCCGACGAAGTGCCGTCCTACACGGCTCCGGAGCGTGATCGCTTGGCCAATGTCGCCTCGGCGAATATCGAATCCCCTGACACGGACAACGTGACGAATGTGCTGGCGGGATCGACGATCGCCCTGCTCATCATGCTCGCCCTGTGGATCGGCGGACTCGTCACCTACACGGTGCTCAAACCGATCCCGGCGTGGGCACTGCTGTCGACGAAGTCTTCGCTGGCCGTGTGGGCGCGCGGACTGCTGCCCGGCCTCGTCGTCGGCGTGCTGCAGGCGCTCGTGCTCTCGATCCTCGCGGTCACCGTGATGGACATCGACGCGATCCAAGGCTTCGACATCGCAGTGCTCACATTCGTCTCGGCGATCGTATTCATGATCCTGAACTTCGCCCTCGTGGCGTGGTTCGGGGGAGTGGGCAGGTTCCTGTCGGTCATCGCCGTGGTGCTGGCAGTGGCGGGCCGGACGATCGGTGCGGTGCCGCAGTTCTTCGACTTCGTGGCGCCGATCCTGCCGCTGACTCCGTCGATGAACGGCTTCGCAGCGATCGCTGCGGGCACCAGCGGGCAGGCTGCCGCCTACGGAGGACTGCTCGCCTGGGCGGTCATCGGCATCGTGATGTCGCTGCTGGCCATCGTCCGCGCACGGACCACGAAGCCCGAAGCCGCCCTCGAAATGGCGTAGCCGCGCTTCGTGGCCGCGGCGCCACGTGTCCGACCCGGCGCCACGCATCACGGCGCCTCTGCGAATAGCCCAGTCTGAGTTGAATAGCCCATGTTTGAAACAGGGCTATTCAACTCAGACTGGGCTGTTCGCGTTCGGTGGTCGGTGTCTGGAGCGCAGCAAAGACGTGCCGAGCTTCAGAGGAGGTCGAGGATCGCTTCGGCAGCGGCGTGCGAATCATTGAGGGTCGCCGCATTCGTTCCCGGATTCGCTGCGATCGCCAGCCCCCACTGCTTCGACGACAGTTGGATCGACAGCGCGAATCGGCGCGGGTGGACTTTGCCTTCGACGTCGATGGTGCGATAGGGCCGAGGAGTGAGCGCGAGCCCGTTGAGGAACTTCTCCCGACCGTCGTCCAAGGTCAGGCGGGCCGGGGTGAGCTGGCCGCGCTCAAGCATTCCGTACAGCAGGACATCGGCGGCACGCGAGACCGAGTTCGTCGGTGAGGCGGCATCGATGACGACGCTGCCCGTGATCGCTCCGGCGGCCTGCGCCGAGGTGACCGTGAAGATCTCCGGTCGCGGTCGCTGCGCCTCACCTGGGAACCCATGCGCGTCCCGGTTTTCTTCGATGCGCATATCGGGGCCGATGAAGGACACGATCCCCGCCTCGGCGAGGGCGATGAGTTCGGCGATCCGCTGCGGGGGAGGACCATCGCAGATGCCGGAGACGAAGCCCTCGAACCAGCCGAGGATCTCCATGTCGATGCTCACGCGGTCGATGTGACCGGCGACGATGAGGTCCTTGAGCAGCAGTCGGGACTGCCACAGCACGGTGAACAGCGCCTTCTCCGGGCTGCCGGTGGGACCGGCCAGGGAGCTGCGTAGGTCGGTGCGCAGGAAGTCGAGCATCCACTCGTGCAGGGACCCGGGCTCACCGGGTTCACGGCTGGTGAAGAGCTCACCTTCGAGCGGGTTGAGCAGGGTGTGCAGGGACATGCGGTCGGCGGGATCGGGCACGAGCGCCTCTTCGATCTCCGACCAGGCGAAGGCCTCGCGGGTGACGCGGCCGTGGCGGGAGGCCTCCTCGGTGGTCGTGGCACTGGCCGATCGTGAAACGCTGGTCGAAGTGCCTGTCGCGCCGACTGTCCCTGTCGCGCCGGCTCCGTCCCCGGCACGAGCGGTCGCGGCAGCCCCGGCCTCGGCAACACCGGCATCGCCCGCCTGCTGCGGGTGGGTCTCCTGCCAGGTGCGGCGGGTCAGGTGGCGCGAGACCGCCTCGCCGATGGCCTCGCGCAGCTGGCCGGGATCATCGGTGAACGCTTCGGGGCGGACCTGGGAGAGCGTGTGATAGTAGGCCAGGCGCAGGTCGGCGAGGATGAGCGGCCACAGCTGATCATTGAACCGGGCGCCGGCCTTGCGCTCCCCGTCGAGGTTCTCGAGGCCGGCCAGCAGTGCGATGTTGTCCTTCGTGAAGTACCGCAGCGGCCAATCCCGCCGCGGATGTTCGCGGCAGATCGGTTTGCTGCGATACGGGATTCCGCGTCGTGATCCCAGCGCCAGGCGCGGTTCGTCGCCGCTGGGCACATAGCGCAGCCGACCGCCGGATTCGGGTTCGAAACGGCCTCCGCGTTCATGAGTGAACAGGGTCTGCAAGTCGAAGTAGTTGAGCCCCATGCCGCGGACGATGACCCGCTCACCGGGGGCCACCGCGGTGACGGGGGTTTCCGCGGGCAGGCCCTGCGGCAGGTAGAGCCCGCCGCCCATCTCGGCGAACGCGGCGAGCCGGGCGCGCTCCTCCGGCTGGGCGCTGGGAATGTGACCGACGGCGAGCACGACGGCGCCGGCGACGATCGTCGTGCCGTTCTGGCAGCGCACGAGCTGCTCGGGGACGGTGGCCCGTGACCCTTGCGAAGCCGGATCGGGGAGATTCATGGTGGGCAGGTCGATGACGGATTCGGCCTTCGTCGGGTGCTCGACGATCTCGACGAAGGCCGGTGCGCTCGCGCGGATGCGCTTATACGCATCGCGGAGGTAGCGGCCGTAGAGGCTGCGGCTGGGGAAGGTCGAGTGCAGCGGTTCGGTGCCGCCGTTGTCCAGGTACCACTCGGCCATGGACGGCCCGGCCGGTGCGTCGTCCGGGCCGACGAAGCTGCAGCTGGAGTCGGGGAAGACGGTCTGCTCGGCGATGGTGGTATTCATCAGCAGAGACTCGGGCTGGTCGGTGCGCCACACGATTCCCGCTCCGGGCGGATAAGGGTCGATGAGGTGGATGCTCAGCGCGGTCCCGGTGGTGCCGGCGAAGCGCTTCGCCGCCAGCGCCACGAGCCTCTCGAGAACCGTGAGACCCCGCGGTCCGACACCGATGATCGCGACCGCGGGGACGGGAGACTGTCGGTCCTGACTCACCCCTGCTCGCCGGTTCCGCCGTTGGGTCCGGGGTAGCCGGGGAAGTCGTCACCGGGCTCGTAGCCCTTCGGGTAGCACTTGCCTTCGGCGTTGGGCTCACCCGGTGTCGTCGTTTCGGTGGCGTCCGCCTCGGCGCCGGCCTCATCCGTGGATCCATCCGCGGAATCGGCCGGTTCCTCGGTGGCGGTGTCTTCCGAACCGTTCTCGGTCGAGTCCGCACTGTCTCCCGACTCCTGGGACGTGCTGCCGTCGTTCGTCGGCTGCGGGGTCTCCTCGCCGTCGGATGCACCCTTGACCTCGCCGAGGATCCACTTGTGGAGGACGTCGAAGTCGGGGTTGTAGGTGGGGGTGACGTCGTTGTTGATCTGGACTGTGGTGACGTCGCCCTTCTGCATCATGAGGGCGAGTTCGATGAAGGCAGGAATCTCGTTCTGCGGGATCGACGTGGCGATGTTCCGCGTCGCCGAGTTCGCGAGCTTCGGATAGGCCGCGGCGATCTCCTGCGGGTCGACCTGCTCGAGCGTGGTCTTGAGCATCCGCTGCTGACGGCACATGCGGTCGTAGTTGTCGCTGCCTTCGCGGGAGCGGACGTACCAGAGCGCATCCTTGCCCTTGAGCGTCTGCGGGCCCGGATCGACCCAGCCGTAGACCTCGTTCTTCACCCCCGACAGCGACTTTCCGCCGCCCATCGGAATGGGACGTTCGACGTCGATCTGCACTCCGCCGATGGCGTCGACGACGTCTTCGAATCCGGCCATGTCGACCGATGCCCAATAGTCGAGGTTGAGGCCCAAGGAGCCTTCGACGGCCTGCATCGTCGTCCACATGCCCGGTTCGAGCCCGTGCGCATTGCCTATCTGGTCGGGATTCTGCTCACCCCACTGCCACACGGCGTTGATGAGGTCCTCGGACGAGTCGCCGGAGGGTCGGAATCCATCCGGCCAGGCCTTTTCGAGTTCGCTGCCTTCGGGGAAGATCGGGAACGCGAGATTGCGGGGCACGGAGATGAGCGCGGCATTGCCGGTCTTCGTGTCGATGGAGGCTACGAGCATCGTATCGGGACGAGTGCCTTCGCGGTCATTGCCGTTGTCGCGGCCCATGAGGAAGACGTTGATATAGGGCTTGTCCGCCCAGAGGTCTTCGGCGCTGTGGGCCTTACCGGTGCTGTCGCCGAAGAGGCTGGCCACCGTGTCGGACTGGACGCGGGCGAAGACGGAGCCGACGCCCAGCGGGATGCCGATGATGAGCGCCAGGGAGACGACGAGGACGCCGGCCAGCTTGTTCTGCCAGGGCCGGTATCGGTGTCCGCGGCGCAGCCCGAGGTGGGACACGACCATCACGAGGATCCAGATCACGGCCACGAGCACTGCGGCGATGGCGAGGAAGTTCAGCAGCGAGGGGCTGGCGATGATCGTGGCGATCGCGCGCACGGGTCCCTTGACCAGCAGGTAGACCAGCCCGACGAGCAGAGTGAGGACGAAGAGCCCGAACACGATGAGTCCGGCGGGCCGGAAGCGTGTGCGCAGCAGTCCGACTCCGGGCAGGAGGGTGCTCAGTGACGTCCAGCCGACGAGGCTGGGAAACGTCTCACCGAGGCGGGAAGAATGGCGGCGAGCCCGTCCGGGTCCGTGACTGCGGGATTCGGCTGCGTGGCGCTCGCGGGCATCGCGGCGCGTCGTCGGAGCGGAGTCGGTGACGTCGCCCGGGTGGTCGAATTCCCGGGGATCCCCCGCCGAGGCGGCCGATTCGTCCTGTGCGAATGTGCGCGGGGCATCGCGGACCGAACCATGCTGTGAGCCGGTGGTCGGATCGTCCTGGGTGTTCGAGCTTGCTGCTGCGGCCACCCCGGCCGCTGACGCTCCGCTGGCAGCGGCCGCGCGCAGCATGCGGGCTTCGCGTCGCGTACGCGGAGCGACCGGGCGTGGCGGCGGGGCATGCGGTGACCGGGACGAGGCACCCTGACCACGAGTGCTGTCGCCGAGCCGATTGTCCGCCGGATCGCCGGATGAGCGGGAGCCCGAGCGGAACGAATAGTCGGATCGTGGATCGGTCGACCGGTCGGAGTTCTGGTTCGAGCGCTGAGGCTGCGACGCCCGAGAATTCTGCTGCGGCGAATTCGACTGCGGCGTCGAGTCGCTCTCACTGGCGGCGGAGTCGCCGCGGAACCTGGGGCGAGAGGAGGCGCGGAGCCGACGACCTGATGTCTGGGAATCGGGGTCGTTCCCCTGCGGTCCGCGCTTGTCAGGGGGAAACTCTGGCAAGTTGTCTACTCCTCAAAAACTGTCTTCTCGTGCACTACGGCCCGCTCGCCGTTCTCGTTTCCGGCGCAGGGCACACCGCGGCCATCGGTATTCCGACCGGTGTCGCTGCGAGGATCCGAGACCAGACCGCAAAGCACATCACGCCGATTTTACGCCTGGACATTGATGAATGCTGGAATTCCGGTGTGGGGGAGCGGTGCAAAGGGGGCGTTCGGCCCGGATTCGTGCCCGTCACGGCTGGACACGACTATGACGAAGCCCACTCTCGGAAGCCGCGCTTTGCCCTGGATGGCTCCTTTCCCTTAGGCTGTATCCCGTAGTGCTGGAGGGTCTGCAGCCGGGCATTTCGCCGGAGCGGATCGCCGCATTGCAGATGGAGTCGTGGCTGAGCGGCCGAAAGCGTCACCCTGCTAAGGTGAAGTCCTCCAATAGGGGGACCGTGGGTTCAAATCCCACCGGCTCCGCAGAACGGGAAACCCCCGCGTACCGCTGGAACAAGCGGATCGCGGGGGTTTTCTGATCCCGCCATTTCCACTCATGAGCGGCTTCAAAATGCATGTGTGGTGATCTGGATCAGGGCGCATAAATTTTGAAGCCGCGAGTGCCGAGAACTGTGTTCGTCTCGACTTATGTTCGATGTAGTGAAAGTTCACCTGTTCGGGGTACGGTGATCGGCGTCCGCCCCGCGCCACCGGAGCTCACCAGCAGAGATGCTGCTCCGGCGACTACTGAGGAGAACTCCCATCGCTATGCCCCTGATCCGCAGGGCAGCTCTGTCCGCTGCCGCCGCCGCTCTGGCGCTGACCCTGACCGCCTGCACATCCGGAGACGATGCAGAGGACCCGAACCCCGAGGGCACTGAGACCCAAGGAGCCGGCCAGGAGTCCGGCGAGGCCGCAGGATCGACCGAAGACACCGGATCCGCCGAGGCGGCCGGCCTCGATCCGAATGATCTTCCCGATCCCGTCGCCTCCCAGGAGATCCCCGCGACTGTCGAGGGCGATGACACGGCCACGATGACTGTCGCGCTGTTCCCGCTGAAGCGTCAGGGCGAAACTGTCGTGGCGCAGTTCGCGTTCACCGTGAACTCGGACAAGGCAGACGAGGATGATGACGGCGACGATCTCTATGGCTACCTCGGCGATGCAAGTTGGACTCCGTTCCTCGTCGACTCGCAGAATCTGCGCAAGCACCATGTGCTCAAGTACACCGTCGATCGAGCGCAGACCGGGTATCAGAGTACGACGTTCAAACCCGGCCAGACCCACTACGCATTCGCTGTCTTCGCGGCCCCGCCGCCGGATGTGAACGAGGTCGAGGTCTCCGTCGTCGACGGAATGAACCTCGTCACCGGAGTGACGATCTCGTGAGGTCCGCAGTCTCCGGTCCTGCAGCGGTGATCCTTGCTGCCGGCATTGTCATCGCCGGCCCACCCGCATTCGCGTTCGCAGACTCCGTGACTCCGCAGGACATCGCCGACCGAGATGCCCCGACGCCGGATGACTTCACCGATCCCGACCAGTCGCAGATCGACGAGAGCATCGTCGAACTCGAACCGGGGATCCATGACCTGGAGAAGGGAATCGAAGACGTCGAAACGACGAAGGCCAGCGGCGGCGACACCGTGGTCACGCTCGACACAGACATCCTCTTCGACTTCGACTCGTCCGAACTGAGCGACGCCGCGATGAAGAAGATCAAAGACCTCGTCACGGACCTGCCGACCGACTCCGAGATCACTGTCGGCGGGCATACGGACTCCAATGGCGACGACGACTACAACAAGAAGCTCTCCGAAGACCGCGCGAAGGCCGTCGCCGAGGTGCTCACCTCCGAGAACTCGGACCTCGACGTGACTGCGAAGGGATTCGGCGAGTCCGACCCCGTTGCGTCGAATGAGAAGGGCGGCAAGGACGACCCCGAAGGTCGGGCGAAGAACCGCCGCGTCGAAATCCGCTACGAAGACTGAGCCCGTCCCCAGCCCGACGATCCGTTCCCTGCTGGCTCCACCGTCGGTGACACCCGGGAGCGGCGGCACGAGCGCTGCTGTACCCGCAGATGAGAACTGAGAACCCGCAGACGAGAACGGAGGAACGGTCAAGGAACTGCAGGGCCGATGACTGATCGAACGGTAGTCTGCTGGGTAAGGGCCGTGGTCGACGCCGACACGATCGGCCGCAGAGGAGGAGCGCACAATGACGAACGAACCCGACCGAATCTCTTTCGATGACCTTGTCTCTGCCATCCAAGCGAAGCTCGTGGCCGCCGGCGCTTCGCCTTCGGTGGCCGAAGTGCTCGCGACCAACTGCGCCACCTGCGAACGCGACGGCACTCTCAGCCACGGAGTCTTCCGCGTCGCCGGCTACCTCGATTCGCTGACCCGCGGCTGGGCGGACGGGGCCGCGGAGCCGAACATCGACGTCGTCGGTCCCTCCTATATCCGCATCGACGGACGCAACGGCTTCGCCCAACCCGCACTCGCCGAGGCGCGCCCGACGATCGACGAGGCGCTTGCCGAGTCCGGCGTCGCCGTCATCGCCCTGCGCAGCACTCACCACTTCAGTGCTCTGTGGCCCGACCTCGAGTCCTTTGCCCGCGAGGGTCGGGTGGCGATGGGCATGATCGCCAGCGGCAAGCTCGCCGTCGTTCCCGAAGGGGCCACGCGCCCGGTCTTCAGCACCAACCCGTTCGGCTTCGCCACTCCCGTGGCTGGTGCGGACCCGATCGTATTCGACTTCTCCACGTCGTCGATGTCCCACGGGGACCTGCAGCTGCTGCGGGCCGAGGGCCGAGACGTTCCGGTCGGGACCGGGGTCGACTCGACCGGCGCGGACGCCACGGATCCCAACGCCATCCTCGACGGCGGCGGAATCCGGCCCATCGGCGGGCATAAGGGCGCGCTGCTGTCGTTCATGATCGAGACGCTGGCGGCCGGGCTGACCGGCGGTGCCTTCACCTACGAGATCGACGCCGAAGCCCCCGAAGGCGCCCACACCTTCCGCACCGGTCAGCTCTTCATCGTCATCGACCCCGAGCGCGGCGGCAACGACGCCTACCTGGGCCGAGTCCGCGAATTCGTCGAAATGCTCCGCGACGCGGGTATGGACCGTCAGCCCGGCGATCGTCGTTATGCCAATCGCGCCGAGGCGGCCGTCCGAGGTATCCCCGTCACGGATACGATCCGCTCCCTCTTCGAATGACTCACTGACCGGGCCACCGGAGCCATCGCGGGCTCACCGACCGGGCCGCCGGAGCCACCGCGGGCTCACCGGCACCGCCCCTCAGCCGTGCATCCGCCACCACAGCAGCGCCACATGCAGTGCCGTGCGCGACTCCGCATCATCGAGCGAGACGCCGAGGCGGTTCTGCAGCTTCGTCATTCGTGTGTAGAGCGCGGGTCGGGACAGATATCCGGCCCGCGCCATCGCCGAGATGTTCCCGCCGTGGGCGAGGTGGAGCTCGAGGAAATCGAGCAGACTCTCATCGGCAGGGGAACGACGGTTCGCTTCACTGCCACTTGCTGACGCGCTCGGGGTGCGGCCGGCGGCATCGCCGAGCAGGGGGCCGAGCTCGCCCTCGGCGAAGGCCCGCATTCGAGAGTCATCGGCGAAGAGGGAGAGCAAGCCGCGGAGTCGGACGTCGGAGGAGCGGTAGAACGAGCGCTCGCGCACGTCGAGAGTCGATGCCACCTCGGCGACCTGAGACGCCGAGTCGAGACCGGCGACCGCACCGCACAGTGATGCGCTGCCGCGCCCGACGCCGACTACCCAGCTGGCCGCATACTCCTCGACCTCGTTCAGAAGACCGGCGAGGAGCTGCTCGGCATCCGAGCCGCCAGACGTCTCCGGTCGACCAGACGTCTCCGATCGGCCCGACGTCTCTGTTCCGCCCGGCCGGCGCGAACGGCGTCCGCCCGATCCGGCTCTGGTGCCGGCCGCAGCGAGGACGAACCCGAAGACTCCCGACTGCAGGCTCGTCACCAGGCAGGCCGAGCCCACACGGGCCGCGGCGGCGACGACCTCCTGGGTCAGCCCGCGCTCCTGCAGCTGAACGCGCGTCGGATCGGTGTCGGAATCCCGATCGAGGCGGACGACGACGGGAAGGAACTCCGCGCCCGGCGCCGGAGAGAACCCCAGCGACCGAGCGCGCTCGAGGGCCGCACGGTCGTCGAGACCGTCGGAATCCGAGATCTCCCTGATCAGACCGCTCTGCGCCTGCAGCAGCAGATCCTGTTCGTCCCGATCGGCCATGCGGGTCAGCGTCAGCGCCTCTCCGGCCCGTTCGATGATCTGGTCGAGGGCCGCCGTCGACTCGGCCGGCCGGGGCACGACGAGCCGCCCCCACCGGCGTGCCCGCATCCCGACCGGCGTCTGCCGCCAATCCGCCGCGGCCTCCACCCCGGGCTCGGTGCTCGTCCCGGTGACGAGGCCCGCCCACTTCTGCGTCAGCGTCGCCGACCCTCGCCCCGCATGGGCGAGCACCCGGTGGGCGACGTCCTCGAGGATCACCGGAGTCCCCAGCAGCTCGGCCGTGCGTTCGACGATCGTCTGCGCTCCGGCCCGATACAGACTCAGCTGCGTGTACGTCTCGTGGATCTCCCGGGCATGTTCGAGCTGGGAGATCTGCTGCGCGAGGAGACGTCGATGGGCGAACTCCGTGATCTTGACGAACTTGACCCGGTGCGGGAGCACCACGACGGGCAGCTCTCTCGCCGAGGAGGCGTCCCGCACGATCGTGCCCGCCACCTCGTCGAAGGCCGAGTCCTCGTCGACGAGTTCGATGATCGTGCCCGCCGCTGCCGCCCGCTCGAGCTGGTCGAGGAACTCGGTCATCGCCTCGGGGCGGTGGCGAAAGGCCGTGGCCGTGGTGAGTACGAGCTCCCCACCTTCGAGGAACCGTTCGACATATTCGGAATCGGCGATGTGGACCCAGCGGATCGCCCGATCGAGACGTGCGTCGCCGGCGATCACCTGCGGGCCGGCGACGCTGATCTCCTCGAACTCGAGCAGACCGGCGATGCTCAGAGACGGCCCATCCGAATCCATCGCAGTATCCATTGACACAGTGTAAAGCCTGAGCAGAATATTCTGACACTCTGACGCTGTTGGGATCGGCGGTGCCGACCGAGGATGGACTCAACCGACGTACCGACGACGCAGAAGGACACCACATGGCAACGCTGACCCATTGGATCAACGGACAGACCGTCACCGCGGACACGGACACCCGCCTCGGCGACATCACGAACCCTGCCACCGGAATCGTCAGTGGCCAGGTGGCACTGGGCTCGAAGGCGACCGTGGAATCGGCGATCGCCGCGGCCTCGGCCGCCTTCCCCGCCTGGCGCGACACATCCCTGGCCAAGCGGACCGCTGTCCTCTTCAACTTCCGCGAGCTGCTCAATGCGCGCAAGCAGGAGCTGGCCGAGATCATCACCGCCGAACACGGCAAGGTCGTCTCCGACGCCCTCGGCGAGGTCGCCCGCGGTCAGGAGGTCGTCGAATTCGCCTGCGGCATCGCCGGCCACCTGCGCGGCGGTCACACGGAGAACGCCTCGACGAACATCGACGTCCACTCCCTGCGCCAGCCGATCGGCGTCTCCGCGATCATCTCGCCCTTCAACTTCCCGGCCATGGTCCCGATGTGGTTCTTCCCCGTCGCGATCGCGACCGGCAACACCGTCGTGCTCAAGCCCTCCGAGAAGGACCCGACAGCGGCGAACTGGCTGGCCGAACTGTGGAAGGAAGCCGGTCTGCCCGACGGCGTGTTCAACGTCGTCCACGGCGACAAGGAAGCCGTCGACACGATCCTTGAAAGCCCCGACGTCGCCTCGGTGTCCTTCGTCGGATCGACCCCGATCGCGAAGTACGTCTACGAGAACGGCACGGCCGCCGGCAAACGCGTCCAGGCGCTCGGCGGAGCGAAGAACCACATGCTCGTCCTGCCCGATGCAGACCTCGACCTCGCCGCCGACGCCGCCGTCAACGCGGGCTACGGAGCGGCCGGTGAGCGCTGCATGGCGATCTCCGTGGTCGTCGCCGTCGACTCCATCGCCGACGAACTCGTGGCGAAGATCGCCGAGCGCACCACGACCCTGCGCGTGGGCGACGGGGCGACCGAGCCGGACATGGGACCGCTCGTCACCGCGGCCCACCGCGATAAGGTCGCCGGCTACATCGATGCCGGCGCGGAGGCGGGGGCAACGGTCGTCCTCGACGGTCGGGAGAACGCCCCGGCCGAGGGGTTCTTCCTCAACCCGACTCTGTTCGACGACGTCACCCCGGACATGTCGATCTATCGCGATGAGATCTTCGGCCCCGTACTCTGCGTCGTCCGCGTCCCCGGCTACGACGAGGGCCTCGACCTCATCAACGCCAACCCGTACGGCAACGGCACCGCGATCTTCACCAACGACGGGGGAGCGGCCCGCCGATACGAGAACGAAGTCGAGGTCGGCATGGTCGGCATCAACGTCCCGATCCCCGTGCCCGTGGGCTACTACTCCTTCGGCGGGTGGAAGAACTCGCTGTTCGGCGACACCCACGCCTACGGCGACGAAGGCGTCCACTTCTTCACCCGCGGAAAAGTCGTGACCTCACGCTGGCTCGACCCCAGCCACGGCGGACTCAACCTCGGGTTCCCGACCAACGACTGAACAGACCACCATGGACGTCCGCCCCGATCACGGGGCGGGCGTTCACGCAACGATGCACCGTCTCGGCGAAGGAGCAGCCATGACCACCACCGCGGATTCCCCGCTCACCGAATCGCACCGCGACGCTGATCGCACCGGCGCCGACAGGATCGGCCCTGACCGTATCGAGACCGGGCGACGTGCCCACGGACTCGACCGTGCGCACGTCTTCCACTCCTGGCAGGCACAGGGACCGTTCGACCCGATGACGGTCATCGACGCTGCAGGCTCCTATGTCTGGGACGGTGAGGGCCGAAAGCTCCTCGACATGTCATCGCAGCTGGTCAACACCAATATCGGCCATCAGCACCCGGCCGTCGTCGCCGCCATCCAGGAGCAGGCGGGCTGGCTGTGCACGATCGCGCCGCAGCACGTCAACGATGCCCGCTCCGAGGCGGCTCGGCTCATCGCCGAACGCACCCCGGGCGATCTCGACCACGTGTTCTTCACGAACGGGGGAGCCGACGCCAACGAGCACGCGATCCGGATGGCCCGGCTGCACACGGGGCGGTCGAAGGTGCTTTCGGCCTACCGCAGCTACCACGGCGGCACGCAGCTGGCCGTCAATGTCACCGGGGATCCTCGCCGGTTCGCCAACGACTACTCCGCTGAGGGCATCGTTCACTTCATGCCCGCCTACCCGTATCGGTCGTACTTCAACTCGACGTCCGAGGTCGAGGAGACGCAGCGGGCGCTGGCCCACCTCGAAGACATGATCACCCTCGAAGGGCCCGGCAACATCGCCGCACTCATCCTCGAGACCGTGCCGGGCACCGCGGGAATCTACGCCCCGCCGGCCGGCTACCTCGCCGGGGTGCGCGAGCTGACGGCGAAGTACGGGATCGTCTTCATCGCCGATGAAGTGATGGCCGGCTTCGGTCGCACCGGTCGCTGGTTCGCCCTCGACCACTGGGACGTCACCCCGGACCTCATCACCTTCGCCAAAGGTGTGAACTCCGGGTACGTTCCGCTCGGCGGGGTCGCCATCTCGGACGCGATCTTCGAGACCTTCCGCGACCGTGCCTACCCGGGCGGACTGACCTATTCGGGACATCCGCTCGCCTGTGCGGCTGCTGTTGCGACGATCACCGCCATGGAGGACGAAGGCATGATCGCCAACGCGGACCGCCTCGGCGAGGACATCATCGGCCCAAGTCTGCGGGAGATGGCGCAGCGCCACCCTGCGGTCGGGGATGTGCGGGGGATGGGCTGCTTCTGGGCGGTCGAGCTCGTGAAGGACCGGACGACGAAGGAGCCGCTGGCAGCCTACGGCGGCAGCTCGCCGGAGATGAACGAGGTCATCGCAGCGCTCAAGGCCGAAGGCGTGCTGCCGTTCGCGAACTTCAACCGGATCCATGTCGTGCCGCCGCTCAACACCCCGGATGAGGATGTCAGGTTCGGCCTCGCCGCCCTGGATCGGGCACTCGACGTCGCGGATCGGTACGTCACGGAGCAGATTCGCCACGCGTGACCGAAGCGTCGCCTCGGCGGTGTCCTGCCGCGGTTTCCGCAGAAGTGTCGGCCACGGTTTCCGCGGGTGGGTCGGCCACGCTCTCTGCGGATGACAGCGGGAAGCGGGGAGCCGCCTCGGCGAGAGAATGGCTGTGTTCGGGCCCCGTTCGCAATGTGAGTGCTATTGCACTCTCAGCCGGGCGGGGCCCGTTTGCGCACGTCAGAAGTGAACAAAAGGTGAATGAGGTGGAGTCGGGTCGAATTGCGGGTGAAGAACAGTTGAATCTGTGGGTAGACTTCTGCGGGATAGTGATTGCTGGCCGTCAGCTGCATCATCCACGGTCCGAATAGTGTCTACACCCAAGGTCGATTAGTGGAAATCATCTTCGTCGTCGTGCTCGTCATCGCACTGGCGCTGTTCTTCGACTTCACCAATGGCTTTCACGATACGGCCAATGCCATGGCCACCCCGATCGCGACCGGGGCCATCAAACCCAAGACCGCGGTCACGCTCGCTGCGATCCTCAATCTCGTCGGCGCCTTCCTCTCCACCGAGGTGGCCAAGACCATCTCCGGCGGCATCATCAAAGAAGGCGGCGGGGGAGTCCAGATCACTCCCGACTTCATCCTCGCCGGTCTCATCGGCGCCATCATCTGGAACATGGCGACGTGGCGCTTCGGCCTTCCGTCCTCCTCGTCCCATGCACTCTTCGGCGGCCTCATCGGTGCGGCCATCGTCGGTGCCGGACTCAACTCCGTCGACTACGGAGTGTTCCTGTCGAAGGTCGTCATCCCGGCTCTGGCGGCTCCGCTCATCGCCGGCTTCAGCGCCTACCTGTGCACGAAGATCGCCTATGCGATCACTCGTCGCAACGAGGAGGGCAAGACCGCTCGCCGTGCACCGTTCAAATACGGACAGATCTTCTCGTCCTCGCTGGTGGCGCTCGCCCACGGAACGAACGATGCGCAGAAGACGATGGGCGTCATCACCCTCGTCCTCGTCTCTGCGAACCTTCAGGAGCACGGCACCGGTCCGCACATCTGGGTGATCACGGCGTGTGCGCTGGCGATCGCGTTGGGCACCTACGTCGGCGGTTGGCGCATCATCGACACTCTCGGCACGAAGCTGACGACGGTCAAGGCCGCGCAGGGCCTGTCGGCCGAGACGTCGACGGCCGCGGCCATCCTCGCCTCCTCTCACCTCGGCTTCGCACTGTCGACGACGCAGGTTGCCTCCGGCTCGGTGCTCGGTTCGGGATTGGGACGTAAGGGCGCCGATGTCCAGTGGTCGACGGCCGGACGGATCGCCTCCGGTTGGCTGCTGACGATCCCGGCCGCCGCGATCGTCGGCGGACTGGCCGCCGGCATCGCTCATCTGGGCACGATCGGCGTCGTCATCGACACGGCCATCGCCGTCGTCGTGGTGCTGTGGATCTATCTCAGCTCCCGTCAGGTCGAGGAGACGGACATCTCGAACTTCGACACCGTGGGTGAAGCCGTCAACATTCGCGGTCGCAAGCGGAAGCTGCGCAAGGACCGCAACCGCAAACGCGCTCAGGAGAAGCGGGAGGCCCGCTACGAAGCCTGGGCAGAGAAGCAGGCGGCCAAAGAGAAGCGCCGGGCACACCGTCACGCCAAGAAGAACGGGGCGGTTCCCGTCGAGGCGACGACAGGATCGTCGACCGGTTCGGCGTCCGGATCGAGGTCCGGAGCCGATTCGGGGCGTGCATCGAACACCGGAGCCGATTCGAGTCGGGCCGATGCGAGCGATCAGGGAGACGCGAAATGATCGAATGGAGTTCCTTCGCCATCGTGGCTGCCGCGACATGGGTCTCGGCCATCATCGTCATCACGCTGTTCTCCGTTGCCGTGCGCATGCGCGCGACACATCTCGACCGGGTCGACGAGGGCCGCAGCAGCTCAGGGCTGCAGGTCGCCTACTGGACGGTCTTCGGAGTCTGCGGAGCAGTCGTGCTGCTCGGCGTCTATCTCATCGTCCCGGCTCTCCACGGCGCCTGACGACTCGGACGGCGGTCGCTTGCCGTCGGCCAGCACCTGCCGTCGACCGCTGCCTGCCGTCGGCACCCGCTCTGGGTGACCATCACCCACCGGCAGCGTCACGTCCACCCTTCAGTGCGCCATCACCCACCCTTAGCTGCCGTGCCTACACCTGCAACGGTGCGACGTGACGCTGCGACGACGTTCTGCTCCCGCCGGTGCTCAGCGACAGCAACGGTGAGAGATGCCCCGTGGTGAACAGGTGCCTATCTTCGTGCGTTGGGAGCAACGGCGACAGTCGGCACCAACGGTGAGGGGTGCAGGCCTCCCAACTGTCACGGAATACGACGATCCCCCAACCACCTCGGCGGCGGTTGGGGGATCGTCGGTGAACGAGCGGATCAGTCCGTCGGCAGATCAGCCAAGCGACTCAGCCAAACTAGTCAGCCCAGCGCATCAGCCAGACGGCTCAGACTAGCCACACAGTCAAGCAACTCAGCCGAACGACTCAGGCGAGGCCGAGGCGCTCGCGGAGGTTGTCGACCTCGGCGCGGAGCTCGGCCGGAACCGAATCGCCGAGCTCGGCGTACCACTCTTCGATGAGGCCGAGTTCGGTCTCCCACTCCTCGGGCTTGATGGCGAGAGCCTTGCGCAGCTGCTCGTCGGTGAAGTCGAGGCCTTCGGTGTCCAGACCACCTTCGACCGGGGTGAGGCCGAGCGGGGATTCCTGAGCATCGGCGGTGCCGGTGACGCGTTCGAAGACCCACTTGAGGACGCGTGAGTTCTCGGAGAATCCGGGCCACAGGAACGAGTTGTCGTCGTCGCGGCGGAACCAGTTGACGTAGAAGATCTTCGGCAGCTGGGCACCCTCGGTGTTGCCGATGTTGATCCAGTGCTGCAGGTAGTCACCGACGTTGTAGCCGATGAACGGGCGCATCGCCATCGGGTCGCGGCGGACGACGCCGACGGCACCGGTGGCAGCTGCGGTGGTCTCCGAGGAGAGCACCGAACCCATGAACACGCCGTGCGTCCAGTCCTTGGTCTCGGTCACGAGCGGCATCGTGGTCTTGCGGCGACCGCCGAAGAGGATGGCCGAGATCGGCACACCGTTCGGGTTGGTCCACTCGGGAGCCAAGGTCGGCACGTTCGCGATCGGGGTGCAGAAACGTGAGTTCGGGTGAGCGGCGGGGGTATCGGACTCGGGAGTCCAGTCGTTGCCCCTCCAGTCGGTGAGGTGAGCGGGCGCCTCGTCGGTCTTGCCTTCCCACCACACGTCACCGTCGTCGGTCAGAGCGACGTTGGTGAAGATGTTGCCGCCTGCCTCGATGGCGCGCATCGCAGTCGGGTTCGTCGTGTAACCGGTGCCCGGGGCGACGCCGAAGAGCCCGAACTCGGGGTTGACGGCGTAGAGCTGGCCATCCTCACCGAAGCGCATCCACGCGATGTCGTCACCGAGGGTCTCGGCCTTCCACCCGGGAATGGTCGGTTCGATCATGGCGAGATTGGTCTTGCCGCAGGCCGAGGGGAATGCGGCGGCGACGTACTTGACGACGCCTTCGGGGTTCGTCAGCTTGAGGATGAGCATGTGCTCGGCCAGCCAGCCTTCGTCCCGGGCGATCGCGGAGGCGATGCGCAGCGCGTAGCACTTCTTGCCCAGCAGCGCGTTGCCGCCGTAGCCGGAGCCGAAGGACCAGATGGCGCGATCCTCGGGGAAGTGGGTGATGTACTTGGTGGTGTTGCAGGGCCAGGCGACGTCTTCCTGTCCCTCTTCCAGCGGAGCGCCGACGGAGTGGACGCACTCGACGAACTTCGCGTCCTGGGCGTCGATCGCATCGAGGGCGTACTTGCCCGAGCGAGCCATGACGAGCATGGACAGGACGACGTACGCCGAATCGGTGACCTCGATGCCGAACATCGGCTGGTCCGCTTCGGCGTGGCCCATGACGAAGGGGATGACGTACATGGTGCGTCCGCGCATCGCGCCCTCGAACAGCGGGTTGAGCGTCTCCTTCATCTCCGCGGGAGCGACCCAGTTGTTGAGTGGACCGGCATCCTTCTCGTCTTCGGAGCAGATGTAGGTCCGGCCCTCGACGCGGGCGACGTCCTCGGGGTCGGAGGCCGCGTAGTAGGAGTCCTTGGTGCCGTTGACACGCTGGATGGTGCCGGCCTCGACGAGCTTCTCGGCGATCTCGTTCTTCTGTGCTTCGGAACCATCGATCCAGACGATGTCGTCCGGGGTGGTCAGGGCGGCGATCCGGCTGACGAACGAGAGCACCGACTTGTTCTCGGTCGGTGCGTTCTTCAGCTGGTCAGCGACGACATCATGGTCGAGGACAGTCATGAGTGGTCTCCTGGTGGGTCGTGTGTGGGGTTTCGTCTGCGGCGGCTGGCGTCCGTCGAGCGGTTGGTACATCTCCACCGTAGGATGGGAGCAGAAGCGAAAAACGGGCGTTTCGGTCACTCGAAGATGTGCATTGGATCACAGTCAGGGGCCGAATGACGCGAAAGACGCAATTCACTGACGTGTTATTTCATTCGATTGACGTATCGTTTCAATCGTGATCGACCGCTGAAATCTGCGATTTCATCCCCTCCCGCCGAGGCGGCTCTGGCCTTGAGTGCGAATGTGGCGAAGCGCACGTGGAGACGATTTGAGCTTCGGTGAGGCGGGTGTGTATAGTTGTTCGAGTTGCAGGGAGAGAGTCCGGGCGACATGCGCCACTAGCTCAACGGATAGAGCATCTGACTACGGATCAGAAGGTTGGGGGTTCGAATCCCTCGTGGCGCACCGAAGGAAAGTCCCTCACCAGGCAGGATAGCTGGTGAGGGACTTTTTCGTATGCCTGGAGTCGGCCGATCTGATGGGCTGATGATCAGAATGTGTGTACAGGATGGCCCGCTTGCCCAGTAGGCAGTAGGGCAGGACCGGGTTGAACATGACTACTGATCCGAAGGTTGGGCTTCTGTTGGGTGTTGAGATGAGGAAAGCCCGTCGTCACCGGGACGAGTTCGGTGAGGTCATCGAGGTGTTCGCCGACCGCCCAGGACCGAAGACGGTGACGGGGGTCGTCGTCGGGTGGGTGCTCTTCACAGCTCTGACATTCATCAACCCCGGGGAGACGCCGCTGCTGGCTCTTGCTCCAGGCGTCATCTTCGCGGTGATGTTCGGTTTGATCCTTCTCTATCTCTCGGGTGAGCGGCTCATCGTCTGCGAACGAGGGATCCTTGTCGGCTCCATTGCCCCGGGAATTCGTCCCTACGCCATTCCCTATCGGCAGGTCACGCCCGGCAGCATTGCCGGGGTCGCCGGCGCGAACAGATATCTCAAAGAGGCCGGACTGCAAGGACAGATCGCGCAGTCGACTCTGCGAGCGTCCTGGTGGACGAAGAACGGTCTCCACTTCGTCGCCTGCTCAGCCGAGGATGCCAGGCGCGGACGCAGACGATTCACGCTGGCCCTCGACCCGATTCCACGGTCGATCGACGGCCGCTGGATCTGGTTCGCAGGGACCGGTCGGCAGTCCGCGAGGTCGGCGGTCGAAGTGATCGCTCGGGCCGCCTCGGCAGTGGGGTATCCACAGCTGGCTCAGGCCGCGCTCGACCGCGGAGTCGTCGAGCTGACCGGCAACCCCGAGGACGCGGCGCTCCAACTGCCCGGTCACCCACCGGTCCACGGGGGCGGGATCAGATAGTCGGGACTCGGGTTACCCGCGGTCGAGGTTTGTGTCACCTGGCGGCAAGCACCGCGTCGCGCTGTTCGGGCGAGAGTCGTTTGACGGCTTCGCGGACCGTCACTCCGGAGGCGCGGTGGGCGCGCGGGAGGATCCAGTCGAAGACGAGGTCGGGGCGTGTGCGTGCGGTGTCGCGCAGAATCCAGCCGATGGCCTTGCGGATGAAGAATTCCTTCTCCTCGAGCATCGCCTCGGCGAAACGGGAGAACCGGTCGAAGTCGCCGCGGCCCTGTCGCAGCGGAACCAGGTGCGCCAGCAGGGCCGAACGGCGGATCCAGAAGTCCTCCTCGCTCGCCCAGCGCTCGAGAATGGGATCGAAAGCAGCATCCCGTTCGCTCAACGGCCCGATGAGATCCCCGGCCAGGGGGTCGACAAGGGCTCAGGTCTTCGCTTCGCGCAGCAGGTCTTCAATGAAATCCGCATCCCCGGCGCCGAGGCGGTCCTGCGACTGGATGAGCACCATCGTGGCTGCAGCGCGACGTTCGTGGACGGGTGTGTGGTTCCCGGTTGACCCGCCGTCAGTCAGTTCGGTGCTGTCGGCCGAGTCATCTGACGACGTCGGCGCGGCCCAGAGAAGCCGGGCAAGCTCGATGACCTCATCGTGTTCGAGCCCCGTCCCTCGCAGTGCTGCCCGAACGATGGCTCGGGTGTCCGGGACGCTCACCCCGTAATGGAGGAGTTCGCTCTTGAGGTAGGCCTTTTCCTTCTGGGCGCGTTCGCTGCCGCCACGGGCGCGCAGATCTCGGTCGACCGCCTCGGCGAGGGCCTGGACGTTGTACCGGGAATCGGAGGTCATGGAACGAATCATTCCACGGTCGCACCGCACCGCATCGTGCGGACGCGGGCGCTGCAGCTCGCGGTGAATGCGAAACGGCCGGCAGGCGGACTCCGTCGATCGCATTGATCGGGGAGTGCGCCTGCCGGCCGTTCTCTGTTCTCAACCGGAGGCCGCGAGTCTCATGCTGCGCAGTGTCTCCGGAAGTCTTTCGCTATCCGGCACGGACGGGGTTCAGCCCGACCGAAGCCGGCGTCGGGCGCGTGACCTCAGTCCGTTCCCGCGTCGAAGGCGGCGGAAAGGCCTGCGCGGTCGCTGGCCTCGTCGACGTCGACGGTGGAGTTCGCGATCTCCTCGGCGCCGCCGGCCTCCAGTGAGCCCACGAGCTCCGAGGTCGGCCCGGACACGATGCCCATGGCCGCGTACTGCTCGAGACGCGCGCGCGAGTCGGCGATGTCGAGGTTGCGCATGGTCATCTGGCCGATGCGGTCCTCGGGGCCGAAGGCGGCATCGCCCACGCGCTCCATCGACAGCTTCTCCGGGTGGTAGGACAGGTTCGGGCCCTCGGTGTTGACGATCGTGTAGTCGTCGCCGCGGCGCAGGCGCAGGGTGACCTCGCCGGTGATCGCCGAGGCGACCCACCGCTGCATGGACTCACGCAGCATGAGCGACTGCGGGTCGAGCCAGCGTCCCTCATACATCCGGCGACCGAGGCGGCGGCCCTCTTCGTGGTAGAGGGCGATGGTGTCCTCGTTGTGGATGGCGTTGAGCAGACGCTCGTACGTCACGTGCAGCAGGGCCATGCCGGGAGCCTCGTAGATGCCGCGGGACTTCGCCTCGATGATGCGGTTCTCGATCTGGTCGGACACGCCGAGTCCGTGGCGGCCGCCGATCTCGTTGGCCTTGAAGACCAGGGCAACGGGGTCGACGAATTCTTCGCCGTTGATGGCGACGGGGCGGCCGGCCTCGAAGCGGACGGAGACCTCTTCCGATTTGACCTCGACGTCATCGCGCCAGGCGGCGACGCCCATGATCGGCTCGACGATGTCGAGTCCGGCGTCGAGGAACTCGAGGGTCTTCGCCTCGTGTGTGGCGCCCCAGATGTTCGCATCCGTCGAGTAGGCCTTCTCGGCCGAGTCCCGGTAGGGGTAGCCGTGTTCGACGAGCCATTCGCTCATCTCCTGTCGGCCGCCGAGCTCGTCGACGAACTCCGAGTCGAGCCAGGGCTTGTAGATGCGCAGCTTCGGGTTGGCCATGAGGCCGTACCGGTAGAACCGCTCGATGTCGTTGCCCTTGTAGGTCGAGCCGTCGCCCCAGATGTCGACGCCGTCTTCCTTCATGGCGCGGACCAGCATGGTTCCGGTGACGGCGCGGCCCAGCGGGGTGGTGTTGAAATAGGTCTTGCCGCCGGAGCGGACGTTGAACGCACCGCACTGGAGAGCGACGAAGCCCTCTTCGACGAGCAGGCGCTTGGCGTCGACGAAGCGGGCGATTTCGGCACCGTATTCCTTGGCACGCTCGGTCACCGACTCCAGGTCGGGCTCATCGTACTGGCCGATATCGGCCGTGTACGTGCACGGGATGGCACCCTTGTGGCGCATCCACGCGACCGCGCAGGAGGTGTCCAGTCCGCCGGAGAAGGCGATTCCAACGTGCTCACCGACCGGGAGCGAAGACAGTACTTTCGACATGGCACCAGCGTAACGGCATTCCCCGCCGAATGTCGAATTGTTATGCAACGGAATGTATTTTTATGTGGTTGGGGTGGGTGAGGCGATGGAATCTCGCCGAGGCGGCCCCGCCGATTGCTATCGTGAACAGGTGACGAATCCTCCCGCGCCTCAGTTCTCCGTCCGCGCCGAGGCGCGCGGCGACATCGACGCGATTCACGCGCTGACCGCGGCTGCCTTCGGTCAGGTCGACGAAGCCGAGCTCGTCGACGCCCTCCGCGCATCCGGCAATGGGCTCGAGGGTCTGTCGTTCGTCGGCGTCCTCGACGAGGAAGTCATCGCCCACGCCATGCTCTCCCGGTGCTTTGTCGGCGACGTTCCCGGGGTCTGCCTTGCCCCCTGTTCCGTGTGGCCCGAGCACCAGCGCACCGGTGTCGGCACCGCCGTCATCGAGGCGCTGCTGGCCGAGGCTGCCCGCAGGGGTGAGGCATTCGCCGTGGTCCTCGGCCATGCCGAGTACTACCCGCGCTTCGGGTTCACCCCGGCCTCGGGCTTCGGCATCACCCTGCACGTCGACGTTCCAGGCGACGCGCTCATGGCGATGCCGTTGGCCGGCGAGGTGCCTGCGGGTGCCTTGGCCTTCGCGCCAGAGTTCGGGGTCTGAGGCAGAGCAGGCGGCGCGACGGTGCTGGCGGCCGCTATCCGTTCTGCTGCCAGCTTGGTACCTCCGCTCGCGGTATCTGCCCACGAAGCTGGCTTCACCCGAAACAGCAGGTCGCAATCGGATATTTGCGCGTGGATATAGGTCAGCATCGGACACTAGCGGCAGAACTTAGGTCAACATCGGACACTTTTCGACGCCAGAAATGTCCGATGCTGACCTACATTTTTCACTGCAGTCCGAGATGTCGGCGGATGTCGCGTTCAAGCTGACGGCGATTGGTCGACTTCGTTACTCGCAATACCGTCCAGCCGGCGGCTTTCAGTGCGTTGACTCGGTCGATATCAGCGGCCCACTGTCCCTCTGATGTCCTGTGAAAGTCTCCCTCGTACTCCAATGCGAGTTTCTCCTTCAGGTAGCCGAGGTCGGGATGCAGGGTCCGGTCGATCGTCGGGCAGTAGACGGCGGGGTGGACGGCAGGTTCCGGAAGGCCTCGGGACACGGCCCACAGGCGGAGGTCGGTCTCCATCGGCGAGTCGACATCTTCCCGAATGAGTTCAACAGCGGCCTTGAGCTTCGATCTGGCCCTGAGGTGCCTCGTCTCGGCGACGTGCTCGACCAGAGACGGCAGTGTGAATTGCGGTGGGCTCTTCCAGTCGCCGATCGCCGCGTCTCCGATCTTCACCAGCGACTCCACGGAGCAGACGGAAGCAAACTGACTGAATACCTGCAAAGGACTCAAGGTCGGCAGGCCCAGCCATGAGATCGATCTGAGCATTCTCATTCGGTGCAGAACGACGCCTCTTCTGCGAATGCGCTTATTGGTGTCCGATGTCCCCAGGTGAAGATCGTTTCGTCTGAGTGATCGCGGCAATGGCCATCCATACAAACGCGCGGCAGTCTCTCTGCAGGCTACGACTCCCGGGTGTCTGTGGACGAGTGCCCTGAGCAGTCTCGCCTCATCGAGCCACGCGTCATCTGCCCACGTCGGAACCGGATACTCGGTGGAAGCCGAGTCATCGAAACGGAGCCCCCAAGAAGCCGGGGGAAGCCCGCGCCCGGCCCGGATCTCGTAGTCGGAAGCTCCCCGTGCTCGCGCCTCCGAGACCGAGAGAACTGCCGGATAGTGTGCGTAGATCAGTGGATGTTTCATGCACAGATCGTCTACTTGGACTCAGCGTGTGGGAAGACCTGCCTGAGGCGGCTGTGGGCAACCGTACTGCATCCACAGCCCGTATGCGCCTGAGTCAGGCCATTTGTCCACAACCGGTCGAGGGCGGAGCTGGGGGTGACCTCAGGCGATGTCAGCGCGCCCGGGAGAAGCTTCGGGTGTCCCGGCGACGGCTCGAACGAAACTCTGCACAGGAGTGTGTGTGCGAGTGGACTCAGCGAGACGCGTAGTCACGGCGGCATAGGGTGTGCGCGAAATAGTGGTCACCATCGGACTTCCGGGCTAGAGAATTAGGTCACCATCGGACATTTATCGAGCCAGAAAGTATCCGATGGTGACCTGAATTCGAGCACAGTGTCCGTTTGTGACCACTATTCGGGGAAGCGGCCGCGCCCTGCCCGCGCGAGTTTCAGCTTCGCGCGGTGGGCGCGGATCGCCTCGGCGACGGCGATGGCGTCACCTTCGGGAGCGTCGGACTTCCGATCCGGACGTGCCGTGAACAGGTAGATGAATCCGGCGACAAGCACGACGGCCAGACCGATGAGCACGATCCAGTCGGCGAAGAACGATCCGGAGTCGCCGGGAAGCGAGAGCAGGACCATCGCGAAGATGCCGTAGGCCAAGGCCGCGATGTTGACGACGACGCCCCAGCCTCCCAGCGACCACGGCCCCGCCGGTTTCCACCCGCGCAAACGCTGACGCAGCGCCCCGAGGACGACCATCTGGAAGGCGAGGTAGATGCCGAGGATCGCGAACGAGGTCACGGCGACGAGGATTCCGTCGTTGAACCAGATGAGCACGCAGATCAGAGCGGGTGCGGTGCAGGCGACGATGAGGGCGTTGTGTGGGATCTTCGTTCCGTCGGTGACCTTCGACAGCCACGTGTGCCCGGGCATCATTCCGTCGCGGGCGAAGCTGAAGATCAGTCTCGATGCGGCGGCCTGCAGGCTGAGCACACACGAGATGAACGCGAGGATCGCAACCAGCAGGAAGATCTTCGCACCGACATCGCCGAGACTGCCGGCGAGGATCGCGGGAATCGGGTCGGCGACCTCGCCGGCGACGATCTCCTCGAGATTCGGTGCCGCGAGCACATACCCGCCGAAGGAGAACAGCGCAGAGATCGCCCCGACGAAGATCGTCATGAGCATCGCCTTCGGAATGCCGCGGGCCGGATTCGACACCTCCTCGGCAACGTCACCACAAGCCTCGAAACCGTAGAAGAGGAAGAGCCCAGCAACTGCGGCTCCCATGAAGACGGGCAGGTAGCTGCCGTCACCGGCGGTGCCCATGGTGTCGAAGAAGACGGAGAAGCTGTGCTTGCGTTCGAAGATGAGCAGGAACAGGCCGAGCCCGATGACGCCGATGAGTTCGGCGAAGAGGCCGATGCGCGCGATGCGGGCCAACCATTTCGTGCCCGAGAAGTTGATCGCCAAGGCGAGGACGAGGAGTCCAAGGCCGAGGAACAGAGTGGAGTTGCGGCTGAGATCGAGGCCGAAGAGGCTTGCGAGGAACCCAGCCCCGAACTCCGCCACCGAGGTGATCGTGACGATGAGTGCGCAGATGTAGATCCAGGCGGCCATCCACGCATACCGTTTGCTCCACAGCCGCCTCGCCCATGGGTAGATTCCACCGGCGATGGGGAATTGGGAGACGACCTCCCCGAAGACGAGGGCGACGAGCAGCTGCCCGCAGGCAACGATGACGATCCACCAGATCGAGGGCGGACCACCGGTCGACAGTGCGACGGCCAGCAGCGAATAGACGCCGACGAGCGGTGAGAGATAGGTGAAGCCGAGAGCGAAGTTCGCCCACGGGCTCATCGACCGCTCGAACGAGTCACCGTAGCCGAGGACGGCGAGGTGATCGGAATCGGAGAGATGGCCATCGGCACGATTGCCGGCGGAGGTGTGAGCGCCCGCGGGATGGTGGGCCTTCGAGGGGAGATCGGACATGATGCAGTTCCTTCATTCGAATCGTCGTTGATTCCGTACTGTTCGCATCGTATCTCCGATTCTCGCCTGCGGAAGCGTTCTCGTCCGAGCGGCTGATCGCGATTTCCGCCTCACGGCGGAGGTGCCGGGCCACCGCGAGTCATAGCGTGGAATCACAAGCACGGACCACCGTCGAACCGGTGGGCCCGATGCAGGAACGAGGAGGAACCGTGAACACGCAGACGCACAGTCAAACCGGATTCGCCGAGGCGACCGGACCGACCGAGCCATCACCTCAGCCCGCTGTCCCACCCCACCCGCCCGGAACGACGGATTCCATTCCCGGTCCTGTCGCCTCGGCGATGAATGGATCGCACGCCCCCACCGAGGAGGTCGACGCGAAAGGGCGCCCACTCGCCGTCGTGCCTTCCCGGGTGCCGTGGCTCGAGATCGGAGTCTTCGCCGTCATTGCCTTCGGCCTCGCGTGGCTGGCCTGCCTGCCGCTGTGGACTTCGGGCGAGGGCATCAACGACCCGCTCGCCGTGACGGTCTTCGGCGGACTCATGATGTTCACACCTCTGGTCGCCAGCATCATCGCCTCCATCGTCCAGCGCCGCCGTGCCCGTGCCAGGGGAGAGGTCTTGGCCAGCGCTCCGCGCTACTTCGGCTTCTGGCCGTTGCGTCCCTTCGGTCGAGTCATCGGGGTGACCGTCGCGGCCTTCTTCGGCATCATGGTTCTCGTCGTCCTCGGCTATCTGGTCAGCGCTGCGTTCGGTTGGCTCACGCTCGACCTCACCGGGCTGTCCGCGTTCAAGGAACAATTGGCCACACTCCCGGGTATGGAGTCGGTGCCGATTGCGGTCGCTATCCTCGGTTATCTGCTGCTCATGCTCGCAGGCTCGATATCCAATTGCTTCGTCACGATCGGTGAGGAATTCGGCTGGAGAGGATGGCTGCTCACCAGCCTCCGCCCCCTGGGCGCCTGGCCGGCTCTGCTCATCGTCGGTGTCGTCTGGGGTCTGTGGCACGCACCGCTCATCCTGCTCGGCTACAACTTCAACCGCCCCGACATCACCGGCCTGGGACTCATGGTCGGCGGCTGCATCATGGTCGGCATCCTCTTCGGCTGGTTGCGCCTGCGCACCGGATCCGTCTGGCCGGCGGTCTTCGCTCACGCGGCACTCAACGGGTCCAACGCGATGCTCCTGGGGCTGCTCATGGACTCCGGTGCGTCGACTCCGGACCCGGCGCTCTTCACCCTCCTCGGGATCTCCGGATGGATCGTCTCTGCCGTCGTCATCGCCACACTCGTTCTGACGGGGCAGTTCCGGAAGCAACCGGAGCTGGGAATCAAGAAGGCCGCCCCCGCCGCACCAGATCACCGGCAGGCCGTCTGATCACCATCGAAATATGACGCCTGGGCCGGCCTCGAAATTGAGGCACGGCCCCGGCGTCCGTTAGGCTCAAAACCCCATAGACCTAAGGAGCCTCTTGTGATTTTTGGCCCATCGCTGCTGCAGACGGCAGGACGTATGCTCACCGCACCGATCTTCATCACCGGGGGACTCTCGGCTGTGAAGGATCCCGCGGGCAAGGCGGCGATGGCTGAGTCGACTCTCGATTCCATCCGCGAATACGTGCCCGGACTTCCCGACGACAATGAGCTGCTCGTGCGCATCAACGGCGGCGTGCAGATCCTCGCCGGTGCCACCCTGCTGCTCGGCATCAAGCCGCGACTCTCGGCACTGGCGCTCGCAGGCTCCCTCATCCCGACCACTCTGGCCGGACACTCCTTCTGGGAGATGGAAGGCGGCGACGCGAAGGCCCACCAGACCCAGTTCTCGAAGAACCTCGCGGCCCTCGGCGGACTGCTCCTCATTGCCGGAGACGGCGACAACAGCAAGGCCATCGAGAAGGCCGCGAGGAAGGCAGCGAAGAAGGCCGAGAAGCGCGCCCTCAAGCAGGCCTGAGGTCAGTGATGGTCTGTGCGCTCGAAGTTGCGGACGAGCCGTGCGGGCAAACCCGGTGAATTTCAGCACAGATCGTCCGCATCTCGGCGTTCGCCCCATCGCCTGACGCGCCCACCACCAGTCGCACCAGCCTTCAACCGAATCCAACGCACCCCTGGAAATCGGCCGGGAAACGCCTATGCTCGAGGCATGGCCAAGGCACTTCTCATCGTCGATGTCCAGAATGATTTCACCGAAGGCGGCGCGCTCGGCGTGACCGGCGGCGACACCGTCGCCGAAGGCATCACCGCTCACCTCGCCGCGCATGCCGGCGACTATGACGCCGTCATCGCCTCCCGCGACTGGCATGATGCCGACAATGACAACGGCGGCCACTTCAGCGACACTCCGGACTTCGTCGACAGTTGGCCCGTCCACTGCGTCGCCGGCACCGATGGTGCGGCCTTCGACCCGCTGCTCGACACCGCGGCCATCACCCACGAGGTCCGCAAGGGGCAGGGCAAACCCGACTATTCGGCGTTCCAGGGGATCACGGACACGGGGAGCCGCCTCGGCGAGCTTCTCACCGAACTCACCATCACCGAGGTGGACGTCGTCGGCATCGCCACCGACCATTGCGTACGCGCTTCCGCCCTCGACGCGCTGAGCGTGGGGCTGAGGGTCCGCGTGCTCACCGACTTCATTGCGGGTGTCGGGGGAGACTCGAGCACGGCGGCACTCGCGGAGGTCGAAAAGGCAGGGGTCGAGCTCGCCTGAGCCGCTGACTCTCCACCCCTGCCGTAACCTCAGCCGCAAGCATCACCCCAGGTCAGCGCGCTTCCTCCATCGAAAGTTGCAGACCGAATCCGAACTCTTCGGCGATGTGTGTGACTCCTGAGATTGATGGACTGGAGTCATGAACTCACCACTGGCGAAAACCGCACATACGCTGACATCGAAGCGCGGTTCGTGGCTCGTCCTCGGCGGGATCGTCGTGCTCGTCGCTCTGCTCTTCGGACTTCTGTCCGGGGCAGGGGAGGACCGGCCCACGGAAACCGCGCCGGCCGACTCCGAATCGACTCAGGCACAGACAATCCTCGACAAATTCCCCGAGGCGGACAAACAGTCCGTCATGGTCGTGGCGTCGAACGAGGACGGATCCGAGCTCTCCGCCGACGACCAGGCCGAGCTGGAGAAGCTCGGCGGCTCGCTCGGCGATTCCGGCGGCGATGAATCCACTGCGGCCGTGACCGGGCCGATCCTCAGCGACGACAGACAGGCCGCGCTGCTCATGGTGCCCATCACGGTGGGCCTGACGAACTCCGACACCGCCGAGACCGTCGACGATCTGCGCACCGCCATCGCCGATGACCCGACCGCCCAGTCGCTCACCGGCGACGGCATGTCTCTGCTGGTCACCGGCGGTCCCGCGATCGGCGCCGATATCGCCTCGGCGTTCAACGGTGCGGACTTCACGCTGCTCATCGTCACCATCGTCATCGTCGCGCTGCTGCTCATCATCACCTACCGTTCGCCGGTCCTGTGGCTGCTGCCGCTCATCGTCATCGGCACCGCCGACGGACTCGCCTCGACCGTGACCGCGGCCGTCGGCGACTGGCTCGACCTGCAGTTCGATGCGGGCATCATCAGCGTTCTCGTCTTCGGCGCCGGCGCGAACTACGCGCTGCTGTTCATCTCCCGCTACCGCGAGGAGCTGCGCCGCTTCACCGACCACCGCACCGCCCTAGCCGAGGCGTGGACCCACACCGCCACGACGATCCTCGCCTCGAATCTCACCGTCGTGCTGTCCCTGCTCAGCCTCGTGTTCGCGACCATCCCCGGCACCCGCGGTCTGGGCATCACCGCGGCAGTGGGCCTGCTCATCTCCGCAGCCGCGGTCCTCTTCGCGCTGCCGCCCGTGCTCGCGATCTGCGGCAAGACGATGTTCTGGCCGTTCATCCCCAAGGTCGAACGGGCAGCGGATGAAGAGCTCACCCCCGCCGAGGCGGCCGCCGCCACCCGTGCCACCGCACCTGCGAGTGCGGCCAAACCTTCGATCTGGCGCACGATCGCCACTCGGGTGGTGCGCAAACCGGGGCTCCACCTCGGCGCCGGGATCGTCATCCTCGGTGTCATGGCCACCGGTTTCATCGGGTCGTCGATCGGTCTCGATCAGACCGAGAAGCTCCGGGTCCAGTCCGAATCGGCGCAGGGACTCGACGTCCTCGCCGACCATTTCCCGCCCGGGGAATCCCAGCCGATCTGGATCGTCGCCGATACCGACCATGCCGATGACGTCGTCGATACGGTCAGCGATATGGACGGCGTCGTGCGCGCCTCGGCGATCGAGGACACGACAATCGACGGCACCTCAGTCACGAAGATCATGGTCACCGGAGAGCTCGAACCCGACAGCGCGAAGGGACTCGAGCTCGTCGAGGACATCCGCAGCGACGTCCACGCCATTGACGGAGCGAACGCCCAGGTAGGAGGGGCCGCGGCCACGGAGCTCGACGCCCGCGACGGCAACCGGACGGACTTCGTCACGATCGTCCCGATGGTGCTGGCGATCAGCTTCATCATCCTGCTCGGCATCCTCCGCGCACCGATCGCAGCGTTCACTCTGCTGCTCGTCAACGTGGTGTCCTCGGCCGCGGCGATCGGACTCGGAGCATTCCTGTCACGGACGATCTTCGGCCAGTCCGCCCTCGATGCTCAGGTGCCGATCCTCGCGTTCCTATTCCTCGTGGCGCTCGGCATCGACTACTCGATCTTCCTCGCCCACCGCGCGAAGAAGGAGTCCGTCCTCCACGGCGGACGCCAGGGAATGGTCGAAGCCGTCGCCCACACCGGTGGAGTCATCACCAGCGCCGGCATCGTCCTGGCCGGAGTGTTCGCGACACTGGGCATGCTGCCGCTGATGGTCCTCGGCCAGCTCGGCCTCATCGTCGGAGTCGGCGTGCTCGTCGACACGATCATCGTCCGCACCGTCATCGTGCCCTCGATCTTCGGACTCGTGGGCGACAAGATGTGGTGGCCGAACAAGGTGATCACTCATTTCGATGAGGGTGGTGTTGGTGGTGGGACCGGTGGCGCTGTCCGCGCTGCCGGTTCCGGTCAGGCGGACGACGCCGACGATTCCGCCGTCGACTCGGTGCCGACCCACCTGCTCGCCGAGCAGGAGCACGTAAACAGTGGTTCCGGCTCACACCACGGTCGGCACTGAGCTCGCGGGCCGAGCCTCGATCACATGTCAATGTGACTTGCCGGGCCCGGGTGGCGGGGAGACTCATCGCCCGGGCCCGGCTCGCCTGAGCCGCACCGCCGGCGGAGGCCCGGCCTTCGCACCACTTCGTCGCCCGGCGTGCCACCGACCGCGGGCATTCACACGACTTCGCCACCGGGATGTGGTTGAGTTGGCAGAGAGAATCGTGAGTACGGAACAACGTACGCAACAGCATCGCCTCGGCACCAACGCCTACGAGGCGGATCTGCAGGAAGGCGGCAGCGTGGGCGCACGCAAATGGACGGAACGCACGATGGAGATCGGCCAGCATGCCATCGCGCTCGTCCTCATGCTCATCTCCTGCATCCGCGCGATCACCACCGGCGCTCCGATGCTCGCCGCGATCGCAGTGAGCATCGTCTTCCTCGCCTGGTACGCCCTGGGCGCGGTCCGCGCCGCCCGAACCGGTGCGCTGGTGCTGGCGAAATGGTGGCTCATCGTCCTCGCCGCCGCGTGGCTGTGCACCCTGCTCGTCTCCGCCGAGTTCATCTGGGTCGCCTTCCTCCTCTGGCTGCTCGCCGGCCACCTCTTCTCCCTGCGAATCGCCATCGTCTTCACTGCCCTGACCTATATCGCGACCATCGTCGCGCCGCTGGCCCACTATGGTCAGGTGCTCCCGCCGAGCATCATCGGCTCACTCATCGGTGCCGTTTTCGCCCTCGGGCTCTCCCGCGGCTACATCGAACTCCTCCGTGAAGGTCGTCGCCGAGAGGAGCTGCTGCGCTCCCTCGAACTCGCCCACCAGAACCTGCTCGACCTCCAGGACGAACTCGCCCTGACTCAGCGGCATGCCGGCGAGATCCAGGAGCGCACCCGTGTCTCCCGCGACATCCACGACACGATCGCGCAGTCGATCTCGTCGATCCGCCTCATCGCCCACGCCGAGGCGGAGCGCACCACCGATGACCACGCGGGGCAGGTCCTCGCCCAAGTCGAGGGCCTCGCCGCGCAGAGCTCCCGCGACGTCCGCCGCATCATCGCCGCACTTGCCCCGGCCGAACTGGAGGACGGTGCGCTGACCGCGGCGATCCGGCGGCTGCTCGCCAGGCTGGAGGAGGACAGCTCGATCACGGGCCGCCTCGACGTCGACGAGACCCTGCCGACCCTGTCCGCCGAGGTGGAGGTGGCGCTGCTGCGCACCGCGCAATCGGCTCTGGCCAACGTTCGCCAGCATTCGCAGGCCACACGAGTGATGGTCAGCCTCATGGACCTCGACGGGGCGATCAGAATGGACATCGTCGACGACGGGGTCGGAATGGCCGATCCGCACAACCGACAGCGGAACCCGGATTCAGGATTCGGCCTCGACTTCATCGGCTCGAGGATGCGCGAACTCGGCGGGGAACTCGTCATCGAATCGAGCCCGGGCTCCGGGTTCGCGATCTCGGCGACCCTGCCCGGCCAATCCCAGCTGCACACTCGGGGTGCGGGGCTCAACCCCGCCGTCGAGGGCACGGACGCGGATTCGGACCGCCGCCTCGGCGAGGGTGAGGGCACAGGCACGGACGGGTCGGGCACGGATGAGTCGGGCCGCCACGGCGAGGGTGGCAGCGCAGGCGATAACACGGACACAGGAGAGAACGCATGAGCATTCGAGTCATCCTCGTCGACGACCACCCGGTCGTGCGGGCCGGTCTGAAGTCCGTCATCGACGCACCGGACCACATCGCTGTGATCGGCGAGGCCGGCAGCGGAGAGGAAGCGCTGATGATCGTCGACGAACTCGACCCCGACGTCGTCCTGTGCGACCTGCGGCTGGGGGAGGGGATCGACGGCATCGAGGTGACGAAGCGGCTGCGCGCGAAGTCGAACCCGCCGGCGGTGCTCATCCTCACCACCTTCGACCTCGACTCGGAGATCATCGCCGCGATCAACGCCGGGGCCTCGGGGTACCTGCTCAAGGACATCGACCCGGGGGACATCTCGACGGCGATCGAGAAGGCGGCGAAGGGGGAGACCTATATGCCTCCGGAGATCTCGTCGAAGGTCTTCGCCGCGATGCGCAATCCCAGCCCGAAACTCACCCGGCGTGAGCGTGACGTCGTGAAACTGCTGGCCACGGGAGCGTCGAACGCGCAGATCGCTCAGGAGCTCTTCGTCACCGAGGCGACGGTGAAGAGTCACCTCGTCAATGTGTTCACGAAGCTCGGCGTGGATTCCCGTGCCCGCGCCATCCGCGTCGCCGAGGACCAGGGGCTGGTGTAGAGGCCGCGCCTCTCGCGGTCTCCGCCGAGAAACGGGCTGAGTGTCGAAAAACGGGTGTGCACATGCGTTTCTCGACACTCAGCCCGTTTCTCGGCGATTCTCACGCGCCGGCCGAGCTCGCTTACTCGTTCGCGAACCGGGTGAACTGCGCTTCATCCTTGACCGAGGTGCCTCTGTACTCCTGTTGCTGCCCACTCGGCACCAGGTCTTGGTAGTAGCCGAGTCGGTTGTCCCAAGGATCTGTGAAGTCAACAAAAGCGACGACACCAGGCAGCTGTGACGGTTCGGACCGTTCTATCCCGGAGGAATCGAGAAACGACAACGCCTCGGCCAGATCGAGAACGCGAAAGCGGACTCGGTTGAGCAATGGGGATGCTGGGTCCTTCCCTGACACCTGAAACCAGCATTCTTGACCGGGGATCGGAGCCCATTCGAAGAAGTCGTCGTGCGGCTCGAACTTCGGATCGCGACCGAACAGCGAGCTGTAGAACGATCGCGCTGCGGCGGTCTCGTCGGTCGGCACGTAGACCTGCAACGTGAAACCCGTAGTCTTCACAGCAGAAACTCCCGCATCATTTCCCATGGCTCTTGCCCTCCTCGCAATCAGCTGTCTCGTGCGGGTCTCCGAACCACGCGCGCGGAACGCTGTCCTCCAGCTTCGTCAGATCGAGGTAGCGGAGGACGATTCCATCCCGGCTCAATGCGGCATAATTGCCGACCGGCACCACTACTGGCGAAATGATCCAAGAAGAAGAGTCATCCAGGCCGAACCATGTCACATCGTCGACCAGCAGCACCGGACCGGGCCCGAGTGCACGTTCAGCCGGATCGTCTTCGACCATCACGCAGGCGCGGTCGTTGACTCCTAACAACGCAGTCCGCGGATCGGGCCGCCAATAGACGTGGAGCCCGCCCGCCACGTGGGCGGAGACTGCTCCGGCGAGATCATCTGTGGGGACCATGGTGAATGCGTGCGCGAGTATCGTCATACTCAGCTCTCATTCTGTTGAGCATCGAATCGGCATTGATGTCGCGGTTCTGACAGTCAGTGTACTTCGAGGCTATCTGTCAGGAGGTTATCTGCCCGGTTCCGAACCCAACTGTCAGGTGAATAACTGATTGGTAATGATTCGTGGCATCGTAGCTGGTGACGGCTTCAGGATGCCGGCGTGAGTCGAGTGATCTCGCCCGGACCCGCTTCTTTCGGCTACGGAGTCTCACCTCGTACCGGTAGTGTGTTCCCTGCGCAACGGGACAGCCCGAGCGCGCGCAGGATCATTCGGATCGAGACAGCGGAGGTGACATGGCAGGCGAAGACGAGACTCTTCCGCCCCGCCCGGCGGCCCCTCCGAACCGTCGCATCGGCGCCCTGTCCGGCAACACCAAGGGCATTTCCACCACTGCAGATACCTCCGCCGAGGCGGCGCCGGACGTATCGACGAACGCGAACTCCGACCAGAATCCCGACCCTCGGTCCGCACCAGCCGGACCGTCGGAGGAGAACGCCGCAACCGCCTCGGCGCCGGATATCACCCTCCCGCATGTCGGGGAACTCGAATCGGCGAGTGACGACGCCATCGTCGACCCCTCGGAAGCGGTGCTCGAGAGCATCGACCTCGACACCTGGAAGTGGCCCGAGTTCTTCGCCTTCGCGCTCACCCGCATGCAGGAGATCTTCCCGACCGGCGGCATCCCGCGCGGCATCGGGCCTGTGCGCGAATACGTGACCGGTGACAACGACTTCCGCCCGCTGACCATCGACCGCGAGAAGTGGCCGGCGATCGACGAGGACTGGACCACCGTCGGCGACGTCCTGGCCAACACCCACACCGACGCCTGGCTCGTCACCCGAGGCGGGGTGGCGCTGGCCGAGGAATACGCGTGGCCGATGAAGCCGGCCCGCCAGCACATGCTCTTCTCCGTGAGCAAGTCCATCGTCGCCACCGTCATCGGAGCGCTCGCCGACGCCGGACTCCTGCGCACGACCGATCTCGTCACCACGCATGTGCCCGCACTCGCCAAGAGCGGATACGTGGGAGCGACGATCCGTGACCTGCTCGACATGCGCTCGGGCATCAAGTTCTCCGAGGAATACCTCAAGGAGGGCTCCGAGATCCGAGCCCTGTTCGAAGCGGTCGATTTCGCGCCGCGGACGGCCACCTCGGCGAAGGGGATCAAGAATTTCCTCAGCCGGCTGACCAGCGACCGCGAACACGGATCGGCGTTCGTCTACCGCAGCTGCGAGACCGACGTGCTCGCCTGGATCGCCGAGGCGGTCACCGGGCAGCCGTTCTCCATCGTCGCCAGCGAATACGTGTGGTCGCGCATCGGCGCCGCCCATGCCGCCCAGGTCTGTCAGGACCGGTGGGGCGGGTCGATCGCCGACGGTGCCATCAGCGCCACCCTGCGCGACCTCGCCCGCTTCGGCGAGATGATCGCCCGCGGCGGCACCACTGACAACGGCGAACGGGTGCTGTCATCCGAATGGGTCGACGACGTCTTCACCGGTACCGAGGACTCGGCGAAGATCTTCGCCGCGTCCCCGTCGGGGCGCTCCTATCCGGGCGGCATGTACCGCAGCCAGTTCTGGCTGCCTTCGGCCAGCCGAGACGTCGTCATCGGCATCGGCATCCACGGCCAGATGCTCTACATCGACCGCGCCACGCAGACCGTCGGAGTCAAACTCTCGAGCGACCCCGAGCCGGTGAGCCTGGCCGCCCAGCACGGCACCCTGGCCATGTTCGAAGCCATCGCCGAGGCGGTCCCGACCACCGGTCGGACGCCTGCCGATCCTGCCCCCACCGAGGCGGCTGCCCGGAATGCTGCACAAAGTGCCTCGCCTGTGGTGCCGACAGCAGCTGCTTCCGCCAGACCGACAGCGGCCGCTTCCGCCGACCCGAGCATCGGCAGTCCCGAGGCCGAGAGCGCAGAGGCCCTGGCCGCGGAGGCCGGCCCGGCCGCCGTAGCACCGGCCGACGCTGTGGCGGCAGCCGCGACATCCGTCGAATCGGTTCCTGCGGACACCCTGCCCGCACCGGCAGAGGCCGCACCGGTGGCACCGGCTCCCGCAGACCCGGCTCCGGCAGCCCCTGCCGCTGCAGACCCTGCATCTGGAGACCCTGCATCGGCAGCGCCCGTGCCTCCGGCGAGTGATTCCGCGCCTCCCGCCGCCGCACCTCCTGAGGCCACGACTTCCGCGGCCGCGCCCCAGACACCACCTCTGCCAGGAACTCAGGCGGCTCCTCTCGTCGGCCAGAACACTCTCTACTGAGTCCACGCGATTCGAGTGCCTCCTGCGGGTGGATCCGCCTCGAAACAGCGTGCGGAATCGAGGCGGATCCAGCCGCAGGAGACATTCCGCGTCACCATATGACGAAACAGGTGCGACCGGAGAACGGGATCGGTAGCGTGTGGAACGGAACGACGCCGATCACAGGAGGCAACACGATGTCAGACTTCTTCGACCGCGAGACCGACGGCAAGTACGACAGGGCCTACAAAGAGACCACTCCCGACATTCTCAAGGCCTTCGGCGAGTTCAACAACGCCGTCTTCGCTTCCGAAGGTCGTGAGATCCCGCTGAAGTACCGTGAACTGATCGCCTACGCCGTCGGCTTGACCACCCAGTGCGCCTACTGCATCGATGCGCATTCGAATGCCGCCGTCAAAGCCGGTGCCACGGAGACCGAGCTGGCCGAGACCGCCTGGACCGCCTCGGCGATCCGCGCCGGCGGAGCCTTCACCCACGGTCGTCTGGGCTTCAAGCTCACCGGAGTCCACGAGCACTGAGTCCGCCCCGGGACGAGCCCTGATCGCTAAACTGAGAGGCGATCATGAGTGACGAGCCCCGCACCCTTCCGCGCAGAACACCCCGTTCCCGCCCGCACCGCATCCTCGTGCTGGCGTTGGACGGGGTGTCTGCTATGGATCTCGGCGTCCCCGTCCAGGTCTTCGGGCGCGAGTCGAACGCCGCCACCGACCGCACCCGCACCGAGGCGGCTCCGCGCTCCCAGCCGAACCCGAGCGGTGAGGCGGCTTCCGCCGTCCCCGGTGCACGAACGACGACCGTGCCCGCGGGCAGCTGGCCCTATGAGGTCGAGGTCTGCGGCATCACCGCAGGCAAAGTGGTTGGATCGGACGGCCTCGACTATTCCGTCGATCGAGGTCTCGAAGCGTTGGAGACCGCGGATACGGTCATCCTGCCGGGTGCCACCTCGGCGGTGGCGGACGAACCGCCCGCTTCGGTCATCGGGGCCCTGCTCTCGGCGTTCGAACGCGGCGCGCGGATCGCCGCGATCTCCACCGGCACGTTCGTCCTCGCGCGCACGGGGCTGCTCGTCGGGCGACGCGCCACCACGCACTGGTCGACGGCGAAAGAGCTTGCTCGACGGTTCCCCTCGATCAAGGTCGACGAGAACGTCCTCTTCATCGACGAAGGACAGCTGCTGACCTCGGCCGGAGCCGCCTCGGCGATCGATCTCTGCCTCCATCTCATCCGCAGCGACCACGGGGTCGGCCTGTCCAATCAGGTCGCCCGACGCCTGGTCGCCGCCGCCTACCGCAGCGCCGGCCAAGCTCAATACGTGCCGCGCAGCGTGCCCGACCCGCTCGGCGACGACTTCGCCGACACCCGCGAATGGGCGCTGCAGCACATCGGAGAGACCATCACCCTGCGCGATCTCGCCGCCAATGCCGGGGTCTCCGTGCGCACCTTCTCCCGCCGTTTCGTCGAAGACACCGGCTACACGCCCATGCAGTGGGTGCTGCGAGCCCGAGTCGACCTCGCCCGGGAGCTGCTGGAGAACTCCGACCTGGGCATCGAACAGATCGCTGATCAGGTGGGACTCGGAACCGGCGCGAATCTGCGGATGCATTTCCAGCGCATCCTCTCGACCTCCCCGAACGACTACCGCCACTCCTTTCAGGGTTGAAAAGGCACTCTTCCCAGGGCTGAGTACAGGCCGCTTCCAGTGGTGAGGGCTGGGCGCTTTTCGGTACATTTCAGCGACCCGGATCACACGTCAGCGGCCCTGGCCAGAAACTTTCGGCATCTGGCAATACGACTGGCGAAAACCTTGCGCAGATTGACTGTCTGGCCACTGTTGTCACGCGTGGAAGTCGCCCATGATGGAGATATCAAGACGAATCCCGTGTCCAACATGTACAAGGAGTGACATTGACTCGCATCGCCATCAATGGTTTCGGTCGCATCGGACGCAGCACCCTGCGGGCCCTGATCGAGCGCGGCAGCGAGCTCGAGGTCGTGGCCATCAACGACCTCGGCGCCGTCGACGATCTCGCTCGGCTGCTGAAGTTCGACACCACCCTCGGACGCTTCAATCACGACGTCGAGGCCACCGAGGATTCCCTCATCATCGACGGCAAGACCATCAAAGTCTTCGCCGAGAAGGATCCGGCCAAGCTGCCCTGGGGCGAGCTCGGCATCGACATCGCCCTCGAATCGACCGGCCGCTTCACCAAGGCCGACAAGGCCAGCGCCCACATCACTGCCGGCGCGAAGAAGGTCCTCGTCTCCGCTCCCTCGAAGGGTGCCGACGTCACCCTCGCCTATGGTGTGAACAGCGAGGCGTACAAGCCCGAGCACACCGTCATCTCCAACGCCTCGTGCACGACGAACGCCCTGGCTCCGCTGGCCAAGGTCCTCGATGACCTCGCCGGAATCGAGCAGGGCTTCATGACCACCGTCCACGCCTACACCGGTGACCAGATGGTTCAGGACGGCCCGCACAAGGACCCCCGTCGTGCCCGTGCCGCTGCCGAGAACATCATCCCCACTTCGACGGGTGCGGCCAAGGCCATCGGCCTCGTCCTCCCGCAGCTCGACGGAAAGCTGTCCGGCGACGCCATCCGCGTTCCCGTCCCGGTCGGCTCGATCGTCGAGATCAACACGACCGTGTCCCGCGAGGTCACCCGCGACGAGGTGCTCGACGCCTACAAGAAGGCCTCGGAGGGCGAACTCAAAGGCATCCTCGAGTACGAGGACGAGCCCATCGTCTCCTCTGATATCGTCGGTCAGCCCGCTTCGTCGATCTTCGACTCCGCGCTCACCCGCGTCGTCGGCAACCACGTCAAGGTCGTTGCCTGGTACGACAACGAGTGGGGCTTCTCCAATCGTGTCGTCGACAACCTCGAGTTCATCGGCAAGGACTGACGTTCCCCGCTGATGTTTCCCGGCGCTCGACGCCGGCGACATTTCGGCGCCGAGGTGGTCCCTCGATGCCAACGGATGCAACTGTGGCCTCGAATCTGCTCAATGCAGATTCGAGGCCACAGCCTTGTGATGACTCAGCCGCCCTTGTGATGACTCAGCCGCCGGATCTTCACTGACGACGCCTGGACACTCAGCATCCTTCCGCGGAGGGCTCAGACGTCATCGGAGCCGGGGGTGCCGCCTTCGTCTTCCCAGCGTTCGATCGCGCGGACTTTCGCGCGGCTGAACTTCAGACGGACGCCGTAGCCACCCTCTGCGCCGTCGGGAATGAACCGTGCACCATACTCCTCGAGGGCGAGGATGAGGCGACGTTCCTGCTCGGCGGTGATGTCCGCGATTCCCTTCTCGTAGTCCTTGAGTTCGGACTTCTTGATCTCAGCCTTGTCTGCCACATGCTTGGCTGACACCTGGCAGAGGATCCGCGATGCGCGTGCCAGGGGGCCGTCGATGATGATCTCTGCTGTGCTCATGGCTCCACCATGCCAGAGCCCACCATGCCTGCCAAGGCCAGTCGCCTGAGACATTTCGCAGGTGGGAGCGGATTATATATATGTTCGATTCATGACCGAGCATGTTGTGTCAGTGCCGGTGTCTAGTGTTCTCCTCAAGCTTCCGACATCGGAGTCGGCGGCATCGCGTCGCAAGGTGCGGCGCATGACGGAAGGTCAGAACAATGATGATCACGACCAACAGCGTCGCTCGATTGGCGCAGAGGTGCGGAGAGTTCCTCGGCGACTTCGGTCAGGCGATGACACCGAGCTACCCGAGTAGCCTCGCTCTGTGCATTCTTGACGCGATCTATTCGACGGGCTCCCACCCGACAGCGGTGGATAACATCGTCGCCCGGTACATCGCCCGACACGGGAGCAGTGACGGTGCGAAATCGCTTCGCTATTCGATCGCCGCGGCTGGAGGGGCGGACGTATGGGCGCGGGAGGTGATCTGCAACCTCAAACCGGCCAGTACCCGCCCCGGGGCAGTTCTCAAGGCTGAGGTCGTCGACAGCGCCGTCCGAGTCATGGCCGACCATGGAATCGATGATGTCGGTGATCTGCGGGAGGCGGTCGGTGAGGGAGTCGGCAGCATTGCGTTCTCCAGCGACGTGTCGAAGGGGTGGCGAGCTCTGCCCAGCCAGAGCTCGGGCATCACCTGGCTCCACCTGTTGATGCTCGCCGGGTCCACCCATTTCGAAGTCGACCACAAGGTGGTCGGATACCTCGCCGAGGTGGCCGATCCCGCAGCCGATCTCACCGTCGACTACGTGCACGCTGAGATCGACGCGGTCGCCCGCGTGCTCGATGCCGAGGTGCCGACCGTCGAAAGGATCGTGTGGCAGGCCTCACACGGTCGCATCCTCTCACAGCTCAAGGACGAGGACCTGCTACCGGTCAGCGGTCCAGTTGAAGGGCCTGAGACGTCCGGTGCGGTCTGGGAGTTCTGTCCGGAACCGCTGGTGAGCAGACCCGTCTGAACCGTGTCGAGCGGTGCGCTCGGCTCAACTCTCCGTATTGCGCCGGTGCTGAGCGGCCAGCCGCACCGGCGCGTTCGGGGCACCGTAGCCCTGGTAATCTCCTCGGCGCTCAACCATCTCGAAGAAGACCGAACCGATCGTCGACGTATAGAAATGGAGGAACTCGCCCCGGTCGTCACGGTCGTAGAGGATATTGTGCTCACGCAGCCGGCCAAGCAGCTCAGGTTCGAGGTCGAAGCGCGCGGCAAGGTCCTCATAGTAGTTCTGCGGCACTGCCAGGAACTTCAAACCACGAGCGACCGCGGCCATTGCGGCAGTGAAGATGTCATCGCAGACGATAGCCACATGCTCCGGGTAGGTCTCTGCGGGTGAGCCGGCGCCTCGGCTCAGGGGGTTGGGGCTGTGGTCGGGAGAGACGTTGAGCGGCATCCTCACTGCCCCATCGGCACTCGACATCACTTGGGAGCGCACAAGACCGGAGGGGCTCGGCACGTCCTGGGACGGCAGAGCGGTCAGGGCGAGCAGGGAGGTGTAGAAAAGCACTGCTTCGTCGTAGTGATGAGCAGGCTGAGCGAGGTTGATGTGGTCGATCGCCGACTGCCGCTCGTCCGGGACGGTGCCGAACTCGTCGGTCCACTGCGGATCCACGCCGTTTCCGTCACCGAAGAAGACCTCCGATCCGTCGGGCGCGAAGACTCCACGCAGCACCTCTTCGTCGTGTGCCTGATCGCGGGGGACTTCGGTAGCCGAGAGCAAGAGCGCACGTTCCATTGCGGCGTCGGCATCGTCGACGGCGAAGCCGATGCCGCGCAGGAATGTTCCGGATCCGGGGGAGTCTGCTGCCACGGCGGCGGCTTCGTCAGCCGGGTCGGTGCTGTCGATGGTCACGGCGGTGGATTCGTCGTGCCGACTGGTGGGTTCGGTGACGACGATTCGAGCCTGACCGCGTCGCCACAGCTGCACATGCGGTTTCGTGCGATGGAAGCCGACGAACCGGAAGCCGAGCTGGTGGAGCTGCCGGGTGAGCGCGCCCAGATCATCGGTGCTCAGTTCGACGTAGTCGATGCCGCGAGGCTCCGAGACCTGGGGCAGAGGGCGCAGACTCAGCCGCGCGCGATTGCTTTCCGGCCCAGCACCGGGCGCCTCGGCCTCACCAGCGGCAGATGCCTTGGCCCCACTGGCAGCCGACACGTTGGCTTCGAGCCACCGCAGGGAACGCAGTCCGTCGACAGCGGTGCGCTGAGTGTCGGCCTGCCGGAAGGAATCGTTGAAGACCTCGAGCGACACCGGTCCGGCATAACCGGTCCCAGCGACGCGAGCGAGGAAGTCGGTGAGATCCCACGAGCCTTCGCCGGGGAAGACTCGGTGGTGACGGGACCAGCTGAGCACGTCCATCGACAGGGCCGGGGCATCGGCGAGCTGGAGGAAGAAGATCTTCTCTCCCGGGATCTCGGCGATGCGTGACAGGTCCGTGTCACGGGAGAGGATGTGGAAGCTGTCCAGGCAGGTGCCGATGCGCGGATGATCGGCGGCCTTGACGAGGTCCCAGGCGCGATCGTATTCGGAGACGAACCGCCCCCAGGCCAGCGCCTCGTAGGCGACGTCGATGCCGTATCTCTCGGCCAGATCGCCGAGGCGGCGCAGCTGATCGACGACGACCTGATCATCGTCGACGGTTGCGGTGGCGACGTTCGAGCACAGCAGCATCGTGGTCATGCCGAGCCGCTTCATCAGCTGGAACTTCGCCTCGGCGCGGGCCAGGTTGGCGGCGAACAGCTCGTCCTCGACGCCTTCGAAATCGCGGAAGGGCTGATAGAGATCAAGACTCAACCCGAGTTCTGCAGCCAGTCCGGCGATCACCTCGGGGGAACTGGGCGAGACGATGAGATCCTGCTCGAAGATCTCGACTCCGTCGAACCCGGCCGTCGCGGCAGCCTGCAGCTTCTCCTCAAGCGTGCCGGACAGACACACGGTGGCAATCGAGGTTCTCATCGTGACCTTTCCTCGTGGACGACATCGATCTCTTCCAGACTCAGTCCCTTCGTCTCCTTCGCCGTCATGGCGACCAGGCCGACGACGATGCAGACACCCGCGGTGAATGCGGCCCCCGAGACCCAATTCTCTCCTCCGGCGCCGGCGACAGCGGACGCGAGGACCGGAGCCAGACCGCCGGAGACCGCGAAGCCGACCTGAGTGCCCAGGGCCAGACCTGTCACGCGTGCCGTCGTCGGGAACATCTCGGCGTAGAACGAGGGCCAGATGGAGTTGGCCAGCGAGTACGCACAGCCGGACATGATGGCGCCGAAGACGAAAATGAGCGGCCAGTTCCCGGCCGAAACCGCACCCAGGTACGGGAACATCATCAGACCCGACCCGACGGCCCCGGTGCCCTGGCCGTGCCCGTCTTCGACCTCGACGGCACACTGTTGGCCTCGCTCGCTCTCGCCGCACCGGTCTTCCGCAGCAGCCTCGACGCGCTCATCGAATTCGTCCCCCAACTGACCGAGACCGCGGCATCCATCGCCGCCCGATTCCCGAGGTGACAATGCCTGAGATCCTCATCCTCAACGGCCCCAACCTCAACCTTCTCGGGGAACGCGAACCGGAGATCTACGGCCGCACCACCTTGGCCGATATCGAGGACATGTGCGCCGACACCGCCGCCGAGGCGGGGCTCGGCGTACGCTGCATCCAGAGCAACCATGAGGGCGGGCTCATCGACGCCGTCCACGCCGCCCGGCACTCCACGATCGGTGCGATCATCAACGCCGGAGCATACACGCACACCTCCCTGGCTCTGCACGATGCGCTGAAATCCTACGACCACCCGATCATCGAGGTGCACCTGAGCAACCCGCATGCCCGGGAAGCCGTGCGCCACCACTCCTACCTCTCACCCGTGGCCGCAGCCGTCATCGCCGGAGCCGGCGCACAGGGCTACGTCCACGCGGTCGAGATCCTCATCGACCACCTCACGAACGCGAAAGCGAGACTATGACCTCAACCCTCCTCCTCGGCCTCATCGGCGACGGCATCTCCGCCTCCCGCACCCCGCGGATGCATGAGAACGAAGGAGCCGCGCACTCCATCCCCACGATCTACCGCACCATCGACATCGGCACACCCCGCCTCGCCGAGGTGGGACTCGAGGAGCTGCTCGCCGGCGCGGTCCGGCTCGGCTTCGACGGACTCAACATCACCCACCCGTTCAAGCAGCAGGTCATCGGCCTCATCGATGAGGTCGATCCGGTGGCCGCCCGCATCAATTCGGTCAACACCGTCGTCATCGACAGCGCCGGCCGGACGACCGGATACAACACCGACGTCACCGGGTTCGCTGCCGGTTTCCGTGCCGGATTGGACGGTGCCGCCACCGAGGCGGTCGTGCAGATCGGTGCGGGTGGAGCCGGCCGTGCGGTCGGGTTCGCCCTCGCCGAACTCGGGATCGGCGACCTCGTCATCGCCGACATGGATGTGCAGCGTGCCGAAGGACTGGCCGCGGACATCGGCGCAGCGACGTCGGTCGGAACCCGGGCGAGAGCGATCGGACTCGATGAGCTGGGAGGGGCGGCCGCCTCGGCGCAGGGGATCGTCAACGCCACCCCGGTGGGGATGAAGGCGTACCCGGGAACCTCGGTCGACACCTCGGCATTCGGATCGGAGACCTGGGTGGCCGATGTCGTGTACTTCCCGCTCGAGACGCAGCTGCTCGCCGAAGCCAGGGCGAAGGGCTACCGCACGCTCGACGGATCGGGGATGGCGGTCAATCAGGCCATCGACGCGTTCGAGCTCTTCAGCGGCCGGAAGGCGAACCCGCAGCGTATGCGCGAGACTTTCCTGTCCTTCGGAGCCTGATGCTCAGACCTGTTCCTTCTTCTGCTTGCGGTATTCCTTGAAGAAGCTGATGGCGAAGATACCGACGATGAGGGCCAAGGTCAGCCACAGGGCGTACTTGTCGATGACCTTGAGGATGTCGACGGCGGCCTCTCCGAGCTGATAGCCCAGGAATGTCCAGATGAGAGTGAAGATGAGGCAGCCGAGGAGGTCGGCGACGAGGAACAGCGACAGCCGCATCCGCGTCCATCCCGCGACGAGATAGACGAGGGTGCCCGGGATACCCGGGCAACGCGAGATCAGCGTCATGAGGAACAGCGCCCAGCTCGGGATCTTCTTCAGCTGGTTGATGCGTTTGAGCTGGCGCTCGTTCTGCGCGAAGAGCCGCAGCACACCGTCGCCCCAGCGGCGACCGGCCAGCCAGAACGCCCAATCGAGTTTGGCCATGCCGACGAAGCCTGCGACGACGACCAGCCACAGCGGAATCTCACCGACCCGGGCATAGGCGGCGGCAGCGACGATCGAGGTCTTCGCGCCGTTGATGAATTCCTGGACGACCGGAGCATGGACGAGCATCCACGGTCGCAGCGGCATGAGGCCGAGGTAGATGAGCGGGACGCCGATGATGATGAACAGCAGCAGCTTGTCGAGGCCGGCAGCCTTGCCCTGCCAGGGTTTGATCGCCGCCCACGGATTCTCCTTGGGGTCAGTCTCGGAGCCGGCATCCGGCTCGGTAGTCGCGGAACCGTCTGTCCATGCGGAACCGGTGTCCGGCTCGGTGGGCTCGGACGTCGTCGATGAGGAGTCTGCGGATACGGGCTCTGCCTCGTCGCGGTCCGCGCGATCGTCGCTCATCGGTGGGCTCCTGCGGGTCGTCGGGGCGGTCGGCGCTTACGGTATCACAGGCGCCCGAACATCCCGCTTAAGAAGACTCTCATCGCCTCCGGCTCGACTTTGCCGCGGGCCTTGGGCAATGTGGACGGTATGGGTGGACGATCGAAGATCCTCGGCGGGGTTGTGGCCGGTCTCGTCGTCATGCTCGCACTGCTGACCGTGCTCATCGTGCGCAACACCACCCAATCAGAACCGCCGGATCTCAGCCCGGTGGAAGTCACCCCCGAACCGACGGAGACCTCCGAGCCGAAGAATTCCGAAGCCGATGCCGACAGCTCTGTCGAGGCAGACTCCAACGGCAGCGCATCTGATAGCAGCGCCGCCGACGGCCGCGCATCGGAGGGCAGCGAGTCCGGAGATGCGGACTCGAAGGACCCGCAGGAGATCGAGCACTCCTACGAACCGGTGCCGAACCCGCCTCGCGAAGTCCCCGGCGGCGGGGACGACGACGACGACGGCGACGACGGCGACGACGGCGACGACGGCGACGACGGCGACGACGGCGACGACGGCGACGACGACGGCGACGACGGCGACGACGGCGACGACGGCGACGACGGCGACGATGACGGCGATGACGGGGACGACGATGACGACTGAACGGCGCGTCGGGCTGACCGTTCAGAACCGCCTGACCATCACCGTCGCCGTGCTGTCCGTCCTCACTCTCTCCATCGTCGGCCTCATCCTCTACACCGTGGAGTCGAACAACGTCTCCGGCCGAATCACCGCCTCGATGTCCCAAGAGATCGACGAGATGCGAACGTTCTCCGAGAACGGGATCGATCCGCAGACAGGCAAACCGTTCACCTCCGTCGATGAGATCCTCAGCAACTTCCTCGCCCAGAACAGGCCGGACGAAGACGAGGTGCTCTTCGCCTTCCTCACCGACGGCAGAGTGCTCTATCAGGGCGAACCGGAGGACCTCCTCGGCAGTTCGAGCGCCTTCGAGAAGGCCGTGGCTGGTGCGGCCGAGAAAGGCGGGGAGGTCCGCCTGACCGTCGGCGACGTCGAGTACGAAGGCTTCGTTCTGCCCATCACCGGCGCCGAGGCGGGAGCCGCCACGACCACGGACACCCAGACCGCGCCCACCGACTCGACGACCCGGACGAAGGGCGTCGGCGAAGTCGCGGGCGGAGCGGCCGCGACGAACGGGGCGGGAGCCTTCGTCGTCGTCCACAACGTCTCGGCCAGCCACGCCGACCTCGTGCAGATCATGCAGATCTATGTCGTCGTCGCGCTCGCCGCCACCCTGCTCATCGCCGGTCTCTCCTCACTTCTGGCGCGACGGCTGCTGTCACCGGTGACCGAGCTGAGGCGGACCGCACAGTCGATCTCCGGCGGTGACCTCAGCAGTCGCCTGAAGACGAAGGGCCATGACGACATTGCCGAACTCGGGCACACCTTCAATGACATGCTCGACCGTCTCGAGGCGGCTTTCGAAGCTCAGCGGCGGTTCCTCGACGATGTCGGGCATGAGCTGCGCACCCCGCTGACCATCCTCGGCGGTCATCTGGAGACGATGAACGCGGAGGACGTCAGCGACGTCGAGGAGACGCGGGCGATGCTGCTCGATGAGACGGATCGGATGGGCCGCCTCGTCGAAGAGCTGCTCCTGCTGGCCCGTGCCCGACGCCCTGATTTCGTGCGTTTCGCCGAGGTGGATCTCACTGTGGTCGTGTCCGATTCCTTGGCGAAGGCCAAAGGACTGGGAGATCGGGAGTGGGGCCTCGAGGTGCCCGAAACGCTGAGTTTCCACGGAGACAGACAGCGCCTGACACAGGCGCTTCTCCAGCTGGCGTCCAATGCCGTCGAGCACACCGAGGACGGTCAGGTGATCGTCTTCGGTGCCCGCGACGACTCCGAATCCGTGCACATCTGGGTCCGCGACGAAGGCAAGGGCGTGCCCGACGAGATCGCCGAGGACATCTTCGATCGTTTCTGCCGCCGGTCGACCGACGGGGCCGGCTTCGGGCTGGGGTTGTCAATCATCACGGCCATCGCCGAGGCGCACGGAGGCACGGTCGTGCTCGACCCGACCACCATCGGTGCACAGTTCCGCATGATCCTGCCGAAAGGACAGAAGTGAAGAGCATTCTCGTGATCGAGGACGAACAGCGGATCTCCGCCTTCATCTCGAAGGGCCTGACCGCCGCCGGATTCGGTCCGCAGACCGCCGCCGACGGCCTCACCGGGCGAGACTTGGCCTTGACGGGAGACTTCGCACTCGTCATCCTCGACATCGGTCTGCCCGGACTCGACGGATTCAGCGTGCTGAGACATCTGCGCGAGCGACGACCCGAACTGCCGGTGCTCGTGCTCACCGCCCGGGACAACCCGGACGACACGATCTATGCCCTCGAGTCAGGGGCGGTCGACTATATGATCAAGCCCTTCCGGTTCGCGGAACTGCTGGCTCGGGTCCGTCTGCGGCTCAAGGAGAGTCCGCAGGAGCAGGAGGTCACGGAGCTCATTCGCGACGAGGTGCGCATCGACCTGCTCAAGAGACAGGTGTGGGTCAAAGACCGTCTCGTCGAGCTCTCCGCTCGGGAACTGTCCCTGGCCGAGATCCTGCTGCGCAACCGCGGCAACGTCCTCTCCCGCGGACAGCTGCTCTCCCATGTGTGGGGATTCGACTTCGACCCCGGCTCGAACGTCGTCGACGTCTATATCGGGTACCTGCGCAAGAAACTCGGCTCCGATTTCGTCACTACCGTGAGGGGCTTCGGATACCGCGTGGACTGAACCTAAGATCTTTCTCATCCGCGTCTTAACTTCATCTTAAGCACAGCCGACAAGCTGAGATGTATGAGAAGACGCTTGAGAGTCGCACTGTTCTCCCACGACTCGCTGGGACTGGGCCACATCCGCCGCAACCGGGCACTGGCTTTTGCGCTGGCCCGGGACCTGCCGGCACTGACCGGCCGTGAGGTCTCCGGTCTGCTCATCGCCAGCAGCCCCGAGGCCGCGCGATTCGACCTGCCCGATGGCTGGGACTGGGTCATCCTGCCCGGAGTCACTCCCGCACCCGGCGGCTATGTCCCACGGGCGCTCGCCTCCTCGATGCAGGGGCTGCGGGCGCTGCGGGCGGCGGCGGTCTCCGCGATCCTCGACCAGCAGCGGCCCGAGCTGTTCATCGTCGACCGGCATCCCTTCGGCATCGGCGGCGAACTCGCCGAGGCCATCGACCAGGTCCGCGGCCACGGCTGCCGTACGGTCCTCGGTCTGCGCGAAGTCCTTGACACCCCGTCGGTCATCGACGCTGAATGGGAGAAGGTCGGAGGACCCGCACGCGTGGCCGATGCCTTCGATGAAGTCTGGATCTACGGTGACCCGGACGTCTACGATCCCCGGTCCACCGGCGAAGTTCCCGCGACCTTGGCGGCCAGGGCCGTCACCACCGGCTACCTGTCCCAGGACCGTCCCGATGACGGCGGTGCCCTTCCTGAGGGAGTCGAGGCGGCGCGCGTCGGGTCGGCCGGGACCGAGTCTCCAGGGGTCGGATCCCAGCGTTTCGTCCTCACCTGCCTCGGCGGGGGATCCGACGGCGGCAGCCTCGCCTCCATCGCCGTCGACGCACAACCGCCCGATGGTCACCGTCACCTCATCGTCACCGGTCCGCAGATGGACACCGAGGAGTTCGACCGACTGCGTGTGCGCGCCGGTGCGACCACCACCGTCATCCGCCACCACCAAGACATCCCCGGACTCGTCGCCTCCGCCGAGGCGGTCGTGTGCATGGGCGGGTACAACACTCTGGCCGAACTGATGGCCACCGACACTCCGGCACTCGTCGTCCCACGCAAGGGACACCGGGCCGAGCAGCCCAGACGGGCATTCGCCCTCGTCGCTGCCGGCGCGGTCGATGCCCACACGATCGACAGCCTCGACGCCGAGGTGCTCAGCGAATGGTTCGCCGGCCGGGTCGGACGTCCCACCGATCGCTCCCATATCGACCTCTCGGGTCTGACCACCGTGCCTCGCCTGGCGGCCGAGCTCATCGCTGATGCCCGCGCCGAGGCGCCGGCCTTTGTCCCCGAAGCCGCACCGACAGCGGGGCACCGACCGACCGCGCCTCGCGGCACAGCCTCATCCGCCCGTCTGCCCATCACCTTGGAGGAGACCAGCCATGCTGTCTGAACAGACACACACCATTTCGACGCCGGCAGCGCCGTCAACACCGCAGGCACGACAGTCCGGCCGCCGTGCCTATGTACTCAAGATGTACCCGCGGTTCTCCGAGACCTTCATCGTCTCCGAGATCCTCGCCCGCGAAGCCGCCGGAGAAGACCTCGTGATCTTCTCCCTGCGCCCGAGCACGGACACCCGCTTCCACCCCGAACTCGCCCGCGTCCGCGCCGAGGTCATCCACATCGATCGGCCCTCGAGCGCCCGCAGCTTCTGGCAGACCTTCGCCGAGGCCGCAGCGGAACCGCGCGTGGCCGCGGCAGTGCCGGGCCACCTCGGCGAGCTCATGGAACTGAGCCACGATGATGTGATCCAAGCGCTCACCCTCGCCCGGTTGGCACTCGACCACGAAGTGACGCACCTGCACGCGCACTTCGCGTCGGTGGCGACGACGGTGGCCCGGGCCGCCTCGGCGCTGACGGGGATCCCGTACTCCTTCACCACGCATGCGAAGGACATCTTCCACGAGGATGTCGTGCTCACCGACCTCGCCCGCAAGACCGCGGACGCCGACCATGTGATCGCGATCAGCGAATTCAATCGCCGCTACCTGTCCACGGTGCTCGGGCCCGAGCTGGCCGACCGGATCGTCGTCGTGCGCAACGGCCTCGAACTCGACCGCTTCCCGTACCGACCCAGTCAGGGAGCAACGGGCGAGGTTCCCTCGCTGCTGGCTGTCGGCCGCCTCGTCGAGAAGAAGGGGTTCACCCACCTCCTCGACGCGCTCGCCCGCCTCCGCGACGAGGGAACGAGCTGCCGCCTCGATCTCGTGGGCACGGGCCCCCTGGAGGAGGAGCTGCGCGCGCAGTCCCGCACGCTCGGGCTCGATGAGCTCGTGACGTTTCACGGAGCGCTCACCCAGGCCGAGGTCCGTGACATGCTCACCGACCACGACATCCTCGTCTCCCCATTCGTCATCGGCTCTGACGGCAACGCCGACGGCCTGCCCACCGTGCTGCTGGAGGGCATGGCCACCGGAATTCCCTGCATCGCCGGCACCGTCACCGCCGTGCCCGAGGTCATCGACCACGGCCGCACCGGGTGGCTCGTCGACGGCACCGATGAGCAGAACATCGCCTCCACCATCGCCGAGGTGGTCGCCGCCCTGCGTACGGGCCCCGCTGGAATCCGTGCCGTCACCGATGCCGCCCGTGACCGCGTGAGCCGCCTGCACGACTCGACCGTCCAGGCCGGTCAGCTCGCGAGCCTGGCCGACGCTGCGGCGGTGCCTGGGGCGGTCCCTGCCGTTCCGACAGTCCGTGAAATGGAGTCAGTGTCATGAGAATCGCCTATGTCCTTCTCGACCCCGGCATCGGAGTCTTCGGCACGAAAGGTGCCAGCGTCCACGTCCAGGAAGTCGTGCGCACCTTCCGAGCACTCGGTCACGAAGTCAGTGTTTTCTGCACCCGCACCGATGACGACGTGCCCTCCGACCTCGCCGACCTCGATATCACCCGACTCGAGGTGCCGCGCGGTCTCGACCGCTCCCAGCGTGAGATCGCACTGCTGCGACTCTCCGACATGCTCGCCGACTTGGTCACGGACACGGTGGCCGCCTCGGGGCAGGGGTTCGACCTCGTCTACGAACGGTATTCGCTGTTCTCCACGGCCGGTGCTCGGATCAGCCAGCGCCTCGACGTGCCTTTGATCACGGAGGTCAATGCGCCTCTGCTGGAGGAGCAGCGGACCCATCGCGGACTCGTCCACGCCGAACACGCCGCCCGTGCCACGGCGGCAAGTTTCGCCGGAGCCGCACGCATCGTGTGCGTGAGCGAACTCGTCGCCGACTGGGTCCGCACCGACTATCCCGGCCTCGGCGACGTCAGCGTCGTCCCGAACGGAGTGAACACGGAACGGATCACTCCACGGTCAGGTCACGACTGCCTCGGCGGGGAAGGATGCGGGTCGCCCAGCGGTCGCTCGATACGGGAGGACCGCCCCGGTGGGGGACCTCCGAGTGTTCACGGTCCGGTGCGGATCGGGTTCGTCGGCACCCTCAAACCCTGGCACGGCACGGATCGGCTCCTTGCCGCCTGCGCTGGTCTGGTCGGGGACTTCCGCGTCGACATCGTCGGCCACGGCCCCGAAGCCGAGGCGCTCGAGAACCAGGTGCGCAGGCTCGGGTTGGGAGGACGAGTGCGCTTCCACGGTGCGCTGGCGCCGGAAGCGGTGCCTCAGGCTCTGCGCGAATTCGACATCGCGGTCGCCCCGTACCCAGCAGGCGAGAACTACTTCTCCCCGCTCAAGGTCTACGAATATCTGGCGGCGGGCCTGCCCGTCGTCGCATCGGCGGTCGGCGCGATCCCCGGCGTGCTCGCAGACACCGGGGCCGCGATCCTCACCGACCCGGCCGACACCGCGGACCTCACCGGCGCGCTGCAGAGACTCATCGACGACGCCGAACTGCGTGCGACGATGGGGCAGCGCGCTCGGGAAGAGGCTCTGACCAGCCATTCCTGGACTCGCCGGTGCCAACAGATCCTCGCACGGGTGACGGGAACCGCCGGCGACACAGCCGCCGGAGAAACCGCCGCCGTCGATGCCGGTGCCGCCCCCATCGACATGAGGATGCCGGTGTCAGGACGGCACCCCGCCTCGGCGGTGATCTCATGAGCGGCAAGAAGCTCACGGCCTCGGCGCTGCGGCGGACCCTGCGGATCATCCGTCCGCACCTGCGCCGGCACACGTGGCTGATCATCGGCGGGATGGCCGCACTGCTGGCCGACGTCGTCTTCCGCATCCTCGAACCCTGGCCGATCAAGATCGCCGTCGACGCCGTCACCGCGGCCCTGGGCGCCCAGATCGCCCCGACGTTCGGTCTCGACGCCGGAGTCGGCACGACGCTCGCGGTCGTGGCCATCGGCCTGGCCGTCATCGTCGGCGGACGGGCCGCGGCGAACTACGCCTCGACGATCTGCTTCGCCCTCGCCGGCGCACGCGTGGCCACCCAACTGCGCTCACGCGTGTTCGACCACGTCCAGTCCCTGTCGCTGCGCTACCACTCGAAGGCCTCGATCGGAGACACCTCACAGCGACTCGTCGGTGACATCGGACGGCTGCAGGAGGTCGCCGTCACCGCGGGCCTGCCCCTGGTCGGCAATGTCATCACCCTCGCCGTCCTGCTCGTCGTCATGGTCATCCTCGACCCGGTGCTCAGCGCCATCGTGCTCGTCACGGCGGCGGTCTACGGACTGCTGTCGAAGGCGGCGACCCCGAAGATCACGAAGGCCTCCCGGTCCACCCGCAAGGGCGAGGGCCGACTCGTCGGATCCGCCGCCGAGGCGCTCGGTGCCATCCGCGTCGTCCAGGCCTACGGACTCGAGAAGACCGTGGCCCGCGACTTCGCCGACGGCAACGAACGCGCACTCAAAGCTGGGGTGCGGGCACGCCGTCTGGCGGCCGGGCTCGAACGCTCCACGGATGTCCTCGTCGGCATCTCGCAGGCCCTCGTTCTCGCCTTCGGCGGGTGGCAGGTGCTGCGCGGGGCGATGTCCCCGGGTGACCTCGTCCTCTTCCTCCTCTACCTCAAGATCGCGATGAAGCCGCTGCGGGACATGGCCAAATACACCGGCCGGATCGCCCGCGCGGCCGCCTCGGGGGAGAGGATCGCCGACCTCCTCGACGAACCCGTCGAGATCGCCGACGCCCCCGACGCCGTGTCCATGGGCCCGGTCTGCGGCGACGTCGTCTTCAACCGCATCACCTCGACCGATGGGCACGGCAGGCCGCTGTTCGACGAGCTCGATCTGCTCATTCCAGCAGGACAGAAGATCGGCATACTCGGTGCCTCCGGGGCCGGAAAATCGACCCTGATGAGCTACCTGATGCGGCTGTCTCAACCGGACTCCGGTTCGATCTACCTCGACGGCTACGACACCCACAACGTCACCCGCGCCTCCCTGCGGCAGAACGTGTCCGTCCTCCTCCAGGAGTCCGTGCTCTTCGCCGCGAGCGTGCGTGAGAACATTCGCTACGGTCGGCTCGACGCCACCGACGCCGAGGTGGTCGCCGCCGCCCGTGCGGCCCGTGCCGATGAGTTCATCCGCTCTCTTCCCGACGGCTACGACACCGAGCTCGGCAACCGCGGAGACACGCTCTCCGGCGGGCAGCGGCAGCGCCTGGCCATCGCCCGGGCCCTGGTCCGCGACGCCCCGGTCGTCGTCTTCGACGAAGCGACGACGGGGCTCGACCCGCAGACCCGCGCCGAGGTGGCCGACTCCGTGACCGCGCTGACACGGGGGCGCACGAGCATCGTCATCAGCCACGACGTGGCGATGATCCGCGACCTTGACCGGGCGGTGTGGCTCGAGAACGGGCGGATCGTCGAAGACGGTACGCCGAGCGAACTCGCGGCGGCCGAGGGCAGCCGGTTCGCGCGGTGGATCCGCTCGCAGGCCGACGAGGCCGACAGCGTGCCCGGTGGGATGTCCGACCCGATGTCCGCGGGACCGCCAGCGCCCGCGGCGTCCGACGCCCCGGTTCAGGCCCCGGTGCTCGACTCGGTTCCGGTCGCGGCTCCTGACGTGGTGCCGCGACCGGCAGAGCCGCCGACCATCGGCAGAGCATCTGTCCAGGTAGGAGCCACATCATGACCGCATCGGCAGTCGACACCGTGGACACGCGGTTCGCGCAGCTGCCCTTTATCGACCAGCTGCGATCCGGGGAGGAGCTGTCCCGGCAGCTGGGCTTCGCGGTTCGGCCTCTTCGGATCCGCGTGAAGCCGGGGCGCGGCGCCATCGTCGCATGGCGGCGAGAGGTGGCCGGCCACCTCGGCGAGTTCGCCGACTGGGGGTTCACCGCGGTGATGACGAGCCCGGACAAGCTCGCCAACGCTCGGCGGCGGGCCGCCCGGCACGGGCAGGAGCTGGTCGTCCACGAGGCTGCCGACCCGCGCTCGGCGGGTGCGACCGGTGCGGTGCTGGTCAGCGGCGACGTGCTTGCCGACCCCAGGATCGGCAAGCATGTCGCACGGACACTCGACCACCTCCGCGGGGATCTGCGGATCATCGGATACAACCCCGCCAGGCGGCTGCTGCTCAAACACACCCCGGCCGATGGGGCGCCGGAATTCGTGCGGATCGCCGCCGACTCCCAGATCCACCTCGCCGAGGCAGCCGACCGTTGGCAGCGCGCGCAGCTGCCGAGCCTGCCGGTCGAGTTCGTCGGCGGACGTGAGACTGCCACGCGTTCGCCGTGGTGGGGGACCGGCGACCTGGGCGATCGACCGGATCCGAACGTCGCCGAGGAGGTCGGCGTGATCATCGCCGAACTGCACAGAAGCGGTGTGCCTGACAACGGCGGAGAACCGGCAGAGAGTGTAGGCGCTTCGGCGGAGGCGGACCGTGCGCTCGGCTCTCCGCTCGACCAGCTCGAGACCATCAGCCGGTCGCTGGTTCGTCTGCTCCCGGAACGAGAGGCGGACATCGTCGGACTGCTCTCAGAACTGAGCAGACGGCTCGGGTCGAGGCGAGGATTCGGACCGAATCGACGCCTCGGGCCGAAGCGGGAACTGCGGGAGATCCACGGGGACCTGAGCCCCGACCAGGTGCTTCTGGCGAATTCCGAGTGCCGGATCATCGACCTGGATCGATCAGGGTATGGGGCGATCGGGATGGATCTGGGGCGGTGGATTGCGGCCTGCCGCGTCGATTCCCGGTTGCACGAGCTCGAGCGACCCTTCATCGACGGCTACCGTTCCGCCGGCGGCGAGGAGACCGACCTGGGCGCATGGACGGCGTGGGCGATGCTTGTGGCCGGACTCGAACCCTGGCGAAACTGCTCCGAGAGCTGGAGGGACGAGACGATGCGAATCATCGACCTCGCGGGCACCGCTCTGGAAGAGAACGCCCCGACGACGGAGGTCGGATCATGACCGCGACGAAGCAGACCGTGACGAAACAGATCGCGGCGAAGCAGATCGCGGCGAAGCAGGTCGTGACGAAAAAGTCTGCAGCGAAGTGGGGCGCGGCCCTGCACATCCCCGACGCAGTCACGATCGGCGGACAGGACTGGAATGTGCGTCGAGCCTGGCCCGCAGGAGACAGTCGAATCGCGTGGGAGGCTTCTCTTCCTGGCCAGGGGATCCGGGTCGGCTATCTCGACGAACGCGGCGTGACGGTCCTCGACGCTGACCGTGACCCGAAGCTGCCGGGTCTCGCCAGGCTGCTCGCAGACGGAGGCAGGTTGGTCTCCCATCGACCGGGCAAACGCGCCGTCGTCCGCCTGCGCGACGGCAGCTTCGCCAAATGTGTGCGCGACGGAAAGGCCTCCGCCGTCATCGCGGGACAGCGCCGAGCGGCTGGGTTCCTTCCCGGTTTCGCCCTCCCGCAGGTGCTCAGTTCGGATTCTTCGACCGTTGTGCTCAGCGTGGTGCCCGGGGTCGAACTCCACGATCCTGCGAGGCTCGGAGCGGAGTGGTCACGCGCCTGGGCCGAGTCCCTCGACGCCTGGGCTCAGGCAGAGCCACATCCGACCGGTACCGTGACAACGGCTGCGACGAGGCTGCCGACCGCGATGCCGTTTCATGGGACCGCGGACGAGGTCGAAGTGCTCCACTTATGGCGTGAGCGCGCCCGTCCTCTGCTGGAGACCACGCGGACGGTGCGAGGGGAGACTCTGCTCGCCGACGTGGACGAACTCATCGCAGAGGTCACGGTCGAACTCGACGACGGGGCCGCCTCGGCGAGGGACGGATCGATCGGGCTCATCCACCGGGACCTGCACGATAAGCAGATCATGTGGGATCCGGTCTCCGGACCGGGACTGCTCGACGTCGATACGGCGTGCCGGGGTGAACGGGCGCTCGACCTCGGAAACCTCTGCGCGCATGCCCGGTGGCGCACCGAGCAGGGACTGTGGACCTCCGCCGAGGCGGCCGTGGTCATCGATGAGATCGCCCGGGTCGCCTCAGCGGCGGGGATCGACCCGGCCAGGGTCAGCGCATACGAACATGCCACCCTCATTCGGCTCGCCTGCGTCTACGCTTTCCGGCCCGCGTGGAGCGACCGGATCGGGTGGCTGCTCGAGGCGGCGCAGGCGATGTGAGACTGCGACACTTGAGCCCTGCGGAGGGCCGCTGACTTCACTCGGCAGTGCTGCGTCGCGCGTCTCCCCAGATATCGACTCCGGAATCGACGGCGAATTCGTCGATTGCCGTGAGTTCTTCATGGCTCAACGGTGCCGCGTCGAGAGCCGCGACATTGTGCTCGAGCTGTTCGACACGGCTGGCCCCGATGACCAGCGAGGACACTCGGTCATCCCGCAGTGCCCAGGACAGGGCGAGCTGTGCCAACGACTGACCGCGAGCGGCCGCGATGTCGTTGAGCCCGCGGATCCGGGCGAGGTTGTCGGCGCTTAGGAACCCGTCCTTGAACGATGGCTTCGCCTTGCCCGCTCGCGAATCTTCGGGCACTCCGTCGAGGTACTTGTCCGTGAGCAGGCCCTGCGCCAGCGGGGAGAAGCAGATGACACCGAGCCCTTCGTCAGCGGTTGTGTCGAGGAGCTCATCATCGTCGATCCACCGGTTGATCATCGAGTACGAAGGCTGGTGGATGAGCAGGGGAGTGCCGAGATCGCGGGCGATCCGCGAGGCCCGGGCCGTATCGGCGGCGGAGTATGAGGAGATCCCGGCGTAGAGAGCGCGACCGGAGCGCACGGCGGTGTCGAGTGCGCCGATGGTCTCCTGGAGAGGCGTCGAAGCATCGGGGCGGTGGGAGTAGAAGATGTCGACATAGTCGAGGCCGAGTCGGCGCAGTGACGCATCGAGGCTGGCCAGAAGGTATTTGCGGCTGCCGCCGGGACCTCCATATGGGCCGGGATGCATGTTCCAACCGGCCTTCGTCGAGATGATGAGCTCATCGCGGTAGGGGCGGAGGTCTTCGCGCAGCAGCCGGCCGAAGTTCGTCTCCGCCGAGCCCGGGGGAGGTCCGTAGTTGTTCGCCAGGTCGAAGTGCGTGATGCCCATGTCGAAGGCGCGACGAACGATATCGCGCTGGTTCTGGAAGGCGACATCGTCGCCGAAGTTGTGCCACAGTCCCAGTGACAACGCAGGCAGGACGAGTCCGGATCGGCCGACGGGGCGATAGGTCATCGAGTCGTAGCGGTTCTCGGCTGCTAGGTACACACGGACTCCCTGGAGTGAGTGGAAGAGGTCGGGTCCCAGCTTACGGGCGTGCGGCCAGCGTGCACACGCAGGCGCGATTGCCGTCGGCGTCGGCAAGGACGGTGAATGACGGTGCCTGGGACTCGTCGACGATCGTGCCTCCGGCGTCGACCGCGGCTCTGATCCGCTCCGGCGCGACCGCCGCCGGCACGGAGACATCGACGTGCAGACGCTGGTGCGGAACCTCGTGTTCTTCGCAGTCCTGGAACCACAGCAGCGGCATCTGGCCGGAGGGGTCGACGACGTCGGGGCCGGAGACGTTGCTCGCATCCCCGGTCAGGAGCGCCGCCCAGAACGGGGCGATGGCGTCCTGATTTGCGGTGTCGAGGCCGAGTTCGAGCAGTGCCGGGATGGTGGGGTCCGACTTCACCCCCGCCGAGGCGGCCGCCTCGCTGATCTGTCCCGCGAGGTTGAGGTCGCGTTCGGTCACGGCACCGGTGTCGTGGCTGGTCAGGCGGATGTCGACGTGGGGGAAAGTGAGCGTGACATCGGGATGGTGGCCGGCCGCCTCGGCGAGGGACCCGATCTCGGCCACGAGGTCGAGCCCGGTGGCGAAGTCGCCGGTGAGGAACCGGGCGCCGATGCAGTCCGGCAGCCCCTGCCAATCGCCGAGCCCGTGGGAGTCGAGTGCGTCGAGCAGATTCTGTCCGGTATATGCAGTCATGGCTTCATGCTAGGGACTTCTCCCTCCCGCGTGAACCCCTCCCGCGTGAACCCCTCGTTGCCGGATCCAGCAGTCAGGGGCGTAACGTTGCCCCAGTGATTGGCTCAACCGCATACCTCGTGACGCTTCTCTTCGCGTCGATCGCGCTTCTCATCCTCCTCATCAACTGGAAGACGAAGCTGCATCCGTTCCTCGCTCTCCTCATCACCTCCGCCGTGACGGCACTGGCCGCCGGTGAGGAAATCGCCAAGATTCCGGAGACGATCGCCGCCGGAGCCGGCGACACCCTCGGCGAGACCGGTGTCGTCGTGGCCCTCGGAGCGATGCTCGGACGGCTTCTGGCCGACAGCGGCGCCATCCAGCGGATCGCGAACCTCGTCATCGTGCACTCCTCGCCGAAGGCCGCACCGTGGATCATGACGGGAGTCGCCTTCATCATCGGCATCCCGATGTTCTTCGAGGTCGGCCTCGTCGTCCTCATCCCCGTCATCTACGCGGTCGCCTCGCAGCTGGAGAAGAAGACCGGGCAGAAGAAGCTGTGGTACCTGCGCATCCTCGTTCCCGCGATCGCCGCGCTCGCCTGCCTCCACGGCATGGTTCCGCCCCATCCGGGACCGCTCATCGCCGTGTCCGGACTCGACGCGAACGTCGGAATGACCATCGGCCTCGGCCTGGTCTGTGCGATTCCCACCGTCATCCTCGCCGGCCCGGTCTACGCCCGCTGGATCGCCCCACGGGTCAAGCTCGAACCGACCGCTGACCTCATCGACCAGTACACCGGAGCCCGCGCCGAGGTGGACCAGAAGGAACTGCGAACGATTCCGGTCTGGCTCGCCTTCGTCACCGTCCTCGTCCCCGTCGTGCTCATGCTCGTGCACACCGTGGTGCAGCTCGTGGCACCGGAGTCATCGTTCGAACCCATCGCCGAGGTGATCGGCAACCCGATCATCGCCATGCTGGCCGGAGTCATCTTCGCCGCCATCGCACTCGGATGGACCTCGGGAATGGGCGGTGAGCGGATCCGCAGCTCCTTCGGCGACAGCCTCAAGTCGATCGCCGGAGTCATCCTCATCATCGGCGGCGGTGGCGCCTTCAACGAGGTGCTCAAGGACTCGGGCATCGGCGACGCCGTCGTCGGCGCGACCTCTCACCTGGAGATGAACCTCATCCTGCTCGGCTGGTTCATCGGCATCCTGCTGTCGTTCGCCACCGGATCGGCGACCGTCGGAATCACCTCGGCCACCGGCATCGTCGCACCTCTCATCGGTGATCACTCGGGGGCATACGTGTCTCTGGTCGTCATTGCGATCGGCTCGGGATCGATCGGCCTGAACTGGGTCAACCATGCGGGATTCTGGTTCGTCAAGGAGAGCTTCGGCATGACGATCGGTCAGGCGACGAAGACTCACATGATGGTCCAGACCCTGGTCAGCGTCTTCGGACTGATCTTCGCCTTCCTGCTCTCACTGCTCTTCGTCTGACCGGAGGCGTGCGCTCGCCCGACCTCCGCCCACCCGGTCTCCGCCCGTCCGCCCGGCCTCCGCCCGCACGGCCTCCGCCGGCCCGGCCTCTGACCGCCCGCCCTCTGCTCGCCGATTTCTGCCGATCAAGCCGGAGCGCGGATATGTCATGGTCGACGACGCCATATTCGCGGCCACGCTTGACCGAAAGGAGGGAGCGCTTGAACGTGAGCGAGCGCTTGATCGACGGCACGAGTGCAACGCTGACCGAGGGGGATGGGCACCACAAAATAGACCAGTGGTCTTGATTTAGTGGTGTGTCCTGTGCCTCAATGGTGGTGTGACGAAATTCCATGCCATCCGCGACCAGCTCCTCGACCGCCTCGAGGACATGGCCGCCGGTGAGCAGTTCCCTCCGGAACGACAGCTCGCCGAGACTCTCGGCATCTCGCGGATGACCCTGCGCCGCGCCATCGACGAACTCGTCGCCAAGGGCATGGTCCGCAGGCGTCACGGCACGGGCGTCTTCGCACTCGGGCCGAAACTCGACCAACCGCTGGCGGCGAGCTCCTTCACCGAGGATATGCTCGCCCGCGGAATGCGTCCCGGGTCCCATATCCTCAGCTTCGACACCGCCGAGGCGGGCGCGCACATCGCTCGTCGACTCCACATCTCCGAAGATGACGACGTCATCGCGATCCTGCGTCTGCGCCTGGCCGACGACGAACCGATCGCTCTCGAAGAACTCCACGTCCCCTCGGCTCTCGTTCCGGGGCTGAGCCCAGGCGACCTCGAGGACCAGTCCTTCTACGATCTGCTGCGCCGGAATTTCGGCATCCGCCTCAACCACAGCGTGCAGACGATCGAGCCCACCCTCCTCGATGCCGGCGAAGCTCAACACCTCGGCGTCGAAGAACTCTCACCGGCCCTGCTGTTCGAACGCATCTCCCGCGGTGCCGATGACCGCCCGTTCGAGTTCGTCCGCTCGGTCTACAGAGGCGACCGTTACAAGGTCCGCACCGAACTCACCGTCCCCGCCCCGGCGGCAGCCGGAGCCGCAGCCGAAGCCGTTCCCACCGGCACCGTCCCCACCGGCACAGCTCCCGCCACCGTCACCGACCACACTGGAGGAGTGCAGCCATGATCATCGCCGGCCTCATGACCGGAACCTCCGCCGACGGTCTCGACCTCGTCATCGCCGAGTTCCGACCCGACCCCATCAGCGACACGGAACCCACCCCCAGCTTCGACCTCGTCGGCGCGGACCCCACCACCCTGACCGTGCGGATCCTCGCCGAACGCGAAACCCCGTTCGACGACCGACTCTCCGCCGACATCCTTCGTCTCCTCGAACCGGCAGATCTGCCGTTGTCACTGGTCAGCAGCGTCGACGCCCGGCTCGGCCGGTTCTGCGCCGACGCCCTGTCCGAACTCTGCGCCGACCACGACCTGACCCCTGACCTCGTCGTCAGTCACGGACAGACCGTCCGCCACGACATCACCGACGGGCAGGTCACTTCGACCCTCCAGCTGGGACAGCCGGCCTTCATCGCAGAACGACTCGGTGTTGCCGTGCTCTCCGATGTCCGCTCCCGCGATGTCGCCGCAGGGGGACAGGGCGCCCCGCTCGTCGGGCTGCTCGACTCCCTCCTGCTCTCCGACGTCGAGGCTCCGACCGCGGTGCTCAACCTCGGCGGAATCGCGAACATCACCGTCATCGCTCCCGGTGAGGACCCCATCGCCTTCGACACAGGCCCGGCCAACGCCCTCATCGACATCCTCGCCCGCCGCATCACCGACGGCCGGCAGAGCTATGACCGTGACGGCGCACTCGCCGCGGCAGGCACTGTCGACGAGGACCTGCTCACCGCGCTCCTGACCGAACCCTTCTACGGCCGCCCGGCCCCGAAATCGACGGGCAAGGAACTCTTCCACGCCGCCTACCTCGACTCATTCCTCGAATCCCACCCCCGCCTCGGCGAGCATGATCAGATCGCCACGGTCACGGCGCTGACCGCGCACACCATCGCCGAGGCGGTCCGAGACCACAATGTCACCACCGTCATCGCCTCGGGAGGTGGGACGAGGAATCCGGAGCTGATGCGCCGCCTCGGCGAGGAAGTGGGTGACGGTGTCACCCTCACGAGCACCGACCAAGCCTTCGGGCTGCCCGAAGGCAGCAAGGAAGCCCTGCTCATGGCACTCCTCGGATGGCTGAGCTGGCACGGACTCGACGGCACACAGCCCAGCCTGACCGGGGCGATCGGGCCGCGCATCGCGGGTCGGTTCACCCCCGGTGACGGACCGCTGCGGCTGCCCGAACCCCTCCACCGACGACCCGCTCGGCTGAGACTGACCGACTGAACCGCGGCCGGACTGAACCGCAGCCGGCACCGTCCGCGCGATCTCACCGGCACACCGACCACGACTGACCAACCCAACCCGACACACTCCACCACCACCAAGACACCCCCAACACAACACCCCCAACAAGGAGAGACCAATGCAGATCATCGACCTCCTGGTGATCGTCGCCTATCTCGTCGCAACGGCGTGGCTGGGACTGGCACTGAGCGGAAAGCAGAGCAGCCTCAAGGGCTACTTCCTCGGCGGGCGCGACCTGCCGTGGTGGGCCGTCTGCCTGTCCGTCGTCGCCACCGAGACGAGCGCGCTGACCGTCATCGGCATCCCCGTCATGAGCTACCTCGGCGACCTCAACTACCTGCAGCTGGGGCTGGGCTACATCCTCGGCCGCGTCATCGTCGCCTACTTCATGCTGCCGCGCTACTACGACGGTGAGATGATCACCGCCTATGCCTACCTGGGCAAACGCTTCGGCCAGTCGACGCAGACCACGGCCGGCGTGACCTTCCTCTTCACCCGACTGCTCGCCGACGGCATCCGCGTGCTCGCCGCGGCCATCCCGCTCAAGGTCATCCTCGACGGGCTCGGCGTGCACACGAACTACTTCGTCATCATCGTCGTCCTCTCCCTGGTCACGATCGTCTACACGTTCATCGGCGGCATCAAGGCCGTCATCTGGGTCGATGTGGCACAGATGATCCTCTACGTCCTCGGCGGGATCCTCGCGATCATCATCATCTCCGCCTCGGTCGGAGGCGGCTGGTTCGCCGAGGCGGTCGAGGCCGGGAAGACGAACATCTTCGTCTTCGAGGGCAATCCGATCAACGCGGCGAACTCGTTCATCCCCTCCCTGCTCGGCGGTGCGGTGTTCGCGATGGCCTCACACGGTTCCGATCAGCTCATCGTCCAGCGACTCCTGTCCTGCCGATCGAAGGTCGAGGCGCAGAAGGCGCTCATCACCTCCGGATTCGTCGTGGTCGTCCAGTTCGCGATCTTCCTGCTCGTCGGACTGGCGCTGTGGGCCTACTACGATCGCGCGCTGCCGGCCGATCTCGGCCTGACCCGCGACGACGAGATCTTCCCGCACTTCATCATCGAGGGCCTGCCCGCCGGTATCTCCGGGCTGCTGTTGGCCGGCATCCTCGCCGCGGCGATGTCGACCCTGTCCTCGTCCCTGTCGGCGCTGTCGTCGTCGACGGTCAACGACGTCTACGCGAGACTCAAGCGCACGCCGATGACCGACGAACAGGGCTTCAAGGTCGGACGTTGGGCGACGATCGGCTGGGGCATCGCGTTCATCCTGCCGGCGACGATCTTCGAGTCCGACTCCGGCAACATCGTCATCCTCGCACTCGGAATCGCGGGCATCACGTACGGCGGTCTGCTCGGGGCGTTCGTCTTCGGCATCGTCAACAAGCGGGCCCGGGCGCTGGATGCGAACATCGCTTTCGCCCTGGCCGTGGCCGGCAACGCGTTCTTCTTCGTCATGGAGAAGTACGTCACCGGCGAAGTGTGGGTGGCGTGGCAGTGGTACCCGCTGCTCGGCGTCATCGTCACCTTCATCGTCGGCGGCCTGCTCGGTCTGCGCCACACGACCAAAGTCGAAGAGCCCACCATCGCCGAGGCGGAAGGAAGCCCCCGTCCATGACCTCCTCCCAGCCGGGCTCAGCCCACCCGATCTCGCCGACGGAGTCGTCCTCGTCGACGTCTGAAACGGCACCGCCGGCGGCCGTCCGGCCGCTGTCGCCGACCGAGCAGCGCAATCCGGCCAGCTCCGGCCTCGACGACCTCGACACCCTCGGGGTGCTGCGGGTCCTCAACTCGCAAGACCACGCCGTCATCGACGCGGTGGCCGCAGCCCTGCCGCAGCTGGCCGAACTCGTCGACATTGCCGCTGACCGCATGCGCCGAGGCGGCCGCGTCCACTACTTCGGCGCAGGCACCTCGGGGAGGCTGGGCGTCCTCGATGCGAGCGAGCTCCTGCCGACGTTCAACCTCGAACCGGGCCGGGTCATCGGGCATATCGCCGGTGGTCAGGCGGCATTGGTCAATGCGGTGGAGAACGCCGAGGACTCCGGGGCCGACGGAACCGCGGCCGGTGCCGAGCTCGGACCCGACGATGTGGCCATCGGCATCGCCGCGAGCGGGTCGACCCCGTACGTCGGCGGGGCGCTCGACGCGGCGCGGGCCAACGGCGCCCACGCTGTGCTCATCTCGAACAACCCGTACGCCTCTCTGGCGGAGAAAGCCGATGACCACATCGTGCTCGACACCGGCCCCGAAGTGATCACCGGATCGACCAGGCTCAAGGCCGGCACTGCCCAGAAGCTCACCCTCAACGGGTTCTCGACCGCGCTCATGGTCGCTCTCGGCCGGACCTGGGACAACCTCATGGTCTCGGTCGTTGCGACGAACGCGAAGCTGCGCGAACGCACTGTGCGCATCCTTCGCGAGGCCGCGGACCTCACCGATGCCGACGCGCGAGCTCTGCTCGAGAGCTGCGATGGCGATCTCAAGACCGCCATCGTCGTCTCCTTCACCGAGGCGGCCCCCGCCCTGGCCGCGTCGACTCTGGAGTCTCATGACGGATCCGTCAGGGCCGCGATCGCCGAGCTCGTCCGGACGGGCTCATCGTCCGATAACGGATCCGGCTCCGGACCGGACGATTCCGGTCAGGGCAATCCTGGGCCGGGTACCGTGGGCGCATGAGCCTGATCCTCGGCATCGATATCGGCGGCACCGGCAGCCGTGCCGCACTCGGTGGCGTCGGCGATGCTGCTGACCATCGTGGCAATGCCGTCAGCGGACCGGGCATCGCTGACGGCGCGGGCTTCGTCCCACGCATCATCGACCAGATCGCCGGACCGCGCATCGAGATCGGGCCGAACGGCAGCACCGTCCTGCATGTCGTCCGGGACCTCCTGCGATCGGCCGCCGATATCTGGTCGGAGCGCTTCTCCGAGGTCGGCGGCATCGGCGTCGGTGCGACCGGCATCGCTTCCCTCGCCGAGGATCCTGCCGAGGTTCTCTCCGAAATCTCTTCTGAGCTCGGCGTGCCGGCAGTCGCGGCCATCGATGCTGTCACCGGCTACCTCGGTGCGCTGGGCGGTACCGGAGGAGCGATCACCGTGCTCGGGACAGGGGCGATCGCCATCGCCCATCCGGGTCCGGATGAGGCTGGCCATTGGTCGGCCGAATGGGCACGAGCCGATGGCTGGGGTCACCTCTTCGGCGACCGCGGGGGAGGAGCATGGCTGGGAGGTCATGGTCTCGAACTCGCCCTGCGCACTCATGACGGTGTCGACGAACGAGGTCGCGCACTGCTCGAGGCAGCCACCCGACGCTTCGGACCACCGGCCTCCTGGCCGGGACAGTTCTATACGCGCAATGACCGGGCAGGACTCCTCGCCGAATTCGCCGTCGCCATCGGCGAGACTGCTCGAGCCGGCGACACAGCCTCTGCCGACCTGCTTCGGGCAGCGGGCCAGGAAGCTGCCCGCAGCGCCGTCGCCGCTCGAGCGCGAGCCGCGGGTGAGCCCGCGCGCATCGCTCTCACCGGGGGAGTCGCGGCCGCGGGCGATCACCTCGTCGAGGGATTCCGCACCGAAGCCGCACGGTTGGACCATGCTGTCATCGTCGTCGACCCCGCCGGCGGACCGCTCGATGGGGCACTTACGCTGGGTCACCTCGGTGCCGGTGGGAAACTCAGCGCGCAGGACCGGGTCATCTGGGCCTGACGGGGCGTCTGGTGGCGCGATCCTCAGCCCGGGCCTCTCGCACCATCCGCACCTCGCGCACCCCGTCGTACTCGTCGGTCTTGACCGTGCCGTCGGCGACGAATCCATTCTTCGCATAGAACGCCTGAGCGCGCGGATTCGGATCGGCAACCCACAGCGCAGTCGTCACGGACGGATCGACGACCGCATCGAGGAGGTCCTGGCCGACGCCCGTGCCGTGCATGGACCGATAGGCGTAGAGAACGTAGAGGTGCCGGTCTTCGACGCTTCCGTCAGTTTCCGGCGGTCCGGACATCGCGATGCCGACGATGTCGCCGTCGGATTCGGCAACGGCGCTGACGTATTTCTGCGGGGCCGCCTCGGCGAGAATCTGCGTCCACATCTGTCGGCGTCGAACGACGAGGTCGCGAGCATCGAGGAGTTCGTCGGGCATGATCCCGCGGTAGGTCTCCTCCCAGCTGTCGACGTGGACTCGCGCCATTCCGGCGACGTCGGCGATGACTGCGGGACGGACTGCAAGTGTCATGAACCGACTCTACCCCCGAGTGCCGATCGTTCTCCTGGCCTGCGACGTTTCAGAACTGCTGGTGGAGGAACGGTCGCCGGCACGAGATATTCACCTGACCTGCACCTGCCGACAAACAGCTGTCCGGCCGGGACGCCCAGGATCGAGAGAGTGAGAGCGAACCGCGAACCAGTCACCTCCGTCGAATCATCACCCTCAGCCCACCCACTTCATCGCCGGTTCCGGCCGTCACCACTCGGTCCTCGGAGCTCCGGCGGGGGAGCCGTAGCATTCGAGCCGGTGGCAGCACCACCGCCCACCGACCTCGAACTGCCGATGGGCCCGCGTACCCGGTTGTATCGATTCTTCGAGGCCGTGCCGGCGGCGATCAGCTTCACCGCTGTCGGGCTCGTACTCGTCCTCCCGTTCGTCGACGCAATGCTCGGAGCGGTCTACGTGCTCTCCATCGTCGGGCTGATGTTCGTCCGCGCCATGCTCGGCGCGATCCACGTCGCCCGCGGCTCCCTCCGCTTTCGACGCAGCGCTCGCGTCGACTGGGCGGCACGCCTGACCGACCTCGAGCGGGTCCTGGACGGTCGCCCTTCCCTGGCGCATCCTCGGGGTGGGTTCCGTGCTGCCGACCACGCCGCCCTCGTCGCGAAAGTCAGCGCCGATCCGACCTCGATCATGCGTCCATCGACCCTGCTCCACGCGGTCGTCGTGGCCGCGTACAACGAGCCCTATCCGGTCATCGCTGACACCATCCGCACCCTGTTGCACACCTCGACGAAGCCCGAACAGCTCCTCGTCTTCTTCGCCCATGAGGAACGGGGCGGACCTGCCATGGCCGAGACGGCTCGGCGGCTCGAAGCCGAGTACGGCCACCGCTTCGGGGCCTTCGTCCTCGTCGAACATCCAGCCGGATTGCCCGACGAGATCGCCGGCAAGGGAGCGAACATCACGTACGCCGGTCACCTCCTGGCCGAATGGGTCCGTGACGAGGCCATCGACCCGCGTCGGGTGATCGTCACGAGCCTCGACTGCGACAACATTCCGCACGAGTCCTACTTCGACTGTGTCGCCTACGAATATGCGGCCGCGCCGGACCGGGAGCGTCTGTCGTTCCAGCCGATCAGCCTCTACATCACGAACATCTGGGACGTGCCCGCACCATCGCGAGTAGTCGCCAGCGCGAACTGCTTCTGGAATCTCACGACCACTGTCCGCAGGATCGCACTGCGCAACTTCGCCTCCCACGCGCAGCCGCTGACTGCTCTGGTCGAGATGGGCTTCTGGTCGAAGCGGACCATCGTCGAAGACGGTCACCAGTACTGGCGCAGCTGGTTCCACTTCGACGGCGACTACCGGGTCGTGCCCGTCCATGTCCCGATCTTCCAGGACGCCGTTCTGGCCGGGAGTACTCCGGTTCTTCTCCCTGCTCGAGGGGCACGTCACCCTCGCCTCGATCTCGATCATCATCGCCATCGGCGGTTGGATCCCCTTCGTCGTGGCTACGCAGACGGGGCAGGCCACCTCGGTGGTGGAGGGCATGCCGATGACCGTGGGCATCATTCAGCAGATCGGCATGATCGGACTCATCGTGTCCGTCGTGGTGTTCAATGCGCTGCTGCCGCCCCGGCCCGTCCACGTCCCGCGCGAACGCTGTGTGACGATGTGGCTGCAGTGGCTGCTCTATCCGCTCACGCTGCTCGTGTTCAACTCCTCGACCGCGCTGTACTCGCAATGGTGGCTGCTCACCGGCCGCTACCGCGAACGCTTCGACGTCACGGAGAAGAGGGCCGGCGGAGCGTCCCGGTGAACCGCTGACCCGCTGACGCCGACCCGCTGACCGAGTGCCACCACACCAACTGCTTCAAAGTGTGAGCGTCCAGCCTGAAGGCTGCGCTCGCGCCCTGTCAAGCTGTTTGGAGTCACTCACGCTGCTAGCGTGTCTATCTCTCGATGGTTGATCCCGACGACCTCGGCTGGTGCCGGGGTCGTCGGTGGTTTCGCGAACCGTTCCGGATGCTGCGC
>NZ_FXYY01000042.1 GCF_900169165.1 Brevibacterium linens ATCC 9172
GGGGATCTGGTCGTACTGAACCAGGAAAGACCGGATCTCTGCCACGCTGTATCCAGTAGTGATGGTCATGGTTAGTGTTCCTCTCAGTGTCAGACTGAGTGACTCACAACCAGCCTGACAGAGAGGGCGCCCCGATCCAGATCACTGCGCTCACACTTCGAGCCCGCGGAAGCGTCTTTCGGGTCCCGCGGAAGCGTCTTTCGGACCCCGCCGGGCGGCTTCGGCGGACTTGCTGGGAGGGTGAGCCGCCTCGGCGAGAACAATTCACGTGGTCTTAGGTGAGTTGCGGGTCACATTCTCAGAAACGGGTGGCATCATTCGAGGTAGGAGGGATGCCATGACCATCTTTGAGTCGACATCTGAAGTTCCGCTCGGTGCGGAGACCACATTCGACTGGCACGCTCGGCCAGGAGCGCTGACCCGCCTCTCACCACACTGGGCCCAGGAGATCGTCGAAGAGAGCTATCCTCCGATCGCCCCGGGCTCGGTGGCGCAGGTGAGGACGAGCGTGCCCGGCACCTACGGGCTCGTGCGACGGCCGTTCAGCTCGGTGCACTCGGAGGGCCCATCGCGGTTCTCGTTCGTCGACGAGCTGAAGAAGGGCCCGCTGAGCCAGTGGAAGCACACGCACGAGTTCACCTCGGTCGCCGGCGGAACGAAGATCGACGACCACATCGAATTCTCCATGGCTCCCCAGGGCTTCGACGTCATCGACCGCGGGCTCACCCACTACCTCGAAGCGACCTTCGACGCCCGCCGCAAGCGGATGCTCATGGACATCGACTTCCTCGAATCCACGAACGCGCCCCTGCTGACGCGGAAGAAGGGCAAACACATCCTCATCGCCGGCGGCAGCGGAATGATCGGACGCCAGGTCGCCGCCCTGTTCTCCACCGCCGGACACTTCGTCCGCCTGCTTGTCCGCGAGACCCCGAAGTTCGAATACGAAGTGCACTGGAACCCTGATCTGGGAATCCTCAACCCACGGGACCTCGCGTGGGCGGATGCGGTGGTCCACCTCGGCGGGCGATCCATCGCCACGCGGTTCACCAAGCACGCGAAGGACGAGATCTGGTCCTCCCGCATCGACTCGACGAGGCTGCTCGTCGAAACGATGCGCGGTCTGCCCGAGGCGAAGCGTCCGTCGGTCTTCGTCTGCGCCTCTGCGGTCGGCTATTACGGGGCGAAAGCCGACGAACCTGTCGACGAGACGGGACCGGCAGGGGAGGGATTCCTCGCCGAGGTGTGCCAGAAGTGGGAGGAAACGGCGGCCGGAGTCGAGGACGCCGGAATCAGGCGCGTGTCGATCCGGACCGGAGTAGTCCTCAGCTCCTTGGGCGGTCTGCTCAAACTGCAGGCGCCGCTGTTCCTCGCCGGTGCCGGCGGTCGACTGGGCAGCGGGGAGCAGGCTCTGGCCTGGATCTCCCTCGACGACGTGGCGCGCGCGTATGTGCACGCCGTCCTCTACGACTATGTGCGGGGACCCGTGAATGCTGTTGCCCCGGATCTCGTTTCGCAGGCGGAATTCGCCGAGGCTCTCGCCGCCCATCTGCGTAGGCCCGCGTGGATCCCGACGCCCGGTTTCATCACCGAGATCATGCTCGGCCGTGACGGGGCGAAGGAGCTCGCGCTGGCCGATCAGCGGGTGGTGCCCGAGAAGCTGGAGGAGACCGGCTACCAGTTCGCTCACCCGACGCTTGCCGACTGCTTCGACGAGGAGCTCGGCATCGGAGCGTGATGCAGAAGTCCCCTCCGTCCGGCGCTTGAGCCGAGCGGAGGGGACCGGTGTTACTGCTGTTGCTTCTGCGGCCGCGGATCAGAAGCGCTTCGAAGCGATCTCCGCGCCTTCGGTCAGGGACTGCAGCTTCGCGACGGCGATGTCCGGGTGGACTCGTCCGCCCAGGCCGCAGTCGGTGGAGGCGACGACGTTGTCCGGTCCGACGAGCTTGGCGAACCGGCCGATGCGCTCGGCAACGAGTTCGGGATGCTCGACGACGTTGGTCGAATGGGAGACGATTCCGGGGATGATGTACTTGCCCTCGGGCAGCTTCTTCTCTTCCCAGATCCGCCACTCGTGTTCGTGGCGGACGTTCGCGGCTTCGAAGGTGATGCCGGCGGCATTGATCGAGAGCACCTGGTCGACGATCTCGACGAACGGCAGGTCGGTGACGTGCGGTCCGTGCCAGGATCCCCAACAGGTGTGCACACGCACCTGCGCCGGGTCGATTCCGCGCAGCGCATGGTTGAGGGCGTCGATGCGGACCTGGATGAACGAGCGGTAGTCGGCGAACGACGGTTCCGGGTTGATCTGGTCGAAGTTCTCCGCCAGGGAGGGATCGTCGATCTGGACGGTCAGTCCCGCCTCGGTGATGGCGAGGTATTCCTCCCGCAGCACATCGGCCCATGCCCAGATGAACTCCTCATCGGACGAGTAGTACTCGTTGGCGATGCGGGAGGCCGAACCGGGGGAGAGCGCATTGATGTAGCCGGCGCGCTCGTCATAACCTGCGGCAGCCAGTCCTGCCTTGAGGTTCGCGATATCACGGTTGACCTGGTCCTGGCCGATGTAGCTGATCGGACCGGTGGCCTTGGGGAACTGGGGCTGGGTTCCGGTGTCGGTGCCGGCCTTCGGATCTGTGTAGACGTTCGGGAAGAGGTTGCGGTCACGACGGTCGGGCATGCTCGTGAGCACGATATTGCCCGGAGTCGAACGGTTCGCCGGGATCTCCCAGAGGTCGATGTCGTGGAGTTCGAGCCCGCCGGTGCGGGCGAACGAGTAGTGCCACCAGGCGCCGTAGTCGAAGTCCGCGGCCATGGCGTGACCGTATTCGCCGTCGTTGGGCAGCGAGATGCCCAGGTTCTTCTGTCGCTTGACGAGGTCGGTGACGCTGGCGGCCAGCAGCTCGTCGAATTCCTGCTCCTGTTCCTGCGACACGGACTCACCGGCCAGGCGGGCGGTGTTCTGAGCCTGCTTGGCCTTGTTGGCCTCGATGAGTTCGGGGGTGCGGGGTAAGGATCCCGCGTGGGATGTGCGAATCGTCGCCATGACTGACTCCTCTTCCGTGTTCGTCTGCGCTTCTGAGTCGGCGGCCGCGGAAAGGCTGAAGCCGCATCGTTCTTCTTCAGGCAATCACATTCGCAGTCGTGCATGAGTGGGGACTGTCATCTTCGGTCACGTCTCGACTGAGCTCACTGGTGAAATCGGTCGCAAGGTAAGTCGGACAGGCAGTTGTATCTGGCTGGGACGCGCGTGTGTCAGCTCTGATACGTTGACGAGCTCAGTTGTCCGTTGGGAGTTCCTAGAATGAAGTCATGAGTTCGACATGGTCCGCGCTGTATCCACCCCGACAGCCTCAACGACTGCCGGCTCAGTCGGACGGAATTTCTCCTGAATCGAAAGCAGTGGGACCAGGATTGGCGCCACGAATCGTCTTTTCAGCGGCGATCGTTATCGGAGTGCTTCCTGACATCACCATTGTGCCTCTGTCGGGAAATTCTCAGAATCCATTGGTGGCCATCTTCTATCTTCTTGGCCTCTTCTTCGCTGCCCTGTTTCGTTCGCTGGTAGGGGTCTTTGCCCTGATTCTGGTGAAGAACGCGACCTTGACGCGCAGGTTTGTCGGCATGGGAATCTTCTTCGTCGCTTGTCTCGATATATCAATCCTCACTCATATGGTGACAATGTTTGTCGATCGGCTTCCCGGCGAAGCCCGTGGATCTATCGCCATTGTCATTGCTATTACCGCTGTTATTGAGGCGATCTATGTGGCACTTGTGTTCGTGTCCTGGAATGTTGTGCGTCACAGAAGGTGGATGATCTGTCTGGCGTCTATTCCATATGCCGTAGCAGTTGTGGGAGTCGGGCAGGCAGCCGACGGCCTTTTCAGCAGCATCGACGCTCCCTATGAGCTGTCAACGACGCTGACTACCCTGCTGGACTTGGTGCTGATGAGTCTTGGATTCGGACTCTTCCACCTATTGGACCGGATCAGAGGGGCAACTGTACCCATCGACCGAGCAAACTCAGCGAGCTTTCACCACGACGTGCCTGTCCGACCGGTCAACACGCGTCCCGGTTATCTTCCCGGCTACCCGGGCGCGTGAATGGTCGCGGGTCAGTAGGCTGGAATCATGAGTTATGGGCAGAACGGACAGCGCTGGTCGAGTCCGAACCGGCCGACTTCACAGGCGGCGGATCCTTACGGATCAGATCAGTACTCATATCCGCCGGTGCCACCGCGTCCTCCGGCACCATTCGATACGCAGGCCACGCCGGGTGCGTCAGGCATATCGAATTCAGCAGAGCTGCGCCACCCCGGATGGCTCGCGCGGTCACTGTTCTGGGCGGCGCTCATCGTCGGGGCGCTCCCGGCAATGGTGCTGGCCCCGATCAGCTTCAACGGGGGACGGGACACCGCGATCTTCTTCACCTTCGGAGCGATCGTGGCCGGTGGCCTGCGTCTGGCCCTCGGCGCGATCGCCATCGTGCTGGTGAAGAACACGACGTGGGTGCGCAGGGCAATAGGTGCCGCAATCTTCGTGCTTGGCTGCCTCACCCTGCTGCTCCTCAGCCCGATCATGTCGATTGTGGTGGGCGTGAGCGGAATAGGGTCAGCAGATTCGGTGGTGCCCGAGACGGTCATTCAAAGTGTCGTGAGCGCACTCTATCTGTCCGCAGTCTTCTGTGGGTGGAACATCGCCCGCAACCGCCGACGGTGGATCCTCGCCACCGCCGTTGCCATCGCTGTGGTGCTATACAGCGGCAAAGCGATCTTCGACCTCATGCTGGCCGAACAATTGACCGGGGGAGCCATGGTCACAGTAATCGTGCAAGCAGTGTGGCTGGTTGTTGTCTTCGGTGTTCTCGGGCTGTGTCATCTGCTCGGTCGAATGCGCGGGGGAACGGTTCCATTGCCGAGCCGGCCGGCTCCAATCCCTCACCCGGACTACGCATCGCAGTCCAATCCGCAAACGGCCCACTTGTCCCAGTCCTACCCAAATCAGTGGCCTCCAGGATCAGGCCAGCAGTCACATCCACACCACTAGCTTCGAACGAAAGACACGACAAACCCACGCGATTGAGCGAGGAACCTGATGCTGTTGTTCATCATCGCCGGTGAAGTACTGTTCTGGATCTTTCTGCTCGCCGGAGTATGCGCGAGGTATCTGCTGCACTGGCGAACGGTTTCGACGGTTCTCCTCGTATCCACCCCGCTCATCGACATCGTCATCATCGTCCTGACATACATCGATCTGCACCGGGGAGCGGCATCGGACTTCAGCCACGGAATGGCCGCGTTCTACGTCGGCTTCTCCGTCGTCTTCGGTCCGGAGGCCATCGCCCGCGTCGACCGCCGATTCGCCCGTCGCCATACGGGTCTCAGCGAGGCCGAACTGCCTGCCGTGCCGACCCGAACCAGTCTCGGATACTGGCTGCGCTGCCTGACCGCCTCGGCGATCACCACCGCACTGCTGGCCATCGGAATCGCGATCGCGGGCTTGGCTGATTCCTTCTGGCTGATCTATTGGACGATCGTCGCCGTCTTCACCGCTCTCGCCTGGGGCCTCATCGGACCGCTGCGTGACCGCTGGCGCCGCAGCAATCGCGAAGATGAGGAACCTACCGACCCACCTTCGTGACCGTCACACCTGGCCGGGCAGTCCGGACTCAGCGCGATAGCGAAACGGCCTCTCGGCCTCGAGAGGACCAACCGCAGCTGGTCGTATCGAGGCCGAGAGGCCGTCTCGGCGTCAGTCTTCGCCGGTCGTGGCTCAGACCGCGGTTTCGGTCACCGCCGCGACGCTGCCGCCGAAGCGATCAGCCAGCGTGCCTTCGTGGGCCCGGCCGAGTTCGTCGAGGCCGACCTGGAAGTGGTCGACGACCTCGAGCGCGGGAGCTCCGTCGCCGGCATCGGTCATGCCGATGCGCACGAACGGGAACCGGCGGGCCGTGCACATGTCCTTGAAGCGGACCTCTTCCGACCGCGGCACGGCCACGATCGCGCGTGCCGTCGATTCGGAGAACAGTGCGGTGAACACGTCGATGCCGTCGCGCTCGCAGACCTCGTCGAGCCAGATCCGGGCGCCCGTGCCGTATCGCAGCGACGATTCGACGAGCGCCTGGGACAGTCCGCCCTCGGACAGATCGTGTGCGGCATCGATCATGCCGTCGCGCGAGCAGTTGATGAGGATCTCGCCGAGTTCCTTCTCCGCTGCCGGTTTGTACTGCGGAGGGGCCCCGCCGAGGTGGTCGGCCGTGACGTCGGCCCACGCCGAACCGTCGAGCTCCGCCTCGGTGGTGCCGAGAAGATAGATGGTCTGGCCCGGCTCCTGCCAGCCGCTCGGGGTGGCGCGGGTGACGTCGTCGAATACACCGAGGACACCGACGACCGGGGTCGGGTGGATGGCCACTCCGCCGGTCTGGTTGTACAGGGACACGTTGCCGCCGGTGACCGGGATTCCCATGTCCTGGCAGGCGTCGGCGAGGCCTTCGACGGCCTGCGCGAACTGCCACATGATCTCCGGGTCTTCGGGCGATCCGAAGTTCAGGCAATCGGTGACCGCACGCGGAACGGCACCGGAGGTCGAGACATTGCGGTAGGCCTCGGCCAGAGCCAGCTGGGCGCCGCGCGCCGGGTCGAGGAAGCTGTAGCGGCCGTTCGCGTCGGTGGCGATGGCCACACCGAGACCGGACTCTTCGTCGACGCGGACGACACCGGCATCATCCGGATACGCCAGCGCTGTGTTGCCCTGAACGTACTTGTCGTACTGCGAGGTGATCCACGACGTCGAGGCGAGGTTCGGTGACCCCGCGAGCTGCAGCATCGTCGACCGCAGCTCATCACCGGACTCGGGCTTCGCCAAGCCGGCGGCCTCAACGGTGTTCGCCGCCACCTCGGCGGTCCATGACGGTTCGGTGAACGGACGGTTGTAGACGGGGCCGTCGTGAGCGACCGAGCGCGGGGGCACATCGACGATGACGTCGCCGTGCCAGTCGATGACGAGACGATCGGAGTCGGTGACCTCGCCGAGCACGGAGGTCTCGACCTCCCACTTGCCGACGATCCGCAAGAACTCCTCGAGACGGTCGGGACGGACGACGGCCATCATCCGCTCCTGCGACTCCGACATGAGGATCTCTTCAGGGGTCAGCGTCTCATCGCGCAGCAGCACGTCATCGAGGGCGATGTGCATACCGCCGTCGCCGTTGGACGCCAGTTCCGAGGTCGCACAGGAGATGCCTGCCGCGCCGAGGTCCTGAATGCCTTCGACGACACCGGCGTGGAAGAGCTCGAGGCAGCATTCGATGAGCACCTTCTCGGCGAAGGGGTCGCCGACCTGCACGGCTGGACGCTTCGACGGCTTCGAATCGTCGAAGGACTCGGAGGCGAGGATCGAAGCACCGCCGATGCCGTCGCCGCCGGTGCGCGCGCCGAAGAGCACGACCTTGTTGCCCAGGCCCGACGCGTTGGCCAAACGGATGTCCTCATGCCGCATCACACCCACAGCCAGGGCGTTGACCAGCGGATTTCCCTGATAGACGGAATCGAAGACGGTCTCGCCGCCGATGTTCGGCAGGCCCAGGGAATTGCCGTAGTTGCTGATGCCGGCGACCACGCCGTGGACGACACGGGCGGTGTCCGGGTGGTCGATGGCGCCGAACCGCAGCTGATCCATCACGGCGACCGGGCGCGCACCCATGGAGATGATGTCTCGGACGATGCCGCCGACTCCGGTGGCCGCACCCTGGTGGGGTTCGACGTAGCTGGGGTGGTTGTGCGATTCGACCTTGAAGGTCACCGCCCAGCCGTTCCCGATGTCGACGACGCCGGCGTTCTCGCCGATGCCCACGAGCAGGTGCTTCTTCATGTCCTCGGTGACCTTGTCACCGAACTTGGACAGGTGGACCTTCGAGGACTTGTACGAGCAGTGCTCGGACCACATCACCGAATACATGGCCAATTCCGCCGAGGTGGGGCGACGTCCGAGGATCGCCTTGATCTTCTCGTATTCGTCGGCCGTGAGACCGAGATCGGCGAAAGGCTGCTCGACGTCGGGGTTCGCCGCTGCGAACTCGACCGTCTCCTTGACCTTCTTCGATGCGTTCTGCGGGGAATCGACCTGCGTGGAATCCGCAGAGCTGAGGTTAGACGTCATGTCCTCTTCGGGGCCCTTTCATACGACACGGCACTCACGGCCAATCTTAGCCGTGTCCCCACTGCAAGGGCGAAGCGCGTCCACGGAGGGGCCGCCTCGGGGAGGGAATGGGCCGTTCCCCGCTGGGAATCGCACGGTCGCACCCCACTTAGAATGGAAACCATGGCAACTCCCAAGATCGTCCTGTTCTATGTCTTCACCCCGCTGCCCGACCCCGAAGCCGTCAAGCTGTGGCAGCACACCCTGGCCGAGAGCCTCGGGCTCAAAGGGCGGATCATCGTATCGAAGGACGGAATCAACGCCACGGTCGGAGGGGACATCTTCGACGTGAAGCAGTACGTGCGGGCGACGAAGTCCTACGCGCCATTCAAGGGAGCGGACATCAAATGGTCGAACGGCCAGGGCGATGACTTCCCACGCCTGAGCGTGAAGGTCCGCGACGAACTCGTCACCTTCGGCACCCCGGACGAGATCACCGTGACAGACGACGGAGTCCAAGGCGGCGGCCAGCATCTCAAACCAGGAGCCCTGCACAAACTCCTCGACGAACGCGGCGAGGAGGTCGTCTTCTTCGACGGTCGCAACGCGATGGAGGCGCAGATCGGGAAGTTCCGGGACGCGATCGTGCCCGACACGGACACCACGCGTGACTTCATCGCCGAGATCGAATCCGGCAAATACGACGACCTCAAGGACAAACCCGTCGTCACCTACTGCACCGGCGGAATCCGCTGCGAGGTCCTGTCCGTGCTCATGAAGAACCGCGGGTTCGAAGAGGTCTATCAGCTCGACGGCGGCATCGTCCGCTACGGCGAGACCTTCGGCAGCTCCGGCTACTGGGACGGCTCACTCTACGTCTTCGACAAGCGCATGCACGTCGAGTTCGGGGACAACGTCGAATCCATCGGGCACTGTGTGTCCTGCGACAAGAAGACCCCGGAGTTCGTCAACTGTGCGAATCTCGAGTGCCGCAAGCAGTACCTGCGGTGTACCGATTGCACGGACAAGGGCCTGCAGGCCTACTGCGCCGACTGTGCCGAGCAGGGAATCCCCGCCGAGGCGGCCGCCGGCTGAGCGTGTGACCTCGACGTTCCCCGGCAGTGGGGGGAATGACATACCGACTCCTCAGCGCAGCAGGTGCTTCGTCGCCGCACCGATGTCGGTCCACCTGAAGTCGAACCCGGCCGCTTCGAGTCGTGCCGGCAGCACCCACCGACTCTTGAGCACGAGTTCCGACTCCTGACGCAGGACGGTCATCCCGATCTCGAGCAGCCACCTGGGTGCAGGAATCCCCACGGGCATACGCACTGCCCTGCGCAGCGCCTTCATCAGTGAGCGATTGTCCGCGACCTGTGGGTTCGAGACGTTGATCGGCCCGCTGAGCTCATCATGCTCGTCGATGAACCGGATCGCCCGAAGCACATCGTCGATGTGGACCCAGCTGAACCGCTGCCGGCCGTGAGTCGGCGGATGCCCCCGCCAGATGGTCGGCCCGGAAGCGTCCGGGCCGATCCCGCGATAGCGCCGGTGAGGGAACCAGCGACCTTCATACTGGGCACCGCCTGCACCGAATCTGGCCGCGGTGGCCAACATGTTCAAAGCCGCTCCGTCACCGAGCACGATCGCCATCCGCAACGCGACTCGTCGGGTCGCGGGCAGGTCCCCGGCGAAGAACTCCTTCTCCCAGGCCTTGGCGATGTCGACCGAGAACCCTTCGCCGATGTCTCCGTCATCCTCGGTCTGCGGACGATCCATCGCGTGACGGTAGATGGTCGCCGTGCTCGAGTTGATCCACAGGCGCGGCGGCGCCGAGGCGGCCGCCACGGCCGTATTGAGAGTGCGGGTCGTATCGACGCGGGAGCCCCAGATGACCTGGCGGTTGGCATCCGTATACCGGCACCCGACGCTGCGACCGGCGAGGTTGATGAGCAGGTCGGCGCCGTCGACGAGCTCGGCGATGCGGTCGTGATGATCCCAGGTGGCGTCGGCCGAGGCGGGCGAGCGGCCGATCGTCCGCGTTGCATACCCCCACGTGCTGAGTGCATTCAGCAGCTTGCCTCCGATGAATCCCGATGCACCGGCGACAACGGCGATCGGAGCCTGGGTGTTCGGCCGCGCTGTGTCTGCGGGTTCGATGCTCATACTCAGGACGCTAACACCCCTTCTTTCGCGGGGCTGTTGATGCGGCGTGGAGGCCGTGTGGTGGGTGTCACGTGGAGAAAGCCGGTTTTGGATTTGCACGTCGCCTCTGGGGTGGTCTAGAGTTATATCTCGTTGCCCCGCCGGAAACGAGGTTCACGGAACACCGTTTCTACCGGGTCTGACCAGGACAAACACAGTTTGATCCAAGGGTTCAGGCGATCGGGTGGGTAACCAAAAAATGAAACTGATACCCCCAGTGAACACACTGTCTTTGTGGTGTGGTGATGGGTGTGTGTTTGTGGTTTGAGAATCCAATAGCGTGTTTGTTTGAACAAGTTGTGATGCCAGAACAATTTATTTTCTGGTAAGACAATCACCTGGCCAAACAGTGGTTCACCCTC
>NZ_FXYY01000075.1 GCF_900169165.1 Brevibacterium linens ATCC 9172
ACGAAGGTGTTCTTCGCCGACCCGCACTCACCCTGGCAGCGGCCCACGAACGAGAACACCAACGGGCTGCTGCGCCAGTACTTCCCGAAAGGCACCGACCTGTCCCGGTGGAACGCCGATGACCTCGAAGCAGTAGCCCTGGCGGTCAACAACCGGCCCCGCAAGGTCCTCGACTGGAAGACCCCGGCTGAGGTCTTCAATGAACAGCTACAGTTGCTTGAACAAGGCGGTGTTGCGCTCATCGGGTGAATGGGGAAAAAGGGGTATCCATCTTGATGCCGATGGACGGGGCCGGTCTGCCGGGTAGGGTCGGGTGACGTAAGGGCCCCCGCGCTGCGTCAACAGCCGGGGGCATGGACTACACCGTCAAGGGGTGTATGTCGTGGCCGATTCTACCGGCGCGCGCAGTGGCGACGATCTCGAACCCGGACTGGACTACCCGCGCGACCTCGCCGAGCTCCGGGCGTGGTTCCCCACGGACGCAGAGTGCCTGGACTACCTGGACTGGCTCCGCTGGCCAGACGGGTTCTGCTGTCCGCACTGCGCCTCGACGTCGGCCGGACGCGACACGGTGGGCCGGCATCGTTGCCGGGGCTGCTGGCGCAGAGTGTCGGTCACCTCGGGCACGATCTTCGACAAGACCCGTATCCCGCTGTCGGTGTGGTTCGAGGTGGTCTGGCTGGTGACGTCCTCGAAGACGGGCGTTCCGGCCGCGCACCTGCACCGGGTGCTGCCAATCAGCTCGTACCAGAGCGCGTGGGCGATGCTGGCCCGACTCCGCCAGGTCATGACCAGTGACCAGAGCGCTCTGCTGTCGGGCAGGGTCGAGGTCGACGAGACGTTCATCGGCGGGGCCCGCCCCCGCGGGCGGGGGCGAGGGGGGCTGGGGGAGACCCTGGGCGCCGGGGGCATCGAGATCACCGCCCACGGGTGGGGCAGAGCTCGGATGGGCGTGATCGAGGACGCGACCACGGCGTCGCTGAAGGCCTTCGCAGCGAAGACCATAGCGACGGACTCGGTCGTGGTCACCGACGGGCTCAGGTCCTACCCGCCAGCCCTTCACGGCTATGAGCACGAGGCGATCAACGTCGCCTCCTCGGGAAGGCCAGCGCACGAGTCACTGCCGGCGGTTCACCGACTGTTCGCACTGGCCAAACGAACCCTGGAGGG
>NZ_FXYY01000017.1 GCF_900169165.1 Brevibacterium linens ATCC 9172
GCGCAGCATCCGGAACGGTTCGCGAAACCACCGACGACCCCGGCACCAGCCGAGGTCGTCGGGATCAACCATCGAGAGATAGACACGCTAGCAGCGTGAGTGACTCCAAACAGCTTGACAGGGCGCGGCCTCTACACTGTCGATTCTCTGCTGGCCGGTCAGATGGCGACATTCTCCAACGCCCTCGGCCACCTCGTTCTGCCATCATGCGTTCTCGCTCTCTTCACCGTCGGTCTGCTCACTCGATTCAGCCGCTCGAGCGTCCTCGACATCATCAGACTCGACTATGTCAACGCGGCCAAGGCTAAAGGTCTGCCGGCACGCACAGTGGTCTTCAAGTACATCTTCCGCGGAGCTCTGGTCCCGATCATCACCGTCGTCGGCCTGGCGTTCGGCTCCCTGCTCTCCGGTGCGGTGCTGACTGAGACCGTCTTCGCCTGGAACGGACTCGGCCAGTATGCCTACCGTGGGGCAACCACACTGGACCTGCCCGTCATCATGGGTGTGGGCCTGGTCATCGGTATCGTCTACATCCTCGTGAATTTCATCGTCGACCTGATCTACGGCTTCGTGGATCCGAGAGTGAGGGTGAGATGAGCATCGGCACCCCGAAGCAGCCCGCCAATGCCCCCGTCACCGAGGCGGCCCGTCGTGATCCCGTCGAACCCGGGCTGAAGAGGTGGCAGATCCGCTTCCCTAAGGCCCTGCGCACTCCACTGGGTTTCGTGGGCGCAGGGATCCTCGTAATCTGGCTGATCGTGGCGATCTTCGCACCACTCCTGGCCCCATTCGACCCTTTGGCGCAGAACTTCTCAAGGCTGTCTGCTCCCAACGGTGAGAATCTGCTCGGCACCGACGCACTGGGCCGGGACGTACTCTCCCGACTCCTCGTAGCCGCCCGGACCACACTGCCTGCCGCGGTGTTCGTCGTCATCTGTTCGGCATTGCTCGGCTCGGTGCTGGGCGCCATCGCCGGGTACTTCGGTCGAGCCGTCGACGAGATCATCATGCGCATCGCCGATCTGGTGTTCGCCTTCCCCACAATCATCCTCGCCATGGTCATCGCAGCCGCCCTCGGACCAGGACTGAAGAACGCGATCATCGCGATTCTGCTCGTCTCATGGCCGTCCTACGCCCGTGTCACCAGGTCTCTGGTGATGACCGCACGCAGCAGCGAATACGTCATCGCCGGACGGCTGCTCGGATTCAGCGCGGGCCGATCACTGGCCCGTGAAATCGCCCCGAACGTCCTATCCCCCGTTGTCGTGCTCGCCACTCTCGACGTCGGTTCGGCCATTCTCACAATGGCGGGTCTGTCGTTCCTGTCTCTCGGCGCCGTTCCGCCGACGCCGGATTGGGGCGCAATGATCAGCGAAGGAGTCTCTCAGTTCGCGGCCTGGTGGATCGCGTTCTTCCCCGGACTCTGCATCCTCACCATTGTCATGGCATTCAACTTCATCGGCGACAGTCTGCGCGATACTCTCGACCCGCATACCTCCCAGGAAGTCGGTGAGACGACCTCATGAGCATGATCAGCATCAGGGACCTCAATCTGTTGGTCACCACGGGGAAGAAAACCACTCATATCCTCAATAATGTCTCTTTCGACCTCGAAGCAGGTCGCATCACCGGAGTCGCGGGTGCATCTGGGTCCGGCAAGACCCAGACCGGCTTGGCGATCATGGGGCTCTCACCCACGGGCGCGGAGCTGAGCGGAAGCATCGACTTCGATGGAGTCGAACTGGTGGGAATGCCTGCCAAACAGCACAATCGCCTGCGCGGAGTGCAGCTGTCGATGGTCTTCCAGGATCCGGCCTCAGCATTCCATCCCATGCTCACCGTCGGCGACCAGATCACCGATCACCTTCGACATCACCAGAAGGTATCGAAGAGAGCTGCCCTGGCCAAAGCCATCGCGATCCTCGGCCGAACCAGAGTTCCGCACCCGGAAGAAGCGGTGAAGAAATACCCCCACCAGTTCTCCGGCGGACAGCTGCAGCGTATTGCTTTCGCCTCAGCGATCATCTGCGACCCGAAGGTCCTCATCGCCGACGAACCGACTACAGCACTCGATGTCACCGTTCAGGCAGGCATCCTCCGACTACTGCGTGAACTCTGCGACGACCTCGACCTCGCTGTGCTCCTGGTCACCCACGATTTCGGGGTGCTGTCCTCGGTCGCGGACACCATCGTCGTAATGAAGAACGGCGTCGTCGTCGAAACCGGCGAACGGGAGGCCATCATCACCGCGCCCAGACACGAGTACACGCGCTCTCTCATCGAATCCCTGCCAGGTGCGGAGGTCTCCCCGTGACATCGATCGACCAAGCTCCAACCGCCACCGCCGGTCGCTCCTCCGCAGCAGATGCGCCTCTGTTGTCACTCGATTCCGTTGCGTGCGAATACAAACTCGACGGCGGAGGTCGCTTCCGGGCAGTCAACGGAGTGTCTTTGGAACTGGGTCGATCGGAAGTGCTCGGACTCGTCGGCGAATCCGGCTGCGGAAAGTCGACACTGGCCAAACTCATCTGCGGATTGGAAAAACCTGCGAGCGGCTCCATCACCTTCGACGGCACACCGGTCAGAGCACTAGGTCTGAAGAAGAGAGCGAAGGAACTGCTCGGCATTCAGATGGTCTTCCAGAATCCTTACGCGTCTCTCAATCCTCGCAGGCGTATCCGTGACCAGCTCGACGATGCGCTGGCGCTCAATCCTCACGGCACGTGGAGCGTCGAATCGCTGCTGGAAGCCGTCGACTTGCCGTCCGACTCAGCACAGCGCTACTCGCATTCGTTCTCCGGCGGACAGAGGCAGCGCATCGCAATCGCTCGTGCTCTGGCCGCAGGTCCGAAAGTGCTCGTCGGGGATGAACCCATTGCGTCACTCGATGCGTTCCTCCAGGCACGGATCGCTCGAATGATGCGAGACCTCGCCATCAACTCCGGTGCCTCGATGATCTTCATCAGCCACGATCTCTCGGTTGTCCGCGACATCGCTGACAGGGTCGCAGTGATGGAAGCCGGCCGCATCGTCGAAGTCGCTCCGACCGACCAGATCTGGAATGAACCGCAGCACCCGTACACGAAGAAGCTGCTGGCCGCCATCCCCAAGGTCGATGGTAAGGGAATCATCCCCGGCGGCAACTGACCGACCTGGCCGATCCGAGACTGGGCCGAGACCGGACGCGAAACGGCGTCGAAAGGACGGATAAGCCATGGTCATTCTGATCCGCGGGGCGGAGATCTTCGCACCCGAACCGCTCGGGGTCTGCGACATCCTCGTGGAGGGCTCGCTCATCGCCCATCTCGGCGAGGTGGACAGCCGGACCGTCGCGCAGCTGCCGGGTTCGGCAGTCATTGACGCCACCGGGCTGACCGCCGTGCCCGGCTTCATCGACCCCCATGTGCACATCACCGGAGGCGGCGGCGAAGGCGGGTATGCGACTCGCACACCCGAGATCGACGTCGCCGACATCATCAGCGCAGGCGTGACCACCGTCGTCGGATGCCTCGGCACCGATTCCATCACCCGATCGCACAGCGGCCTCATCGCCAAGGCTCGCGGCCTCGAAGAAGAGGGGATCACGACGTTCGTCTACACCGGCAGCTACCAGCTTCCCGCACGAACCATCACCGGTTCCGTCGCCGACGACATCGTCCTCTTCGACAAAGTGATCGGAGCCGGAGAGATCGCCATCTCCGAACGGCGGTCGTTCCAACCGACGATCGAGCAACTCGCCGACATCGTCAGCCAATGCCATGTCGGCGGACTGCTCAGCGGAAAAGCCGGCGTCACTCACTTCCATGTCGGATCGCATTCGACCCGCCTCGCGCCGCTTCACCGCCTCCTCGACGACTATCCGATCGCTCCGCCCGCCGTGTATGCCACCCACATCACCCGAGATGTCGAACTCATCGCCGAGGCGGTCGGCCTCGCAGCCAAAGGAGCCTATGTCGACATGACGGCCGGAGCATCCACTGCCCAGGCAATGCAGAAGTACGTCGAATTCGGCGGCAGTCTCGATCGGCTTACCCTGTCATCGGACGCCAACGGAAGCCTGCCGAAATTCGATGTACAGGGACGCCTGACGGAACTGCAGGTGGCCGACCAGTCGACTCTGTTCGAGCAGGTGTGGGCATGTGCTGATGACAGCGGCCTGTCTCTGTCACAGGTCCTCTCGTTCGTCACCGCCAACACCGCCGATGCCCTGAAGCTTCCGCGCAAGGGACGCATCCGTGCAGGCTGCGATGCCGATCTGCTGTTCGTCGACGAGGGACACGCTATCCAGCACGGGTTTGCGCTGGGCCGTCAGACCATCAGCAACGGCGAACAGCTGATCAGAAGCACCTTCGACCAGTCACCGCGCTGAACCGAATCTCACCGCTGCCAGCGCTGACTGCACGTGGGCCGTACTATGCTCACGTCCGACTTCAGTTTCGAGTGACCCGCGCGGATTTCCGCTGTGCGTACTCGGCGGGGCTGAAGCCGGTGACGCGCACGAAGTCCGTGCTGAAGTGCGATTGATCGAACCATCCGAATTGCGCACCGAGGTCGGCCAGAGTCCCGTCCCAACCGCGATCGATCGCACCGACCGCATCGATGACACGTGCTCGAGCCAGAACCTTCTTCACTCCGACCCCGCAGAAGTTGGCGAACATGCGCTGCAGAGTGCGCTCACTGATATCGGTTCTCTCCGCGAGGATCTTCAGACTCACGACCTCGGGGTCGTCAAGGATGTCGAGAACCCGCTTCAATCGCTCGAACGACGAGGTCATCTGCGGTCTCCAGGACAGCAGCCAACTCTCCACCGACGCAGCCAATTCGCCCAGCTCCGGCATCCCGGCGTTCTGTGACGGCTGCTGCGACTGAGCAAACATCTCGGCCAGTCCGAGGTCGGACTCCAACCTCGGAAACCACTGCTCGGCCGGGACCGTCGAATCACGGATGCTCGCCGGCTTCCCGTCGGAGAAGGCCAGAGTCGCGCCCGGCTGAAAGTTCACGCCGAAGACTCCGCCACGGCCGAAGATTCCCACATCGAAGCGCCGCTTCGTGACCGGACCGGTCACCCACGCACCCGGCCCGTCGACGTGGGCCCGACGGCTGTTGCCGAACTCGAAGGTCAGATGGATGGTCGGCTCGGACAGAGTCGCCGTCTGGTAGCTCTCACCGTCCGGCAGGTCCCACTCGACAGCCCAATAGCGTTTGACGAACGGACGCAGACGCTCGGAGACAACGCGCACGGACGAATAGCGCGCGTGCTCGAGCATCTCCCCCGGCTTGAGCACACGGCCGAGGAAATGTTGCGGCATGTCTTTGCCCGGTGACGCATTTTTCCTAGTGACCTCATCGTCCATGGCACAAGAATGTCAGACATGACTGACACACAGAAGACCGACACCGCCGCGACCACCGCCGACGACACCACCGCTGCCCCCGTCGCCACCTTGGCGATGGTCACCCTCGACGCCCCGAACGCTGCCGTTCTCGGAGAGTTCTACTCTTCCGTCCTCGGCTGGCCCATCGCCTATACGGACGAGAACTATGCGATGCTCACCGGCCCGAGCCATGCTCTGGGCATCGGCACGATCCCGGACTATCAGCGACCGAGCTGGCCCGACGACGGACACAAGCAGTTCCACCTCGACCTCGCCGCCGACGACATCCAGGCGGCGGCCGATCGCTGCGTCGAACTCGGCGCCACCCGAGCCGAACCGCAGCCGGGCGAGACCTGGGTCGTTCTCCTCGATCCCGCCGGTCACCCGTTCTGCATCTCGGACGCGAAGAACTGGGGATAGCAGTCCCGCAAGCCCGACAGCCGAGCTCTCAGCTCTGTCCGACCTTGTCCACCCGCACGATGTAGTGAGACCCATCGAGACCATCGACGAGGATCGTCGCCTCATGCTTCGCATTTCCTCCGGAGACGATCCAGTTAGGCTTGAGCACTCCGCGCAGACCGCCCGCCGGAGTGATCTCGATGCCCATTCCGAGCTTCACCGTCTTGACGACTTTCGCACGCGCCAATGATCGCGCAGTCCGCTCCGCCTCGTCCCGAGTCGGCAGCGGTCCCGACTGCCCGCCGATCAGACTCGACCACTCCGATGATCCCGCCGTGGCGCCGCGAGGGGTGAAGTCGGCGATCATGCCCCTCCCCGACACTGCGTTGACGAGCACGTCCATCCGCTGCCCCGGCCCGGATGCGCTCCGACGGAAGAGTCCGCGAGTGCGCACATCGAGGGCAGCCCACCAGAACGGATGATGGACCGCTTGGACCGCGGCGAGCGCGCCTGGGAGTTTGCGTTGGAAGACAGCGAGCGCCTCGGCAGCGGTGACGTGCGGATCCATCCGCACCGGCTCCACGACCTGCAGATCCGGGCCGACCGGGCGACCGGTTCCGGTCTCAGCGCTCATCTCGGGCATCCTTCGGAACCTGACCGGCCAGGGAGTCGTTCTGGCCGGTGAGCATGGAAGGTGGGATCGCGCCGATCTTGTCGGTCTCCTTCATCGCTTTGAGGACATGGGCAGGCACCGGATGCGAACGCTGGGTGGCAAGAGAGACGAGGATGAGAGCCAACGTCGAGCAGACGATCCCGATTCCCATCGGGTCGACTCCGGTGACGTCGACGAGTCCGGTCAGCTGCCATACGACCGACGACACGGTACCCAAGATCATCGAGGCGATCGCACCGGGCACGTTCGCCTTCTTCCACCAGGCGGCGGCGATGTAGACGGGAACGAACGCGGCACCGAGCACTGTGGTGGAGAAGATGACCACCTCGGCGACGGCAGGAGGATCGTTCACGGCGACGAGGTAGCCGATGACTGCGAGCACGAGGACAGTGAACCGCGACACCCACACGGACTGCTGGTCGGACATGTCCTTCTTGACGAAGCGTTGGAACAGATCCTGGCTGGCGATCGTGCCCGACTGCAGCAGCAGAGCATCGGCGGTGGACATGATCGCAGCCATGATTCCGGCCATGACGATGCCCACGGCGAAGTCCGGCAGCACTGTGTCGGCGACTGCGAAGACTGCGAGCTCCGGGTTGTCCAAGGTCGGCAGCAGGATGAGCGCCATGATGCCGACGATGTAGGGAGCAGGGATGAACAGCAGATTGAAGCCGGTGGCGTAGAGGCTGGCGCGCCTGGCCACCGACGGCCGCTTCATCGCCATATGGCTGACGTTGACGTGCGGCCAACCCATATAGCCGATGGAGAAGACGAGGACGGCACCGACGATGACTCCCCATTGGACGGATTCGATGCCGTCCGGGCCCCACATGGTCAGCAGGTTCGGGTTGATCTGCCCGACCGCCTCGTTGCCGGCCGTCCATCCGCCCACCGCCTGCAGGCAGGCGATGAGGATCCACAACATGCCGATGAGCATGATGATCGCCTGCACGAAGTCGGTGTAGGCCACGGCGAGGTAGCCGCCGAGGAAGGTGTAGAAGACGATGACGCCGACAGCGATGAGCAGCGCCCACGCGTACGGGATGCCGGTGACCATCTCGAGCCCGCGTCCGCCGGCGATGAACTGACTCATCACATAGAAGAAGATGCAGAACACGGCGACCGGTGCGGCGATCACGCGGATCCACTTCGACGGATACCGATGTTCGAGGTATTCGATCGACGTCAGCGACCCGAGGATCTGAGAGAGCTTGCGCATCCGCCGGCCGAGGATCGAGAGATTGAGGACACCGCCGCCGATGTCGCCCATCGCGTACCAGAGTGAGAAGTAGCCCTTCGTATAGGCCAACGAACCCGCACCGAGGAACATGTACCCGGACATCGACGATGACTGCAGACGCAGAGCAGTGACCGCAGCACCCAGGCTGCGTCCGCCGAGCAGATAGCCCTCGCTGCCCTTCGAGCCGACCTTGAGCGTCCACACACCGATCCCGGCCATGGCGGCGAAGTAGATGAGCAGGAACCAGGTTTCGATATTCATGCCGCTCCCCCGTTCCCCTTCGCCGAGGCGGCCCCACCGTCTCGTCCATCCGTGCCGCTCGCGCTTGACGCCAGGCTCTGGTCCTCGGCCACGTCTTCGGCCCTCCAGCCGCGGGAGAAGAAGACGAATACGAGGGTGTAGATCACCCAGATCGCAGGAATGCCGGCAATGATGACGACCGTCGCCGTCGGGAGACCGAACACGTAGACCACCTCGTTGTGATGCGGGGATACTGATGCTGTGAGTGAGCTTACAACTTATCGCGAGAAGCCTGAGACTGCCGCGCCGGGTTCGCATGGTGGGAACCGCCCGAACCGCATGACCGGGCTGTCGGTCCGTACTGCCTGTCCGTTCCGCAGTGCCGCCTCACTCGACGGTGAACTGGCGCTCGTGAAGCCCCGTCGCCGCACCCGGAATAGGCGGTCGGCGCTCCGAGGTCTGCACGTTGCCTGCCTGGTCGATCGCGCGCACGGCGACCGTGTGCGTGCCGGAGCTCAGTCCCGTGTGCTCGCATCGCCATTGTCGCCACGTATCTGCGGTGAGCTCCTCGCTGAGTTCCGCTTCCGCCCAGTCCCCGTTGTCGATGCGCACCTGCACCTTCGCGATGCCCGTGTGCTGCGCCCAGGCCATTCCTGCGGTGACGATCCGGTCGCCGCTCTTGGGTGCCACGGTGGCGCCGGGGCGAGGCACATCGATACGCGAGGCCACCAAGACGGGTCCGTGCGTGGACCAGCCGCGAGTCGTCCAATACGCTTCCCTGTCCGCGAACCGGGTGACCTCGAGGTCGGTCACCCATTTCGTGGCCGAGACGTACCCGCAGAGCCCCGGGACGACCAGCCGGGCCGGGTATCCGTGATCGCGGGGCAGGGCATGGCCGTTCATTGCCACGGCCAGCAGGGCCGCGCGATCGTCGGTGAGCACTTCGAGCGGGGTGGAGGCGGTGAATCCGTCATCGGAGCCTGAGAGCACCATGTCTGCGCCGGTGTGCGGTTTCGCCCGGGCCAGAAGGTCCCGGATCGGATAGCCCAACCATTTCGCATTGCCCACCAGGTCGCCGCCGACTTCATTCGAGACGCAGGTCAGGGTCACATAGTGCTCCTGAAGAGGGAGGTCGAGGAGTTCGGCCATGGTGATGGTGAACTCGTTCTCGACCATGCCGTGGACGCGCAGCATCCACGTTCCCGCGTCGATCGACGGTGGGAACAGCGCTGTGTCGATGCGGTAGAAGTCCGAGGTCTCCGTGACCAGCGGAGTCAGTCCGGACACGTCGAGTTCCGCGCCCGCGGGGATCTCCGGCGCCGAGGTGGCCGGCCGCGGCAGGACGAGTTTCGTCACCGTGCCTGCCGCACTGCGTACCAATGTGGCCGCGGACTGCCCGGCCGCGACGGCGGCGATGCCGACCGCGCTCAGTCCCGCGGCCAGCCCGAAGAAGGCCCGTCGCCCGGGTCGGGCAGGAGTTCGATTCTGCTGGTCGTCTCCCGCCGCCGCTGTATCGGCCGAGGAGTGATCCGCCGTGCCCGCGAGGTGGAGAAGGACAAGGAAGGCTGCGGCCCCGGCGGCGGCTCCGCCGAGACTCGGGCCGGTGGCCGCAAGACCGGCACCGGAGCTGACGCCGACGACGGCGGGCAGCAGTCCGAAGCCGATGAGCACCACGAGCGCGAGACTTCGACGCCGGGCCCCGATCCACCCGATGATCGCACCGCACCCGGCACCTCCTGCGACGATGGTGATGACGAGGGCGAGCTTGTCGTGAGTGCCGAAGACCGCGATCGCGGACTTGATGAGCACGGTGGGCATCAGCGGGATGAGAGCTTGGCCGATGAGCAGTGCCGGGGCTGATGCGACGTCCAGGCTGCGGGCGATGAGTTCGGCGGTGCCGAAGTAGATGAGGGTCGCGACGACCCCGGTGACCACGGACAGCCACGTGCGCCGGGAGCCCGCCATCATGCCTTCCCCGTCCGCATTCTCAGGCCAGGGTGCGACGCAGCCGCACGGCCGCCTCGGTGAGGGTGTCGATGCGGTTCTCACGGTCGGGTTCGGGCAGTGTCCGAGCCGAACGCAGACCGTGTTCGAGGAGCACGACGACCTGGTCGGCCAGGTTCTGATCGGCGAGCTCCGGCACCGGTCGGGCCTCGGAGCCGACCTGCGAGAATTCGGTCAGGGCCTCACGAATGGCGGCACGCCTGCTCGCTGCCGGTGGGGCCGCCTCGTCGAGTTGGGCAGTGGTCAGTGAGATGATCCGGATGCGCAGACGACGCACCTCCGTCTCGAGTTCCGCCGCTGCTGTGGTCATGGACTCATGATAGTGCTCATCGAGCGGTGCAGCGGCAGAACATCAGCCGATGCTCAGGTGTCTCCCACCCAGGCGGTCATGGTCTCCTGATAGGGCTTCCGGGCCGTTGTCTCGGCCCCGGAATCCGGACTGTCGCGCGGCCATGCGCCGGGGAAGGGCCGCCTCGGCGCAGATGACGAAGGGCGGATCCCCCGCTCGGGGGTCCGCCCTTCGTTCAACGATCGACGGCAGCCGGCCTGGCAGCTGCGGTCAGCGCTGCGCTCAGTCTCTGAAGTAGGAGATGAGGCGCAGGATCTCGATGTAGAGCCACACGAGAGTGACCATGAGCGAGAAGGCGCACATCCAGGAGTACTTCTCCGGGATCTTGTGCTTGACGCCCTCTTCGATCATCTGGAAGTCCATGATCAGGGTCATCGCGGCGAGCACGGTGGCGACGATGCCGATGATGACACCGAGCGGGAACGTCATTCCCATGATGTTGACCTCGACGCTGCGGGCGCCGCCGGTGCCGGTGAACATGGCGATGCCGAAGTTGATGAGCGAGAAGATCGCGTAACCGCCGACAGCGATCATCATGAACTTCATCATCTTCGAGCCGTAGCGCACACCCTTGAACTTGAACAGGGCGAGCATGACGCCGAAGACGCAGAGCGTGGCGAGCACGGCCTGGACGACGATTCCGGGAAACGCCGCCTCGAACATGGACGAGATGCCGCCGAGGAAGACGCCTTCGAACGCGGCATAGCCGATGATGAGGGCCTTGCTCGGTTCCTTCTTGAAGGCGTTGACGAGGCCGAGCACGAGTGCGATGAGCATCGCCGGGAAGGCGAGCATCGGCACGAACCAGCCGACGGCGGCTCCGGCGAGGAGGATGGCGAAGAGCACTCCGGTCTTCATCATCACATCGTCGTAGGTCATCGCGCGGTCGGCGACCTGGGGTCCGGCGTTGCGGTTCTCGGCGGCCGGCTGGTTGAACAGGTTGTTGAGTTCCTGATCGGACATGACCGGCTGGTTGCGGCCGGCCTGGGCGCCTTGGTTGATCGCCCGGTTCATCATGGGGTTACTCACGGTCGAGATCCTTTCGATCTGAGCAGAATGTGCACAGCCGAGAAGCTGCGCATCAGTCGTTCACGATCACAGTCTAACCGGACGGTCTGGACGGGAACTGAGGATTCCAGCCTGCGGAGCCCGACGTTGCATGATCGTGATGCTGTGGTGGGCAACACCCGATCATGCGCGAGAATTCCCGGACCGGCTCATCGAGTGACCGGTTCAGCCCATCTGGTAGTGGGTGGCCGAGCCCGGGCCCCAGGGGATGCCGGTGGACCACCAGATGAAGAACAGCAGCCCCCAGAGGACGAACATGGAAAAGGACAGCGGGATCGTGAAGGAGAGCACCGTGCCGATGCCCGCATCCTTCTTGTACCGCTGGACGAAGCCGAGGACGACGACGAAGTACGGGCTCATCGGGGAGATGATGTTCGTCGTCGAATCGCCGATGCGGTAGAGCGCCTGAGTGGTCTCCGGGGCGATGGACAAGAGCATGAACATCGGCACGAGCACCGGGGCCATGAGCGTCCACAGTCCCGATCCGGAGGTGAGGAACAGGGCACCCAGCGCCACGAGCAGCCAACCGCCGAGCAGGATGACGAACGATCCGGTGTTGAGCGCCCCGAAGACCTCCGCCCCTTTGATCGCGAGGATCTCACCGAGGTTGGACATCTTGAACAGGGCCAGGAACTGGCTGGCCGCGAAGAACAGGACGATGACCGGAACGAAGGGCAGCAGACCCTTTCCCATCATCTCGGGGATGTCGGCGGTGCGCTTGATCGACCCGGTGGCGTAGCCGTAGACGATGCCGACGATGAAGAAGCCGAAGCCGATGATCGCGGCGATTCCGGCCATCAGACCCGATTCGGGGCCGAAGCCTCCGGATTCATCACGGAGGAACGATCCGGCGGGCCAGGCGAGGGCGAACAGCACTGCGGCACAGACGACGATGGAGATGACGGCGATGACGATTCCGCGCTTCTCCGTGGCGTCGAGCGCCATCTTGACGTCGAAGCTGTCCGGATCGTCATCGGCCTCCTCGTCGAGTTCGATCTGGTCGGCGCGCTTGGACAGGACCAGCTCGGTCACCAGGGTCACGGCGATGGCGACGACGAACATGGAGACGAAGTTGAAGTAGAAGTTCGCGACCGGGCTGACGGTGTAGTCCGCGTCGATGATCTGCGCGGCCGAGGTCGAGAGACCGCCGAGGATCGTGTCGAGCGAATTGACCATCGGCGCTGCCGAATAGCCTCCCGAGGTCGCGGCATAGGCGACGAGGCAGCCGAGCAGCGGATTGCGGCCGACAGCTTTGAATGCGAGCCCGCCGAGGGGAATCATGATCATGTAGGACGCATCGGAGGCGATCGACGCGGCGGTTCCGGCCAGGGCGACGATGAACGTGATCCACCGCGGCGAGGCTCCGGCGATGGTGCCGCGCAGCATCGCCGGAATGAGTCCGGACTGTTCGGCCACGGCCACGCCGATGAGCACGATGAGCACGAGTCCCAGCGGTGGGAAGGTGACGAAGTTGTTCGTCGCTCCCGCGACGATCTCTCGCAGCGATTCGGTGGCGAAGAGGTTCGTCACCGTCACCTTCTCGTCCGTGGCCGGGTTGACGGCGTTGAGACCGGTGGACGAGAAGATCGCCGAGAGGACCATGACGATGACCGCCAGCGACAGGAACAGCCAGAACGGGTGCGGCAGTTTGTTGCCGGCCTTCTCGATGATGACGAGGACGCGCATGAGCCAGCTCAGCTCGGAACCGTCGGTCCTCTTCTCTGCGGTCGCAGGTGTGGTGCTCGACATCAGTTCTCCTCGGTCGGTGTGGCGCTGGCGAATGCGTTGAGCCAGGTGTCTGCGATCACCTCAAGGGGCAAGACTCATGGACAATCAGCATTGTGTCGCGGGAATCTCATATTCCGGATGTTCGGAGGCTGCCAGATGCACCCGTCCCCCGCCGAGGCGGCAGTGTGGTCTCGTACTCACCGACCTTGGTGAATGCGGCAGGGCGCCGACCGCAGATGTCTGCGGTCGGCGCCCTGCCAGCCGGATGGCGGCGCAGCACTCGGGCTGAGGGTGGGCCGCCTCGGCGAGATCAGCGTTCGAGGTCGCCGCGGATGAAGGCTTCGACGGCCTCGTGGGCGGCGTCGTCGTCCTTCTGCTCCGGCGGCGACTTCATGAAGTACGAGGAGGCGGAGATGAGGGCTCCGCCGATTCCGCGGTCGAGGCCGATCTTCGCCGCACGCACGGCGTCGATGATGACGCCGGCAGAGTTCGGCGAATCCCACACCTCGAGCTTGTATTCCAGGGAGACGGGAGCGTCGCCGAAGTTGCGGCCCTCGAGGCGGACGAACGCCCACTTGCGGTCGTCGAGCCATTCGACGTAGTCGCTGGGTCCGATGTGGACGTCGCGGTCGGACAGCTGAGCCGACGTGTTCGAGGTCACGGCCTGGGTCTTCGAGATCTTCTTCGACTCGAGGCGCTGACGCTCGAGCATGTTCTTGAAGTCCATGTTGCCGCCGACGTTGAGCTGGTAGGTCCGGTCGAGGACGACGCCGCGGTCTTCGAACAGCTTCGCCATCACACGGTGAGTGATGGTCGCACCGATCTGGGACTTGATGTCGTCACCGACGATCGGGACACCGGCGGCACGGAACTTCTCGTCCCATTCCTTGGTGCCGGCGATGAACACGGGCAGGGCGTTGACGAAGGCGACCTTCGCGTCGATGGCGGCCTGAGCGTAGAACTCGACGGCTTCCTGGGAACCGACGGGCAGGTAGCACACGAGGACATCCGCCTCGGCGTCCTTGAGTGCCTTGACCACGTCGACGGCCTCACGGTCGGATTCGACGATCGTGTCGCGGTAGTACTCACCGAGACCGTCGAGGGTGGGTCCGCGCAGGACCTCGATGCCGGTCGGCTCCACGTCGGCGAGTTTGATGGTGTTGTTCTCGCTGGCGGTGATGGCCTCGGCGATGTCGACGCCGACCTTCTTGCCGTCGACGTCGAAGGCGGCAACGAAATCGATGTCACCGACGTGATAATCCCCGAATTCCACGTGCATGAGGCCGGGAACCTTCGTCCCGGGCGACGCGTTCCGGTAGTACTCCACGCCTTGGATCAGGGACGAGGCGCAGTTGCCCAGTCCGGCAATCGCGACTCGAATCGATTTCGTTCCCACAATTCTCCTTTGTCTGTACGGGTTTCACCGAGCGGCGGGAGGGTCCCACACGGGCGGTTGGCCCTGCGGGGCTTCGCTTCGGCCCCAACTATCCATAATAATGTCCGCGTCAAAATGCCGGATACCGGCATCCGTTCGCAGCGGCGCTCGTCTCAGCTGACGACCAGAGGTTCGAGGACCAGGTCGGGGTGGTTCTTCTGCACGCCCTGCAGCCGCCACCGGTCGGAGAACAGCGCCAGCAGCTCTCCGTCGGAACGGTGGAGGACCTCGACCGAGCGCTCCCGGGCCAGGGTCGGCACGCATTCGGCTGTGGTGCGTCGGGCGAGGGAGAAGTTCAGACGCTCCAGGGTGCAGGGAGCGTTGAATTCGTTGGTCATCCGGTCTTCGGCCACTTCGAACTGCATGGGGCCGACCGCCCCGAGCACGGGCGCCTGGTCACCGCGAAGATCGGAACGCAGCACCTGGATGACACCTTCGTGGTCGAGCTGTTCGATGCCGCGGCGGAACTGCTTGTACTTCGAAGAATCCTTGGCGCGAATGACCATGAAGTGCTCGGGAGAGAACGTCGGGATTCCGGGGAACTCGACCTTCTTATCAAGGTAGAGGGAATCACCGACGCGCAGCGCGGAGGCGTTGACCAATCCGACGACATCGCCGGGGAACGCTTCGTCGACGACGTCGCGGTCGCGGCCGAAGACCTGCTGAGCGTACTTCGTGGCGAAGGGTTTGCCGGTGCTGGCGTGGGTGAGCACGGTTCCGCGTTCGAAGACTCCCGAGCAGACGCGAATGTAGGCGAGCCGGTCGCGGTGGTTCGAGTCCATTCCGGCTTGGACCTTGAAGACGAAACCGGAGAACGGTTCGTCGACGGGACGCGGTTCGTCGTTCTTGTCCAGGCGTGCCTCTGCCGCTGGGGCGAGGTCGACGAGGAGGTCGAGGAGTTTGTGGATGCCGAAGTTGAGCACGGCCGAGGCGAACATCACCGGGGTCGACTTGCCCGCCAGGAAGGTCTCCTGGTCATGGTTCTGGTCCTCCATCTCCAGCAGATCGGACTCATCGACAGCGGTCGTCCAGGCATCGCCTTCGAGGTCGGCAGCCGCCTCGTGGGTGTACGTGTCCTCACCGGCGATCGTGGCGCCTCCGTCAGTGCGGGTGTACTTCGTGTACTCGCCGCTGGCGCGGTCGAGGACTCCGCGGAAGTCGCCGGACTGGCCGACGGGCCAGGTGATCGGGGTGGGCAGGAGGCCGGTGCGCTGCTGGACCTCGTCCATGAGTTCGAGCGCGTCGAGGCCGGGACGGTCCCATTTGTTGACGACCGTGATGATCGGGATATTGCGGTGGGCACAGACTTCGAAGAGCTTCATCGTCTGCGCCTCGAGGCCCTTGGCGGCATCGATGAGCATGACGGCGCAGTCGACGGCGGAGAGCACACGGTAGGTGTCCTCGGAGAAGTCGGCGTGGCCGGGGGTGTCGACGAGGTTGAACACGGCGTCGCGGTACTCGAACTGCAGAGCAGCCGAGGAGATCGAGATTCCGCGGTCCTGCTCCATCTGCATCCAGTCGGAGACGGTGGCACGGCGACCGGCCTTGCCATGGGTGGCTCCTGCCTGGCCGATGGCACGGGCGTGGAGGGCGAGCGCCTCGGTGGTCGTCGATTTGCCCGCGTCGGGGTGCGAGATGACAGCGAACGTGCGGCGGCGGGACGCCTCGTGTCGGATGTCCTTGTCGGAATACTGGCCAGAAGTCACCGCAATATCCTATCGTTCTTCGCCCCGCTCCGGCGTGTCCGTTCAGTCACAGTGGCCGAGGCCGGGTCCGCCGGTCAGCGTTGCGTCCAGCGTCCTGTCGGAATCGGCCCATATGCTGGGGGCGATGTCTGAGGAATTCGTCGAATATGCTGGCCGTTCGGAGCCGAAGGAACGGTGGCTCAAGGCCCTGCCGCTCATCGTCGCGGGAGTCCTGGGCGTCCCGCTGCTGTGCGCGGCGATCTGGTTCTCCTGGCAGATAGCGCAGACGACGAAGTACCTCTTCGATCTCGGCACCTCCGGCGGCGAGGCGGCCGGAATGGTGCTGCTGAGCCTCTCGGGAGCCTTCTGCCTCATCTTCTATCTCGCGTTCCTCTTCATCGGCACCCGCCGTCGCACGTGGAAGTGGCGCCTCTGGTGGAGTGTCGCGACCCTTCTTGCCGCCGGAGCTCTGCCGCTGTGGTGGCTCTTCAGCGGCTTCTTCGCCGACGTCTGACGTTCGCGGGCCCCGGCGGCAGCTGCCGGTGAGAAATGGTCTGCTCAGAGCTGGGCGAGAGCCTTCGCGATGCGCTTCTCCGACACCGGATGTGCCGTGCCCAGCGAGTTCGCGAACAGTGAGACGCGCAGCTCTTCGGCCATCACGACGACCTCGACCCACTCGGTGGGCAGAGACACGATCAGCTGCGACCACTCGGCCCTCGCCAGTGCCGGGAAGCGGTTGCCGATCTTCTTGACCACATCGCTGCTGCAGCCGGTGACTCGATCCATGAGCTGCTTGTCACGGATCGGCGAGTCCTGCATTCCGCCGATGCGCACCACTTCGGCCTGCACCCAGCGGGGCAGCTCGCGCAGCATCTGCGGAGTCATCGCCGCAATGGCGCCTGCCGTCGTCCGGGAGGCCCTCCACGCCTGCACATCGGCGAGGTTCGACAGGATTGCCAACGAGGAGGCTTTCGAGACGAGCTTGTCGAGCTCGGTCGCCGCCTTCAGCGCCTTCATCAGGGACGGCAGCAGCGTCGAACAGGTCAGCGGCAGCTCGGCGTCGACGTCCATGCGCAGCTGCGCGAACTCATCGGCGGTGGCCACCCATGACGTTTCGGCCGGCCCCAACCGGTCGGCGACGAGTCCGCGGATCCCCACTCGAATCAGTCCGACCAGCAGCTCGTCGGCGGTCTTCTGATGACCGGCGAGGATGAGCTTCTCCTGAGTGGTCAGCCCGTCCTGCAGGTACTTCAGAGCATCAGCAGTGTGCCGGCCCAGCAGGGTGATGATCGACTCTCGCGTGGCCAGGCGTGCCTGCGCAGCGGTGTCGAAGGCAACCAAGTCCACCGAATTCGTACGGTCGGCAAGCCCCGGAATCACGCCGGCTGCGGCCTGATCGGGGTCGGCCAGTTCACCGAACGACCAGTCCGTCAGCCCCGTCTTCGGGGTGAACGCGCTCTGCTTCTGGCGGGCCTTGCGCACCTGCGGTGTGGCCTTCGTCGTCAGTGCGCTCAGGTCCTCGCCGAGTCCGACGGTCTTCTTTCCATCGACGACTCGGAAGGTCAGCCGCAGATGAGCGGGAATCCGCGATCGGTCGAAATCGTCGGCGGTGACCGTGATCGGCACGAGGTCGTTCAGCCCTCCCCCGCCGGCGCGTTCGCTCAGATACGCGGCGAGCACCTCCGGCAGGCTTCCGTGGTACGGGGTGAGCGCCGGCAGAATCTCGCGGGCGACGTCGGGAGCGGGAACGAAGTAGCGACGCTTGTTCTTCGGCAGCGACCGGATATAGGCGGCGACGAGTTCTTCGCGCAGGCCCGGGACCTGCCAACTGAATTCGTCCGCGTCGACCGCGGGCACCGCCTCGGCGGGGATTTCCACGGTCACCCCGTCCTCGGTGCTGCCGGGGTCGAACGAGTAGCGCAGCTTCGCCCGCGAGCCATCGGTCAGTTCCCATTCCATCGGGAAGTCCGAGGCCACCGAGGCGGTCAGTTCCTCGCTGTCGTCGCTGAGCAGCACCGAGGTGGTGAGGTCGAGCAGGTGCGCGTCCCGTCGTTTCTGCTTCTTCCACCATCCCCGGAAATCCGCCGCCGAGGTGATCCCCGCCGGAATCCGTTCAGCGAAGAATTCGTACAGGGCATCGTCTTGGTCGAGCACCCGACGGTTCCGTGTCCGCGATGCCAGATCTTCGGCCTCGTCGATGACGGCCGCGTTGTGGTCGAGGAAGCCGAAGCGTTCGTGCCAGTCGCCTTCGATGAGACCCTTGCGGATGAACTCGTCCCGGGCGGCCTCGGCGTCGATGGTGCCGTAGCCGACACGGCGGTCGCTGACGAGTGTGACCCCGTAGAGGGAGATCTTCTCGTACACCATCGACGCGCCGGCCTTCGTCGACCAGTGCGGGTCGGAATGTCGGCGGGTGACCAGATCACCGGCGGCTTCGACGACCCAGTCCGGGTCGATCGCGGCCACGGTGCGTGCCCACAGGCGGGAGGTCTCGACGAGTTCGGCGGCCATGACGAAGTCCGGATTGACCTTGAAGAGTCCGGATCCGGGGAAGATCGCGAAGCGTGTGCCGCGCGCACCCTGATAGTCCTTGTGCCGCTCCGACCGTGAACCGATCATCGTCAGCAGACCGGTGAGCAGGGACCGGTGGATGGCGGCGGCATGCGGGTCGAGTTTCGCGGCCGCGACCTGCTTCCCGGTGTCCCCGGCCGGCCCGGTCGCTCCTCGCTTCTTCGCGCTGCGTTTGGCGGCGCTGAGTTCGGCGAATCCGATTGTGCCGTTCGCGCCGCGTCGGCCTTGAGCACGTCCTCCGCCCCGACCGCCGCGAATACGGTCGGAACCGTCACCGGACTCAGCAGGATTCGCCTTGCCGCCGTCACCGTCGAGGTCCGTCTCGTCGGACGTCGCGTCGTCGCCCGGCCGCCAGACGGATTTGTCGATCCTGATCCCTGCGGAGCCGAGCAGGGAGCGCAGCTGTCCGACGAGATCCTGCCATTCGCGGATGCGTACGAAGTTGAGGAACTCGTCCTTGCAGCGCCGACGGAACTTCGAGGATCCCATGTCCGCCTGCAGGCTCTGCAGGTAGTTCCACAGGTTGAGGTAGGACAGGAAATCACTGCCCCGGTGGGTGAACCGGGCGTGCTTGTCATCAGCTGCGGCGCGGAATTCGGCCGGTCGTTCCCGGGGGTCCTGGATGGACAGTGCGGCGACGATGACGGTGACCTCTCCCCCGCAGCCGGCCTCCGCGCCGGCGATGACCATCCGGGCCAAGCGGGGGTCGATCGGCAGCACGGTGAGTTTCCGACCGATCTCGGTGACGTGGATCTTCCCGGCAGAGTCGCTGGTCAGCGCCCCGAGTTCGGTGAGCATCGTGCGTCCGTCGCGGACGGCTCTGGCCTCCGGCGGGGTGAGGAACGGGAAGTCGAGGATCTCCTGATCACTCGAGGCGAATCCCAGTGAGGCCATCTGCAGGATGACGCTGGCGAGGTTCGTGCGCAGGATCTCGGGATCGGTGAATTCGGGCCGCGACTCGAAGTCGTCCTGCGAGTACAGCCGGATGCAGATACCGTCGCTGGTGCGCCCCGAGCGGCCCTTGCGCTGGTTCGCACTGGCTTGGGAGATCCGTTCGATCGGCAGTCGCTGCACTCGGGTGCGATTGGAATAGCGGGAGATGCGGGCGGTGCCGACATCGATGACGTATTTGATTCCGGGCACCGTCAGCGAGGTCTCGGCGACGTTCGTGGCCAGGACGATCCGAGGTCGCGAATGCGGTTGGAAGACCTTCTGCTGCTCGCCGGCCGAGAGTCGGGCGAACAGCGGCACGACCTCCCAGCTGCTCATCCGCGGGCGTCTGCGCAGGTGGTCGGTCAGGGCATCGGCGGTGTCACGGATCTCGCGTTCACCGGAGAGGAAGACGAGGATGTCACCGGGGTCCTCGGCGGCGAGTTCGTCGACGGCGGCGATGATTCCATCCGTCTGCTCCTCGACTCCGGTCTCGTAGTTCCCGGATTCGCCGGGACCGTCGACATCGTCATCGGCAGGATCGTCCCCGAGCGGCCGGTACCGGACCTCGACGGGGAAGGTGCGGCCTTCGACGGAGATGATCGGAGCGTCGTCGAAGTGAGCGGAGAACGATTCGGGGTCGATCGTCGCCGAGGTGATGATGACTTTGAGATCGGGACGTTTGTCGAGGACTTCCTTGAGGTAGCCGAGGAGGAAGTCGATGTTGAGGCTGCGTTCGTGGGCTTCGTCGATGATGATGACTTCATAGTCGCGCAGCAGTTTGTCCCGCGAGAGCTCGGAGAGCAGGATGCCGTCGGTCATCACCTTCACCCGGGTGGAGTCGGCGACATGCGCAGTGAACCGCACCTGATAGCCGATGGTGCTGCCGAGTTCTTCGTCGAGCTCGTCGGCGATGCGCTCGGCCACGGTCCGGGCGGCGATGCGCCGAGGCTGGGTGTGGCCGATGAGTCCGTCGATCCCGAGGCCGAGGTCGAGGCAGATCTTCGGCAGCTGTGTGGTCTTTCCCGATCCCGTCTCACCGGCGATGATGACGACCTGGTTGTCCCGGATCGCCTCGGCGATCTCATCCTTCGCCGCGGTGACCGGCAGATCCTCGGGGTAGGAGACGGTGACCGGATGAGCCGCGCGGGCGTCCTTGAGCCGGGCCCGGCGCTGCTGATGGTGCGCTGCCGTGGTTCTGCGTCGCTGAGACGCGCGCCCACGTCCGTTCTTCCCGCGCCGAGGCGGCCGTCCCGGATTCGTGTTCGCTGGAGTGGTCGACGGGGTCGGGTTCTGTTCTGCCATTGCGTCTCCCAGCTTAGCGGCAACCCCGCAGCAGAGGCCGACGGCCGGGCAGAGTCCAGGTCAGCTTCCGCCGCCCCACAGCGGTGCCAGCGCCGAGTAGAGCTGCTGGATGCCGAGGATGATGAACAGCAGTGCGGTGATCGCCAGGGCGACGTTCGTGTGCAGCTTGTTCGCCCATTCCTTCGGGATCTTCTTGCCGTTGAGCAGCCCGAGGAGGGTGATGGCCAGGAACGGCATGAACAGCGAACCGAGGACGCCGTAGGCGAGGATCAGCCCGATCGGCTTGCCGAGGATGAACAGCAGCATCGGCGGGAACGTCAGCCACAGCACATAGAACTTGAAGTACTTGCCGCCGGTCAGGGTGTCGGGGTGCCCGCCCGGCTTCTTGCGCATATGCCCCCAGAAATCGGCGAACATCAGGGACACACCGTTCCAGACGCCGATGATCGAGGAGAAGGACGCGGCCCAGAAGCCGACGAGGAATCCTATGCCCACGACCTCGCCGTAGCGGGCCTTGAGGACGTCGGCGAGGTCGAGCAGCCCCTTGTCCTCGGCGGAGATCGAGACTCCCGCGGCACGGACGACCTCGGCACCGACGACGAGCATGGCGATGACGAAGATGCCGGTCATCACGTACGCCATCGAGTTGTCGATGCGCATCACCTTCATCCACTTCGGGGTGTGCCAGCCCTTCTCGCGCAGCCAGTAGCCGTAGGCGGCCAGCGTGATGGTGCCGCCGACTCCTCCGGCGAGCGCAAGGGTGTAGATCACGCCGCCCTCGGGGATGATCGGGATCAGACCGGTGAGCATGTCGGGAATGTTCGGGGCGGCGATGATCGCCAGCCCCACGACGGTGATGAACATGATTCCGACGAGGACGGCGGTGATCTTCTCGAACACGGCGTAACGGCCGAACCACACCATGGCGAAGCCGGCCAGGCCCATGAGCACCGACGATACTGTCAGGTTGATCCCGGGGAAGAGCGCGGCCAGCGGCAGTGCCGCCGAGCTCATCGCGGTGGCCCCGTAGACGAAGCCCCAGATGATGATGTAAGGACCGAAATACCATGTGGTCCAGCGGCCGAGCGATCGCCAGCCTTCGAAGATCGTCTTACCGGTCGCGAGGCTGAACCTGCCGGCGCCTTCGACGAGAACGATCTTGAGGATGACGCCGACGATCACCGCCCACAGCAGTCCGTAGCCGAACTGGCTGCCGGCCACCAGGGTCGCCACCATATCGGCGGCTCCGACACCCGTGGCCGCGACGACGAGGCCGGGACCGATGACCTTCCATTTGGCCGGGCCCGAGGCCTCTTCGATTCCCGAAACGGTCTCCGCATCACCCGCATCACCCGCGTCGCCGGGGCCGGAACCGTTCGACTGCTCACTCATGGTGTCTTTCGCTTTCGTCTTCGGCCGCGCACAGTCTCACGATGTGGTCGGGGGTCGCTCATCAGGCTCTCCCACACACCGGCGACGCAGCGGTCTCCGTATTTCCTCAGTCATGATAGGTGACAACCGCGCTTTCGTCTCAGCGGCGTCTCACCAGTCGCCTCTCACGACGGTCCGCCTCGGAATGACGCGCAGCGTTCCTGCTCAGAACCGGTCGGCGATGCTGGCCAGGCGTTCGAGATACGCATCCTGATCGAAGTCCTGCGGCAGGTTCGGAGCCGCCTCGGAGAGTCCGGCGGCACCGTCGAAGCCTTCCCGGATGATGTCGATCTGGCCCACGTGCCGGGTGAGATCGACGAGGACGTGGACCATGATCTGTCCCAGGGTGGTCTCGTCGCGGCCATTCGGCCAATGCGGCACCCGCCCCGGCGAATCGAGCCTGAGTGACTCGATGGTCTCATCAGCGAAATCGGCGACTCGGGAGGAGAGGTCGAGCAGATATTCGGTCGTCTCGGATTCGGTCGCACACCAGTCGGCCTGTGGGTCGAGGTCGATGTCGGCGTCGGTGACGAGCTCGTCGGGATTCGGCCAGGCGCGGCCAAAGGTGTCGCCGAAGTAGACGATCTCGACCTGCGCCATGTGTTTGAGTGCGCCGAGGAGGTTGAAGCCGGTCGGGGTGCGCGGCCACCTCAGTGACCTTTCGTCGAGTCCGGACAGCTTCCACCGCAGGTTCGTCCGGCCTCGGTGAAGGGACTGCTGCAGGAAGGACTTCATCGACTCGTCGTCGCCCATGAGCTCAGGGTTCCACACATGCCGCACACCGTCTACCGCTATCCTCGAAGGGTGAGTGAGAACAATTCTTCGCAGGACTCCCGCAGCCGCATCGCCCGTCGGGTCTTCCCCGACGGCGTCGACCCCGATCCGCGATTCACCCTGGCCAACGAACGGACCTTCCTGTCCTGGATCCGCACCGCCCTGGCCTTCATCGGCGGCGGCATCGCCGTCGAGGCCTTCACCTCGGAGATCTTCTCGACCGGTCTGCGGGCGACCCTGTCGATCGTGCTCATGGTCATCGGGTTCATCCTCGCCGCCGGTGCCGCGTTCCGCTGGCACCGCATCGAATCGGCGATGCGGCGCAAGACCTCCCTGCCGCTGCCGCTCATCATTCCCATCGTCAGCCTCGCCTCGGCGTTGGGTGCGGGTCTGCTCGTCCTGGTGTTCGCCGGCCTGCTGCGATGAGTCCTCGCATTCCGCGACCGCGCCCGCCGGGACCTCGTCGGCCCCGGCCGCTGCCGCACCCCGATCCGGGCCTGCAGCCCGAACGCACCACGCAGTCATGGCTGCGCACGAGTCTGACCATGACCGTCGTCAGTCTCATCTTCATGCGCTTCATCCATGTCTTCGGAGGCTGGTCGGTCGCCGTCTTCGTCGTGTGCATCGGACTGGCCATCGCGGCACTGTCCATGCAGGTCAGGCGCTACCGGCTCGGTTCTGTCTCGATCCAGGCCGAACGCAGCCGCCCGACTCCCTGGGCCGTGGCCTTCCTCACCGCCTCGGTGTGCCTCATCGCGGTCATCAGCATCGCCTCGGTCATCAAGATCTCACTGCTGTGATCATCAAGACGCCGCATCGGCGTTCCTCGTTATGAGACCGCCGTCCGAGCCGATGACCTGCACGCCTAAACTGGTCCGTATGAAGGATGCACGCGAAGTCTCCACCGCCCCGCTCGTCGCCGTCGGCCTCATCGGCGGTTTCCTCACCGCCCGCGAGACCGGGATCCGCCCCCTCGGCGGAGTCGTCCTCGCCGCCGCAGGCGCCTACGCAGCCCGCTCCTGGTATGTGAAGAAGGGCTGGCCGGCCGCCACCGGACTGAGCGTGGCCTACCTCGGCGGGTTCGGCGCCTCCCATCCCCTGGCGAAGAAGATCGGTGCGTGGCCGGCCGTGTTCGCCGTCAGTGCGGTCAGCGCCGCAGCGTCCTATGTCGTCTCCGATATCGCCGAGGCGGACTGACCCCGACCGTCCGACGCTGACCCCGACTTTCCCGGACCGGCACACCGTCCCGAACTGACACCGACCGACCCTGACGCAGGAAGCGAGGGCCCGAACAGCCCATGCTGGCCGTATCCGAAGGTTTCGCCGTCATCGCCGGAGTCATTCTGGTCGGGTTCATCCTCGGCCGCTCCGGTGTTCTCGGACCCCACGGCCAGCAGGTCATCGCGAAGCTCGTCTTCTACGCCGGCACCCCGGCTCTGCTCTATGTCACCGTCGCCGATACCGACCTCGGGCTGATCTTCAACACCGCCCTCTTCGCCACCGGCGGGTCGGCGCTCATCGTCGGGGCCGCCCTCTTCGTCCTCACCAAGTGGATCCGGAGACGCAACACCGGGGAAGCGATGTTCTCCGCGTGGGCGACCAGCTACGTCAACATCGGCAATCTCGGCATTCCGATCGCCGCCTATGTCCTCCATGACATCGGCTACGTCGCCCCGGTCCTGCTCTTCCAGCTGCTCGTCCTCGCCCCCATCGGCATGGCCGTGCTCGACGGGGCCGGGAAGAAGCAGCATGATTCGCACTGGTATTCCGCGATCCTCCAAGTGCTCAAGAATCCCATCGTCCTCGGTGCCGCAGCCGGAGTGGCCGCCTCGGCGACGGGTTTCGAACTGCCGCGGTTCGTCTTCGAACCCATCGACATGATCGGCGCCACGGCCGTGCCGGGCGCCCTGCTGACCTTCGGAATCTCACTCAAGGACGGATGGGGAATCCCCGTCAAGGGCAGCCGCGCACAGCTGAGCTACATCACCGGCACGAAACTCATCGCCCAGCCGGTCATCGCCTGGGCCATCGGCGGTCCCCTGCTCGGCTACTCCGGGATCGACCTGTTCGCCATCGTCGTGACCTCGGCCCTGCCGACCGCACAGAACGTCTACATCTACTCGATGCAATACCGACAATCCGAGGCACTCATGCGCGATGCCGTGTTCATCACCACGGTCCTGTCCGTTCCGGCTCTCGTCATCGTCGCCGCCCTGCTCGGCTAGCGACCCGGTGAAATCGGACGCCGTGGCGTGTCCTCCCCCGCTTGGACCCGGTGGTCGCTGACAATGGGGATGTGTCCAGAGACGAGAAGAACGAGACCGAAGACCTCCTGAGCAGGCGGATGAGTTCAGGGTCTGCCAGTGCTGCCGATAAGCAGTCGCAGACCCCTCTGGAGGCGGCCAATGATCCCTCGACCGACACCGAAGCGTTCGATCCGATCACGGATCCCATCGCAGAGGATGCCCCTGAGCGTTCCGCGGACGCGAAGCCCTCGACGGGTCCGGTGAGGGTGACTCCCGCCCGTTCGACGAATCCGCACTCCCAGCCCGCGACCGCGAGCACGCGTGCCGCCGAGCAGAACGCTGCGCAGAAGTCCGCCGGCACGGATTCGGCCGCCGCTGCATCGACTGCCGGGGCATCAGCCTCGACCGATGCCGGGGCCACCCGCGAGGTGCCTCAGAATGCGCGCACCGCGGTGATGAGCGAAGCCGATTGGGCAGCGGTGTCGAGGGCGGCGACGTCGACCGATGTCCGCGACCCCGACGTGCCCGAGCGCCGTCGGTCGGTGCTCGATGTCATCGGCACGATCTGGATCATGATCGCCACCCCTTTCGTCCTGCTGGCCCTGGGGGTGCGCTTCGTCGCCTCGGGGATCTTCCTCAAATTCGAGTACTTCCGGCCCGGGTTCCCGGCCGATCAGTTCGGTTTCAGTGCCGCCGACCGTGAGCACTACGGGACCTATGTCATCGACTACCTGCACAACTTCGATTCCCGGCGCTACCTCGCCGATATCATCATGCCCAACGGGGAGCCGATCTTCATCTCCGACGAGCTCAGCCACATGGCTGACGTCAAGGGTCTGATCTCACTGCTCTACCTTGTGGCGCTCGTCGGGATCATCGGGTCCGTGCTCTTCGGCATCTACATGTGCCGCAAGAACGGATCGGGCATCCACGCGGGCGTGCGTCTGGGGTCGATCTTCAGCATCATCTTCATGGCCGCCGTCGCCGTCGTCGCCGTGCTCGGATGGGACAGCTTCTTCCGCGGGTTCCACAGGGTGTTCTTCGCCGATGGGACGTGGGAGTTCTACGCCGATGATTCGCTCATCCGCCTCTTCCCGCCCCAGTTCTGGGTCGATGCGGGCATCGCCGCCGGCGGGCTGTTCGTGCTCATGGCGATCGTTCTCTTCCTGCTCAGCTTCACCGGTCACAAGAAGCGCCGTGCGCTGCGCAGGGCACGGAAGGATGCCGCAGCAGAAGTCTGATTCTTCTTCACTCCGCGCCGGCGGTCCGGCTCCTGGCGGCGCTCCGGTTCGGGCGACGCTTCGGTTCGGGCGGCAGAGCAGCGCGTCACTGCACAGTGGGTTCGAGTCCCGCTCCACGGTTCCGGCCGGGTGGTCTTTCCCCTTCCACCCGGCCGAATTTCTGTCCGGAATCAGTCGTCGACGGCGTCGCGGCCGCGACGGACGAGCAGCGGGTCGGCTTCATAGACGACCGATCGGTCTTTGTCCGCGTAGTCGAACTGATTGAGGAAGTAGCGCATCGCATTGAGGCGGGCGCGCTTCTTGTCGTTGCTCTTGATCGTGATCCACGGAGCGTGATCGGTATCCGTGCGGCGGAACGTCTCTTCCTTCGCCTTCGTGTAGTCGTCCCAGCGATCGAGGGACTCGAGGTCCATCGGAGAGAGCTTCCACCGCCGCACCGGATCGATCTGACGGATCGCGAACCGGGTCCGCTGCTCTCGCTGGGTCACGGAGAACCAGAACTTCGTGACGTGGACTCCGGAGTCGATGAGCATCTTCTCGAATACGGGGGCCTGTTCCATGAAGGTCTCGTACTCGTCGTCGGTGCAGAATCCCATGACCCGCTCGACATTGCCCCGGTTGTACCAGGAACGGTCGAACATGACGATCTCCCCGCTCGTGGGCAAGTGGGAGATATAGCGCTGGAAGTACCATTGGCCGGCTTCGCGGTCAGAGGGTTTGTTGAGTGCGACGACGCGGGCGGCACGCGGATTGAGGTGTTCGGTGAAGCGTTTGATCGTTCCGCCCTTGCCGGCGGCGTCACGACCTTCGAAGACGATGACGTGTTTGGCGCCCGTGTCCTGACCCCAGTATTGGAATTTCAGCAGTTCGACCTGCAGTCTGTACTTCTCGAGTTCGTATTCTTCGCGGTCCAACTGTTCGTCGTACGGGTACCCTTCCCGCCACGTTTCGACGGCCCGGCCCATGGGGTCGATCAGGTGCGGATCCGTCGTCTGGCTGTCCGCGACGGCGTAGCCTTCGAGGCGGAGTTTGTCGATGTACTCCCGCAGATTGTCTTGGAACAGACTGTTCACGAGATCCTTCCCTTTCACTGTCGACACCTGAGTGTGCCTCGTACACGATACTGTGCCGAGATGAATATCAGGTTATGCGATCCACGTCGCGTCGCGGGATGATTCCGACGCTCAGAAGTGGGGCCAGCGTGATGAGTCCGAAGGACAGCGGATAGCCGAAGGCCGTCACCAGGGCACCGAATCCGGGACCGAGCAGAGCCGACATGACGAACTGTCCCGTGTTCTGGGCTCCCAGCGCCTTGCCTGACCACCGCGGTCCGGCGGCTTCGGCCACCGAGGCGAAGGCCAGACCGTTGTCGGCCACCGACACAGCAGAGGCGAGGACGAAGACGACGGCGGCGGCGGCGGGCAGCTGTGTCAGCGACAGGACGGCGATGGCGACCACGACGATCACGGACGCTACGGCGACGATGCGCATGAGGCCCACTCGGGATCCCGTGCGGTCGGAGAGCGCGCCGACAACCATTCGACCGACAGCGCCGACGAGCTGCGCGATCGCAACGATCGCTCCGGCGGTGCCCGCCCCGATCCCTTGGACGACGATGAGCCAGACGAGTCCGTAGGTGGAGAACGCGAACTGCGGGACGACGAGGAGCGCGGAGACAGCGTGGATGCGCCACAGGAAGGAATCGCTGCGGTAGGGATTGATCGCCGAGGCGGTGCTGGGCTTCCCCGCTCCCACCGAGGTGGTGCCCGGTTCGGTGCCATCGGTGCGCGTCGTCTGGGGATAGGTGTCCTGGTCGAGTTCGACCACCTCGGTGCGGGTGGGGGTCGGGTCCGGTGGGTTGCGGATGAGGGCGAAGCAGATGAGGGCGAGCGCCCCGGTCACCGCGGCGACGAACCACAGGTAGGCGGGGAATCCGCCGGCCGTGGCGATCCCCGGGATGGTCACGGCGGCCACGCTCGTGCCCAGGGGCTGGGACATCTGGCGGATGCCCATGGCCAATCCGCGGCGGTGGCGGGGGAACCACCCCATGACGACGCGACCGGACGCCGAATTCACGGAGGCGGCGGCAGCACCGGAGGCAGCGATGACGATGACCATCCAGATCGGCGAGTCGACGACGAGGACAGCGGCGGCCGAGAACACAGCCGTCAGCCCGATCCCCAAAGTCATCGCCAGTCGTTCGCCGAAGCGGTCGGCGAATGCGCCCCAGGCGATGAGGGTGAGGATGAGACCGAAGCTCGGAGCGGCGGCGACGGTGCCGGCCTGGGTGAGGGTGAACCCGAGGTCGGAGTGCATGTACGGGATGAGGAAGGCGGGTCCGGCGATCGCGATGGTCGCCGCCATCTGTGTGAGGACACCGACGACGAGGATCACCCAGGCCTGCCGGGTGGGTCCGCTCGTCGTCATCGTTCCAGGTTAGCCGTGTGCCCGGATTGTCCGCGGAATGTCTCAGATCGCGGTGGCCGGGCTTTGCCGATAAAGTGTGTTCTGAGCATTCCCCCTATAGCCCAATCGGCAGAGGCAGTCGACTTAAAATCGATTCAGTGTGGGTTCGAGTCCCACTGGGGGGACCAGAGATATTTGAGCTGACCTGCGACGTTTCGCAGCGAGGACCAGGCTGATTCCTTCACCGCCTCTGCGATCAGGACAGCCGCAGCCACCCAGGTGCCCGGGCAGTGAACTCGTTCCGATCGAGCCTGTCTCCGACCCCGGCGGGAATCGCTCCGAGGACAGGCGCCATCGCCGACAGTGCAGCCCAATTGTCACGGTCAACCGGAGACGCCTTTTCGGGCCACGAACCGATGATGATGCCGGTGGTCGAAACCCGCCGTCTCTCAAGGGCTTCAGCGGTGAGAGCAGTGTGGTTGAGAGTCCCTAGGCGTGAGCGGACGACGATGGCGGCACCGACCGAGTTTTCTCCTTCCGACAGTCCGGCTGCGATGTCGGCGAGGGTCAGCCCTCCGAAGTCGACGAGGACTCCCCCGGACCCTTCGACGAGGACATGGTCGGCATCGGTTCGTGCCAGTGCCCTACGTATGAAGTCCACATGCTCGGCCGCGCTCGGCAGATTCGAGACTCTGTCGGCTCCTGAAAAGTCCGGAACGGGTCGTACAGCGCCAGCTGACTCATCATCGACTGACTCAGGGTCTGCTGGCCATGGGTCGGCTGATTTGGCATCAGCTGATTTGTCGTCGACCGACTTGAACCCGTCCCATTCGGCTTTGGCGGCGGGAACCGGAGCCATCGGCAGGCGGAGGGTGGTGTTCGTGAACGCATGGATGCCGGTCAGCCGAGCCACTGCCTCCGCGTCGGATTCTGTGACGACGTCGCTGTAATCGGACTCGAGCTGCTCACGTTCAGGATCGTCGGCCCTGATACGCCCCGTCTGGATCGGCTTGCACATGATCACTCGACGTCCAGCCGCATTCAGTGCCGCGGCCAGCGCCGCGGTGGCGATGGTCTTGCCGACGCCGGTGTCCGTTCCCGTGACGAGCAGAAAGCGCGGGATCATGCCGCCGACTCTGCAGCGCAGATTTCGGTGATCGCCCGAATGGGCTCACAGGCATAGGCCAGCTCCCCAGGGCTGAGTCCGGCACGAGCTGTCAGCCGCAGACGCGTGATGCCGTCGGGCACCGAAGGTGGGCGGAAACAGTCGACGAGGATGCCCTCCTCGCACAGCAGTTCGCGCGCCCGGACGCCTGATTCCGGACTCGGCATGGGAACGGACAGCACGGCACCGGCCGGGACCGGCACATCAAGTACGGCTGCCAGTTGTGCGCGGGCCGCCTTCATCGACGCCACCCGCTCAGCGGTAACGAGGTCGAGAGCGGCACGCGCTGCGGCCGCAATGGCAGGGGAAAGACCGGTGTCGAAGATGAAGGTACGAGCCGTGTTGACCACAGCATCACGGACGAGACCGGCTCCCAGCACAGCCCCTCCCTGGGAGCCGAGCGCTTTCGACAGCGTTGCGGTGACCACGAGGCGGTCGCGGAATTCGCTCACCGCGGCGGCCGCCCCCCATTCCGGCGGCTGCCTCGGCGCCGGTCACACCGATCCCGTGGGCTTCGTCGACGAGCAGCAGAGCGTCGTAACGAACGCAGAGGTCAAGAAGACAGGGCAGGTCCGCGGTGTCACCGAAGACGGAGTACACCGATTCGACGACGACAAGCGCCTCTGACTGCTGACGACCAGCCAAAGCGGCTTCAACGGCGTCCAAGTCGTTGTGGGCGACGATGCTCGTCGGAGCTTTTGCCAGCCGGCAGGCATCGATGAGTGACGCATGGTTGTGGGCGTCGGAGATGATGAGAGTATCAGGACCGGCCAGAGCAGTGACGGCGGCGATGTTAGCCAGATAACCGCTGGAGAAGGTCACACACGCAGGGAGCCGCAGCCGTTCGGCCAGAGCAGCTTCCAATCGGTGATGGACGTGTGTGGTTCCGGTGACGAGTCGCGATGCGCTGGCCGAGGTGCTGCTGCGTTCGATCTCCTCGATCGCTGCGGCACGCACCAGCGGATGCGCCGAGAGTCCGAGGTAGTCGTTCGAGGCGAGGTCGAGTCCGTCGAGCACGAGGTCACTGCGGTCCAGACCGGCAGCACTTCGGCGCTCGGCCGCGGCGAAAAGGCGGGAGAAGAGGGCGTTCACGATGCAACCTCGAACTCGCACCCATCCCCGTGTGCCGCGGCTGCCGCGACCATCGCCGCCGTGATGGTGTCCACCACCTCCGGAGACGAGATATAGGGAGGCATCGTATAGATGTGCTGCCGAAACGGCCGCACCCACACCCCATGTTCGGCGGCTATGCGCGTGGTCAGCCCCACGTCGACCGGGCGGTCGAGTTCGACGACACCGATACCACCGGTCACCCGCGCCTCGATGACATGATCCAGCCGCCTGGCAGGGGCGAGGCCCGTTTCGAGGGCCTGCGAGATCCGTCCAATGGCCGGCTCCCAGCCGCTCGTCTCGTCATCGATGAGGAGGCCGACCGACGCATTTGCCGCAGCACACGCCAGGGGATTCGCCATGAACGTGGGCCCGTGCATGAGCGCCCGGTGAGACGAAGTGGTGATGACGTCGGCAACCGTTCCACTGCACAGCAGCGCCAATGTGAGATAGCCGCCGGTCAGAGCCTTGCCCAGGCACATGACGTCCGGGGTGATCCCCGCGGCCCGACAGGCGAAGTCAGAGCCCGTGCGTCCGAAGCCGGTGGCGATCTCGTCGGCGATGAGTACGGCATCGATCTCGGTGGCCAACCGCCGCAGTGACTGCAGGGCGGCGGGGTGATACGGGCGCATACCTCCGGCACCTTGGAAGAGGGGTTCGACGATGATGCCGGCGATCTCTGCCCCGTGAGCATCGACGAGGTTTTCAGCCTTGACCGACCATTCGTGGACCTCGGCAGCGGATGCCTCCGGCAACGGCGGACGAGGCAGGAACAGCTGGGTTGCGAGCAGCCCGGCGAAATCGTTGTGCATTCCCCCAACAGGGTCGCACACGCTCATCGCCCCGGTGGTGTCACCATGGTAGGCACCTTCGAGGGCAAGGAAGCGCCTGCGGTCGCGGCCGCGGGCCAGCTGGTATTGGATGGCGAGCTTGAGCGCGCCTTCGACCGAGACCGAACCCGAGTCTGCGAGGAAGACATGGTCGAGTCCGTCCGGTGTGACTGCGACGAGCCGCTCGGCTAGTTCGACGGCCGGTTCATGGGTGAGACCGCCGAACATGACGTGCGAGAACGATCCGATCTGGGTGGTCAGTGCCGCATCCATGACCGGATGCTGGTATCCGTGGACGACCGACCACCACGAGCTCATCCCGTCGAGCAGTCGATGCGCCGATCCCGAAGCATCGCGCAACTCCACATAGGGCCCATCTGCGCCTGTGACCGAGAAGTGCGCGCCGGCGTCGAGCGGACCGTAGGGGTGCCACAGCAGGCCGGAATCGCGCTCGAGCGTGCTCGTCGGCATCCGTAGTCCCGCCTCAGACATTGGGCGTGAGCTCTGTGCCCGCGCCGCGGCGCCGGATCGTCGGAATCATCACTCCGGAGTCGTCGGCTTCTTGACCAGCCGTCGGCAGAGGTTTGCCGCACGGCAGGGTGCTCGCGGACTTTGCTGCCTCAGCGGACGTTCCGTCGCTCTTCATGTCACCGGGCGCCACCTCGGCGAAGGCGGCCTGATGGGATGCCCGGTGAGCCTTGAGCTCATCACGCAGTCGTTCGGCACTCTCTGCTCCGACGATCTCGAAGCCTCCGTCGACGATCATGTCGAGGTCTTCCTCGGCGGCCTGCCCCTCCGAGGTCAGATAGTCGCCGAGGAAGAGCGAATTGGCCACATGAAGCGACAGCGGCTGCAGCGTACGCAGGTGCATCTCCCGACCTCCGGCGATGCGCAGCTCGCGGTCCGGGCACAGGAATCGCACGGCGCAGAGAATCCGCAGGCAATGCTGCGGGGTCAGAGTCCAGGTTCCTTCGAGCGGTGTGCCGTCGAAGGGAATGAGGAAGTTGACCGGGATCGAATCGGAGTCAACGGCCTTGAGCGATTCGATCGCCTCGATGATCTGCTCGTCCGTCTCCCCCATTCCGACGATCAGCCCCGAGCACGGGGAGAGCCCTGCACCACGCGCCTTGTCCACGGTGTCGACACGGTCGGCGAACGTATGAGTCGTGCAGATATCGGGGTAGAGAGATTCGGCAGTGTTGAGGTTGTGGTTGTACGCGTCGACACCGGCGTCCTTGAGTCGCTGTGCCTGACCGTCCTTGAGGAACCCGAGGCAGGCGCAGACCTCGACGTCGGGACTGGATGTCTTGATCTCCTCGACCATCCCCGAGACACGCTCGACGTCCCGGTTCGAAGGACCGCGTCCGGACGCGACGAGGCAGACCCGCGAGGCTCCCCCTGCCAGACCGAATTCCGCCTGCCGCTTCGCCTCTTCCCTGGGCAGCCAGAGTATTTGAGGATGTCGGCTTCGGAACCCAAGCGCTGCGAACAATAGCCGCAGTCCTCCGGACAGAGTCCCGATTTGAGGTTGACGAGGTAGTTGACCTTGACGCGATTGCCGAAATGCTCGCGGCGCAGCCGGGAGGCAGCGGCGACAAGGTCGAGGAGGTCCTCGTCGGACGACGACAGGATCGTGCGGGCATCGGAGGCGGTGGCCGGATCGCCGGCGAGCACGCGCTCGGCGAGTACTTGATAGCTATCCATATTGCCATTATTGAACACTGTTCAGGAAGGTACAAAATCCCACGTTGTTGCCCGAGCAGGCAGAATGGTGTGATGACTTACGCGCTTCTCACCGTCAGCGACCACTCACAGTGCGTCGACGGAACGGACGACCCGCGCCTCGCCGAGGCGGACGGACCGGCCGCACTCCTCGACGTCGACAGCGATGTTGCCGACTCTGGAGCACCGCCGCTCGGCGAATGCATCAGTGCTCCCTGCCGTCCCCTCGCCTACCGCGAGATCGGTGGCGAATGGACGGAGGTCGGCTTCGAAGCCGCCGACCATTGGAAGCAGATGGGCCCGGACCTGCGCAGCCGCCTCGTCGCGGACCATCTCGCGACGCTCGACGTCGCCGAGTTCAAACAGGCGACGAACGGCGGCAGCGCCTCGATCATCACGAACAACTGGGTCTACTCCGGCCAGCCGCGGATCTATCGGGTCGCAGGAGCCCTGCGTGATTTCGTCACCGTGTTCGGACAGCTCGCTCGCGCCTGATGTGCAGCACTCGGTGTGCCGCCCTCATCGCCTGCCCGGGCCGAGCGAAACGACTTTGACAGTATTCACCCCACACCGATGACCTGCATCGGACCGATGCCCTCTCGGCCCCCTGCGTCCAAGGACGGACAGCACATGGCACATCAGAGATCGAGCCCAACTCCCCTGAATCCGCCTCCCACTCCCCTGAGTCGACGATCGGTGCTCATCGGTGGTTCGGCGCCTTGGACATCCAGCGCATGGTGCTCGACCACGCGGAGAGACTCGAGGACGCCCTCGACCTCTTCGACGACCACAATGTCGATTTCACCGGCGGTCCAGGACTGCACTATCTGGTCGCCGACGGCACGGGGGCGAAAGCCGTCGTCGAATACGACGCCGGCACGATGCAGGTCATCCGACCCCCGCAGGGGCAGCCGTGGATGCGCTTGGAGAACGTCCACATGTCCACGACGTCCGAGGCCCAGCGCAGCGGACAGTGGCGCTACTGCACCTGCGCGGACACACTCTCGGCCGCCGCTGGGAAGGTTTCCGTCAACGAGGCGGTCGGCCTGCTCGACGATGTGCGCCAGGCTTACACTCAATGGCAGAGCGTCTACGACCTCGGCAAAGGCACCCTGCGGGTGATCGCGGAGAAGTCACATGACTTCACCCTCTCCAGCTGATCGCTCGAGCTCTGGCTTGGGGAACGTTCACATGCCCGCGGACACGTGTGCTTCGTCGTGACGGTCCCGGTTCTCGACGATCTCCGCGACATTGGCTTCTGCCCACGTCCGGAGTGCGGCCACGGGTTCCTGCAGTGACCGACCGAGGTCGGTGAGCGAATACTCCACCCGCGGCGGCACCTCGGCGAATACCTCGCGCTGGATGAGGCCGTCGGCGACAAGCGACCGCAGGGTCGAGGTCAGCACCTTCGGAGTGATTCCGCCGATGGCCAGACGGATCTCGTTGAAGCGCTTCGGACCGGTGTCGAGGATGTCGACGATGAGCACCGTCCACTTGTCCCCGACCCGATCGAGCACCACTCGGGTCGGGCATTCGGGGTCGAAGGCATCGCCTTCCCATCGAACTCTCACACTCATGGTTCAATAGTATCCTTGAGGTACTCGATATCCCAAAGATACCTTAGGAAGGTCAGACTTTGACTTCCACCGTGCATCGCGCCTGCGCTGCACGTCGAACGAAGGGACTCTTATGAAGATCGCACTCTTTGGAGCATCGGGAATGATCGGCTCGCGCGTCGTCGCCGAGGCGGCCTCCCGCGGGATCGAGGTCACCGCCATCACTCGCTCCGGCACCGAGGTGAACGGCGCGACGCGCTCGATCGCCGGTGATATGGCGGATGCGGAGCTCGGAGCACGCATGGCCGCCGACCACGATGTCCTCGTCTCCACCACCGGACCCAGCCGCACGGGCGGGAACCACCAGGAATGGCTCGACGCTCTGTCGACCGTGGCGAAGGCCAGCGGTGAGACCCGACTGTTCGTCGTCGGCGGTGCCGGTTCCCTGTTCGCCGGGGACACGATGCTCAAGGACACCGAGGGTTTCCCTCCCGCGTACAAGGCTGAGGCAGAGACCGGCACCAAGGCACTCGAACTGCTGCGTGCGGCGAACCCCTCGCCGTGGACGCTCATCTCCCCCGCCCCGGAGATCGCTCCGGGTGAGCGCACCGGTTCCTACAACGTCGAGCTCGAGGTGCCAGCGGGCGACTCGATCTCGGCCGAGGACTTCGCTGTGGCCATGGTCGATGAGATCGCCGAGCCTGCGCACATCGACGCCCGCTTCACCGTGGCGAACTGAGCAGGGCTCACTCACTGCAGCGTCTGCAGATATGACTGACGCCGGGGATGCGATTGCATCCCCGGCGTCAGTCGTCTCATCAGGGCGTATCGCCGGATGGCACCGGCTGCCTCGAATCAGGCCTTGGCAGGCTCTTTCTTCGGAGCCGGCTGCGAGTTGGCGGCCTCGACGAAGTTCTTGCGCGGAACATCGAGGTCTGCCAGCGGCATGACGTCGCGGCCGAGGACGGCGTTGAGGAACCAGTTGCCGAAAACCTTGACCTTGCGATCCATGGTCGGGATGGCGTAGCCGTGGTACGCCCGATGCATGAGCCAGGCGAGAATTCCGCGGGCTTCGAAATCGCCCATCTGCGACACACCCTTGTACACGCCCAGACCGGCGACCGTACCGATGGTCTTGTGGAAGTACTGCTTGAACTCGGTCTCTCCGCGCAGTGCGGCGAGCACATTGGCAGCCAGCACGGGGGCCTGACGCACGGCGTGCTGAGCGTTGGGCACGCAGAAGCCTGCCACTCCGCCGCCGGACAGGTCGGGAACAGCAGCGTTGTCGCCGGCGGCCCAAGCGCCCTCGACGACGCCGTCATCGCCCTCGACCCGCAGGTCGGCGCGCACGGTGACGTTGCCGCGTTCGTTGATCGGCAGGTCGGAGTCGATGAGCATCGGGTTGGCCTTGACACCGGCGGACCAGACGATCGTGTCAGCGTCGAACTCTTCGCCGTTCGAGAGCTTGACGTGCTTGTCGGTGCAGTCCTGAAGGAAGGTCTCGAGGTAGACGTCGATTCCGCGTTCGCGCATGTGCTCGACGACCCAACGGGCCTGAGCTTCGCCGACCTCGGGCATGACGCGGCCGAGGGCCTCGACGAGGACGAAGCGGACATCGGCTTCGGTCAGCGTCTCGTACTGGGCGATGGCCGAACGGACCATGTCCTCGAGTTCGGTCAGCAGCTCGATGCCGGCGAATCCGCCACCGACGAAGACGAAGGTCAGAGCCTTGCGACGCTCTTCGTCATCTTCCATCAGAGCGGCGTCGGCCAGGCGGGACAGCAGGTGGTCGCGCAGGGCGACGGCTTCCTCGATGCGCTTGAGCGCGATCGCGTTCTCCTTCAGGCCCGGGATCGGCAGCGCACGGGCAACCGAACCGGAGGCGAGGATGATGTGGTCGTAGTCGAGTTCGAACGCTTCATCGTTCTCGGGTTCGATGGTGGCGAACTTCTCCGCGTGGTTGATCGAGGTGACCTTCGCGGTGATGACCTCGGCACCCGGCAGGTTGCGGCGCAGCGGCACCACAGCGTGACGGGGCTCGATCGACCCTGCTGCCACCTCGGGGAGGAACGGCAGGTAGGTCATGTACGGGTTGGGATCGACCACAGTGACGGTGGCTTCGCCCCGACCGAGGTTCTTCAGCAGATTCTGAGCGGCGAGCAGGCCGACAGAGCCGCCGCCGACAACGAGGATTCGTGGACGCAGTTTTGAGTTTCTGATGAGTGCCATAATCCCATGCTAGACCCTTGTGAAAACTTTCACTAATTGTTTGTCTCACGGACTCGAACGCCCCAGATCAGAGCAGTTTCGTCTCCCGGTTTCAGCGTCGACGGCGGGCGAAGGAGACGACCGAGGTGATCATGAGGACCAGGGCGATCAGGGCACCGGCACCGAGAACGGCGAAGCCGAGAGTCGGTGTCGATTTCCTGGCGACGATGTCGGTCGGTGCGAGAGCTTTCGGACTCTCGGACTCATCCGGAGCGGCGGTTTCGGTCTCTTCGGCCTTCGCATCCCCGCGACGATGCATCTTCACCCAATCCGCCAGCTCATCCTCGGCGGAGGAAACGTTTTTGGGCACTTTCGCTTTGACCGCCCCCTGCGGGTCGACGCGGCCCCAGCCGACGATCGGGTCGGGCTTGCCCTTCTTGCTCACGCCCTTGTGACCGTCGACCGGTTCGGCGCTCGACTGCAGTTTGGCGCGGACCTCATCGGCGCTGAGGTCCGGGTTCTCGGAGCGGATGAGCGCTGCCACACCGGAGACGATAGGAGCGGCGAATGAGCACCCCTGACCTTCGGCGTAGCCGCCGCTGTAGTACGGGATGGGAATGTCCTCGGCCGGGCCCATGAGGTCGACGGCCGTGCCGGGGGCGGTGGAGTCGTGAAGGACCTTTCCGTTCTGGTCGAGTCCGCCCACCCCGATGACGCCGGGGACCGTCGACGGCGACCACGCCTGGGTCGCTCCCTGTGAGGCATTGCCGACGCAGGCGACGACGAGCACGTCCTTCTCATAGGCGTAGGCGAAGGATTCGTCCCAGCTCTCCGGCCAACCCGGATCGTCCCAGCCCAAGGACATGTTGATGACCTTCGCACCGGAGTCGACGGCCCACCGGATGGCCTGATCGGCCTGCTCTCGAGTCGATCCGGACTCCTTCGGGCGGTCGGGGCCCAGCCACATCGACGCCGACAGGATCTCTGCGTCCGGGGCGACGCCGGTCGGTCCGGCACCGACTCCTCGGCCGGCGATGACTCCGGCCACGGCGGTGCCGTGGTGGATCGTGGTCTTCCCGCCGATCGGGGTCTTTCCGTCCTTGCCCAAGCCGCTGAAGTCCTTCGACTTCGTCACCACGTCTTTGAGGTCTTCGTGGTCGGTGTTGACGCCGGAGTCGATGACTGCGACCTTGACGCCCTTGCCCGTGGACTTCTTCCATACCGTGTCGATCCCGTAGTCCTTGATGAACCACTGGCCGGGCCCGGCCTTCGGCGCGGCCATGACCGGCTGGGTGGTGCCGACGACGAGTCCGAGGACGACGGTCATGACGGCGAGGAGTCGGGCGGCGCCTCTCACGAGCTCGTCAGCGCAAGATCGAGCGCGGTCCCGTCGAGGATGTCGGTTTCGGAGACCCGAATGTCCAGCGATCCCCCGGCGGCCGTCACTGCCTGGTCGAAGCGGTCGACGGTCCGGGCGAAGATCAGCGATCCGGCGCCGATGACATCGACGCGTCCGGGGTGCATGTACGGCAGATCCGTGCGAGCCTGGCGGTCCATGGACAGGAGACTGCGGGATTCGTCTGCCACGTCCGCGACGCTGATATGCGCTCCGTGGATACGCTCTCGCTGGTAGCTCTCGAGCCCGAGAATACCTGCGGTGATGGTGGTGACGGTGCCGGCGACACCGATGAAGGTCCGCGGTGCGGAGAAGTCGACGATACGGGCCGCCTGGTCGAGCTGGCCGTCGATATCGGCAAGTGCCGCCTGGATCTGAGCGTCGTCGGGTGTCTCGACGGGCATATGGCGCTCGGTCAGACGCACCGACCCGATGTCCATGCTCACTGCCGCTCGGACATCATCGTGGCCGAGGACGAGTTCGGTCGATCCGCCGCCGAGGTCCATGACGACATACGGTCCATCAGCATCCGTGAGCCCGGCAGTGGCGCCGAGGAAGGACAGTCGGGCCTCTTCCTCACCGGCGATGACGTCGGGGACGACGCCGAGGATCGAGAAGATCCCGGCGAAGAACTCATCCCGGTTCTTCACGTCGCGGCTGGCCGAGGTCGCGACGAATCTCAGCTTCTCCGGCTGGTAGTCGGCGGCCACCTCGGCGAATTCCTTCGCCACGGAGAAGGTGCGCTCGAGCGCCTCGGCAGCGAACTCGCCGGTGGCGTCGACGCCTTGGCCGAGGCGGACTATCCGGGTTTCACGGCGCAGGTCCGTGAGGGTGCCGTCGGCGGCGACATCGGCGATGAGCAGACGCAGGGAGTTCGTCCCGCAGTCGAAGGCGGCAACACGCATGGCAGGTCCTAGTCGGTCGGTTCCGGGGTGGCAGCGGCCTCGGCCAGCGGCGGCACATCGCTCATGAACGACAGCGCGCGATCACCGATCGGGTTGACACCGAGCCCGGCGGACAGCGAATGCCCGACGAGGGCGTGGAGGCATTTCACCCGGTTCGGCATTCCGCCGGCGGAGTAGTCCTTGATCTCCTCGACTTCCGCCAGGCCCGCTGCGGACCCGATCTCTGAGCGCACGTCGAGGTAGGCACGGTGCGCGGCGGCATAGGCGGCGGCAAGGTCCTCGTCATCGCCGATCTCGGCGGTCCACTCGGCCATGATTCCCGATGCTTCCAGCCGTGAGCATTCGGACACATAGGCGGGATGGGTGAGGTAGAAGGTCGTCGGGAACGGAGTGCCGTCTTCGAGGCGGGGGGCCGTGGCGACGACGAGGGGTTCACCGGCGGTGCTTCGAGCGGCGATGCCGACGACGCCTCGGGGAATGCGTCCGAGTTGGTCTTCGAGGACTGCGAAATCCGCCTCGGTGCACTCTGTGATCATCAGCTCTTCTCCACGGTGTTTCCGGTCTCCTGAATGGACTCCAGCAACTCAAGGTACCAGGCCTGCTTGCGAACCGGCCGTGCGGACTCGGTTTCGTCGTCCACAGCTTCTTGGTTCGTGACGATGACCGCGTTCTTGCCCTTCTCCACGTAGTACTGGTCTTCACGGGCCTTGCGCTTGATGTAATCGGGGTCCCTGAGGTTCTCGTTCTTCTCCTCGAGGCTCTTGACCTCGGCCTTCGTCGTCTCGATCTCCTCGTTGAGGGCGGCGATCTGCTGGGCCTGCTTGAGGGCGGCGTTCAGGGGCGAGAGGAAGGCGAGGAGGACGGCGGCGATGACGAGGAGGAAGATGCCCGTGCGCAGCGATATGCGGCGGCTCCGCGCCTCGGCGTCCATGCCGGCATCGGCTTCGATGACCGGTTTCGGGCGTCGACGAGGGGCGGCTTTGCCAGGAGCCGATTTCGGGGCACTTCGTCTGGGCTTGCTCGGGACCATGCTTCTTTCCTCTGCGACTGGGGATCGGGGAAGAGTGTCGCAACATCTCCAAGTGTGCCGTGTCCGCATTCTCTGCGCGAGGATTTCGGGCCCGTGGCGTGTTCGGTTCTCACGTATCTTCCATCACGTTGCAGCGTGCTCGCTGACCCTCAGCATCCGGAGCCTCCCCTCACCTTCACCGCCACTCCCTCCCGGCGGCCGCTTCTCCTGCACCTGGCAACGCACCCCTCACCGTTCACGGCAAACCCCCTCGTTCCTGCAGTGGGTTATGCGGCCAACGGTGATGCATGCCCGCAATCTCTTTCCCTCAGACCTCCGATGCCTGCCGATCGCTCCGCGCAAACCTCAACTATCCACAAGGCTACCCACAGCGCGAGGGCGATCTATTGTCTTTTGATGTCATTAGGTGCACTTCAGTGACATGTACAAACTTCTGAGCACCGAGGAAATCGTCCGACTCGGATTCAACCACGCGGACATCCGCGACGAGGTCAACGAACTCAACGCTTCTTTGTCTGGGCACTTCAGCCAACGGGCCGATCAGAGAACGGACGGTTCGAAACCCGACCCGCCGGAGGAGATCGACTCGCACATCTCGGCGGCTCTCATCCACGGCCTGCCTGTCCCCTCCCCCGTCACACACCAGATCGAGGTCGTCCGTCCCGGCGTCAACCGTCGCTTCAAGAGCATCCATGTCCGCGGCAATCAGATTCCACAGGCTCATCGCGCCAGGATCGGGGGTGCCGAGCTCACCACGCTCGAACCCACACTCATCGACGTTGCCCGCAGCTGCAACCTCGACGTCTCCGTGCCCATGATCGATGATGCGCTGCACCGAGAGCTGACGACCAGAGAGAAGATCCTCACGACCCTCGCCCAATCTCTGGAGAAGCGCAACGGCTCCACAGTGCGGTTGGCCATCGACCTGGCTGATTCCCGTCGCGAATCCCCCGCCGAGGCGGTCGCCGCCGGGCGCGACTCGTCATCGAGATCGACGGCACCGGCTAGCTGTATCTCGGCTCAGGTGTTCCCCGACAAGAGCTCGAAGCGGAATGTCGCCGATGGGCAGGCATGAGACGACTGGTGACAGATGGTGGCACGAAAACCGACTACCGGCAGCAGGGAATCGTCACGGCAGGGATGGGAGACCATGAGGTGGGGACGCCGGAGCGGCAGACGACGAGGCGGGGCCGGGGGGTCGATGCGCCCCCCCGCCCCCGCCTCGGGGAGTTCAGGAACCTGCTGACCTCAGGCTTCGAAGCGCGGGAAGGCGCTGCGGCCGGCGTAGCGTGCGGCATCGCCGAGCTGCTCTTCGATGCGCAGCAGCTGGTTGTACTTCGCGACGCGTTCGGACCGGGCCGGGGCACCGGCCTTGATCTGACCGGCGTTGGTCGCCACGGCCAGGTCGGCGATCGTCGTGTCCTCGGTTTCGCCGGAGCGGTGCGAGATCATCGTGGTGTAGCCGTTCGTCTGTGCCAGCGACACAGCGTCGAGGGTCTCTGTCAGGGTGCCGATCTGGTTGACCTTGACCAGCAGCGAGTTCGCCGTGGCGTTGTCGATCCCGCGCTGCAGACGCTCGGGGTTGGTCACGAACAGGTCGTCGCCGACGAGCTGGACCTTCGACCCGATCGTCTCGGTCAGGGTCGCCCAGCCGTCCCAGTCGTTCTCATCGAGGGGGTCCTCGATCGACACGAGCGGGTACTTCGCCAGCAGCTCTTCGTAGTAGGCGGCCATCTCCTCGGCGGTCTTCTTGCCGCCTTCGAACTCGTAGGCTCCGTCGGAGTAGAACTCCGAGGACGCCACGTCGAGGGCAACGGCGATATCGCGTCCGGGACGGTGCCCGGCGATGTCGATGGCCTCGATGATGAGGTCGAGTGCCGCAGCGTTGGAGTCGAGGTTCGGAGCGAATCCGCCCTCGTCGCCGAGCCCGGTCGAGAGTCCGCGCTCCTTGAGCACGCCCTTGAGCGCGTGGTAGACCTCGACGCTCCACTGCAGCGCTTCATGGAAGCTGGCGGCGCCGATCGGGGCGATCATGAATTCCTGGATGTCGACGTTCGAGTCGGCATGGGATCCGCCGTTGAGGATGTTCATCATCGGCACGGGCATGACGTGTGCGTTCGGTCCGCCCAGGTAGCGGTAGAGGGGCAGATCGGCCGAGACCGCTGCCGCGCGAGCCACGGCCAGAGAGGTTCCGAGCATCGCGTTCGCGCCGATGCGGGACTTGTTGTCGGTGCCGTCGAGTTCGATGAGCGCCTGGTCGACGAGACGCTGATCGTCGCTTTCGAGCCCGACGACGACTTCGTGGATTTCGTCGACGACGGCGTCGACGGCCTGGGTGACGCCCTTGCCCAGGTAGCGCTCCGGATCACCGTCGCGCAGCTCCACGGCTTCGAACTCACCGGTGGAGGCACCGGAGGGGACTCCGGCGCGACCGACGGACTCATCGGCCAACAGCACTTCCACCTCGACGGTGGGATTTCCCCGGGAATCCAGGATTTCACGGGCGTTTGCGGCAACGATCTCGGCCACTGAGTACTCCTTAGCGTTCGGTTTCACATGGGGAACATGTGCCTGCAGGACAGCTTAATGCACCGCGCGGCCAGGCTCACCCTCTGTCCGAGCCCCGGTTGGGCTCGGACTCGAGCAGGCAGTGCCGCAGCCGACCCGGCGTCGCCGGGTCCATCCCGTGGGCGAGCAGGTAGGCTTCGACTCCCCCCAGGCGCTCCCCCGTTCGTCGCCGAGGCGGCCCCGTGCTCGGCCGCGATCCGATCGAGGACCTCGTGCATGAGTTCGGCTGGTGCGGCGGTGGCGGTCTGGGCGAGGTTGCCGGAGATGCCTGCATCGGAGAAGTTCCGGGTGATCGCTTCCAGGAATCCCCCGGACAGGTGGGTGGAGGTGATGGCGTATTCGGCGACGATCTCCTCGCGTCCCACGCCGAGGAGCTCGAGCAGGAACGCTCCGATCACACCGGTGCGATCCTTCCCGGCAGAGCAGTGGAAGACCATGCCTTCGGTGCAGTGTTCGGCGATCAGATCGACGGCGACGGCCAGCCGGTGGCCGAAGTGGGCGATCATGAGTTCGTAGATGCGGCCGAGGCTCCGGTCGCGCAGATCAATTCCGGTCGCCTCGGCGGCGGCTTTCATCTCTTCCCTGCTCAGCGGTCGGCTGGGGAAGAAATGGTCATCGAAGACCGGCAGCTCGATATGGCGGACGTCGAGGTCACCGAGCGCATCGGGCAGCTTCGCCCGCTCGCCGATATCGCGCAGATCGATGACGGTGCCGATGCCGAGTCCGCCGATGTCGGCGCGCGCCCGATCGCTCAGCTGCGCCAGACCGTCAGCCCGGAACACCTTCCCGGATCGCACTCGATGCTCCCCCGCCTCGGTGACGGGTCCTCCGAGGTCACGGAAATTGAAGGTGCCTTCGATCTCGAGTCTCTCCAGACTCATGGGGTTCTGTCCTCGTCCCGCACCGCGGCCTTCTCCTCTGCTTTGATCCGACGGTATTCGCGTTCGACGTCATCCAACGATGCCATCTCGTCCCCGGAATCACCGGTGAACGCCAGGGGATGACGACGGATGAGTTTGGCCTCGAGGCCATCGATGATGGCACCGAGGCTGTGCCCGTATACCTGCCCGCTGCTCTCATCGAGCAGGGCGGAGTGGAAGAGCACCTGGTAGAACACATCGCCGAGCTCTTCGATGACGGCCGCCCGGTTCTCAGGCGTGGGTGCGGTCGTGAAATCCTCGAGAGCATCGATGAGTTCGTCGGTCTCCTCCCGAGCGTACTTCTCCAGGCTCTGGTGATCCTGCCGGCTCGACCAGGGGCAGCGTCGCCGCAGAGTCGCCATCGCGTCGATCACCGGTTGCAGCCGCGGTTCGGCCTGACTCGGTCCGATCCGGTCCGTTCCCTGCTCGTCACGTTCACCCACGAAAGATCCTCCTGCCGCCACGAAAGGCCCTCACCACAAGCGGTGAGGGCCGGTTCGCCGGTCACTTCGAGAATTTGTCCTTGACCGATGCGCCGAGGTCCTTGACGGACTCGCCGACGTCCTTGGCTTTGGCCTTGAGCTGATCGGTGGCACCGTCGGCCTTGAGCTCGTCGTCACCGGTCACGTCGCCGACGGCCTCCTTGGCGCGACCACCGAGGTCTTCGGCCCTGTTCTCGAACTTGTCGCCAACACCCATGGGATACTCCTTAGTAGACAGCTGTGTGAGATGCACTTGCTGCTGCAAGCCTCCGCGCTTGGCACTCTACGCCACTGCACTGACACGCGGGCCGGTCGACGATGAACAGTCGGCGAGTTCTCAACCGTTCTTCGCGGCACCGGCTTCCTTGACCTCCGCGGTTTCGGACTCGATGACCGGCAGGATCGCGTCGAGGAACTGGTGAGCCCACCGCAGAACGTCCGAATCGGTCATCTCCTTGGAGTCGAATCCGCTGCCGGCCATCGGTTTGGGCACGAGGACCGAGCGCAACGCCGGTTTGAGCAGCGACTTCGGATACAGGCGTTTGAGCCGGACCACTTGGGAGTCGGAGAGTTCGACGGGTCCGAAGCGGATGAAGTTGCCCTGCATGACGATGTCGTTGACCCCGGAGGCTCGGGCGCGGATGCGCAGCCTGGCCACATCGGCGAGGACGCCGACGGGTTCCGGATAGGGGCCGTAGCGGTCGGTGAGTTCGTCGAGGACCTCCTGCAGCTGTGCTTCGTCGGTCGCCGCAGCAAGCTTCCGATAGGCCTCGAGTCGCAGTCGTTCGTGATCGACGTAGTCGGCCGGCAGGTGGGCGTCGACGGGCAGTTCGATGCGCATGTCGGCCTCGGGCTCGGTCTCCTCACCGCGGAACTTCGCCACGGCCTCGCCGACGAGGCGAACGTAGAGGTCGAAGCCCACACCTTCGATATGGCCCGACTGCTGACCGCCGAGCAGGTTGCCGGCTCCGCGGATCTCGAGGTCCTTCATCGCCACCTGCATCCCGGCCCCCAGTTCAGTGTGCGCGGCCAGGGTCGTCAGACGGTCGTGTGCGGTCTCGGTCAGCTGCGTGTCCGGCGGGTAGAGGAAGTAGGCGTAGGCACGTTCGCGTCCACGGCCCACACGTCCGCGCAGCTGATGCAGTTGGGAGAGCCCGTAGCGGTCGGCATTGTCGATGATGAGCGTGTTCGCATTCGCGATGTCGATTCCTGTTTCGACGATCGTCGTGCACACGAGCACGTCGTACTTCTTCTCCCAGAAGTCGACGATGACCTGTTCGAGTCGTGTCTCGTTCATCTTGCCGTGGGCGATGGCGATCCGCGCCTCGGGCACCATCTCGGCGATGTGACCGGCAACGGCTTCGATATCGCGGACCCTGTTGTGGATGTAGAAGACCTGTCCCTCGCGCATGAGCTCGCGGCGGATCGCTGCCTTGATCTGCTTGTCCTCGCGTTTGCCCACATAGGTCAGCACCGGGTGCCGTTCTTCCGGCGGTGTGGCCAGGGTCGACATCTCGCGGATGCCGGTCACGGCCATCTCCAGGGTGCGCGGGATCGGGGTCGCCGACATGGCGAGGACGTCGACGTTCGTCCGCAGCGCCTTGAGCGTCTCCTTGTGTTCGACGCCGAAGCGCTGCTCCTCGTCGATGATGACGAGTCCGAGTTCCTTGAACCGCACTTCGCCGCTGAGCAGCCGGTGGGTGCCGATGACGAGGTCGAGTCTGCCGTCGGCCAGATCCTCCTTGACCTTCTCGGATTCCTGTTTGGTCTGGAACCGGGAAAGAGCGCCGATGGTGACGGGGAATCCCGAGTAACGTTCGGCGAAGGTCTCATAGTGCTGTTGGACGAGCAGCGTCGTCGGCACGAGCACGGCGACCTGTTTGCCCTCCTGGATCGCCTTGAACGCGGCACGAACCGCGATCTCCGTCTTCCCGTAGCCCACATCGCCGCAGATCAGACGATCCATCGGCACGGTCTTCTCCATGTCCGACTTGACCTCGTCGATGGTGGTCAGCTGGTCGGCGGTCTCCACATAGTGGAAGGCGTCCTCGAGTTCGCGCTGCCAGGGGGTGTCCGGCCCGAACGCGTGGCCGACGGTGGCCTGACGGGCGGAATACAGGCGGATGAGTTCTCCGGCGATCTCCTTGACTGCCTTGCGGGCCTTCGCCTTCGTCGTCTGCCAGTCGGCGCCGCCCATCTTGTTGAGATTCGGGCTCTCCCCGCCGACATAACGGGTGACCTGGTCGAGCGCATCGCTGGGGACATAGAGGCGGTCGCCGGGCTGTCCGCGTTTGGCGGGTGCGTATTCGATGATGAGGTATTCGCGGGTGTGCTTGTTCGCACCCTTGCCCGCGGTCCGCTGCGTCATTTCGACGAATCGCCCGACACCGTGCTGGTCGTGGACGACGTAGTCGCCGGGTGCCAGGTTGAGCGGGTCGACCTGGTTGCGCCGACGGCGGGTGGGCAGCTTGCGCATGTCCCGCGTCGAGGTGGCCGCCGCCCGACCGAGCACATCGGCTTCGGTGAGCACGGCGAGCTTGAGATCGTCGAAGACGAATCCGCCGAAGGAGGCGGCCGTCGTCACGGTCACCAGGGCTTCGGGCAGATCGGTGGGGTCATCGACGAAGGCGGCGGGCACTCCGGCTTCGGAGAACACCTCGACCATGCGTCGGCCGGGCCCCTGGCCCTCGGTGAGCACTAGGATGCGCCACCGGTCGTGGATGAGTCCCTTGACGTCGGCGAGGATCGCTTCGACGTCGCCGGCATAGCCCTTCGGGATGCGCGCGGGAACGGAGAAGATGTTCTCTTCGGGGCCGGCGAGCTCCTCGTCGGCGGCGAATCCGCCGATCTCCCACCAGGCCAGGCCGATGAGGCGAGCGCCGTCGGCCATCTCGGCCACGGTGCGGAAGCTGGCGGCCGACAGGTCGATCGGGGTCTGACCCCCACCGGCGGCTCCGGTCCAGGCGGCTTCGAGGAATTCGTTCGTCGTCTCCACGAGATCCGCGGCGCGGGCGTCGACGCGTTCTGGTTCGGTGATGATGATCTTCGACGTGGGCGGCAGCAGAGCGATGAGCGGCTCCATCCCGTCGGCGAGGACGGCGGTGAGCGACTCCATGCCTTCGACGGCGACTCCGCCGGCGATCTTGTCGAGCATATCGGCGGCGCTGGGGACCTCCTCGGCGAGTTCTGCGGCCCTCTTCCGCACCGAATCGGTCAGGAGCAGCTCCCGGCACGGCGGTGCCGACAGGTCCACGGGTGCGTCACCGTCTTCGGTGGGGATGGAGCGCTGGTCGCTGACGGAGAATTCGCGGATCTCGTCGACCTCGTCGCCGAAGAACTCCACACGCAGCGCCCGCTCCGAGGTGGCCGGGAAGATATCGACGATTCCGCCGCGGACCGCGAATTCGCCGCGTCTGGAGACCATGTCGACGCGGGAGTACGCGAGTTCGGTGAGCCGTTCGGCCAGGGCATCGATCTCACATTCGTCGCCGACGGCGAGCTCGACCGGTTCGATGTCGCCGAGCCCCTTGGCCAGGGGCTGGAGGAAGGCGCGCACGGGCGCGATGATGAAAGTCAGCTCTCGACCGGGAGTGGGATGGGCCAGGCGGCGCAGCACCTCGAGACGCTGACCGACGGTGTCCGAACGCGGCGACAGCTTCTCGTGCGGCAGGGTCTCCCAGCTGGGGAAGATCGCGATCGACGCCGATGGCACCCAGTCGGCCAGCGCCTGGGCGAGGTCTTCGGCCTCACGCGTCGTGGCCGTGACGATGAGCTGCGGCGCAGAGGCCCCGTCGGGGGTGACGGTGCGGCGCAGGATCGACGGCCACAGTCCCTTGATCGCATCGATCGTTCCACCGGCGGTGTTCGCGTCGTTGAAGGCCGCGACGAGTTCGGTGATGGTGGGATTCCGGCGGGTGAGATCAAGTCCGTTGAGCACCCGAACAGTCTAGGCCACGCAGCTGACACGACCCATTCGGCACACGAATCGAAACGGTGGAGGGGCGCGGGAGCCGAAAACGTGTGAGGATGAGCATTCGCTCATGAAGAGAACAGTCCTTTCAGGATTGGCCGCAGCGGCTCTCCTGCTCACAGGGTGCACGGCCGATGCCGATGACGACATCGCCGTCGCCGAACGCTGGGACTTCCGCTCCCGCCCCGAACTCGCCCCGCCGAAGGTCAACATCGATTCCGGGTCCTTCCCCGACGACAACGGAGAGCTGGAGACGTTCCTCGCTCCGAAGGGACAGACGCAGACCGACGACAAGTCCTGGGTGGGCGGCCTCATCCTCGACTCCGCCGGTGACCCGGTGTGGATCCGGAACGAGGCCGAGGCACTGTGGGATCTGCGCGTCCAGGAATATCAGGGGCAGCCGGTGCTCACCTGGTGGGAGGGGCTGGCCGAGACGCCGCACACCGCCGGTGAGGTCGTCATCGTCGACACCTCGTATCGGGAGATCGCCCGTGTCGGCATGGGCGGAGAGCTCCCCAAGGACACCTCCGACCTGCACGAGACGACCATCACCGCCGATGACACCATGTTCCTCATCTCCTATGTCAAGACGCAGACGGATCTGCGCTCCGTCGGCGGAGACGAGGACGGTTGGGCCTGGGAGGGAATCGTCCAGGAGGTCGACATCGCAACCGGTGATCCGCTGTTCGAGTGGCACTCCCTCGATGCCGTCCCCGTCGACCAGCCCGAGGCGGAGCTCAAGGACGGTGAGGGCACGAAGGACGACCCCTTCGACTACATCCACCTCAACTCCGTGTCCGAGGACGACGACGGCAAGTCCCTGCTCGTCTCGGCACGCAACACTCATGCGGTCTACCAGCTCGACCGGACGAGCGCCGACCTCAACTGGGTCCTGGGCGGCAAGGCCTCGGACTTCGAGATGGGCGACGGCGCACAGTTCGCCTGGCAGCACGATGCCCAGCGCCGGTCCGATGGAACGCTGACCCTGTTCGACAACCATGCCGCGCCTCGGCTCGGCGACACCCGCGGTCTGCGCCTCGACGTCGACGAGAAGAAGAAACGCGCCGAGGTGGTCACGGAGTATCCCGCCCCCGACGACCGTTCGTCGGGCAGTCAGGGCAACTTCCAAGAGCTGCCCAACGGCAACGTCGTCCTCGGCTGGGGTTCGGAACCCTACGTCTCCGAATTCTCCAAGGACGGCAAGCTGCTCGCCGATCTGACCTTCACCGGCGGATCGAACTACCGGGCCTACCGGTTCGACTGGCATGCCCAGCCGACCGTTCCCCCGACCGCGACGAAGTCGCAGCCGCAGGCCGACATCACCCGCGTGCACATGAGCTGGAACGGAGCCACCGAGGTGGCTTCGTGGAGAGTGCTCAGCGGAGACGACGAGGAGCACCTGGTCGAGAACACCGAGGTCGAACGCACCGGCTTCGAGACGGCGGCGGACATCACCCCGAACGGTTCGACGATCATCGTCGAAGCTCTCGACGCCGACGGCAAGTCCCTCGGGTCGACCAGAGCGGAGTCCCGGAACAGATAGCTCCAGGGGCTTGCCGGGCCGTGAATATTTCGAGGCGATAACGTGCCTAACGGTACGATCACGATTGACCGGGCGGCCCGGATGTTCGGGGTTCTCCAATCTTCATCGCCCACAATTGGACCATGACCGACCACTCCCCTCGTTTCTCCGCCGAGGAATCCCGCCTCCTCTTCGGCTCTGACTCCACCGACTCCGGCGATCCCCGCACCGGTCGTTCCGCGAATCTCCCGGTCGCGCACCTGAACACCACAGTCGACCGGCCGCATCTGCTCTCTCGGTTCGCTCCGGTGCTGATCGTCCTGGCGGTGATGTGGGTCGTCGAGATCGTCGACGCGATCCTGCCTCTCGACCTCGACGCTTTCAGCCTGCAGTCATGGAATCCGCTCTCGCTCTACGGCTTGATCACCTCGCCGCTGCTGCACTCGGGCTTCGGCCATCTTCTGGCCAATACCTTCCCGTTCTTCGTCCTCGGCATCGTCATCGCGTTCGAGGGCAGGCGGCGCTTCTGGACGGTCACGGGCATGACGGCGCTCAGCTCCGGGCTCGGCGCGTGGCTGACGACTCTGCCCGGCCAGCACATCGTCGGAGCGTCGGGCATCGTCTTCGGATTCTTCGGTTACCTCGCCCTGCGCACGTGGTTCACCGATGACCTTCTGCGCAAGATCATCTACTTCGCGATCGGCCTGTTCATCTTCGTCACCTACGGGGCATCGATGATCTTCGGCATGCTGCCGCAGACCAACGACATCTCGTGGCAGGGCCACCTGTTCGGATTCGCCGGCGGCATCTTCGCCGCGTGGTGGCTGCACCGCCGCCCGGAGACGCAGAAGCCGGCCTGAATCCCGGGCAGCGCCCGCACCCTGATCAGCGGGAGTGGAACTTCTGCTGCATATCGGTGAGTCCGTTGACGATGAGCTCTTCGACGGCGTCGGCGAGGTCGGAGACGAAGATCGGCAGCATCGTGCGTTCGTCCTTCGAGAACGGGCGCAGCACATGATCGGCGGTGTCCTGGCGCCCCCGCGGACGTCCGACTCCTGCTCGCACCCGCAGATAGTCCTTCGTCCCCAATACCGAGGTCATCGAACGCAGACCGTTGTGTCCGCCCTCTCCCCCGCCGAGCTTGGCTCTGATGGCGTCGAAGGGGATGTCCACATCGTCGTGGACGGCGATGATTCGATCGGTGCCGATTCCGTAGAAGTCAGCCAGCGCGCGCACCGGTCCGCCGGATTCGTTCATGTATCCCGTCGAGGTGGCCAGCACCACCCGCGGACCGGGCAGTCCGGGCACGCTGCCGCCGGGCAGTCGCCCGGTGCCGACGTTCGCGCGCAGCTTCGTCCGTGTCAGTGAAGTTCCGATGCGGGAGGCGAGTTCGGCGATGACCATCTGTCCGATGTTGTGCCGGGTCGATTCGTACTTGGGTCCGGGATTGCCCAGTCCGAAGACCAACCATGCGTCGTTCGACATTGCCGTCCTTGTCCGTCGTGTCCGTGCCCGATGACCGGGAAGTGATGCTGCTGCTCGCTGCCGGGCGAGTCAGCTGCCGGGTTCTCTCCTGACACACATATTCGGTGGGCCGCCCACCGGGCGACCCACCGAACCGCGTAGTCAGTCAGTGCTCCTCACGGCACCTTTGGGTGCAGCGAGGAGAGAAGATCACTCCTCTTCGGAGGCCTCTTCTGCACCGGACTCCTCAGCAGCCTCGTCCTCGGTCGACTCTTCAGCAGACTCTTCCTCGGCATCGGACTCGGTGTCCATCTCGATCTCTTCGGAGACGTTGACGATGAGCTGCTCTTCGTCGGCGACGAGCTCGACGCCTGCAGGCAACTCGACCTGACCGGCCAGGAGGTGCTCGCCGGCGGGACGGCCTTCGATGGAGACCTCGATGATCTCGGGCAGCTTGGTCGCATCGGCCTTGATGGCGATGGTCGACTCTTCCTGCGAGACCATGGTGCCGGGAGCGGCTTCTCCGACGACGTGGATCGGCACGTCGACCTCGATCTTCTCGCCGCGCTTGACGATGATGAGGTCGAGGTGTTCGATATCGCGACGGACGGGTTCGATCTGCACGTCACGCGCAATGGCGAGGACGTTCTTCGATCCGTCGGTGCTTTCGATCTCGAGCAGAGCGTTGGCGTGCTTGAGAGCCAGCATGGTGGCGTGGCCCTCGAGCGACACGTGCACGGGATCTCCGCCGTGACCGTAGATGACCGCGGGGATGCGTCCCGCGCGGCGGATGCGGCGCGCTGCGCCCTTGCCGAACTCGTTGCGAGCTTCGGCCAGAAGTTTGAAGTCAGCCATTTTCTTCCCTTCGTGGTGAACTTACCTTCGAGCACCACGGCGAAACAGCCTGAGCACCCACGCGAATCTCGAACCCCGTGGGCTCGCTTCGTGGGACAGGACCGCGTCGATCACGGAGACATCAGTCTCCCTCGCCGAGGCAACCCGGCTATTCTACGGCACCGTCTGTCTCGGCACCAATCCGAGAGGTCACGGCCGCAGCACACGCGTCGATTCCGGATTCGGTGAGAAGGATGTCGTAGTGGTTCGTCCCCTGCACGTCGACGATGTCCATCCGCGGCCACCGACGAGCGAAGTCGTCGATCGTCTCCGGCGGGTACAGCCCCGGTTCGGCGGCGACGAGGTCGCGTTCGGCGAAGAGGAAGACCACCTCGGCCTGGGAGTCATCACTGCCCATGACCGCATCCAGGGCTTCCCGGTAGGCGGAGCCGGTGTACATATCGGCCGAATCGGCCTGCATCGCCTCCACCGAGGTCGACGGCTGGAACGAGTGATCGTCTTTGGCCGCCAGATCGTAGACGAAGCTCTCGGTCGCCACGGTGTCGAGACCGTCGACGAACGCGGGATGAGCGGCGAAGAACGCCAAGTACTCCTCCACACTGCCGAAGCTCATCGACAGCCGCTCGGCGGCCGGGCCGAGGACGGCGGCGATGAGGTCATCGGTGTCGAGGTCCTCGTCGTTGAGGTCATCGACCGGTCCGTCGCCATGGGACTGCCCCACCGGCAGGGGAAGGCCCCCGTCGATGAGGACGGGACCACGGAAGCGGCGGGCCGCCTCGGCGCCGGTCTCGAGGTTCTGCGCACCCGCCGTTCCGGCCAGGGTCATCGCGACGAACCCGCCCATGGAATGCCCGACCAGGGTGACCGGGCCCTCCGGAGCGAAGGCATCGACGGCGGCGATGACATCCTGCGCGTGCGCGGCTATCCCGAACGGGCCGGGCAGGGTGCGGGAGTCGGCTCGGCCGCGCAGGTCGGGGCCGATGATGCGGATGCCGGGCAGGGAGGAGACGAGGCCCGCGAAGAAGAGATGATTGGAGGTGATGCCGTGGATGACGCACACGGTGGGGACACGGCCGGGACCGCTCGCCACCGGCTCCCACACTCCCACGGACAGCTGTCCGCCGGGGACGTCCACGCGGTACCGGTTGTAATCGTGTGAGGACATCGTCACTGATCCCTTCGCTTAGGCGTTGTCTCCAGTGTAGGACCTCACGGCAGTCCAGACGATGCGAACCCCGAGTCGCATCGACTCGGGGTTCGCATCAGATCCGGCGCGATTGCGCGGATCACGGGGCCTCAGCCCTCGGGATCAGACTTCGAAGAGGCTCGTGACCGATCCGTCTTCGAAGACCTCGTGCACGGCACGGGCGATGAGCGGAGCGATGGAGAGCACGGTGAGCTTGTCGAAGATCTTGTCCTCACTCAGCGGCAGAGTGTTCGTGACGATGACCTCTTCGGCCACGGAGTTCGACAGACGCTCGACGGCCGGGCCGGAGAACACGGCGTGGGTGGACACGACGATGACGCCCTTGGCGCCGGCGGCCATGCAGGCATCGGCGGCCTGGACGATGGTGCCGCCGGTGTCGATCATGTCGTCGACGAGCACGCAGGTGCGCCCCTCGACCTCACCGACGACGCGGTTGGCCTTGGTCTCGTTCGGTCGGGTGATGTCACGGGTCTTATGGATGAAGGCCAGCGGCACTCCGCCCAGCGAGTTCGACCAGTTCTCGGCGACCTTGATGCGGCCGGCGTCGGGCGAGACCACGGCGAGGTCGCCGGGATACTTGTCCTTGACGTAGCCGGCGAGGATCGGCATCGCGATCAGGTGGTCGACGGGGCCGTCGAAGTAGCCCTGGATCTGCGCGGTGTGCAGGTCGACGGTGATGATGCGGTCGGCGCCGGCGGTCTTGTACAGATCGGCGACGAGACGGGCGGAGATCGGTTCGCGTCCGCGGTGCTTCTTGTCCTGCCTGGCGTACGGGAAGAACGGAGCGATGACGGTGATGCGCTTGGCCGAAGCACGCTTGAGCGCGTCGACCATGATCAGCTGCTCCATCAGCCATTCGTTGATGGGAGCGCAGTGGGACTGCAGGACGAAGACGTCGCTGCCGCGCACTGACTCGGAGTAGCGGACGTAGATCTCGCCGTTCGCGAAGTTGTAGATGTCGGTGGGGAGGAGTTCGGTCCCCAGATTCTCCGCGACTTGTTCGGCGAGTTCGGGATTCGCCCGACCGCTGACCAGGACGAGCTTCTTATCGCCCGCCGTCGTTATCTCATTCACTGATCCGTTCCCCTTCGGATGCGTTTTCGGCCGCCTGCGCTGCGGGCGTGCCGGGACGGTTTGTCTGGACCCAGCCCTCCAGGTTGCGCTGCGGGGCCACCGAGATGGCCAGCGCTCCTGCAGGGACATCCTTGCGCACCGTCGTGCTTGCACCCGAATAGGCGCCGTCGCCCACGGTGACAGGGGCGACATACATATTGTCCGAGCCCATGCGTGCATGCTTGCCGATGACGGTGCGGTGCTTGTTGACGCCGTCGTAGTTGACGAACACCGAGGCCGCTCCGATGTTCGACCCCTCCCCGATCTCAGCATCGCCGACGTAGGAGAGATGGGGCACCTTCGCACCCTTGCCGATATCGGCGTTCTTCGTCTCCACGAAGGTGCCGATCTTTCCGGACTCGCCGAGTTTGGTGCCCGGCCTCAGGTAGGCGAACGGTCCGACGTTGGCTTCCGGGCCGACGACGGCGAGTTCACCGTGGGCGCGCACGACCTTGGCGTTCTCCCCCACTTCGGTGTCCTTGAGCGTGGTGTCGGGGCCGACGACGGCGCCGGCTCCGATGTCGGTGGCGCCCAGCAGCTGGGTGCCCGGCAGGATCGTCGCATCGGCGGCGATGGAGACGTCGACGTCGATCCACGTGGTGTCGGGATCGATGATGGAGACTCCGGCACGCATGAACTTCTCACACTGCCGGCGGTTGAGCTCTTTGCCGAGGTTCGCCAGCTGCACACGGTCGTTCGCTCCCTCGACCTGCCACAGGTCGTCGGTCGCGGTGGCGGCAACGGACAGACCGGCCTGACGGGAGAAGCCGATGACATCGGTGAGGTATTTCTCACCCTGCGCGTTGTCGGTGGTCAGAGAGGCCAGGCCCTGCCGCAGTGCGGAGGCGTCGAAGGCGTAGATTCCGGAGTTGATCTCACGGATGGCCCGTTCGGTCTCGCTCGCATCCTTCTGCTCGACGATGCTCAGCAGGGCACCGTTCGCATCGCGGACGATGCGGCCGTACCCGGTCGGGTCGGCCACCTCGGCGGACAGGACGGTCACGGCGTTGGCGTCGGATTCATGGATCTCGACGAGCCCGTTGATCGTCTCCGTGGTCAGCAGGGGCACATCGCCGTAGGTGACGACGACGGTTCCGCTGAGGTCCTCGGGCAGCTGTGTCAGTGCGCATTCGGTGGCCCGCCCGGTGCCCGGGACGTCATCCTGGTCGGCGATGAGCAGGCTCCGCTGGGAGGACACGGGAAGGGAGTCGAGGTGGGCGACGAGCTGATCGCGCTCGTGGCGGACGACGACGATGAGGTGTTCGGGAGAGGTTCCCGCCGCGGCGGCGACGGAGTGGTGGAGCAGGGAGCGGCCGCCGATGGGATGCATCACCTTGGGAAGAGCCGACTTCATTCGAGTGCCTTGGCCCGCTGCCAGAACGATGACGGCGGTCGGATGAGTCTGCGACATAGTTGAATCCTTCGCATGTCGGGTTGGGCCAGCTCCGCCCATAGGATTCGAACCTATACTGCACGGCTCCAAAGGCCGGCGTGCTGCCATTACACCAGGGCGGAACAGCGTGCACCAGTAGAGGGGCCCGCGCTCACGAGACACCATCATGCCACTACGATTAACTGTATGGAAATTCTACGCGAGATTCTGCTGACCCTGCATCTGCTGGGCATGGCCATCATCGTCGGCGGCTATTTCACCGTCGTCCGCTCCCCCAGAGTGATGCCCGGTATGCTGCACGGCGCCTATCTGCAGCTGATCACAGGACTGCTGCTCGTGGGCCTGGCCGAGATGGGCGATGACGACGTCAACCATATGAAGATCGGCATCAAACTGGTCGTGGCGATCCTCGTCACGGTCTTCGCCTTCATCGGCAACCGGAAGCAGAAGGCGTTCACGGCCTCTGCCCCTGCCGAAGGCGGTGCCGTGGCGGTGAAGAACCCGTCGGCGACCATGGCTCACCTGGTGGTGGCCTTCGCCGTCATCAACGTCATCGTGGCCGTCTTCATCCACTGACCCTCCCCAATTGCTACCTGACGGCGGCTCAGCAACCTGGCGCGAGGTTGCTGAGCCGCCGTCGGGTAGTTCTGAGGGGTGGGGGCTCGTGTCTGGGGCTGACGGTATCGTTGGGGGCGACATGACTGCTGCAGCTGAACACACGAACCATGCCGCCGGCGCCGACTCCCGAGCGGCCGAACTCCTCACCGGGCTCAACCCCAGGCAGCGCGAGGCCGTGATCCATACGGGATCCCCGCTGCTCATCGTCGCCGGGGCCGGATCGGGCAAGACGACCGTGCTCACCCGACGCATCGCCTACGCCCTGGCCACCGGTCGAGCCCATCCCGGCGAGGTCCTGGCGATCACGTTCACGAACAAGGCCGCCAAGGAGATGGCCGAACGCGTGTCCTCGATCGTCGGGCCCGCTTCCCGTGCCATGTGGGTCTCGACGTTCCACTCCTCGTGCGTGCGCATCCTCCGCCGCGAAGCGAAGGTGCTGGGCATGAAATCGAACTTCACGATCTACGACGCCCAGGACGCGCAACGGCTCGTCGCCCAGATCCTCAAGGAGCTCGGACTCGACACGAAGAAGTACGCTCCGCGGGCGATCCTGCACCGGATCTCGAACCTCAAGAACGAACTGCAGACCCCCGATGACTTCATCCCGCGGCCCAACAATCCCGCCGACGAGGTGCTCGCCGACGTCTTCAAGCGCTACACCTCCCGTCTGCGGCTGGCCAATGCCTTCGACTTCGACGATCTCATCGCAGAGACCGTCCATCTCTTCGGCGCCTTCCCCGAGGTGGCCGATTCCTACCGTCGTCGGTTCCGCCATATCCTCGTCGACGAGTACCAGGACACGAACCCGGCACAGTACGCCCTGATCAAGGCCCTCGCCGGTGACGGTGCGGGAGGTCCGACGGGAGCCGAACTCACCGTCGTCGGCGACGCCGACCAGTCGATCTATGCCTTCCGCGGCGCCACGGTGCGCAATATCGTCGAATTCGAGAAGGACTTTCCGAACGCGGACACCATTCTCTTGGAGCAGAACTACCGGTCGACACAGAACATCCTCGACGCGGCCAACGCCGTGATCGCGAACAACGACGACCGCCGGGAGAAGAAACTGTGGACCTCGGAGGGCTCCGGCGAGCAGATCGTCGGCTGGGTGGCCGAGAACGAACAAGGTGAAGCCCGGTTCATCGTCGACCGCATCGACGACCTCATCGACGAGGAGACGTACACCTACGGTGACTTCGCCGTGTTCTACCGCACGAACGCTCAATCGCGCGCCATCGAAGACGCACTGGTCCGCTCCGGAATCCCGTACAAGGTCGTCGGCGGCACCCGCTTCTACGAACGCAAGGAGATCAAGGACGCCCTCGCCTACCTGCGCGTCGTCGCCAACCCCGATGACGACGTCAACCTGCGCCGCATCCTCAATGTGCCCAAACGCTCCATCGGCGACCGCACCGAAGGCATCATCGCCGACTTCGCCGACCGAGAGAGCATCAGCTTCTATACCGCTCTGGGCCGCCTCGACGAGATCCCGCATCTGAGTTCGCGCGCACTGACCTCGGTGCAGAAGTTCTACGACCTCATGCAGGATCTGCGCTCCACCGCCGAGTCCTCCCCGCTCTCCCGCGTCATCGAGGCGATCCTCGAGCAGTCCGGATACCTCGAATCCCTGCAGAAGAGCACCGACCCGCAGGACGAATCCCGAGTCGACAACCTCGCCGAGCTCGTCGCCGTGGCCGAGGATTTCGTCGCCACTCGCGAGGCCGCCGCGGTTGCCCAACGAGACACCCGGGACGACACAGACACCGGCACCGGCACCGGCACCGAGACGACCGCCGCAGAGACGACCGATGCAGAGTCCGAAACCGCCGCCGAGGCGGTCGATCCCGCCGTCGATGACGCCGGTTCCGCTGTCGCCTCCACCGCTGCCGGCGTCGGTCCCGCAGCCATCGATCAGTTCCTCGAGCAGGTGGCTCTGGCCTCGGATACGGATCAGATCCCCGATGCCGAACTCGGTCAGGTCACGCTGATGACTCTGCACACGGCCAAGGGCTTGGAGTTCCCGGTGGTCTTCCTCACCGGGCTCGAAGACGGAGGATTCCCGCATTCGCGTTCCTTTGAGAATCCGCAGGAGCTGTCGGAAGAACGACGTCTGGCCTATGTCGGGCTCACCCGAGCTCGGCAGCGGCTGCTCGTCACTCGCGCCGAAACACGGAGCATGTGGGGTCAGCCTCAGTACAATCCGCCGAGCCGGTTCCTCTCCGAGATCCCGGAGAACCTCATCAACTGGGAGAACACGGGAAGCTTCTCCGGTGGCTTCGGGTCCGGAGGCTTCGGCTCCGGTGGTCACGGTTCCAGTGGATTCGGCTCCGGCGGCTATTCCCGCGGTTTCGGGTCGTCGCGGTCGTCCGGCGGCAGTTCCCGCTCACGCTCGAGTGCGAGTTCATCGACACCGGTCGCCGGATTCCCCAACCGGATCCGCCCCAACCGCGAGGTCATCTCCGTCGAGGTCGGTGAGAAGGTCTCACACGAGTCCTTCGGGCTCGGCACCGTCACCGAGGTCAACGGCGTCGGAGACAAGACCGTGGCCGTCGTCGACTTCGGCTCGGCCGGATCGAAGCGGCTGCTGCTGCGCTACGCCCCGATCGACAAACTCAGCTGAGCCGACCGCTTCGGTGGACGCACGGTCCGGCACCGTGCCGCGAATAGAGAGAGCGCCGAGGAGAACTCACGTTCTCCTCGGCGCTCATCCATGCCGGACGCGGCTATGGCTCAAAGATCATTCGTTGCCCAATTTGCCATCGGCACCTTCGCGACCCTGGTTGATCTGGTCTTCGAATTTTCCGCCGGTGGCGTTGTTGGCGGCGTCAGCAGCCTTGTCCAGGCCCTGGTCGCTGATCTCTTCACCCTTATCGCTATTCAAGGCGTCCTTGGCTTTGTTCGTAAGATCGTCGAGTCCCATGCTGTCTCCTTTCATCGGAAAAGGTTCTGAGCGAACCTCTGACGCCACTCACCTTGCCATTGTTACCGGCGTGGCAACACCCGCGCGTCGCAGTTCTCAGCGAATGCACATAAAGAATGTCGCCGAGACCGAATCATCAGCGGGTCAATGGCACGAGGAACGCCAGCACGACCAGCAGTCCGGCGAACAGCAGACAGGTGGCGATGTCAACGGTCTTCGACCGGTTCGTCCACACATCGGTCCACGGCGGCGGCATCGCCCGGAACCCGGCGAGCCCGGCGGGGACGACCGCGAGGACGACAGCACCGAGGCGGAAGTCGACGATGGAGCACGCCGCTGCCGCGGCGACGCCCAGAAGACAGCCGAGCAGCACCCAATCACGCCTGGTGGGATGCGCGTACCGCCGTTTCCAATAGATCCATCGTTTCGAGATCGGCCCTCTCCCCCGCCGTGCATGGCGGGGATGAGGCCGTTTCATCTCAGTGGAAGAAATGGCGGCTCCCGGTCAGGTACATCGTGACTCCGGCCGCCTCCGCAGCCGCGATGACCTCATCGTCGCGGATCGATCCGCCCGGCTGCACCACGGCGGTGACTCCTGCATCGATGAGGATCTGCAGACCGTCGGGGAACGGGAAGAAGGCGTCCGAGGCAGCGACCGCTCCCGTGGCGCGTTCGGCTCCGGCACGTTCGACGGCGAGTTTGGCCGAGTCGACGCGGTTGACCTGACCCATTCCCACACCCACCGAGGCACCGTCCTTGGCGAGCAGGATGGCGTTCGACTTCACGGCCCGCCCGGCCTTCCACGCGAATTCGAGATCCGCGAGGACCTCGGGTGCAGCTGCCGGACCGGCGGCCAGGGTCCAGTTCTCGGCGGAGTCTCCGTCGGCCTGGAAAGCGTCACGGTCCTGGACGAGGAATCCACCGCTGATCGGCTTGATCTCGGCTGTGGGCACATCGATGTCGCCGAGTTCGAGCAGTCGCAGATTCTTTTTCGTCGCGAGCATCTCGAGCGCCTCCGGGCTGAACGACGGAGCCGCCAGGCATTCGGTGAAGATCGGCTTGATCGAGGCGGCCAGCTCGGCGTCGACCTCCCGGTTCGTGGCGATCACACCGCCGTAGGCCGACAGCGGATCGCATTCGTGCGCGGCCTTGTGCGCCGCGGCCGCAGTCTCACCGACGGCGAGTCCGCAGGGATTCGCGTGCTTGATGATGGCCACGGCCGGCTGGTCGAAGTCGAACGCGGTACGGATCGCGGCATCGGTGTCCGTGTAGTTGTTGTACGACATCGCCTTGCCGCCGAGCAGTCTCGCCCCCGCGATTCCCACGGTTCCGTCCGAGTAGACGGCCGCCGCCTGATGCGGGTTCTCCCCGTAGCGCAGGTCGGCGATCTTCTCCCCGGTGAGACCGGCGAATGCGGCCTTCTCATCGGTGGCGAGCTCCGCGGCGAACCAGGAGGCGACCGCCGCGTCGTAGGCCGCGGTGTGGGCGAAGGCGCGGGCGGCGAAGGTGCGACGGGCGTCGATGTCGAAGCCGTGACCGGCGGCAGCGTCGAGAACGGCCGAATAGTCGGCCGGATCCGTCACGACGGTGACCGTGGGGTGGTTCTTCGCCGCCGCACGCACCATCGAAGGTCCGCCGATGTCGATCTGTTCGATGCAGTCATCGAAGCCGGCTCCGCTGGCGACGGTGTCGGCGAACGGGTAGAGGTTGACGACGACGAGGTCGAAGGGTTCGATCTCGAGTTCGGACAGCTGCTCGAGATGCTCGGGCTTGCGGGAGTCAGCGAGGATGCCGGCGTGGACGCGTGGGTGCAGGGTCTTGACCCGTCCTTCGAGGCATTCGGGGAACCCGGTGAGCTCTTCGACCTTCGTCACCGCGACTCCCGCCTCGGCGATCTTCGCAGCCGTGGATCCGGTCGACACGATCTGGACTCCGGCTGCGTGGAGGCCGCGAGCCAGCTCCTCCAGGCCGGTCTTGTCGTAGACGCTGATCAGCGCTCTCTTGATCGCACGGGTTCCTGTCACAGATCCTCCTCGAGGTTCGATCGCCGGTCGGTTCTTCGCACGGCGGGGTCAGTGGGCGGTCATCGCCGAGGCGACATATCCGCAGACATGTCGACCATCGACGACGAGGTCGGTATGGGCCAGGTGCGCGAGCAGGCGCACGAGCTCTGCGCGTTCACGGGCCTTGATGTTCTCGTGCACGGTCTCCTCGGTGTCGTCATCGCCGATGGGAACCGCGTACTGGGTGATGATCGGTCCGGTGTCGACTCCCGAATCGACGAGGTGGATGGTTCCACCGGTCAGCTTCACCCCGTGGGCGAGCGCATCGCGGACTCCGTGTGCCCCGGGAAACGATGGCAGCAGCGCCGGATGGGTGTTGATGATCCTGGATGGGAAGGCGTCGACGAAGACGGGGCCGAGGATGCGCATGAATCCGGCGGAGATCACCCAGTCCGGGGCAAGCTCGGCCACCGTGTCCTTCAGCGCCCGGTTCCATTCGTCACGGCCGGCGTAGTCCTTGGGTCGGACGACGAAGGTGGGAATCGCATGCCGTTCTGCCCGCTCCAGGACCCCGGCCGTGGTCGAGTCGGCTCCGATGGCGACGATATCGACTCCGCGGGTTCCATCGGCGAAAGCGTCGATGACGGACTGCGTGAGGGTACCGGAACCGGATGCCAGAAGAACGATGCGCACCCGCACAGTCTAACGTCTGCAGCTCGTGGACGATGCCCGACGGTCACCCTGCGGACACGGGCCGCCGAGGCATTTGTCAGTCGACTGTGAGAAACTGATCCGGTGACGTCACCGCAGAATACCGAAGAGAAGAAAGCGCCGACTCCCGAAGAGGAGGCACAGGCCGCACCCGCACGGCATGGACTGGTCCTGATACTGCTGATCCTCGCCTCGGTGCTGACGTTCACGTATCAGCTGCCGTTCAAGCTCGCCGCCATCGGCTTCGCCGTCGCCGCGGTCGTGTGGTCGGTGAAGTACATCGTCGCCGTCGTCAGAGCCAAGCAGCGCCGGAACATGTCCTTGGGCATCCTCGGCGGTCTGCTCAGCATCTATCTCATCTTCTCCACGATGTCCTCGGTCATCCTCTGGCCGGTGCAGTCGAAGTACGAAGAATGCCTGCGCGATGCGATCACCCAGCAGGCCCAGATCTCGTGTACGAGCGACTATCAGTCCGGCCTGGGCGACTGGTTCAAGCAGATCACCGGCCAAGACCTCGAACTGCCCGGCACCAACTGATCCACGGAGCCCGGCCCCGATCCTTCTGGCACCGATCCTTCTGGCGCCGGCCTTCAGCGCCGGCCTTCAACGCTGTTCCCCTCACCGCGGATGCCCTCGCCTCACGCTTGACCCCTCACCGAGGCGGCATCCCCGTCTATCGCGGTTCGTCGTCGTTGACGACGCCGTCGACCGGCTCCGGCTCGTCCTCGCCGAATGCCTCTGATCCGTCTGCCTCATCGAAGGCATCCTCGTCGTCTCCATCCTCATCGTCATCGGCGAAATCGGAGTCGACGGTGTGCAGACCGGAGAGTCTGATCAAGAGGAGTCCGGCGGCCATGCCCGCACCGATCCACCCCGTGATCGCCGGTGCCGACGTCAGTGCCGAAGGTCCGAACCCGGACAGGCCCAGTGGGCCCATGGCTCCGCGGGCGAACAGGGCGAGGACCTCGACGATGACGAACAGTATCCCGATCGCGATTCCCAGTCCGATCCACGACTGCTCGGCGATGTCGCGAGCTCGGTCGCGGCCGAGGATGACGCACAGCAGCCCGAGCAGCACTAGGAGTCCCGGTGCGGCCGCCGTCCACGCCGGATAGTCCCCGCTCAGCAGCTGCAGCACGTGCACATCGGGCACCGGAGCGGAGGTCGAGGTGAATGCCGAGCTCGTCCCGGCCCCGCCGATGCCCACTCCCGTCCCGGCAGTCCAGGACACGGCCGAGTAGACGATGCTCGGGGCGAAGAGCGCCTGGACGACGATGAGACCGATGCCGGCGGCGACCGGTGAGCTGTAGACCTGCAGAGTATCGGCGACGTCGCTCCAGCGGATCGCGATTCCGACGAGGAGCACGATCACTCCGAGGGCCGCTGCCGCCCACAGCAGACGGCGGACGAGTCGGACGGCGACGCTGAAGGTCTCATCGGCGATCGGGGACAGGCCGGGAATGTCACCGATTCCGCGGACCCGGATGAGGGCCCAGGCCACGGCCGTGAGGAGGAAGAGGACGAGCCGGAGGAATCCGAACGGCGTCACCGCGGCCTGTCCGACCAGGATCGCCAGCACCAGGAGTGGACCCGCGTAGGCCACGACGTAGGTGCCCAGAGCTGTTCCCATGAGCGCCCACCATCCGCCGAGGTCGTCCTCGCTCTCGGTCGGACTGTCCGCTGCCGTGCCACCGACCACACGTTTGGCGCCGGCCGCCACCAGGAACCACAGGCCGACAGTCACGAGACTCGGTGCGAGTGAGAAGTCGAAACCGAGGGTCGAGACACTCAGCCCTGACACCGTCGCCCACAGTGCGAATGCCCATTCGGGAATCGCCGAATAGGGCAGCTGTGAGCCGAGCCCGATGATCCAGAAGACGGTGGCGATGACGAATCCTGCGGGGACGACGATGAGATCGATCTTCGCGACTTCCATGAGGACCGCGAGGATCGTGCGCCGGTAGGGCTGAGGGTGTGGAGAAGTGTGCATCAGGACCATTTTCGCCTAACCCGTCTCGGCTTCCCGGTATTGACCACGCGATTCCCTGTTCCGGGAAGTACAATTGCGCCAGGACAGGCTTGTACACGCAAAGGATGACCCCACGATGAGCAACGGGAACGATCACCCCAATTTCCCGCCACCACCCAGCGAGCCTCCGGAGACCGGCGTACCGAAGCCTGAGTCGGAGCCGCCGACGGCCGAGGATCGTCCGGATTCGACCTCCGGCGACACCCCTTCAGCCTCCGATGGTCCGGCTCAGTCCGGCAGCGCTGCCTCAGTGCCCGATGACCAGGCACCTCCACTGGGATCCCCGACCGACGATTTGCCGTCACGTCCCACGGTCGCCCCTGCCTCTCCACAACAGAACCAGCCACCGCAGTATTCGGCTCCCGGAGCCCAGAACGATGAGTCATTCGGCCCCGGTCCGCAGGGCGGAGCGAAGGGCCCGGGCGGCTCACAGGCAGGCCCCTACCCCGGTGCCCCGTCTCCCGGTGGCCAGGCTCAGAATGGACAGGCCCCGAACAACCAGTACCAGAACCCGCAGCAGCCGAACGGGGGTTACCCCGGCGCCCAGCCGCAGGACGGCCAACAGCCAGGTGGCCAACAGCCGGGCGACCAGTACTCGAATGCGGCTTATCCGGGAGCGCAGAATCAGCCCCCGTATCCCGGTGCCCAGAACCAGCCGGGCCAGTACAACTCCGCCCAGAACCAGTCCGGGCAGTACCAGACGGGGTCTGGCCCGAATGCCCCACAGACAGGATCCGGCCCGTCCCAGGGGATACCGCAGCCGGCTCCGGCCCCGGGCTTCGCCGGCGGGCAGAGCACTGCCACCCGGGCCGAGAATCGCCCCGACAAGAAGAAGGGCAAGATGCCCCTCTTCATCACTCTCGGCGCGGTCGCACTCGTCATCATCCTCGTCCTCGTCGGGTTCTTCGTCATCGGCAGCGTGAACAAGGACAAGTACGGACCCGACAAAGTCGCCGAAGACTACGTCGAAGCCCTGAACAAGGGTGACTTCGCCGCCGCGGAGAAGATCGCACCGTCCGCACGCCCGGAAGGGACGAACCTCGACCTGCTGCAGAAGGAATTCACCGATTCCTCCTCGGCGAAGATCGAGAAGGCCAAGGTCGAATCGTCGAAGACGGACGGAGACAAGGGAACCGTCGTCGTCTCCTACGAGCTCGACGGCAGCCCCTACAATGTCGAGCTCTCCGCGACGAAGGACGGCAAGCAGGACCTGTTCTTCGACAAGTGGACGATGAAGGGCCCCGACCTCAACGTCATCTCGCTCGATATTCCCGCCGCCGACGGTCTTTCCGTCAACGGCGAGGACTACAAAGCGAAGTCGGGCACCACCTCGTTCGCCGTCTACCCCGGCAGCTATGACTTCACGATCCCGAAGAGCAAGTGGATCTCAGAGGCATCCGATACGGCCAACGTGAACTTCCCGAAGGCCTTCGCTCCCGGTGGACAGCCGAACAAGGGGCAGGTGTCCCCCACCACCCTCAACCTCAACCTGGCCCCGACCGGCGCCTTCGAAAAGGAAGTTCAGAAACAGGTCGAGAAGGAGCTCGAGAAGTGCTTCGACAACAAGAGCATCGAGCCGAAGTGCGACTTCATCAAGTACGACCCGACCGAGATTCCCGTCGGCGGTTCGGACAAGAAGCTCGATGATCTGGCGAAGAAGAACACCGCCGAGTGGGACATGAAGGAGATGCCCGAGGTGAAGGCCAGCTTCGGCACCGGAGACACGAGCACCGGCTCGTTCTATACCGACAAGCCCGGCAAGTTCAACTTCTCCGTCGACGGCAAGAGGTCCGGATCCTCGTACTTCTCCAACGGAAACTCCTTGTCGGTGTCGGGAAGCGTGAAGATCGACGGAGACAAGCTCTCGGTCGAGTTCTTCGACTTCTGATCCCCGAGTCCGCGCTCAGCCCACCACCGACCGTGTCGGCTGTGCGAGTCCGGCCGCGGCCTCGAACCAGGCGCCGGCGGCCATGACGAGGTCGTCGGCGAACCGCCGTCCGGCGATCTGCGCGCCGATGGTCCGACCGTCATCCATGTATCCGGCCAGCACCGTTGCCGCCGGCTGTTCGGACATGTTGAACGGCATGGTGAACCCGATATGGCCCATCGGTTCGTGCACCTGCGGGTACGGCATGGGCTGCTCGGCCGGGAATGCCGCATCCGGAGCCGTCGGCGAAATCACCAGGTCGAATTCGGCTGTGGCGGTGATCGTCCGACGCCGGATCTCCTGGACACTGTGATAGCAGCGCATCAGCTCGACTCCACTGGTATCGGCTCCGTCCTGCGCCCACTGTCGGATATAGGGCAGGATGAGCGTCTGTTCGTCGACGGGCAGCGCCTTGAGGTCGCCCCACGATCGCACCCGCCAGAATAGGTCCATGTCATGGAGCAGATCATCGTCGATGAACGGATCGAGCGTGACGATTTCTGCTCCGGCCGCGGAGAACCTCTCGGCCGCCTCGGTGACGGCAGAACGCACCTGCGCAGCGGCGGCGACCCCGCACCCGGCGTCGAGCTGGACACCGATGCGCAGTCCCTGCGGATCGAAGACCGCGGTCGACTCCCTGCCCGGCAGTGATTGCGCGTCATCGGCGGCCAACCGCGGCAGCCGCGAATAGTCGCGATCGTCCGGGGCGGAGATGATGTCCATGGCGGCCTTGACATCGGCCATCGTCCGCGCGAGGGGTCCTGCACACCTGCCCAGGTAGGGGGCATCGAGCGGGACTCGACCGAAGCTGGGTTTGAGTCCGGCCAGTCCGAGCCAGGTGCACGGCAGGCGGATGGACCCGCCGATGTCGGAGCCGATGTGGATGGGTCCGTATCCGGCCGCCGCTGCGGCTCCGGCGCCGGCGCTCGACCCGCCGGTCGTCAGTCTCGGGTCAAGGGGCGAGCGGGTGATTCCGTGCAGTGAGGACACACCTGACGAGAGCATTCCCCAGTCGGGCATCGTCGTCGATCCGAGGATGACGGCGCCTGCTTCTTCGAGACGCTGGGTGATCGGGGCGTCGTCGTCGGCCACCGGCATCTCCACCCAGGCGTGGCCGCTGGGCAGCGGGACGCCGCGGCGAGCGATGTTCTCCTTGATCGTCACGGGCACCCCGTCGAGGTCGCTCAGCGGGCGGCCCTCACGCCAGCGGGCGGCGCTGGCCGCGGCTGAGTTCCGGGAGCGGTCGTCGTCGCGGTGGAACAGCGCATTGATGGTCGGTTCGCAGTCGTTCATGCGGTCGACGACCGCGGAGTGCACCTCGAGCGGGTCGAAGTCTCCGCCGGCGAAACCGGCCGCCAGTTCGGCCGCATTGTGGTCGGCAAGCGTTGTGTTCACGTGCTGCCCTTTCTCTCGATGGTTCGTCGCTGCTCGCAGACGCCGGCCGCGCTATCCGGCCGCGAGCGCCTCGGCCAGGCTCGGGGTGGCGGCGATGAGGCTCCGTGTGTACTCCTCCTGCGGGTTCGCGTAGATGTCCTCCGTGGCCCCCGATTCGACGATCTGCCCGGCCTTCATGACGATGACGTCGGAGCACAGGTGTTTGACGACGCCGAGGTCGTGGGAGACGAAGAGGAGGGTCAGCGCGTACTCGTCGACGAGGTCGGTGAGCAGGTTGAGCACCTGCGCACGCACCGAGACGTCGAGGGCGGAGACCGTTTCGTCGGCGACGAGGATCTGCGGTTTGGTCACCAGTGCCCGAGCGATCGAGATGCGCTGTCTCTGCCCGCCCGAGAACTGGTGCGGGTACCGACGCAGAGAGTCCGCATCGAGGTCGACGGCGGTGATCATCTCCATGACCCGCGCGTCCCGTTCGTCCTTGTCGATACCCGCGGCGATGAGCGGTTCGGCGACGATATCGGCGATGCGCATCCGCGGATCGAGCGAAGCGAATGGGTCCTGGAACACGATCTGCAGGCGCTCGCGCAAGCGACGCAGAGCCTGAGAGCTCGCGGCTTCGACGCGGATGTCGCCGACGCGTACATGGCCGGTGGTCGGTCGGTCGAGACCGGAGAGGATGTTCAGCAGCGTCGATTTCCCCGAGCCCGACTCCCCCACGATGCCCAGCCGAGCTCCGGTCGAGACGGCGAAGTCGATTCCGCCCAGAGCGGTGACGTCCGATCGTCTGCGGCCGAAGAGACCGCGTCCGCGGAAGACCCGGGTGACGTCCGAGACGTCGATGAGCGGCGCCGATTCCCGCACCGAGGCGGTCCCATCGTCGTCCGTCACCGAGGCGGTCCCGTCCACGGAATCCCCCGGCTCCACCGGCTCTGCCGACGACGCTGCCTTGTCGAGCCGCGGACCCGAGTAGGCGAGCGCGGTCTTGAGCGTGAAGAGCCGACCGCGCTCGTCGGTGGCGTCGAGGTCCGAGGATGCCAGGAGCCCTCGCGTGTATTCGTGCTGAGGTGCGGTGAAGATTTCGTCGACGCTGCCGGTCTCGACGATGCGGCCGCGGTACATGACGATGACTCGATCACAGATTCCGGCGACGACGGCGAGGTCGTGAGTGATGAACAGCAGCCCCGCCTCGACGTCCGAGACCCTTTCGGCGATGAGGTCGAGCATCCGCTTCTGCACCGTGACGTCGAGGGCGGTGGTGGGTTCGTCACAGATGAGCAGCCGCGGCGAATTCGCCAGGGCGATCGCGAGCATGACGCGTTGCCGCTGCCCGCCCGACATCTGGTGCGGGTAGGCGAACCGGGCACTGTCCGGGTCGGGCATGTGGACGTCGCGGAGCAGATCGCGCACACGAGTCGGGATCTGAGCTCGGGGCACCTTGCCGTGGATGCGCAGCACTTCGGCGATCTGGTCGCCGATGCGCATGAGCGGGTTGAGTGCGCTCATGGGCTCTTGGAACACCATGGACACGATGTCCGACCGCATCCCGGCCAGGGTCGTCTCCTTCGCGTCGAGCAGGTTCCCGGAGTGCCCCTGCAGGTGCACCCGCCCCCGGGTGTGCAGCTCTTCGGGCAGCAGTCCCATCACGGACTGGGCGGTCAGCGACTTGCCCGAGCCGGATTCGCCGATGAGTCCGACCCGCTCCCCCGAAGCCAGGCTGAGGCTGACGTCATGGAGCACCGGCGTTTGTGTTCCGGCAGGGGTGATGGTGAGGTCGCGGACCTCGAGCAGATTCTCAGGCACCTCGAGCCTCCATCTTCGGATCGAAACGGTCGCGCAGACCGTCGCCCAAGAGGTTGAAGCCGAGGACGGCGAGCGCAATGAACACGCCCGGCCACAGCGCGAGTTCGGGGTGAGTGGACAGGTACTGCTGGGACTCCTGCAGCATCCGGCCCCACGACGGCGTCGGGGCCTGGGTGCCGAGTCCGAGGAAGGACAGCCCCGCCTCGGCGAGGACCGAGATCGCGAACGCCACTGATGCTTGGACGATGACCATTCCGGCGATGTTCGGCAGCACATGGACGACGGCGATGGCCGGGATCCGACGGTTCGACGCTCGTGCGGCGCGCACGTATTCGGTGCCCAGGACCTGCAGCGTCCCCGACCTCGCGACTCGAGCGAACCCGGGGATCGCGGCGATGCCGACGGCGACCATCGCCGGGCCCGTCCCCGGCGAGTAGACGGCGGCGAAGATGATCGCCAGCAGCAGGGCCGGGAAGGCCAGCAGGATGTCGTTGGCGCGCATGATCACCGAGTCGATCCAGATTCCCCACGGCTGCTTCGCGAAGAGGGCGGAGATGATTCCGATCGGGGTGCCGATGAGCAGGGCGATGCCGACGGCGACGACGCCGACGAGCAGCGTGATCCGCGCCCCGACCATCACCCAGGTCAGCGTGTCCCGGCCGAAGGTGTCGGTGCCGAACGGATGGGCGAGGCTGCCGTTCTGCAGCCGGGCCGCGGGGTCGATCGCGTTCGCATCGTACGGGGTCCACACGAAGGAGACGAGGGCGAGTGCGACGATGAGCACGACCAGGCCCGCACCGATGACCATCGATGCGTTCACCCGCCGCCCGCTCTTGCGGGACCGGGCGGAGCCGCCGTTCGCCGAGGCGGTCGCGGCGGCCGGGTTGAGATCGACGGGATCGGCATGGTCGCGGGGACTCTGAGCACCGGTCGGTTTCATGCGGCGTTCCTGATCCGGGGGTCGACGATGGGCACGAGGATGTCGACGATGAGGTTGATGATGAGCACGAGCAGGACGAGGGCCATGACGATGCCCTGGACCGCCACAAGGTCGCGGTTGGCCACGGCGCGGACGAGTTCGGATCCGATTCCGGGCAGCACGAAGATCTGTTCGATGATCACGGCCCCGACCAGCAGGGTCGCCAGCTGGACTCCGGCGACGGTGATGACGGGGATCGCCGCATTGCGCAGCCCGTGGACGAACAGTGCCTTCGTCCGGGTCAGTCCCTTCGCACGGGCAGTGCGGATATAGTCCTCCCGCATCACGTCGAGGACAGCCGAGCGAACATAGCGGGTGAGGATCGCCGCCTGTACGAGCGCCAGCGACACGACCGGCAGGACCAGACGAAGGAGGAAGCCGCCGAGGCCCTCGATCGGAGCCATCCACCCTTGGGACGGGAACCACCCGAGGGTCAGCGAGAAGACGATGACGAGGATGATCGCGGCCAGAAAGTTCGGGATCGCGATGCCGACCTGGCTGAGGCCTGAGATCGTCACACCGATCCAGTTGCGCTGTTCGAGAGCGGCGAAGGTGCCCAATGGCACTGCGATGACGATGGACACGGCGATGGCGGCGACGACGAGGATCGCGGTCACCTGGACGCTGCCCACGATGACGGGGGTGATCTCGGCACCGGTGACGTAGGAGGTGCCGAAGTCTCCGGTGAGCATTCCGCCCATCCAGTCGAAATACCGGATGAGCGGTGGCCGGTCGAGCCCGTACTGTGCTTCCAGCGCCGCCACCGCTTCCGGGGTGGCATTCGTTCCCAGCGCCACCTGTGCCGCGTTGCCGGGCAGCAGACTCATCAGGGCGAAGACCGCCACCGAGGCGACGAGGAGGGACAGTGCGAACTGGACCGCACGGTTGATGGCGTAGGTGAGCATCGACGTGTGCGGTCAGGCCCAGCTGAGGTCGGCGATCTTGAACGCGTCGGAGACGCGGTTGGCGGGTATTCCCTCGACGCCGGACTTGGCGATGACGAGGTTCGGGAACAGGAACAGGAAGTCCGAGGCGGCATCCTCGGTGATCGTCCTGGCGATCTCCTTCATCCCCGAGATGTATTCCTCCTCGGTGCCGGTGTCGGCCTTCTCCGCGAGCTTCGTGATCGTCGAATCGTCGTAGCCGATGTAGTAGTCCTTCGAGAACACGGTGAGGATGTCGCGTAGTTCGGCATGGTTGATCACCGACATGTCGTAATCGTGTTCGGTGAACGTCTTGTCCAACCACACGGCCGGGAATTCCTGAGTCTCGATCTTCGCCTTCAGTCCGACCTCATCGAGCTGGGCGAAGACGATTTCGGAGATCGCTTTCGCGTACGGCAGGTTCGGTACGGTGAAGGCGAACTCCTCACCATTGATCCCGGCCTCGTCGACGAGCTGCTTGGCTTTCTTCGGATCGTACTTCCACTCTCCGGTCAGGTCTTCGTAGTACGGGTCGGTCGGGGGCACCATCGAGCCGATGAGCTCGCCGTAGCCCGCCCACGCCGTGTCGAGGACCGCCTTGCGGTCGATCGCATACATCACGGCTTCACGGGCCTTCTTGTCCTTGAAGATGCCTTCGGCGTTGTTCATCGACAGCACGACTTCGCCGTTCGTGGTGCCGGAGACGATCTGATAGTCGTCGCTTTGGAACTCTCCGGCCAGTTCGGGCGCCTGGAGGTTGGAGACGAGGTCGATCTCTCCTGATTTCAGGGCGTTCGAGGCCGAGACCGCATCCTTGAAGTATTTGAACTGGACCGAGTTCAGGGACGGCTTCTCACCCCAGTAGTCGTCGCGGGCGGTGAAGTCGATGGACTGTCCGCGCGTGAATTCCTCGATCGCGAAGGGACCGGTGCCGATGGCTTCGTTCGCCAGGTCGTCGGTTCCCTCGGTGTCGAAGACGGCACCGACGAGACTGGTGAGGTTGAACAGCCAGGTGTTCGACGGCCTCTTCAGTTCGATCGTGACGGTGGAATCGTCCGGGGTCTCGATGGACTCGACGATGTCCATCTTCGACTTCAGCGCGTTCTTCCAGTCGTTCTGCACTCGTTCATAGGAGTACTTCACGTCTTCGCTGGTGAAGTCCGCACCATTGGAGAACTTCACACCCTCCTGGAGTTCGAAGGTGTAGGTTTTGCGGTCATCGGACAGGGACCAGTCCTTGGCCAGGGCAGGCTGGATCTCCCCCTCGCCGTCGAGGCGGACGAGCGATTCGTAGACGTTCTCCATCAGCGCTTCGGGAATCGCGACCCCCGAGGTGGAGGTGAAGTCGAGGTTGACCGGTTCGGCAGTGAAGGCGATCGTCATCGAGTCCTTCTGCTGCGCATCGCCTCCGCTGTCGGAGGCGCCGGCCGAACAGCCTGTGATCAGCAGGCTCGTGGCGGCCGCTGCCGCCACCCATGTCATGATGCGCGGAGTCTTCATTGTTCTCCTCTATTTCGCCGACCACGAAGAGGGTCGTTCGCCAACATTCGAGCACCGTCAGTGTATCAGAATTTCTCAGCTGGTGAGGCAGTTGCGTTCAGATGCCGAGCATCGTGGGTGAGCGATTCAGAGATTCGGCTCGTCGGCGAGAATCGCGGCCAGTGCGTCGAAGGCGAACCGGCGGTGGGAACGTGAGTTCTTCTCCTCAGCACTCATCTCGGCGGCACTGAGCTCAGAGCCTTCGGGGACGAAGATCGGGTCGTAGCCGAAGCCGTTCTCACCCTTGGGCTCGGTGGCCAGCCGTCCGGGCATGACTCCCTCGGCGGTGAACTCGCGACCGTCGGCGGTCACAGCGGCGGCCGCGCAGCGGAACTGCGCTGCGCGGTGTTCGGCTGCGATATCACCCAGCTGGGCGAGCAGGAGTTCGAGGTTCGCGCGGTCGTCGCCGTGTCGGCCGGCCCAGCGAGCGGAGAAGATCCCCGGTGCGCCGCCGAGCACGTCGACGCTGATTCCCGAGTCGTCGGCGATGGCGGTGTGTCCGGTCGCGGCGGCCGCGGCACGCGCCTTGATGAGCGCGTTCTCCGTGAACGTGACGCCGGTTTCAGCGACATCGCCGAGCCCCGCCTCGGCGGCGGTGAGCACCTGGGTATCGGTGCCGAGGACGGGCCCGAGGATGGTCAGCAGCTCTCGCTTCTTGCCCTCATTGTGAGTGGCGATCACGAACGTCGTCATCCGGCGAGCACGTCGGACTGGATGCGGGTGAGTTCGGTGCACCCGTGGCCGGCGAGGTCGAGCAGTTTGCCGAGTTCGTCGCGGTCGAACGGTGCTCCCTCGGCCGTGCCTTGGACTTCGATGAACTTTCCGGACCCGGTCATGACCACATTCATATCCGTTTCGGCTCGCGAGTCCTCGAGGTACGGCAGGTCGAGGAGGGGCTGTCCGTCGATGATGCCGACGCTCACAGCCGCCACCGAGTCGATGAGCGGCTGGTGGGCAGCAGGGATGAGCCCGGTCGATCGCCCCTTGTCGATGGCCTTCGCCAGCGCGACGTAGGCGCCGGTGATCGAGGCGGTGCGGGTGCCGCCGTCGGCCTGGAGGACGTCGCAGTCGAGAACGAGGGTGTTCTCCCCGAGCTTGTCCATGTCGATGACCGCCCGCAGGCTGCGGCCGATGAGGCGGGAGATCTCGTGAGTGCGTCCGCCCTGCTTGCCCTTGACCGACTCGCGGGTGCTGCGGGAGTCGGTGGCTCGCGGGAGCATGGCGTATTCGGCGGTGACCCAGCCGCGTCCCTGGCCCTTGAGCCACCGCGGCACGCCTTCGGTCAGCGAGGCTGCGCAGAGGACGCGGGTGTTGCCGAACTCCACGAGCGCGGACCCTTCGGCGGTGTTGATCCAGTCCGGGCTGATCCGGACGTCACGGAGTTCGTCTGCTGCACGGCCGTCTGCTCGCACTGTCTGCCTCTTTCGTCTCGATGGTGGTGTCTGCTGGTCGTCGCCGAGTCACACGGTCCAGGTGGCTCCGGGCTTCGCCAGCTCGATGGGTCCACGGTACTCCCCGGCCGCCTCACCGCGCACGATGGAGCAGTCGGTCCAGGCCGGGATGTGGGTGAGCACGAGCGCGGATGCCTCGGCGTACTGCGCCACACGTCCGGCGCGCTTGCCTGTGAGGTGGATTCCGCGTGCCGTGTCGCGGTCTTCCTGAAAAGCGGCTTCGCAGAGGAAGAGGTCCGCGCCCTTGGCCGCCTCGACGAGGTTCTCGCACTCATCGCTGTCACCGGAATACGTGATGACTTTGCCGGCTGCGTCCGTGATCCGCAGGGCGTAGGCCTCGACGGGGTGGTCGACGAGGAAGGATTCGATCGTCAGCGATCCGATCTGATGCCGACTGCCGTGGTCGATGTCGGTGAACTCGAAGGCGTGGTCGAAGTCCGAATCGTCTCCCCCGTTGGCGACCGGGGACTTGCCGGGATCCGTGTAATAGGCCCGAAAGAGGCGCTCCTTCGCGCCGGCCGGAGCGAACACCGGGGTGCGGATCGTTCCGGTGTCGGAGATGTCGCCGTTGAAGTACTTCGGGTTGAAGCAGTGTTTGACGTAGAGGCCGGTCATGTCCATGCAGTGATCCGGGTGGAGGTGGCTGAGCACGATGCCGGAGAGACGATCGGTGTCGATCGTCTCCTGCAGAGGGCTGAGCGCACCGGACCCGAGGTCGAGGATGATGCGAGTGGGTGTGTCCTCATCCGTCTCGATGAGGTAGCAGCTGGCGAGAGCGCCGCGCCCTGGGAAGGAACCTGCGGTGCCGATAGCGGTGAGTCTCATATCTCGTCATCCCCTTGCCTCTGGTCGAGCAAGGTCGTTGTCAATCGGTCCTGAATCCACGTCAGGAAGTCGTACAGGGTCAGGGTGAGGTCTTCGGACTCGGAGAGGCCCTCGCGGTGGGCGTACTTCTCCTCCTGTGCCTCCTCGGTGTCGATCTCGAGGCGCACGGCGAGGACGAGTCGCAGATCGTTGAGTCCCTTCATCCAGGCGAGCACCTCGTCGCGGGTCAGGGCGATGTCGTTGCCCTTGCTCAGTCCCAGCAGCACGATGCGCACATTGTGTGCCTTGGCCTGTTTGAGGTCGAACTCGGTGAGGCGGCGGAACTCCGCCGAACGCTCCTCGTCGTCGGGGTCGACGTCGGGCAACAGTCGCAGCAGCGCCGGATCCTCCGGACGCGGCCGGTCGACGAGTCCGAGCCGGGCTTCCCAGTTCTCCGAGTCCGGACGGTCGTCATCGCCGTCACCGTCTTCGGCCAGCAGGGCCGCGAGATCGGTGAACACGGTGAGCATGAGCGAGCGTTCGTTGTCCTGCAGGGTGAGGACGACGTCGTCCCCTCGTGCGTCGATAGCGGCCATGTGTCAGTCGGATCCTGAATCGGGTTGGCACGCGGCCCACAGGCCGTACTCGTGCATCGCTTGGGTGTCTCGTTCCATGGCTTCACGACCTCCCGTGGCAACCACGGAGCGGCCGTTCTCATGGACTTCGAGCATGAGCGAGTGGGCTTTCTCCTCGGAGTAGCCGAAGTAGGTCTGGAACACGAAACTGACATAGCTCATGAGGTTGACCGGGTCGTTGAAGACCACGGTCCTCCAGGGCTTGGCCAGGTCCTCGGCGGGTCGGACATCGACCTCCGGCTCCAGGACTGGTGTCGTTGGATTGCTCACGTTTCCACCATACGGCAGAACACTGACACTGTCGTGACGTAAGATCGCGCCTATGAGTGATCTCACACGGACCGATTCGACGGCTTTCTTCACGGATCAGTACGAATTGACGATGGTGCAGGCGGCCCTGGAATCCGGTGCCGCCCACCGCAAGAGCCTCTTCGAGGTCTTCGGCCGCAGTCTTCCCGCAGGTCGCCGCTACGGTGTCGTCGCCGGTACCGGCCGGATCCTCGAGATGATCCGCGACTTCCGCTTCGATGATGCCGAACTCTCGTTCCTCAGCAGGGAGAACATCGTCGACTCGCGCACCATCGACTGGTTGGCGGACTATCGGTTCTCCGGCAATATCCGCGGCTATGCCGAAGGGGAGATCTATTTCCCCGGCTCACCGCTGCTCACGATCGAATCGACATTCGCCGAGGGTGTCATCCTCGAGACGCTCATCCTGTCGGCGATGAACTATGACTGTGCAGTCGCCTCGGCGGCGTCCCGCATGGCTCAGGCGGCCGGCGATCGACCCTGCGCGGAGATGGGCGGGCGACGGACGAACGAGCATGCGGCCGTGGCTGCGGCTCGAGCCGCTGTCATCGGCGGTTTCGCCTCGACGTCGAACCTGGCCGCCGGCCTCCAGTACGGACTGCGCACGATCGGCACCTCGGCCCACTCGTTCACGCTCCTCCACGATTCCGAGCGAGAGGCCTTCGCCGCCCAGCTGAAGTCGCTGGGCACCGAGACGACTCTGCTCTTGGACACCTATGACGTCGAGGAGGCGCTGGCCACGGCGATCGAACTGGCCGGGCCGAACCTCGGCGGCGTGCGCATCGATTCGGGCGACCTCATCGAACAGGCCAGCGAGGTTCGTGAGAGCCTGGACCGTCTCGGTGCCCGCGACACGACGATCACCGTCACGAGCGATCTCGACGAGTACGCGATCGCTGCGCTGGCCGCCTCCCCCGTCGACTCATACGGTGTCGGCACACGAGTCGTCACCGGTTCAGGCGCCCCGGCCGCCGGGCTGGTGTACAAGCTCGTGGCCCGCGCCGATGAGGCAGGCGAGTGGACCTCGGTGGCCAAACACTCCTCCGGCAAGCCCTCACGCGGAGGACACAAAGAGGCGCTGCGCCTCATCGACGGTCCGATCGCGGTCGAGGAGGCCGTCGGCATTCCGAGCCTGCCCGATGACCTCGGTGACGGTCGTCGGCTCAGCGTCGATCTCGTCGTCGACGGTGAGGTCGATGAATCGTTCACCGGTGCGGCAGGCGTGAAGAAGGCCTGCGCCCGACATGATGAGTCGTTGGCGGAGCTGCCGCGTTCGGCCAGGCGCCTGCAGGACGGCGAGCCCGCCATCCCCACCGTGTTCTATTCAGCCTGATCCGGGCCCGGCCCACCGCGGTGCTCACTTCTTGCCGATGAACCAGCCCTGCAGCTTCTTGATCCGAGCTTGGATCTGCTCCCGTGTGGCCTGAGCGACGGCCGGTCCCCCGCATGCCTTGCGCAGCTCGACGTGGACGTTCTGGTGCGGTGTGCCGGTGCGTCTGGACCAGGCACCGACGAGGCTCTGAAGCTGGTTGCGCTCTTCCTTCATCGCGCGGTGCTCGAGTTCGCTCGTCTCCACCTCGGGTGCCGGAGGTGCCGCCGCAGTCTTGCGCTTCGCCTGCCGGGCCTGCTGAGTGCTCAGCAGCTCACGCACCTGATCGGGTTCGAGCAGACCCGGAATGCCGATGAAGTCGAGTTCGTCCTCGGAGCCGATGGCTCCGCCGGTGCCGAATTCGCCGCCATCGTAGAGGACGCGGTCGAACAGTGCCTCGGCACCGAGCGCTTCGAAGGACCCGAGTTGGTCCGACGAGGCGCCTTCGTTCCGATTCGCCTGCTCCATGGCCTGCTCGTCGAAGACGACGACATCGTTCTCGTCCTCGTTCTTCGGGCGATCGAGGGCATGGTCGCGTTCGGTCTCCATCGAGTTCGCCAGGGCCAGCAGCACGGGCACCGAGGGCAGGAACACCGAGGCGGTCTCGCCGCGTTTGCGAGCACGCACGAAGCGGCCGATCGCCTGGGCGAAGAACAGCGGCGTCGACGAGGAGGTCGCGTAGACGCCGACACACAGTCGGGGAACGTCGACGCCTTCGGAGACCATCCGCACGGCGACCATCCATCGGTCGGTGGAGTTCTGGAACTGTTCGATCCGCTCCGAGGCTCCTGCTTCGTCAGAGAGCACCACGGTCGGTTTCTCTCCGGTGATCTCGTGCAGCCGTTTGGCGTAGGCTCGGGCGGCCTCCTGGTCTGTGGCGATGACGAGTCCGCCGGCATCGTGGACGGTGCGCCGGACTTCCGTCAGTCGGATATCGGCGGCCTTGAGGACCGCCGGGATCCAGTCGCCCTTCGGATCGAGTGCCGTGCGCCAGGCCTGCGAGTTGATGTCCTTCGTCGTCTCCTCGCCGAGGACGTGCGACATCTCGTCGCCGGCCTTGGTCCGCCAGCTCATGGCGCCGGCGTAGGCGAGGAAGAGGACGGGGCGGACGACGGAGTCCTTGAGCGCACGACCGTAGCCGTAGGAGTAGTCCGCCACCGAGGTGCGGATGCCGTTCTCGTCGGGAGCGTAGGTGACGAACGGGATCGGTGAGGTGTCCGACCGGAACGGGGTTCCGGTCAGGGACAGTCGACGGACCGCGGGGCCGAAGGCCTCTCGCACGGCATCGCCCCACGACAGGGCGTCACCTCCGTGGTGGACCTCGTCGAGGATGACCAGGGTGCGGCCGGCGGCCGTCCGGTTGTGGTGGAGAACGGGTTTGGCCGCCACCTGCGCATAGGTCAGAGCCACTCCGTGGTACCCGGGGGCGTGTTTGCCCTGGGAGTTCTTGAAGTGCGGGTCGAGTTTGATGCCCACACGTGCCGCCGAATCGGCCCACTGCACCTTGAGGTGTTCGGTGGGAGCGACGACTGTGACCCTGTTGACGACTCTTTGGGCCAGCAGTTCGGCAGCCAGGCGCAGAGCGAAGGTGGTCTTACCGGCCCCGGGGGTCGCGACGGCGAGGAAGTCCTTGGGCTGCTTCTGGAAGTAGAGTTCGAGAGCCTCCGCCTGCCAGGCACGTAGCTTTCCGGCCGTTCCCCACGCTGCGCGCTCGGGGAATGCCGGTGGAAGCTGTTCTGCTGCGGAGGTCCCTGGTGCTGATGGGAGACGATCCGCGGACATCTACTCCTGCGGTCCTTCGGACATCGTCTCGTAGATCTCTTTGCACTTGGGGCAGATCGGGAACCGCTCGGGGTCGCGCGTGGGGACCCACACCTTCCCGCACAAGGCGATCAGCGGAGTCCCGGTCACAATGGACTCCATGATCTTGTCCTTGGGCGCGTAGTGGCTGAAGCGCTCGTGGTCGCCGGGCTCGACTAGCTGCTCGGACTGCTCGCGCTCGATCGTTGCTGAACCGCCTGAAGCTGGAATGGTCATGGCTCCATTGTAGTTCCCTAGAATGAGTGTCATGGACCAGGCCTACGACGATTCCCTCACAGAACGCTACCGCGAACTCAGCGATGACATCGCCGCGGCGGTCGCCGTGGTCTCTGCCACCCGCGGCAGTGCCCTGCATGCGATCACCGTCGATTCGTTTCTCGACGTGTCGTACGATCCCCCGACGATGGCGGTGAGCGTCTATTCCGGCTCACGGATGATGGAGACCCTGGAGACGAGTTCTCACTTCGCCATCTCGCTGCTCAATTCCGACCAGCGAGACATCTCTGAACGCTTGGGAGCTTCGGGCCAGCCGCTGTACGGGTCGCTCAAAGGCATTGACACCTTTCCCGCCCCGCAGGCCGGGCAGCCGGTACTCACCGAGGCGATCGCCTGGTTCGAACTCGAACTCACCGAGGTGCTCGAGGTCGCCACGCACAACCTCGTCGTCGGTGAGGTGGTCTCCATGGGTGCGGGCACGAATGCGGGAACATCCCGTCCCCTGCTGCGCTGGCGCAAAGGCTACGGGACGATCGGGAAACGCTGAGCGGGCCGAGCGACGGGACATACACCCGCCGGCGAGTCCTTGGCCCTCTGACAGAACTGGAGCTGTTCGGTCCGACTGCGCGCGGCAGATACGACACAGGCCCTGCTCAGCACCATCGTGCTTCGCTTGGAAGCGCAACCGTCCTGGGCAGGGCCTGTCTTGTGGTTCAGTCGATCAGACGACTCCCTGAGCGAGCATCGCTTCGGAGACACGGATGAAGCCTGCGATATTGGCGCCGGCGACGTAGTCTCCGGGCGAACCGAATTCATCGGCAGCGGCGGCGCAGCTGTCGTGGACATCGCCCATGATCTCGGCCAGGCGCGCCTCGGTGAAGTCGAAGTCCCACGAGTCGCGGCTGGCGTTCTGCTGCATTTCGAGCGCACTGGTCGCGACACCGCCGGCGTTTGCGGCCTTGCCGGGGGCGAAGAGGACGCCGGCCTCGGAGAAGATCTTCACGGCTTCCGGTGTGCAGGGCATGTTCGCGCCTTCGGCGAGGGCGATGACTCCGTTCTTGACCAGAGTCGCAGCCGAGTCTCCGTCGAGCTCGTTCTGAGTCGCACATGGCAGTGCGACGTCGACCTCGATGTCCCAGACATTGCCGCCCTCGTGGTAGGTCGCGCGTCCCCCGCGCTGCTCCACGTATTCCGAGATGCGTCCGCGCTCTTCGAACTTGATGCGCTTGACGAGTGCCGTGTCGATGCCATCCGGATCGTGGATGAAGCCGGCCGAGTCGGACATCGTGATGACCGTGCCGCCGAAGGCCGTGACCTTCTCTGCTGCGAACACCGCGACATTTCCGGATCCGGAGATCGAGACTGTGCGACCGTCGATGTTCTTCTTCGCAGCCGCCAGCATGTCCTTGAGGAAGTACACGACGCCGAAGCCGGTGGCTTCGGTGCGGACCATGGAACCGCCGTAGGACAGTCCCTTGCCGGTGAGCACACCTGCCTCGTAGGAGTTCGTCATCCGCTTGTACTGGCCGAAGAGGTAGCCGATCTCCCGACCGCCGACGCCGATGTCGCCTGCGGGCACATCGCGGCATTCACCGATGTGACGGTACAGCTCGGTCATGAACGACTGGCAGAACCGCATGACTTCACGGTCGCTGCGGCCCTTCGGATCGAAGTCAGATCCGCCTTTGCCGCCGCCGATGGGCAGGCCTGTGATGGCGTTCTTGAAGATCTGCTCGAAGCCGAGGAATTTGACGATGCCGAGGTTCACCGAAGGGTGGAACCGCAGTCCACCCTTGTACGGGCCGAGTGCCGAGTTGAACTGCACACGGAAGGCGCGGTTGATCTGCACGACTCCGGAGTCATCGATCCAAGGGACCCGGAAGATGATCTGGCGTTCGGGCTCGCACAGCCGCTCGAGCGCTGAGAGTTCGAGGTATTCGGGGTGTTTGTCCACGACGGGGCCCAGGGAATAGAGAACTTCCTGTACCGCTTGGTGAAACTCCGACTCTCCAGGATTACGCTGGAGCACCGTGTCGAAGATTGGCTGCAGTGATGGATGTAGACTCATGCGCACAAACCTACCGTGACCCGCATAACAACAATCCGAGCGACCAGATAATGGACAGCGTTGTCCGGTCACTTCAAGTGGGATATAAGTCATCCTCGCAGTTCCAGGGCCATCGAACAGGAAAGAATGGAAACAAGTCACATGGACATCTCGGAGATCTGGCCGCCGTTCGCACTTCATCTGCGATCAGATGGTATGGAGCTCTCGCCCGTACAAGAGGCCGATATTCCGGAGCTCGCACAGATCGCGCGAGGCGGAGTGAGACGCGATGGAATCGAAGCCTTCCCCTATTGCTACCTGGCGGGGGCCCAGCAACCCCGCGCGAGGTTGCGGGGCCCCCGCCAGGTAGCAATAAGCACGGACAACACACCCCGATCGTGAATACAGTGATGGCCCCGCCCAAACACTGGACGAGGCCATCACCTTAAAAAACATTGCGGCAGTCACTTACTCTCCCACAACCACCAAGTTGCAGTACCATCAGCGCGAATGGGCTTAGCTAC
>NZ_FXYY01000043.1 GCF_900169165.1 Brevibacterium linens ATCC 9172
ACCTTCGCGAGTGGGTTAAGGCGTGGAACGAGGACCCGCAACCATTCGTGTGGACGAAAACCGCGGAAGAGATACTGGAATCTCTCTCACGACTAATGCAACGAACTACCGGCGCAGGACACTAGCATGGCTTGAAATGTTCGACATCGCCCATCCCCGACCTCCCCGCACTGAAGGACCCGACGTGATCAGCTCGACAATCGCTGAGATCGGTGCTGAACTCATCGATTTCCGCCGCGACATCCATGCCCATCCGGAACTGTCCTTCCAGGAGTTCGAGACCACCGACAAGATCGTCGCCCGCCTCGAGGCCGCCGGTCTCACGCCGCGGCGCCTCGAGAGCACCGGAGTCGTCTGCGACATCGGCGAAGGACCGGTGGCCGTGGGGCTGCGCGCCGATATCGACGCCCTGCCCGTCGATGACCTCATCGATGAGGAATTCCGGTCCACCGTGCCCGGCGTCGCCCACGCCTGCGGCCACGACGTCCACCTGACCTCCCTCATCGGTGCCGGCATCGCCCTGCAGAAGATCCACGAGACACGGCCCGGCGGACTCGGCGGCCGGGTGCGTCTGATCTTCCAGCCCGGTGAAGAGGTCACCCCGGGCGGTGCCCTGCGCGTGATCTCCCAAGGCGTGCTCGACGACGTGCCCGAGGTCTACGCCGTCCACTGCGACCCGAACGTCGACATCGGCAAGGTCGGTTCGCGCATCGGCGCCATCACCGCCGCCGGCGACACCGTCATCATCCGCCTCTCCGGTCACGGAGGGCACACCTCGCGTCCGCACCTGACCGAGGACCTCGTCTACGCGCTGGGCAAACTCGCCACCGATCTGCCCTCGACCCTGGGCCGGCTGATCGACCCGCGGCACGCGATCTCTCTGGTGTGGGGTGAGATCAGCGCCGGCCATGCCGCGAACGTCGTCCCCAGCGAAGGGATCCTGCGCGGAACCCTGCGCTGCCTCGACGTCGACGGCTGGAACCAAGTCGCCGAAGTGTTGCCCGAACTCGTCGATCGCATCGCCGGACCCTACGGAGTCGAGGTCGACCTCGAACATCGCCGAGGCGTCCCACCGGTGGTCAACACCGAAGACCAGGTCACCCTCATCGAATCCGCCGTCCGCGGGGAACTCGGCGAGAACTCGGTGCAGCTGACCCCGCAGTCCATGGGCGGGGAGGACTTCGCCTGGTACCTCACCCACTGCCCGGGAGCGCTGATCCGTCTGGGCACCCGCACCCCCGGCGGCATCACCTACGACATCCACCAGGGCGATCTGCTCATCGACGAACGCGCCGTGGAGATCGCCGCTCGCGTGTTCACGGCCACCGCGCTCAAGGTCCTCGACCGCGACCGGTGATGGCCCGGCGGCTGATTGCCCGCGCGCGGTCGGCCGCTGCTGCCCTCTGACCTGCCACGTGATCTGCCACGGACGATGCCTGATTACGCCGTGTCAGGATGGGCCGATAATCTTGGACCCATGAGGATGAGAGCCCGAACCGCGCAGATCGCCGCGCTCGCCGCGGTCGGCGTCCTCACGCTCAGCGCCTGCTCCGTGAATGCCCCCGAAGCCCTCGAAGAGGAGCGACTGGGCTGCCTCGTCTCGGCACCGGCCGGCTTCGACGATCACTCCGCCGGTGCTCTCACCCTCGAGGAGACGGAACTGGCCCGTGGCGCCGGGGTCTTCTCGGGCACCTCGAGTCAACGCGTCTCGAGTGGGTCGGCCACCTCGGCGGCATTGGATCGGATGAACCGACACGACTGTGCACTGACCACGGTCATCGGGCCCGGTGGAGCGGACGAACTCGCGGACTTCGCCGCAGACCACCCAAAGGACTTGTTCCTCGGGGTCTCGCCCGGCACCGATGACCTGCCGAAAAACGTGCTGAGCATGGATTTCGACCTCGTCCCGCCGGCGTTCATCGCCGGCTACACCGCGGCCACCGCCTCGGAGACGGGGAAGGTCGGCGTCGTCGTCGCCCACGGGTTCCCACAGTCCGAACGTATCCTGAACGCCTTCGACTCCGGCGTCGACCTCTACAACAAGGAGAACGATGAGGACCTGCCGAAGGCGGAGTCCTACCGTCCCGCCTCGGGTGGGGCCGCCTCGGCGAGCGGTTCGCCTCGGGCGATCGACGACACCCGCAAAGCGGGGAAGGAGTACTTCGAACGGTCCTTCGACGCCGACGTCGACGTGCTCGTTCCCTTCGGGTCGGCGGCCGCAATGGGGGTGGTCACCTCGGCGGATGAGAAGCGGACCGATCTGACCACGGCCACGGAGGAACCCGAGGGCGACGACGAAGGACCGAGCCTGCCGAAGATCGTGTGGTATGGAACAGCGGGCGGATTCTCCAAGACGATCGTGGCCAGCGTGGAACCGAACGTGCGCCGCGGACTGCGCACGATGTTCCCCGATTGGCCGCAGAGCAAGAACCCCGACGAGGTGGCGCCCGCCCCGAAGACCGGGCCCGAGGAGATCGCCGGCTTCCGCGTCGCCGACCGCCACTACTGGGGCACCCTCGACAACGGCGGGGTGCGCATCGTCGCCGAGGACGGATTCCTCTCCCGCGTCTCCGACGCCGGTCGCGGGATCACGGACCTCAGGGAGCGGATCAAGAGCGGGGAGATCGATCCGGAGAAAGGATGAGGGGCTCAGCCGTCATCGGATAAGCTGAGACGGTGATGAATGTACCCGCCGGCGTCGCATCGGACGACCCCATCCTGCAGCTGCCCAAAGTCTCCCTCCATGATCACCTCGACGGCGGTCTGCGCCCGTCGACGATGATCGAACTGGCCGACTCGATCGGTCACACCCTGCCCGCCTCCGATGCAGAATCGCTGCGCAGATGGTTTTCGGAGTCCGCGAATTCCGGTGATCTGGTCCGCTACCTCGAGACGTTCTCGCACACCGTGGCGATCATGCAGAGCGAGGACAACCTGCGCCGTGTGGCCAAGGAATGGGTCCTCGACCAGGTGGCCGACGGAGTCTTCTACGCCGAGGCTCGGTGGGCTCCCGAACAGCACCTCGAGGGCGGACTCGAACTCGACGCCGTGGTCGAAGCCGTCCAGGCCGGTCTCGAAGAAGGTGTCTCCGAGGCGGCGGCCGACGGCAAGTACATCCGCGTCGGACAGCTCATCACGGCCATGCGTCAGGCCGACAACTCGCTGGCGATCGCCGAACTGGCCATCCGCCATCGTGAGAAGGGTGCGGATTCCGGAGTCGTCGGATTCGACATCGCCGGACCCGAGAACGGATTCCCGCCGTCCGCGCATCTCTCCGCCTTCAACGCCCTGCACCAGGCGTATGTGCCGGTGACGATCCATGCCGGAGAGGCCGCCGGCAAAGAATCCATCCACGAGGCGGTCACCATCTGCCATGCCCAGCGTCTGGGCCACGGCGCTCGCATCGTCGAGGACATGGACATCGTCGACGGTCAGGGTCAGCTCGGCAGCCTCGCAGCCTGGGTCCTCGACCAGCAGATTCCGCTGGAACTGTGCCCGAGCTCGAACCTGCAGACCGACATCGGCGGCACCATCGCCAGCCACCCGATCACGGGTCTGAAAGACCTCGGCTTTGCGGTCACCATCAACCCGGACAACCGGCTGATGTCGGGCACCTCCGTCTCACGGGAGATGCGACTGCTCGTCGACGAGGCCGGCTGGAACCAGACCGACCTCGAATGGGCGACGGTCAACGCTGTGACCGCGGCCTTCCTGCCGCTGGATGTGCGTGAGCGCATGCTCGATGAGATCCTCATCCCCGGATTCGCCCGGGTGACCATTTGAGCTCACGCAATGGCCGGGCCGCAGGCTCCGGTGCGTCACCGGAGCCTGAGGGGCACGGGATTCCGACCCCGCGGGCGATGATGCTGCCCGTCATCGTCCTCGGCGTCCAGGCATTGGCCCTGATCGGGGCGGCGGTGTCGTTCGTCATCACGGCGATCACCGCTGGGCCGTTGGCGGCGTCGCTGATCGGTCTGGCCGTCATGTTCCTCATCTTCGCAGCCGGTGTCGGCGCCGCGGCCCGCGGCGCCTGGCGCCTGCACCGGTGGGCGCGTCCGGCGGCGATCGCCTTCGAGCTGCTCGTCATCGTCTTCGCCTTCAGCGTCATCGGCGGTTCCCTGCTGCTGGGGCTCGCCTGCCTGGTCACCGCGATCGCCGTGATCATGGGCTTCTTCCTGCCCCCGGTCGTCGACGCCTACAACCGCGCTCTGACCGACTGAGCCGGTTCAAGCAGGTACTCGCCCGAACATAGGTCGCTTTTCGATACTTTCGAGCGAGAAAAGTATCCGATAGCGACCTGAGTTCGGCGCTGAGTAGCTGATAGTGACCCAAGTTTTTCGAGTTCGAGCAGCTGGGGCGGCCCGACGCTGCTGAGAGAATGCGTGAACTGTGCGCAGATTGCCAAAATCCGGCGTCTGCCGGGCAATCTGCGCACACTTGACTCGCGTCAGCGGGGCTGACCGCGGCTACGGGGTCGCGGATCAGTCGGAACAAGTCAGCATCACACCTGCGGCGGCGACCATTTCTGGACGCTCGCAGCCTGAGCGGCCATGAGTCGCGAGGGAACCGCGGAGAAGACGGCATTGCGCAGCCCCGCCAGCAGCGGCGATTCGAGTTGGAACATCTGCCCCATGAGCCGGGACTTCTGCGCGATCGACTGCGTCCGCGGGCGGCGCAGGGAGTCATAGCGGCCCAGTGCCGCAGCGAGGTCTGGCGGTACTGAGGCTCTCGGGCCCAAATTGTGGTCCGGGTTCGCGCCGGTGCGAGGGCCCGCACGGTGGTCCGGGTTCGCGCCGGCGCGAGTGCCCGCACCTGTGGCCGCTTGCTCTTCGACTCGTCCGAGCCGGCTCGCCCCAGATCCCGGAGACTCCCCGAGCAGCGGGGTGAGCAGGACTGTGAGTGTCGCCGCATCTTCGAGAGCCTGACCTCCGCCTTGGCCGAGGTCCGGCGTCATCGCATGTGCGGCATCCCCGAGGAGGACGACGCGGCCGCGGTGGAAGCTGGCCAGCCGGCGGGAGAGGTCGGAGATCGCGGTGCGGCGGACCGCCTCGGCGTCGGTGGCGGCGATGAGCTCGGCAATGGGGGAGTGCCAGCCGGTGAACATCTGCAGGGCGGTGGCCTTCTCGTCGGCGAAGACCGCGTCCTCGGGCATGTTCGCCACCGCGAACCAGTAGACGCGGCCGTCGGCCAGCGGGGCGATGCCGAAGCGGCGTCCGCGCCCGACCGATTCCCCTGCCTCGCCGGACAGATCCACCGGCACCGAGGTGATGCCCCGCCACGCGGAATACCCGGAGTACCGCGGTGCCACCGCCTCACCGGCGACAACGGTGCGCACCCGGCTGTGCAGACCGTCGGCGCCGATCACGAGGTCGAAACGTGCAGATGCATCGAGGTGGAAGGAAACGGGTGTGAAAATCAGCGTCCCATCGGATGCTGCCGAGGCCACCTCGGCGTCGGTGCGCACAGTCCCAGGAGCCAGCGCCTCGAGGAGGATGCGGTGGAGATCGGCACGGTCGACGATGCGCAGCGCACCGACGGCCTCGTCGGGCACCCGCGCGATCCAACGACCATCGGCGCGACGCTGACCTGCGGCGAAGCCTTCGACACTGGAGTCGGTCACCGCATCGAATGCCTCGCGCAGGCCCAGGGTGTCCAGCGCGGCGAGACCGTTGGCGAAGATCGACAGCCCCGAACCACCGGCTCGCACCTCGGGGGCACGTTCGAACACGGTGACCTCGGCGCCGGCCCTCTGCAGTCCCACGGCCGCCGAGAGTCCGCCGATTCCAGCTCCGATGACAGCGATTCTCATAGAGTCATCGTCGCATGCAGGACGGTGGGTGGCGAGGGCGCCGGCTGGTCGTCGGTACGCGTTGAGTGTGCGCAGATTGCCCAAAAACCGCCGCCTCAGAATGGCAATCTGCCACCACTTAACTCGGACCGAGGCGGAGCGCAGAGATCATTGGAGGTATTCGCCGCAGGCTTCGGTGAGGAAGTCGCCGGCGACTCCGCCCTCTTCGCCGAGGCTGATGGCGGTCTTCTGGATGCCCCACCACACGCGAGGCGAGCCGCCCCACTGCTGGCGGAATTCTTCGCGACGGCCGGGATCCTCGGCGAGGTCATCGGCGGCCAGCCCGATGCGGTCCTGAGCGTCATCGGCGGTGCAGCGCTTCTCGTCGTTCGGGCCCTTCGGGTCGAGCTCGGGGATGTCTTCGTCGTCGACGGTTGTCAGCGTGTAGGCCGAGTTGCCGATCTCCTCGACGTCGAAGGTGCCGTGGATGAGCAGGAACGGGGACGCCCCGTCATCGACGTTGTCCGCATCGACGGTGACGCTGACGCTGTCGGGGCTGTCGGCAGTCACGGTCGTCTCGCCGGAATCGGGAACCTCGGGGTTGCCGGTGTGCACGTAGACCTTGAGGTAGGCCTCGGTCTTCTTCTCGGCCGCCTCGGCGAGGCCCTGCCACAGCGGGTCGGTGTCCTTCGCCCCACCCGGCGAGGAATCGACGATGGACACCTTCGGTGCATCGTCCGGCGTCTCGATCGGGGTGACCTCTTCTTTGCTCACCGAGGGTCGCGGCTGGGGCCGGGTCTCGTTGGGTGTCGCCACGCAGGCCGTCATCGTGGCAGCAATCGCAGCGGCGGACAGCAGGGCAAGGGGGCGAAGTCGCATGGTTCCTCGAGGTGTCGTCAGCGTCCAAGTGATATGGCTTCCAGCCTAGTGTGCGCGACGGCCCGTGCCCGGGTGGACGCGCGGCAAGGCGGCGAAAGCGGGGCGGGCGCGAGGCCTCTGCCCGGGCGCGAGGCTGCGTCCTGACGCCACAGACCTGACGCCACAGACCTGACGTCCGGCCGCGCCGTCCGGCCCTGCCGACTCAGCCGCGGCGTGCTGCGGCGATGAGTTCGCGCAGGCTCTGCCGCTGGGCACCTGCGGCATCGAAGTTCGCTTCGTCGAGCCACTGCTCATATGCCGTTCGCAGGGCCGGCCATTCGCTGTCGATGATCGAGAACCACGCGGTGTCGCGGTTGCGGCCCTTGTACACGAGATGCTGCCGGAAGATCCCTTCGAAGGTGAACCCGAAGCGTTCGGCGGCTTTCTTCGACGGTGCATTCGCGTCATCGCATTTCCACTCGAACCGTCGGAAACCGGAGGCGAAGGCGAGATCGGCGCAGAGGAAGAGCGCCTCGGTGGCCGCGCGAGTCCGGGCCAGCCCCGGACCCCAGAGGATGTGTCCGATTTCCATGACGCCGTTGGCGGCGTCGATGCGCATGAGCGCCTGCCGGCCCTCGGCCCGCCCCGTGGACCGGTCCACGACGGCGAAGAAGAGGGGATCGGACGAGGTGGCCGCCTCGGCGATCCAGGTATCGAAGTCGCTGCGTTCGGTCTGCGGTGTCTGCGGCAGGTAGCGGAACCGCTCCTCGATCCCGTCCGGTGCCGAGACCGCGGAGAAGAGCGAATCGCCGTGGACGGTCGGATCGATGGGTTCGAGGTCGACATATCGACCGTGGACGGGTTCTCGCCGAGGCGGCTGTGCGCCCGGGAAATCCGTGAGGTCGTCGTGCATGGCTCAGTCTTCGCTGCCGTCGAAGCCGGTGGACAGCTCGCGCAGAAGTCCGGCGAGTTTGCGGCTGCCGGCGGGGGTGAGTCCGCTGAGGATCTCGCGCTCCTTCACCAGCAGATCGGCCAGGGCGGAATCGACGGTGGCACGGCCGCTTTCGGTGAGGTGGACGAGCACTCCGCGTCGATCACCGGGATCGGGGCGGCGTTCAACCCAACCACGGGCGACGAGTCGATCGATGCGATTGGTCATGGTGCCGCTCGTGACGAGTGTCTCCTGCAGCAGGGTCGAGGGGGAGAGCTGATAGGGCTCACCGGCTCGACGGAGGGCGGAGAGCACGTCGAAGGCCCAGCCCTCGATTCCGTAGTCGGAGAAGCTCGACTTCCGTGCCAGGTCCAACTGTCTGGCCAGACGCGAGACGCGGGAGAGGATCTCCATCGGGGAGACGTCGAGATCCGGACGCTCACGTCGCCAGGCTGCGACTATTCGATCCACTTCGTCCATGAATCGATTTTACGTCCATATCAAGAATCTTGAGAGCAAAGATACTTTTTGACGAGAGATTCCTTACGCACAGGGTCCGTTTAACCTGCAGGTTTGGATGGACGGGTGCGTTTGGGAATATGGTTGTCCTTGGTTGTTGCATCCGTCAACGAACCTGCAGGGGCCAACCACCCGGCAGTGAGAGCGAAGGAATACACGTGGATCTTTTCGAGTATCAAGCACGTGACCTGTTCGAGAAGCACGGAGTGCCCGTGCTCAAGGCCCAGGTCGCGACGACGCCAGAAGCAGCGAAGAAGGCCGCCGAGGATCTTGGCGGCGGAGTCGTCGTCGTCAAGTCACAGGTCAAGATCGGCGGCCGTGGAAAGGCCGGCGGCGTCAAGGTCGCCAAGAACCCCGATGAGGCCGAGGCGCGCGCCAAGGACATCCTGGGACTCGACATCAAGGGCCACATCACCGAAAAGGTGATGATCGCCGAAGGTGCCGATATCGCGGAGGAGTACTACTTCTCCGTCCTCCTCGACCGGTCCAACCGCACCTACCTGGCCATGTGCTCGAAGGAAGGCGGAGTGGAGATCGAGCAGTTGGCCGTGGAACGTCCGGAAGCGCTCGCCAAGATCCCCGTCTCCGCCATCGACGGCATCAACGATGCCAAGGCGGCAGAGATCGCCGAGGCGGCCGGCTTCGACGCCGATACCGCCGCGAAGGTCGCCCCCGTGCTGACCAGCCTGTGGACCGTCTTCGAAAAGGAAGACGCCACCCTCGTCGAGGTCAACCCGCTGGTCAAGACCGGTGCCGGTGACATCATCGCCCTCGACGGCAAGGTCTCGCTCGATGACAACGCCGACTTCCGCCACGAGGAGCACGAGGAGCTGCGCGACATCAGCGCAGAGAACCCGCTGGAACTCAAGGCCAAGAAGCTCGACCTCAACTACGTCAAGCTCGACGGTGAGGTCGGAATCATCGGCAACGGCGCAGGACTGGTCATGTCGACCCTCGACGTCGTCGCCTACGCAGGTGAGAACCACAGCGGCGTCAAGCCCGCGAACTTCCTCGACATCGGAGGCGGCGCCTCGGCTGAGGTCATGGCCAACGGACTCGACGTCATCCTCGGCGATGACCAGGTGAAGTCCGTGTTCGTCAACGTCTTCGGCGGAATCACCGCCTGTGACGCTGTGGCCGACGGCATCGTCAAGGCCCTCGAGATCCTCGGCGACCAGGCCACCAAGCCGCTCGTCGTCCGCCTCGACGGCAACAACGTGGAAGAGGGGCGCGCCATCCTGCAGAAGGCAGCGCACCCGCTCGTCACGCTCACTGACACGATGGACGGTGGAGCCGACAAGGCCGCCGAATTGGCTGCTGCCAAGTAAGGAAAGGTCTCTACAACAATGTCTATCTTCCTGAATTCCGATTCGAAGATCATCGTCCAGGGCATCACCGGCGGAGAGGGCTCGAAGCACACCGCTCGTATGCTCGCTGCCGGATCGAACGTCGTCGGCGGTGTCAACGCCCGCAAGGCCGGCACCACCGTGACGCACAACGACAAGGACGGCAACGAGGTCGAACTCCCCGTCTTCGGTTCCGTCGCCGAGGCGATGGAAGCCACCGGTGCTGACGTGTCCGTGGCCTTCGTGCCGCCGGCATTCTCCAAGGACGCCGCGATCGAGGCCATCGACGCGAAGATCGGTCTGCTCGTCATCATCACCGAGGGCATCCCCGTGCAGGATTCGGCCGAGGTCTGGGCTCGTGCGCAGGCGGCCGGAAACGCCACCCGCATCATCGGGCCCAACTGCCCGGGCATCATCACCCCCGGTGAGTCGCTGGCCGGCATCATCCCGGCCAACATCACGAAGAAGGGCAAGCTGGGCCTCGTCTCGAAGTCCGGCACCCTGACCTACCAGATGATGTACGAGCTGCGTGACCTCGGCTTCTCGACCGCCATCGGCATCGGCGGAGACCCGGTCATCGGCACCACGCACATCGATGCGCTCGAAGCCTTCGAGGCCGATCCTGACACCGAAGCCATCGTCATGATCGGCGAGATCGGCGGAGACGCCGAAGAGCGTGCCGCAGCCTTCATCAAGGAGAACGTGACGAAGCCGGTCGTCGGCTACGTCGCAGGCTTCACCGCTCCCGAGGGCAAGACCATGGGCCACGCCGGCGCCATCGTCTCCGGCTCCTCGGGAACCGCTCAGGCCAAGAAGGAAGCCCTCGAGGCTGCAGGCGTCAAGGTCGGCAAGACCCCGACCGAGACCGCTGAACTCATGCGCGAACTCCTCGCCTGAGTCGCGTGAGACGCAACCGCTGCTGAGGGCGGGCCAGCCGATTTCGACCGGCTGGCTCGCCCTCAGTGCATACCAGCTGGCTCAAAGTGCAGGCGCCCCTCTCTGTCAGGCTGGTTGTGAGTCACTCAGTCTGACACTGAGAGGAACACTAACCATGACCATCACTACTGGATACAGCGTGGCAGAGATCCGGTCTTTCCTGGTTCAGTACGACCAGATCC
>NZ_FXYY01000016.1 GCF_900169165.1 Brevibacterium linens ATCC 9172
GTCAGCCATCGTGGGATGCCTTTCGTGAGGTTCTTGGCGGAACTACTAGCGGGATCCCACGATGGTTCTTCACATTTTTGGGGGTGAAGTCCCTGGTGGGAATGCCACCACTCTATGGGACTCACCCATCTATTCTGCACCAGGCTTTCTATCGATCATGTGTCGAACCGGTTTCAGATCTGCAACACAGCTCATGATTCACCCATTTGTCATGGTCCGGACACGGAAACGGCGCCCGAGGATTGCCTCCTCGGGCGCCGTGATCAGCGATTCGCTGCCACCTCAGGCGGCGCCGCCGGTGAGTGCATAGGCCTCGTCGACCGACGTCTCGTCGATGTGCCCGTCGACGCGACGCAGTGCCTTCCACCCGAGCGAGATGACGACGACCGACAGCAGCACTGCCCCGGCGCCGAAGAGGTACGGAGATCCCGCACTGATGGATTCCGACACCGCTCCGGCAACGATCGGTGCCACGGCACCGCCGATGAAGCGCACACCCGAATAGGTGCCCGAGGCGACCGGCCGGGGCAGGTCGCTGACCTCCATCGCCGATTCGGTGAAGACGGTGTTGAGCACACCCAGAAGCATGCCGGCCACGATGATGCAGACGACGATCCCGGCCAGCGATTCGACGAGGAAGGACATGACACCCAGCAGCACAGCGAGCGCGACGAGGGTGACGATGAGGCTGCGACGGCGCCCCATCCGCTTGGTCAGCACGGGAGCGCCGAACACCGAGGTGATCGCCACGCAGATGCCCCAACCGAAGAAGACGTAGCCGAGGCCCATGGCGCCGAAGTCCTCCATGCCCAGCTTCGCGGCGGCCGCCTCGACGGGGAACGGACTGTAGGCCAGCAGAATGAAGAAGCCGAAGTTGTACAGCAGCGCGGAGACGCCGAGGATGGCCACCCCCGGACGAGCGAGCGCTCGGAACGTGGCGCTGAGTCTGATCGGCTCCGCGGCAGCCCCGGTCGAGCTCGTGCCGCCCGGAAGCAGCACGATGATCGCGATGAAGCCGATGGCCATGAGCACTGCGGTGCCGAAGAACGGTCCGCGCCAGGAGATGCCCCCGAGGAGTCCGCCGAGCAGCGGGCCGGTGGCGATGCCGACGCCGAGAGCCGCCTCGTAGAGGATGATCGCCTTCTCCGCACCGCCGGACGCGGCGCCGACGATCGTCGACAGCGCTGTGGAGATGAACAGCGCGTTGCCCAGACCCCAACCGGCACGGAACCCGATGATCTGGTCGACGGATCCGGAGAATCCGGCCAGAGCCGCGAACGCGACGATGAGCACAAGACCGATGAGCAGCGTGGTCTTCGCACCGATGCGCGAAGACAGGAAGCTCGTGAAGAACATCATTCCGCCGGTGATGAACAGGTAGCTGGTGAACAGCAGCATCGATTGGGCGGGGCTGGCGTCGAGCTCGGCCGAGATGGCCGGCAGGATCGGATCGACCAAGCCGATGCCCATGAAGGCGATGACCGCGGCGAACGCGACCGCCCACACGGCACGTGGCTGGCGAAGGATCGACGTTCCCGCCCCGGGATCGCCGGGCGTTTCGTCCCCTGTTGTTTCGTTGTCTGCTGACGCTCTCATCTGCTGGTCGCGTCCCCTTTCCTGTGGTGCATTCGCTTCGAAATCAGTTCCGGAAGCGTGGAAGCGTGGTTGAAAACTGCGATGTGTTCGGCGGCTAGCCCGCGTCCGAGTCCGAATCCGGGCCCTCGATCTGCTCGTCGACGCCGTCGACCGGGTGGCGGTCCTTGAGGAAGTCCGATACCAGTCCCAGCGCACGATCGACGCTCTGCCGCTCCTCGACGCTCAGCGACTCGAAGTACGGCTGAATCTGCTCGATCATGATCGCCCGGTTCTCCGCCAGCCGCGCCCGACCGGCATCGGTGAGTGAGAACTGCGAAGCGCGACCATCCGTGGGGCTGGGCTCGCGCACGACGAGCCCGGCTTCCTCGAGTTTGGCGAGGAGCTTCGTCGCCGCAGGCTGAGAACTGAGATACCCTTGCGCAAAATGACCGACGCGGACAGGTTGATACTGCTCGACGACGGCGAGCGCACGCAGCGCCGCCAGTGAGTTCTCGTTGCCGATCACTCTTCGAAACGCTCTGGTCAGGCGCGACGAGACGACAACGAGCCGAGATACGAGTTCGGCCGAATCCACATCATCCATAACTTATTTATATACCCGTGTTATGCATTTCGGCAAGTCAGCCCCACCCGAATGTCACCATGTGTCGGACCTCACGGCCGCCTCGGTGACGGTCGTGCTAACCTGGCCTCACATGTTCCGGGGACGGTGAAATTCCGTACCGGCGGTCACAGTCCGCGACCCGCTCGCATTCGTGCAGGCGGTTGATTCGGTGAAATTCCGAAACCGACAGTCAGAGTCTGGATGGGAGGAGCATGGTGGCCTCGGCCGCTGTGTTCGGTGCATTCGACCGCACCGTCGCACGCGACTGAGACGCCCTGATGGTTGCACCCGCAATATCCTCCCTCCCGGCGAAGGCTCGGGAGGTTTTTCATGGGCACGCAGCCAGACGAGGCCGCGGAATTCACGGACCTCGAATCCGCGGCGATGGCCGCCGCTCTCAATGCGGCCCGCGAAGGAGTTCGCGGAGCGAATCCGCTGGTGGGCGCGGCAATCCTGACAGCCGACGGCCAGATCGTCACCGGTCACCACGGAGGTGCCGGAACGCCCCACGCCGAGGTGGACGCGATCACCACCGCCCACGACCTCGACATCGATCTGACCACCTCGACGCTGTTCGTCACGCTCGAGCCCTGCGCCCACCACGGCCGGACCGGCCCCTGCACCGAGGCGATCATCAACGCTCAAATCCCCTCCGTCGTCTTCGCCTCCCCCGACCCGAACCCCCTTGCCGCGGGCGGTGGACACACCCTCGCCGAGGCGGGGCTGACGGTCCGTTCGGGACTGTACGAAGCCGACTCCCGCGCTCTCAATGCCCGCTGGGTCCGGTCGACGGCCGAGGACCGCCCGTTCGTCACGGCGAAGATCGCGCAGAGCCTCGACGGGGCCGTCGCCGCCGATGACGGAACCAGCCGATGGATCACCTCGGCGGAGTCGCGCGCACACGCTCACGAGGTCCGGGCCCGAGTCGACGCCATCCTCGTCGGCACCGGCACCGCAGTGGCCGACGATCCGCGTCTCAATGCCCGCGGTCATGACGGAATCGCGCTCGACGATCAGCCGCGGCCCGTCGTGCTCGGAACCTCCGAGCTGCCGGTCACCTCGTTTCTCGCCCTCAACCCGAACACGCTGCATCTGCGCACCCATGATGTCCGGGACGCCCTGGACCAGCTGCACGCCGCCGGGGTGCGTCATCTTCTCGTCGAAGGAGGACCAACGGTGCTCGGCGCGTTCTTCGCCGCCGGGGTCGTCGACGAAGTCTTCTGCTATCAGGCTCCGCTGCTCATCGGCCCCGGCCGCAGCAGTGTCGACGGTTTGGACATCGGCACCCTGTCCGATGCGCTGCGACTGGTTCCCGACGATACGGAGACTCCGGCGGTCTCGCGGCTCGGCCCGGATTTCCTGCTGCACTTCGCAACGACAGCCCAGGAGCCAGCCGAACCCGGCTCCCGGCGGATCACGCACGCAGCCGCCGCAGACCCCCAGCCATCACCGACCAACACGTAGGAATCTGGAGTCACATGTTCACCGGAATCATCGAAGGACTCGGCACCGTCGAGTCCATCGAGCGCACAAACGATTCGGCCGCGATCACCATCGACGCCGGGCCCCTCGTCGCCGACCTCGAACTCGGCGGCTCGCTGGCCGTCAACGGTGTGTGCCTGACCTCGACGAGGCGGCCCACCGAACAGCGCCCCGGCCTCTTCACCGCCGAGGTCATGGGCGAGACCCTGCGCCTGACCGGACTCGGCACCCTGGGCACGGGCGACCGAGTCAACCTCGAACGCTGCACGCCCGCCTCGGGGCGCTTCGACGGCCATGTCGTCCAAGGACATGTCGACGGACGCGGTGAACTCCTCGACCGCATCGACCGTCCCGACTGGTCGACACTGCGCATCGGGCTCCCTGCCGAACTCGCCCCGCTGACCGCGGTCAAGGGGTCGATCGCCCTCAACGGGGTCTCCCTGACGCTGACGGCCGTGTCCGAGCCGAGCGCATCCTCGGCGTGGGTGGAGGTCGGCCTCATTCCGGCCACCCTGACCCACACGACGTTCGGCGAGCTGCCGGTGGGCGCGGCCGTGAACGTCGAGGTCGATGTGCTCGCGAAGTACACCGCACGCCTCCTGTCGTTCCGCACCACCATCCAGCAAGGAGTCGATCATGACTGATCCCATCGCCCACGCCAGCCGCCTCGATCCCATCGATGCGGCCATCGCAGCCGTCGCCGCCGGCCGGCCCATCCTCGTCGTCGATGATGAGGACCGGGAGAACGAGGGTGACCTCATCATGGCCGCCGAGTTCGCCGATCCCACAGCGATGGGCTTCTTTGTCCGGCACACCTCGGGCGTCATCTGCGCACCCATGACCGCCGACCGAGCCGCCGCCCTGCGTCTGCCGCCGATGGTCACCGACAACGAGGACCCGAAGGGCACGGCCTACACGGTCAGCTGCGATGCGGTCGGGGTGACCACGGGCATCAGCGCCGCCGAACGCGCCGAGACCGGTCGGGTCCTCGCCGCCGCCCACCCTGATCCGGCGGCGATCTCGCGGCCCGGCCATGTCTTCCCGCTCATCGCGAAGGACGGCGGTGTCCGGGAGCGCCCCGGCCACACCGAGGCCGGGGTCGAGTTCGCGCGTTTGGCCGGCGCGCAGCCGGTGGCAATGATCGCCGAGGTGGTCCACGACGACGGGTCGATGATGCGCTTCGACGCGGTGCGTGACTTCGCCGACGCCCACGACCTCGTCATGGTCTCGATCGAACAGCTCATCGCCTACCTCGAGCTGCGTGATACGGGTGCGTCGGTCGACTCCCCGGCGGCCGCCTCGGCGCACATCGCCGGTGTCCCTGGTGGGACCGGATCGGTGGAGGCGACCGCGGAGGTGGCTCTGCCGTCGGAGCACGGCAGCCTGCGGGCCCGCGCGTTCACGATCAACGGGCATGACCACCTCGGCGTGTTTGCGGGATCCCCGGATTCCGACGCAGCGGGTTCGGCGCCTCTCGTGCGGCTGCATTCGGAGTGCCTGACCGGGGACGTCTTCGGTTCGCACCGTTGCGACTGCGGTGAACAGCTCGACCTGGCGCTCGGCATCATCGCCGAACACGGCGGTGCGGTTCTCTACCTCACCGGGCACGAGGGCCGCGGAATCGGGCTGAGCAACAAACTGCGCGCCTACGCTCTGCAGGATCAGGGGCGGGACACCGTGGATGCGAACCGGGACCTCGGGTTCAACGACGATGCTCGCGACTACCGTGCCGCGGCGACGATCCTGCACTCGCTCGGGCTGACTCGCATCCGCCTGCTCACGAACAACCCGGCGAAGACCTCGGCCCTCGAAGAGCTGGGCATCACGGTCGAAGCTGTGGTTCCGCTCGAGGTCGCGGCGCGGCCGGAGAACACGCACTACCTGGTCACGAAGCGCGAACGCATGCACCATGTGCTCACGCTGCCGGAGGTCACGGGCACTGCCGGCACGGGCGCGGGTACCGTCGGCATGGGCGTGGGCAACGGTGCAGGTGCCGCCGGGGCCGTCGCCAGCTGAAACCCGCGCACCCACTCTGAACACGAACCAAGCTCTTCGGAGCCTTCGAACAAAGGACACACTCATGGCTCATTCCGGAGCACCAGAACTCACCGTCGACGCCGCTGACCTGCGCGTCGCCATCGTCGCCGCCTCCTGGCACACCCAGATCATGGACGGACTCGTCGACGGAGCCCAGCGCGCCGCCGCCGAGGCTGGAGCCGAGGCCACGCTCATCCGCGTGCCCGGCAGCTTCGAACTGCCCGTCGCCGCCGCGCGCCTGGCACCGCACTTCGACGCTGTCGTCGCCCTCGGCGTCGTCATCCGCGGCGGCACTCCGCACTTCGACTATGTCTGCCAAGCGGCCACCGACGGCCTCAATCGGGTCGCCATCGACTCGGGCAAGCCGGTCGGCTTCGGCGTGCTCACCTGCGACACCGAACAGCAGGGACTCGACCGCGCCGGACTCGAGGGGTCGGTCGAGGACAAGGGGCATGAGGCGATGACCGCCGCCCTCGTCACCGCCCAGGCCCTGGCGCCTTACACGCAGGGCTGAGTTGCGCTCATCTTCATCGAGAAACGGGCTGAGCGCCGAGAAACGGGTGTGTACACCCGTGTTTCGACGCTCAACCCGTTTCTCGGCGTGTGCTCGTCAGAAGAGCTGGCGGATGTTCGTGCGTGCGAGGTCGATGAGTTCGTCCCCCTTGCCCGAGAGCACCGTGCGGATCGCGTAGAGCGCGAAGCCCTTGGCCTGTTCGGCGGTGATCGACGGCGGCATCGACAGCTCCTGGCGTTCGGTGACGACATCGAGGACAGCCGGCCCCGGGTAGGCGAGGAATTCCTTGACGACCTTCGGCAGGTCCTTGGACTTCTCGACACGGAAGCCCTTGATCCCGACCGCCTCGGCGATGGTGGAGAAGTCGGGATCGTCGAGGTCGGTGCCGAACGTGACGAAACCGGCCGCCTTCATCTCGAGCTCGACGAAGTTGAGCGAGGAGTTGTTGTACACGACCGTCTTCACCGGCAGCTTGTTCTGGGTGAGCGTGATGAGCTCACCGAGCAGCATGGACAGGCCGCCGTCGCCGGCGAGCGCAATGGTCTGCCGGCTATCGAACGCCGACTGGACGCCGACGCTCTGCGACAGTGCGTTGGCCATCGAGCCGTGGCTGAAGGAGCCGATGAGGCGGCGCTTGCCGTTCATCGTCAGGTAGCGGGCCGCCCACACCACCGGCGATCCGACGTCGGGAACGAACACCGCGTCGTCATCGGCCATCTCGTCGAGGAGGCGGGTCAGATACTGCGGGTGGATCGTCCGCTTTGACGGAGTGGCCAGTTCGTCGAGGTCCTTCCGGGTCTTCTGGTAGTGCTTGGTCAGGGACTTGAGATGAGTGCTGCTGCGGTTGGCTTTGATCTGCGGCAGCAGCGCCTCGACGGTGTCGGCGACCGTTCCGACGAGCGGAATGTCGACCTTCGTGCGCCGCCCGATCTGGGATCCGCGCACATCGACTTGGATGACGGTGGCGTCCTCGGGGTAGAACTGCTGGTAGGGCAGGTCGGTGCCGAGCATGAGCAGGGTGTCGCAGTCCTTGAGTGCGGCGTAGCCGGAGGAGAATCCGAGCAGACCGGTCATGCCCACGTCGTAGGGGTTGTCGGGTTCGACGAATTCCTTGCCGCGCATCGTATGGACGATCGGGGCCTGAAGCTTTTCGGCGATGGCGAGCAGTTCGTCGTGGGCGCCCTCGGTGCCGGCACCGGCGAGGATCGTCGTCTTCTTGCTCTTGTTGAGCGCCTTGGCCGCGGCTTCGACCTGGGAGGCTGCGGGGATCATGTGCGACGGGTAGGCCTTGACCACCTCGGCGGCGGCATCGATGTCGGCCAAGCCGATATCGCCGGGGATGACGAGGACGGCCACGCCGCGCTTCTCGATGGCCTCACGCATGGCGATGCGCAGCAGTCGAGGCATCTGCTCGGCCGAGGAGACGTTTTCGACGTAGACGCTGCAATCGCGGAACAGTTCGGTCGGGCGGGTCTCCTGGAAATAGTTCGAGCCGATCTCGTCGCTGGGGATCTGGGCGGCGATGGCCAGCACGGGAACCCGTGAACGCTGGGCATCGAAGAGCCCGTTGATGAGGTGGAGGTTGCCGGGTCCGCAGCTGCCGGCGCAGACCGCGAGTTCCCCGGTCAGTGCGGCCTCGCCGCTGGCGGCGAAGGAGGCGGCTTCCTCGTGACGGACATGGACCCATTCGAGCTGCGGGTTGACGCGGAGGGCATCGGTGAATCCGTTGAGCGAATCTCCCGGGATGCCGTAGACGCGCTTGACTCCGCTGGCGACAAGGGTATCGACGATGTTTCTGGCGACGGTGGGCATTGACTTCCTTCCGTTGAACCATGGCACCGGGGGTGCATTCACAGCCCCGGCAGGGGCGGCCCCGTGATCGAGGCCTTGACAGCACTTTCAGTCTAGCCCCGAAGTCCAGCAGGGCGGCTGTCCGATTCCTCACCCACGAATGCGGGAATATCTCCCGTATCGGTCTGGGAACGGCCTCGCCGAGGCGGCATTCACGTCTGCGCAGACAGCAGGGTCATACATCCGCGCACACCACCGTCGAGCATGGCGATGCCGATGAGCCGCCAGATCGGGCCGAGAACCAGGGCGATCAGCCACAGGCCGACGGGCCCGAGGCGGAGAGGACGACCGTCCGCGACCGTGTCGACGAGTGCTGTTCAAGGCTCGGGTACCTGAATCGGCCGGCCACCTGACCGAAGCCGACGAGGCCGAGGGAGATGGCCGCCAGACCGTAGTCGGCACCGCGTTCGATGATGAGCGGGATGGTGTTGATCGTCACCGCGAAGAGGGTGAAGGTCGCGATCACGATCTGGAGGGTGATGAAGCGCGGGTGACGGGTGACGTGGAGCAGTTCGGCCCGGCTCGGGCGTTCGGTGCGGTCGGCCGCCTCGTCGGTCCAGGTGCGGTTGAGGACTGGCGGTCAGTCCCCCGCGCGGCTTATCGTTCGTCGTCAAGGCCCTCGCCGAAGCGGCGCTCCGTTCCCACGCCACGACCTGTTCCTGCGCCGAGGTGACCCGAGGTCTCCACCTCGGCCGCGGTCCGCAGCCGGTTCAGAGCCGTATCCCACGGGATGCGTTCCTGTTCGAGCCGGACGCCTCCTTCAGCATGTAGTCGTTCGAGGGCACGTGCCTCGGTGCCGGTCAGATGCGCGAAAGTGCCGGTGCTCGGCTTCGGTTCCGGTACCCAGAGATCCTGGTGTGCGAGCAGAGTTGCTTCGTCCATGAGCACGGATTCGACCTCCGGCAGATGGCTGCGCAGGCGGTTGAGGATCGCGAAACCATGGGAGTCGAGGTCGCCCCAATAGATCACACGCGCACCGTCGATCCAGTCCAATCGAGCGACCCCGTCGACGGCATAGCCAGAGCCGTGTACGGCCACGGCACCCGGCCAATCCGGCATGGCGAGCACTGATTCGAGGTTCTCGAAGACGAAGACCAGCCTCGGCGATACGGGCAGTCGACCGAGTCGGGAGATCGGAGCGGTCACATCGTCGAGGGACGCGGCGGCTGCTCTGACCGAGGTGCGATCGACGGTGACCTCATGATCCACGGCGCCGATCAGGGTCCCGTCGAGGATACGCAGCCGCAGTCGCGGTTCGGCGTCGAGGACGGTCACCGCATCGGCGTGGCCGATCCCTCCGAGCAGGGCGGTGACGAGGCTGCGGTGGGTCTCGAACCACTTCGAGTCCACCCCGCGGATGGGCAGCTGTCTGGGTCGCAGCGATCCGAGCGGATGGGTGCACAGCCAGTCGACGACGTCGATGACAGTAACGAATGCGGCGTCGGACAAGGAGAGGATCCGTTTCGACTGGGAACGTATCGCCGCGGCAAGGGAGGTCCCGTCTTCAACAGCCTCGGCATCTGCGTCACCGATCGCTTCAGTGCCGTTCGATACGGGTCCCAAACGTTCTCGGATCAGCTGAGCCCGGTCGCGCAGGATCCGCCAGTCTCGAGCAGTGTCGCCGCCGACGAAAGCGGCCACTGCATCAGGGGTCAACAATCGCAGTCGGACCGGAACACGTTGCCTGCCGACGCGGACCCAACTGCGTTCTTCCCAATCGATCTCGAGCTCAGCAGGAGCGCCCGCGGCAGCCGCCCCCGCACGCTCCCGGACCGCCCGCCAACTGCCGGCCCAGTTCGCGGCGGCAGCCTGATCGGAGAGCACCTGCTTCTCCGTCGGGGGTTTGAGGGCGACCTCGATTCGCACCTCCTCGACCTGCTCCGCCGCCCACGAGGCCATGGACGAACTCAGGCGCTTGCGCGCCTTCGCTCGGGCCTCGGCGACGGAGAGCATCGTCATTGGGCGTCCGACTCCTCGAAATCGAGCTCGACTTCACCGGCTACACGGACGCTCTCGGAGCTGTCCGCACCCGTGGAACCACCTGTCCCACCAGCGCCGACCGGCTCCTCGCCCGCGCCATCAGCCGAATCCGAATTCGAGCCCGACTCCGTTCCTGTAGCCTCCCCGCGCACGGACTCGTCCCACACCATCGTCGAGGTCAGGGTCTTCTGCCGGCTCGGATTCTCGATCGAGGTCGCCGCCCCCACATACGGTTCGATCGTCTGCAGCAGCTTCTGCGGGGTGGCGAGCACCATGTGGAACCCGAACTCGATGAAGATGTCGAGAGCCATCCGGGTGTAGCGGGTGTCGGCCTTGTCGAAGGCCTCGTCGAGGATGATCGTGCCGTATTTCGAGATCGCCTCGTCCGGGTCGGCCAGCTGATACCGCAGCGCTGCCGCCAGGCAGAAGATCACGAGCTTCTGCTGCTGGCCACCGGACATCGCAGCACCCGAATCGTAGGTGGCGTGCGCGCGCCCGTGATCGTCGATCTCCTCGGCGAGGAAGCTCACGTGCAGACGTGTGTCCAGACATTGGGTCTTCCACACCTTGTCGACGTGCTCGCTGGAGGCGAATCGGCGCATCACCTCGGCGAGGGTGTCGTACTTCTTCTCCGCGGTCTCCATATCGTCCTCGCCCCAGCTGCCGCTGGCGACGAGTCGAAGATCGGCGATGAAGGCGTTGACGGTCTCGGAGCGGCGGGTCTTGACCTTGAGCCGCAGGTACCGGTCCTCGTCGAACTGCGAGCGCAGCAGGGACGAATTGATCGGGGCGACCCGATCCTCGATCTCGCGCGGAGCGGCGTGGATCTCGTTGAGGAGTTCGCCGATGAGGTCACGGGAGCGCTGCTGCAGCAGATCCCGGAAACGGTTCTCATGATCGGGCAGGCCGTGCGCTTCGATCTCATCGAGCATCGCCAGATAGGCTCGACGATCATCGACTTCGGCTGTCAGCTGGGACGATACCGACGGCCATGCGGCCTTGAACTCGGCGGCCAGCCGCGTCACGGACTGCCCCGACCGGCTTGCTTCGGCCTGGGCCCGGTCCTTCTCCTCCTGCAGCACCTGCGAGACCTGCTGGCCCACCTCGGCGAGGTTCTCCCGCTTGATGCTGCGTTGGATCTTGCGGAAGCGTTCGTCGAGCTGTTCGCCGAGGTGGCCCTCCACAACCGCTACCCGACCGGAGTCGACGTCGTCTTCGATCCGGGTGATGTTCGAGCGCAGATCCGTCGATTCTTCGTTCGCTCGGCGCAGGGCATAGTCGGCTTCGGACCTCGCGGTCTCGGCCGTGTCCTTGACTGCTTTCGCCTCACGTTCGGCGCCGATCGCCTGCTGCAGGTCGCCGTCGGCGTCTTCGAGTTCGGCCAGCTGCCGTTCGAGAGTCGCGACTCTCTCCGCCGCGCCGTCGCGGTCGACGTCGCGCCAGGACTGTTCGCGAATGCCGGCGAGGATGCCGCGGCGGCGGTGGGCCTGTGCGGTTTCGGCGTCGGCTGCCGCGACCACCTGTTCGGCGGCGGCCAGTTCCGACTGAGCCTCTTTGAGGGATTCGACGAGGGCTTCGAGTTTCGCTTCGCGGTCGCCGAGGACCCATTGGCTGCGATCGTCGATAGCTCGCCGGTCGTCTTTTTCGTAGCGGGTGCGTGAGGTCTTGATCTGTCCTTTGACGGTGACGGCGCGCGGGTGGTCGTCGAGTTCGTCGGGGTAGTCGACGCAGGCGAAGTCGAAGCGTTCGGACAAGGTGGTCCGGACCCAGTCGCCGAAGCCGGTGTCGGAAACATGCACCTTGTTCACCAGCGACTTCTCACTGCCGACGGGGCGAGGGCTCGGCACCGAGTGCGGGATCTCCTCGAAGACGAGTCGGCCGCGGATGCGGTGGGCGTCGACCCAGGTGCGCACTGCCGAGAGGTTCTCCGCCCGGACGAGGACGGTCAGTGCCATGGGGCGCAGCACTCGTTCGATCGCGCCGGTCCACCGGGCCTCGTCGGGGTCGACTTCGATGAGTTCGGCGGCGAACGGCAGCGCCTTCTCGCTCAGACCGGTGCCGGCGGCGAGTTCGGAGCGGATCGCCAGGAGGTTGTTCGGCACAGTCGATCCGGACCGGCGCAGCGATTCGATCTCACCTTCGAGTTCGCGCACCTTGGCCCTCGCTTGGGAGAACCGGTCATGGTCGGCGTGGCTGGGCCCGGCGACCTGCGTGTCGTCGTCGAGGCTGGAGGCGATCTGAGCCTGGAGTTCGGCGAACTCGGCGGCCGTGGTCGGAGCGTGCTCGATGCCGGCCTGCTCGAGTTGCCGGGCCAGTGACGCCCAGCGTTCGGCGATGGCGCGGCGTTCCGTCTCGGCTGTGTCGATGCGCTGCTGCAGGTGTTCGGCCTCGGAACCGCCGAGTTCGAGAGTGGCTCGCCTGGCCAAGTCGTATTCGTCGACGGCGGCATCGCAGTCGCGTTTCGCGCGGTCGGCGGTGACTTCGAGTTCGACGATCTGCCGCGTCAGCGCGGACAGGTCGGCACGCAGGATATCGAGCTCACGCCGTTTCTGGTACGGCAGCAGGGCTTCACTCAGGGCGATCGACTTCGCGGCGATGTCATTGGCGGTCTCGAAGCGGGAAGCGGCTTCACGCAGCTGAAGCAGGTGGTCGCGCTGTTTGCGCAGCTGCACGACATGGTCGTGAGCGTCCTTGAGGTCACCGAACTGGGCGACGGCAGTGTCTGCGAGGTCGAAGGTCACCGGGGTTTCGAGCATATGGTCCCGGAAGAGCCGGTCGAGGCTGTCGAGGCTCTTCGCCGACTGGGTCTTGTGCAGCAGCTGGAGAGCGGACTCGTCGGCCATGCCGAAGGTCTTGCGCATCCGCGCATAGAACTTCCCGTGGGATCCGTTCGAGGTGATGACGGCATCAGGATGGTCGGCCTTGAGTTTGCGAGTCTCGAGGCCGGACCGGGCATAGTGCTGCAGGTCGGAGAGGTCGAGGTCGGCACGCTCGAGGACGCAGGCGTCGGAGAGGTCCGTCGCCTTCGTCGCCGACCCCTTGATGAAGAAGAGCCGGGCCAAGGACAGAGGTCTGTCGCTGCCGTTGTCGTAGCGGAGAATGATTCCGCTCCAGGTGGCGCGCGGGCGCAGGTATTTGCTGACGACGCGGTCTTCGTCGGAGTCGGCGGTCCGGGTCCAGGCTCCGCGGACGTAGCTGACGAGGCTGCGCTGGTCGAGACGAGCACCCGCGGTCTGAGCGGCGACGTTGAAGCGCAGCCACTTGTCCGGGGTGAGGACGGCGGCGATGCCGTCGAGCAGCGATGATTTGCCGGAACCGGAAGGACCGGTGATGAGGTGGCCCTTGTGGGAGACGGGGATCCGGTGGATATCCGAGTCGAAGGTGCCCCAGTTCGCGATCTGGATCTCGCTCAGCCGCCACTGGCTGCCGACGTCGGGTCGGTTCGCTCCGCGGGCGCGCGCCTGATCGGCGACGAAGGCCGCGTCGAGCGGGAAGAGTGCCTCGGTCACGCGTCGTCCTCCTCGGTGACGGTGTCTGCATCGGTTTCGGTGGCGGCGACGGAACCGTCATCGGACTCCACCCCCGCCTCGGCGGCGGCATCGATTTCGGGTTCCTCCCCGGTGTCGGCCTCACCTGCGGCGATGCGTTCGTAGACGGCGATGAGCTCGCGCACGCGATCCTCGTCGATGAGGAACTTCACCATCGGGGAGATCTCGAAGCGGTCCTCGCCGGCCTTGTGGAGCACCCGCAGCCGGTTGCTCATTCGCGACCACGCGCCGTTGAGGTTGCGCTGGAACGTCGATTCGTCGCCGGTGCGGTAGATCGCGAGGCGCTCGTAGACCTCTTCGCGGTCGACGATGACGCGCTTCTCCCCCGGCGCGGCCAGCAGCAGCTGTCGGAGCACGAGCAGCATGGCCGTGTCGAGGAAGGTCAGGCGTTCGCTGCGCACTGCGGCGGGGGCGTCGATTTCGTCGGTGACGATTTTGCGGGTGAACGCGAATTCGTCGACGCGGTCGATGACGAGGTCGAGGAACAGGTCATGCAGGCGTGATCGGACGAGGCCTTCGTCGGCGACGAGCGCGGCCCACAGCTGCGGGGCCTGGGTGCCGGACACGTATGGTCCCTTGAGCAGTTCGAGCAGCACTCGGCGGGTGCGCTCTCCCAGCGATCCGGTGTCTCCGGACCACAGTCCACTGGGGTTGTGGTCGAAACCGTCCGCGGATGCCGTGGTCGACTCGGCGACAGAATCGGTGGATTCCCTCGCCGAGGCGGCTCCCGCCTCGGCGCCGAATGTGCGCTCATCTGCCGATGAAGTCCGGTGGGCACCATTGCGGGCTTCCACCTCGGCGGGGGCTGTGTCGTTGTCGTGGTCGGTGGGGCTCATAGGGTGATGCCTTCGGTGAAGTAGTGGCGGCGGATCGCGGCGGTGCGGGCGATGCCGTCGACGCCGGTCCACGTGAGGATTTCGCGGTTGCCGACATCGACGTGGCCATAGGTGCTGGCCAGGGACAATAACCCGACGACGCTGGCCAGGCCCTGGGTCGCGGGGTGGGTCTCGAGCACCTCGGCGACGGAGGCTTCATGGGTGGAGGTGAGTGAGGAGTTGATGTTTTCGGTGAGCTCGGCGAAGTCGATCTCCGATTCGCGAGCGACGGCGATGAGTTCGGCGAAGTCGATCTCCGAGTCAGTGGCCTCGCCGAGTTCCGCTCCGGCATCGAACTCCTCGGGGTCGTGGAGGATGACCTCACCGACGCTGCCCAGCGACACGCTTGAGAGTTCGAGGTCGATGCCGATCTCATCGTAGGGCTTGAGCTCCTGCGACACGGGCGCGGCCGCGGCGAGGCCCTCCTGGAGCAGAGTGCGCATGACGCGGTCGCGTTGGAATTCGTGGGAGTGGACGTAACGACGCAGGCCCCGGGCGAATTCGGTGAGGATGTCCGAGACCTCGTGGGAGCCGTCCTTCATCTGGCGCATCAAGGTGCGCAGGGAGCGACGGGTGGCAAGGGAGAGGGTGGCGGAGAAGTCCCGGTCGAGGATGGCCGCGATGTCGTCGTCGAAGGACGCGGACTGTTCGGGGTCACGGACGAGTGCGGAGAACGCCGAGAACGTGCGGCCCTCGTCAGAGGACTCGATGAGGTCGACGCCGCGGAAGACTTCGTCCAGTACTTGTGATCGGGAGTCCTCGGCGGCCAGTATCGAGATCCGCAGTTCCTGGTTGAGCTCTTCGAAGCGGGCACGCACGCGGGCGAAGTCGGCGGGCAGACCCTGTGCCTGTTGGAGGATGTCGGAGACGCGTTCGTTTGCGCGCCTGCGGTCGAGGACGACCGAACGCGGGTCGCCGCGACGGACGCGGGCGATCTCGGCATCGATGCGGTCGCGTTCGGCGCGGAGAGCAGCCAGTCGACGGGAGCTGTCCGGGTCGGTGTCGATGGCCAGCTGACGCACGGACTGGGCGAGGCTGACCAACCGGGATTCGGTGGCGGTCTGCGGAGGTGTGCGCAGCTGTTCGAGCATGCGGATGGCGTCGAAGCCGGCGGCGGAGAGCTCGTAGGTCTCGCCTCTGGCCCCGGTGGCGGGCCGGCGGACGAGGATCTCCGCGCGTCGCCAGTCATCACAGTAGGCCTTCGCGGTCCGCAGCGAGAGGTCGAAGTGGTCGCGGAGCTCTTCGAGGTCGGCATCGATGCTTTCGTGCAGATCCTCGGTGTTCATCCTCGTGCCGGGCCTGCCGAGGTGGGCGTCGAGGGTTCCGGCCATGACGGCGAGGTTGTCGGCCCGGAGCATGCGCAGGGTGGCATTCGATTCGAGCAGACGCCGGTAGGCGAGCGCGGAGGACAGGGCGGACATAGCAACTATTCTCGATGCACCGGCGGGTCCGCGCCAATTCGCGGCTCAGCGCCAGCGCATGCGCAGCACCGAGGTCATCGACCAAGGATCGCCTCCGCGCACGGCTGCAAGGATGCCGGCCCCGCCGGGACTGCGGGTGTAGATCGGTTCACCTCCTCCGATCCAGGTGTCCCAGGCGGCGGCGAAGGCCACGGCGCGTTCCTTCTTCGTCCCCAGCACGGCGGGCACGCCCACCCAGATCGGGTCGGCCTTCTGGGCGGTGCCGGTCCCCCACCTCAGCTGCGTCCACCAGCCACGCAGCCCATGGGCGCGCCTCGGCAACTGCCAGCACGGAAGCAGGTACCGCGGGTCACCGATCGGTGACACCGCTTCGTCGAGCGCGAGAGCGAAGGCCTCCGCCGAGGCGGGATCCGCGTCGAGGTGACACCGCAGGTCACCGCGTGCATCGATCCTCATCCGCACCGCGTCGGCTCCTGAACTGCTCAGCTCGAGGGAATGAAGCGCCTCGGCAACGGCACCGGCGATCTGCGCGACTGTCGGGGTGACCCCGTAGATGCGGTGCCTGCGACCGCCGGCAATGGTGAGGACGCAGGGCAGGCTCAGCAGCAGTCCGACGGCGATGATGCCGAGGATCCACGCCGCGGCTCCGCTGCTCAGCACCGCTGTCGCCGCCATGACGAGACCCACCGTTGCCCAGACGATGACGATCGGCATGCGAAGAGTGACGGGGAGGATCTTTCCGGGGTCGCCGTCGCGGTGCCGCGGCCTCGGGATGATGCCTTCAGCACCAGCAGCGGCATCAGCCGCGGCACGAGCGCCGTCGGAGGCGTTTTTCGTCGGCGCAATCTCGGGCCGGGGATGATCGGCGACGATCCGCACCGTCCGCAGCTCCTCGTCGCGGTAGTCCGCGCCGACGTTCCACCGTTGCGCCACCTCGGTGCGGGCTTGCGCACGCGTGATCATCCGCGCATTGATGGCGTCGATATCGTCCTCGGGCGGGTGGAACGGCGAGAACGCGGGGTCGATATGGGCGACGCCGTCGACGATCTCGCCGCTGGAGTCGGTGCCGAAGAAGCCGTCGTGCTTGCGCACGAGTCGGCCCCAGTCCTGTCCTCCGCGCGGGTGGTCTGGGCTGATGCACACAACGGTCCAGTTGAGGGCGACCTTCTGTGCCCAGTTCGGATCTTCGCGCAGCGCCCGGCCGCGGGTCTGCGTCACGGCGGTCGGGGTGGTCGCGGTGGTGAGGTCGATGAGTCCGGTCACGGCCGGTGCATCCCAACCTTCGCCGAGCAGCGCCCGGGTGCCGACGAGCACCTGCGCTGACCCGGAAGTGAAGAACGAGGTCACGTACGGCACCTAGTCGCGGCTCGTCCAACGCCCGTCGATGCGGCTGACACCGGCGACGGGATCGGTGACGCTGAGCCGGGCTGCGAGTTCGGCGTCGTCGCCGGCGATGAAGTCGATGAGCGCGCGCAGCACGTCCGGTGGTCCCGCGACAATGCGCCCGGAGACGAGCAGCGGGTTCAGATGTGCCGTCTGAGAGTCGGCGGCCAGACTCTCAAGGGTCAGGAGTGCGGATTCGGACCGTTCGTCGAGGACCGCGCGGACGTCTGCGGCCAAAGTCGCGGTGGCGGACTCGAAGTCGCAGAGGACGAGCATCCGCAGGTGGTCGCCGAGGGTCGCCGCTTCAACTGCGGCGATGTCGACACAGGCGCGCGGCTTCGACGCCGAATGGGACAGGACCCGGTCGGTCGGAGACCGACCGGCGGCGATTCCGTGGCGCGTCCAGCGGCAGCCGATCGCGGGCAGCCGACGGCGAATCTCCTCGGCGAGGTCCTGGTCGGACGCGGAGTCGGAGACGAGCAGGAGGTGTTGCATCCAGTCTTCGATGAGCCGGGCCCAGTCATCGGTGTCGGGGTCGCGGCGGTGCTGTTCGCCGAGTCGGGCTCCGGGCGGCAGACGCAGCAGAGCGGCGTGGTGGAGGCGCAGGGCCGCATCGCAGAGTTCGGGTCGCTGCCGGCTCATCGTCTGCCAGTCCACCGATTCGGCACGGTCGCCGAGGAATCGTCGGTCCACCCATTCGAGCAGCCCGATCGTGCCCTGGCCGGGGTCGAGGATGCCGGTGATGAACTCGGTGTGCCGTTCGGCCTGGGCCGACAGCCAGTCCTGTTCCTCCCGGGTGGGTTCGGTGACCCAGACGAGGTCCGCAAAGGGCACGAGGTCGCCTTCTCTGACGAGGGCGGGGATGGACGCGGAGTAGCGGACGGAGGAGAAGAGGTCGGCGACGAGTTCCCGGTGTCGGGTCGACATCGTCGCCGGTGGGGTGGCAGTGAGTCCGAGCACCCATACGTCGGGCAGCAGGGCCATCAGGTCGGCCAGGAGCCGACCCCAGACTTCGAGCAGGTGATGGCATTCGTCGAGGATGAGCAGCGTCCGTCCCCCGGAGACGAGGTTATCGACAAGGGCCCGGCCACCAGTGGCCAGGGAGTCGAGCAGGTCGCCACCTGGTCCAGAGGCGGGGGAATCGGTTACGCGGTCCTCGAGGTCGCGGTCCGTGGTGCGAGTGTCGTCCTCACGGTCGACGGTCTCCCGTTCCGTGTCGAAGACGGCCAGGGACTGGTAGGTCAGAGCGGTGAAGGTCTGGGTGAGTTCGCGTGTGCCTCCGGCGGGAGGACGCCCCTCGCCGAGGCGGTTCCATTCCTTGGCCCATTGACCTTGGATCGCCGTATTCGGGCCGAATGCCACGACCCGCTCGACGAGCTTCCGGTCGAGCAGGTGGGTCGCGTAGTCGATGCCGACGCGGGTCTTTCCCGCACCGGGAGGCAGGACGATCCAGGATCGGCGCTCATCGGCAGCGGATCCGTCGCGCAGAGTCGCGAGCGCTTCGTCTTGGTGGCGGCGCAATGGCGGTTGCATCGCAGCCGCCTCCCGTACGTTCTCAGTCATCGCCGCGCCCGCCGAAGACGTCCGGGTCAACAGGGCGGTCCCGCTTGGACATCTTGGTCACGACAAGACAGTAGGACTCGAGGACAAGATCGTGAAGCAGTTCGGCATCGAGCCGGTCGCCGCCAGCACTGTCTCCTTCCCCGGCCACGGTGATCCAGTGCTTCTTATTCATGTGATATCCGGGTGAGATCTCCGCATAGGCGTCTGTCAGCACCTCACCGTCGAGGGGATCGATCTTGAGGTTGAGGCTCGGGACTCCGCGCAGCTCATAGGCCATCATGAACATCTTCCCGCGTACCTTGTAGACGGCGTTGTCAGGACCGAAGGGATAGTCGATCTTGACAGACGGGTACTGCATGGCCTGCTCGTGGGCCAGGCGGAGCACGGTATCGGGATCCATGCGTGGAGATTAGCAAACGGCACTGACGCAGAACCGACGACGGCTTCTCCGCACGAACTGACGATAGACTCGAATCATGCCTGAGACCACACCCCGCACCGCCCCTCACCTGCTCTTGGCCGCTCTCGGCGGCACCATTGCATCGACCGCCGATGCATCAGGCGGGGTTGCCCCAGCACTCAGCGGAGCCGAGATCGCTGCGGCCGCGGGCCTCGACCAGGTCTGGCCGGATCTGCAGGCCGATTTCACTCAGGTCGCTCAGGTCTCGAGCGCGAATGTCACCCTCGAGATGCTCTTCGACGTCGTCGATCTCGCCCGCACGTCCACGGCCGATGGCATCGTGCTGACCCAGGGCACCGACACCCTTGAGGAGTCGGCGTTCGGTCTGTGGCTGCTCAATGACTCGGGAACGCACATCGCTGCCACCGGGGCCATGCGCAATCCGACTCTGCCCGGAGCCGACGGACCGGCCAACGTCCGGGCGGCCGCGCTCACTGCCCTGTCCGACCAGGTCGGCAACCTGCCTGCATCCCTGGTGTTCAACGACGAGGTCCACGATCCGAGGTTCGTGTCGAAGTCGCACACGACGTCGACCGCGGCGTTCTCCTCCGGGCCCGTCCTCGGGGCGATCGGGTGGCTGAGCGAGGATGACCTCCACCTTCCGCACACACCCCAGACTCCGACGTCTCCGTTCGCCGGCCTGTCCCGTCCGTCCCAGCTGAGCAAGGTCGCCCTCGCCGAGGTGGGGATGGGCGAACCGGCAGAGACCCTTGATCTCATCGCCGGTTCCGGCTTCGCCGGCGCCGTGATCTCCGGTGTCGGAGGTGGGCATGTCCCCGAGGACCTGCTGCCTGCGGTGACGCGTCTGACGGAGGCGATGCCCGTGGTGCTCGCCTCCCGCGCCGGGTCGGGTGCGAGCCTGCGCCGAACCTACGGCTACCCCGGCGGAGAGATCGGCCTGCTCGAGACCGGACTCGTTCCCGCCGGAATCCTCGATGCCCGCAAGGCCCGCATCGTGCTCACCCTCGCATTGAGCTTCGGACTCGATCCCGCCGAGGTGTTCGCCCGCTTCGCGTGAGTTCGCCGAGGCACATGCCCGTCTGACCAGCAATACCGACTTCACCAACAAAAAGAGGCGGCGTCGGCCAGAACTGGCCGACGCCGCCTCCTCTGTGCGACAACTGTGATGAATCGACAGCCTCAGCTCTCGGCGCCCACAGCGACGACCATCTTGCCGAAGTTCCCGCCAGTGAGCAGATCATTGAAATATTCGGGAGCCTTGTCGAGACCGGGACGGATGTCCTCGCGGTAGCGAACCTTGCTTTCCTTGAGCCAGCCGCTCATGTCCTCAAGGAACTGCGGGGTCAGACGCTCGGCGAACTCGGTCTGGATGAATCCGCGCACGAGCAGCGACTTCGACAGGATGTTGCCCATGAGCGCTCCCGAACGGTCCGGCCCCTCGGGCAGCGAGGTGAGGTTGTAGTTGGCGACGAGACCGCACACGGGCACGCGAGCGAACGTATTGAGCCGCGGCAGCACAGCATCGAAGACCTCACCGCCGACGTTCTCAAAGTAGACGTCGATGCCCTGCGGCACCGCGTCCTTCAGCTCCTGCCGCAGGTTCCCGCTCCGGTGGTCCAGTGCCACATCGAAGCCGAGTTCCTCTAGGTGAGCGACCTTGTCCGGGCCACCGGCAATGCCGACGGCGGTGGCTCCCTTAATCTTCGCGATCTGTCCGACGACCGAGCCGACGGGCCCGGTCGCGGCGGCCACGGCCACGGTCTCGCCCTCCTTGGGCTGACCGATCTCGAGCAGACCTGCATACGCAGTGAATCCGGGCATGCCGAGCACACCGAGGTGGGTGGAGATCGGTGCGAGCTCCGGGTCGATCTTGCGCAGATGCCCGGTCGACTCCACCGAATACTCCTGCCACCCGCCGTAGCCGAGCACGATCTCACCAGCGGCGAAGCCCTCGGCATTGGATTCGACGACCTCGGACACGGTGGCACCGACCATGACATCGCCGACCTCGACGGGCTTCGCGTAGGACTTCGCGTCCGACATCCGGCCGCGCATGTACGGGTCGAGCGAGAGGTAGAGCGTGCGCAGCAGCACCTGTCCCTCGCCCGGGGTCGGCACAGGCACCTCGTCGAGCAGGTAGTTCTCCGCAGTGGGAGCGCCCACGGGGCGCGAGTTCAGGCGAATCCGATGGTTGGTCGTCATGGAGACGGTTCCTTTCAGCAGCAGATCATTCTTCACTTGTGTGCTTCATTGCGGCGACAGGTGCATCCGCGACGATCACCGATGCTGTCGGTCATAACAACCATTCTGCGGTCGCTGATGTTCCTGATCGAACGATTTTTCTGACACCGAGGCGGCCCCCAATCGGGCCTTCCCCACCAGGTCGCGGGCCACGGTCTCCCATTCGGGGTCGAAGGCCCAATCGAAATCGCCGAGGTGGTCGAGCAGATGGCTGCCATTGTCCCGGATGACTTCCGACCACTCCTTCGGCCACGCCCCGAAGTTCGCCGCCGCGGCGAGCTCGTCGACGTCCTTGAACACGGCACCGGTCGGATCGAGCCGACCGTCCGCGGCGTGCAGGGGCATCGAGGCGGTCGGAAAGGTGATGTCGAGGATGTGATCGCTGGTGAACAGCGCATCACCGCTGCGTACGTGCGTGGCCTCGAGATTGATGTACCACTCGGCCCGCACACCGCCGGGCTCAGTACGATCGACACCGTCCACAGCATCTTTGAGCAGTACCCATACGGAGAACGGAACCTTCGGCGGGACGATCTTGAGCACCCCGCGTCCCCGCCACGTGCCCTCGACATTGATCCTGGTGGGCGCCTCGGCGAGCGATCGGAACCGCGCCTTCAACGGCACATCATGGGCGTTCGTGTTCTCCCACCCGACGATGCGGGTCTCCTGCGTCGGCGTACCCCCTGCCAACCACAGAACAGAACCGGACGGCCCGTCGGCGATGACACGCATCGGTCGGGCCACCTCGGCGAGGTCGCGGTCGAAGTCGAACCGTCGGAACGTCCAGGTCACGGTCTGCCCCGGAGTCCAGAACGGCGCCTGCCCCACGGGTCTGACCTGGAGCGGGGTGGGGATCGTGAACGGATCGCGCAGGCTCATGCGGGCAGTCTATGTGTCGGGCATGGACGGCCGCTGAAGACCTGGGAGGCGAGGTCATATAGTGGGGCGATGAACGACTCCGATGACGCAGCGACTCAGACCCCCTCGGCCGCCCAGACCGCACCCACTCCCCCGACCGTGAACCCTGCCCCGGAAACGACGATCGGTCGCACCTTCGTGGTCCCGGACACGATGACCACTCCCCCGCGCACCGATGTCGAGGTCCCCGACTATATCCGCGCTCTCGGCCTGCCCGGCCTCGCTGACATCCACGTCCATTTTCTCCCGCAGAACGTGCTCGACAAGGTGTGGGAGTACTTCGACAATGCCGCGGACAACTACGGCCGCGACTGGCCGATCAATTACCGGTACGACACGGACACCCGCCTGAATATCGTCCGCGAGCTCGGCCTGCGCGCGATCCCGGCCCTGACTTACCCGCACAAACCCGGAATGGCCGCGTGGCTGAACGAATGGAACGCCGGGTTCGCCGCCGCCCACGACGACGTCATCCACTGCGGCACCCTCTATGCCGAACCCGAATCAGCCGACTACGTTCCGGCCGCGCTTGCCGCCGGGGCGAAGCTGTTCAAAGTCCACGTCCAGGTCGGTGTGTTCTCTCCCGACGACGAGGTCCTCGACCCCGCGTGGAAGGCTCTCGAAGAGGCCCGAGTGCCGATCGTCATCCACGCCGGCTCTGCTCCCCTGCCGGGCACGTACACCGGCCCGCAGGCGGTGGGCAACGTCCTCGAGCGCTTCCCGCAGCTGACCTTCGTCATCGCTCATATGGGCATGCCCGAGTACGACGAGTTCGCCGATCTCGCCGAACGTTTCGACAATGTCCATCTCGACACGACGATGTTCGCGTCCGGGTATTTCTCCGACCCCGCCGAGGTGACCCCCGCCTACCGCGAACGCTTGGCCAGGCTTGAGGACAAGGTCATCCTCGGCTCTGATTTCCCGAACATTCCCTACCCCTACGTCGACCAGATCGCAGGCCTTGCCGCCCTGGGCCTCGGCGATGCCTGGATGCGCTCGGTGCTGTGGACCAACGGCGCGAAGGTGCTCGGGCTCGACTGAGTCTCAGCCGTCGCGGGGCACTCGGTCGGCGCCGACGACCCCGGTGAGCATCTCCTCGGTGATGGGTGCGCCGCGTCGGATGACGCTGATCTGACCGGTCGATTCGAGGATCGCGCACGCCACCTCATCACGGTTGCGGATGCCGGCCGATCGCAGTTTGGCGATGAGTTCGTCATGGTCGACATGGCTCTTCGACAGATTGTCCGCGAGGATCTCGCGACCAGCCATGAGCACCACCGCCGGAGAGTTGACGACGCTGCGTACGAATCCGAAGCGCCTGCCGAATCCGCTGAGCGCCTGCAGGATCAGCAGGGTCGCCAATCCCAGAATTCCCGCGGCCAGGGTCGGAGTGTCGCCTAGGATGGACCGCCCGATGATCGCTCCCATCGCGATGATCGCGGCGACATCGAAGCTCGACAGACTCGCCAGCGTGCGCTGGCCGAAGATGCGCAGCAGCAGAATGATCCCGACGTAGAAGACGACGCACGAGACGACGACCCTGACCGCGTCGACCCCGTCGAGCCCGAATTCCATCCAATCCATGAGAACCTCCGGACAGGATGATACCGCCACCGAGGCGGCCCGCCCCGGATCTCAGACCGAGCGCAGCCATTCGTCGACGGCAGCCCCGGACGCCACGCGGGCGGACCCGCAGTCGAGTCCGCCCGTGCGCCGGTCGTTTTTCAGTTCTGGTTGACCGTGACCCTGCCGGTGTCGGCTGTGGCCGAGATCGGTACGAGGGTCTTGCCCTCGGCTTCCTTAGGATCGTCCGCCACATCGTACTTCTTCAGATCGGAGGCGAGGTCGACGGTGCCGTCGTTGGACTTCGCGTTGATCCGGTAGAAGAAGTCCTCATCCAGCTCTTCCGAGGTGAGATTGAGATTCGGCACTCGCAGCTCGATCGAGCCTTCTTCGGTCTTCGCGATGATTCCGCCGGTGGGCATCGCCTGATTGGTGAAGTCGAGGTCGACGGTTCCCGTCGAACTGACCACGTCGATGCGGTCGCTGACGGTGAGGTTCTCACCTTCGATGGCACCGACCCCGGTCTTGGCCGACACGGTCCCGAATTCTCCGTCCAGGTAGGTCGCGCCCCAATCGCTCGTGGTCCGCACCTTCTGTGCCGAACCGGTCACACTCGCGGTGCCACCGCCGGTGTCGGCGTTGATCTCGGCGAAGTCACCGGTGACATCGAACCGGCCGTAGTTGCCGTCGAAGTCCAGGGCGAGGTCTTTCGCCTCTGTGGTCGGGATGGTGACGGTCAGCCGGGTGTTCTCGAGTTTCCCACCGTTCTTCACGGCCACCTCGGCGGTATCGGCGCGGCTGTCGACCTCGAGGTTCGCGGAGCTGTCCCGGGGACCGGTGCCGGTGAGCTTTGCGGTCGCCTCGGCGACGTCGGCGGTCTTGATCTCGACGGCACCGCCGGAATCGAGGCCGATCTTGAGTTCCTTCATCGCCTTCGGCAGCGGTTCGTTCGCTTCGATCCGCCCGTAGTCGAGGCGGGAGGCGCCTTGGGCGGTGCTGACGATGACGGGGATGAGGAGGACGACGGCGGCGAGGATGATCAGGACCGCGCGCAGACCGACGCGGGCGGATTCGCTGATGCGGACTGTGGCAGGCATTCTAAGCTCCGAGGAATGTGAGGACGGCGAGGACGCGGCGGTTCTCCGAGGTGTCGGCGGTGAGGCCGAACTTCGTGAACACCGAGGAGATGTGCTTCTCAACGGCACCGGCGCTGAGGTAGAGGGTGCGGGCGATCGCGGCATTGGACTTGCCTTCGGCCATGAGCTGGAGGACTTCGAGTTCGCGGGGGCTCAGGGTCGACAGTCCGTCCTTCTTGCGTGTGCGCACGAGGATCTGGGACACGACCTCCGGGTCGAGGACGGTGCCGCCTCCAGCCACCTCGTCGACGGCGGTGAGGAAGTCTTCGACGTCGGCGACACGGTCTTTGAGCAGGTAGCCGAAGCCGCCGGTGTTCTCGGCGATGAGTTCGGACGCGTACTGCTCCTCCACGTACTGGCTGAACACGAGGACCTTGACGTCCGGGTTCTGCTTGCGGATGAGGACGGCGGCGCGAATGCCCTCATCGGTGAACGTCGGCGGCATGCGCACGTCGATGACGGCGAGGTCAGGCGGGTCGTTGTGGACGACTGCGAGGAGTTCGTTGGCGTCGGGCACGGCGGCGATGACCTCGTGTCCGGCATCGGCGAGCAGCCTTTCGAGTCCGGCTCGCAGAACGGCAGAGTCTTCAGCGATTACGATGCGCATGGCACCTCCACAACTACAGTCGTCGGCCCACCTGCGGGGCTGGTCAGGTTCAGTGTGCCACGTGCGGCTTCGACCCGGTCGATGAGACCGGCGATCCCGGTGTGACGGCCGGTGCGGTCGACACGGGCACCGCCGTGGCCGTTGTCGGTGACGACGATCTGCACGCCGGTCTCGATCGGGGCGATGAACACGCTGGCGCGAGTGGCGCCGGAGTGTTTGGCGATGTTCGTCAGGCATTCGGCGACGACGAAGTAGGACACGGCTTCGGCTTCGCGCCCGATCCGGCCGTCGAGACGGACATCGACGTCGACGGGGATCGTCGATCGTCCGGCCAGTGCGGACACGGCGGCGTCGAGTCCGCGGTCGGTGAGGACGGCGGGGTGGATTCCGCGGGCCAGCTGGCGGAGTTCGTTGACGATGCCCTTGGCTTCGGTGTGGGCTTCGGCCACGAGTTCCTTCGCCTTCTCCGGATCGGAGTCGATCTTCGTCTTCGCCATCCCCAAGGTCATGGTCAGGGCGACGAGGCGGGGCTGGGCTCCGTCGTGGAGGTCGCGTTCGATGCGCAGACGTTCGGCGGCGGCCGCTTCAAAGCCGGCCATGCGGGCCCGGTCGAGTTCGGTGACTTCGGCCTGCAGCGCCACGGTGCGGGCCGGTGCGAGCAGGGCACGGTCGAGGGCGCGGTCGAGCAGCGGGGCGAACCACAGGATGGCCAGGGAGCTGGCGAGGACGATGACGGAGCCGATGGCCACACCGATGCGGGCCGACCCGTCGATGGACTCTCCGATGAAGAAGGTGTTGACTCCGTGCGGGTTGATGGCCGCGAAGATGCCGAAGATCGATCCGCAGATGCCTGCGAGGGTGCCGGCGACGACGATCGCCCCGAGGAGCATCTTGATGTAATGGTGGGCGGTCGAGCGCCAGAAGGCACCGGATTTCACCTGCAGCCAGCGGTTGTGGAGGAACCGACCGAAGCCGGGGTCGCGATTGCTGCTTTCGATCTTCGGGACGGGGATCTTATCGGAGTAGATGAGTTCGGCCCGGTAGCGTTCGGCGTTGTTCGCGCCCTGCTGGACGAGGACCCAGACGAGGAGGGCGAGGACGCCGAGGCCGAGGGCGAAGATTCCGCCGATTCCGGTGAACAGGAGTCCAAGCGGGATCCACGCCCAAATCACGGCGAGGACGGCGGAGAGCACGAGGTTCGCGACGCCGATGATTCCGGTGGGGCGTTTGGGCCAGGTGATCGGGCCGTCGGCGGGGATCTCGGTGACTTCGTCCCGGCTGAGCGGCAGTGAGCCGGTGACCGGGGCGTAGGCGACGGGTTCGGTGCGCTGCCTCCCTCGCCGAGGTGGTCGTGGGGGTGGCATCGGAGGCGGCCCCTGGCGGGGTGGTCGATGTTGGCGCGGTTGCTGGGGCTGCCCCGGTTGGTGGGGTTGCTGTCCGGCGGGGCCATAGGAGGCCGGGGCCGAGGGGTAGGTGCGAGGACCGGAGTGGCTGGGTGCTGAGGCGCGGTTCGGAGATGCGAGGTGGGCCGCTGGAGCCTGTCCGGGCGGCGGAGTCTGCCCGGTTTGCGGAGTCTGTGGGGCCTGCGGCCCCTGCTCATAGACGCGGGTCGGCGCTTGTGCGCACTGCCTGGTCGGCTGCTGGGGATCCTGCGACTGTCCATAAGCCTGCGACTGCTGCGGGTACTGGCGAGTCGAACCGGAAGCGGACGGCACGTCGAGATCGAGCGGCTTGGTCCGGAACTCTCCGGCCTGGCTGGCCGTCGGCTCAGCTATCTCTGTGGTCGGCGGGGCGTTGACGATCGCCTCGGCGCTGATGGATTCTTCGCGTTCACCGGCGCTGGGGGCCGCCTCGGTGTCGGGGATCTGAGGCTCCACCGGATCGGTGCCGTGCGGCTCCTGATCGTGCGGGTTCTCGGGGGTCTTCTCACTCATAGCAATAACGCTACGGGAGTGACGTCGCGGCCAACAGCACGAAGACCTCCGACCCCGCATCGGGTTTTCCCCCGCGGCAGTGACCGGCCCCACCCTTCGCCATCGTCAGCGACAGAACACCCCGGTGACGGCTGATTGCGCCGTTACCGACGCATCACACCGCTGCAACGGTAGGACGAGTCTCTGACGATGGCTCGCGGTCCGAGTCGCCCGCGGCACCGTTGGCCGAAGCCGCACCTCCACCGACAGCTCCCGCCGTCGCGTCGAGGGCCTGCGCGAGGTCGGCGAGGATGTCGTCGATGTCCTCGATGCCGACCGAGAGGCGGATGAACGCCCCGTCGATGCTCAGCTCGCAGTCGGCCACGGCCAGGTGCGTCATCGTCGCGGGATGATCGATGAGGGACTCGACTCCGCCGAGCGACTCGGCCAGGGTGATCAGCTTCGTGCTCTTCACGAGCGCCAGCGCACGCTCCTCGGTGTCGGTGCGCAGGGAGACCACTCCCCCGAACCCGTTCATCTGCGCCTTCGCGACCTCATGACCCGGGTGGGAAGGCAGTCCGGGGTAGAGCACCTCGGCGATCTCATCGCGTGTCTCCAGCCATTCGGCCACGGCCTGCGCGTTCTCGCAGTGGGCCTTCATCCGCACCGGCAGGGTCTTGATCCCGCGCCGGGTCAGCCACGCGTCGAAGGGGGCGATCCCCAGGCTCACGGAGGCCAGGTGGCTCTCGAGACGCCCGACCACCTCGGCGGCGCGGGCGCAGGTGGTGCCGTCACCGGCGAGCACGGCACCGCCGATGACATCGGAATGGCCATTGATGAACTTCGTCGTCGAGTGGATGACGAGATCGGCGCCCAGGTCGAGCGGGCGCTGCAGGATCGGGGTCGCGAACGTCGAGTCGACGGCCAGCAGCGCGTTCGCCTCGTGCGCGAGCCGAGCGGTCTCGGCGATGTCGACGATGTCGAGGCCGGGGTTGCTCGGGGTCTCGACCCAGATGATCGCGGTGTTGTCGTTGATGGCGGCGGCGAGCGCCGCAGTGTCGGTGAGATCGACGGTGCGGATGACCACGCCCCACCGTTCGTATTCGTTCTTCAGCAGACGGTGCGTGCCGCCGTAGACGTCGCGGGGAATGATGATCTCATCACCGGGCCCCAGCAGCGCGGAGAACACGGCCACTTCGGCGGACGTGCCTGAGTTGACCGCGGCTGCGAACGTCGCATTCTCGAGTTCGCACAGTGCCTCTTCGAGGTCGCTGCGGTTCGGGGTGCCGGTGCGCGCGTAGTCGAAGCCTGCGCGAGTGTCGCCCGGGGTGTCCATCATGAAGGTCGAGGTCTGGAAGATCGGAGCCACAACCGAACCGGTGTGCGCTTCGGGCATAGCCCCCGAGTGCACCGATCGGGTCGAGATTCCGGCGGGTGTTGTGGGCTCGGTGGCAAATGAACTCACGGCGGATCCTTCCTTCACTGATGGTGACCGCTGCTTCTGCGGTCACCATCAGTCTGCTCTGCCGTGGACCCCACGCGCGCGCTCCATGACGCGCGCGGTCATTCCACGTCATAATGTCCGTCATCTTTCGACGCAGAACGTCACCATCACCCGCCGAGTCGGCTCGCCGTCCCATGTGACCGTGGCCCTACCGACGCCCGTTCTTCGCCGAGGCGGCTCACTGTCCCGGGTGCCCGGCCCCCGCGGCGACCGGTCTCGGCCGTTCACCCGGCGAGGAGCTCCCGACGGTCGGACGCCGCCGACACAGCGTCGAGAATCGCCGAGGCGATGCGCTCGTTGTCAGCGAATACCGACGCACCCGTGTGCGGACGACAGCAGGTTCTCCAGCGGTCGGTCGGGGTGAGACAGGTCGAACAGATCCGCCGAGTCGGTGAGGACCTCCCGCGCCGAGGTAGCGGTCGTCGCGAATCCGGCACGGTCTCTCACTGCATCGGCCTGACTGGACTGGCCCTCGTCCTCGTTCCATGGCTCCCAGTCGTTCTGGCGAGAACGTCGACGGCAATGCGGGCACCGGCGAGGACTGCCAGGGACAGTCTCTCCCCCGCCGACCGATACTTCCGAGGGATACCGTCCACCGGTCACCTCAAACTCGCCGCGGCCGATCGTGTGAGAATGGCGGTGAGCACGCCCGACCACGCGGCCGACTCGCTCGGCGACAGACGCCGAGCCCGGGCCCGCCGGTAAAAGGAGAGAACCGTGACGATCGCCTTCGCGAAGACCTCACTGCCCATCATCGGTGCCCCCATGGCCGGTGGGACGACGACACCCGAACTCACCGAAGCGGTCGCCCGGGCCGGCGGATTCCCATTCGTCGCTGGCGGCTATCTCACCGCCGAGGCTCTCGCTCCTCTCGTCGAGAGGATGCGTGAAGCGACCTCGAACTTCGGCGTCAATCTCTTCGCTCCGAATCCCGTTCCCGTCGATCGAGAGGCTTTCGACGACTTCGTCAGTGCGCTCGAACCGGCCGCTGCCGCCCGCGGGATCACGCTCGAACCCGAACCGGTTGAGGATGACGACCATTTCGACGACAAGCTCGACTGGCTCACCGAGCACCCCGTCCCCCTGGTCTCGCTGACGTTCAATCTGCCCACCGCCGAGGCGGTCGACCGCCTCCACGCCGTCGGCACTCAGGTCGTCGCCACCGTCACCTCGGTCCCCGAGGCCCGTGCGGCCTCCGAAGTCGGGGTCGACGGGCTCATCGTCCAGGGGCCGCGTGCCGGCGGACATTCGGGTACGGCCGATCCGACGCGGACCATCGAGGACCGCGCGACCGTCGATCTCGTCCGTGACATCCTCGCCGAGGTGGACCTGCCCGTGGCAGCCGGAGGCGGAGTCGACGGTGAGGCAATGGTGGGTGACCTCCTCGGTGCTGGGGCGAGCGCCGTCGTCGTCGGCACCCTGCTGCTGCGCTCCGACGAGGCGGGCACAACACCGACGCATCGGGCCGCACTCGCCGCCGACGAGTTCACGGAGACGCGGCTGACCAGGGCGTTCACGGGACGGCCGGCGCGGGCACTGGTCAATGACTTCGTGCGGACGTTCGACTCGATCGCCATCGACGCGTACCCGGCGGTGCACCATCTGACGAAAGAGTTCCGCGCCGCGGCGAAGAAGGCCGATGACCCGCACGGCCTGCACCTGTGGGCCGGGACCGGCTACCGCAGCGCCCAGGAAGGATCGGCGGAGACCATCGTCAAGAACCTCGGCGCCGGATTCGCCCGCGAGTAGTCAACGAGCCGGCGTACCCCGCACACGCCCCTCTCCGAACCGCGCCGCTCAGCTCCCGGTGACGACCAACCCGGAGTCGTCGGCGGCGACGACGATCTGGGTACGGTCGCACAGTCCCAGCTTCGACAAGATCCTCGAGACGTGAGTGTTCACGGGGACGGACGCGGGTGGGCACGGCCACCTCGGCGGAGGTTTCGGCATCAGGGGATGCGCGAACGCGTCGAAGCCTTGGACGGGAGCCTGCAGGTGGGGCCGACTCAACACCGCCTCAGGTACGTGTCGAGCATCCGGTGCCATACTGGAAATCCCCTCCTGCTTTCCCTTCTGGAAGGACTGTCGCCCCATGTCACAGCCGCCTCCCGCCGCTTCTGCACCTCCGCCCTCGTCGGCAACCGCCTCGGCGTCGGATCCGAAGGCACCGAGACGATCGGTGCGTATCCTGCGGCGCACGATCGCCATCGTCATCGTCGTGGCCTTCAGCCTGGCAGCGGCCGGCGGGATCATCGTCCTCCTCGGCGACATCGAGTCCGAAACGACGTATAAAGTCATCGGCACCACGGCTCTGACCGGCGCCGTCAGTGTCGCAGCGTTCTGCGGCGCCACGCTCATCGGTCGCCGGACCCAGTGGTTCGGAATCGTCACGATCGGCATGGCTGCAGTCACGATGGCGCTGAGTCTGTGGTTCCTCTGGGGTGATCCATTGGGTGGACCGGATAACTACGATGTCTGGGACTTCCTGTTCAAAACCCTGTCCTCGTTCGCACTCCTCACCGCTGTCGCCTCGATATCCGCGCTCATTCTGCTGTTGGTGCCCCGGTCCTGGATGGTGCGGATCGGGCTGCCGATCACGCTCGGCCTGCTTGGCCTCGGCACGAGCCTGGTTCTCGTCACGATCTGGGTGGAGTCGGCGTGGGAACTCGAGTGGCTGACCCGCCTCAACGGGATCGTGTGGATCCTCGCCGCACTCGGGGTCGTCGTCGTGCCGCTGACCTCGCTGCTGCTCAGGGCCGGGTCGAAGCCTGCGCGCGCCGACCGCGCCGGCGAGACGTCAGCCCGATCGACTCAACCGTCGTCGTCCGAGCCGTCGTCCCAACCGGCGCCGGCCCTGTCGCCTTCGACGCTCGATCGCATCAACGCCGCTGCGCGGGCCGAGGGCATCACTGCAGATGAGCTCATCGATCGGCTTCTGACCGCGGAGCCTCGAACCCCTTCGGCAGACGAGAGTCGATGAAACCTGCGACGAAGGCGCCGAGGACGAGCAGGATGAGGAGCGCGATCATGCCGGCGAAGTTCGACAGCACGGGGTTCTTGAAATCGAACAGTCCCGGCCAGATGGCGTAGACGACCACACAGCACACGCCCACGAATCCGAACACGTTGAGCGTCGCCTGGCCCGTGGACCGTGCGCGCTTCCCGCTGTGCTTTGAGGCTTTCTCTTCGGGGGTGCCGAACTCGGCGTCGGGTGTCGTCCCTGCCGCCTCCGCTCTGTCTTTGACCTCGTGGAGGACGGTGAGGACCTGGTCTTCTTCACACCCGCGCTTGCGCAGGTTCTGGGCGAGCTCGCTGTAGTAGCTCATGACAGGTTCGCTTTCGTTTCGGTGTCGGCGTTCACGTCGCTGTCCACCGCGGTTTCCTCGTTCTCTGGGCTGTCCCCGCTGGGACGCCTCGGTTCACGGTCGGTCGGGCCGCCTCGGCGAAAGGACGATCCGCTTCGGCGGCGATGATCGAGGACGACGACGGTGCCGAAGATGATCGGAGCCGCGATCGACATGACGACCTCCATCGTCGGTGCGCTCGTCGCATTGAGGTCGGCACCGGCGAGCAAACCCAGACCGAACGCGAAGACGTTGTTGACGATGTGGAAGGCGATTGCCGCCTCGAGACCGCCGGTGATGATGGTCAGGGTGCCGACGATGACGGCGAAGATGCCGACGTCGATGAGTCCCGGCAGGTCGTAAAGGTGGCCAGCGACGAACATCGGCACGGGGATGAGCACGGCCCACGCGGGGTGGCGCAGCCATGAGCCGATGATGTTCATGGCCAGGCCGCGGAAGACGATCTCCTCGGCCGTCGCCTGGAAGGGAACGAGGAGGATGATTGCGATGAGCATGGCGAGCACTTGGCTGTTCCATACGATTCCCGAGGTCAGGTTGCCCATCGCTCCGTCGGAGAAGATGACCATGACGATCGCGCAGACCACCCATACGGCCGCGCCGACCAGCAGATAAAGGCCGAGCCGCCCCCATCGCATGCCGCCGCGGAGCGAGAACATCGAGGAGAACAAGCGCCGGTAGATGCATAAGGTCGCGAGCTCGGCGGTCGGCCACATGAGGATCACGCTGATGAGTCCGAAGAGGATGCCGGTGGTCGTGTTCATGTCGATGAGCTGGTCCGACCACGCGTTGAAGTCGCTGTCGGCGCCGAGGGCGAACAGTGCCCAGAGGAAGAAGCCGACGAAGAGGACGACTATTGCGATGAGGTAGAACACCGCGGCCAGGACGGCCACGAGGAGCGGTTTGTACCACCGGTTGCCTGGCAATGCGGCGAACTGACGATGGTAGTGCAGTGTGTGGGGTTGAGTTCTCATGTCTCCACCCTTTCGAAACCGGCGGCCGCCCACCATCGGTCAAGGGCATGATTCATGTCATCCGATCGGATGAATGCGCCTGTCAGAAGTCCTTCGGCCGGGTCCCGGCAGCCCCGGCGACGGACACATCTCATCCTTTCGGACGACAGATTCCCGGCCCTCACCCCGGTAGGCTCGAAGGGTGACACCTCGCCCCGCCCGCCGCTCTCTCGCGCATGCCCTGATCTGGACAGGCATCTCCGCGGTCATCGGCGTGCTCCTCCTCATCATCGTCGTCGGAATCGAGTGGCCGGACCTCGACAGTGCAGCAGCCCAGGATGACGCTCTCTTCTTCGAGTTCCTCATCCACCTCGTCTTCGGTTTCATCGCCCTCCTCTGTCTGCCATTCGTCCTCTTCTGCGACGGACGCCGAGTTCCGCGCAAGCAGCTGCGGCCGAAGGTCCTGGCCGCAGAGAAGCTGCGCGAATTCCTCACCGTCACCGGTCACGGCGGTGAGGACTTCCTTGCCGTCGACGGTTCGGTAGAGTCGCTTCAGCGCCGCACAGGTGGCTGGATTCCCATCGTTCTCGGAATCATCGGGATCTTCTGCGGGACGATCAGTGCCATGGGTGCGGCCGCCGCATCGATCATCATCGTGTCCTTGTCGGCCCGACGCAGCTGGTCGCTCGACTTCGTCGCCCTCATCGCCGCTCTGGCCGCGTTCTCTTCGACGTTCCTCCTCACTCCGCAGGCGGCGGGAGCCTTCGAGCTTCCCATCTTCGTCTTCGGCGGCGTCATCTACGCCGTGTTCGTCATCATCGGTGTCATCCGCGGATCTCGTGAGCAGGGCTTCATCGATTCCGCCGCGCAGAACCTGCTGCGCGGACGCTCCCGGCAGGACCGTGCCATCGCCGAGGTGCGCCGCGGTATCGCCCGCGACATGCACGATTCGCTGTCCCACCACCTCTCCGTCATCGCGATGTACTCCGGTGCCCTGTCCGTGCGGGCGGACCTCGACCCCGACGAGGTCCGTGAAAGCGCCCGCCTCATCGCCGATGCGGCCCGCCGCTCCGGCGTCGAACTCCGGGAGGTGCTCACCATGCTCCGCAGCGACGATCAGGGCACGGTCATCGACCCCGACATCGACCGCCTCGTCGCGGCCAGGGGCGACACCGCCGAGCTGCGTTACCTCGAGCCGGTGACTGCCGCGGCGCTCCACCGGTGCGGGGCGCTTGAGCGCACGACGATCTACCGCTTCGTCCAGGAGGCGATCACGAACGCGGTCAAGCACGCCCCGGGCCAGACGGTGACGATCAAGGTCGGCTTCGACGAGGTCGACGGTCACCTCGTGCTCGTCGCCAGCAATCCGCACACAGGTCTGGCCCCGGCCTTCCGCGCCGGAGCGCAGCAGCTCGTCTCCGGATCCGGGTTGGGACTGCTCGGCCTGCGGGAGAGAATGGAGGCCATGGGCGGCGATCTCACCGTGACGACCACTCCGGAGTTCACCCTCCGTGCCCGCATCCCCGTCGATGCCGACATCGTCTCCGACGGCGACGCTCTGGGTATGACCGAATCGACCGATTCCCCCGACGAGCAGGAGACGCAGCCATGAGCATTCGGGTTCTCATCGCCGACGACGAATCGCTCATGCGCTCGGGCCTCAGGCTCCTCCTCGGCGCGGCGACCGATATCGACGTCATCGCCGAGGCAGTCGACGGTGTCGAAGCCATCGACCTCGCCCGCCGACTGAGTCCCGACCTCGTGCTCATGGACATCCGGATGCCCCGGCTCGACGGACTCGAAGCCGCACAGACCCTGTTGAGCGAGCCCGAACACCCGCAAGTGCTCATGCTCACGGCCTTCGGCACCGACGATTTCATCCACCGCGCCCTGCAGTCCGGGGCGGCCGGTTACATCCTCAAGGACACCCCACCGGAAGAGCTCATCAACGCCGTTCGCGCGGCTGCCGACGGCACCCGCACCCTGTCGGCGACCGCCCTGGCCACGTTGATGTCGTCCCGTCCGGCCGCCTCGGCGCCGAGTGTGGATCCGCTGGCAAATCTGTCGACCAGGGAACGGGAGATCGCCGAGGCGGTCGCGCAGGGTATGACGAACGCGCAGGTGGCGCGGTCGCTGTTCGTCTCGACGGCGACGGTGAAGACCCACTTGGCGCGCATCTTCGACAAGCTCGAGGTGACCTCGCGGGTGCAGCTGGCGCTGCTCGTCAACGCCCGCCGCTGACAATTCCACTCAACAGCAGAGCCGCCCCTCCGCGACTGCGGAGACGGGCGGCTCTGTCGGTTGGGCGATCCTCGGCGAGGAATTCCTCGGGGAAGGAGGGCATCCTCGGTGATGGTGTCAGCCGATCATTTCGGGGCCATGCGGATGGCGCCATCGAGGCGGATCGTCTCCCCGTTGAGCATCGGGTTGGCGACGATCGATTCGACGAGCTGGGCGTACTCGGCGGGCTTGCCCAGGCGGGCCGGGTGCGGCACGGACTTGCCGAGGGATTCCTGCGCCTCGGCGGGCAGACCGGCCATCATCGGGGTCTCGAAGATGCCGGGGGCGATGGTGACGACGCGGATGAGGCTGGCGGCGAGCTCGCGGGCCATCGGCAGGGTCACCGCGGCCACGGCGCCCTTGGACGCCGAGTAGGCGATCTGGCCGATCTGGCCGTCGAAGGCCGCCACCGATGCGGTGTTGATGATGACTCCGCGCTCTTCGCCGTCCGCTTCCTGGTTCTGCATGGCTGCGGCGGCGAGGCGGCAGACGTTGACGGTGCCGACGATGTTGATGTTCAGCACCTTCTGGAATGCTTCGAGCGGCAGCGGGCCCTTGCGGGAGACGAGCTTTCCGGGGGTGGCGACACCGGCACAATTGACGACCACACGGAGGGCGCCGAGCCCGGTGGCGGTGTCGACGGCGGCCTGAACCTGTTCTTCGTTCGTCACATCGGCGGTGACGAAGTGGGCGGAGTCGCCGAGTTCGGCGGCGGCCTGCTGTCCCACCTCGGCGTTGAGGTCGACCATGACGACCTGGGCTCCGGCGGCCAGGAGGCGTTCGGTGGTGGCGCGGCCGAGACCGGAGGCTCCGCCGGTGACGAGGGCGACGGTGTTCGTGAGATCCATGAGTGTCCTTTGCATCGCAGAGTGAACGATTGATCACTGCGACTCTAACGCAGATGTGGGGACGGTCACTGTGCGCGGTCGGGTAGGGCCGCCTCGGCGAGGGATTGCTTTGAGGACGGCGACGGTCGACGCGGGGACGACAAAGCCCGCCGGTCGGGCGATCGGCGGGCCTGACTCAGCTCAGCTGCGCGGGCGGGCTCAGGCGGCCTGCTCCTCGGCGCCGGCTTCGCGCACGGACTTCAGTGCCTCACCCCAGGCGACGATGTCGTCGACCATGGAGGCGAACGGGGCGGCCGAGACCTCGGTCGGGGCGAACGTGCCGTCGGCGACGTCGGTGAAGATCGAGAACGACGCCTGGTCGCGGACGACGGCGAGCTTGTAGTTCGCGAGGATGTGGCGCAGGTGCTCAGCGGCGCGCACTCCCTTGTCGGCGCCGTAGTTAACGATGCCAGCGACCTTGTGGTTGAACTCGGTGGCGACGAAGTCGAGGGCGTTCTTCAGCGAGCCGGAGATCGAGTGGTTGTACTCAGGGGTGACGAAGATGAAGGCGTCGAACTCTTCGAGCTTCGCGCCCCAGGCCTTCGTGTGGTCGTTGGCGTACATCTTCGCACCGGCGGGGATCACCTCGTCGAGGAGGGGCAGGTCGAAGCTGCCGAAGTCGACGACCTCGGCTCGGACGTCATCATTGGAAGCCAGCTGCTGCTCGACCCAGCTCACGATCTGCGGGTTGAGCGCCTGCGGGCGGGAAGTTCCGGGAATGATGGCAATGTTGAGCATATGCGTCCTCAAATCGTTGAGCGGTGCCCACCGGCCGGGCGGCCATGGCGGTCGAGTTCACGGGCCGAGCCTGCGACCTCGGCGAACCGAGTCGGCTGCAACTCCACCGTGGCCAACATTGTTGAACACTCAATCATTCCCGGACAGAGAGTGACGCTGGTCACCGGTTGAGGCTGGGTCAGGTCACTGACCAGGCACTGCTCGATCACTGTTCCGGTGACGGAGCCATACGAAGTCCGCGACCCGTCGCAACGGACGCCGAACACGGTGATACCGTAATTCCCCGCGAAATCAGGCCCGCAGAGACCACCGGTCGTGTATGGTCGTTGGGCAAGTGAAAGACTGTTCGTTAAAAAGTCGGCTTCGACCAAAAACTAGGCAAGGAGTCCGGTCATCGTGCGCTCAACCAACGGCCGCAACAATATTCTCCGCTCGGCCCGGGACACCTTCGCGGACAAAGGATTCGACGGCGCGTCCATCCGCGACATCGCGCAGACAGCAGGCCTGAGCCTCTCTGCGCTCTACTACTACTTCCCGTCCAAACAGGAAGCGCTCTACGAACTCGTCCACACAGCGTATACCTGGTACGTCGAACACTGCCGGGCGGTCATCAGTGACGTCGATGACGATCCTGTCGACCAGCTGGCCGTGGCGGTGCGCTACCTCGCCCGCTACCGGATGGAGAACGTCTCGGTCTCCACCGTGCTGCTGCGCGACACCGAACGGCTCACCGGCGACAACGCCGTCCGCGTCAAGGGACTCCAGCGGGAGGCTCGCGAGATCATGGGCGATATCGTCCAGCCAGGCATGGACTCGGGTCAGTTCCACGTCAGCAGTGCGGCTCTGGCCACTCGCGCCATCCACTCGATCTGCAACTCGCTCTCGCTGTGGTACCGGCCGACGGGTGACCTGACGCCTGACATGATCGAGCGCGACTTCACTCAGTACTCGATGCGCATCCTCGGAATCGACCCCGACGAGGCCGAACTCGACCGCCTGCTGGCCCTGCCGGTCAACCAGGCCGGAATGCTCGACTTCATCGCCGACACCAACTGACCCCTTACTACCTGACGGCGGCGCAGCAACCTCGCGCGAGGTTGCTGCGCCGCCGTCAGGTAGTAATTAGGGAGTGGTGCGGAGGGTTCTTGCCAGTTCGCGGCGTTCCGCCTGCTCGGCCGGGTCCGGGACCGGCAGGGAGGCGATGAGGCGCTTCGTGTAGTCGTTGTCCGGTGACCCGAGCACCTGCTCGCCCGTGCCCTCTTCGACCAGCTCGCCGTGGAAGAGCACCCCGATGCGGTCGGAGAGCATGTCGACAACGGCGAGGTCGTGGCTGATGAACAGCGCCGCGAAGTCGAAGCGGTTCTGCAGCTCGACGAAGAGCTCGAGCACCTTCGCCTGCACGGACACGTCGAGCGCGGAGGTCGGTTCATCGGCGATGAGCAGCTCCGGATCGAGCGCCAGACCGCGCGCCAGCGACGCCCTCTGCCGCTGGCCGCCGGAGAGCTCATGCGGATATCGTGCCGCATACGCCTTCGGCAGCTGCACGGAGTCGAGGAGTTCGAGCACTCGCTGCGACCGGTCGGACGGACTCATCTCCCGCCGGTGGATCGCGAACGGTTCGGCGATGCACTCCCCGATCGACAGATGGGGGTTGAATGAGGCCGCCGGGTCCTGGAACACGAATCCGATCCGTCGCCGGATCTTCGAGAACTCACGCTCCTTGAACCCGACCATCTCGTGCCCGAGCACTTCGAGACTGCCGCCGCTGGCCCTGGTCAGGCCCGCGATCGCGCGTCCGATCGTGGTCTTGCCCGATCCCGATTCACCGACGAGTCCGTAGACCTCGCCGGCCTTGATGTCGAAGCTGACCTTCTTCACGGCGTGGAAATCCGACTTGCCGAACCCTCCTGGGTAGACGATGTCGAGCCCGCGCGCGGTCACGATCGATTCGCGCGCGTCCCTTTTCTTCGCCGAGGCGGTCCCCGCCGAGGTCTCCCTCGCTGAGTCGGTACGTGGCGAGTCTGTGCCGGCCGCCTCGGGGTCCGTCGTCGACGGATCCCCCGTGGCCGCACCGGTCTGTGCTCCCGCCTCGGCGGCGGCCGCCTTGCGACTGCCGGCCACGGTCGACCCGATCCGCGGCACAGCGGCGAGCAGTTCGCGAGTGTACTGCTCCTGCGGATCGTTGAAGAGCTGTTCGACCGACGAGACCTCGACGAGGTCTCCGCGCAGCATCACGGCCACCCGATCGGCGAGGTCGGCGACGACGCCCATGTTATGGGTGATGAGCACGATGGCAGTGCCCGTCTCGTCGCGCAGTTCGCGCAGCAGGTCGAGGATCTCCGCCTGCACGGTGACGTCGAGGGCGGTGGTCGGTTCGTCGGCGACGATGAGCTTCGCCCCCAGGGCCAACGCCATCGCGATGACGATGCGCTGCTTCTGCCCGCCGGAGAACTGGTGCGGGTAGTAGTCGAAACGGCTTTCGGCATCGGGAATTCCGACCCGCTGCATCGCCCTGACGACGCGCGCCTTGAGGTCGGCCCTGCTCGCCTTCCGATCATGCGCGCGCAGACCTTCGGCGATCTGCCACCCGACCGTGTAGACGGGATTGAGCGCGGTCGACGGCTCCTGGAAGACCATCGCCACATCCCGGCCGCGCATGGCTCGCAGCTCATCTGCGGAAACGCTGAGCACGTTCGCACCCGAGATGACGACAGCACCAGAGCGCTCCGCCGTCTCGGGCAGCAGGCCGAGGATGGACCGGGCGGTCACGGTCTTGCCCGACCCCGACTCGCCCACGATCGCCAGCACCTCACCGGGCGAGACGGACAGCGACACGTCCTTGACGGCGTGAACGTCGCCGCCGTCGGTGGAGAAGGTGACGTCGAGACCGTCGACGTCGAGGATGCTGCCCGTCGCCGAGGCGGTCTGCTCGTGTTTCTGCTTGCTCATGCCGTGACCTCCGCGGGCTTGACGTTCTTGACCTTGGCTTTGCGTCGTACGCGCAGACGCGGGTCGTTGAGGTCGTTCATCGACTCACCGACCAGGGTGATTCCCAGCACCGTGAGCACGATGGCCAGGCCTGGGAACACCGCCGTCCACCACACACCGGAGGTGACGTCCGGCAGCGCCTTGTTGAGGTCGTATCCCCATTCCGACGCCGAGGTGGGTTCGATTCCGAAGCCCAGAAACCCGAGCCCGGCGAGAGTGAGAATCGCCTCGGAGGCGTTGAGTGTGAAGATCAACGGCAGGGTGCGGGTGGCGTTGCGGAAGATGTGCTTGGAGATGATGCGCGCCTTCGAGGCACCGAGCACGATCGCCGATTCGACGAAGGGTTCGGCCTTCAGCCGCAGGGTCTCGGCCCGCACCACGCGGAAGTACTGCGGAATGAAGACGACCGTGATCGAGAACGCGGCCGCCGCGATTCCGCCCCAGGCACTCGATTGTCCGCCGGAGATGGCGATCGACATGACCAGTGCCAGCAGCAGGGTCGGGAATGCGTAGACGGCATCGGCGATGACGACGAGGATGCGGTCGAGCCAGCCGCCGATGTAGCCGGAGATGAGTCCGAGGATGACACCGGCGAACAGGGACATGACCACGGCCACGACGATGACGGCGACTGCGGTCTGCGCGCCCCAGACGACACGGGAGAAGACGTCGTAGCCGCCGACCGTGGTGCCCCAGATATGGGTGCCGCCGGGGGGCAGCTTCGACCCGAAGTTGCCTTCGGAGGTGCCCAGCTGGTTGAAGCCGTAGGGGGCGATGAGAGGAGCGAAGATCGCGCAGATGATGACGATTCCGCTGAGGATGAGTCCGGTGATGAGCATTCCGCGCTGCAGGCCGACGGACTGGCGCAGATGGGAGACGATCGGCAGGCGGGAGAACCAGGATTTCTTGGCTCTCTCGTCGAACGCCACTGCCGGTGCTCCGGAGCCGGGAGCCGCCTCGGCGAAAGTCTGGGTCGGCTCATCCGGGCCTGGGTTCTGCGAGTTGTCTGGAGTGGACATCAGTACCTCACTCTCGGGTCGATGAATGCGGCGATGACGTCGACGAGGAAGTTCGTGACCGCGACGATGACGGCGAGGAACACGACGATTCCCTGGACGGCCACGAAGTCGCGGGCGGTGAGGTACTCGGCGAGTTTGAAGCCGAGCCCCTTCCATTCGAACGTCGTCTCGGTGAGCACGGCTCCGGCGAGCATGAGCGCGATCTGCATGCCCATGACCGTGATGATCGGGATCAGCGCCGGGCGGTAGGCGTGCTTGGTGACCAGGCGGTATTCGGAGATTCCGCGGGAGCGGCCGGAGTCGATGTACTGCTGTTCGAGCGTGCCGATGAGGTTCGTGCGCACGAGCCTGAGGAACACTCCTGCGGTGAGCACGCCGAGGGCGATCGCCGGCAGCACCGCATGGGCGAGCACGTCGGCCACGACGGAGAAGTTGCCGATGCGCAGGGCGTCGATGAGATAGAAGTGCGTGGGCCCGACGACACCGGACATGATGTATTCGGTCTCCGTGGTGCCACGGCCGGCGACGGGCAGGATCGGCAGGAAGACGCCGAAGATGAGTTTGAGGATCATGCCGGCGAAGAACACCGGGGTCGCGTAGCCGAGGATCGCGAGCACGCGCAGCGCGGCGTCGGGGGCCTTATCGCGGTGGTAGGCGGCGAGCATGCCCAGCGGGATGCCGAGGATGAACGCGACGATGAGCGCGTAGAAGACGAGTTCGACGGTCGCTGCCCCGTAGTTGAGCAGGATCGACGACACCGGCTGCCCGTCGGAGACCGCGGTGCCGAAGTCGCCTTTGAACAGGTTGCCCAGGTATTCGAAGTACTGGACGAGGATGGGCCGGTCGTAGCCGGCGGCGTGGACGCGCTCGGCCAGCTGCGCCTTCGTCAGGCGTCCGCCCAGCGCTGCGGTGATCGGGTCACCGGTGATGCGCATGAGGAAGAACACCAAAGTGGTGAGAATGAAGATCGTGGGAATGATGAGGAGGAAGCGGATGAGGACGTAACGTCCCAGTCCGCCCCCAGCGGGCTTTTTGACCGCGACCGAAGTCTCGGCGGCCTCAGCCCCTGGTTCGCTGATGGCAGCAGACATGTGTTCCTTCTGGGATGTGTTTCGATGCGCTCGCGGCTGAGGGACGCACAACGGCCACCTCGGTGCGGGTCACCGCGGGTGTACGGAGCTGACCGCGAACGCGCCACGAGGTGCAGGCGGCCCGATCGGCTCACCTGCACCTCGTGTGGGTGATCACTTGCTCAGCAGTGCCAGACGGAACTGGAAAGCGGGGTCGAGGGTGTCGTCGACGCCCTTGACGTCCTTGCCGGACACGGCGATCTGGTTGCCCTGCAGCAGCGGCAGAGTCGGCAGCTCGTCGGCCAACTGGCCTTGGATCTTCTTCAGGGCCTCTTCGCGCTTGCCTTCATCGGCAATCGAGGACTGTGCGTTGAGTTCCTTGTTCATCGCCTCGTCACGGTAGTGGTTGGCGAGGAACGACGGAGTCTCATCCGTGTCGTAGAAGAACGGCACGAGGTAGTTGTCGGCATCCGAGTAGTCCGGGAACCAACCCAGCTGGTACATCGGGTAGACGTCGTCGGTGCGGTTTTTATTGTACTGCACCCACTCCGTCGACTGGAGTTTGACCTTGAACAGACCGGTCTTGTCCAGCTGGTCCTTCACCAGGGCGTACTCATCGCCCGAGGACGGGCCGTAGTGGTCCGGGTTGTACTGCAGGTTGAGCTCGACCGGGGTCTTGACTCCGGCGTCCTTGAGCGCCTTCTTCGCCTTGGCGACATCGGCTCCGCCCTTGCCGTCGCCGTATTCGGACTTCAGCGGCTCATCAGCACCGGGCAGCCCCTCGGGCACATGCGAGTACAGCGGGGTAAAGGTGTCCTTGTAGACCTGGCTGGCGATGGCCTGACGGTCGACGGAGTCGGCCATGGCCCTGCGGACCGCGAGCGCCTTCTTCTCATCGGCTTCATCGGCCTTTGCTCCGAATGGCATCGTGTCCATGTTGAACACGATGTAGCGGATCTCGCCGCCGGGACCCTTGTGGACCTTGAGGGCCTCGTTCTTGCCGAGGTCCTCGACGTCGGTGGCCGACAGTGAGCGCCAGGCCACGTCGATGGTTCCTTCTTGGACATCGAGCTTCATGTTGTTCGCGTCCGAGTAGTACTTCATCTGCACGGTCTCGGTCTTCGCCGGCTCGATGAATCCCTTGTAGTCCGGGTTCGCCTTGTAGGTGATCAGCTCGTTGAACTTGAAGCCGTCGATCGTGTACGGGCCGGCGAATGCTTTGCTGTCGACGATCTCCTGATCCTTCGTGACCTTGTCAGGCGAGAACACGTCCTCATCGACGATCGGACCGGCGGCGCTGGCCAGCACTCCCGGCCAGGTCTGGTCGTTCTTGCGCTTCAGGTTGAAAATCACAGTCTGATCATCCGGGGTCTCCACGGACTTCAGGCCGCCCAGCAGCGAGGACGGTCCGTTGGGGTCCTGGATCTTCAGCTGCCGGTCGAAGGAGAACTTCACGTCGGAGGAGGTCAGTTCGTTTCCGTTGGCATATTTGAGCCCGTCCTTGAGCTTGACCTCGTACTTCGTCGGCTCGGTGAAGTCGGCCGATTCGGCGATAGACGGGTTGAGTTCGGCCGTGCCCGGCTTGTAGGCGAGGATGTACGGGTAGATCTGCTGTTCGACGAGCGAGCTTCCGTTGTCGTACGCGGCAGCCGGGTCGAGCGCCACGACCTTGTCCGTGGTTCCGACCGTGAGCATGCCGCCATCGTCGTCTCCGCCACCGCCTCCGGTCGTCGAGGTCGAGCAGGCGGAGAGGAGCAGTGCGCCCGCCGCAGCGATGGCTACGGCCTTAGCGCCAGTTCGTCGTTTCATGGTGTTCCTGTCTTTCACACGTGCTCTTCGTGTCTTCTTTGCTCGAAGAGATCCGCACCACATCATACGGTTCCCGTCCCAAATAGTGAACTGACGCACATGAAGTGATCCGCTTCGCAATGACTTCGCAACAATTCGCCGAGGCGGTCCTGCCCGGCACAGCGCAACGGGAAGCCGCCTCGGCGAATGCGATTTGCGTCACCGATGACAATCGGTTTCACTTATGAGGTGCATCACAGAGAACGCTAGGGAAACTCTCGTGAATCCGGTCGCTCAACAGCGGGCCGGCGCTGTGGCACAGATGCTAGATAAGCAACACCGTGTCGGCGATCCCGGCACGGAAGAACGAATGGAGAAGCGTGTCCGCTTTCATCGACTGGCTCAACGGGGTGGTGTGGTCGTCCGCCCTCGTCTACCTGTGCCTCGGCGCTGGTGTCTATTTCACGATCCGCTCACGGGTCGTGCAGATCCGCCAGATCCCCGCCATCTTCAGGCAGATGTTCAGGGGCAAGAGCTCCAATGAGGGCGTCTCGTCCTTCCAGGCTCTGGCCATCTCGCTCGCCGGTCGCGTCGGCGTCGGCAATATCGCCGGTGTCGCTACCGCCATCGGCTTCGGCGGCCCCGGTGCCGTCGTCTGGATGTGGATCTCGGCCCTCCTCGGTGCCTCGACGTCCTACGTCGAATCCACGCTGGGCCAGATCTTCAAGGAGCAGGACCCTCGCACCGGCGAGTACCGCGGCGGCCCCGCCTTCTACATCGAGAAAGCCTACCGCCACACCAAGGCTCGCGGCCTGTTCAAGGTCTACGGCATGGTCTTCGCCGCCGTGACCGTCATCGCCATGTCGTTCATGCTGCCGGGCATCCAGTCCAATGCGATCTCCGGCGCCGTCGAGAATGCTTGGAGCATTCCGACCTGGGGCACCGCAATCGCTCTGGTCATCATCATGGGCTTCATCGTCGTCGGCGGCATCAAGCGCATCGCACACTTCGCTTCGCTGGCTGTGCCTTTCATGGCCGTCATCTACATCATTGCGGCCATCGCCGTGACCATCATCAATGCTGATCAGATCGTTCCGGTCCTCCAGCTGATGTTCACCTCGGCCTTCGGCATCGACGCCGGACCGGAAGCGGCCTTCGGCGGCATCATCGGTATGGCGGTCCAGTGGGGCGTACAGCGCGGCATCTACTCGAACGAAGCCGGACAGGGCACCGGGCCTCACGCGGCATCGGCCGCCGAGGTCTCCCACCCGTCGAAACAGGGACTCGTGCAGGCCGGCTCGGTCTACATCGACACCCTCTTCGTGTGCTCGGCGACGGCGTTCATGATCCTCTCGACCGGCATGTACAAGGTCTTCGACGCCGACGGCACCACGATCATCGGCACCGGCCGCGGCCAGCTGGCCGAGGAGATCGCAGCGACCCCGGGCGAGAAGTGGCCGCAGGCGGGGCTCGACTCGATGATCCACGGTCTCGGCGCCGGGTTCATCGCGATCTCGATCTTCCTCTTCGCGCTGACCACGATCGTCGCCTACTACTACATGGCCGAGACCAACCTCGTGTACCTGCTCGGCAAGGCCAAGAACACCATGGTGCTCGCGGTCGGCAAGCGCGTGCTGCAGCTGCTCATCCTCATCGCCGTCGCCGTCGGCGCGATGTCGACAGCCGGCAGTGCCTGGGCGCTCGGTGACATCGGCGTGGGCCTCATGGCCTGGCTGAACATCATCAGCATCCTCATCCTGCAGCAGCCGGCGTTCAAGCTCCTGCGCGACTTCGAACGCCAGACCAAGCTCGGCTTGGACCCGGTGTTCGAGCCCGAGAAGATCGGCGTGCGCAACGCCGACTTCTGGGATCAGCGGGTGGCTCGCCTCAAGGCCGGCGAGGCGGTGCCCAAAGGCTGACGCGAAGCGCGACCGGGCTGCAGGCCACTCGGCAGGCAGTCCGATCGGCAGACAACTCGTCCGCCGATCCGAGGGACGATACGAGGCCCGGGACAATGGCGTCCCGGGCCTCGTACATTCCACAGTGGAATCTCGCCGAGAAACGGGCTGACTGTCGAGACACGGGTGTCCACGTGCGTTTCTCGACGCTTGGCCCGTTTCTCGACGGTTCGGCATGCGCAGCGGCCGCCGCGCGGAATCGGGCGACGGCCGCTGTCGGTTCGTGAGGCAGACCCTGCTGCGCTCCGGCCCACTAGCCGAGCTAGCTGAGCCGGCTGAGACTCACTTCTGCAGGCTGGTGCCTGCCGAGCCGAGGTTCTGGCAGGCTTCGAGGACGCGCTCGGCCATGCCCTTCTCCGCGGCCTTGCCGTAGGAGCGCGGGTCGTAGAGCTTCTTGTCGCCGACCTCACCGTCGATCTTGAGCACTCCGTCGTAGTTGCGGAACATGTGCTCGACGACGGGGCGGGTGAAGGCGTACTGGGTGTCGGTGTCGATGTTCATCTTCACGACTCCGTGGCGGACCGCCTCGGCGATCTCTTCCGCACTCGATCCCGAACCGCCGTGGAAGACGAGGTCGAACGGAGCCTTCTTGCCGACTTCGGCGCCGACCTTCTCCTGGATCTCACCGAGGAGTTCGGGGCGCAGCTTCACATTGCCGGGCTTGTACACGCCGTGGACGTTTCCGAAGGTCAGAGCCGTGAGGTAACGGCCCTTCTCGCCGGTGCCCAGGGCACGGGCGGTGGCCATCCCATCCCCGACGGTGGTGTAGAGCTTGTCGTTGATCTCGTTCTCGACGCCGTCCTCTTCCCCGCCGACGACGCCGACCTCGATCTCGAGAATCGAGTGCGCAGCCGTCGAGAGCTCGAGCAGCTCCTCGGCAAGGACGAGGTTCTCGTCGAGGGGAACGGCCGAGCCGTCCCACATGTGCGACTGGAAGTAGGGCTCGCCGCCGTTCTTCACGCGCTCGGTCGATGCGGCCAGCAGGGGCTTGACCCAGGCTTCGACGGCGTCCTTCGGGGCGTGGTCGGTGTGCAGTGCGATGTTGACGTCGTAGCTCTTGGCCACCTCGGCGGCGAAGACGGAGAACGCGATGGCACCGCGCACGCGGTCCTTGACGGTCGGGCCGGACATGTATTCGGCGCCTCCCGTGGAGATCTGCACGATGCCGTCGGATCCGGCCTCGGCGAAGCCGCGGATGGCGGCGTTGATCGTCTGCGAGGAGGTGCAGTTGATCGCGGGGTAGGCGAAGCCCTGGGTCTTCGCGCGGTCGATCATCTCGGCATACACTTCGGGGCTGGCGATGGGCATGTGCGCTCCTTGGTCGATGGGTCGGTGTACTCGTTCGCCACCAGCCTACTCGTTCCGACTTGCGCCGCAGAAGCCGCCGACAGCGGGGTCCGGGATCTGCGATGAGATCTGGTACGACAAGGGCCCGTGTGACCGACTCGCAGTCGGTCACACGGGCCCTCGATCCGTCGGCGGCGCAATGTCCGTCGAAGGTGCCGTGTCAGTCCGCGGGGGTCGACGTCCCCTTGTCGCGGCCGGACTTGCGCAACTCCCGGGTTCCTCCGGAGCGCGACTTCATCCGATCGCCGATGCCGCGAGTGCGCGTGATTCGGTAGTCGATGCGCTCATCGACCTTGTCACCAAGGTACTCGTCGAAATCATCGGCCAGGTACTCACCGACCTGACGGAACCGCGCGGCACGCTCAATCGCCGCCGTCCGCTGCGCCTCCTTGCCGAAGGCCTTGAGCGTGGACACGCAGACGAGGACGAGGATGATGCTGAACGGCAGCGCCGTGAGCAGCGACCCGGCCTGCAGCGCTCCGAGTCCGCCGGCGATGAGCAGACCGATCGCCAGTGCACCCTCCATCAGCGCCCAGAGGACACGCGACCACAGAGGCGGGTTCGGGTGGCCGCCCGAGGCGAGCATGTCGACGACGAGCGAACCCGAATCCGACGAAGTGATGAAGAAGATCGCCACGACGATGATGGCGATGACCGACATCACTGCGCCCAGCGGCAGGTCTCCGAGCACGTCGAAGAGGACGCGCTCGGCCACGACGCCTTCGTCCGGGTCGACGAGGTCGCCGGTGCCGAAGATCTGACGGTGGATGCCGGTGCCGCCCATCACGGAGAACCAGAAGAAGCCGACGATCGACGGCACGAGGAGCACACCGGCGATGAATTCGCGCACGGTGCGGCCACGCGAGATGCGGGCGATGAAGACGCCGACGAAGGGCGCCCACGAGATCCACCAGCCCCAGTAGAACAGGGTCCAGGAGGAGTTCCACTCCGCGCCTTCGTCACCGGTGTAGGCACCGATGTCGAACGTCATATCGAAGACATTGGCCAGATACACGCCGATCGACTCGACGAAGTTCTGGAACAGGAACAGAGTCGGCCCGAGCACGAGAACCGTGACGAGGAGGATACCGGCCATCGTGAGGTTGATGTTCGACAGCCACTTGATGCCGGCGCCCACACCCGAGACCACCGAAGCGGTGGCGAGGAAGGTGATGATGACGATGAGGATGACGAGGAACATGTTGTCGTACTCACCGACGACGCCGATGTGTTTGAGTCCGGCTGAGATCTGCTGCACGCCGAGCCCGAGAGAGGTGGCGATGCCGAAGACCGTTCCGCAGATCGCGATGACATCGATGACGTCACCGGCCCACCCCTTGACGAAACGTCCCAGGAGCGGTTCGAGGGCCCAGCGGATCGACAGGGGGCGACCACGGCGGTGGATCGCATAGGCCAGTGCCATGCCGAGTACGGCGTAGAGCGCCCAGGGGTGCAGACCCCAGTGGACGAAGGTCTGGGCCATGCCCAGCTTCGCGTCGTCGATCTCGTTGTCGGGCCATCCCGGCTTCGCCCCGGTCGTGGCGTAGGTCAGCGGTTCGGCGACGCCGTAGAAGACGAGGCCGATGCCCATACCCGCGGCGAAGAGCATCGCGAACCACGAGAAGACGTTGAATTCCGGTCGGTCGCCATCCTTGCCCAGCCGGATTCTGCCGTACTTGGAGAATCCGACGACAATGGCGAAGACGACGAACAGCCCGACGACCAGCATGTAGTACCAGCCGAGGTCGGCGACAACCCAGCCCTGCATCGCAGAGATCACGTCGCCGGTCGACGTCGGGAGCGCGATCGCCAAAGCCGCGACGGCGACGATGATGATCAGCGCTGGCCAGAAGACGGCCGGGGCGATCATGCCCTTGCCGATGCGCACACCTTGGCGGCGCAGCTTCTCGGTGATCTCCGCATCGGAGTCGCCTTCGCCGATGTGCAGCTTCTCCGGAAGATGAAGCGCTACGGGGTCGGGTTCGCCGATGAGATAATGTTCGGTTTCGGACGGTGTGGAGGCGGTCGTATCGTCGGCACCGGTGGTTGGTGCCGAGTCCGCCTCAGCGGTCGCGCCGGCCTGCTGGCCGGTCGCGGAGCCGTCGTCCGCGTTGGGGTCGCTCATAATGCCCTTCGCTTCGAGTTCAGATCCGTCTATCTACTTTGCCGCAATTCACGGACTGCTTCAACGTCGCATTCAGCTATCCCCTGCTATTATCGCAGTTTTCATCCCGTTCGGGCAGCGATTCAGTACAGTGACACCATGTCTGCATCCCCGCCGTCACCGGCAGCAAGCCGCCTGCGCATCGTCAATTGGGCACTGTGGGACTGGGGTTCGGCATCGTTCAATGCCGTAATCATCACTTTCGTGTTCGCTCCCTACCTGACGAAGTCCGTGGCCGCCACCGAGGAGGCGGGTTCCTCGGCATTGGGCTGGTCGATGGCCGCGGCCGGATTCGTCATCGCCGTCATCGCTCCGGCAGCCGGTACTCGGGCCGACGCCGGGGGTCGGCATCGCCTGTGGCTGGGCGTGCACACCGGAATCGTCGTGCTCACGATGTTCGGCCTGTTCTTCGTCCGGGACTCCCCCGACTATCTCTGGCTGGGTCTGCTGCTTCTGGCTGTGGGCAGCGTGTTCTTCGAATTCGCCGAGGTGTCCTACAACGGCATCATGGTCCGCATCACCACCCCCGACAATGTCGGCAAGGTCTCCGGATTCGGGTGGGGCATGGGCTACGTCGGAGGGCTGGTCCTCCTCGTCCTCCTCCTCGTCCTCGTCATCCAACCCGAGGTGGGCATCCTCGGTGCCAGCGACGTCGACGGACTGAGGTTCCGCATCGTCGCTGTCCTCGCGGCGGTCTGGTTTGCGATCTTCGCGATCCCGGTCCTGTTCTCGGCTCCCGGCGCGAAGGTCAAAGGCACCTCGGGCGGCCACCCGATCCGCGCTTTCGTCTCCGACTATGCGGGCCTCGTGCGTCGTCTTGTCCGGATGTGGTCGACCGAGCATCAGACGCTGCGGTTCTTCATCGCCTCGGCGGTCTTCCGGGACGGCCTGGCCGCGATCTTCTCCTTCGCAGGAGTCCTCGCCGCCGGCAGCTACGGGTTCTCCGCCTCGGAGATCATCATCCTCGGTGTGGCAGCTAACGTCGCCGCCGGCGCCGGGGCGATGATCGCAGGGTGGTTCGACGATCGGCTCGGGCCGAAACCCGTCATCATCGCCGGTCTCATCGTCATCATCGCAGGTGGACTGCCGATCCTCTTCAGCGCCGAGGCGGCCGTGTTCTGGGCCTGCGCCCTGATCCTGAGCTTCTGCGTCGGTCCGGTCCAGGCGTCGAGCCGGTCGTTCCTGGCCCGCATCACTCCGCCGGAGTCGGCCGGGGAGAACTTCGGCCTCTATGCCACGACCGGACGAGCCGTGAGCTTCCTGGGGCCCGCGATGTTCGCCTTGGCGATCACGATCTTCGGCTTCCAGCGGGCGGGAACGCTGGGCATCCTCATCGTTCTGGCTGTTGGTCTGGCGCTCATCATCCCCGTCCGCCCGGACGCCCCGGCCCACTCCATGCAGGCCCGCACAGAGGCGTAGCCCGACCCCGGTGCGGAACCCGCGCGCCATTCTGCGGGAGAGGAATGTTGGTTTCAGCGGCGAGAATCAACATTCCTCTCCCGCGGAATCTCCCTATGCGAGTTCGCACGGTTGCGAGTTCGCTCGGTTGGCGGCTCAGTCGCGAGCCAGCAGGTCGTCGATCTGGTTGATCGCCCCGGTCGAACCTTCGATGACACCCATCTCGAGGACGGTGCGCAGTCCCTCCACCGAGTCGAAGATGGATTCATACGTGGCTCTCGTCCCGGTCTCGGTTGCCTCGAAGCGGTAGACGCAGCTGCTTCCGGGCATCGATTCGACGACCGTGAAGTCCTCATTCGCGAAGTAATCGCGGAATTCCAAACGTGTGGGACGATCGACGGCGGTCAGCTCCCACAGCCCGCAGAACTTCTCGCCCTCCGGGCTCGTCATGTAGTACGTGACTCTGCCGCCGGGTGCGAGCGAATGGTCGACGACGGTGGCCGGGTACGTCGGAGGCCCCCAGATCTGCTCGAGCTGTCGCGGGTCGGCGTAGACCTCCCACACTCGTTCGAGCGGCGCCGCGAATTCGGCGACGATCGTCAGCGTCAGTGTCTCTTCGTCATGAAATGTGTCGATGACCGGCATGGCTGCTCCCTGAGCATTGTGGTGGTTGGCTTCACGACCCGGCCTGTTCGTGCCCGGCCAGAAGGTCGTCGATTCTCTGCACTCGTTCGACCCAGTGGTCTTCGAGCTCGGCGAGCATGCTCCTGATGGTGCGAAGCGGACCCACCTCTGCGTGGGCGATCTGCCGTTTGCCTGCTCGGCGCTTCGTCACCAGTCCTGCACGTTCGAGGACAGCGACGTGCTTCTGCACTGCGGCGAAGCTCATGTCGTAGCCGGCGGCCAGATCGGACACCGAAAGCCCTTCCCCTGCGACTCGGCGCACGATATCGCGCCGGGTGCGGTCGGCCAATGCATGGAACAGCGCATCGACCTCGTCGTCGAGAACGGCTTTCATGCACCCAATCATACAACTAGATGGTTGTATGTAAATGACTGAGGACGAACTTCCTGAGCCCACCCATTGACATCGACGATTGAACACGCGTTTAATATTAAACATGCGTTCAACATCGTCGGATTCGCGATCGAACCGATCACCCAATTCGTCCCCGGAGACCGCGGTCCGGATCCGCTCCGCTGCGATCGAGACCTTCGCCGAACGCGGTTTCGCGAAGTCGACGATCCGTGCGATCGCCGCCGCGGCCGACGTCTCCCCCGGGCTCGTCATCCACCATTTCGGGTCGAAGGACGGACTGCGCCGCGCCTGCGATGACTTCGTCTTCTCGGCGATCGCGGACGCCAAGGCGGCCAATGCCGACTACGCGACCGAGGCGGTGCGAGAGATATTCGCCAGCAGCGACATGTCGCTGAACATCGACTACCTCACCAAGTCGCTGCTCGATCCCTCGGATCATGGTCAGCGCTATTTCGACCACTACGTCGACCTCGTCGAGGGCTATATCCGGCACGGCTTCGCCGGCTACGAATTCCGCACCAGCGACACCGACGTCCGCGGTCAGGCGGCAACGATCGCCGCCCTCGCGCTGGCCCCGTCGATCCTCGGATCCCGCCTGCAGATGGCGCTGGGGACCGCGGACTTCCCCGAGACGATGTCCCGGCTCGCACCCCACCTCTACGACCTCTACTTCCACGGCGTCATCACCGCCGCCCCCGACACCGCATCCGCGAACTCCGCGACTTCCGACCGCACCGAGACACCGACAGCACACCGCACCGACGAAGGAGACGAGAAGCGATGAGAACGACGACAGCTCCGACGACCCGCAGCCGACGGACCGGGGAAGAGGCACCCGCGATCACCCTCGCCGAGGTGGTCAAATCCTTCGGTCGCGCACGTGCCCTCGACGGCCTCGACCTCGAGGTCGCCCGCGGTGAGGTCCACGGCTTCCTCGGTCCCAACGGCGCCGGCAAATCGACGACGATCCGCATCCTGCTGGGCATCCTCCGCGCCGATGCGGGACGGATCCGCCTCCTCGGCGAGGACCCGTGGTCGCATGCGGTCCCCCTTCATCGGCGACTCGCCTACGTCCCGGGGGACGTGGAGCTGTGGCCGGGACTGACCGGCGGTGAGGCGATCGACCTGTTCTCCCGGCTCCGCGGCGGAGTCGATGTCCGCAAGCGCGACGAACTCATCGAACGCTTCGACCTCGACCCCAGAAAGAAGGGGCGGACGTACTCGAAGGGCAACCGGCAGAAGGTCGCGCTCATCTCCGCACTGGCCTCGAATGTCGAGCTCCTGCTGCTCGACGAACCGACCGCGGGCCTCGACCCGCTCATGGAGGCCGTGTTCCAGGAGTGCATCCGCGAGGCGAAGGAGGACGGTCGCACGGTGCTGCTCTCGAGCCATATCCTCGCCCAGGTCGAGGCGCTGGCCGATCGGATCTCGATCATCCGGGCCGGCCGCATCGTCGAGACCGGTACTCTGTCGGATCTGCGCCACCTGTCGCGGACGACGATCACCGTTCAGGTCGAGCGGGACATCCCCGCTCTGACTCGGATGGCCGGAGTCCACGACCTCGTCCGCGAGGGAGCGCAGCTGCAATTCAGCGCCGACGCCGCTCACCTGCCGGACATCATGCGCACCCTCGGCGAGCACGACGTCGAGTCGCTGACGGCCACGCCGCCGACGCTCGAGCAGCTGCTGCTGCGCCACTACGGCAAGGAGGCCGGATCATGAATCTGCTGGCATCGACCGAGGCGGGTCCAGGGGACTCGACCGCCGACCATCGTCAGGCACACAGGAGGACCCGTCCCCGCGGAACTGACGGCCGCCTCGGCGGGGGTGGCCTCACCGGGCTGGGACACCTGCTGCTGTTCATGCTCAGGCGCGACCGGCTGCGGATGCCGATCTGGGTGCTGTCTCTGACCGCGCTCACGGCCTACTTCGCGAATGCGATCGCCCTGGTCATGGATGCGGACACCTTGCAGACGATGACCGTGTTCGCGAAGAATCCGGTGATGGGACTCATCACCGGACCCGGCTACGGGCTCGACGACATCACGGTGCCGCGATTCATCGTCGGCATGTACGCCGTGTTCCTCATGATCGGCATCGCCCTGATGTCGATCACCACCGTCACCCGTCATACCCGCGCCGAGGAGCAGACGGGCAGAGCCGAGCTCATCCGCGCGAATGTCACGGGACGACATGCCCAGCTGTTCGCCGCGGTCATCCTCACTGTGATCATGAACGTCGTGGCAGGGGCACTCATGGCCGCGGCCCTTCAGTTCTCGGAGGCTGACCCCGATCCGGCGACCTCGAGTCTGCTCTTCGGGGCCGGGATGACGGCGGTCGGCTGTGTCTTCGTCGGGGTCACCTCCGTGGCGGTGCAGCTGACGGGGTTCTCGCGGGCGGCCTCGGGAATGGCCGGAGCCGTGCTGGCGCTGAGCTTCGTCGTCCGCGGGCTCGGTGACATGTCCGCCGTCGCCGGCGGTGACCTCGACTGGCTGTCCTGGCTGTCCCCTCTGGGATGGTCTCAGCAGACGGCTCCGTTCACTCTCGACCGCTGGTGGCCGCTGCTGTACTCAGTCGCCGCCCTCGTCGTCCTCCTGCTCATCTCCCTGACCGTGCAGTCGCGGCGCGACCTCGGCGCCGGCATCACTGCGGAGCGACCCGGGCGGACTCACGCAGGTCGCGGCCTGTCGACCGCGTTCGGACTCGCCTTCCGCCTGCAGCGTTCGACGCTGATCTGGTGGTCGCTGGGGATCCTCGTCATGGCTGCGATCTTCGGGTCCTTCTCCGGAGCGATGGCCGAGGGCGCCGACGGCATGCCCGAACAGATCACGCAGCTCATGGGCGGACCGCGGGGAATCGTCGACGGCTATCTCGGCTATATGGCGCTCTACATGGCCATGATCGTCGCCGCCTTCGCGCTCATCACCGTCGGGGGACTGCGCTCCGAGGAACAGGACTTCCACACCGAGCCCGTGCTCGCGACAGCGGTCTCACGGGGCGGGTGGATGGCTTCCTGGGTGACGGTGACGTTGCTCGGATCCGCCTGGCTGATGCTGCTGGCCGGTATCGGTGAGGGCATCGGCGCGGCCGCCTCGCTGGACGATTGGGACCTGCTGGGCCCGACGGTGCTCGGCCATCTCGTGCAGTCGGCCGCCGTGTGGGTGCTGATCGGCCTCGCCTGCCTGCTGTACGGATTCGCGCCGCGACTGCTGGGTCTGACCTGGATCGTCTTCGCCGGTTCCGCAGTGCTCGCTCTGTTCGGCGGGCTCCTCCAGCTCGACGATGCCGTCCTCGACGTCTCCGTGTTCAACCACATCGGTCAGTACCCGGCCGAGGACATCTCCGCCGAGGCGGTGCTGACGTTCCTGTCGATCACGGTCGTTCTCGTCGGAGCCGGCATGGTCGGGTTCCGGAGACGGGATCTCGTGACGGCGTGAGGGATTCGCCTCGGCGATGGCGTTGGGGACCCTCGGCGATGGCCTCTTCCCTGCTTCGTGAGCGGGTTTGGATATCCGCTCGGTCGTGATTGCGCGCCGGGTTCTGCCGTAGTGCCGCTAGGCGAGGTAACCGAAGGATCGGGCCCGGATGAGCACATCCGCCCGGTTCGAGACTCCGAATTTGCGGTAGAGGGCAGAGAGACGGTTCTTCACTGTGCCCGTCACCTGATTGAGTTCCTCAGCGATCTCAGCGACGGACAGGCCCCGTGCCAGAAGATCGATGAGTTGGGCTTCGCCGGCATTGAGCTGTGGCGTTTCTGCTATGTCCACAGAAACCGGGCCGATACTGCGCAGCCGCTCCACAAGCTGCGCAGGTGGAGCGAAGGTCGCGGAGAACTCGTTCGCAGCGTCCGCCCATACAGGCGAGTCGGTTGTGAGGTCGATGAGCCGACTGCGATCGGGCAGCGGCAGAAGAGCAATCGGCAGCAGCGAGCTCACCCAGGTCGAGAGACTTACAGCCATCCTGAAATCACTCTGCGCTCCAGTCTCGTCCCCAGTGCGCAGCTTGGCTGCTGCTCTGACGGCAGCGAGCTCAGCCCGGCTGCGCGGACTCAGCGAGTGGTGATAGAACCAGGTATCTGCGCATGAGATCGCCTCATCGTTTCGACCGGCGACGAGCTTCGAACGGACGTCGAGAACAATACGGCCGTCGCAGGCGGGAGAGAGCCGATCGCGGTCGATCTCGGCCCACCGCAGCTGCCCCAGAGCGATGAAGACCGTGCTGCGCCCGAGTGCGATCAGGTCCTTCTCCGCGTCTGACAGGACACCGCTGTCCTGGAATCGCTGCGCATCATCGTTGACGAACAGCAGACCGGATTCCGCTTCCGCGGACAGCACCGCCAAGGTCCGGGCGATGAGGGGCAGATAGACCCACAGCGTCCGCATCTCAGGGTAGGCGGAGAGGGCGCCGAACTCGGCCTCGGCCCGCTCAAGATCGAGTCGGTCCAGAGCCCTGAGAGCCGAGGCGATGCGCAGGGGCGGAGTCACCAGTTCATCGATGATGACGGTTGGGGGCGAATCCGCAGGTGCGGCTGCCGGATCCGCTTCGGAACCCGCTCGGCTGATCCCCGACGGGGCATCGGACTCCGCCAGGTGCGCATCGGCCCGCTCATGGTCACCACTGACCGCGGCGATGAGGGCGGTCCATGCGATGATCGACGGCAGAAGAAAGTCACCCTCGACATGGCCGGCTCGGGCGGGGCCCTCGATCTCGTTGAGCACGGACAGAGCCCGCCGAGGTTCAGCTGCGTGGTGAAGTGCGATCGCGGTGAGGAGACGCACGACGGATCGTGCACGCGCACTGCGCATCTCTGCTGAGGCGCGAATGCCCAGTTCCGCAGCCTCGCCGTGACGCCCGGCATCGGCGAGCCGGATCAGCTGCCAGACAGTGCCGATGACATCGACCAGCATCTCGCCCAGACGCGATTCTTCCTCTTCCACGTTAAGTTCCGAATCGCCGAGTTTCCCCGGTAGTCGTGACCTCAGCATTCCCGGGCCGGTATGTCTGATCACGGCGGCCCGAATCCGAGCCGGAGAGTCATCGGCGGCATCGGCCGTGATGTCTTCGGCGAGAGATCCGAAGAACGCAAGGCCGGGGCGGCTGGTGCGCGCCTTGAGCGGCAGAACTCGGAGAACAGTGCAGGAGGTCCGCGGAGTGAGCAGGAACATCGGCATGCCCACTGCCTCGCACACCCGCAGGAGCTGGGACCAATGGCCGCCGTGCCTGGCCAGAAGCAGCACGTCGCTGAGGAGCTCGGGCTCGACCAGGCCCGCGGATTCCATATGGTCGACGAGCACATCGAGCAGTGAAGCGACCACCGGTTCAGCACTGACTTCGGCCCTGAGGTCGTGCCGCACCTTGGCCGCGATGAGAGTCGGAACCTTCAGCAGCGTCCCCCGCGCCGAATCTTCAAAGCGAGTGAGGATCCCGCTGGAGCGGAGTCGGATCAGCACCCCTTCGGGATCGTGGATCCCGATTCCGCCGAGGAGGTCATCGGCCACGGCGGTCAGGGCCCGAACAGCGGTCGTCTCCGACACAGCGCTGAGCTGAGCGAGCACCGAAGCTGCCGCTGTGTCACCGGAGCCTAATGCAAGGGACAGTCGCGGGCAGAGTTCGACGACCCAGTCAGCGAAAGCAGTTGATTCGGGATCTACGGAAACCCCCGCGGCAGCAGCGGCACGGAGGACTGCCTCGGCGAAGCGAGCACGGCCGGCACATTCCGTCCAGAGTCGGTGGCAGAGTTCTGGGTCGACAGAGCCAATTCCCACAGTATCGAGTTCGACAGCAAAATCGCCGAAGTCGCGCCGGGGATCATGCGTCCCGCGGTCAGCGGTCGAACTCATGGCCACCAATCCTTCAATTCGGCGGATCACGCCCGCATCGCGTTCGTCGACGTACACGTCGGCTCCCCTCACTGTCCGATCCTCACTGACCGGCCTTGCCGAGTCACGGTGTACAGGTTTGACAGACTCCTACTGTGCCCAATCCTCGAGGCAGATCGGGCCTCGCCTCGGAAGGTCTGCGGTATGCCGCGAACTGTATGCGGACATGCGAACAGCAGCATGACTGGTTCGGTTTGGACCCAGGCAGCCTCACCTGTCTGCAGGTTCCTGATCGCGGCCTTAGTTCAGTTCACCGCGCAGACCTCAGTTCGCCCACGCGCGAAACTCTGAGCATCTGTCAGCGAGAGATTCGCGTACAGAAGCGGAAGAGATACGAAGAAGATTGTGAAGAGCGTGCCGACGAGTCCCACAGTGAAGAACGAAACACTTTCGACACAGGCCAATCCGGCGACTCCGACTGCCGATGCATAGAGAACATGGCGACGCCCGCTGTCGAGATGAGACCGGACGACCTTGCGCCAGACCAACCCGAGAATAAGCATCATCACGACAAGTTCGGCTATTCCGCCTCCGACCAGCGTCTCGACGAAGAAGCTATGGAATTCCTCATAGAGCATGCCCCGATCCTGCGCGATCTCGACGCTTCGGAAGCTTCCGCTGCCCAGCAGAATGCCGTGTTCGCGCCAAATATCGAGTCCAATCGACCAGACTTCGTCGCGACCGGCTAATGCCGCTTCTGGCCTCAGAATGAGGTCTTCGAGTCTGCCTCCTTGACCGGATGCGGCCACGGCCACAGCGCCGAATCCTCCGACTGTCAGGAAGGAGGCAGCGTATTTGGGTTGGGATCGGAATCTGAGTACGCCGAAGACGGTGAGAAAGATGAGTGAGGCAGCGATTGAACCACGCGACATCGTCAGCAGCAGCGAAGCAATCTGCAAGGCAAAGAGACCGATGTTGTGAAAGCGGGGTCGCCGGCCGTGGAGGTACAGCGCGTGGGCGACAAGGCTGAGAAACAGAAAGTATCCGAACTGATTGCGGTTGGCGAAGAAGCTTGCGAATTCGAACTGGTAGCTCGAATCCGCGCCGAGAATTGAGGGGATCTCTGCCGCGTGCTGCACGAGGTTGACGCAGATCGCGACGAACGTGAGCCACAGGAATCCGACGAGAAAGATCTGCAGGTCGCGTTCATTCGGTCGCATTGCTTGAAAGAGCCCGGCGAAGGCAACTATTCCGATGATGCCAGCTGCCGCTCCGAGAAGATCAAACGCATCATAGGTCCCGTATTGCATACCCACGGATGCCAAAGTGGCGGTCTGAACGATTCCGTAGAGCACAGCTATTGCAATCCAAGGGTCGCGCGGCTGAAGTCTCAAGTGGAATGCCGCGGTGGATATGACCGCCAGCTGCAGTGCATAACCAGCACCTACGACGACCATGAACGGCACTGGGATCCCGAACCCCACCACTGCAGCCACTGGCACGATTGCAACCACGAGAAGGATGAGCAGCAGCCAACCGCCTCCGCTTCGTGTCGCATTGCTTCGGCTGGGCACAGCCGGTTCAGTCCTCACCGAGAACCACCCCGCTGAGGCGCTCATAAGTCACTCCGCGATCAAACCGCTCCTCAGCCATGCGCCGAGAGCCTCCGCCGCGCTCCGCCAGATTGCGATCATTCGACAGTCTCACCAACGCAGCTGCGATGGAGTCCGCCGTCTGCTCACAGCTGATTCCTGCACCATACGCAGCGAGCAGGTCGCGATACTCCTGGCATTCCTGTGAGTTGACGACGGGCAGACCAGCCGCGGCATAGTCACCGATCTTGTTCGTGATCGATTGTGCGGCTCCCGGAACAATCGGGTTGACCGCGATATCGCAACCGCGCAGGCGGGCGACCATCTCCGAATACTCGAGACTTCCATAGAAGATGACCTCGGCCGACAGATCTGCAGCATCTCGACGCCATTGGTTCTCGAAAGGTCCGGTGCCCATCACATGCAGGCGCATGCGCAAGCCCTGTCGCTTCAGTAGTCGAAGTGCGTCGAATACCGTCGGCAGGTCGTAGCTGTGCCCCAATGTTCCGATGTACGCAAGCTCAATGTATCCGTCGTCAACCGGCCGGGTCGGCCCAAAACCATCGAATGTGCGCAGATCCGTACCGAGGTAGACCGTGGTCACCTCGTCATCGTCACCGCGCGCCGCTGAGACTCGATTCGAATAGGTCTCAGATACGGTGACCACTGCGTCCGCCGCACGATAGATCCGTTCAGCAGTCCGCCGAAGAGGCCTCAGCATGCGCCGGCCGGCCCAATGCGGCCGGAGCACCAGTTCGAAGGCTTCCGGCCAGAGGTCCTGCACGTCGACAACGAGTCGCACGTCGTTCTTCGCAGCGAATTCGGCTGCAGCGCGTGCGACTTCGAGGGAAGGCACAGCGCAGTACACGACGTCCGGAGCCCGACGATGCCGCAGATATTCTGTGAGATTTCGTCCGAGGATCTGATGACTGAGCAGTCGACGTACGGAGACGTTGGTCCGATAAGACGGTTCTGAGATATACGTCGTTCGGTACAGCTCGTCTTCCGCATCCGCAATGTCCTTCTGCTGCTTCGACAAGTGGTGGAACGTCGAGGTGACCAATTCAACGTTCGCACCGCGACGGGCAAGTATACCGGCTAAGGTATCGAAACGATCGCGCGACCTTCTTCCGGCCCTGGTGAAGTGGGCGATCATCAATACATCCACGGTGTCACTTCCTCATCTGATCTGGATGCTGGCATCCGGTGTCGTTCATGGCCAACTCGCTTTCGGTCCTCGCCTCCGTATCCGCTGCCGCAGGTGGAATGCAGGCCTTCGCATCCTCATCGCATTCATCGACGACCGCGGATGTGGGCCTTTTCCGGGACACCTGTATGAGCGCGATTCCGCCGGCTGCGGCGCAAGCTGAGTATCCGATGATCGACCCGTAGGCTGCGCCGAGCATGCCGAGGGACGGAATCAGCGCCAAATAAGCGAGTAGTGACGCTCCGGTGCCGATGATCTCCACAATCGATACCCGTCCGGGCGAGTCCAAAGCGATGAGCAGACCCTGTTGGACACGAGTCACTCCGAAGACGACAGCCGACACGGCCAAGGGGATGATCACCACTGTCGCCGGTTGGTACGACACAGGAAGGACGAATCCGATCATGGCAAATGCCGCTGCGGCAAGCAGAGAGGCAAAGAACATCAGCAGAAGAATGCTCCGCGCGATGAGGTGGAAGATTCGTGGCGGGGTCGATGAGAATGACTTCGACCAGCTGCGCAGAGAAGCGTCAACCCATTGCTGTACGGGCCACGTAGCCATCTCAAGAACTGTGGCTACGGTGACGTAGAGTCCTAACGCCGCCGAGCTGCTCAGCATGGGAAGCAGCAATCGGTCAGAACGCAGCATTGCAGTGTTGCTGAAGTCGGAGAGAAGCAGCATCCAGCCGCGTCGACGCAATCCTCGCGTCTCCGCTCGCGTAGGAGCCTCTCGCTTCCAGGAGCTCGGGGCGAGAAACAGCATCGCGACGGCTGGAAGCGCCGAAGCGGCATAGATCCACATCCACATCACAGGGTCGTCGACACGAAGGAGCACCAGCAGCCCGGCCCCGACAACGATGATCAGCTGCGTGACAGCGGCGTTGGCCGCGAACCATTTCCACTCTCGGCTGCAGACATAGGCGACTCGCAGTGCATGCACCAGGGAGTTGAGCGTCGTATATGCTGCAACAGCCAAGACTCCCATCCACAGCCACGAGGTGCTGAACGGTGACACCATCGTCGCGAGAATCACAATCGGAAGTATGCAGAGCGCTCCGGGCGCCGCCATTCGCACAAAGACGCTGTATTCGGTACCGAACCTTCCGGACCGGGCTGCGATGAACGGACGTTCCAGACCCATGAGCGCGAACACGGAGAAGAAGTACGCAAGCTGCAGTCCGAACGCCAGATCTCCACGTCCGGAAGGGCTGAGGACGAAAGCGGCCAGCAGATTCACCGCGACGGCCCCGCCCGCAGCCAACATCTGCGCGCCTACCAGGAAGCCGGCGGCTATTCTCACGTCCCTCGGCCCGCTACGCGCATTCATTTCCCGCGCCCTTCTCTCCTGTGTACACGGGCATCGTGTCGAATCCGCTTTTGTTGATCCCGCGCATTCCGCACACGGTCTGCACTGTCTTCAGCAGGATGACCATGTCGAGCTTCAGACAACGGGAGTCGACGTAGTCCACGTCGAGTCGGAATCTGTCGTCCCAGTCGAGGTCGTTGCGACCGCTGACCTGCGCCAGTCCGGTGATTCCCGGCCGCACCTCGTGTCGCCGAGACTGCTCAGGTGTGTACCGTTCCAAATACTCGACCATCAGGGGTCGGGGCCCGACAAGGCTCATCTCTCCCCGGATGACGTTCCACAATGAAGGCAGTTCATCGAGACTCGACGCACGCAGAAACCGACCGAGTCTGGTCAGTCGCTGCCCATCGGTGACATGGGTGGAGTCCGGATGCAGCATGGTTCGAAACTTCAGGATCTCGAAAGTCGCCCCTCCCCTCCCCGGCCGCGGCTGCCGAAAGAGCACAGGTCGGCCGAGCGCTATCAGGACGAAGACGGCGACGCCTGCCTGAACAGGTGCCGTGGCAATGAGCCCGATCCCGCTGACGAAGAGATCAAACGCACGTTTCACAGCGTCATAGCGTCGCCGTTCCGTGCCGCAGTTCGTTGAGCGCACCCGCTCTTCCGTCGACCGCTGTTCGAACATCCCCATCATCTCCCGTCACCGAGGTTGAGTGCCCTTTGGAACAGGACTGCCACCCCTTCGATCGCCGGTGCCAGCTGCAGCGCCGCGAGCGCATAGATCTCCTGGTCGCAGCCGAAGGGATCGATGACATCGTCTGCAGGACGGTCCTGAGAACGTCGGTGACTGCGCCGTCGGGCCGCTGCTTCGACCGCTGCCCGCAGACGAGTCACCCGGTCCGCCGTTGGAAGCGCACCTTGTCTGATGATCTCCTCGTCTGTTGTCAATGCTGCGAGACTTGCGAGCTCACGGATCGTGAAGGCTCGGCGGACGACGCGCGGATTGAGTTCGACCAGCACCCGTCGATGCTCGCGCGTCATTGCGAGTACGACGTCGGCCCCGCTGAGCATCTCCTCGCTGACTTGCCGCGCGCGATGGGTTCGGATGTCGATGGCTCCCATGAAACCAGCGACCTCCCTGGCCTCTCCGGGCACCGGCCGCCCCAGAGCGGCACGCGTGCCTGCCGAATGCAGACGAATCTCGGAGATATCGGCGAACCTCTGCGCAAGCACCGATGCTGCAAGAGGAGAGCGGCAGAGATTTCCAGTGCACACGTTCAGGACGGTGAAGCTGTCAGGCATCAGCGCTCACCTTGGGCGAACCCGGCGGCGGATCTTCCGAATCCGGGGCAGTGACCGCAGCATCTTCGAGTTCGCTGCAGGGCAGGATCGGCCAGACTGCAGGGCTGGTGACATGATCCGCAACGACTGGCGACACCTCTGGAAAGTTCTCGCCTGCAGCGTGTGAGCCGGCCCCAGTCGACGGCTGAGCATAATCGGCCGCTTTGCCGTAGGTATATGGATCGTCGCCGTTCGAGGGCAGCATCGTGATGACGACTCCGGCGACACGGGTGCCCAATGCTTGATGAATGCGAATAGATTCGTCGAGTGCGGGCTTCTTGGTTCTGCCCGCCGCAGCGACCATGATCACCCCTCCAGCTCTTGTGCCGACCACCGCAGAATCTGTGACCGGCAATGTCGGTGGAGCGTCGAGTACGACGTAGTCGAAATCATGCCTCAAGTCGTTCAGCAGAGTGTCCATAGCCGGCGAACCCAGCAGTTCACTCGGATTCGGCGGGATATGACCTGCAGGCAGCGCGCAGAGACTGTGGTCCCCCCATGGCTGCAGCACGTCGGCGATCTCCACGCGCCCGACAAGCACGTCACTGAGACCCGCCGCTCCTTCGATACCCAGATACTCGTCTATCTTCGGTCGTCGAAGATCACAGTCGACGAGGGCAACTCGCTGTCCCGATTCGGCAAGGATGATCGACAGATTCACCGCAGTGATCGATTTGCCTTCGCCGAGGCTCGGGGAGGTGATGACGAAGACGCGGGCCTTGGAGCCCACAGCGAGGTAGTCGACGTTGGTGCGCAAAGCCCGGAATGACTCGGCCGCAGCGCCGTGCTTCGACGCCAGTACGACAAGGGGATCCTGGACGATGCTGGAATCGCGGGGGATCCTGCCGATGACGGGCGCGGATGTGAGCTGCCCGATGTCATGTGCCGATCGCACTCTTGTGTCCAAGACGGCGGTGACGACGGCAGCCCCGACTCCGCACAGAAGCCCCAACAGCAATCCGGCCGGCAGGAGCAGGACTGCCCGTGGGCTCACCGGTTCGTCTTCCGCCTGAGCCTTCTGAGTAGTGGTCAGACCGATCAAGCTCTGCCCATCAGCTGTCTGAGGTTCGAGCTGGTTCTGCACAGCCTCTGTCAGACTCCGACTGATTGCCTCAGCGATGAGTTCAGCTTGTTGGGGGTCGGCATCAGTGACCGTGATGTCGATCAGGACCGATCCGTCGGGGGAGCTGGCTTTCACGTCCTTGCGGAGCTCGGCAACTGTGGTGTCCAATCCGAGGTCTGAGATCACCGGTTCGAGAACGACGCTTGTCCCGACAACATCCGTATAGCTGCTGACGACTTCTTTGGCGAAGCTGTTGCCCTGAGCAAGTTCACCAGTTCCTCCCGCAAGTGACCGGACCGAAACATAGAGCTGAGTCCGAGCTTCGTACTTCGGGGGCATCAATGCGACGGGCACGGCCGCTGCCGCAATCCCCACTAATCCGGCAATTGTGACCAGCAGCCACCTTCGCTTGAGGATCCTCAGATAGTCACGCAGATCCAGAGCCGTGACGCTCGGAGCCTGTTCAGCCGTGCCCATGCCTGTGTCCTTCCAAATCGCAATACAACTACACGGAGAACCGATCTCGATAAGCGCCGAACGATCTCAGAAAGCACTAGTGGTCTCCTTATGCCGTTCTGTCTGTTGCCGACAGCTCGGCGTCTTGTTGTGACGTTAACGACGCGGCGTGTCCGGAAGTGACGTCGACGGAGGAACCTGCGGTGATCCGCAACCGCCCTGCGGCAAGCCGACTCCTCCTCAGCGACGTCCATTGGTCAGCAGCTCGTAGAGCGCCGAGAGAACTCGGTCGAGCTGGTCATCGCGCATCGCTGAACCGCTGGGCAGAGTCAAACCGTGCGAGAACAGGAACTCGGAGAGCCGACCACCCGTCATAGAGCAGCGGGCGAACACCGGTTGAAGATGCATAGGCTTCCACAGCGGTCTCGTTTCGATTCCGCGATCAGCCAACATCCGTCCCAAAGCCCCAGCGCTGATTCCGGTCTCGGCCTCGTCGACGATCACCGCGGTCAGCCAGGCATTGTCGCGATGGTGGTTGCCATCGCCGAAGAGAGCGAGGCCCGGGTGCTCGGCGAAGAAGTCAGCATACCGTCGACGGTGCGCCCGTCGCCGTTCGACCATCTGCTCGAGGCGAGTCAGCTGGGCCCGGCCGAGTGCAGCCAGGAGATTGCTGAGGCGGTAGTTGTATCCGATCTCCTGATGTTCGTAGTGGACGACCGGCTGTCGTGCCTGAGCAGCGAGGTGAGCGGCTCTGCGAGCGAGTTCGGGATCGTCTGTGAGCAGCGCACCACCGCCGGAGGTGGTCATGATCTTGTTGCCGTTGAATGACACCGCAGATGCCCGACCGAACCCGCCCACTGGCTGCCCGAGGTACTCGGAACCGAGGGATTCTGCGGCATCGACCAGGACGGGGACTTCGTATTCCGCCGCGACCGGCAGTATCCGCTCATAATCTGCAGGTCGCCCGAGCAGGTCGACGGGGACGATCGCGGCCGGAAGTCGTCCGGCTCTCGCTGACCGTTCGAGGCGGTGATGCAATAGGCCCGGGTCAATGTTGCCGTCCGGACCGCAGTCGACGAATTCCGGAGTCGCCCCGCAATAGGTGATGGCATTCGCGGTGGCGGCAAATGTCATCGTCGAGGTGAGGACTCGGTCGCCCGTCCTGACCCCGAGACCGAGCAGGCCCAGATGAAGTGCCGCAGTTCCGGACGACAGCGCAACTGCATGAGCAACACCTGTTGCAGCTGCCAGTTCGCTTTCGAACGCCGAAAGATCCGGCCCCACAGGTGCGATCCATCCGCTGCGGAAGGCCGCGAGAAGATAGGTTTCCTCAAGGCTTCCGACGTCAGGAGTCGACAGAGGAATCCGATCGGCTTCGACGGGCGACGGAGAGTGCGGGCGGGCAGCCGTCGGCGGCAGGACGCCGGTGCTGCGATCGGTTTCGGAGACAGTCATGACGCCGCCTCCTGCAGCGAACGGGAGAATCCATCGGCATGGGCGTTCGGCGTCTCCGATTCCGACGAAGCGCCGCTGTCATCGGCCCCCCGTGTCTGCGAAGTCGGTTCGGTTTCCCGTCGATAAGCGGGAAAGTAGTCTCCGGTTTCATCGAACTCCCGGCCGACGGCCGAGAGCCTGAGCCGATGTGCTGCCAGCAGTCGGTCGTACCGCGCAGCAGAGAATATGCGCTCGCGAGTGAAATAGTCGACCTGTCCGGTCGGTGCGAATCCCCGTTTGTACCGTTCGAGGCTGTCCTCAGCCGTGACACCGCCTCCGAGCACATACTTCTTGCAGCCTCGCTCCTTGAGCCATTTCATCGACTCCATTTTGACGAGGTCGTTGGGACGAGCTCTGAAGGCTGCGGCTTCAGTCCCCCCGAGGAAGTAATAGCCCACTTCTCGGCCGAAGAGGAGGAGGTCAGAAGAGACCAGAAGACCGTCAAGGTGCGCATACACATAGGCGAATTGGCCTGGCAGGGCTGTGTGGAGGCTTTCGAAGAAAGGCCGTTTGAATCGGTACCAGTCGACGCTGTCGCGACGTTCCATCGTCTCCGAATAGATACGGACGAAATCATCGACGTATCGCCCATCGGTATCGACGACGATCGTGACGCCCTCACGATGAGCGCGGCGAACATTGCTTCGAACCTTCGATGCCACTGCCTGAGAGAGTTCCTCGGAAGTGACTTCGAGGTCGCGGACAAGGTTTGTCTGCCGTTTCCGGGTGTGACCGGCAAATGGCAGAAGCGATTCCTCGAACAGCGACAACCTCGCGAACTCGCTGACGACGCGATTCTGCTCGGCCCAGACGGCGAAGTCCGCTTCGAACTTCACGGTCGCAGCGGCGACATCGCCGATGCACCAGTGCATCGGCCCGCCATAGCCATATGGGGAGACGAGGTCATAGAGCGGGGCACCATCGTCTCCGGTGAGACCTGCAGCACGAGCGAGGTCTCCATCGATCTCGCGGAGAAAGAACGGATAGAGCACGTGCCCGCCCGTGTGCGACAGCGACGCAGCCATCAGTCGGCCGCCCTTTGGCCTGAGTGCGGCACACACATCAGGATGGGCAAACGGATGTCGCTCGGCAGAGTCTGACCAGAGGTCGATCCACTGCTTCCGGTCCGCAGCAGCTTCTCCGTCCCAGACTGTCCATGTGGCTCTCATCGCCCGCACCTCGCTGCTCTTTCACTCACTGGCTTCTCCTGTCCCCGAAGGCGGAAGTGACCGATTGCTCTCCAGATTTCGCATGGGCAGTCGACCGCAGCCACCCTGAATCGCCTCTCAGACTGCATGGGTCCTGCTCTCCGTTCGGCGTACATCTGCTTCATCGACATTCGTGCAGGCCCGGGAGCAGAACAAGTCGATGGCAGCTCGGTCGGCGGAGTCGAGTGGCATCGCTCCGGCGTCGAGGCTCGGTGCCTCGACCCGGCTGATCTTGTCGTGGATGCGGATGACGGTGCCTTCGTAGTCGCCGAAGAGCTCCTCGTCGAGCTTCTCACCCTCCCGCAGGCCGGTATAGACGATCTCGGTAGTCTGATTCGACATCGCAACCAGACTCCGGGCGATGTCGACGATGCGCACCGGCTCTCCCATGTCCAGGACCATGACGTAGCCGTCTTCGCCGATCGTCGCTGCCTGCAGCACCAGCTGGCACGCCTCCGGGATCGTCATGAAGAAGCGCCGGACCTCAGGGTCGGTGACCGTGATCGGGCCGCCCTGTCGGATCTGCTCCTGGAACGACAGAAGTACCGAACCTCGGGAGCCCAGAACATTGCCGAAGCGGACAGAGAGGTAGGTTCCGGGCGATTTCGCTGCGAATCCGCTGACCAGTCGTTCGGCGATCCGCTTGCTCCGACCGAGTTCGCTCGTCGGGGCAGCGGCCTTATCCGTCGAGATGTTGACGAAGGTTTCGACTCCGACAGCATGCGCGGCTTCGAGGACGTTGAGAGTGCCGTGGACATTCGTCTTCCAGGCCTCCTCGGGGAATCTCTGCAGCATCGGCAGATGCTTGAGTGCCGCCGCGTGGAAGACGATCTGCGGCTTCGCCTCCGCGAAGATATGGTCGAGGGCGCTCCTGTCACGGATATCGGCGAGGACCGTGTTCGGCGACATCAGCAGTGCAGAACCGTAGAGAGTGAGTTCGACTCCATGCAACGCGGTCTCATCCCGGTCGAGCATGACGAGACTCTCTGGGTGGAGAGCGAACAGCTGTCGGCAGAGCTCGCTGCCGATCGATCCTCCGGCTCCGGTGACGAGCACCCTCTTGCCGGCCACCTTCTTCGCGATCTCCGCCAGATCGGTGTGCACCGGGGCACGGCCGATGAGGTCTTCGACCTTGATATCGCGGATGTCGCCGATCTCGACCTTCCGATTGACCATCTCTGCCAGCGGCGGGATCGTCCTCAGCCACTTCCCTGTCGGCTGCAGACGATCACGGCAGGTCTGCAGGAAGTCCGCATCGGAATCGGCGATCGCAACGATGACTCCGGAGACATTGAGCCATCCGGCCACCTCGGCGATGTCCTCACTCGTCCCCCGAACACGGACCCCGTGAATGCTCAGTTGCCGTTTGTGCGGATCGTCGTCGATGAGCCCGACGGGAAGATACGCACCGTCAGGGTCGGAAAGCATCTGCCGGATGAGGGACTCAGCTGCGTTACCAGCTCCGACGACGAGCACTCGCTCCCCCTGCAGCGGACGGGTCGCGATCTGGTGGGACCAGCGGACGAGGTACCGGCTGCCGGTCATGAAGATGAACGCGGAGAACACGGTGAGCAGAACGAACGGGGAATCCCCCAAGGTGACAGCCATCAGGCCGCAGGCGATGATCAGGGCGATGATCGCGATGCTGCCGTATTCGGCGAAACTTCCGTAGTGATAGCGACTGCGGTAGAGCCCGATGAGCAGACCGAGGAGCAGCTGCAGGACCACTGCGGTCGTTGCTGCGGAAGCGAGTTCGACCACGCTGACGGCTCCGTTTCCCATGACGGCAGCTGCGAGCAGTCCGGCACAGCCCCAAGCGGCGACATCGAAGACCAGCTGGATTCTGGTCTTGCTCCTCCAGATCCGCATCGCCATCCGCGCCGGCCTCGGTGCACCGGCAGTCACCGGGGTCGGCGGAGCCGCGCCCACCGCACCTGTCCGGGTGAGTGGATTCGGATGTTCTGACACAGTCATCGTGATCTCCCATGCTCGACAATTCCGGCCCATTCGATGTGGCGGCCGGGCATCGTCGGTGAGAGCCGACGATGCTGCGATTCCGACTGCAGAATGCGTCGATTTCACGCTAGGAGTGCGATGACTCTGTTCTGGCGGTTGCGGAGGGGAGACTGCGGTCATCCGCGACTGCGGTGCGGGTCTCCGCGGGGCGTTCTGCCGCAGACGGCGCGAACCGTCTGCGGCTCACGCTCCGCACGGACGCCAGGTCAGACTGCGGCGAGACGCGGGTTGCCCGCGAGCCGCGACACGAGTTCTGTTCGCGACCCGACATCGAGCTTGCGGTAGACAGCCGTGAGGCGGAGTTCGACGGTGCGCAGGGAGACGAAGATCCGCTCGGAGATCTCCCGATTCTTCAGCCCGGCACGGACCAGCTCGACGACCTTGAGCTCCTCATCGCTGAGCTCGCCGAGGCGCGGCAGCTCAGGCATCGTCGGCGCCTCCGGCTCGTCGACGATCTGACCTGTGCGGAGATGGTCGGCAAACCGACCGGCACCGACTTCGCGAAACAGCGCCGCCGCGGCGAGCCTCTGTTCGCGTGCTCTCAGCTTCGACCCGTTGTCGGTCAGTCTCGAGGCGAATGCCGCATGAGTGACCGCCTTCTCGAAGACGAATTCAGTGCTGCCGGCCTGCCGCAGCACTCTCCCGAACAGTTCGGTGGCAGTCTCCCCGGCGGCCAGGAGCGCTTCGCTCCGACCGACGACCAGATCGGTCCACCGAGAAGGACACGCCTTCGCGCGGTCACGCAGCTTCTGGAGCAGGAGAGTCGCATGCTCCCGCCTGCCCACACCCACCAACGCTTCGATGAGGTCGCCGTCGATTCGACGCACGTTCGGGTTGGCCTCGTCCGCGGACAGCTGCTCGCAGCGTCGCAGGTGCCCGAGCGCTTCGGCCGGACAGTCGGTGCGCAGCAGGTATCTGCCCTGAAGCGCATTGAGCTCGGCCAGCAGGCGGTGGTTGTTCGTCGCCGAAGCCCAGACCGCCGTCCGTTCCTCGACGAGCCCTGCTTCGCCGGTGCGTCCGGTCAGCAGCAGCTTCCACGAGTGCAGCAGCAGAATCCGATCCTGCCGAACGACGACGAGTCCTCTGCGCTGGTCGGCCTCCGCTTCCGCGATGACCCTGTCGATGACCTCAACGGCCTGACTGACGCGGCCGCGCCGCATTTCCAGTTCCGCACGAACACAGTCCACCTGCCGCTTCCAGACCCTGGTCGCGGCACAGGTCTCACCGATGCGGTCGAGCACGGCCGTGGCGGCTTCATAGTGCTCGGTGAGCATCAGCCCGTGGGCGACGGCGAGTCCGAAGCTCGGTCTGATCGAATCCTGGTGTTCCTGCAGGCTCGCGAATCCGGCGAGCGCCGATCCGTCCTCCCCGCCGTTGCTGTCGAGCAGGATGCGCACGGCCTGTGCAAGCTGCGGCTCACTGTCGCGGACGTGCTCAACGGCGGCGTCGGCAAGTGTCAGAAGCTCCTGCGCTCGGGCGAATTCGCCCCGTTCACAATGGCAGAGCGCCAGAGTCAGCTGCAGGCGCGCCACTTCGGCGGGCGCCTGCTCCGATTCGCGACTGCTCCACGATGCGAACAGCGGCGACGGCAGCGTCTGCGTCTCGAGGAAGACATTGCGGACCTCGAGCGTCCGAGCCCGGACGACGACCGCGGCCCGATTCGAACGGGAGGCGATCCTCACATAGCGGCGCGAGAAGGCGAACTGCCCGTGATCGGACAGTGTCTCGGCGATCTCGACCAACTGACCGCGCAGCTCCTCGATGTCGTCGCAGACTCGGATGGCCCGTTCGGCGAATTCGGCACCTCCGGCGGTGAGTCCGCGGCGCACCAGGCCGAGAGCGTGCGCCGCCAGCTGCTGCGCGGTCTCCTCACCCGGGTCGATGAACGAGACATGCCATGCCTCGATCTGCGGCCATGTGTCGGCACAGTCCTCGGCCAGGACGAGGTGGGTCCGGCGTCGCTCGCTCGCTCCCATCGACTGCTGCACCATGGCACGGACGAATCCGTGCGGTATCCGCAGGAAAGCTTCCCGACGTTCGATCGTGCCGCGCGATTCCAACTCGTCGACGGCTTCCCAGAACCCGGGCAGCCTCCTGGCCAGAGGCCGCAGCGGTGTCAGCGGCGACAGCGACAGGCATCTGAGCAGCGCATCGGCGCCATCGCTCAGCCCCTCGACGTAGTCGGCGATCATCGGTCGGCTGGCCGGTCCCACTCGCACCGGGATCGACAGCGCGATCTCCCCGCGCATCTCGCTGGGCGCCATCTCCTCGAGGATGTGGCTGACGGCCAAGGGACGACCAGCTGCGGCGTGGGCGGCGACCTGGGCCGCCTCCTCGGCGATGCGCGTGTGTCCGAAGCGGGCCAACGCGAGGTCGCGGGCGAGCTCGATGAGCTCGGCGATGCTGAGATCCGCGAGTTCGATCTCCGGCACCGAGGCGAACGGGCCGTCATCGTCGATCGACCGAACCGTGATGACGATGTGCAGACGTCCCGACTTCAACCGGCGCAGCGCCTGACCGAGCACCCGCTGCGAGTCCATGTCCATGTCATCGGCATTGGGCACGAGGATGAGCGTGTCCTCATCTCCGGGGATCGATCGGAGAGCCGCCATCATGCTCGGCACGACCTCATCGGCAGCGAGCTCCGACGGATCGGAGGGTCCGTTCGCGGATGCGCTGACTGCAGCGAGCAGACTGCCTAACCCGGACAAGGGCGTGTCCTCGTCGAGCGGACTCGATGCGGCCCTGATGACCGTCCCGTCCCACTCCGACTCCAGCGCCCGCAGAATCGAACGCCTTCCGGACCCGAAGCCGCCGGTGAGAGCAGCGGCACGGTGTCGGGAGAGAAGGGAGCGGAGGTCGCCGACTTCCTTACGACGAATCACCTGACGCATGATCCACCGCCCGTCGTCTCGTCCGGGGAGATCGTCCGCACAACGGTGACCGGCCCCGGGATGGCCGCTGCCGTTCGCACGGCGCGGGGAACGGTTCGCTGAGGAGGCTGAGGTGTGATGTCCATACTCAGATACTGCTCGCCGGCGGCCGTCCCGGACCAGGTGGTCGATACGGGAGTCCCCGTCAGGTCACTACTCAGTCACCGCAGAGTCACCACTGGAGCACCGTTGCGAGTACTCACTCGTGTCCGAAATCCCGCAGTTGCGCATACTCGGTTCGAACTCAGGCGCGCAGTCGGCCTTCGGTATCCCGCATCGCCTCGGCGACCTGTTCTCTGCGCTCGATGCCGAGTTTTCGGAACAGCCGGTACGTGTGTCCCTCGACCGTTCGCACCCGCACGCCCAGTTCCGCAGCGATCTCCGCATTCGTCCGACCGGCGACGATGAGCGCACTGATCTGCTTCTCCCGGGCAGTCAGCCCCGTGACCTGCCCAACCGGTCCGCGGCTCTGGCCGGCTCCGAATCGTGCGGCCAGTGCGACACATCTGCCCGCCAGGTCCGGCATCGACGGGCCGTATTCCTCCGCAAGGGAAGTCAAGGCAGCACGATCATGATCGCGCAGAGCAGCGCCGAGGCGGCCGACGATGTCGAACTCACGCCCGGTTCCGTGCGCGGCCGCTTCGCACATCGCCTCGGGGGCGATCTCATCGAAGTGCAGGAAGAGATGCAGGCGGATGAGGACGACGATCGCCGCTGCCCCATCGGCTTGGGCTTCGTCCAACATGCGGCGCAGCTCGTGTTCGTACCTGGGCTCCCCTGTGCGAATCGCACGTGCCGTCGTCCGCAGCACGAGCACCCGCCGATATTCGTGGTACGGAGCTGTCACGGGCAGCTCGTCGAAGCGGGCATGCAGATCGTCGGCCTCAGCCGCCGTTCCCACCCGAGACACCGCATATTCGGCCTCTGCCAATGCGATGGGAAGCTGAGTGCCCATATTCCAATAGGTCAGCGATTCGATCGCGGCTCGCAGCGCCTTCATCGCCCCCGGAAGGTTGCCCTCAAGCAGGTGGGTCTGCGCCCACAGCAGGTCGATCGGTCCCGATCGGGCTGACAGATACGCGATGTCGTGGGTCGGCAGCGCTGTCATCAGCTCCCTCGCCTCGGCTACCCGTCCCAGCTGCAGCAGAGTGCGCCCCCGCAGCATGACCACATGGAGCACTGCCGTGCTGTCGAAGTGGAATTCGGCCTGCAGGGATTCGAGGAGGGCGAGCGCTTCCAAGGTGAGGCCCGAGTCGAGCATATGTGTTGCCTGCAGCATCGTGTCGAGGAGATGGAAGCTGCCCGGCGCGACGCTCTCGTGGGAGAGTCCTTCGAAGACATCCACCGTGATCGGTCGTTCTTCGGCCACGAGCGCAGCGACTCGGTCGAACAGCTTGAGCCCGAATTCTGCATCCACTCCCCCTCCGGGGTGTCCGTCACCGTCATCCTGCAGCCGTTCCAGTGCGGTGCGGAAGTCCGCAAGCCGCAGCGCGGGGGACATCGAGCTGAGAGCGCGATTCATCCACACCACGAGTGAGTCCACGACCAGCTGTGCGCAACAGGCCGTGCGAACGCCGTGGGCCAGGAAGTCGAGGCCGAGCGGGGCCTTGTTGCATCCGCAGTAGAGCAGGGCGACCGAGAGGAGCTCGTGCGGACTCAACCGCTCCGTCGGGATCTCCCCGATCAGCCGCATCGCCCGATGCCAGTCTCCGAGACGGGCGGTGGTCAGTGCGGCCTCGATGGTCTTCGACTCGCTGACCTCTGCTCCGCAGATCAGCCCCCATTCGGCCCGGACCACCTGCGACCACTCCGAAGGCGCATCTCCGCAAGCGTCGATGAAATCGAACCACTCTCTGCTCCGACCGGTCGGAGTTGTGAACCTGATCGTGTCCGAGGCGTGGTTCTCGACCGCCCTATAGATATGGGACCTCTGCGCGTCGATCTTCAGCTCGCCGGCGGCCACGAGCGCATCCGCGGCTTCCCCGAGTCCCGACTCGAGCAGTGTCGAAAGTTCCACCTCTCCCGCAAGGACGACCAGCTCGAGAGCGTCCGTCTCCTGCGGCGAATGGTCGGCAAGACCGATCCGTGCATAGTCGCGGGCACGCGCATCGTAGTCGATGTCGAGTCCGTCGAGGATCCACACTCCGCGGCGCATGAGGAAGCGCGAACGTCGTGCGGTGTATTCGAGGAGTTCGATGAGCCTGCCCGGATTGCGCTGCGAATGGAAGTCGACGATGTCGACCACGGCCTGGGACACGATGTGACCGAGGCGGTGTTCGATCATCGACCGATAGTCCTCAAGGGGAAGAGGGCCGAGGACGAGATGCTGGAGCACACGGTCTTCGACCAGAGTCGAGAACGGCATGACCCCGCTCTCGGGATTGGACCGCGACATCGCAACGAGCCTGATCGAACCGACGCTGGCCAAGTCGGCCAGGATCTCCTGCGAGCGGGAGTCCAGCAGGTGGGCATCGTCGACGAAGACCGCCTGAGGAGTTCGGGTCGATGTGAGCCGGGACACGATTCGCCCCAGCAGCGCGGAGGGATCGCCATCGAGGTCGACGAGCAGACCGAAGACCCCGAACTCGGTGTTCTGGTGCACCCGGTCCCCGCGGATCCAGATTCCGTCGTTACCATCCGCGAAGGCCGTTCTCGCCAGGAGGGTCTTGCCGACGCCGATCTCACCTTCGATGAGGATGCCGGAGCATTCCGAACAGCGCAATGACTGACGAATCAGGTCGAGTTCGCCTCTGCGTCCGAAGATCTCAGTTCCGTCAGGAGCACTCGAGGCGGCTGCTGTGGTCAGTTCCTCAGCCATTCCGTCACCACCTCTCGCAGCTCCTGCCGATTGGCCACGTGAACTCGGCGGTAGAGACGGCCGAGGTGCCATTCGACGGTTCGGGCCGACAGGTGCAGCTCCACTCCGATCCCGGCGCTCGTCCGGCCGTCGACGACACCGGTGATGATTGCTTCTTCGAGCTCGGTCAAGTTCTCATGGAACAGCTTTCCATCACTGCCGAAGTCGAGCTCGCGCCGACTCCGCCCCAGCAGGATCCGGGCTTCTTTGGTGGCTGTGGCATCGCCTTCGGCGACAGCGCGCTGTCGGGCCTCGCCGGACAGTTGGGCGCAGAGGACGACGGCGCCGAAGAGCAGCGCCTCACGGGCCGCGGTGATGAGCGCCTGCAGATCGCCTGTGCTGAAGGCATGAGACACAGCACGCAGCAGGCGACCGAGGGCACCATCGACCCTGCCGGCCGACGCCGCCAGGCAGCCGATGGCCTGCTCATGCCCGAGCCGGCCGGCTTCGAGCCAGGCGAGGCAGGCAAGAGTGTGCGCGCCGTGCTCGTCCGCCCAGGCCCCGAGCTCGTACAGTTGCGGGCCTGCGGGCCCGGGCGACGTCTGCGCCAATGCCTGAAGGTCGAAGAGTCTGGCTTCGAAGGACGCCCACCACGAGTGCCGACTGGCGTCGGAGCCCTCGTCGACGGCGATCGGGACGACTTCGCTCCGCTGATGTGTCAGCACCGCGGAGAAAGACAGCGCCGACCTGGCCATTCCCGCTATATCGACGATGTCGCAGGGGTCGGCACCGAGGTTGAGTTCGCTGAAGATGCGGTGAGCCTTCGCCGCGTTGCCGGTACGCAGGTCGATGAGTGCGTTCGTCAGTCTGGTCAGCCGTCGGCTGGACGTCAGTTCATCCATTGCCGTTCGCGCCTCGGCCCAGTTGCCGGCGATGAAGTTCGCCACGAAGAACTGCGGGACGGCATCTTCCCGTTCGAACGATTCGGGCCCGGGAAGTCCGAACATGAGCCGGGCTTGGGCGATATAGCTCAGCCCCAGTTCGATGTGCCCGGCCATCACTTCTGCCACGCCGAGGAACGCACACGCCCGGAGGCGGTGGCGCACCGAACACGCGTGGTTGAGATAGACGCTTTCGGCCAGAGCGCAGGCAGCGGCGATCCGACCTCCTTTGAGTTCGAATCGAGCACGCGTCGCGTCCAGGCGGCCGATGTCGATCGGCAGCGAAAGCGTGTCCCGGACCCAGTCCAGCCGCAGATCCTCGGGCCTCCGTGGGTCCACCAGCCTCAGTTCCATGGAGGCGAGTCGGGACAGGTACTCCGGCATTGAGGCACCTGGGTTCAGGCACGCGTCGGAGACGAGCGGGTCGATGATCTCCCGGGCCTGTCGGAGCCTGCCGGCTCCCCACTCGCAACGGGCGAGTTCGAGGTCGAGTTCGGGACCGCGATAGCCGCTGGTGCGGATGATCTCCGCAGCTTCGAGGTACCTGCCCTGTGCGTTCCCCCACCCTGCGGCCTCCAGCACCTGTTTGAGAGTCGGCACCCGCCCCAAGGAGATCGACCACGCGGCGCATCCGAAGAGCGCCCGACCATGGAGAGCCGAACGGTCGACCACGGAATCGAACCGAGTGAGCAGTTCGAGACTGCGAGACGGAGGGACCGCGGCGCGGACATTCTCAGCCGTGACGGGTTCGTGCATGCTCACCTCTCCCCCTCGCCCTTTCGAGATCGAGAGCAGACCGTCCTCCGCCAGAGCGTCGATCGTCTGCGGACTGGTGAGTCCGACGAGCACGTCATAGGGCACCGCTTCGATGAGAGAGACGGTTTCGATGGCCTCGCGACTGGTCTGATCGACCCGGGCGATCGCCGTTTCGACCCCGCTGGTCCGGCTCCGTCCGAACAGCAGCCTCTCGAGCAGCCGCGGATTGCCATGGGCGAGAGCGGTCAGCTCCGAGACCGATCTCGTCTCGGTCTCCATGAGTCCGATGCCGTTGATCATCGCCACCGCATCCGCCTCGTCGATACCGTCCAGATCGATCCTGACGACGTTTCCGGCCAGCCACAGTCCGGCGATGAGATCGACCGGTGGGCGCGCGGATTCGGCGGCGACGACGAGCGTGATCCTGCGTGCATCCGTCAGCTGGGCCAGCACTGCGAGGGAATGATCGTCGACGAGATCGGCATTGTCGACGACGACCAGGCAGCGCCCTCCGGCGGCTCTGCGCTCGAACAGATCACCGATCACCGACAGTGCTCGGCCGGGCGGGAGGTCCGTGTCGATGCCCTCCCGTGACAGCAGGATTTCGAAGATTCCGAGGTTTCGGACCCGCGCATTCTCCGAGCCGCGCAGACGGGTGACCGACAGATCGGGGTCGAGACGGGAGAGTGCGGTGTTGACCAACGCGGTCTTCCCGACGCCCGCCGCGCCGATGATGAGTGCACCCAGATGACGCTGCCCGGAGAGCGCGTCGACGAGCGTCGAGAGTTCGGACTCATATCCGTAGAGCCGGCGCGAGGGTACGACCGGGGGGATGTATGTGGTCCTGCCTGACACGTCACTCAGCTTTCCGTACCCCTGGGGATCTACTGCGGCGGGGAATGCGGAGCCCCAGCGGCACGGGGTTCGGTCCGGAGAGGCTCACGTCTGGGAATCACCGAAGGAATTCCACAAACAGTATTACCACTCGCGATAGATGTAGTAATACATTTTTGAAATAAAGTTAGGCGATTGTGACATCAACGCCCGCCCCTACCGGAGGGCCGCCTCGGCGAGGATATCCCTCATCGCCCACTTGTGAGCCTGAACACCGGACCGTACCATTGAAGGAAAGTTACTGAACGATCTATAAGGAGTTCGCATGGACACCCTACTGAATGCAGAAGAGCGCGATTTCGCGCAGCAGATGCGTCAGTTCTACCGCACGGAGATCCCTGAGGAACTCCGCCTCAAGGTCGCCACCGGCCAGGAGCTGAGCAAGGACGACATAGTCACCTCGCAACAGATCCTCAACCAGCACGGCTATGCCGTGCCGAACTGGCCGGTCGAATGGGGCGGCCAGGACTGGACCCCCGTGCAGCGTCACATCTGGCTCGAAGAGATGCAGCTGGCCTGCGTTCCGCAGCCGCTGCCGTTCAACGTCTCCATGGTCGGTCCTGTCATCGCCACCTTCGGTTCGCAGGAGATCAAGGAGCGCTTCCTGCCCGCCACCGCGAACATCGACATCTGGTGGTCGCAGGGATTCTCCGAGCCCAACGCCGGTTCGGACCTCGCCTCGCTCAAGACCACGGCGGTGCGCCAGGGCGACAAGTACATCGTCAACGGTCAGAAGACCTGGACGACCCTGGGTCAGTATGGCGACTGGATCTTCAACCTCGTGCGCACCGATCCGGATGTGAAGAAGCAGGCCGGCATCTCCTTCCTGCTCATCGACATGAAAACCCCCGGCGTCACCGTCCGCCCGATCCAGCTCATCGACGGCGGCCACGAGGTCAACGAGGTCTTCTTCGACAATGTCGAGGTGCCCGTCGAGAACCTCGTCGGCGAAGAGAACAAGGGTTGGACCTACGCGAAGTTCCTCCTCGGCAACGAGCGCACCGGAATCGCCCGCATCGGCGGTTCGAAGGTCAACCTCGCCCGTGCCAAGGCCTACGCCGCGGTGACGAAGACCGCTCGCGGCACTCTGCTCGACGATCCCCTGTTCTCCGCTCGTCTGACGAAGATCGAAGCCGAACTCACCGCGCTCGAGATGACCCAGCTGCGGATCCTCTCCACTCAGGCCGCCGGGTCCGACAAGCCGGATCCGCGCTCCTCGGTGCTCAAGCTCAAGGGCTCCCAGCTGCAGGAGGACATCTCCGAACTCCTCGTCGACGTGCTCGGTCCGCAGGGTCTCGACTTCGTCTCCGACCGCGTGCAGGGCCAGGGTCTGTCCGACCTGCCCAACGGCGCCGTCGACGCTCTGCCCGGCTACTTCAACACCCGCAAGGTCACCATCTACGGCGGTTCGTCCGAGGTGCAGCGCGGAATCATCTCGAAGGCACTGCTCGGTCTCTGAGATACCGACGCTCACCCGATCTCCCAAGAAGGACAACAATGGATCTTGAACTCAACGACATTCAGCAAGAACTCGCCAGCACACTGAACAAGTACCTGCGCAGCGAGTACGACATCGCCAAGCGCGAAGAGATCCTTCGCAGCGACGAGGGCATCTCCCGCGAGAAGTGGCAGGCCTTCGCCGAGATGGGACTGCTCGGGCTTGCGATCCCCGAGTCCTACGGCGGCGCGGACATGACCTTCAACGAGGTGGCCGTGGTCGCCGAAGCGTTCGGCCGCTCCCTCGTCCTCGAACCGTTCCTGGCAACCGCAGTCCTCGGCGCCAACGCCGTTCTGCTCGGCGGCAGCGAGGAGCAGAAACAGGCCATCCTGCCCGGTGTTGCCGAGGGACAGACCTTCCTCGCTCTCGCCGCACTCGAGCCCGGACTGCGCTACGCAGTCGACGCCCCGCAGACCCAGGTCTCCGGCGCCGACGGCAGCTTCACCCTTACCGGCGAGAAGAACAACGTGCTCGGCGGAGACGTCGCCGACCACTTCATCGTCACCGCCACGCAGAACGGCGAACTCGGCCTCTACCTCGTCGCCGCTGATGCCGAGGGCCTGACCCGGGTGGCTCAGCGTCAGGCCGATGGCCTGGGCAGTGCGAACCTCAAGCTCGACGGTGTCGCCGCCCAGCGCCTCGACGCCGCCGACGCGAACGCCGTGCTGTCCGAGGTCCTCGACCTGGGCAACGCCGCGATCATGGCCGAGGCAGTCGGCGCACTCGAAGCCTCACTGACGATGACGGCCGAGTATCTGAAGACCCGTGAGCAGTTCGGTGCTCCGATCGGCGCGAACCAGGCTCTGCAGCACCGCGCCGCAGACCTCTACGCCGAGCTCGAGTACGCACGCAGCATGGCCCTGTACTCGCGCCTGGCCGTCACTTCCGAGGTCCCCGGGGCCGAGAAGGACCGTCACCGTGACGTCATCGCCGCGAAGATCATCGTCGACCGGGCCGCTCGGAACATCAGCCAGGAGTCGATCCAGATGCACGGCGGCATCGGCATGACCATGGAGTACCCCATCGGCCACTACGCCAAGCGCCTGACGGTCATGACCCGCACCTTCGACGACGCGGATTCGCTGACCGCGGAGCTCGCCGAACTGGGCGGACTCATCGAGCCCCAGGCGGCCGACCTCAGCTGAGGCAGCGACCGAGTCGCTCCGGTTCCGCCGAGGACCCGAGCGACTCGGTCCGGCAGCACAGAAGCGCCGAGGCGGCACGAAATCATTCGTGCCGCCTCGGCGCTTCTTCGTGTCCGCTTCGCACGGTCAGCATCGTCCGTGTCTACTCCGCCCAACCCTGGCGAAGGTACAGCACCTTCGGCGCCTCACCCACCGGCTGATACGCTGCTGCGCCCGGCGGAGTTGGATTGTGGGGTCGATCCACGGTGATTTCCGCGCTCAGAACACCGTGGATCGACCCAACAATGACGTCAACCGCACCTGCCCGAGGAGGCCACAGCTTCCTCGGCGCGGGCAGCACCTCCGCCCCGACGAAACCGTCAGTTCACGGGCTGGTCGTACACGTGGCGGCGGACCCAGGAATGCATCGTAATCGCGGCAGCGGCTGCGGCGTTCATCGACCGCGTCGAACCGAACTGCGCGATCGAGAGCACGTCCCGACTCGCCTCATGCGCTTCCTCACTCAGCCCCGGTCCTTCCTGGCCGAACAGGAGCAGGCAGCGCTTGGGCAGGTCGTAGGTTTCCAAAGGCACGGAGTCCGGGAAGTTGTCGATGCCCAGCAGCGGCACGTCGTTCTCGGCGCACCAGCTGAGCAGGTCGTCCACGCTCGGATGGTGGATGACGTGCTGGTATTTGTCCGTGACCATCGCCCCGCGCCGGTTCCAGCGGCGTTTGCCGACGATGTGCACGGCTGCGGCGTTGAACGCGTTGGCGGTGCGCACGACCGAACCGATGTTGAGGTCGTGCTGCCAGTTCTCGACTCCGACATGGAAGTCGTGCCGCGAGGCATCGAGGTCGGCCACGATCGCATCGTGCTTCCAATACCGATACCGATCGACGACATTGCGCCGGTCGCCCTCAGCCAGCAGCTCCGGATCGAAGTGCTCTTCCACAGGCCAGGGGCCGGTCCACGGACCGACCCCCACCTGCGGTTCAGCGCTTTCGGTCATTTGTCGTCGCGGGAATCATCCGCCGACTTCGCGTCCTCTTCGTCTTTCGCCTTCACATTCGACTTCTTCGCCGAGGCGGCCTTCGACTTCCCGTCGACCGCTGAGTTCGCGTCCTCGTCCGAGTCGACATCGTCCGAATCCGCGTCATCCGCGTCCGCGTCATCCGCGTCCGAGTCCGAATCATCCGCAGCCGAGTCCGATTTCGCGGAGCCCTTCGCCGAGGTGGCGGCACCGACCTTCTGCGCGCGCTTGCTCATCTTCACGGTCTTGCCGCCGCGTCCGCCTCCGGACAGCACCGAGCGCACGTACGCTCCCGAGGCCAGAGCGTGGAGGATGACGGCGAGGACGAGAGCGATGCCGGCGGCGACGAGGCCCTCCCACCATTCGGTCTGACCGGCGAAGGAGCGGCCGGCGATGCCCAGCGGCGAGGTGAACGGCGTCCACGACAGCACCTTCGCGACGGTGCCCGTGGAGCCGATGAGGACCGGGGCGAAGAAGCCCGCCACGGTGATGACGCCGATGATCGTGAGGAAGGTGGCACGTGCCTTGGACCCGACGACGGTCGACGCCCAGACCAGCAATGCGAAGACCGACCAGGCGGTGAGCAGCAGGGCCAGCGCGAACCAGCCGAGGCCCGGCAGCATGGCGAAGGCCAGAGAGGTCTTGCCCGACAGCGAGAGTCCGAGTTCGGTGATGACGGCCGCCACGACGAGGTGGACGATGACCAGGGTCAGCATGCCGGTGATCCGGCCCGAGGCCGAGGCGCGCGGCGGAATCGTGGCCGCGATGATCTCGGTGATCCGGTTGCGCTTCTCCAGGCGCAGGTTCTGGTACAGCGCGGTGCCCAGAGTGGCGACAACGAGGAGCGAGAGTGCGACCATTCCCCACAGCAGCGGGGTGGCCACGGCACCGTCGACGGCCGGGGTCTCGAGCAGCGTCGCCTCGGTCTTCGGCGCAAGCTTCTCGAGCAGAGCATCGGGCTGTTTGTCCAGCGCAATGATCGTCGGCTGTCCCTGACCGCTCGGGTCCTGGATGAATGCGGCGTCGACCTTGCCTTCACGCACGAGCTTCTCAGCCGCCGGCGCGTCCTTCGCGTCGGTGATCTTCACACCCAGCTGCTGTTCGTACATCGCTGCCTGCTCGCCGACTCCGACCATCGCCATGGTCGGTGTTCCGGAGTCCTTCTGCACGTCGGCGACGATTCCGGAGATGATAGCGGCCAGCACGCCGAGGATGATCACGGCAGCCGTGACCAGGAAGTACGGGCTGCGCATGGCGGTGGTGGACTCACGGTTCGACACGAGCCATGCCGCCTGGCGGTTGCCGACGTCGACGAATTCCGAGACCAGTCCGGTCTCCGGCAGCTCGTCCGGGTCGGGGGTGTCCTCGGCGAGTTCGAAAGGAACGTCGTCGAGGCCGTCGGTGGCGTCGGACTCATCAGTGTCCTTCGCAACTGAGCCCTTTGCTGCCGCGCTCTTCGCGGCCGATTTCTTCTTCGCCGAGGCGGCCGACCCCTTGGTCGCACCGGTCGCGGTCGCCTCGTCGTCCGACTCGGCCTCGTCAGTGGTGGCCTCGTCTTCGATCACATCGTCGTCGACGGGCACACCGAGGTCGTCGATGCCTTCGCCGGCCGTGCCCTTGGACACGAGCGGTTCCGGGGACTCGTCGTTCGCACCGTTGTCTTTGCGCGCCATTACAGAGCCTCCTTGTACTGCTCGGCCAGTGTCGGGCGGACACTTTCGAAGTTCTTCACATTCTTCAGCTCAGCCACGGCAGCGGCGGCTGACCTCGCATCATTCGCGCGGAAGCTCACGCGCTCGCGTCCGGCGGTCTTGACGTCGCTGATTCCGGTCCGGGATTTCAGCGCCGAGGCGGCCGCCTCGGTGTCGGTCGTCTCGACTCGGTAGTGCGGATCGCCGAGCAGCTTCTCGACGCTGCCCTTGGCAGTCACCTTGCCCTGGCCCAGAATGACGACGTCGTCGGCGAAGGTCTGTGCGGCCTCCCAGTCGTCGGTGGCCAGGATGACGGGCACTCCCGATGATGCGTGGGCCCGCAGAAGGGACGTGACCAGGCGCAGCGAAGCCGCGTCGAGGCCGGCGAAGGCATCGTCGATGACGACGACGTCCGGGTCGGCGGCCAGTGTCGCGGCGATGTCGACGCGGGCGATCTCGGCTCCGGAGAGGTTCTTCAGCGGAGCGTAGCCGCGGTCGGCCAGCTCGAGGTGGCCGAGAAGCGTCAGCGCGTTCCGTTCGGCCGCGCCCAGGGTGATCCCGTGCAGGCGGGCGAGGTAGACGATCTGGTCGAGGACGCGCATGTTCGGGTATCCGCCGCGTTCGGCGGGCAGATAGCCGAAGTTCTGTCGGTCGCCGAAGTCGAGTTCGAAGTCCTCGAGTTCGATGGTGCCCTCATCAGCGGCGATGAGGCCCATGATGATGCGCACCAGTTCGGTGCGGCCCGCCGAGCGGGTTCCCACGATTGCGGTGATCCGGCCCGTCTCGGCGGTGAAACTCACCTCGTCCAGATATGTCCGCTTCCCCTTGCGCAGGGAAACCTCTTTCAGTGTGAGCACGCGTCATCCTTTGCATCGAACAGTTCTTGGGGAGTGTCTCATCTATCGTGTTGAAATCAGAGACTTGTTTCAAACCACGTCCTCGATTTCGACAGAATTGCCAGTCGAGTCCCAGGTCGTGATCGGTGAGCCGGTTCCTCACCGAGGCGGCACCTCACAGGTCCACCTCGCCGAGGCGGGACTCAGTCGAGTCCGAGATCCGCAGTCGTCAGCGCGGTCAGATACGGAATTCCCGTGGCTTCGACCCGTTCCTTGGCGCCGGTGTCACGATCCATGACCACGGCCACGGCGACCACCTCGGCGCCGGCTTCCTTGAGCGCGTCGACGGCGGTGAGCACGGAACCGCCCGTCGTCGAGGTGTCCTCGACGGCGATGACGCGCTTGCCGGCGACATCGGGCCCTTCGACCCGCCGCGACATGCCGTGCTTCTTCGCCTCCTTGCGGACGACGAAGGAGTCGAGCGGGGTGCCGCGCACGACCGAGCGGTGCATGACGGCGGTGCCGACAGGATCGGCGCCCATGGTCAGACCGCCGACGGCGTCGACCGTGTCGAGCAGATCATGAGCCTCGAGGAGGTCGAGGACGACGTCGCCGACAAGCGGTGCCGAGCGGTGGTCGAGGGTGACCCGACGCAGATCGAGGTAGTAGTCGGCCTCCTTGCCGGAGGAGAGGGTCACTCTGCCGCGCACCACGGCGAGTTCGTCGATGAGGTCGAGCAGTTGTCGGCGAGTGTCAGCGCTGTCGGTCATGGTCTCCAGTCTAATGCGCGGGTTTCGGGCGACCGTTCAGCGCCGTCTCAGCGACGGCGGCGGATGCGGACGTGACAGACGGCACAGATCTGGAGCGGGAGGATTTCGTCGCGCCCGCGTCTGTACCGATGCTATAAAGAATCATCACACCTTTAGACTTTCGCCAACAGTGAGTTGTAGAGTGTCAACAACACCGCGCAACCCAGCCGGTCAAGTGCCTTCAGGAAGGACGTGAGCAACATGGGTTTCATCGCATATCTCATCCTCGGACTCATCGCCGGAGCCGTCGCCAAGGCGATCCTGCCCGGCAAGCAGGGCGGCGGCTTCTTCGCCACACTGATCCTCGGCGTGATAGGAGCCATGCTGGGCGGTTGGCTCGGCGGCATGATTTTCGGCGCCCAGATGGATAAGTTCTTCTCGCTGTCGTCCTGGCTGTGCGCCATCGGCGGTTCGCTGATCGTACTCATCGTCTGGGGCCTCATCACCGGACGCTCGAAGTCCAAGGCCGCCTGACCCGTCGGCAACGGCACAGAAAAAGGTGGATAGCCCAGGTTCAAACATGGGCTATCCACCTTTTTCTGTGCCGTTCACGTGCTGCGGCGCATCACCCGTGCGGCCGCATTGGCGATCATGTCGCGCAGCCCCGGCGCCAGTCCCGCAACACCGTCTACTCCGGTGACGGACTCGGTCACGCGGGCCAAGAGCGCCGCAGTCGGCAGAAGCCGGCAGCTGCAGTTTCTGCTTTAGCAGCAGGCAGCGGCGAGGTCACCATCGGATGCGGCCACCGAATCTAGGTCACTATCGGATACTTTTCGCACGCAGAAGTATCCGATAGTGACCTAGATTCGAGTTCGGATGTCCGATAGTGACCTGAAGTCAGGCGGGCGGTCGCGAAACACTGCGGTGAATGACAAGAACCCCGGGGCGCGTAATCGCGACATCCCGGGGTCCTCGCAGCACTCCCCTCGAGTACCCGGACGCATCCCCATACGTCCGTTATGTCCACCCGATCCCCACCAGGCGAACACATTAATTTGACCACACTTTCGTAGCGCTTGTAAAGAATCTCACGTCCCGTCTTGAATCCTGTTGAGCCCTATAGCATAGAAGCGATCAGAATAAAACCCCTGGTCACAGGCTCATCTTCAGGTAGTTCAATCCTCAACTCAATACTGTCGGGCTCGCCCAGAATTGCATATAGGTCACATCCTGTGAGTGCGGGCGAAGGAGAATCCAGTCGATCCCCAGCGCATGAGCGGACGCGGCACCACGGGAGCCACGAGCGCGGCCAACCGATATCCCCACCCCGGAACCGAGACGACCTTTCCCGCCCGTGCATCACGCAGCGATTCCCGCACCACCTGATCGACGCTGAGCCAGATCAGACCAGGTCCGGGACGCTCCACGCCGAGGCGGCTGTGGAATTCCGTCCGGATGAATCCGGGCAGAACGGCCGTGACCGTCACCGGGCTGTCCCTGAGTTCGCCGGCGAGCGCCTCAGTGAAGATCAGAGTCGACGCCTTCGAAGCGGCGTACTGTCCCATCGTCGTCACCGCCGCCAGCGAGGAGACGTTGACGATTCCTCCGCGAACGCGGGACTGCATGCGCTTGGCCGAAGCCAGCGACAGCTCCCTCACCGCCCCGGTGAGCACCCGATCCTGTTCGTCGAGCTCGGCGATATCGGTGTCCAGCAGCGTCCCGCGCAGACCGAAGCCCGCGTTGTTGATGAGCACATCGATCGGCTGCGTCGCGATGATCTCGACGACCGAGTCGATCCCGTCACGGTCGGACAGATCCGCCACGGCCACCTCGGCGCGGATGTTCTGCGTGGTCTGCAGCTGGTCGGCCAGCTCACTCAGTCGGGCTTCGTTCCTGGCGACCAGGACGAGGTCGTAGCCTTCGGTGGCCAGGGTGCGGGCATAGCCGCGTCCCAGCCCGGAACTCGCCCCGGTGATAAGGGCACGCGGCCGGGGACTCGGGTCCCGCCTCGGCGAGGATCCGTCCCGGGTTCGGGACGTCTCGCTGCGCTGCGGGGGCGGGACCTCGCGATTCATACCGCGCCTTGTCCTCTGCGCACGGTCAGTGACTGCACCGCAGTGCCGATGGGTCCGCCGGCGTCGCTGAGCACGCTCGTCGTCTGCCCCAGCCCGGTCGGCCCGAAGGCGACCCTGGTGTCGAAGCCGACCCAGCCGGGCTCGGGAACGCGCGTGAGGTGGATGGAGAGGTCGACGTTCGGGAAGAACGTCGTCTTCGGATTCTCGCGGACGGCAAGACCGTTGGCCGTATCAACGAACTTGACGAAGGCTGCGGTCGGCGGGTCGATCTCACCATCGACGAGAGGATAGGGGCTGCGCACCCAGGACTGTGCGTATCCGGGGTGGGCGTCCGCGCCCTGCCGGCCCTCGAGCGACGCGATGTAGCCGCCGCCCCAACGACCGGTGAAAGGAGCCTCGGGCACTTCGGACACCGGTGGCATCGCCTGCCATTCGTCGCCGGCTACCTCCTCGGTGTCGGAGGCCTGCAGACGCCACACCCGCGCGGTCACGCTGGTGCGCTGACCATGGCGCATCTGTGCTTCGACGAGTTCGATGGTCCGTCCCGGACGGATGACGTTGACGTCGATCGTGAACTCGCCGGAGTGAATGACGCCGAGCACGTCGAAGGTCACTCGGGAGATGAGCTTGTCGCTGGGCAGCCGCCGCTCGATCTCGGCGAGCACGATCCCCGAGGCAGGCGCGAGGTGCTGCTCGCCGGGCTGCCACGCTCCCTGACTGTGCAGGGTCGAGACGAGGCGGTCCTCTGACAGGCGCACATAGTAGGAGTCCGGGTAGGCGGCCCCGTCGTGGCCGAGGTGTTCGTTGGGAGCTTCAGGCATGGTCCCAGCTTATCGAGCCGAGAGGGTCCGCTCGACGCAGGGGCTGGGCACGCCCCCTTCCACACGGCTCCGGCATAAGCGGCTGTGTTGCTCCGGCATAAGCACGCCGAGGCGGCCCACCGGCAGCCGCACGCACCCCGCTTTCACCTCCGGCGCGGACGGCTTAGCCTTGATCCACCGATGCGAGTAGCAGGATCAAGCCGCGCGTGAAATGGAAATGCCCCTTCTGAACTGGGAAAATGATGATGTTCGAAGTCAACATTCCCGGCCAAGAAAGGGGCACCTCTCAGGTGCTATTCAACCACACACCCGCGTCTGTGTCTCACTCCTTCGACGATGCGAACCTCACCGCGACCACCGGGCTCGTCCCGATCATGAGCCTCGCCCAGATGGCGGGCCTGCCAGACCTCGCCGAAGACCGTCTGACCGTGACCACCACCGGAGCCGACAAGGGCGCGAACCCGGCACCGAAACTGGCTACCCTGGTCGCGGGAATGGCTGCCGGGGCCGACTCGATCGATGACATGAACATCCTCCGCCACGGCGGCATGCAACACCTCTTCGATCGTGTCTACGCGCCCTCGACCCTGGGGTCGTTCCTGCGCTCGTTCGCCTTCGGCCACGTCCGGCAACTCGACGCGATCTCTTCCCGTTTCCTGACCAACCTCAACGAGCACACACCGCTGCTACCAGCCAGCGAAGACACTGGACAAGCGATGGTGTTCGTCGATGTCGACGACACCGTCATCGATGTCCACTCCGCGTCGAAGCAGGGAGCTGGATTCGGCTACCAAGGCAGTCGTGGCCTCAACGCACTGTTGGCGACCGCATCGACGGGCGACTCCGGCCAGATCATCGTCGGCCAGCGCCTGCGCAAGGGCTCAACCTCGTCAGCCCGGGGTGCTGACAAGTTCGTCGCCGACGCTCTGGCCACCACGACCCGAATCAACTCCGGCCTCCCAGCCCTGGTCAGGGCTGATTCGGCGTACTACTCCTCGACTGTGACCAAAGCCGCCCGGGATGCCGGGGCTGAAGTATCGATCACGGTCCGCATGGACAAGAAGGTCAAAGCAGCGATCGGAACAATCAGCGACGACGCATGGACTGGCATCGAATACCCCGAAGCGATCTACGACGAAGAGACCAGGGCCTGGATTTCGAAGGCCGAAGTCGCCGAGGTCCCGTTCACCGCATTCACCTCGAAGAAGAAGT
>NZ_FXYY01000044.1 GCF_900169165.1 Brevibacterium linens ATCC 9172
GCGGGTGGCCAGTGAAAGAGGTTCGGGCATGACCCGAAGTGTGCTTCATGGTGTCAGCAACGTCATGAGACATGGTGTCAGCAATGTGTTGAGACAGGTTGTAAGCAAGGTAGTGAGACAGCACAGCCCAGCAACCTTGCGCGAGGTTGCTGGGCCGCCGTCAGGTAGTTCTGGGAGGTCGTTGCGGGGTGATCAGTCCTCGGAGAACTTGAGTTCGAAGAAGACGCGGGGGTTGCCCGGGCCGGCATAGTCCTCGATGAGTTCACCGCTGAAGCCCATGGAGGAGTGGAAGGAGATCGCCCCCGACGATTCCGGTTTCGTCGTCGCCTGCACAGAGGAGACCCCGAGCTGACGCGAATGGTCGATGAAGTGCTGGTAGAGGTGACGGCCGATTCCCTGGTGACGGAAATCCGAACGCGCCGCCACCAGGTGGATGTAGGCAGGGCCGTCATGGGGAATGACGCCGAGCAGGTAGCCGACGATCTCCGAGCGGTAGCGGGCGACAAGCCCTGAGGTCACGAACTGATGGAACCAGTAGGCATCGTGGTCACCGCTGAGGTCGCGGTCTCCCCAGAAGTTCGCCTGGGCATCGAGCAGGAATTCGCGCATCTCGCGGGCGTCGACCTCATCGAGCGGACTGATGCTCAGCTGCTCGGTATCGATAGTGTCGTCAACGGCCATTGCGCCTCCTGAAGTGTTCGTGCTTAGCCTCACTCTATAACGCCCTGTCCCCGAAGAACAGTGCGCTCCATGCCATCATAGATCACATGATTCGGATTGCTTCAGTCAACGTCAACGGAGTCCGCGCAGCATGGCGAAAGGGGATGCCCACCTGGGTCGATGCCGCGAAACCGGACTTCATCACCCTTCAAGAGGTGCGCGCCGCGAACGATATCGCGCACAGTGTTCTCGCCGACACGGGCTACACCACGATCAGCCATGATGCCGAGGCCAAGGGCCGAGCCGGCGTCGCTGTGATGGCCCGCACCGAACCCGAGGCGGTGCGTGAAGGACTCGGCGACGACGGGTACTTCGATCGAGCCGGACGATGGGTGGAGACGGACTTCCGCCTCGGTGACGGTTCGCTGCTCACCCTCGTGTCCGCCTACGTCCATTCGGGTGAGGCCGACACCCCCAAACAGGACGACAAGTATCGGTTCCTCGACCGGATGATCGAACGCATGCCGCAGCTGGCCGAGACGGCCGATCATGTGCTCATCACCGGCGACCTCAATGTCTGCCACACCGAGCGTGATCTGAAGAACTGGAAGGCCAACCGGAAGAAGTCGGGATTCCTGCCGGAGGAACGCGCCTACTTCGACAGGTTCTTCGGTGAGATCGGATATGTTGACGTCCACCGCACACTCAGCGGCGACGTCGACGGACCCTACACCTGGTGGTCGATGCGCGGTCAGGCCTTCGACAATGACACCGGATGGCGCATCGACTACCAGATGGCCACTCCGGCCCTCGCCGATACCGCGGTCAAGGCGACCGTGGACAAGGCCGACAGCTGGGCCGAACGGTGGTCGGACCACGCCCCGTTGGTCATCGACTACGACCTCCCGGCCGTCAAGGTCTGACCGGGCCGTATTCGTGGGCCGCAGGCAGATTTCGCCGAGGCGGCTCCCCGAGAACTGCTCGTCGACGGAGCCTGCGGGCCGGGCCCGAGCCCACTGGCCCGGACGTCAGCATGATCACCAGACCGGAGGCCTGATCGGTCCCTGGCAGGTGAGATGGCATCATAGGACTATGACGAACTCTTCACAGCCGCGCACTGTCTCAGGTATCCAAGCCACCTCCGATTCCCTCCATCTCGGCAACTACATCGGAGCCCTGCAGCAGTTCGTGACTCACCAGGAGTCGCACGATGCCTTCTACTTCATCGCGAATATGCACGCGATCACCGTCGAGCAGGATCCGGCAGAGCTGCGGGAGCGCACGCTGCGCACGGCCGCGCAGTTCCTCGCCGCCGGTCTCGACCCGGAGAAGTCGACGATCTTCGTCCAGTCCCAGGTGCCTGCCCATCCGCAGCTGTCCTGGGTGCTCGAGTGCACCACTTCGATGGGCGAGGCGAGCCGGATGACCCAGTTCAAGGACAAGTCCGCGAAGCAGGATCATGTGTCCCTGGGGCTGCTCACCTACCCGGCGCTGATGGCTGCTGACATCCTCCTGTACAACCCGCAGCTCGTTCCTGTCGGTGAAGACCAGCGCCAGCACCTCGAACTGACCCGCAACCTCGCCGAACGATTCAACTATCGTTTCGGCAAGACCTTCACCGTCCCCGAGGCGCAGATCCTCAAGGCGACCGCGAAGATCTACGACATGCAGAATCCGGGCGCGAAGATGTCGAAGTCCCAGCCCAGCCCGCAGGGCCGCATCGACATCCTCGACGACGCGAAGGCACTGACGAAGAAGATCAAGTCCGCGGTGACCGATGACGGAACCGAGATCGCCTTCGACCCGGAGAACAAGCCGGGAGTGTCGAACCTGCTGACGATCTACTCATCCCTGACCGCGCGCCCGGTCGACGACATCGTCGCCGAGTACGCAGGGAAGATGTACGGTCACCTCAAGGTCGACCTCGCCGAGGTGGCAGTGGAGACCCTGACACCGGTGCGGGAGCGTACGGTGGAACTCCTCGAAGACCGAGCGCAGCTGCAGGCGATCCTCGACCGCGGGGCGGAGAAGGCCAGCGCCATCGCCGAGGCGACACTGCGCGAGGTCTATGACAAGATCGGCTTCATCTGATCGTGGCGAAGAAGAAACCCGAGGACGGACCGCTCAACCTCACACCGGACATGCTCCACACCGCTGCACGGGTGGAGGATCGGTTCAACGGCTGGATCCAGAATCGGGCCACCGATCACGCCTACCATCGCACCGTCATCGCCTACGACACATACGGTGGGACGGAGTGGGTGCGGGTGCTCGGACGCCTGGTGCTCACCCCGAACGGACAGCCGGCCGCCGACGTCCACGCGAGCATCCGCGGCTGGAAGTCGTTCGTCAGCGTGCCTCTGCCCAATGACACCGCCTGGGTGCGCGTCAATGACGAAGAGCATATGGTCACCTCCGATCGCGGAGGCATCATCGACACCGTCATCCCCGGAGACTTCGAACCGGGGGAGACGGAGATCGAACTGTGGACCGACGGTTCGCTCGTCGATTCCGCGGCCGTGCGCATCATCGGCGAGGACTCGACCTTCGGCATCATCTCCGATATCGACGACACGGTCATGGTCACCTCTCTGCCGCGTCCCTTCCTCGCCGCGTGGAACACCTTCGTCCTCAGCGAGCATGCGAGGTCCCCGGTGGCGGGAATGGCCGTGCTCTATGACCGGATCACCTTCATGCGTCCGGACACACCGATGGTCTACCTGTCGACAGGTGCATGGAATTCGGCGCTGACGCTCAAGCGCTTCCTCTCCCGCAACCTCTACCCGATGGGTCCGCTGCTGCTCACCGACTGGGGGCCGACGACGACCCGGGTGTTCCGGTCGGGCAAGGAGCACAAACGCAATTCGCTGGAACGCCTGGCCCGGGAGTTCCCGTGGATGAAGTGGCTGCTCATCGGCGACGACGGGCAGAACGATGAGGAGATCTACGGCGAGTTCGTCGAGAACCATCCGAAGAATGTCGCCGCCGTCGCGATCCGGCAGCTCACCGTCGGTGAGGCAGTGTGGGCCGGCGGCCGGTCGAAGCGTCACGGTCGCGGCCAGGGCGTGCCGTGGATCTATGCCCCGGACGGCGCCGGCTTGGCCTCCCGCCTGACCGAACGCGGAATCATCTCGACCATCTGAACGAAACCTCACTTGCTACCTGACGGCGGCCCAGCAACCTCGCGCGAGGTTGCTGGGCCGCCGTCACGTAGCAATTAGGGGCTGGGGTGGACTTTGAGGTGCTCGGTCGGGTCAGCGCAGCTGTGCGAGGAGCTGCTGCTTCGCCTCGTCGAACTGTGCAGCGAAGGTCTCGACGAGTTCGGCGGTGGTCTGCTGCTGTCCGAGTGCGCCGATGCCCTGGCCCGAGCCCCAGATGTCCTTCCATGCCTTCGAGTCCGATCCCGACGACGAGCTGAAGTCCATCTTCGTCGGATCGGCGTCGGGCAGATTGTCCGGGTCGAGGCCCGAGGCGACGATGGATCCGCGCAGGTAGTTGCCCTTCACCCCGGTGAAGTAGTTCGAGTACACGACGTCATCGGCGCCGGATTCGACGACCATCTGACGGTAGTCGTCGACGACGTTCGCCTCGGGTGTCGACAGGAACGCCGAGCCGACGTAGGCGAAGTCGGCACCGGCGGCCAGAGCCGCAAGGATCGAACGGCCGTGGGCGATGGCGCCCGACAGCAGCAGGGGGCCGTCGAACCATGAGCGGATCTCCTGGATCAGCGCGAACGGCGACTGGGCCCCGGCATGCCCGCCGGCACCGGCGGCCACGGCGATGACTCCGTCGGCGCCCTTCTCGACGGCCTTGTTGGCGAAGCGGTTGTTGATGACGTCGTGGAGGACGATGCCGCCGTAGGAATGGACGGCCTCGTTGACCTCCTCACGGGCACCGAGCGAGGTGATGACGATCGGCACCTGGTGGCGGACCACCTCGGCGAGGTCTTCTTCGAGGCGATTGTTCGACCGGTGGACGATGAGGTTGACCGCGAACGGGGCGGCAGGCTGCTGCGGATTCGCCGCGGTGTGGGCGGCGTTCGACTCGGCGATCTCATCGAGCCAGTCGGTCAGCTGCGAAGCAGGTCGGGCGTTCAGCGAGGGGAAGGACCCGACGATTCCGGCCTGGCACTGGGCCTTGACCAATTCGGGCCCCGAGGCGATGAACATGGGGGAGCCGACGACGGGCAGACGGAGTTGGGAGCGCAGATCGGTGAAGGTTCTCACGGTGCCTCCTTGCGAAGATGAATGCATACACTCACTCTAACCGAACGATTGTTAAATGCGATACGGAACACATTCTCTTTCGTCTCCTGGTTCGCATTTCGGCTGATCAGACGACGAAGGCGCAGACTCTCGGAGGAGTCTGCGCCTTCGTCGGTGATAAGGAGCTGGATCAGGTATCCGTGAAGTTCGGGTCCCGCTTCTCGACGAAGGCGGCCATGCCCTCGGACTGATCGTTCGTGGCCAGGGAGGAGTGGAAGAGACGACGCTCGTAGCGCAGTCCCTGCTCGAGGGTGGTCTCGAAGGCGGTGTTCACCGCTTCCTTGACCATCGCCGAGGCGACCCGGGACTTGGCCGCGATCGTCTGCGCGATCTCGTTGGCCGTGGTCAGCAGCTCGTCGGGTTCGACGACGCGCGCGACGAGACCGGAGCGTTCGGCCTCCTCGGCGCCCATCATCCGACCGGTCAGGCACATGTCCATGGACTTCGCCTTCCCGATCGCACGAGTCAGACGCTGCGATCCGCCCATGCCCGGCAGCACTCCGAGGTTGATCTCGGGTTGACCGAACTTCGCCTTCGTCGAGGCGATGAGGATGTCGCCCATCATCGCGAGCTCGCAGCCGCCGCCGAGGGCGTAGCCGCCGACGGCGGTGATGACCGGCTTGCGGACATCGGTCAGCCGGGTCCAACCGGCGAACCAGTCGGCCTTGAACGCCGTCGAGAAGTCGAGACTCGACATCTCCTTGATGTCGGCGCCGGCGGCGAAGGCCTTGTCGCTGCCGGTGATGATGATCGCCTTGATCGAGTCGTCGGCGTCGAAGCCTGTGGCCGCCTCGGTGATATCGGTGAGCACCTGCAGGTTGAGCGCATTGAGCGCCTTCGGCCGGTTGATCGTGATCGTGGCGACGCCGTCGGCGACGTCGGTGAGGATGGTTTCGAATTCGCTCATGAGAACACCTTGTCTGCGTGATCGGTGGTGAGGATGGAATGGACCTGCTCGTCGCTGACCTCGGCCAGCGAGGCGGGGGTCCACTGCGGGTTGCGGTCCTTGTCGATGACCTGTGCGCGGATGCCTTCCCTGAGGTCCGGCAGCCCGGTGAGGGTGACGGCGACGCGGTAGTCCTGTTCGAGGACCTCGGCCAATGACATCGTCTCCGCATTGCGGATCGCGGCCAAGGTCACCTTCACCGAGGTGGGGGCCTTCGTGCCGATGAGCTCCGCGGTGGCCCGGGCATCGGGGTTCTCGTGCGCGGCGAGAGCCGCGACGATGGCCTCGGCGTCGTCGCCGACGTAGCAGGCGTTGATCCAGTCGGCCGCCTCGGCGAGATCATCGGCAGGTGCCTCCCCGACGTACTTGCCGAGGACGGACTCGAGATCTTCACCGGCGGTGAGGTCGGCGATGAGATCGGGGATCTGCGCGTCGGGGACGAAGTAGTCGGCGAGTCCGAGACCGATCGCGGTGCCGGCTCCGACGGGCTGCCCGGTCAGCGCAAGGTGCGTTCCGAACTCTCCGGGGCCGTTGGCCAGCAGGTGGGTGCCGCCGACGTCGGGGAAGAGTCCGATTCCGGTCTCCGGCATCCCGACCTTCGTCGAATCGGTGACGATGCGGTGTGATCCGTGTCCGGAGATGCCGACTCCGCCGCCCATCGTGATGCCATTCATGATCACGACGTAGGGTTTGGGGAACTCGGAGATCGCATGGTTCATCTTGTATTCGCGATTCCAGAACTTCGCGTTCTCGTCGCTGCCGGCCACGATGTCGTTGTACACGGCCTTGATGTCGCCGCCCGCGCACAGTCCGCGTTCCCCGCGGCCGGTGACGAGGACGAGCTTGACCGCATCATCGTCGCGCCATGCTTTCAGGGCGTCATCGATGGCGCCCACCATGTCCTGGCTGAGCGCATTGATCAGCTTCGGTCTGTTGAGTTCGATTCGGCCGACCCCGTTGGATACCGAGGTGATGACGGAGGCGTCCGCCTGCTCTGCCGAAGGTTCTGTCATATCAGCCCACTCCTGTGCTCTTGCGCGAGATGATCACGCGCATGATTTCGTTGGTGCCTTCCAGAATCTGGTGGACGCGCAGGTCACGCACCAGCTTCTCAATTCCATACTCTGTCAGATAGCCGTAGCCGCCGTGCAACTGGAGTGCCCGGTTCGCGACGTCGAAGCCGGTGTCGGTGGCCTTGAGTTTGGCCATGGCCGACAGCAGGGAGGTGTTCGGATCGCCCGTATCGTAGGCTCCTGCTGCTCGCCACAGCAGGGAGCGGGCAGCCTCGAGGTCGGCCTGCATCTGTGCGACCTCGAAGCGCAGGGCCTGGAAGCCGGCGAGCTCGGTGCCGAAGGCCTGACGCTCACCCATATAGGCGATGGCCTTCTCCAGAGCGGCCTGACCGCCGCCGAGCGAGCAGGCGCCGATGTTGAGCCTTCCGCCGTCGAGCCCGGACATCGCGATCTTGAAACCCTGACCGGGTGCACCGAGCATGTTCTCCTTGGGCACCCGCACGTTCTCCATGATCACCTGTCGGGTCGGCTGGGCGCGCCAGCCCATCTTCTGTTCATTGGGGCCGAAGCTCAGGCCCTCCATCCCCTTCTCGAGGATGAAGGCGGAGATTCCGCGCGCTCCGTCCTGGCCGGTGCGAGCCATGACGAGGTAGGTGTCCGAGGTGCCGGCGCCGGAGATGAACTGCTTGACTCCGTTGAGCACGTAGTGGTCGCCGTCTTCGCGGGCGGACGTGCGCAGGGCGGCCGCATCGGAGCCGGCGTTGGGTTCGGTCAGGCAGTAGCTGCCGAGGTTCTCCATGGAGACGAGCTTCTCGAGGTATGTGGCCTTCTGCTCGTCGTTGCCGAACTTGTCGATCATCCACGCGACCATATTGTGGATGGAGATATAGGCGGCGACGGAGGGGCATCCGGTCGACATCGCTTCGAAGATCAGCGCCGCATCCATCCGGCCCATTCCGGTGCCGCCGGATTCTTCGCTGACGTAGATGCCGCCCATGCCGAGTTCGGCGGACTTCCTGATGACGTCGACGGGGAAGAAGTGCTCGGCGTCCCATTCGAGAGCGTGCGGGGCGACTTCGGTATCGGCGAACTCGCGCACCATCCCGGCGACGGTCTGCTGTTCGTCGGTGAGACCGAAAGGTAGGGCAGCGGCTGTACTGCGGGACATGATTCCTCCAAGAATCGGACGCGTATTCGGTGATCGACACCACGATACGTCCATATTACTTGGACATCCAACTAATTCCTCGCCGAGGCGGCCCGTCCGTCCATCCGCTCAGTTGCCGGCTTCGAGTCCTGAGCGCAGTTTTTCGAGATGGGGGAGGAGGGAATCGAGGTCGATCCCGTTGAAATCGGGAGAAGTGAAGACTTCGGCGTTGAGCGCCATCGTCGCCTGAGCGGCGAGCTCACGACCGGCATCCGTAAGGTCGACGAGTGTCGTCCGGCGATCGTCGGGGTGGCTGCGCCGGGCGACGAGTCCGGCTTTCTCGAGGCGGTCGACCGAGTTCGTCGTCGAGGTCGCGTGCACCTGCAGGCGAGCGGATATCTTCGACATCGGCAGGGTCCCGGCTCTGGTGAAGGACAGAAGCGTGAGGACCTCGTAGCGCGAGAATGTCAGTGCGAAGGGCTTGAGGGCGGCATCGACTCGGGCCAGGAACAGCTGGTGGATCCGCATCACCGAGATCACCGTGGTCATTCCATCGGCTGCGCCGTCCCACCCGTGGGCCAGCCATTGCCGACGGGACTCTTCGATCGGGTCGAACGTCGTGCCTGTATTCTCTTCTGCCGCCATTGTCGACAGTGTAGTGAAGTGGGAAGATGGGCGCATGTGCGGTCGACTCAATATGTCTCTCGATCCGGCAGATCTCGCCGATGAGCTGCGGTTGGATGTCGTCTCCTATGACTACACGCCGCGCTTCAACGTGCCTCCGGGATCATTCGTGCCGATCGTCGTCGAGCGCCTCGACGACGACGGCCAGCTGCACCGCCGCCTCGAAACCGCTTCCTGGGGATTGGTTCCCGCCTGGGCGAAAGACCCCAAGATCGGGTTCAAGGCATTCAACGCACGGTCCGAGACAGTGCTCGAGAAGCCGATGTTCCGGCAGGCCATTCGACGTCGTCGCTGTGCCTTGCCCATCCCGGGCTACTACGAATGGGAGGACACCGAGGACGGCAAGCAGCCATGGATGATGACCGCCGCCGGCGAGGACCCGCTCTTCATGGCCGGGCTCTTCGAGTTCTGGAAGCAGCCGGATGAGTCCTGGCTGGTCTCCACGACGATCCTGACGATGGAATCCGCGGGCCACCTCAGCGATGTCCACCACCGGATGCCGGTATTCCTCGGGCGCGACCAGATCAGTGACTGGATCGATCCGGCAGTGCTGACGAATGATGTGCCTGACCTGCTGGCGACGACGCTCGATCAGGTCGATCCCGCAAGCGTCACTCGGCACAAGGTCGGCAAAGCGGTGGGCAATGTCCGCAACGATTCTCCGGAGCTCGCCGAACCCGTGGCATAGATCTCTCTTGAAGCTGCGCGGGCGAGACTCTCGCCCGAGATCTCGGGGTTCTTCCGGGCCGGGGAGTGAGCGCAGCCGGAGCGGTTTTGCAGGTGGCTGCAGATGTGTGTATTGTAGTCCGGGTTGCCAGGACGCAAGGAAAGGCAACAGTCGCTCTGATCGGGAACGATGTGGGCAAACCGAAGATGAACTTCGAGTTGCACGGATCGAAACAACCATGTAGAGTAGACATCCGCTGGCACAGCGAGTCGCAAGACGAAAAGTGCAAACAGAAACTGATACCCCCAGTGAACACACTGTCTTTTTGGTGTGGTGATGGGTGTGTGTTTGTGGTTTGAGAATCCAATAGCGTGTTTGTTTGAACAAGTTGTGATGCCAGAACAATTTATTTTCTGGTAAGACAATCACCTGGCCAAACAGTGGTTCACCCTC
>NZ_FXYY01000045.1 GCF_900169165.1 Brevibacterium linens ATCC 9172
ACAGACGCGGGTGTGTGGTTGAATAGCACCTGAGAGGTGCCCCTTTCTTGAACGGGAATGTTGACTTCGAACATCATCATTTTCCCAGTTCAGAAGGGGCATTTCCATTTCACGCGCGGCTTGATCCGGCTACTCGCATCGGTGGATCAAGGCTGAGCAGTTCAAAAAAGTGCCCAGAGTGGGTCTGGAGATAGCCCCGCCGAAGTGAAACTCAAAGTTGCGCGACTTGGGATTCTGTCGACTGTCCAACACGCATCTCTTGCAATGGCATGCAACGTGAAGGTTGAGGCTCGAGTCCAGAACACGCCCGCAGCGCGACTACACTAACCTTTGTACAGGCAATGCTCCGTGGTGGCTAACCGATTCGTCCGGAGCTCCGCAGTAAGTACTAAACCGAAGGAATTACTCCAAGGTGCACGTGACGTGATGAAGGGGAGTCGAATGAAGCAAATCTTCGTGCGGAAGTTGGGGCAAGCACGCTCCATCGTGCGCACCCAGACTCTGGCAGCCCGCCGGAAAACCACTGAACGGACAGACTTGGCTCCCGGGGACTTCGCAGAGTACAAGGCAGCGTTCGACGTTCCGGCAACAACAGTAACGGCTGTTTTCCCCTTGGCTTCCGGAGAACTGATCGACGATGACCATTTTGTAGTTGAACTCGAACTATTAAACGAAGCGGGGCACTTGATAAAGCGAGACGATTTAAATACGTCCTATTCGCGCCTACTCCAGTCGCCATATGCGTACGTTAAGAACGCGGGCGGGGCCATCAAGACGCCAATAGTGAGCGCGGACCACCAGAACATAAGCAACGCGCGATTGCGTGTCAGGCTATGGAAAAAATCTATTGAATCTACAGGGCTTGACGTCTTGGGACCGTTGTTGGTGATCGGAACCGTGGAACACCCGAGCCGGACTATAATCAAAAAGGCAACATTGGTATGAGTGCTCAGAATTACTCCGTCATTGCAGGAAAACTGCCGAACAACGTTGACACTTCAATTGAGTACCTGCAACATCTAAGTAATACTTTTCCTGGGGCAAAAAGAATCTATGTAGTTATGACGGAGACGCAGCTGATCTCAAAGGACGCTTCCTCCGAGGTGCTCGCGAGTCTAATCGACTCGCTTCAGATACAGATAATATTATCTCGAAACAGCATTTGGGACGGAATTAATAGAGCCGTTGCTACCTCCGACACCGAGCACATCGTAATACTCGAACGCGAAATGTGGCCTGCATACGGTATCGAGCAAGCATGGTTCAGAGAAGCCCGGCAATCGGGTGTTTCTCTAGTCTACTTCGAGAAACGCCAAGCCTACGACGACGTTGCTTCACACCTCATCGCCGGATCATATGCCCGCTCGACGCCAGAACTGGATTTCTTGTCCAGCAATGCGTTTGCTGTAGATCGAAAAATATTCCTCGACCTTCGAGGCTACGACGAACGAACGCCGTACGGGGACTACTCTGATATTGATTTACGCGTAAGGTTCAAGCGCGCGCGAATAAATATGACTCAGCTCAAAGGCCCGGATTCCGTCGCCTATTTTCCGGCACCTGCGAGACAGGCTAGTACGAATCTCGAAATGGAGTTGTCCTCCGAAAAAGCATGGCTGGCGAAAGTCAACATGGACAAGAGTATTTACAGAAATCTAGTTGATTGGTCAGTACCCGTTGATGAAAGAACGCCATTAGTCTCGGTAGCTATTGCAACAAAAGACCGGGGACCAATGCTTGCTGATTCGTTGCACTCGGTACTCTATCAAACGTTTCAAGATTTCGAGGTAATAGTTGTCGATGACGGATCAAGCGACGATTCAGCTCAGCGGGTGGTTGAGCAGATAAACGACAATCGTATACGCTATATCTACCAAAAACCGGCCGGGATTTCTGCCGCTAGAAATCGTGCCGCTGATGAGGCAATTTCTCCGTACACTGCCGTACACGACGATGATGACATTATGTTGCCAGAACGACTTGAAATCGGATTGAATAGCATTACTTCGCCGTTCCAGGCTACGTTTGGCGGTTGGGTCAATTTTGGCGATGGCAATGGCCAAATGCAGGAATTCTATGGAAAATTGGTATTTGACTCAAAAGTGAATGCTCATAACGGCCAGGGGCCCGGACACGCTACCTGGACCGTACCAACGAAACTTATTCAGCAGTTTCGCTACGACGAAAGATTGAGCGCTTCGGTCGATCACAATCTGGCCACGCGGATGGAGATCGCTGGGGTCGAGTGGGTCCATTCAGGCCACTTCATGTATCTACGACGCGTTCACGATAGCCAGGTCACGGCGTTGGACAGCGGTGGTCAAAAGGTGGGCCATGTTCTTAGTAGGTATTTGTCAAATGTATCAACTTCGCCAGCTCAATTAGACGAACTCCGAGCAGCTGGTAAGGCGACTACGTATCCTCGGATATCTAATGTCTCGGAGCGTCTCTCTGCATTCCGAGCCTATTTGCCTGACAAGTTAGTTAATAGGCGAGTGAAGATCGTCGGTAACACCCAAAATCTCCAGTTTGATGCAGACGTGCCCGACAAGATGGCGCTTTTGATCGAGGATCGTGACATTCTCAATAATAGGAATATGTATGAATGTGCAATTTTGGATAATATTTTATTGCGCGATATAGCTACTTTTAGGCGGAGGGGACTTACAAAATATTCCTGGCAGGTGGAACTCACGGGCATTGTGCCGAATGAAGATCAAGATGAAACGATTTTTGCGGCCTCAGAGTTGGATATAGAGTTATACGGCATTGAGCTGTCTGAGGGCCGTGTTCGGAAGGCACTCAAAGAACGAGTTTCGTCAGTTACCGAACTTCTATTGTCAAAGAGTTCCGAACCCAGCCTTCTAGTTATCGAAAATGACGAGCCCTATTCGAATTGGGTGGAGACGGAATTGAGCCGAGACGCCTTGCAGGCTCGCAGAATTCTTGCGGCGGGGGAATTTGGAACTAGAAGCGCAACAAGAATGTATCTATATCAAAGTGCTTCGATGGGAATGAGGGTGCTCGCCCGGATTACTGATTTGGATAAGGCAGCCAGCGCAACACTTGTAACTAGGTAAATGCGCATATCTTGAATAACGACCTTAACTAGTGACAGATGGGTACAATGAGTCTTCAGCTTCTTAATCTTTCAAACGGCCGTTGCGTAATGAGTTTCTCGAAGAGTGAAGATTCGGTAGAGAAATATCACGCAGTTCCCCTGATACTCAGCGCCAGGATTGATGACGTGACTTATGACCGCCTATGGGTTGCAGCTGCGCTTTGCTTCGGCTCTTCCATTGTTGGTCGGTGGTCGTCCGGTCCTGCCATAAGTGAAACTGCCTACCTGGCAGTTTCTGATTACCTGAGGGGAACAGGATTTTTCCACGTGGGCAACGTCGTTAGAGAAACGCCAGAATATAGAACTGGCGTGTCGGCAAAACTGGTGCGGTCCGATGGTCTATTTTCCAATCAGAAACGTCCCGAGAGTACGTTAGATGACGAGTTTATGCTTTTGGAAGTAGTGCCTTTGGGTGATTGGTCAGGAGCTCTATTTAACCTACACCATTTCCTAATTGCATCGAATAGTTTTCTCCATGACGACAGTGATATTCAAAGGAAGTACGCAGGGGGATCACTTGCAGCAGCAATTTTATTGTCTAACGATTTGAGCATTGACGAAATACATGTCGATAACTCGGACTGGTCACCTGGAGCATTCGAGCGCGTCGGTTCGTTACTGGCTGCTGTTGGATTAAAGTTAGCGAAATACTAATCGGCCGATGTATATATGGACTAATGGTTCTAAAATTTGGGGGGTGCAGGTAATTGAAGCGCAGTATCTTGATGCCAGTTCGTACGGTTGCTGATTGGGGAGGCGTTCATGAGTGGACTATCGATGCAGCTAGCGCGTTGATTAGTGAAGGCCACTCTGTCACATTTGTAGGTTCAGGAGATCTATTTGAGCAACGTGCTCGCGCCACAGGTGCTGGATTCTTGAAGCTAGACTGGGCGAGTTGGGAAACCTTTATACCGTCTTTGTTGGAAAGCCCGGAAGTTAGGGATTCCGATCTGATCTTTGCACATGCGCCGGAGGCACGGATGTTGGCGCTTGAGCTTTCAAAGCGAATCGGGACAGAGGTCGTTGTCATGGTTCATGGCGCTTATCACGATCATATGTATTCCTGGTCACATTTAGTGTCCGGGATTCTAGCCGCGAGCCCTTCGTTGGTTCATTTTTGCCAGCGCTTCGGAAGGGTTGAGCCTTGGAAGGTGTGTTGCGTTCCCAACGCTGCCTCTGATTCACTATTCGATCGTGAGGTGGTACCTTTCGAGGCCAGAATCGCAGACGGCGTTGCTCGCATCACGACTGCCGCGCGACTTTCGCATGATAAGACGCCCCAGATTGACGTCGCTTTAGAAGCAATGTCGATTGGAGCTGAGCTACGTCCGGACCTGAAGTGGAAACTTGATGTTTTTGGTGATGGACCAGCTCGTCCCACGTTTGAGGCGGAATACAGGGCGGGACTTAGTGGAATTTCGGGAGCCGAAGTTGAGTTTCACGGTTGGGTACCACCTGAAGCGATGCCCGAAATTATGCGTACTTCGGTCCTTTGCGTTGCGGCCGGCATGGGAGCAGTGCGCTGTGTAGCGGCGGGAACGCTGTGTGTAGGTAGCGGGGCACGAAACAACGTAGGCCTCCAAGTCCGTACGAATTTGCGGGCAGGGATCTGGAGCAATTTTGGTGACCACGGTGTTATGCGGTTTAGGCCGACTTCCGTCGCTGCGGATCTTCGAGGTCTACTTCGACAAGACGACTATGAGAATGCAGTGACTGTGACCCGAGATGTGTTGCGAAGGACTCATTCTCAATCTGTCGTTGACGGGGCTATGATCTCTGCGCTGGGATGCTAGAACCTTTGTATACTGTCAGCGAATAGAATCGTGTTACTCGGAAAATTGGTTGCGCATTTCGATATGATACGAAGTTGTTCTTGGAGGTGTTGTGTCGCAATAGCGTGCATTTAAGGCGGAGCTTGCTACCTAGTTGTCTCAGATAGTGATCGGACACGCAGATTGTCCGCGACTACGGCGAGCACTTCTGTTCGAAGGGTTGCCGGCGACCCGCTCTAATCATCGAGGGTCCTGTACGACTAGAAGGTATTCAAGACACGCGAATATGTCGATAAAGGATTGGCAATGAGTAAAATCGTAAACATTTCACACCATCGGGTAGAGTTTCCCGGTAATCTGTTGCGCGAAGTGCCTCGCCGTAGAGAAGACCAGCAAGATGACTATATGCAGCGATTCGATTTTCATACTTTGTTCTCAGATGCATTTTTCATCGAAGAGGGTGTTGAACTGCTGGGTCCGCCCTTGCTTAATACTAGAGATAGGATTCTCAGTTCAGAGATATTCATAGACGGCGACCGCTTTCTTGGGAAGGTTGAGAGTCGAGATCACCACAGGATCTCCCGCACAATACTTCACGGCGTGAAAAGCGGAAGCGAAATTTTGCTAAAGAACACTGAAGGCGATGTTCTAATCGAAATTAACAGAATTGTGTCCGATTTCTCGGGGCGGCGAGTGCTGGTTACGCAACAGCAAAATAACCCTTTGGAATGGATACGCTACTGGGTTGAGTTTCACGCGGTTCATCACGGCATTGACGCTGTTCTTATTTATGATAATAGAAGCACATTGTACGATGTGTCAGCTGTCGAAAAACTACTTAAAAGTATCGATTCAATCGCAGTTGGCTGTGTAGTAGATTGGGATATACCCTTCGGCGCTACTGGCGGACCCAACCAGGTTTGGGACTCGGATTTCGGGCAACATCAGGTTTTAGAACACGCCATGAGATATGTTTTAACTGACGCAAAATCTGTGATCCAACAGGATATAGATGAGCTTGCATTCTCTGAAGACGGGCGGTCGATTTGTGACATCTTAGAATCTAGCGATATAGCCGAACTTAGGTATCCAAGACGGCAAATTCTACAAATAACGACCATGCAGCTTCCGCCTGAAAGGAGCAGAGGCTACCGGTTGCATTGCGACTACGCCTACTACCGCGTAGATAGCCCGTGGATGGCTGGAAAGTATGCCTGTGTGCCCTCTAGAATCCCTCGAGACAGCCACTATCTGGTTCATGGTGTCGAAAATGCGAATCGCTCAATAGCAGAGGGAATTATTGCCCGGCACTACGGTGGAATACGAATAGATTGGCGGTCTGGAATGAAGGCGCCAATTTCGAATATGCCTCTGTCCTCGGTTAAAGATGAGGTGTTTTTGGATGAATCTATCCTTGATTCGTATAATATTGTTCCTGAACGTGGGTTGTCGCGTAAATCTTGGTCGAAGACGTTGTCTCTAAGTAATTTTTTTAGTACTAACGCGGAAAATGACATCAACGAGATCGACGATCTTCGTGACGTGAAGTTTCCACCACAGGATGAGATTAGTCGTTGGCGGTTTGTCTCGGACCGAGGTTACAGCATCGAGTTTGCAGTTCTTGGTAACCGTGGAAAGCCACTGGTGTCCAGTTTTCACGGTCCAATTGACCGTTCGAAAGTTTCTATTCCGCTTTTCGAGCGTGTTGGTAGTCTCAGCGGTTTGCCGGTTAGCTCCGTTTACTTTGCAGATCCTTTGCTGGCGACTGATGACAAACTAGAGTTAGCGTGGTTCGAAGGTGGGGACGAATGGGCAATCATTGAGAATATGGTTCGCATTGTGCGGCGAGTCGCGGCCTTGGGTCATGCTCGGTCGATAGTTCACTCCGGGTCGTCCGGTGGTGGGTTTGCTGCACTTCGTGCGGGAGCCATGATGCCTGGGTCAACGGCGCTAGTGTTCAATCCGCAGACTGCCATAGGGTCATATCTCAGTGGTGGAACTAGCTATGCATCGCAGAAGGCTTATGTTGCCGCTGTGTGGCCTGACGTATACGAGCGCATTTCTGGAAAAGTGGAGGATATTGTGTCGTTTGCAAACGAAGTGTCGCCTCGTACTTCCGTTCTCAAATATTATGAGAAACCGATTGCGTCGAGAGTTGTCTATTGCAATAATGTTAACGATTTTCATTACAGGAAAGACTACCTGGCGTTTTTAGCGGCATCGGCGCGAGGTGGTAACTTAAGCTGTATTGAAGTGGTAGAGTATGATGGGGTTGAGGGGCATAACCCTCCGAGTGATGACGAGTTTATTCGTGGACTTAAAATAGCCCTGGGCTCTGAATCGGCTATGTATTGAGTCTGCCTGTGGTTGTTTGGTCGGATGTCGTTGTAATAGTTAGGTGGCTCTTCGCAGTTAGGGGTGTAATCGGGGTCTGAATCCTCCCGTCTCGAGCAAGCTTCGGGCGATGTAGTGGGTGAGGTTCCGGAACCCCAGCGCCGATCCACGTAGGTGTTCCAGCCTGCCGTTC